>NZ_OZ034773.1:0-1676004 GCF_964028365.1 Wolbachia endosymbiont (group A) of Udea olivalis
TGATAGAACTATTATTATTGCTATACTTTAATATACAAAAGAATAAACAGAATAGATTGGAAAGCGGCAAAACAACAATAGCGAAAATTATTAAGAGAAATGAGCCGGGTGGAAGAGTGCCTATCTGGCTAATGCGTCAGGCTGGCAGGTCTCTTCCTGAGTACCGCAAAGCAGTAGAAAATATGAATAATTTTATGGAGATATGCTACAACACAGATTTAGTGACAGAATTGACGTTACAGCCGGTGACAAGATTTGACATGGATGCGGCGATAATTTTTTCAGACATTTTAATAATAGCTGATGTTTTGGGTTGTGACGTGAATTTCGTACGCGGTGTAGGTCCAATAATAAAACCCGTGGAAAGTCCTAAGGAATTGAAGGGTCCACAAGAAATTGAAACTAAAACCTTACCAATTCTAAACGCTATAAAAAAAGTCAGAAGCCAATTACCAAAAGAAAAATCTCTCATAGGATTTGCTGGTGGACCATGGACAATAGCCTCATACATCATAGAAGGTGGGAGCAGCAAAACTTTTTCCAAAGTATTAAATTTTTATCCTTCGTGTTTGAAGGAAATAATTGAACGAATAACGGAAGTAACGATTATTTATCTAATTAAACAGATAGAATTTGGAGCAGATGTTATTCAGCTATTTGACAGTAATGCTGGTGCGTTATCGGAACCATTGTTTAAAGAATATGTTATCGAACCAACAAAGAGAATTATCTTGGCAATAAAGGATAGATTTTCTGATTTTCCAATAATAGGTTTTCCAAGGTCTGCTGGAAATCTTTATAAAGATTACTGCGAACAAACAGGTGTATCTGCAGTAAGTATAGATTATAATGTTCCAATAAAATGGGCGAAAGCGAATCTAAACATCCCTCTACAAGGAAACCTTGATCCTAATCTTTTAGCCTATAATAAAACGGAAGCAATCAAAGAAGCAAAACGTATAATAGATTGCTTTAGAGATTTACCCTTCATATTTAATCTCGGACATGGAATACTCCCTGATACTCCAGTTGAAAATATTGCTGCGTTGGTAAACCTGGTAAAAAGCTACTAATACAATACACAAAATTCCTAGCTTTTTTGTTGTACGGGGTTTATCATTTAAATTTAGCTTCAGTAAAATATGTCAGACCTTGCAAAAAGAATGTTCCTAATAAAACCATCACCTACGATTGCTGTAACTGATAAGGCAAATAAGTTGAAAAATGAAGGAAAAAAGATCTGTGTTTTAGCTGCAGGAGAACCGGATTTTGATACTCCAGATCATATAAAAAAAGCAGCTATTCAAGCAATAAGTGAAGGTAAGACTAAATATACTGCTGTTGATGGAACGCGTGAGCTGAAAGAAGCAATAATTAATAAGTTAAGAAAGGATAATAACCTCGAGTACACGCTTAACCAAATCTGTGTTGGTACAGGTGCTAAGCAGGTGTTATTCAATTTGTTCATGGCAACAATTAACTCTGGAGATGAAGTTATTATTCCAGCTCCTTATTGGGTTTCATATGTTGATATGGTAAGTCTTTTTGGCGGCTTGCCAGTTGTAGTAGAATGCAAACAAAATTTTAAACTGACAGCGGAATTATTGAAAAGCAGGATAACTAAAAAAACTAAATGGTTAATTCTTAACTCACCGAACAACCCTGCAGGAGCTGTGTACACATGTGATGAATTGAAAGACATAGCACAAATATTGCTTGAATATCCACATATGAATGTCGTTACAGATGATATTTATGAGCATATAATATACGACGAAAAGTTTTTTACTATCGCTCAGGTTGAGCCGAAGCTTTATGATAGAGTTTTTGTAGTCAATGGAGTATCAAAAGCCTATGCAATGACAGGCTGGAGAATAGGGTATATTGCAGGTAGAAGTGATGTGGTAAAAGCTATCTCTACGCTGCAGTCTCAAAGCACTTCTAATCCAAATTCGATAGCACAAGCAGCAGCAGCAGCAGCATTAAACGGTGATCATAGTTTTTTGAAAGAAAGAACAAGGATTTTTAAGAGTCGTAGAGATTTTATGGTGAAAGAGCTAAATTCTGTCCCGGGATTATCAGCGTCTGTTCCACAAGGTGCGTTTTATTTATTTGTCTCATGTGAAGGATTGCTCAGTAAAAGCACAAAAAGTGGTAAGATAATAAATAATGATTTAGATTTTACTGAATACTTACTGGGAGATCATTTGGTTGCTGTGGTTCCAGGAATTGCATTTGGTCTAGAAAATTTTATCAGAATTTCTTATGCAACCTCTCAGGAACAATTAGAAATTGGATGTGATAGTATTACTAAAGCGTGCCAGGAGTTAAAATGAAATAGACTATCCATTAATTACCCATTTCACCGCGTCAAAAATATTCACTAAGGTTATCTTGAATGCTCTAATTTGTGTTTTTCTATGGAAGGCATTTTTATTGATTGAGCAAGTGTCTTTCTAATATTGAATTCCTCATTTTTTTCATTTTGTTGCAGTAAGTTAATGTTATTTATTTTATTTACTAAATCTTTCCCCTTTTCCAGAGTCTTTAAATCACTTTCGTTAATGTGATGTTCATTGTAAAATTCTGCAACAATTTCTTTTCTTTTCGGATAAGTATTTAAAAATTCCAACACCTGATGTTTAGCAACAGCTTGAATAAATTTCTTATTAAATCTTGAATCGTTATATAGATCTTCTAAATTTTCATCGTAGTGTTTTGCTTCATTTACAGCAAGCTTTATTATCTCTTCTATACCACTTAGAAGTTTCCTATACAATTTGTCGTATCTATTGCCTAGCACGTGTGTAGCGAATGTTTGTTCAATGTATTTTGTTATGTAATTTTGCAGCGTATTATCTATCGTGCTTATATTCATCAGCCTGCTTTAATATTATATTAACTATTTTACACATAAAAAGGTTAATATTGAATTAATAGAATACTTCTGAAGTCAAATTTTACTGAAAATTATGGTATTTAAGATATAATTGTCAGCATGAAATAAAAACATAAATAAAATGGATCTTGTAACAAAAGTGAAGCTCAAGATAAAGATGAATAAGGGTAAAATCATAAATATACTTATCATTTGTGGTGTAATTTTTTTTATATACCTTATTCATGAGCCAGTTGTAGATATGGTAGAAAAAATTATAAGTAAAATAAAAGGTCTCTTTTAAAAATAGAAAAAGTGAACTTTTTCCATCATCCAAACTTGAACCTGGAAAATTTAGTTAATGCATAAACTACTTATGTTGGCTATGAGTTCAACTGTATAAAATTCCGGTAAATTAAAATAAGTATTCATAAAAATATTGTTTTCTATAAACAGAGTATCTATAATACTAGCTTTGGGGTAAAGTATTGCAGAGGAATTTTTTAATCTGGTTGTTGGCGTCACTGTTTTATGCATACCAATATATATTACGCGTAATTCCAAATATTATAATTCCTGAATTGGTAGTAAGGTTTAATATAGGAACAACAGAAATAGGACAATTTTGTGGACTGTATTATGTAGGTTATGTGTTAGCACATATTCCTGTAGGTATTCTTTTAGATAGATTTGGTTCTAAAATTGTTATACCGATTTGTATTGCATTAACATCTTTAGGTGCTTTACCTTTAGTCAGTTCTAATGATTGGAGTTATTCTATTATTGGAAGGATAATTACTGGTATTGGATCCTCTGCTTCAGTACTTGGACTCTTTAAAATAATAAGTATTTATTACCGTAGAGAAAAATTTGCCATGATGTTTAGTATATCAGCTATTATTGGCATCTCAGGTGGTGTATTTGCCACTAAACCGTTACATATCTTATTTAATAAGTTTGGGTGGGACTATGTGTTTGTTACATTTATAACACTGGGATTGTTGCTTGCTCTTGTTTCCTTTATGTTTATACCCAAAATTGATACTTCAGAAGAAAGATTAAATATTAAAAGTTTAAGTGAAGTTATATTCAATAAAAATGTTCTATTAATAAGTTTATTTGGTGGCTTTATGGTTGGACCATTGGAAGGGTTTACAGATGTATGGTCTGCAACATTCTTGCATGAGATGTATGCTATAGATAGACAGGTTGCATACAATATTTCAAAATGGATACTGATAGGCTTTGGTTTTGGATATTTATCACTTTCTTACTTACTAGAAAAAAAACCAACCAAACACTATGAGATAATAATTTCTTGTGCTATGGCTATGATAATTGTGTTTTTATTACTTTTTATATGTAACATTAATTCACTTTTAGCATCCATATTACTATTTATAGTTGGTTTTGCTTCTGCGTACCAAATTGTTTTGACTGCCAAAGTTGTAAATCTTGTGAAGGATGATGCGGTAGCAAGTGCAGGATCTGTAAGTAATGCTATAGTTATGAGTTTTGGCTATTTTTTTCATACCGTTATTGCAAATATAATGAATTTTTATTGGGATGGTAAGATCGTTGATGAAAAACCGCTTTATGGAGCCGATGTAATGGTTAAATCTATGTTAATAATACCTATATGTTTACTAATAGGTATGATAGGCTTTTGGCTACTTAAAGTTATAAGCTGTAAAAAGAGCTAAGCAGATTTAGATGATTAATATAGTATTGTTTTTTATAACTAAAGTATCTATAATCCTAAACTTTAGCTGAGATTCATGTTGCAGAGGAATTTTTTAGTCTGGCTGTTGGCGTCACTGTTTTATGCATACCAATATATATTACGCGTAATTCCAAACATAATTGCGCCTGAATTGATAACAAAATTTAACATAAGTATTACAGATGTTGGCCAGTTTGGTGGGTTATACTATGTAGGCTATACGCTGGCTCACATACCTATTGGTCTTGCTCTTGACAAATTCGGGCCAAAATTTGTTTTGCCTATTTGTATTATCTTAACATTTACCGGAACATTACCACTTATATGCTTTGATGAGTGGTATTATTCAATACTTGGCAGAATAGTCGTTGGAATTGGGTCATCCGCTTCAGCAATTGGGCTTTTTAAAGTTGCAAGCATGTATTTTGCGCAAGAAAAATCAGCAAGAATGGCCAGCTTATCTATAATTATAGGAATTTTGGGAGGGATATGTGGCGGGTTACCTTTAGACTTCTTACTCGATAAATTTGGCTGGAATTATGTTATCTATACATTCTCAGCATTTGGGTGTTTACTTGCTCTGTTGCTGTTCTTAGTAACGCCTGAAAGCAATGCTCAACAGGAAAAAGTTAGCATTAGAGACTTAAAAAACATACTTTTCAACAAGCATATTATTCTAATTAGCTTTTTTGGTGGACTCATGGTCGGTCCAATGCAAGGTTTTGCCGATGGTTGGGTGAAAGCATTCTTTTTTGAAGTATATAAAATGAATGAAGACTTGGCATCTTCTCTCTCTTCCGTAATATTGATAGGAATGTTAATAGGATCATTCTCTTTGGCTTATTTATTGGAAAAATATAAAAATAAGCATTATGAAGTAATAATTGCATGCTCATTTGCAATGATCGCTAGTTTTCTTTTGCTTTTTACTCAGATTGGTGGCTTGTATGTTGTATTACCTACGCTTTTTATTATTGGCTTCACATCTGGATATCAGGTGGTTACCATTTACAAAGCGATAAGTTATGTAAATAATAACTTAGTAGGCCTGGCTACAGCTGTGTCAAACATGATAGTTATGGTTTTTGGCTATTTTTTTCACACTGGGATCGCAAAAATAGTAGATTTGTGTTGGGATAGAACAATAATACAAGGAAATCCTGTGTATGGTGCTGAATTGCTGATAAAAGCAACATCAGTTATTCCTGTATGTTTGCTGGTGGCTGTTTTTGGGCTCTTATGGTTAAAAAATAAAGATTTTAGAGAAGTTGATTGTAATAAGTAGATAATTTATCGAAGGCTCGTATGATAAAATCGTTAGATGTACTAATTTAAGGCTCTTGTTATTATGAAATATAATACTTTATTTTACTTTGATATTTTTGTTTTAATTGTAATTGGGTTTTATTAGGTGGTAGGTATGTCGAAAAGTAATTTTTTTGTATGGTTGATAGTATCTCTTTTCTATGCATACCAGTATGTGTTACGTGTCATGCCAAACATAATTGCGCCTGTATTAATAACAAAATTTAATATAAGCATTGCAGATTTAGGGCAATTTAATGGTCTCTACTATGTGGGATTTACACTAGTTCATATCCCTGTTGGTCTTTGTTTTGATAGATTCGGTCCAAAAATTGTTTTACCTATTTGTGCTGTCTTGGTGTCTATTGGAACATTACCTCTTGTGTGCTTTGATGAGTGGTATTATTCAGTATTAGGTAGAATAATTGTTGGGATTGGCTCGTCTGCGTCAGTAATAGGAGTATTTAAAGTTGCCAGTATGTATTTTTCGCGAGAAAAATCAGCAAAAATGGCAAGCATATCTGTTATTATAGGGCTATTAGGGGCAATATATGGTGGTCTACCAATAGAACTTTTGCTTGATGAGTTTGGTTGGAATTATGTAATTTATATTCTTTCAGGGTTTGGTTTCTTACTCGCTTTATCTTTATTTTTAGTTATTCCTTACAATGCTTACAACTTTCGAAAAGAAAAAATTAGCATGAAGGATCTAAAAACTGTGCTTTTCAATAAATATATCATTCTAATTAGTTTTTTTGGTGGCTTAATGGTAGGTCCACTAGAAGGTTTTGCTGATGCTTGGACAAAAGCTTTTTTATGTGAGGTATATCAAATGGCCGGTGATCTAGCGTCTTCAATTTCTTCTGTTATATATGTAGGATTTGCAGCTGGATTGCTCTCTTTTGCTCACATATTAGAAAAATATCCAAATAGACATTATGAAGTTATTATTGTCTGTTCCTTTGCAATGATTGCTAGTTTCCTTTTACTTTTTACACAGGCTGGCGGATTGTATATTGTATTGCCTGCACTTCTTGTTATAGGTTTCGCTTCTGGATATCAAATAGTAACACTGTACAAAGCATTAAGTTATGTAAATAATAACTTAATAGGATTAACTACAGCTGTGTCAAATATGATAGTCATGGTTTTTGGCTATTTTTTTCACACTGGGATCGCAAAAATAATAGATTTGTGTTGGGATAGGACAGTGATACAAGGAAATCCTGTGTATAGTGCTGAATTGCTGATAAAAGCAACATCTATTATTCCTGTATGTTTGCTGATAGCTGTTTTTGGGCTCTTATGGTTAAAAAAGCAGGATAAGCAGTCTTAAAATTGCTTGTGCATCTTAAAATTAAAGCGAGGTTTGATCTATGATGAGTGTTTTAAAAAAAATCTGTGGCTCTAAAAATAGTTTAAAGTCTTTTGATAACGAGGTTTATCAGTCTATAGAAAAAGAATTACAACGCCAAAAATCACAATTGCAATTAATTGCATCAGAAAATTTTGCAAGCAAAGCGGTAATGGAGGCACAAGGCTCTTTTCTGACTAATAAATACGCAGAAGGTTATCCAGGTAAAAGATATTACTGTGGTTGTGAGCATGTGGACAAAATTGAAAGTCTGGCTATAGAGAGACTTTGTAAGTTGTTTGGTGTAAAATTTGCAAACGTTCAACCTCACTCTGGTTCTCAGGCGAATCAAGCAGTGTTTGCTTCACTACTTGCTCCAGGTGATACGATACTTGGATTGTCACTGAATTGCGGTGGGCATCTAACTCATGGTGCGGCACCAAGCCTTTCTGGTAAATGGTTTAAGTCAGTTCAATATACAGTGAATAAAGACACTTACTTGCTGGATATGGATGAGATAGAAAAGCTGGCGCTGGAGCATAAACCGAAATTGATCATAGCTGGTGCTTCTGCTTATCCGAGAAAAATGGACTTCAAACGCTTTCGCGAAATTGCAGATAAAGTTGGTGCTTATTTGCTTGCAGACATTGCTCACTATGCAGGGCTTATTGCAGCGGGCGAATATCCATCCCCTGCTGAATATGCACATGTTATGACTTCCACAACTCACAAAACTTTGCGTGGTCCTCGTGGTGGAATAGTGATGACCAATGATGAAGCATTACACAAAAAAATTCAATCTGCAGTTTTTCCAGGATTGCAGGGCGGGCCACTTATGCATGTGATAGCTGCAAAAGCTGTTGCATTTAAAGAAGCATTAGCACCAGAGTTTAAGACTTATAGCAAGAAAGTCGTGGAAAATGCGAAAGTGCTGGCTCAAGAATTGCAAAAGCATGGACTTGACATTATAACCGGTGGCACTGACTCTCATATAGTGCTAGTTGACTTAAGATCGCAGAAATTAACTGGAAAAGACGTTGTAGATAGCCTTGAGAGAGCCGGTATTACCTGTAATAAAAACTCTGTACCATTTGATACAGCAAAGCCGACCATCACTTCAGGGCTCCGTTTTGGCACCGCTGCTGAGACAACACGCGGACTTGAGGCAGAAAATTTTAAAGAGATAGCTGGTCTAATAAATGAAGTAATTCAAGGATTAATCAGCGGAAATAGCTCAAGTGTCGAAAAAGCAGTAAAAGCTAAAGTTGAAAGGATTTGTAGTAATTTTCCTATTTATTAATTTATGTGGTGTCATCCAAGTAGCTGGTAGAAACGAAAAAACTTACTTGACACCCTTCGCCAGCCCTCTTATCATGAAACTGAAGGTATTCATTTATCTTCAATCTGTGCAGATTAAACGACAACAGTATTACGTAATTGGCGTCTTATTTTTAATTTTTTGCACTATGCGCACCCTACGTCTTCACAACATTTCTGGGTTTTTACCTATATAAGCTGAAACGCGCTTATAAAGCGTTTAAGACAGTATAGCACGCCAATTTGCAGGATTAGAGAGTGACAACTAGCTAATACGGGATTTCTTTTGCCTTTTTTTCTGCTTAGTAAATTTCTTAAACATTTAAACTAAGATGAGTTGCATTTAAAAGCAGCTAAATTGCAGTGTTTAAGACTTAAAAAACGCCAATACTGAAAATAGACAATGACTAGGGCTTCTTTTGCCTTTTTTCGTTTGGTAAATTTCTTAATGTTTGTAGCTAACATGAACAAACATTTGAGAGTAACTTCTGCTAGTAGGGTGTCATCCCAGTGCCCAGACACTGGGATCCAGGAATTTTATTAAGTTGGTAAGCATAAAAGTAGCCGTTTTATGTTAAAATACAACATTTTAATGATTATGAAAAGGCTGGATTCCAGCGTCACGCGCTGGAATGACATTGTAGGGTGTTATCCGAGTCCTTTTTCCGTCATCAGAGGACCATATGACGTCATCCAAGTAGCGTGACTACTTGGATCTAAGCTGTATTACCAAGTCCAATTAAGTGCAGCATCATCACTTGTTGGAGGCTCAAAATACGGTTGTGACATTTCCTCTTGCACAGCTCTTTTAAATTCTGGACTTTGTATGCTTATCTTTGTTACATGCTCTTGTAAGGCTTTCTCAGAAGCTATTTCAGCAGCTGTTGGACTTTTACCATCTGCTCCTGTCTCCCCTTGTGGGCCTTGAGCTCCATCTTTACCATCTGCTCCTTTAGGACCAGTGGCTCCTGTCTCCCCTTTTAGCCCTTTACCTCCTAAGAACACCTTTGCTGTTTGATCATTTTTGTCACCATACGCTGTGTCAGTAGCATCAAGAAATCCTCCTAATTTATCCACTAAAATTGATTTGTCGCCGTCTTTTGCATCAAATATAGCATTCACGACATCTTTCGCTGCAGCTTTTGTTTTAAGCTCTGTAGCTTTAACAAAAGCAGTCTCTGCAGCAGTTTTAGTGTAAACTTCATCGGCTGGAGCAGCTTTAATATATACCTTATTTGTAAAATCAGGAGAAGCAGTTATAGCATCCACAACAGGCTGTTTTACTACTTCTGTTTTTAGCGTATCTGTAAGTCCTAAAGTTTTAACAAATGCATCATCAACACCTTTTTTGGTATAGATACCTTTATCATCAGCACCTTTTGCTAATTCTGGTATTAAAGCATCCACAACAGCTTTTTTTGCAACTTTTGTTGCAAGATCTGCAGTTTTAACAAACGCAGTATCTGCATCATTTTTAGTGTATACTTTATCGGTAAAATCAGTAGAAGCAATTATAGCATCCACGACATCTTTTGCTGCAGCTTTTGTTTTAAGCTCTGTAGCTTTGACAAAAGCAGTATCTGCATCAGTTTTAGTGTAAACATCTGCAGTATTAGCTTTGTTGGCTAGATCAGCTGCACCAGCTTTCTCTCCTAGCTCAGCATGGACGTAATTCTTGTCAGCTTTTTTTGCCAACTCATCATTTACATTTCTTTTAGTGTAAACATCTGCAGTATTAGCTTTCTTTCTCAACTCATCATCCACACCTTTTTTAGTATATATACCTTTATCATTAGCACCTTTATTGAGTTCCACTATCAATTTTCCTAAAAAATTTTTGTTAGTTGCAAGGTTTTCTATTGTATCTATTGTACTCAATTTTTCACTCAACGCCATATCACCCTCCATTAATTACAAAAACCATAGCATGCATGAAAATAGTATAATTTTCGTTAATGTTAGATTTTACATAAGATTTCCTTGAAACTTGTTGTTTCAGAATTCTTCTCTTGTCATTCAAGTGTGTAGCAGATGATGTCATTCCAGTCTGGAATCCAGCCTTTATTATGCAGCCACTTATTTAAAGTTAAGTTTTCTGGATCCCAGTGGGCTTTGTTGCATCGCTAGCTATGATGGATTAAAGATAAAAAAGATAGCGAATATCAGTAGCTTATTATTCTGGTATTTATAACAAGAACGGTCAGTGAATACCTAAATTTGAGTAAAAGAAATTTTACTACCACTCACTAATCTGGCTAAAATTCAAGAATTTCAATGCTTTAGCTATTTTCAATAGAATTAAATTTATTAATATAAATAACAAATTACTATTCTTAAATTTGATCAGATTGATTGCAAAAAAACAAGATTTTCAATAGGTTGCTTATAATCCTAACTATAGTTAGCCTTTCATAAGTAGCGATGCAACAAAGCCATCCCAGTGTCTGGGCACTGGGATGACACCGAAGGGGCTACTCGGATGACAAACCCTGTCATTCCAGGGCGTGACGCTGGTTTCCATCCAAGACGGCAGTGCTTGACACTGGAATGACAAGAAGAGGGCACTGCCCTCCTTGTATGTATTAGATATAGGCCGAGTTGTGGTCGTGATAAATGTGATCGCTTGCGCAATCGAACATTTTCACAAAACCATTCTCTAGATAAAGATTATATTCGTGATGTTGATCTGATAATACAATATTATCTTGCTCCTCTGAATTGAAATGACTTGAATCTGACAGCAATTCGTAATTTGGATTATCTATTTTACTAATGCTGCTTATTACTTTGCCATTACCACTTGATATAGCTAAACTATAACTATCACCATCCTTCATTATCTTGATGGACACCTTATCTTCAGGTAACACTATAAGCTTTTTCGTATCACTATCGTGGATTACGAATTTGCCTTTTTCAAAATAGTATTTGTCTTCCGGCAAAGCACCAACCTTGTATTCTGATGTGTGCAGTTTGTTCCAAAAATCTAACACAGATTGCTTTTCTGCTCCTTCCGCTCTATCATATAAGGCTTTTACATCATTATAATCTATCGTTACATTTGCCTTATGCTTCCCTTCTGAGTCCTGCTCGTAGCTCTTTTCTATTTTGAGAATTGTGTCTTTTAATACTACCTGTTCTTGCTCTTTCTCCTCCACTGAAGCTGACCTTTTTGCCCTTGTTGGAATTTGTGGCTGGTCAGACTGCATTTCACTATTGTCGTTTGATGCAGTTTTCTCTTCAGCAGCTTGTGCAACAACATTAGTAGTACTATGAACTTCTGTCTTAGTTTCACTTACTTGCCCTTTTGGACTTTCGGTTTTTGTATATATTCTCTGATAGTCCGTGTAGCCTCTATTAGTATCACCGATATCACCACTACCTTGATCGAAAGTTATTTTTTTACTTCCATTTCCCATATCCTCAATTTCAACTTGAGGAGAAACAGATGCTAGGAAATCGTTATAACTGTAGTTGTAGTCAGCAGAAAAGAATATTTTACCTTTGAAGTTATGGAAGTTATTAGATAACATTCCAATTTCTTCGTCGCCATCAAACAATTTTACTTTAGTGAAATATGTTTGATCTTTTATTCTAACTATTTCACCGCTAGAGTTTCTTTGTATGTGGTAATCATTTGGGTCGTACTTTATAGCAAAAAGTTTGCCAGAGCCATATTTCTCTAAGTTTATAAGGCCCACATTTACATGTTTATGGGAATAATCTCTCTTTTCATATTCATGTGCAAATATTGGATCTATGTATCTATATTCATCTGATATATTTGGCATACCTATTGGATGTTCATTACCATCTTTTGTCACCGGAACAAGCTTATATGCTCCGTCTTTTTCCACTAATTTTAGATGAGTAATACTTTGTGGTAGTTGAAACCTTACATTTGCTCCATGGTCATGAATAAATAGATCACCTTTCTCGGTAATATAAAAGCCCATATTTTTAAATTCATGTAAGCGCTCGTCTCCTTGCTTTACGACAGCTTCATATACATCATCGTCTGTCCTATCTGTTCCCTTATTATCCAGTAATTTTCCTTTTTCCACGATTACTCCATTTGCCTTTTGCTCATCAGAATATTGTGCATGTTCTGAATCCTGATGATTCAAAATTTTGGTACCTCTAAGAAGCAGAGAATCTAAATCTTTTTGGATGTGTCCAGTGCTAGGATGCAACAATTCATTTTCATGTAAATGCGCTTCATCAAAGTATTCATCGCGTTCAACTGTTCTGCCATCTATTAGGGAAGCTTTATAATGACCATTTTCTTTTGTAACTGCCATGTAAGCACCGCCTTCGTATGAAACATTTAAGTTGTGTAATATATCCTCAAAAACGAAAGTTTCTTTAGTTTGGCCTTCAACTTGCTTAAAAAATCCTGATTCGCTCAATAATTCTCCAAGCTTTGTATTTCCGTCATATATAGACAGTGCACCCATATCTCCTTGACCATGAGCTTGCATAGAAAAAATCTTACCTTCTTGTAGATCAATATGATTTGTACCTCTTATCAAGTTTGAATCGATATTGATCATCTCTTCTAACATCTTTTCTACATCGATGTTCTTAGTCGCTTTTACTTGTTCTAAGCCAGTGTTTATGGTTTCATCAAGTAAGGTACTTTTTAATTCCTCATATTTGGAGGGAATTGAATAATATTTGTCTGAATACTCTTCGTAAGAAATCTTCCCTTCGCTATATTCTTTATTTATCTTGGGATATTCCATTTGCCTCTGCTCATCCAGATTTTTTAATGCATCATCATAAGCTTTCTTTAAATTTTCATCATACTTTGATAGCATTCTAAAAGCCTGATTTTTATACTCTAGACTGTTTCGGTACTCATTACCTTGTTGGTCAGAGTAAGTTAGTTTATCTTGTCCATCGGAAGTTTTTACTACCTTGAGGAAATGATATTCCTTTGATATATCAAGTGTATCATTTGTTGCCCTATTTATAGCACGAGCAACATCATAAAATGCAACGTGTTCTACAGGAGAAAAACTTCCAACGTTTTCTCCATCCATTTTTTCTATATTTGCTTTATAGTAGGATACGTTTTTAATTTCTCCACCCACTATTTCTTGACCAGTTGCTATGAAATCTCCTTTTGTAACTTGCAAAGCGTTGAGATGTTCCATTGCAGTTTCTGTATCATTCTCAGCAAGCCAACTTTTGAAGTCAGTATCGTGTCCTTTTATGTCTTTCAAGAAACTTTTTGACTCATCTGAGTTACCTTGACGTAAAGCATCTAGGTAGTCTCTTAATAAACTAGGATCTTTTTCCTGTAAGTACATTATCAACGCATGACCTGTTTTATAAACTAGGCTATTTGCTTCGCTGTCCTTTGAGTATTCTAAACTTAAAATTTTATCTAAATCCAAATTTGCAGCTTCGGTCTTGTCAATACTTGATCCTTGAGAATTGAATTTATGATCTGAATGATGCTCAAAGTAATCTGCAATTCCTTCCATTAATACTGTAGGTAAAGATTTGCCTCCTGTAGCCAAGTAAGTTAAACCATGTGCAAATTCATGCTGAAGATTATGAACGCCACCTTGCTGGTAGACGTACATTTCAGCAAAAACATCAGCTTTCCCTTTGTAGTAACATTTACCACCTTCGTCTCCAAGGTAAGAACCGAAACGCTCGCTTCCACCAAGGTGAGTGTAATCATCCTTGTCATCAAACATGTAAATTTTAAATGTTTGTTCTGAACTGCCGCGTTCTAACTTGAATGTATCTTTAAAACTAGTAGCTGTTTCTCTTATCTCACTTTCAATGTTAGCAACTTTACTTGCTCTTAAATTGTGAGAATAAACCTCTACTTTAATATTTAAATCTTCAACTTCTATAACATGTGGCGAATTAAACCCTTTGCCGTTATTGTTGAAGTATTCTTCTTTAGTTATATTTTTATTTACTTGTTGATTGATTGCCATGATTCTAACCTATAATTTATTAACTCTTCAAATATCAAGCATAAAGTAATTTCCCTAAAAAAAACGTAAATTCCTGTATTAATATAATTTATATCTTAATAAATAAAGTATAGATAGTTAACTTAATATGTAAAATTTAGAATATGGCTGAAATTCTATACAGCTATATTTCGGAATCACATTGGACAAGGACAAAAGCAAAGTGGTTTATTGACTTTCATTCCACCAAAGCACTATACTAAAACCACGATGGGTAATTAGCTCAGTTGGTAGAGCACTTGCTTGACGTGCAAGCGGTCGCTGGTTCGAACCCAGTGTTACCCACGTTTTTGTTCATGAAAAGATTTTATATGACAGCAGTGCATAACGGTAAACACTCAGCAGCGCAGTCCAAGCGCTTAATCTATTCCATAATAATAGTTGCGATAACAATGTTTATGGAAATAGTAGGTGGAATAATTTCACATTCGCTTGCTCTATTATCAGATGCAGGGCATATGCTCACTGACCTCTTTGCCTTGGTTTTAAGCTGGTTAGCACATAGGTTTTCAGCTAAGAAATCCGATTTGCAGAGATCATACGGGTATCATCGGTTGCAGATAATTGCAGCATTTGTTAATGGTTTAACTCTATTCCTCATTGCAGTAATCATTATAATTGAGTCAATAAAAAGGTTTATTTTTCCAGTCAATGTTGAGTGGAAAGTAATGTTAATAATTGCTACACTTGGCCTGATCTCTAATATCATAGTCTTTTTTATATTACATAGTAAATGCGAGAGCAATATAAACATAAAAAGTGCTGTACTACACGTTATAGGAGATATCTTAGGTTCTGTAGCTGCTATACTTGCATCCATAATTATCATGCTTACTGGATGGCAAATAGTAGATCCAATCTTATCAGTATTTGTTAGTGTGATAATTCTAAATAGTGGCTACAAAATTCTAAAGAATTCTTGCCATATACTCCTTGAAGGTACACCTGAGGGTATATCTGCTGAAGAGATAAAAAGTAAGATCACATCAGAATTACCTGAAGTGATAGATGTGCACCACATACATACATGGTCGCTGTCTGATAATTATTTTATAATTACCATGCATGCTAAAATAAAGCAAAATGTGCAGCACACCAATGTTTTATATGAAATAAAAAAAATATTGCTAGATAAGTTCGAAATAGCACACTCTACAGTTGAAATCGAGTATGATGAATGTGCGGATAATAAGATACTTAAACATTGACGTTTTAAATTATTATGCTATTACTAAAG
This sequence comes from Wolbachia endosymbiont (group A) of Udea olivalis, assembly GCF_964028365.1. Taxonomy (NCBI): domain Bacteria; kingdom Pseudomonadati; phylum Pseudomonadota; class Alphaproteobacteria; order Rickettsiales; family Anaplasmataceae; genus Wolbachia; species Wolbachia endosymbiont (group A) of Udea olivalis. The sequence goes on from NZ_OZ034773.1 coordinate 15,814, forward strand.
TGTAATGATGTTGAAGGTAAGCTATGATAGGTATTTCTCAAATACAATTTCCTTCAAAGGAATCTAGCAGGCTAAAGTTTGTTAGTTATTTTGCAACTTTTGTTTCTTTAAGCATTATCACTAATCCCGTTAATGTTCTTTTTTCTCTTGGTACTATATTCTTCAGGTCTGAAATTAAAACTCTTTATATCTACAAAGAAATAAAAACGGCAAAACAGCAAAAGATGAGCAAAAGGGAATATTGGGAAATATTTTTTAAGAACAATACAATCAAGGTAGCAGCCTTCCTCTTGTTTTCTGCTTTTATAACATATCTAACTTTCACTACCACTTTTTTGCTTATTTCGTTACTGGGAACTATACCACTTACAATGCTATTGGTTTTATTGCAGAGTGAACTGAGACCAAAAGATTTTAACCCATTTACGCTGCTTAAAGCTTCTATAAATTTCTTTTTGGAGGGTATAAAAGAGAATTTACGTGGTATGGTTAATAGTTTTGATGTTAAGCTTGAACATTTACTGCCCCATCAATTAAATGATGATATCATTAAAAATATTGATAAATTAAAAGATAAGTATGGTGAAAAAGTATCCGAAGACGTTATTAATGATAGAGAATTTAAGCAATTTATTGAATATATAAATGATTTAAATGAACTTAATTATCGTCAATTTAGTGATTAGGATAAAGGAAGAGTAATTACATTTTTAAATGACTTTTGCAAAGATGATCAAAAGCATAGCTCCGGCTTTACAGGTGGACAGATTTTACTTTTAGTTCTGAAAGCCTGCAATGATGGAGACAGAGAAGCTGTAAAAAATAAAAAAGACGCGTTAATTACAAATTTGCTTGATAGCCAAACTTTCTCTAGAAAAGAGCGAATCCCTAACACCTGTTTTACCGGTATTGTCTACAGAATGTTAAGCACACTAGAGGGTATTCATCCTGATCCAGAAATTAGATTTACTGCTCCGCAGCAAATATCAATTTCAGAGGCAAAAAATGAAGCACGTAAGTTCATGTTAGACAGGTTAAAAAACAAAAAAAACAGTAAAGAAATTCTTAAGGCTTGGTACAAAGCTCAGAATGACCCTAACGATGAAAGTCAGAAGATAGTTGATAATTTTATTTCAGAAGTAAGTATTCCTTTAATGAGAAAATTATTGAGTTTCACTTCTCAATATAGTGAACAAATTGTGCTGATGTTAATGAAAGATATTAGTTCTATAAAGTTAGTAGAATTCTTGGATGAGCGCTTATCTTTTTATATTGCACAAGAAACAAACACAAGATGTTGTGCTGATATAAAAGAAAAAGTTTTTCTAGAGCTTTTAAACCAAAATTTACTCAAGACAGATTTTTCTCTCAAGGATTCATCTGTGGATGAAGCTAAAAGAATAGCTAGCAAAATAATAATAGGAGAAGTCGAGAAATTTAGGTCAGAAGCTGTTGAAAAGGCTAGGAAAGTTAACCCTATAGAAGTTCAAGTAGATGCTACATTGCAAAATCTGTCAGCCTTGCCACGAGAAAAGAAGTGTTGCATTGCGTATAGCAGACTAAGTAGCCAGTATAAAGGTGATGAAAGAGAGATAATGGAGAACATCTTACTAAAAAAATTAGAGATAACGAAAAAAGAAATGAATAAGATGCTAGAAGAGAATGATATACGTAAGCTAAAATTAGCACTTGATGATGCATGTAAGAAAAGTGGAAAAAGCATGGAAGAAATGATAAAAGAAGTAGAGGAAGTAGTCTCAAGTCGTTTCTCGCATGAAGTATCTGTTAGTAATATAGCAGCAGATTCAGCATGCTTATAAAAATTTATTTTCCTTACCTTGCAGAAGATTCACAATATTTCTGTGGTGCTTTAAGAAAACTAGTGCTCCTATAATTAGTAATGTTAAGAACAAATTCCTCTGAAAAAAAAAGGACCATGCTACAGCCGTTGAAGTAGCACTGAGTGAAGCAAGGGAAGAGTATCTAAAGGCAAGAAAGACTATTATCCAAATTATTACGAATACTAAAGTAATATCAATGTTAAATGCTATCAGTATCCCTAGAGTGGTTGCAACGCCCTTTCCTCCACTGAATTTTAGCCATACAGGAAACATGTGTCCTAAAACTGCTAAAATTGCAGATATGTATATACAAAGATTATCATCAAAAAATTGTTGTGCTATATAAACGGCAATAAATCCCTTAAAGGAATCCAGAAGTAATGCCAAAGCAGCAAGAAATTTATTTCCTGTTCTTGCAACGTTTGTAGCACCAATATTACCTGAACCTATTTCTCTTAAGTTTATCCCTTTTATTCTTGTAATGATTAAGCTAAACGGTATTGAACCGAGTATGTAGGATAGTATAAGGATTACGTACCTCTCCATCATATCCACAGTTGTTGTAATTTGAAGGCAATTTGTTGCCTTGAACGACGTCGTTCCAGCGTTTCTTTTCGTATCATCTGAGTACCAGAAGGGTGTCATTCCAGTGCTTGACACTGGAATCCAGATATAAAAGTATTCGCAAATTATGCAGTTGACAACGGATTCTAGGAGCATATCTTAAAAATAATGTCCATGATGAAATAGACTGGATCCCAGTGTCACGCACTGGGATGACAAGAGAGAGTTCTGAGGTAACAAGAAGATGGTACTGAAATGACATCTGTTGTTGTACCTTCATATGCCAAAATTTAATTAATTTTATTATTCCTCAGCCTTTTTAGGTAGCACTGAACTTCATCGTTAATCTGATTGCTAAACAGTATAAGCGCTGTCATGTTGATCAAAGCTAAACAAGAGAACAAAGTTCCACCGATATTGGCAATAGCCATTATATCTTTAGAAAGGCCAGAGAAAAACGCCACAATTATTACCGCTATGCGGTATATCACTATACTTTTTGCACCGAATAAATATAGCCACCCCATTTCACAACAATATACAAATGAAATTACCGAAGAAAATGCAAACAAAGGAGCAGCTACTGTTAGAAGGATAGGAAACCATGGAGAAACTGTCTCAAATGCCTTTTGAGTAATTAATATTCCCTCACCAACACCTGTTTGGTATGCACCTGTTATTACTATCGTTATTCCAGTTAAACAGCAAATGAGCATTGTATCAAAACACGGCTCTATCATTGCAACAAGCCCTGTTCTTACTGGTTCTTCATCTTTAGTTGTTGCATGAGTAATTGAAGCAGAACCAACACCCGCTTCGCTGGCAAAGATTGCCCTTTGAATTCCAGCAACAAATGCTCCTACCATCCCTCCGCCAACAGCATTGAAATCTATCATAGTGGAAAATAATATTTTCAACGTATAACCAAGGTTATGAATATTAAATGCAATAATAATAATACAACTAAAGATATATATAAGTGACATAATAGGCACTAGTGCAGAAGATACTCTAGCTATCCTTTTAATTCCACCAATAATCACTAGAGCAAGCAGCGCAGAGATTATGGAAGAAAGAAACCAAGAGTGACCATCTACCCAACTTGAATAGCCAGATAATATGGAAACCATTTGGTTGGTTTGAAACGCTACACTTCCACCAAGACCTGATAATACAAAGAATACTGCATACATGGCAGCCAGCACAATACCAAGTTTTTTAAATCCAAATTCCTCCAGACCATTCCTTATATACTGAAAGGGACCACTAAACAATTGGTCCTGATCTTCTGTTCTATGTCTAAACGCCAACGTTACCTCAGCAAATTTTGCTGACATACCAAAAAAACCTGTAATCATCATCCAAGGCACCGCTCCTGGCCCTCCCATTGAAACTGCAATTGCGACTCCAGCAACAGTTCCAAGGCCTACTGTGCTTGAAAGTGCAGTCATAAATGCCTGAAAATGCGTAATATGACCATCATGGTGATTCGTGTCATATTTTCCACATAAAATAGCAAATGCATGCTTAAACATTCTTATGTTGAGAAATCCAAAACGTAATGTTAGAAACACATAACCAAAAACTAGTAGAAGGATTATAAATGGCACGTAAAGGATCTTGAAAAACAGCACTTCATTCATGAAGTTATTTATTCCATTCAACACAGCGTCATAACTTTCGTAAAAACCTGAAGCAGCATGCGCATCATTAAACAATAGACAAAATAACACCATACAAAGTAATCTATAAGTCATGTTTAATACCTTTTAGAATTGTAATAGGAATCTATTGTACTCAAGACTTCCCTTCTCAGTAGATATATTGCAACAGCATTTGGAATCATAAGGCACATAAACAAACTGTCACCTAGATAAGATATAAATTCTATATTCTTTGACATACAACTGATATACACTGAAACCACTATAAGAATTTGGAACGGTATCAGTATTTTTTTACTACCAAATAAATACAGCAAAGCAACTTCACAGTAGTAACAATAAGCTATTATTGTGGAAAATGCAAAGGAAAACATCATTAGCGGAAAAACTAACTTGCTGAACAAGGGCAAAGCTGTTGAAAATATCGAACTAATTAGTGTAATATCACCCACGTTATCAGTGCTATGCATACCAGTGATAATTATCACAATACCAGTCAAAAATGAGATTAATATTGTGTCTATAAGTGGTGCAATCATTGCAACGCACCCAACTTTAATTGGATCTTCTTCTTTTACAGCTGAATGTGCTATAGCTGCTGTTCCGGTACCTGCTTCGTTAGCAAACACTGATCTTCTCACTCCGGCTATTAATCCGCTCAATACTCCGCTTCCTATAGCTGATTTATTGAAGATATCTTGGAATATTATGGATAGAGCATTCAGCAAATTACTTCCGTTTACATAAATTAAATATATACACATACCCACATATAGCACTATCATAATTGGTGCTAAGCTCGTTGAAACGAAAGCAATGCGCTTTATTCCTCCCAATATTACAATAAAGACAAGCAGGGATATAATAATGGATGCGTTGTATTCTAGGAGGTTATTTGATAGTGCTGCTATTTGATTTGCTTGAAATGGTATACCGCCCAAAATCATTGCAATAAGTAGCATAATCGCATAAGTGAAGGCAAGAAATCTACCAGTTTTTGCAAATCCAATTTTTGCAAGCCCGTACTTCATGTAATAAAAAGCCCCGCCAGTTGTATTTTCAGAGCGATAAGTAAATGCAAGCACCACCTCGGCAAACTTTATCGACATACCAAGTATTCCGGTAATTACCATCCAAAAAACTGCACTTGGGCCCCCTATTGTGATAGCTATTGCAACTCCTGATATTGTTCCAAGACCAACTGTTCCTGAAATTACTGTTGCAAACGCTTGAATATGAGTGATTATGCCATTGTTGCTGTTATTACACTTTAGATTGAATAGCGTCTGTATTCCATATTTAAGTAACCTAAAGTTAATGAATTTGAACTGGGCAGTACAAAAGATTCCAGTTGCAATTACCCAAATAATTATAAATGGAATGTTGAATATCTTTATATACAGAAATGAATTTAATAGTTCACTTATCTTCAAAATCATGCAGTTTTCTATTTTTTGTTAGCTAACGAGTTTTATATGTAAAATATATGTAAAACCCGATGCTTATTGGAATAGTAAGTGTATACACTATACCTAAAATTGGTAGAGTCATCCAGGGCTTACTGATGAAAAATACAATAAGTACTCCAAAAAATGACACAAATATATAGGATAGGCTTTTGGGAATATAAATATATTTTGCAGAGAAAGTTGGAATGTGACTTATCGAAAAAAATGAAATGGCCAGAAAGTAACAAGCTACGTTTCTTGTGTTAAAAAATCGCTCTATGAGAAGTAAGTATTCACTCTCATGAGATTGAAAGGTAATAATTATTGGTAACAAAGAAAGTAAAGCACACACTGGAGCTGGAACACCAGAAAAGAAAAATTTTTCCCAGTATGGTTGTTCTGAGTGTAGCGAAACATTAAATCTTGCAAGTCTTATTGATATGCAGATTACGTATATCATTACTAAAATCCAACCTATGACTTTGATTTCGTTTAGCTTCCAAAAATACAAAAGAAATGCAGGCGCTGCACCAAAATTTAGAAAATCTGCAAAAGAATCAAGCTGGGCTCCAAAATCGCTAGTTGATTTTAGAATTCTAGCTATTCTGCCATCCATTCCATCTATTATTGCTGCAATGATGATAAAAATTACTGAGAATTCCCATTGTTCATTAAATGTAAATTTAAGTGAAGTGAGACCAGAACATAAACCCAATAAAGTTATAAAGTTTGGGAATAATTTAGTAATAGGTAAGAATCTACTGTTACTTCCATCGTTATTCATATAACGTCAAAAGTAAGCTTCTCTTGAACGTTTTCCTTATTTAAGTTTGCTATAATTGTTTCACCACCAATAACAGTTTGCCCTTCTGAAACTCTGACTTCTGTATCAGCAGGAACATAGATATTCACTCTACTGCCAAACCTTATAATTCCAAACCTTTCACCTGCTTTTACGTTCTGGGATATTCCTAAATTACAAACGATACGACGTGCAATTAATCCAGCTATTTGCTCCACAATAATTTCTTTCCCCTTTTCGTATTCAATTACAATAACCTGCTTTTCATTTTCATTACTAGACCTATTGCTCATTGCGGATACAAACTTGCCTTTTTTATAACTCATTTCCTTTATCGTACCAGATATTGGTATACGGTTCACATGGACGTTCAAAACACTTAAAAATATGCTAACAAGCGTAAACTTCTTCTCCTCTCCGTTTTCTGCTGATAAAGGATAATTAACTTCTTCAATTTTTGAAATCACACCATCAGCAGGACTTAATATAAGATTCTTATTGTTTGGCACAGCTCTTGCTGGATCACGAAAGAAATAAGTACACAATAATGTTGGAAACAAGCACGTAACGCCAAACCCCCAAGATATAGAGAATGCTATACACGTTACTATAAAGGAAACTACTATAAATGAATAACCTTCCCTGTTTATATTAGGTAAACCAAAACACATAATCTTATTAACAATAACCTATTGTTAACAATTTATCATTTATAATTTCTCATGAAAAGCTTTTTTTAACTGCTTCAGCAAAGTCTTTTTGATACAAGGTAACATTACAGATTGTTATATTAGCACATAGAATTACCGTCATACTGTAACAACCCGTCCAACACAAAATCTAATGCCTAAGTTTAGATCAGAAAACTGATTCTTCTAAAAGTTGCTCACTATCCTCGTCTATTATGATAGAATTATCATGATTTCTGAGTAAATCTCTGATTTTCGTTTCTATTTCATTTGCGACTTCTTTGTTTGTTTTTAGGTAAGTTTTTACATTCTCTCTTCCTTGCCCAAGACGTGTGTTGTTATATGAATAGTAAGCGCCTGCTTTTTCAAGCACACCAAGCTTTGCTCCCATATCTATTATTTCTCCGAGTTTTGATATACCTTCATTGTACATTATATCAAATTTCGCTTCTCTAAATGGAGGAGCAACTTTATTTTTTACAACTTTAACTCTTGTTTCATTACCTGTAATATTTTCTTTGTCTTTTATTACACCAACTTTTCTTATATCAAGCCTTACAGAAGTATAGAATTTTAATGCATTTCCACCCGTGGTAGTTTCAGGATTTCCATACACTACTCCTATTTTCATACGAATTTGATTAATAAATATCAATATACAGTTCGCTTTTGAAACGGCAGAGGTTAGTTTCCGTAGCCCATGACTTAGAAGCCTTGCTTGCAGCCCCATATGTTGATCACCCATATCACCTTCAATTTCAGCTCTTGGAGTTAATGCTGCGACAGAGTCAATAACTATCACATCAACCGCACCAGAACACACTAAATACTCAACAATATGCAACGCCTGCTCTCCAGTGTCTGGTTGTGAAATCACTAAATCATCAGTGCTTACCCCAAGTTTACGAGCATATAAGACATCCAATGCATGTTCTGCATCGATAAATGCGCATGATCCTCCTTTTTTTTGTGCTTCAGCAATCACGTGCAAGGCAAGAGTGGTTTTACCAGAACTCTCGGGGCCAAATATTTCAATTATACGCCCTTTTGGCAGACCTCCAACACCTAGAGCCGAATCAAGCGCAATTGATCCTGTGGATATTGTGTCTATTTTTTCTACAGGGTTTTGCTTCAACTTCATTATTGCACCTTTACCGAATGCTTTTTCAATCTGGCTTATTGCGTTATCTAGCGCTTTTTGTTTATCACTATTTCTTTCTTCTGGGTTACTTGCCATAGATCATTTATTAATTTATATAATTCTCTATGATAATCAAACGCGAATAACCTGCCAAGGTTTTTCTAGTATTTATGTATTATTTCAATGAAAAATATTAACGTTTTCATAAAGCAGATATTTGTTTGCCTTCGTTAGTAACACACTATACTTTAGTGTACGAACGTTGCAATTTGCAGCATAGCAGGTGGTGTCATCCAAGTAGCCAACACTGAAATGACTAAATTCGAAATGGCTACATGAATTTATTGTAAATTACTACCGTATAAGGTGCGATGCAACAAAGCCATTCCAGTGTCAGCTACTTGAATGACACCTCTTAGATGGGTCAGCTACTCAGATCTGCCATGAAAACTGCAACCCTAAATGTTGGAGCACTGTCGTACACTAAGCGCTGTAATGACAATTTTAGTCGCTTCATACACTTATCATGCTAGTCATAACAGAAATAATTTTTACCAAAGATATTTATGAAATAATTGACATAGTTTGGAAATATGTATATTATAGAACATTAATAGTTAGTTAATTTGTAGGTGTAATGTGGCTAGAAATGTTTTGAATGAAAATGAGTACCACGCTTTAAAGCAGTTGTTTTTAACATTTAATATTCAAAAGGAGGATGTGGTAAATTCTGACATTAAGAATATTAAGAAAAAGCTTAGTCAACAATACCGTAAATTATCGTTAAAATATCACTCAGATAAAAACCCAAACAATAAAGAAGCGGAGGAGAAATTTAAGGTTATTGCATTAAATAAGCCATTTTTTGAAGAATTTATAATAGAGCCATTGGAGAAAGGTCTCAATAAAAGAAATAATTTAATAAAAGAATTACGCGGTAAGTTGTGGAGTCGCAGTTATGAAGAATTGCAAAAATACTTAGATGATAAGTGCAGAAATAAACTCTATAATAAGCAGCAGTCAATTAACAATAATGTAACTGCTTATGTAAAATATTCTTCTTATTCAAATTTCTTAGGAGTTCTTTTAGTATCCTTCACATCAATTGCATTTTTAATAATTAATGGTATTTCTTCTAATGTACCAATAGCAGTAGGTTTTCTTGCTCCCTTGTTAGCAGGATCTATTTTGAGTCTAGCTGTTAAGAGCATTTATACTAGAAATGGGAAAGAGTTTAATCATCAGACTAATATTTTATTATTGTTTAACTTTGACCAAGAATGCGAAAATTTTTCAAAGAGTGATAGGACTAAATTAAAGTGGCTAAAAAATTCAGTTATTTTGAGCAACACAATCTGTACATCTTTAATGTTTTTCGGTGTGGGATTAGATTTAGTTGCCAACGGCTTTGGTATAACTAACTCTATGATGTTATCCGGCTTATTACTTTCATTACCATTCACGCTTTTAATTGTTACTTCACCTATTTTAAATGCTGCAAGTAATTATATTCTCAAAAAGACAGCTATAAATTCAATTGAGGAGCAATTTAAAGGTGATGATCAGTTTATAGAAGTCGATAACGAAAAGCCAAGCAGTACTATGAGCAATCAAAGTTATTTCCCCATCGGTCAGTTAATATCATCAAAGTTAGCTATTCTCCATAGCGAAGTCTCTAGCTAGGAACAATGAGCCACAGATTAGTATGGTTTTGACGTTTTGGATAGAGGCTTTTAATATGTGATTTGATATTGCATCGCCAATTGACTCACACTCAATTGCTTTTATTCCTATGTTATTGGCTTTTTCCCTAATCAAGTTTGTATTTGTTGCTTTGGGCTCAGACTTAACACAAACCGCACATAGTAGCTTGATATATGGCTTTAAGTGCTCTAAGAACTCTTCCACATTTCTGTTACGAGTAACACCAAAAATTATATAGATACCTTCAGCAAAATTATCTTTTACCCACTGAAATAGTACTCTAGCACCATCATTATTGTGCGCACCATCTAAAAATAATTGCCAATCTTTTGGTAGTAAAGAAATTAAATTGCCCTCTTTTATACGCTCCAGTCGTGCAGGCCAATAAGTGCACTGTAAACCTGAAGTGATATCCTCTTCTCCAATATCAAATCCATATTTTCCACTCAAAATGCTACATGCTGCAATAGCATTGCCTGCATTGATTATTTGGTGATCACCCTTTAAAGACGGCAAAGGAAATTCTATTGATTGAATAGCTGATTGGAAAACCATTTTGTTGTTCTTTTTTTTGCAATTCCATTCAAAACCTCCTCTATATAAGGGAGATTTCTTATTTATTGCGTGGTATTCTAGCGTGTTCATTATAGATTTTTCTTGTGGTGCTATCACGCAAGGAACATTAGGTTTCATTATTCCAGCCTTTTCACCTGCTATAATTTCTATAGTAGGGCCAAGATATTCCGTATGATCAAGTGCAATGGAAGTAATTATTGTTAAAATCGGACTATCTATAACATTTGTTGTATCAAGTCTTCCACCCATACCCACTTCAATTAAAGTTATATCGGCTTTGTGACGAGAAAAAGCTAAAAAAGCTGCAATAGTTGCAGCTTCAAACAGAGTGATAGGTTGTTCTGCAATTACGGCACGGCATTCTTCTAACAAGCTATATAATTCATTATCGTCGATATAACTGCCTGCAATAACTATTCTTTCATTAAAATTCACCAAATGTGGAGAAGTGTATGCGTGTACCTTATACCCTGCTGCTTGCATTATATATCTTATAAATGCTAGTGTTGAGCCTTTCCCATTAGTTCCAGCTATATGAATTACGGGAGGCACTTTTTTCTCGGGATTATCTAGTTTACTAAGAAAGCTTTTTATGCGATCAAGAGAAAAATCATTCGGCCTGCTACCAAGTGGCTTAGGCCAATGAGGCATATATATCATAGATTATTGTTACATTTTAATTCACCTATCACACTTGCTATGCCATGCGTGTCAATCTTCTCACTAAATTGAGAACGTTGATTAATAGCAATACTTATTCCACTCATTACAACATCACTTATCAAGAAAGAACTGTGATTTTTAGTAACTTTAAAATCAATATTTGTAAATTCTTCATCACCGTAAGAGAACCTTGTGCCAATTAAGCAAGTTTCATCGTCAACTGCTTTTGTACTCATTATGATCATTTCACTATTACTCATGTATTTAGATAAAATTTTAACGCACAAACGTGTAAGATACACTTCATACTCTCTTAAGAAATCTTCCCTTTCCTTCCGGGTAGTCAAAACCCAATATTTTCCCATGACAAATCGAGATATTTCTTTGAGGTTAACATTATTCTGAATGACCTCCTGAAGCTTTTCGTGTACATGCTCTAGGTTTTTTCTATTTCCTTTTGTAGATATGCTGTCTACTTGTTGTTTCATAGTATGCACAAAAATTTTGTGATCTGTACAATTAGTGTAAGCACTTGAAGAAATTACAATAAAAACAATAATGATTAAAACTTTAGTAATATTCATAAGATATACTTAAAATGCAAAGTTTAATAAAGATTAAATAACAATTACTGACTTTAATATACCTATAGACATGCCCTGTGTAAATCATCTATAATTCAAGTAGGGGTCTGTGCTATGCGTTATGAGTTAAGTTAAATTTCCCGAGCGATAATTTCTAGAGAAGGGAATTGCCTCTGCTGGTTTCGTTGAAACTAATATGCGATGCCCACCTTAACTTCAGGTCTCAGGAATCTACTAAGGCTGACGGTAGATACGGATCCTTTTTTGATTGGTACTAAATTTATGCTTCATCAATACAGAGAACAAGGTACCTTCCTATGTTCGCCTAATGAAGTATTCCAAATTGTAATTGATGTTGAAAGGTATCCTGATTTTGTTCCTTGGTGCAAAGCCGTTTATATAAAAGAAAAAATTGACAATCAAATGGTTGTGGACCTTCTAGCAGCTTTTCATGGAATTAAAGGAAGATATACATCAGAGGTAACCTTTCTTTCTCCAAGTAGAACAAACGAAGGTTGGATAAAAGCTGTATCATCAAATGGAATATTTAAACATCTATGCAATAAATGGCAATTCATTCCCATAGATGAAAATAAAACTATGGTAAAGTTTTATATAGAGTTTAAGTTTAAGTCCAACTCATTTTCAACCCTATTAAACTCAGTATATAAATATACACAAAGTAAAATAATTGCTGCATTTAAAGACAGGGCTGAAAGCCTTGCTAAACAAAAGTTACCTTGACACTATTTATATAAATATATAATTTTTTTAGTAAGTTAAGTATTTATATCGTAATGATTTTTAGACTATTGCTTTTATCAATTTTTATAAGTGTTAATTCTTATGCAGTTGTTAACCAACATATTCAAAAAGAAACTAATGAAATAACATCAAAGGAGTTACTATCACTATTACCCGATGATAAATTATTAGGAGATCCAAAAGCACCAATTCTAATGATAGAATATGCTTCATTAACTTGCTATCACTGCTCTCTTTTTCATAAGAATGTTTTTCCTAAAATAAAAGAGAAATATATAGACACAGGTAAGATGTTATATATATTTCGTCATTTTCCTTTGGATTACAGAGGGCTAAAGGCTGCAATGCTAAGTCATTGCTACGAAAAACAAGAAGACTACTTTAATTTTAACAAAGCTGTTTTTAACTCAATAGATTCGTGGAATTACTACAATTTAAGTGATTTGACTTTACTACAAAGAATTGCTGCACTAAGCAACTTAAAGCAAGATGCATTTAACCAATGCATTAATGATAAGAAAATTATGGATAAAATCATAAATGATAAATCACTGGCAATTAATAAACTTGGTATCACAGCTACCCCAATATTTTTCATCAAGCTTAACGATGGTAAGTCATATATAGAGCATAATAAAGTTAAACATGAAGGGTATAAAGAGCTGAAATACCTCACTGATGTAATAGATAAATTATATGGAAAAGCTATAGTGAAGTAATACCACTGTAGCTTACCATATAAAAGACTCTATGCTGAGTCATTGTTTTTTACGACTGTTTGTTGTTTTTTACGCTCAAATTCTCTTTTTTTACTGTGCCAAGCGTAGTAATACATAGCAATTTTATTCTCTATTAATACTATTGTTCCATCATAAAACTGAACCATATCCATAACTTTTCTCTGAGCTTCATCAAAACGTTCTTTATACTTTTCACGATAAGCTGGATTATTTAGTAACATAACCCCTTCATTCTTGTTAGATTTTTTGTTTAACGTTTCAACTTCGCTAGCAATAGTATAAGACATATAACCCCCTCTAATTGATTATAAAAATTATATTTTAATAAAGAGAAATGCGCATAAACAATCTCTTTAATTCCAGCACAATAATCGACTGCTTATTATACTAGTTAACTATAGTACAATATATAATAATTCTTGTCACTTAAAATTTTATACTATGAAATAATAACTTAAAATAAATGTTTTTATTATTTCAAACTATATTATTATATTTATAAATTGTGTATGAATTAAGCTTCCCTAATTTATAATCTATGCGTAATAATTTTAGTATAAAATTGTCATACATAAGAAATCTATTTGCAAAAGAATTTAAAACAATAGAAGAATATTGTATTCTTGAAAAAAAGCAACATATTCAGATCGGCCATGAAGAAGGAAAGCTATTAAGTTTATTTATAAAAATCCATAAAATCAAAAGTATTGTTGAGATTGGCACGTTATACGGTTATTCGTCGATTTGCATGGCAAAAGCTCTACTGGAAGATGGTCACATATATACAATAGAAAATAACCCTCAATACTCAAGAATAGCAAAAAAAAATTTTAGTGCTTTTAATCTGAGTGATAAAATTACTCTAATAGAAGGCAATGCATTGGAAAAACTTAATGAATTATCAGCAAAAGCACCATTTGACATGATATTTATCGATGCTGATAAAGGTGGTTATCCTAAATATTTAGATTGGGCAGAGTCATACATTAAACAAGATGGGCTAATCGTTGCAGATAACACTCTATTGTTTAACACAGTATTTTTAGAATCGCCTCCAAAAGAAGTATCAGAAAAATCATGGCATGCTATGAGGGAGTTTAATAATAGATTATCAGATGAAAAAAAATATTTCTCTATATTGATTCCAACTGATGAAGGAATGACTGTAGCTTTAAAGCTAACATAAGTTAAAAATCAAGGTCAGCATAATGTTTAGGAGGGATTAAACCAGAAATCCTCTCTAATAATATCTCACGAAAACAAGGCTTTGATTTAACAATGGAGTACCATTCTTTTAAAATTTTACTTTTTTCCCATGGAAAACTACTTACATAGTCTATTACAGAAATATGCGATGCTAAAGTAATATCAGCCAAAGTGAACTTATCGGTTGCAAGCCAAATGTTCTTGTTAATTAAGTGTTCAACATATTCTATATGGCAAAGCAGATTATGCTGAGCTGCATAGATAAACCTAGAATCAGGGCTGCGGTTAGTAATTACTTTTTCATTCATAATATACTTAGTAACTTCATTGTAAAATTTGTTATCGAACCAATTGATTAGAGCGCGTATTTTAGACTTAATAATAGTGGATGAACCAAATAATTTGACGTCGCTATTGTAAGTTTCTTCTATATATTCACAAATGGCATTACTATCCGCTATTACAAAGTTATTATCTATTAATACTGGTACTTGCCCGGTTGGATTGATCTCCATAAATTCATTCCGTTTTTCCCACGGATTTTCATACACTAGATCACAGCCCAACTTTTTTTCTTTGAGAAGGGCTCTAACTTTTCGTGAAAATGGACAAAGAGGAAAATGATATAAAATCATAATATTCCTCTTTTGTTATCCCAGTACCTATAGGTTGTTATTCCAGTGTGTGACACTGAAATCCACATCTTTTTTCTCTGGATCCAAGTTGGGATGACAAGAGAAGAGTATTTTAGGTAACAGTTGTTTACTCCAAAGTAATGTTGCAAGAGGTCTAACATATAAATTATAAGACTAATATAGGATATACCTTGCTAAATAAAAAAAAAAGTATAATATTTTATAAGGTATGCAGGCAAAAACTCTGTAATTTGGTCAGATCAGAAATGAAGCAGCCATATCAGAACCTTTTTGGGTTGCATACCTACTTCATTATTTGTTTTATCCGAAGCTGTGAATATAGCATTAAAACATCGTCCTAGTAGCTTTAAAGATCTAGTAGGTCAAGATATATTAGTGCGTGTATTAGAAAATGCTTTTATTTTAAACAAAATCCCACAATCTATACTGCTCTCTGGTAGTAGTGGAGTTGGTAAAACCACCACTGCAAGGATAATAGCTTTATGTTTGAATTGTTCCCTGGGGCCAATTTTTGAACCTTGCGGATCATGTGAAAATTGTCTAGCAATAAAAAATTCAAGCCATCCAGATGTGATTGAAATCGATGCAGCAAGTCACACTAGCATTGACGATATTAAAGTAATCCTGGGAGATATTTGCTATTCACCTATAAGCTCTAAATTCAAAGTCTACATTATAGATGAAGTACATATGTTATCCAGCAGTGCATTTAACGCATTACTTAAAACCCTAGAAGAGCCACCATCTAGTGTAAAATTCATTTTAGCAACTACGGAAATAAAAAAGATACCGATAACTATTATTGCACGTTGTCAAAGATTTGATTTACACAACATTCCTGTAGCTAAAATAGTGGAACGTTTAAATGATGTTGCACAAAAAGAGAGTTATTCTATTGAAAAGGGAGCATTAGAATTAATTGCACGACACTCTGGAAATTCAATGCGTAACGCCTTGTTTTTGATGAATCAAGCAGTGCTATATAGCAAAGATGGTGCAATATCCACTAAAAATGTGACAGACATACTTGGCCTAGTGGATAAAGATATTATATTTGATCTATTAGGGGCAATATTAGAAGGTGATTTACAGAAAGCTCTATCAGTGTTTGACAAGGCGATAAAAACAGCAAACCCACTTAGTATTTTTGAAGGTCTATTGCAAACAATTCAGTTAGTATGCCGTTTTTTAATTACGAAAGAGATTGATAGTGCAGTTACAGAGTATGAAAAGAATAGGATAAAAGATTTAAGTATAAAGAGATCTTTAATATTTTTTTCAAGATTGTGGAAGGTGTTGCTTAAAGGTATTCAAGATATAAAAACTTCAACATGCAACGATGTTGCTGCTGAAATGATGCTAATTAGTCTTTGCTATCTCTCTGATCTACCTTCTCCAGAACAGGTGATCAAAAAAGTTCTTTCACAAAATGTAGAGCAAGGAAATAGACAGGGCAGACCTGTTGCACCTTCCCCCTCTGTCATCCAAGTAGCTGACTACTCAGATCCAAAAAAATATGTGGAAAGTAAACAACAACCCCACTCTGTCATCCCAGTGCGTGACACTGGGATCCATGTGGAAAATAAACAACAAAATTACGATTTTGATAAGATTTTGCAACTATTAAGGCGGAGTAACCAAATTTATCTTTACAAACAACTGTGTAATAATCTACAATTAATAGATTGTAAACCTGGGTATTTAAAATTAAAAGCTGTATCTAAGTTGGACAGTAATTTTTGCAATGATTTAAAAAATTACTTAAACCAGGCAACTCAGCAGGAGTGGGTTATTACAGTTGATACGGGTTATATAAACAGGGAAGTGAGTAATTTAAATTATGCACCTGCAGTCAAGGATATACTTGACATGTTTAAAGGTGCAAAAGTAGTTAATATAGAAAATAAGGAGTAAGTTGTGGATTTTAGTCAAATAATGAAACAAGCGCAAGAGATGCAAAAAAAGCTTGCAGAAGCTCAAGAAAAATATATTGGAAAAGAGTTTCAAGGTATTTCTGGTGGTGGCAAAGTTTCTGTATTAGTGGAAGTCATAAAAATAGGTAGCTATAAAGCTAAAAAGGTGAACATAGACTTAGAACTTATGAGAAATGAGGAAAAAGATATAGTAGAGGATTTAGTAACAGCAGCGTTTAATGATGCCGTTAAAAAAGCAGAAGAAGATATGGCAAATGCAACTTCTGATCTCGCAGGTATGATGGGTTTACCACCTGGATTTAAACTTCCTTTTTGAATTTACTACTGAAGTTTCTTTTAGTGTAAGTATTTTTTTCTAATACTAGACTTCTTTATATAATGCGCCTATAGCTAGCACAGCCCTATGTCATACCGCAATTCATTCCACAACTGTACGAACATTGCAATATGGCACATAGTAAACGATGTCATTCCAGTCTGGAATCCAGCCTTGCCGTAATCTCATCAAGAACGTTGTGTTTTAACATAAAACGGCTACTTTTATGCTTACCAACTTAATAAAATTCCTGATCCCAGTGGGCTTTGTTGCATCGCTCAAGTGAAAAGAACTGGCAGTTACTGACAAAATTCATTATAAATAGCCATTTAACTGTTGAAGAAAAAATATGCCACAAAAAATGAGAGTCAGTAACTGCCATGAATATAACAAATTTCTCCAAGAAAGAGGAAGCATTTTTTGTTATATCAATGACGCCATAGAAAATTGGTACGAGAATTGTCCAAAAATGCAGGGCGGCAACTATATTTATAGTGATAAAGTTGTGATTTTGGTGCATATAATCGTCAGTTTCTTTAGAATTGGTTTAAGACAAACAGTCGGGTTTATAAAAGGGTATTTGCAACAAATAGGAAGAGATTTGGCAGTTATCAGCTATTCACAAGCATCAAGAAGGTTTAAGAAACTTAATATTAAGATAAATGATTGCAGAAAATAATATGGAAGATATCGAAATTGCTATAGACAGTACAGGAATTAGTATATACAACAACACTCCTGGTCACAGCAAGGAAAATAGCACTGACAGAAAATATCGTGGCTATGAGCAAACGAGAAAATTGCACGTAATGTTGAATATAAACAACAAAAAAGCCATAGCTGTAAAATACAGTAACGGTGTCTACTCTGATCACTATGGAGCTTGTGATTTGCTAAAAGAAGTTGATTTTCAGCATGCCATAAAAGCACTATATGCAGATAGAGCATGTGATAGGCACAAGTTTTATAAGTTGTGTAACGAATATGATATAAAGACAAAAATTCCACCAATAAACAATGCGGCAGAACATCCAGAAATAGATTATATGTCTGACAGGAATGCTGCTATTAGGTTAATAAAATTATACGGTGAAGATGGCATGAAAGAATGGAAAAAAGAAGTAAATTATGGGAAAAGATCTTATATTGAAGGGTTTTTCTCAAGATTAAAGCAAATATTCGGATTTAGTTTGAGGAATAAATCTGAGATAAATCGAGAAAAAGAACTGCTAATCAAATGCTATTTGCTTAATAAATTCACTGATATTGGTATGGCTAAATTTGAGATAGTTACATGAATTTACCATAAATCACCATCTCATAAAGTGTGATGCAACAAAGCCATCCCAGTGTCATGCTACTTGGATGACAAGAAGAGGGTACTTGGATAAGAGGCATTGCCCTCCTGGTAGGCCCAAATTGCAATGTTCGTACAGTTGTGGATTTCTCATCCGCTAACAAGCAGCGAGATGACGAGGCCTTTCGATAGTAAATCTTACCTGTGTTAGCTATACCAAAAAATCAAAAGTCGTATTTATTCATTAATAAAATCTTTGTCTTCTCCTAAAAATTAGTTAAAATGTAGAATATTTTGTGTTATTAAGTTAGCACTTGACTTAACTTTAGTTGTTACTTAGACTGCTAAAGTGGAATTTTAATTTTTTTTACGAGGACAATTATGCATTATAAAAAGTTTTTTTCAGCAGCCGCTTTAGCAACGTTGCTAAGTTTATCAAACTCTGCTTTTTCAGATCCTGTTGGTCCAATAAGTGATGAAGAAACTAGCTACTACGTTCGTTTGCAATACAACGGTGAAATTTTACCTCTTTTCACAAAAGTTGATGGTGCTACAGGTGCTAAAAAGAAGACTGCGGATACTGATACAACTACTGACCTTTATAAAGCTTCTTTTATGGCTGGTGGTGGTGCATTTGGTTACAAAATGGACGACATCAGAGTTGATGTTGAAGGGCTTTATTCGCAGCTAAGCAAGGATACACTTGATGTAGCTCCTACTCCAGCAATTGCAGACAGTTTAACAGCATTTTCAGGATTAGTTAACGTTTATTACGATATAGCAATTGAAGATATGCCTATCACTCCATATGTTGGTGTTGGTGTTGGTGCAGCGTATATTAGCACACCTTTGGCAACCGCTGTGAGTAGTCAAAATGGTAAATTTGCTTTTGCTGGTCAAGCAAGAGCTGGTGTCAGCTATGACATAACTCCAGAAATCAAACTCTACGCTGGAGCTCGTTATTTCGGTTCTTTTGGTGCTCATTTTGATAAAGATACTGCTGCAGCAAGCAAAGACAAGGGGGAACTCAAAGTTCTTTACAGCACTGTTGGTGCAGAAGCTGGAGTAGCGTTTAATTTCTAGTCTATCTCAGTCTTGTTATCCCAGTGGGTTTTTTCTTGTCATCCAAGTAGCATGACACTGGGATCTAGAAAAAAGAAATGTGGATTCCAGTGTCAAGGCACTGGAATAACACTATTTGCTATGTGTTTAAGCTATAACGTTTACCATTGTACTGGTAGAATATCATCTAAAGTTACATAATGTTATCCAATTAGCTAACACTGCGGCCTACTGTCTCCAAGAAATTAGATGGAAAATTTGTACTTTTTTCAAATCAAAGCTTGAATTTTTGCTGGAAAATCAATATATTATATGCATGAAGTTTTAATTTAAGTTGTTATGTTGACCCCAATGGCAAGCTTATGTGTCGATAGCAGAACCAATCTCATGCAATATATTGCTAGGGTGCGAAAATTTCCCATGCTGTCTCAAGAGGAAGAAGTACAACTAGCAAAAAATTGGAACCAATACAAGGATATTTCTTCTGCTCATAAATTGATTACCAGCCATTTGAATTTGGTAGTGAAAATTGCAATGAAATTCAAAAATTATGGACTATTGTTGATGGACCTGGTCATGGAAGGGAATATGGGTTTAATGCATGCAGTAAAAAAGTTTAATCCTGATTTAGGGTTTCGTTTTTCAACTTATGCAGTGTGGTGGATTGAAGCTTCAATAAAAGACTTTATATTGAAATCTTGGTCATTTGTGAAAATAGGCACAACGCAAGCACAAAGAAGATTATTTTTTAGTTTACGTAAAATAAAAAAAAGAATTTTACAGTATACAAACAGAGAAACTTTAAATAATGAAGAAATAAAAGCAATATCTAATGAGCTTTCTGTATCCGAAGGAGACATTATACAGATGAATTACCGTTTGGCTTGTAAGGATCAGTCGCTAAACGATTGCATAAAAATAGGTGATGACTCTAAAAGGGAGCTACAAGATATGATCCCATGTAACTTGGTCAGTCAAGAAGTAACTTACCAAAATCATGAAGAGAAAGAATTAAAAGAAACAATTTTAAACAATGCACTAGCAAGTCTCAACGAAAGGGCGAGAGACATTTTTATCAGTAGATATTTGTCTGAAAACACTCAAACTCTGGATGAACTTAGTAAAAAATATTGTGTTTCAAGAGAAAGAATAAGGCAGTTGGCTGAGCAGGCGATGGCTAAGGTAAAACAATATATACAATCAGAAAGTTTGAAATTTGGTTTGCATGCGTAGTTTTTTTATATTTCTAATATTTTTTTCAATAGGCGCTTTTGCATCAGTTAGTGATGTGCAATTGAAGGAAAAATATAAAGATTGGCTCGTGTATACTGCATTGGAAGATGGAGAGAAGGTATGTTATATTGTATCCTATCCTAAAAAAAAAAGCGAACATTATACAACCAACCGAAAGCCATATGTAATGGTTAGTTATGTTGATAAAAAAGCAGATGAGGTAAGCGTTACCTCTGGTTTTCAGTATGATAAGGAGCCTGTAGCTCTCAATATCGACAAAAAAATTAAATATACACTGCCTATAATACAGGGAAGTTTTGCGTGGGCAGAGCATACAAAAATAGATCAAGATCTCATTCTAAAAATGAAGCAGGGATTATCAATGGTAGTGAATGGGAAAACAAAAACAGTGACCATTGATGATACTTATTCCCTACTTGGGTTTCAAAAAGCGTATCAAAAAATGCATGATTCATGCCATACAAAGTAAATTATTGTAACAGAATACCCAGCTATAGTATAAAATAGACTACTCTTTCAATGAATAGCACTTTACTTTATATGGAATGCGGATATCATTTAAAATATATTTTTGAGAGTTAGTAATGTCAGAGGTTGCAGGTGTAGACACAGAAATCAAAAAGCAAAATTCTGTGTGCGAGCAGATGCGTTTTAGCGTGAGCCGCACAAGTCTTTTAAATACATTATCCAGAGTAAGTGGAGTGGTCGAAAGGCGTAATGCAATAGATGTTTTGGCATGTATAAATATCAAAGCACAACATGGCAGCATAAAATTAATGGCAACTGATCTTGACATTTCAATGTTTGCCTCACTTGCTGCAACCGTATTAACAGAAGGAGAAGTAAAAATTTCAGCGCATACTTTACATGACATAGTGAAGAAGTTACCCGCTGATTTGGATGTCAATTTTGAAGTAAACAACCAAGGAAAATTATTGATGTCTTGCGGAAATGCAAACTTTTCTTTACCGAATGTAGTTTCAAGCAGTTTTCCTGCTCTTGAAGAAGACAATTATAAATATGATTTTACTCTACTCAATACGGACCTGATAGACTTATTAACCAAAACAAAATTTGCTGTATCACTAGATGATACAAGGTATAATTTAAATGGAATATATCTACATACAGATGAGCAGTTTCTGTACTGTGTTGCAACTGATGGCCATCGTTTATCGTGTATAAAGAGGCCAAAGCCTGGAAATATCAATGGCGAATTCGGTGTGATCATTCCACGTAAAACTGTTATGGAGTTGTTAAAAATATTGGACGATTGTAATGAAATTAAAGTAAAACTCTCAGACAGAAAAATCAAGTTTACATGCGGTGAATATATTCTAATATCAAAATTAATAGATGGAACTTTTCCAAATTATAAAGCAGTTATTCCAGCATCTCAAGATAAGCATATGATTATTGAAAGTAAAAAACTTTCAGATGTTATAGATCGAGTTTCCGTTGTTGTATCTGATAAAGTAAAATCCATTAAATTCTCACTACAAGAAAAGCTGCTAACTCTGCATTCAAACTCCCAAGAGTGCAGTGATGCAACTGAATCCATAGAAGTGGACTACAATGAAGCCCCTATAGAAATAGGGTTCAACTCGCGTTATTTGCTTGATGTTCTATCTTGCATAAAAAATAAATGTAAGTTTAGCTTAGCCGATGGTAATAGTGCTACAATTATCACTGATGAAGATGATTCAAATGTATTATATGTAGTGATGCCAATGAGAACTTAAACTCGTCATCTCGCTGCTTGTTAGCGAGATCTGGAGATACTGCGGCGGTATGACACTTATTTCACTAAGAACGTTACTTTTTATTAAATTAGTAATCTATCTTTACCAAATACAAGCCAAAAGGCGGCGCGGTAACCCCAGCAGCACTTCTTTTGCATTGGCTTAATATATGTAGCATTTCTTGCGGATTGGTTCTATTTTTTCCAAATTCAACTAAAGTACCCGCAATAATCCTCACTTGGTTATGTAAAAAGGAAATAGCAGATATTTTGATGTGTATATGATTCCCGTTTTGTACTATATCGATATCATCAATTGTTCTTATCGGATTTGCGGCGTGACAATCTTTTGAACGAAAACTTGAAAGGTCATGTTTTCCAAGTAGATGTTTAGCAGCTTCACGCATAATATTTACATCAAGTGGGTTAAACACTTGCCATACATAACCCGTCTCCAGAGCGGCAGGAGCATAGCGATTAACTATTCTGTATTCGTAATATCTTTTTTTTGCTGAAAACCGTGCGTGAAACGCATCATCTACAACTTCTGCATTAAGCACAACTATAGGAATTGATTTTAAATGATAATTTATTGCGTTTCTTATTCTATAAAGCTCACATTCCTTTTCCATATCAAAATGAGCAACTTGTCCTAAAGCATGAACCCCAGCATCGGTCCTTCCACCACAGTACAAGGCAATTTTCTCACCACTAAAATTAAATATAGCATTTTCTATCTTCTCCTGGATTGAGTTAGCAGAGTGTTGCTGTTTTTGCCAACCAGAGAAACTACTACCATTATATTCTACCGTTATTTTGTATCGCACTGCATTACATCAAGCTCTATCTAAAATAGTCATTTTCTATCTTAACATAATTTATGGTCAAGCCTACAGTGCTGCCACTCCCATAAAGTAGTTCGTCCAATCTTAAATCTTGCTGCCACTGCTTCTCTGCTTTCTCCTTCGTCTAGCGCCTCCATTGCTTTTTTTCTTAAATCATAACTATATGCTGCTGGCATTCAACCTCCTTATCATTATCTATCCTTATCACATCCGGACTTCTATGAAAAGAGCTATAAATCGTGAAAAAGAACTGCTCATTAAGTGCTATTTGCTTAATAAATTTACTGACATTGGTATGGCTAAATTCGAAATGGCTACATGAATTTATCGTAAATTATTACCGTATAAGGTACGATGCGACAAAGCCATCCCAGTGTCAGCTACTCGGATGACACCGTCATAAAGGAACCAGTGTTAGCTACTTGGATGACAACCATTGTGCTTGAGGCAAAATTGACTATCACTTCTTTTTATAGAGCTTGCTCCAAACTTTGTTGTTAGTTAATACAAAAAACACTGTTAAAATTATAAAATACGCCACTACTTTTAATCCAAGTTTATGCCGGCGCTCTAATTCTGGCTCTGCTGCCCATTGTAAAAAATTTATCACATCATACGCCATATTTTCAACTGTGGCTTGCCTTGCACCATCATATTCCACCATTCCTTCAGAAAGTGGTGGCGCCATAGCTAATCTGCCTGTTGGAAAATACGAATTAAAATATAAATCATTTTCATCGTGTTCGCCGTTTTGATAGCCTGTTAACAATGAATAGACATAATTTGCACCATCATGCCTTGCTTTAATAATTAATGATAAGTCTGGTGGGACTGCACCATTGTTGCTTGCTGCAGCTGCTTCTTTTGTATCAAAAGGCGCAATAAAATAATCCGAAGGTACTCCAGGTCTGTCAAACATTTCACCCAAATCATTCGGACCATCTTTAACTTGATAAGAAGCTGCTATTTGTTTTACATCTTCTTCAGAAAAACCGACATCTTGCAAATTACGAAATGCTACCCTATTCATTGAATGACAAGCAGCACAGACTTCTTTATACACTTTATAGCCACGCTGAATTGACTCTCTATCGAAAGATCCGACAATTCCATCAAATTTCCAGTCTATTTTCTTATTTGGTGATGATTTAAATTCTTCTGCAGATATAAGACTAGATAGAAATAACATGCAGAAGATTGCAAATACATTAGATCCCATGCATAACCACTGTTTTAGTAAATTTCGAATTGATGTCATGCAAGTAGCTGACACTGGAATCCAGCTTATTTCATCACTGACATTATGGTTATCATGCACTCCTAGAATCTGTTGTCCATTGCATGATTTGTAAGTATTTTTATACCTGGATCCCAGTGTCAAGCACTGGGATGACAACGGAAGATAGTGGAATGACACTGTGTGTTGTATACAACGTTCATACAATTGTGTACATGATGCTGGAATCCATTTATTTTTTTTCTGGATCCCAGTGTCAAGTACTGGGATGACAAAAGAGGGCTCTGGGATGACAGAAGAGAGCTCTGGGATGACAGAGAATTTTGTAAGAGATCTGCTTTGAATTGACATCACCTCATCTCCGGCACAGAATCACTTAAGGTTTTTGGTGGTTCTTTTGGCTTTTCATACTTACTAAGCAGTGGTAAAACTATCACAAAGTATGCAAAGTAATAAAGAGTAGATAGCCTACTCATAGTGATGTAAGGCTCTTTTACCTCTTGTCCTCCAAGCCAGGCAAGAAGTACAAAATTTATTGCAAAAACCCAAAAAAATTTCTTAAACACCGGGCGATAAGCACCACTTTTAACTTTTGATTTATCAAGCCAAGGTAACAAAAACCACACTAAAATAGACGCAAACATGGTAAGCACACCAGTAAGTTTATCTGGAATTGAACGTAGCATTGCATAAAAAGGTAAAAAATACCACTCTGGCACTATATGTACCGGAGTGACCATAGAATCAGCTTCTATATAATTGTCTGGATGCCCAAGATAATTGGGAGCATAGAAAACAAATGCGAACAAAACTACAAAAAACAGACCAAAAGTTATGCAATCCTTGACTATATAATAAGGATAGAGAGGGATGGTATCCTTATCTGATTTTACCTCCACTCCACTTGGGTTACCAGAGCCAAACCTATGCAGAGCTATCACATGAAGCATAGCTAAAGCAATAATAACAAAAGGCAGAAGATAATGCAGAGCGAAAAAACGGTTAAGTGTTGGGTTATCCACTGAAAAACCACCCCATAACCATATAACTATTTTATTGCCAATTAAAGGTATAGCAGAAAATAAGTTGGTTATAACTGTTGCACCCCAGAAACTCATTTGTCCCCAAGGCAATACATATCCCATAAAGGCAGTTGCCATCATTGCAAAAAATATAAATATTCCAATAAACCACACCATCTCTCTCGGTCTTTTATAAGATCCGTAATATAATCCACGCATTATATGAACATAGACTACCATAAAGAAGAGCGATGCTCCAACAGCGTGAGTGTAGCGTATTAACCACCCGTAATTCACATCCCGCATTATGCGCTCTACACTATTAAACGCATAATCAACATGCGGAGTGTAGTGCATAGCAAGAAATATACCTGTTATTATTTGTAAAATCAGCGCTATACCAGCCAAAGAGCCAAAGTTCCAAGCATAATTTAAGTTTTTTGGCACTTGGTAAGAAGCAGTGTGTCTTAGAAAAGAAAATATAGGCAATCTATATTCTATCCATCCTAATATGCCTTTTTCTTCTTTTATTGTTTCTTTTTTGTTATCTTCCTGCATAACTTAAACCTTTCTGAACACATGTCCATTGCTACTTTTATCTTATTTTTTTATTGTAGCAACTTATCCTTTACGCACAAATAAAAACTTTAAAGCAATATTAATTACCTCTTCAGCAACCTGTCACGTGCTGCGTTTAATTTTTGTGCAAAATATTCCGAGCCTCCTTTATCTGGGTGAACTAATTTCATTAAATTTTGATTGCTTTATTGATTTCATTTTGGTTCGCTCCAGAATCTATTCCTAGCACTTTAAATGCTCCATCTCTGAACATGTTACTACTACCAGACTAGTATGATTTTGTCTTGTAAATTTATTCAACAACCCTATTCTAACTATATAATGAAAAATTATCTACAAAGTGTTTATGAAGATGGTATGAAAATCCAACTATCTAAAGTCAACAAATATTTATTAGTTTTACTGATTACTGTCTCAGCATTTCTCATATCTGGGCAAGTATCCAGTTCAAGCAATATCGAGAATGATTTTCAAGATTTACAAGAAAAATTACCATTATTGAAAGATCAGGATTTGTTATTTTTAGATCCAGCTTCAGCTTTAAATTATGGTGATAGGGCAGGTAAAAAAGTGTTAATGGTTATAGTTCACCATACTGAAACATCAACACTAAAAGGTACAAAAGATACGCTGAATGCTAGAGGATTGTCAGTTCATTTTATTGTCGATAGGGATGGCAGCATCACCTTAATGGTTCCATTAGAGAAAGAAGCATGGCATGCTGGTATTAGTTATGCAAGAGTTAAGGTAGATAGTAAGCTTGAAGAGTTACGGAAGCTTAACAACTATTCTGTAGGTATTGAAATTGTAAACACAGGACTTGAGCCTTTTCCGGAAGAGCAAATGAGATCTGTTAAAGAGCTGATTTTATACCTTATGGAGCGTTTTAAAATTAAAAGGGATATGATATTTAGTCATTCTGAAATAGGAACTATAGTGTATGATCCAGAGCTTGGCTATACAATGCGTAAACCAGATCCACACAAATTGTTTGATTGGGAGTTATTAGAGAAAAATGAAATTGGATTGCACATAAGTGACAGAATAAACCCTAAAGATGCTAAACACAAAATGGGCAAAACATTGTATAAAGCAGGTGATAGAAATGAAGGTATTTTGAAATTAAAACAAAGGCTGAACAGATTTTTCTATAAGATAGAACCTTGGAATGATAAGAAAGGTAATGTAATTTTTCCTGATAATAATGCTGATTACTCAGATGAGTTTGATGAGAATTTTGTATGGGTTATTTATCAGTTTTCAATACATAATTTACCAAGAGAAATTAGAAAAGATCTACCTCTTAAACTAGAACAAGCAGATATATTTCCTGAATTCTTTAGTGAATATAGTCATGGCATTTCTTCTAGTTATCTAACCTTTAGTGAAAAAATTAAATCGACTCTACAACCATGTTTAAGCAAAGTAGATTATGAGAATTTATTATCTTCTCTTGCACAATATGAGAATAACATTTCTCCTGATGCATCTACCACTTTAATGTACAAAATTAAGTTATACTATGATTCTTATTTAAGATATCGCATATGGTCTTCACTCTATAAACCATTTAAGCTTAATGTATTGGAAGAGTTAGAGATTTTAAAGAGTGGAGTGTTATCTTTAAAATCACTAGATAGCTCTAAAGCTGCAGAAGTTTCCAGTTTAATTGATAGCTTTAAAGTAGATATTTCTTTAGAATTTCAGGGTTTTGAAAAACAGTGGTTTCAGGAGTTTAAGAATGCTTGGAGACAAGAATTTATACCTTCCCTGGAAGAACAGATAACATGGACTGCACTACATGAAGCAATATTGGAGTATTTAGAAAAAGCAAAGGAAGAAATTCGTTAAACGAAAACTTTTTTTAAGATCACTTTTTTAACAATTTATCACGTGCCGCATTTAGCTTTTGCGCAAAATATTCCGAGCCTCCCTTATCTGGGTGAACTAATTTCATTAAATTTTGATATGCTTTATTGATTTCATTTTGACTTGCCTCAGGATTCAGCCCCAGTATCTTTAATGCTTCATCCTTGGACATGTTATCACCAGTGTAATTTTCAGTATAACTTCTACTGCTACTAAATTCGTTCAAAAACTTACTCAATATAGAGTTCATCATGAAACTCATATTATTTTTTTTTGTCAGGAAAAGAAAAAATATAACAACGCTAGGCAAGACAAATGTAACTACTATGAATATCAAAAAAAGGAAAAAGATGAATGACATGTATATTTTTTTATCATTTTATGATTAAATAGTAACAATTATAATCGTCATGGTAAATAACATGTTCATTCAGATTGAAGAAACACCTAATCCAAACACACTGAAATTTCTCCCTGGATTTGCAATTCTAAACGAAGGAGAAACGGCTGATTTTTCAAATGCAAATGAGATAAAAAATTCTAAACTAGCAGCAAATCTTTTTCAAATAGAACATGTGGTAAGAGTGTTTTTTGGTCATGATTTTATTTCAGTAACAAAATTGGGTGAAATTAATTGGGATACATTAAAAGTAGAAATTTTAACTACAATCATGGATCACTTTACTTCAGGTGGAAAAGCGCTAAATAAAGAAGGAGTGAATGATAATAACATACCAAATGAGGAATTTTTTGATGAAAGTGATATAGAAATTGTAAATAGAATAAAAGAATTGATGGAAAGTTATATCAAACCTGCAGTTGCTCAAGATGGTGGCGATATCAAATTTCGTGGCTATAAAGATGGAATAGTTTATGTTGAATTACAAGGAGCTTGCTCTGGATGCCCAAGTGCTGCAATTACTTTAAAGCAAGGAGTGCAGAATATGCTGAGCTACCACATACCAGAGGTTGCAGGTATAGAGACCACACTATGACTAATCAAACAGTTAGAGGAACGAAAGACCTTCTATTTGATGAGTGGTATAAGTTTAAATACATTCAGCAAACAGCAAATAGAATCTCAAGTCTATACGGCTTTTTGCCCGCCCAAACTCCAATATTTGAGTACACGGAGGTTTTTACAAAAACTTTAGGTGATAGCTCAGATATCATCACTAAAGAGATGTATAGCTTCAATGATAAAGGGGGAAAGAGCATAACTTTACGTCCTGAGTTCACTGCAGCGATTGTCAGGCTATTAATTGAAAAAAAACTGCAAACGCCGATAAAATTATTTTCAACAGGGCCTGCATTTCGCTATGAAAGACCGCAAAAGGGAAGACAAAGGCAATTTCATCAGATAAATTTTGAGGTTTTTGGCATAGAAGATCCAAAAGCCGATGTTGAATTGATATCACTCGCTCAGCACTTACTAACTGAATTTGGCATCAATAAAAATGTAAAGCTGGAAATCAACTCTTTAGGTGATGGTGAGACAATAACTAAGTATAGAGAAGCTTTGATCTTATACTTTACAAAGTATCAAAATGATCTATCAGAAGATAGCAAAAATAGGTTGATCAAAAATCCACTCAGAATACTAGATTCTAAGGATGAGAAAGATAGATTAATAATCTCTGATGCGCCTAAAATCAGCAATTATTATACGAAAGAGTCCTCAGATTTCTTTGAACAAATACTAAATGGATTAACAATTCTTGATATACCTTATACCGTAAACAATAAACTAGTTCGAGGTTTGGATTATTATTGCCACACAGTGTTTGAGTTTGTTACAGAGGATTTAGGTGCACAAGGGGCAGTTTTTGCCGGTGGAAGATACGATAATTTAGTATCTTCAGTAGGTGGAAAACACACTCCAGCAATAGGATTTGCAGGGGGTATTGAGCGCATAATGGAGTTAATCAATTATTCTCCGAAAGAAGAGCGACCTATTTACCTAATTCCAATCGGTAGAGAGGCTGAAAAACATGCTTTAACACTTGCAAATGAATTGCGCAGAAATAGTTTATATGTAAGTTACGAACACAGTGGAACAGTTAAAAATCGCATGAAGAAAGCAAGTCAAGCAAATGCTAAAATTGTATTGATCTTTGGGAATGATGAGTTAAACAACAATACTGTTAAAGTAAAAAATATGGATACAGGTGAAGAAAAAATAATTGCTCGCGATAACACAATAGAAAACATCTAATTAGGAGCAATGCAAATGTTTTTCTCAGTCAGCTATAGAAGAAAATTCGTCTGCACAAGAATTTTTCATAGCATTCAATGTATCATAATCTGTAAAATCTAATTTTACTGGTGTGATAGTAATAAATCCTTCTTTTATTTTATTTATACTACCACTGCCTGAGTGCTCTCGAGACCAATTTAAGCTAAAAGAGCCATTCGAATTTTCAGTAAAAATTAAATCCCCATCAATGTTATATTCACCTTGTTCAGCAAATTCTACTCCTTTTACTTTTTCCGTAGCAGGAAAATTTACACTCATCACTATGTTTTTAGGCCAACCAACCTTAACTAGCTTGGCAATAACCTTTGGTGCAAAAACCTTTGTATTGTGCCAGTCTATTTTATCATGATAAACTTGGCTCAGTGCAATAGAAGGTATAGACCTTGCAGCACCTTCCATTACAGCACCAATTGTTCCTGAATAACAAATATCGTCCCCAACATTTGATCCAATATTTACTCCGGACAATATTAAGTCTGGTTTTTTATTCATAACTTTATTTAGCGCAATAATGACACAATCTGCAGGAGTACCAGACACACTAAATTCCCTTTCACTATGTTGGTTTATTCCAATAGATTGTTTCACTGGATAATCAAGAGATCTTGCAGCCCCGCTTCTATCAGTATCTGGTGCCACTATCCATATTTCTGACGCAAAATTCCGTGCAATCTCTTTGAGTAATTTTATTCCTTCACTTCCAAAACCATCATCGTTTGTTATTAATATTATCATATACAATACTCAGCTATACAGCTCCAAATTATGTAAACCACTGGCTGTAAATAAACTCATGAGGCTTTAAGTTTCTTTGCATAACTACGAACTGTAACAAAGAACCTGCTGTAAATCAATAGATTTCTTGCACAGGCCATAACTGTCATTACAATAGAAACGAAAAAACTTGCTTGACAAACTCCGCCAGCCCCCTTATTATAGTGTTAAGGGTATTTATGACTCAAAACTTGTTTTTGACCTGCAGGCTCAATGACAAAATTCAGTAAAAACTCAGGGTATTTTTTGGCGGATTACATAAAATTATAGCGGCTGCATGTCTTTTAAAATTTTTCTACATTCAGCCAAATCGCGCTTATTTTAAGCGTTAGCACATTATTACAGCGCCACTTACAGTAATAGAGAGTCAAAACTCGCACTACGGGGCTTCTTTTGCCTTTTTTTTCATTTGGTAAATTTCTTAATGTTTGTAGCTAAACGACAACCGTCATCCCGCTGCTTGTTAGCGGGATCTCTTGTTAGCGCCGCGGCGGTATGACGGTTCGTGGCGGCGTGACGATAAGCTCGTCATCCCGCTGCTTGTTAGCGGGATCTAGAGATACCGCGAATGAATCGCGGTATGACGTAGGACTGCTGTCATTCCAGTGCTTGGCACTGGAATCCAGCCTTTCTGCAATCTCATCGAAAATGTTGTAACCACTTTCTGTGCTAGTTTGCTTGCCCACAAGCAAACTTTCCTGGATCCCAGTGTCTGGGCACTGGAATGACACCGAAGGGGCTACTGCTGTCTTGGATGGAAACCAGTGTCAGCTACTTTCATGACACCCTGACCTCGTCATCCCGCTACTTGTTAGCGGGATCTAGAGATACCGCGAATGAATCGCGGTATGACGGTTCGCGGTGGCATGACGTAGGACTGCTGTCATTCCAGTCTGGAATCCAAAAAAAAGGATGACACCTCTGGGCGCTGGGATGACAGGAGAAGGAGGCTACTTTCATGACACCATTCTTTTTTCTGGATCCAAGTAGTCAAGCTACTCGGATGACACCCCACTGGTGGCCCACACTACAATGTTCGTACAGTTATGAAATGAATCGCGGTATGACGTGTTGCTTGGGTCAGCTATAGTATTTCTTAAAATTAATAATAAATTTCTTGGCTAGCAAGAAGCTGTAAATTTTTTTGCGAGACCTAAGCCGCTTTTGATATAGCTAAAGGTTTACTGATGATTTGTCTCATTCCACTACCTGCTGACTTACTTTCTGCTTAGCATATCCATCAAATCAGATTCTTTGAGTTTACTATGGTCAACTTTACTGAACTTATTTACCATAGAGCTCATTTGATTATACTGCTTAATTAGAAGATTAATGTCAGTTACAGTTGTTCCGGACCCCTTAGAAATTCTAAGTCTTCTTTTGCCATTTAAAATATCTGGATTTTGCCTTTCTTTTTCAGTCATTGAGTTTATGATGGCTATATATTTTTTCACTTTATTGTCATCTGGCACACTGCTACTTAGCTTTTTTGTAAATGAACTAGGAATGAATTTCATTATGTTGCTAATGCCATCCATTTTACTCAGAGTTTTTAACATTCCCAGTAGGTCGTTTAGGTCGAATTTACCTTTTTTCACTTTCTTTTGTAACTTATCAATTTCTTCCTGACCAACAATCTCAGCAGCTTTTTCAACCAATGAGACAACATCACCCATGCTAAGTATTCTTTTTGCAATTCTATCTGGATAAAAATCATCGAGGTCACTTAATTTTTCACCACAAGCAATAAATTTAATTGGACAATCGGCGATCATTTTCATAGAAAGAGCAGCACCACCACGTGCATCACCATCAACACGGGTAAGAATAATGCCGGTTACACCTATTACCTCATTGAATGATTTGGCAATGTTGACCGCATCCTGGCCTATCATTGCGTCGGCTACTAAAATAACTTCTGCAGGTGAAGCTATTTCCTTTACGGCTTTCAACTCATTCATCATATTATTGTCAATATGAAGCCTGCCTGCGGTATCTAGTATTAATACATCACAATTATCGTTCTTTGCTGTTGCTAGTGCCCTTTTTGTAATTGTAATGGGCTTCTCGTCTATTACTACAGGTAAAGTTTGCACATCTATTTGTTTACCTAGCACTTCAAGTTGTTTTTGGGCAGCCGGCCTATAAATGTCTAAAGAGGCAAGCATCACTTTTTTCTTTTGCTTTTTTAGCTTTAAAGCAAGCTTTCCTGAGGTGGTTGTTTTACCTGCACCTTGTAAGCCCACCATCATAATCACAGCAGGGGGTTTAACTGCTAGATTTAAGTCACTTTTCTCTGATCCGAGAACTGCAACTAAATTATCCTGCACAATTTTAATTATCATTTGTGCTGGAGAAACACTTTTTATGACTTTTTCCCCAATCACTTTATCTTTAATGTCATTGATGAATTTTTTTGCAACTTCAAGTGAAACGTCAGCTTCAATTAAGGCTATGCGTATTTCACGCATGGCAAGATTAAAATCATCTTCAGAAATGATCGACTTTCCTCTTAGTTTACTAAATACAGAATTTAAACTTTCGGTTAACGACTTAAACATAATAGCATTAGTAGAATACTCATTAAAAAGAGAGAAGAAGCTGAAACAAAACTCACTGAGTTATAACCCAGCACTTCCTTAAGTTTAGTAATATTATCAAAGTATAAACTAGTAAGTGAATTAGTCAAGTTTTGCAGTACGTTGGCAGACATTTCTCTCACTTTAAAGACCAATTGATTGAACAGCAAGATAATATAGGGTATGAAAGCTCTAAAAATCCAATCAACATCCATTTTAAAATTTATTCTCGGGTAAAATAACTTGCGTAAAAGAATGAACAATAAAGTGGTACATAATAACAAATTAAATTGCGACAAAATATTTTTTGTGTTGTACACAAAATCGAAAATCGAAGGTTTATTGTAAATAGGTAAGTAAGGGTTGCCAGCAATTACGCATATAAATGCTAAAATAATCATAGTCATTTTGCCTCCCCTCTCTGCTAAAGGTTTTGACTTACTTTTTGCAATAAATATGTAGTAAAGAAACTTGAGCCCCACGCTTAAATAAAGCAGTAAATTTAGAATCTTGTATAAGTTTTTATACACTTCTAAATTAGCACCACTTGCTTCAATCTCGGCTGTAATGTATGATTTGCTAATAAATCCAGCGGTTCCAGGAAATGCAGCCATTGTAAGTATTGCGATTATAGCACACATGCCTTCCACTGACATCAGTTTGCCTACTCCATTAAAACTAATTGTTTTTGTTCGTGAAATAATCGAATTGCTGACTACAAACAATAATGATTGATAAACAAGAGAGAAGATTATATGCAGTATCAAAATTGGTATTGCCTTTTCCGAAGGGCTGAGTAAACCTCCTGCAATAATCAGCAAGCCCATTTGTCCTACAACGTTATAGCATAAAAATCTACGAATATTTTGCTCGAGAGAAGCAAATATAATGCTGTAAATTGCAGTGATGGTGCCTACAAGCGCTAATATTTCAGTACAATCTTGCCATAGGTTATAAGTGTGTAAAAGCATCACTAAAAAAGAGACTTTAGTGGTAAATAAAGAGAGATATGTGGTGCCATGTAGCGATGCAGCAGGATATGCATCAACAACCCAAAATGAAAAAGGAAAACAAGCGCAGTTTATCAATAAACCCAAAATTATCAGGTTAGTGCTTTGAAGTGCCAATCCTGCTATTAATATAACTCCAACGAAAAAGTGTACACAAGCGTACCTTATTGCAGGTCCACTATCTCTACAGCTAGCTGCGATAATAAAAAATGCACTGATGGTCATTAATTCACAGAATATTATAACCAATATCATATGTTCAGATAAAACTGCATAAAGTGAACTAATAGTGTAAGCAGCAAAAGATAGCATCTCTGAAAAAGTCAAATTTTGTGCTGGTAGAACAGCTAAAAATGCAACTGATAAAAAAGATATTAGTATGGTACGAAAAGATAAATCAAAATCTAGAATTGGGAGAGACCAATTTACTGCAATGCTCAAATTTTCAGGTAATTTTAGGACTATAACTATTAATACAGTCAGTAGAAGTAACAGTGACGATTTATAAAGTTGCACAATAATTAAAACCAATATGGTTTATGCTATCTCAATATATGAATAAAATCAATTTGCATATTAACCACTAATTAAACTAATTATCATATAATTATATCAGAGTTTAGAGGGTTATAGAGAAACCGGTCAGATTAGGTTTTTAATCTAATCTGACCGATAGCTTTAATAGTGAGGTAAGCTTTAATATAGCACTCCTAATTCATAACGCTACACTCGTGCATAATTTATTTTTAATTTGTGCACGAGCGTTAGTAAATTATTTACTTTTTGAAATAAAATTTGACATCACTTTAATATTGAGACTTAGTAAACCTCAGTAGGTCTGCCAGTTGGGCCCATAAGAATTATTTGCTCGCCTTCTCTTAAGTGTCTGCATAAATTAGTGGAGCCGCCGATTTCCAGCACAATAGTGGAAATAATTCCTTTTTTTTTGTCTACTTCAGTGCCGGTTACGGCTATACCTTCCATAGCAAGGTTTGTATTATTGGCTTTTCTGCCATTGGTTTCAAAATTTTGCAATCTAAAGAATTGCCCAGGCTTAAAATTCTTTGCCGCAAGTGGTGCTTTGATCACTATTTCCACAACTTTGTCTGTTAAATATTGAACTTTTATAACCTTTGCAGTGAATTGCTCTTTGATTCTATTAAATAATTCTTTATTAGCCAGGTCTTCAACACTTGGCCACGCATTTTTTTTCTGGCCCACAACATCACACACTGGAATGACAGAAACGAAGCTATTAACTCTATTCAAAAGCTGGGAAATAATAGGGTAGCCGTTCTTAGCACTTGCCATAGCTTTCACAACGCTGCCGCTATACGAAGGATGAAGATCACCAAAAAAGCTGGTTGTTTTATTGCCTTGCTTATACACTAATATTCTATCTTTATTTTGCATTTTTGGAGAAAATATTGGATCTATTTCTTTTCCCAATGAATTCAATTGAGTAAAATACCCATTACTTAATTTAAAATGCTTTTTATCTTCTGTTGCAATAACTGTATTTGGCTCAGTACCTGCTGCTATAAAAATAGAACGTGCTTTTATACGTTTGATTTCGCCGGATTTTGTGTCTATCAGTTTTATTAATTCAGCATGGTTATATTTATCCGTCACAACTTCAACTGGCTCTAAGTTTTCAATAAAGTAAATCCCTTCTGATAATGCGTTTTGCACCTCTTCGCTATTTAATCGATAACTTGGTGAATCTTTTAGCTCTTTTCTATATATAACTTTCACTCCCCCGAGGCTCTGCATTAACTCTAATATTTTTATTTCTCTATTCTCTTTTTTTGCTAACTTTTGCTTTTCTCGGATCAATTGTGCGTGCGATATAAACTCATTCGCAATTTCGCGCTCTTCTTCTGTCCAATCTTTTTCAACACAGTCCTTTCCATACTTATCAACTAATATCTCATAACGAAGAAGAAATTTTTCTACTTGAATTGGATAATACGCTAAAGCTTCAGTGGCAGTGTCAATCGCAGTAAGCCCCGCACCTATGACAACTATCGGCATACGAACTTGCAGATTTGCTATAGAATCGAATTTAAGAGCGCCAGTCAGTTGTAACGACATCAGAAAATCAGATGCCATGCGTACTCCACGAGCTAGTATGTTTTTTATTTTGATCATTCGTGGCTTACCAGAGCCAAGTGCTAGGGCGATGTGATCAAAACCCAAGTTGAACGCGTCATCAGCATTAATCGTGCCACCAAAACGAATGCCTCCATAAAGTACGAAATTCTCACGTCTTTCCAGCAGTAATCTAATAATCTTTAAGTAATTCTTATCCCACCGAGAAGTAATACCATATTCTGCCACCCCACCAAACCCTCCTGCCATGCGTTCACTCAATTTTTCGTGTTTGAAATCTTTAATTAGCTGGAAATTATCGATCAAAGGCTCAATTTTTAGTCCATCAATGGCAATAACGTTATGCCCATCATTCAACAAATGATGAGCTAAATTAAAACCAGCAGGACCAAGGCCTACAACTAGAACGTTTTTTCCAGTGTTTCCTCTTGGCAATGAACGCTGAAAATTTAAAGGATTCCAACGGCTGAGCAGAGAATATATTTCAAATCCGTACGGTAAACTGAGCACATCATCCAGAATCCTTGTTTCAATTGCTGGCACATTTACGGGTTCTTGTTTTTGATATATGCACGAATTCATGCAGTCATTGCATATTCTGTGCCCAGTGGCTGCGCATAATGGGTTATCTATCATCACAATTGCAAGACTTGCTATGCTGTACCCTTCGCTTTTCACCAGATTCATTTCTGATATTTTCTGCTCTAGTGGGCAGCCGTGCAGTTCAACTTTTAGTGGAGATTGTTTAAAAGTATTGTCGTTATTAATTAGCCCCTTTGAGCAGCTGTCCTTACTTTGCTTATGACAAAATATGCAGTAGTGAGCATTATCTAGTGCTTTATTCAAACTCACCTTTTTGCTTGTTAGATCAAAACCGTATCGTCTTTTTACTTCATTTGAATACAGCACTTCAACTTTGTCCACTTCTTTTTTAGAAAATGGTATGAGGTTTTCGTGGTCGATTTTTTTATGAATACTGAATAATATACTCTGTTTATTTTTTACTCTCCACACTGCATATTGTGCTGCAAGTTCTATTTCTTCTTTGTGATTTTCTTTATCTTCAAACCAATGCATCACCTGCTCAGCAAAATTTTTTTCTGTTGTTGGCAAAGTGAGAAAATGACTTAGTTTGTTAGTAATATCTATATTCGCCACATTAGTGTATTTCTTCAATGCATAGCGTTGGACAAATAACCTTTTGCATTTATATATTACAGCAAAGTCGTTGTGCTTTTTCTTTAGCTCCTCTATTTCTTTTTCAACATTGAAAAGTTTTGCAATAAATTCATCAAGTAAATATGAGAGGTCTACTATTAACTGACTATCTGTCATCCAAGTAGCTGACCGTCCTTCTTGTTTTCTAGATCCCAGTGTCAAGCACTGGGATGACGGGGGGTGACACTGGGATGATGGGAGGTGACACTGGGATGACATCGAAGAAGAAGCTGCTTTTTCTCTTGCTTCAATTAATGAACAAAACAAGCTCTCATCACATGATTTGATATAATTCAAAAATGTCTCATCTAATTTTATTAATCCATTGCGAGTATATAGATTCGAAAATGAGATTTTGAAATTCAGCTTCATTGCTATACTATACAGTGTACATGCTGTTTCTTACAGATGAAGATTTTATTTATTTTGCAATACTGCTGAGATTGTTGCTTCTGCAACTTTTTCTTCGCTAACAGATGCAATACACCTAAATTTGTGTACACCTAAACACACACTTTGAATGTTAGCTTGAAGAATCAATGTGTCCCCTGGAGTAACTGGCTTTCTGAATTTTGCATTTTCAATGGATCTCAAGTAAACAACTTTATTTTCTATTGTTTCTTTACCTAGAACACATATAGCAGATGCCTGAGCTAGAGATTCAATTATCAAGACTCCTGGCATTATCGGATGACCAGGGAAGTGGCCAATAAAAAATGGCTCATTGAAAGTCACATTTTTGATTGCTTTTATACTTTTACCAGGATCACACTCTATAACTCTATCTACTAAGAGAAACGGATAAGAATGTGGTAATATTTTTATAATATCACTGATATTAAATTGCATAAGCCTACTCAATGCCTTTCAAAGCAAATTCAGGTATTTTCTTGTTTATATTGTTTAATACCACATCTGATAAATCAACTTCATCCATGGAGTATAAAACTTGGTTCTTTTTTGAAATAAATAGTACCAAATCTATGTTGTTTTTTTCTGCCGTTTTTTTAGCGACTTCTTTTATCTTGTTAAAAACACTCTCTACTGCGTCTCTATAGCTTTCTTCTAAATGTAACATTTTTTTAGCGTAATTATCTCTAGTATTTACAGTGTGCTTATTAAACTGTTCTGTCTTTTCTTTTTTTGCTTCTTCTGACAAAAGTTCAAATTCTTCTTTTGATGGCTTAAGTTTTTCTAACTCACTTTCAAATTCTTGTTGTAATCTAGAATTCTGCTCCTTTATTTGTTGTTGTATGTTTTGCAGAGCAAGAGATTCATTGATAACTTTATCACTATCAATAATGGCAGCCTTTGTGTTCTGAGGTTGATATCCTACAAACTTATACCCCACAAATAAGGAAATAATTAAGGCAATAACTGATATAAATAACTGTATATATTTCATTCAAATCCCCGCTTCAATAGAAAATTTAACATTTGGTGATGGTATTATATCATAAGATTCCTTTACTAAAGGAAACCCGAAATCCAATCTAAGTCTACCAAAAGGAGAAAGCATTGAAAAGCCAAAACCTGGTGACACTCTCACAAGCTTGCTATCATAGTATTTCCCTTCATACTTCTTATTTTTATCATCTAAGCCAAAAAGTGTCGCATAGTCAACAAATAGTGAGCCTTTGATACCAGCATAGTCATATAGTTTTGGTAGAGGAAAATCCACTTGCTGTGTTAGATTAAAATAAGTTTTGCCTCCTAATGAGCTTTTATTTTTGTCTTCTGCTCTTGGTCCAATACCGGAAAGGTCAAACCCTCTAATCTCATTACCCCCTTTAAAAAAGTGCTGGCCAATGTTTAGATTTTCATCAGTATAAGAAAAAATATGACCTGCCGCCATCTTAAAGCGTAGAGTTATATCATCGTCAATTTTGCTTAATATAGGGTGCGTATAAAAAGATAAGAATTCAGATTTTAGGAAATTCACGTTTCCTCCCAATCCTGAAATATCCTGACTTAAGCGCAGTAAATACCCTTCTTTTGGAGTATAGAGGTTATCCAGTTTATTATGTGCCAACGTGTATCCCACTGATGAAATCTGATGTTCACCTTTTCGGTCCAGTATTATTTCAGAGATATCGGTGTCTTGTCCACCCTTATTATCCATGTGTATATGATTATACTTATAAGAATAGCGAAGGGAATTAGTTAAGTTCTCTGTGACTTTATATGATAACTTTGTAAAAAATCCCATATCGCAACTATCAAAAGTAGTGTTTGGCTTATCTTGTTTTTCGTAAAATACGTCTACACCTAGTGACGTATCAGAATCATTAAAATTATTTTCAACAAACTCTAAATCAGTAGAAAATACGTATTGACTTTTTTCAAGAGCAAAAGAGAGCTCTTTTCCAGTACCAAATAAATTACGGTCTTTGAGGTCAATTTTAATCAATGCTCCACCAGGAAGAGACACACCGCCTCCCAAATACAACGAAGTAGTGTTTTTTTCTTTAACATTTAAGTCAAGATTTACTGTATTGTCATTAACTGCGTAACTATTTACTTTCACTGTTTCAAAAAAATCACTACTCATTAGTTTTTTACGTGACTTTTGAATCTCAGATATATTGTACGCATCACCTTCTGCTACACTTAGCTTACTTCTGATCACTTTATCTAAAGTGCGATCGTTACCATCAATTGTAATTTGATTTATATAAATCTTTTTACCCGGCAGCACTCTGTAGGTTACATCTACAACGTTGTCACGTTGTGCATACTCTGGATTAACTTTTGCAAATATATATCCTTTTTCATTTAAATATTTGTTTATTTTTTCTACTGTATTATTAATTTTAACTCTATTAAATATCTTATCGTTTTCCTCTGTTATAAAATCCAATATTTCTTCTTTTAGGCTCAAATCCTGAATTTCAGTTTCAATATTAACCTCATTATTTCCAAACAAATACTGCTGTCCTTCGTCAATCAAAAAAGTTAACTCTGTTTGATTGTTATTATCAACCTCAACAATTGGTTGAATATTATTTTGAATATATCCCTTAGACGAATAAAAACGATCGAGCAATTCTGTGTTAATCAATAGATATTGCGGTGAATAATGATTTTCGCCTTTAAAAATGGCTCTAAATAACTTACTAAATATGTCATTACTATGTCTTTTAATAACTTGCTCTAGCTCATTTTCAGAAAAGTTTTTATTGCCTATAAATCTTATATCCTTAATTTTAGAGGTTTTGCCTTCTTTTATTTTGAAAATTAGATTGACCCTATTACTATCGAGCTTCTCCAACTCATATTCAATTTTAACGCCAACCTTACCGTTATTTCTATAAGTAGTGATTAAATTCATTAAATCGTTTTGCAATTTTGTTTCAGTGAAAATAGTTAGCGATTTTGACTGAATCACATTATTTAGTAACTCTTTGCTATTAAATAACTTATTACCCTTTAATATTATCTTGTTAATTAGTGGATTTTCTTGAATTTTTATTACCAAATTTTTTTTATCATCTATGTAAGCATTAACACTAGCAAATAACTTTGTTTTATATAGATCTTTTATAATTGAGTCTATATCATCGTCGTTTATATAATCACCAGATTTTAGTTTTATATAGAACCCTATTGTCTGGTTGCTTACCCTCTCATTACCAATACATTTGACATCTTTCACCTGCACTTTTTCCGCAGTTCCTAAAGCAACAAGCAGGGCAGGAAAAGAAATAAAAACCACTACCAGTATATAAAATAGCTTTTTCATATTTTATTTCAAAAAAGATCCCTAATATCATTTGACATTCCAGTTGCCATAAGCAAAAACAACACTAAAGCACCAAAAATAGCTGCATATTTTTGACATTTCAAGCTTAAATCCCTACGTATAACCGCTTCTATGATATAATGAAATAAATGCCCACCATCTAGCAGTGGTATTGGCAGCAAGTTAATTGCAGCTAAATTAGCTGCAATGATTG
The DNA here is from genome assembly GCF_964028365.1 of Wolbachia endosymbiont (group A) of Udea olivalis. Taxonomy (NCBI): domain Bacteria; kingdom Pseudomonadati; phylum Pseudomonadota; class Alphaproteobacteria; order Rickettsiales; family Anaplasmataceae; genus Wolbachia; species Wolbachia endosymbiont (group A) of Udea olivalis. Next base: position 57,919 of record NZ_OZ034773.1, read on the forward strand.
CCATAAAATATAGAACCATAATAAATCCCTTTTTAGCTGATTGTCCTGAATATTTTGCGATTTTTATTGGTCCACCTATTTCATTGATACTCCTTTTACCAACAATAATGTGAAAGAGAGCTTTGATCGTTAAGCACATAGTGTGGTAAGTTTCACTTACTGATAAGCTCACAGCCCCAAGAAAAGACGACTGCTTTAATGTATTGACTGAAATAATCCCTATAGTTTCTCTTTCTATTGTGTTGCCAAAAACGTCTTTGTCCTTGATTATTAATGGAGTTAAACTGGTCCTGTGCTTCTCATTATTTCTGCTATACTCAATCTCCATTCTTGTTTTAGGATTCGACATTATCACACGTGAAATATCTTCAAAGTATTTTATTTTATGCTCATTGATTTGTGTAATAGTGTCACCTGGCAACAAACCAGCTTGCTTAGCTGCACTACCTTCGATTACATTTTCAATCACCGGTGGAGTGCGATAATAACCTGCTATGCTAAAGAATATTGTAAAAGCTATAACAGCAAATACCATGTTTGCAAAAGGCCCTGCAAAAACTACTGCTGCTTTTTTATGACGCGGTTTTGTATGAAATGAATACAATTTTTCTTCTTCCGTTAATTCTTGTTGATCAGCTGGGACACTCGCTGCATTAGTATCTCCTAGCATTTTAACATAACCACCCAATGGAACAGCGCTTAATTTCCATCTAGTTCCAGACTTATCGTTAAAACCAAAAATTTCAGGACCAAAACCTATGGAAAAAGATTCAACTTTAACTTTGCATGCTTTGGCAACAACATAATGCCCATATTCATGCACGAATACTATGACAGAAATTATTAAAGAAAATGATAAAAAATAATATATTCCATCGCTAAATTGATGGATAAGATTAGAAATTAATTCCACCTGTATATTTAGATCTTAACAAAATGTTAAGTATATTAAAATGCGCCTCGCTTGACAAGTATTTAGTTTAACTTTTAAATTAAAAAAAGTTTAATTGTAATGACAGATACCTCACTACTCAGAAGAAAATTAATATATAGAAGCTGGCATAGGGGTTGCAAAGAAACCGATATACTTTTAGGGCATTTCGCATTGAAATATCTTGATAAATTTTCCTTAAGCGAACTAATCGAATACGAAAAAATAGTTGATCTTGATGATTACGAATTATATTGTTACATAACTCGTAAGACAAACCTCCCTCCTGGCTTGAATAGTCAGATAGTCAATTTAATTGCTTGCTTTATTGAAGCTAATCCTTTATGCACTCAAGATTAGTGATAATCTTATTTACCTTATCTAGTACCTCAGTATATTCTATTCTTTTCTCGTTTCTATACTTTTCGCGCTCTTGATTTACTTCATCTAATCGCTTTGTTAATTCTAAAATTTTATCCTCAAGAATTAGTGCTGCAAGTAAGAAATTTAATGCATCCGAACCCTTACCTCCAGTTTTTTGAGATACAGAACTAACTAACTTGTCAAAACTATTAGCAAGGCGTAATAAATGATTCCCCTTCCCACTTTCGCAAGATATTTTATATGTGTTATTACGTATAACTATTTCTACTACTTGCATATGGTGCTAAAAATTTCTATCGTACAGTATAAACTCAAACCCCTACTTTCATCTTATTTATGGTATAAATTTTTATTCATTTATCAAATCAGATAATTTTTTACTGCTACGAAAATATGTTTTAAAGTATTGATTCTTTGTAAACTTCTGTAACATTAAATGGCTTGTTTCTTTCAAGTTATAACTTCTAACTGAAAAAGAACCAAACCCCCTAATTTCAACTCTATTATGATGTTTCAATGTGCTTGAAAGTATCCCAAAAAATCTATCAACTATAGCTGCTATAACAATCTTATCTAAAAAAGGATGTCTTTTTGCTACCCTCGCTATTATATCAGACTTTGTTGCCATTTATATGAAGCCAAAATAAGTAAACCTTATCACTTAGCAGATAATGCTATGTTATATTCTTCAACACCCAATACTTCAACTTCTATTTTTTCTGATATAGAGAATTTTTTATTCTCTGGTAAATGCTCTTGATCTATTAGAAGGGTTACATCGTTCTCAACTTCAACGACTAGTCCATTATCTTCTCTCTTACCTACAATAACCTGTATTTTATCACCTACCTTAACTTTCTTTATCAGTTCTTCAAGAGGATCATACTCTATTTGTTTTATTCCAAGATAAGTTCTTGCCCGATTCACGTTAGCCCTTATTACTTTTGCTTCTATTTTATCACCTACATTATACTTCTTTATCTCATCTGAACCATTTTTAGACCAACTAAAATCTTTCACATATATTGTCCCTTCTACGTTCTCATCTATTTCAGAATCACCGAAAGCAACAGATACATATGAGCCGGTATTATTCTTCACTTCACCAGAAACAATAGAACCAGGAGGATATTTATTGATAAATACTTGCCAAGGGTTGTCTACACACCTTTTCATGCTTAAACTCATCCTACTCTTAGCAATGTCAATACTGAGAATTTTTACATATACTTCTTGTCCCCTTGTTACGAGACTACTAACTGGTAAATTACTCTTAACCCAAGTTATTTCTGACGAGTGCACTAAACCTTCAATTCCAGGTCTAAGCTCAACAAATAATCCATAATCTTCTATGCTTGTTACATAACCCTTATTCACACTATCAACTGGATATTTTGACTCTGCATCTTGCCAAGGGCTATCTTCTAGCTGCTTCACACCCAAGGAAATTTTAGCATTTTCCTTATCTATTTTTATAATTTTAACTTTTATAGTCTGACCACAAGTAAAAACTGCAGACGGATGACTTACCCTACTCCAAGAGATATCTGTAATATGTAACAATCCATCTATAACTCCCACTACATCTGATTCATGAATACCGACAAATACACCGTAATGAGTGATACTTTTTATTTTCCCTTCTATTATATCGCCTTCATTTAAAGATTCTAAAAATTTAATTTTTTCACCAGCGTGCAATTTTTCTAACACCAGCTTTCTTGATACTACAATATTGCCCTGCTTCTTATCCATTTTAAGCACGATGAACTTTTGTTCAGTTTCAATAAGGTGCTTCGCATCTTTTACTTGCTTCAAATCCACATGACTCAGCGGTAAAAAAGCGCTTATTCCGTCACCAAGATCAACAATAAAGCCACATTTAATTGAGCGTTTAATAACTCCGCTTACTTCAGCCCTTGTAACTGTATCTTCTTCCAACTTATTCCATTTTTCGTCCCTAATTGCTTTTTCACGACTAAGAACAACATTACCATGATAATCTTCAATTCTTTCCACATAAACTCTGATTTTCGAGCCAATAATGACCTCATCATTACAACCGAGTTCCTTGATCAGAATTCTCCCGTCAGATTTTAAACCAATATCAACCACAACGTCGTTAGGGTTTATTCTTGTAATTACACCTTCTACCACATCTCCTTCTTTAATTTTGTTAACAAAAGAATCTTCAAACAAGGTATTATCTTGATCCTCAAATTGGCCTTGACATATCTCTTCTATAAATTTGTTTGATGATAGCTTTCTGATAGTAACCGGTAGATTTACGACTGGATTATTATTATTCATACCTTTAACTTAAACTTTATTAGAACTCATATATTATATAATATTAACAATTATTGACAAGTAATTTTTCATTAACTCATTTCGAGAATTGTTTAAGCTATATAAAATATAGTGAGAAAATTATATATGTATCAAGAATATGCTATTTAAGAATAGCAAGTGGATTAGATCGTTCTCCAGAAGGTCCAGGCTAAAACCTGATGTTGATGAAATATTGGAAAAATATTCTATTCAAAACAGCAAGGAATCTATAGAGAAAATTGTAAATTCACAAAAAAGAATATGGGTAGAAATAGGCTTTGGCAACGGTGAAAATATGCTTTACCAGGTGCTCAATGAACCTGATCTATTATTTATAGGATGTGAGCCCTACTTAAAGGGGGTTTCTCGCTTGCTGACAAACATAGAAATACAGAACATAAAAAATATTTTAATGTGGACAGAAGATGCAAGAGAATTGATTGCAAATTTTCCTGATAACAGTGTTGAAAGATTCTTTATTCTCTTTCCAGATCCATGGCCAAAAAGAAGTCACAATAAAAGACGATTAATTAATACGGAATTTTTAAATTTATTAGCAAAAAAAATACTTATAACAGGGGAAATATTCATTGCAACCGATCATCAGGACTATGCAGAGTGGATAGCATCACATATAAAGCAGTGTAACTCTTTAATCTATAGGGAAGACGATTTCACAAGTTATACTCTTACAAAATACCACAGAAGAGCGCTCAAAGATCAGCGTAAAGTGAGGTTCTTTAAAGTAAGTGTTATTAATAATTTGCAGACTATGGATCAATAGAGTTTTTGCATATCTCTTTTACGTTAACTATAGATTAAAAATAATAAAAAAAGAGGGAGAAATAGAGTAAATTCCTTTAACTACTTCTCCTTATGAAGGAATAGACTTCTTGCATAACCCAAACTAAGTAGAAAAAAGGTATCATCCAAGTAGCCCCTTTCTCGTCATGCCGCTGCGAATCGTCATACCGCCGCGGCGCTAACACGTAGCGGGATGATGAGGCTTATCGTCATGCCACCGCGAACCGTCATACCGTCACGGTATCTCTTAGCCGCTAACAAGTAGCGGGATGACGGTTGTCAGGTTAGCTGTTATCCCAGTTTTTGACACTGGGATGACAACGAAGGGCTACTTGGATGACAGGGAAGGATGCTGAAATGAAGGTTTTTCAAATTGTCGATAAACCTAAATCTATAATAACTATTTGCCTTTTTTCTAGGTTATGCAAGAAGTCTACTGAATAACAGTAAGATTTTTCAATCCTGTTCCACAGCAAATTTTAGTGCCATGTGAGTAGTTACAGTGCTGTTAACAATCAAAATAACAAAAACTAAGATGGTGATTAGTAGTGTATAAATATTCAAGGATAAATTTTCAAATTGAGTTAGCATTTTAAAATACACAAAGGTTGGCATTATCATTGGCAAAACAAGAATTTGCGATACTCCTGATGCTAAGTTGTTTTGACCAATCATCAATGCATTTCCAGTAGCTGAAATATTAGTGATTATCAGCGTATTAAATAATAAAGACACTCCAACTGCTATTGAGTGTTCAATACTATTGCCTAGAATTGCAAAGCTGAATATGGAAGAAATTACTGAAATCGGTAACCCAAATAATAACCAGTGAGCGAAAATTTTATAAGCAACTATAAGCCTAGAAGAGAGTGGCTGTACAAAGATTTGCTCTAATATTCCATCATGATAATCAGATGTAAACAAATTATTTGTAGAAATCTGCAAAACAAATGTAGCACATATCCATGTTAATGTTAACATAACTTCTTGTTTATTGTTGTTTTTAAGTGTAAATGAAGATAAACTTAACATTATGATAAAAATACATACTATATAGGTAAAGTTCTTATCATCTATTACTAATTTTTTTACTGAGTCGATCATACTAGGCTTTTAAATGTTTATTATAAATTATAGTGTTTACTTTGAGGTAGTATAATTTTTTGTTCATAAATTATATAGGTTTTATTATTTTTTTGATAATGCAATTATGGAAAAGTTACCAAAAATAAAGTCACCAGAAGATTACACTCCTTCAGAAGATGAAGAATATATGAGCGTAAAACAACTGGAATACTTCAGCTTAAAGTTACAATCAATACTCGCTGAGTTAGAGAAACAAGAACTAGAAGATAATAGTATTGATACATACTATTCTGATGAAGATAGTGGAAACGAGGAATTAATCAAGCGTCGAAAAGATAGAAAAGAAAAAATTAAGGAGGCGTTAGAAAAAATAAAATTAGGCACTTATGGTTACTGCGATGGAACAGGAGAAGAAATAGGAGTCGAAAGACTTAAAGCTAATCCGCTTGCTATATATTGTATTGAAGAGCAAGAGAGAGTAGAAAAAGAAAAGAACGTGTACAACATTAACGATTAATTTACACATAAGTGGTGAGCCCATTGGACTTCAAGAAGAGCAAGAGGCGCTGAAGTATGTTATGCTATAAAGAAAGTGGAAAATTGGACATTCTCAACTTGACTCCTGCAGATTAAAAATTAAGTTGTATCCGTTCAGGCAATGGCGTCAACTTAAGGAAAAATATCAGCGATAGTGTATAAAATTTCTCTCTAAATTTTTTATCATTAAATTATCCAAAGAGTGCAAGGGACAGCACTTTTGTTTCTGTTTTATTTCAACAAAGAAGTCTAAAATGTGTCCTTTTTAGGTGAAATATGCAAAAAGGAAAAAACCTTATTCTACAAATTAAAAATATAATATACTCGAAAACTTTTCAGAAAATCCATTGTGTTGAGTTTTACACGAACAAGAAAACTTCCTTTTTCGACAGTATTTTCTATGATTTTAAAGTTAGTTAAAAAAAGTTTGGGAATAGAATGTGAACTTATGGAGCCATTGACATGTACCCTCAAAGCAAGCTTTTTCTAAAGCAAGGTATAAGATTTGCCATACAGGCTTTCAAGAATTTAAGCATCCAAACAGCCTATCAGGATGAACCTGAGTTGGAGAGGCTATAGACTTATTGCAGAAGATGGTTCTGGTATGAGATTACCCAGCTCTGGGGAAATTGTATCCGAGTTTGAACCAAATGGAACAACAGGCACCATTGGCAATTTGTTTGTTGATTTGTGTACTTCGCTAATTTGTAGTGCTCGTCTTGCAGCTTGGAATATAGGTGAACAAACGTTGGCGGCAGAGCAATTACCCGAAGTTATCACTCAAATGCGTTTATTAAATCAAGAGAAATTATTATTTATCTATGATCGTCTTCAGTAAAATTCATTCAGCAGCATTATGATTTGGAAGTAGATTTTATTTTTCGCTTGCAAAAAAGAAATTATAGTAAGCTATGGGAACGCTGGCGAATTAGATTTTGATTTTATATTAGAAAATGAAAAGCTAAAAAATAAAATGAAAGGACAGAAAGTAAGAGTTATAGTGCTGACATTAGCCAACTGAGAAACAGAGTTTTTGACCGAGACTTTGGAGCAAAGCTTATGTGTTAAGGTGGCACATAGAGGAGTGCTATAAACGACTCAAAGTAGGAGCAGAGTTAGAGAATTTTTCTGGAGAGGCTGTATTACAAGAATTTTGGGCAAACTTGGTCATGTGCAATATATTATCGCTTCATATGTGTGATGCACAAGGGCCTTGGAACCCAGATCAAATTACTGAGTATCGTTTAAATTTTTCAGTTTTATTTGGTGTAATGAGGCAGAAACTCTATCAGGTACTTATTGCGCCAAAAAACTTTCAAGCCCTTTTTAAGTATACGCGCTAAAGTTAAAATCCGACCGGGACAGCCGCAATAAAGTAGATAAGCCTAAACGCCATCATGTCTTTAGGAGAGTTTGCTAATGAAAGTTCTTAAGTTGACGCCATTGGCTGAACGGATACGGAATGACACCATCCTTTTTTCTGGATTCCAGACTGGAATGACACCTCTGGACACTTCCGTCGTAAAGGAACCAGTGTCAGCTACTCGGATGACACCTTTTTTCTACTTAGTTTGGGTTATGCAAGAAGTCTAATGAAGTGAAAATAAATTTATTTACCAAAATAGAGTTGCCTTGGTCTACAGATCTTAGTTTCTTTATCATTTATCATTTCATACCACTGAGTAACCCAACCAGTGGTTCTTGCAAGTGCAAAAATAGGCGTGAACATATTTGAGGGGATATCAATAGCATTCATTATTATACCTGAGTAAAAATCAACATTTGGATATAACTTACGCACGATAAAATATTCATCCTTTAAAGCTATTTCTTCAAGTTTTTTTGCAATTTTAAGCAGTTCATTATTTTGTTCTAGTTTACTTAGAACCTCATGGCAAGCGCCTTTCAATATACGCGCGCGCGGATCATAATTTTTATAAACACGATGTCCAAATCCCATCAATTTAAATGGATCTTTATCATCTTTAGCTTTTTCGATGAATTTATCTATATCTCCACTTTGCTCTATCTCTTTTAGCATATTTATAACTGCCTCATTAGCTCCACCATGTGCTGGTCCCCAAAGTGTAGCAACTCCTGCAGAGAGGCTTGCAAACAGATTAGAACCAGCCGATCCCACCAATCTGACAGCCGCCGTAGAAGCATTCTGTTCATGATCAGCATGGAGAGTAAATATTTTATCCAGAGCTTTTGCAAAAAGGGCGCTTTTATCATTATCAACAGCATCGCCAAATATCATCTTTAAGAAATTTTCACTGTAACTTAATTCATTGTTAGCATTTATGAATTCCTGATTGTTGATATGCCTATAAATCATTGCAATAATTGTGGAAACTTGCGCTATTGCAGAAATTCCAAAATCTAGGTCTTCACCATTGACATTGTTGCCATGCTTTTCATGATAAGATGCTGACAAACTTGCAAAACATGCAACTAAGATTGACATAGGGTGAGCAGTTTTTGGAAATGCTTTAATTACATTTGTAACTTGCTCTGATACTTTGGATGATTCTTGTATTTTGAGAAGAAATTTTTTGTGTTGCTCTGAACTGGGTAATTCACCATAGAGCAATAAATAAATCACAGCAGTAAAATTATTATTCTCTGCCAAATCAGCTATATTATGTCCCCTATATTTAAGAACTCCTTCATCTCCATCAATGAATGTAATTGTAGAAGAGCATGAAGCTGTAGAAACAAACCCTGGATCGTAAGTGAATAATCCTGTCATCTTATATAAATCCTTGATATTTAACACATCAGGACCTGTTGTTCCGCTTAATACAGGTAGCTCGATTTTTAATCCATTACTTAGTTCTAATAGCACTTTTTTATCCATCACTTAAGCTACTTAAATTTTATACAGAATATACAAACTGAGGAGTATATATTAATACAGTTAACTTTACATTAACCGTATTAAGCGGTCATCAATGCTTTTACTTTTGCATTTAAGCGACTTATTTTACGCGCAGCAGTATTCCTATGAATAACACCTTTATTCACACACTTGTGTAAATTAGATTCAGCATTCCGAAATGCCAGAACAACATTTTCTTTGTCGCCAGACTTGATTATATCAACCAATTTTCTAATAGAGGTGCGAGTTTTACTTTTCCGCATCTTATTTATTAAAGTGCGCTTTGCTATTACCTTTATCATTTTTTTAGCACTCTTATGATTTGCCATATATTAATACCTAAAATACTGTACTTTTCTTTTAATTATAAAGTTTTTTTGTTAATTTGCAATATCAGTTTTTCCTATGGTTAATCTACTGCTTCTCTCTTCAATAATTTTTTCTAAACTTTGCAAGAATTCATTTTTGTTTAACCCAGGATATATTGGGGGCAATATTTCTATTACTGCCTTTCCGGGATTCTTTCTCAGAGAAAGTATGCTTTTTGGCCAAAACAAACCAGTGTTTAAAGCAACCGGTAACACAGGAACAGATAATACGCTATATAAAGCAGCAATACCTGGTTGATATTTTATATTTTGGTTTATAGTTGTTCTTGTACCTTCAGGAAATATTATTATGCTTCTATTTTCTTTTATACGCATTTTTGCTAGTTTGATTATATGGCGTATAGAACTGATACCATCTGAACGGTTAATAAAAATCATTTTCAGCGCTATAAGATGCAAACCAATGAATGGAATCCATTTCAATTCACGTTTTAAAATAAAAACCGCTTTTCTAAATAGTAGTATAAAAATAAATGTTTCAAATGGAGATTGGTGTTTAGATGCAATGATAAAAGGTTGCTTAGGAATGTTTTCCATTCCCCTCACTTCATATTTAATGCCACATAATAAACGCAGCATGAATAATACAACTCTCACCGAACAGACGAGGAAAATGGTTATTACACACTCAGAAAAGAAAATTACAGGGAGAGTAATGAAAGTATAGAATACCTCCCATAATATAAGAAAGAAATTAAACAATAAACTTGAAATCACAAACTCACATAAATTTATTTAAATTTAACTTTATTACAAATTAAAAACAATAAATTTAATTATTGATCATCTGAGTAATAGGATGCGAATCAGCTAATTTGTCCTTTAACTTTTCGTTAGCAATATGAGTATATATTTGTGTTGTAGAAAGGTTAGTATGGCCAAGAACTTTCTGTATCAACACAATATTTGCTCCGCTATTTAGTAGATGGGTAGCAAAAGAATGCCTAATCACGTGTGGAGAGATCTTATTTTCATCAATATTGCATTTTCTTGCCAACTCCTTCATTAATTGACCGAGCCTCTGCCTTGTAATTGGTTTATTAGGTTTATCACCTGGGAATAGCCAATCGGATTCCTTTTCTTTAGAGATCAGATTATCACGAACTGATAAATAATTTCTAAGGCTCTGCAATGCTTGTTCATTAAAAAGAATTTGCCTCTCTCTACCACTTTTCCCTTTTATTATTATATAGCATTCTTTGTTATTACTGTTTATTAAATGTGACACTTCACATAATTTCATACTAATTAGTTCAGAAACACGCATTCCAGAAGAGTAAAGGATATCTAAAATCGCACATAGCCTTTTACTGCTTATCTCTTTATTCGATTCGCTTGCTGATTTTCTCACTGTGTCCATTAGCAAAAATATTTCTTCGACACTTAAATACTTAGGCAAAGGACGAGAAACTTTTGGATTCTTTAATTCAGCATCATTAGCCGGCGCTGGATTAAAATCTATTATTCCGTCATTAAATAGACACTTGTAAAAATTTTTCATAGCGGATATTTTTCTTGATATAGAGCTACTTTTATATTTTTTTTGTGTACATAAAGATTTCACATAATCTTTAATATTGGTTTTGTTTACACCAACCAAGGTAGTGCCGCTTTCCAATAAAAATTCTTCAAACTGGTGTAAATCCGAACGATAACTTTCCAGAGTATTTTGTGCAGCGAACCTCTCTGAAGCTAAAGCATCTATGTAATATGTTATGTAAAGATTTTCTTTTTTATTTTGCGACTGTTTATTTTTCATTATCAGTTCCTATATTTATTTCTTTGGCTATAATTTGATTAGAAGTGTTCCCTGTGTTTCTTATGAGAAAATATGAGACAAATAAAGCATTTATCAATAGAGTGAACATCACAAACTTTTGCTTTAACCTTTTTCTTAAATTTAATCTTACTCTTATCATAGTTAAATTATAACGTTAAATCTATAAAAAACACCTTATAAAGTGAGCTCTACTATAAATATAGAATACTTCTTAGCTGTATCTATCTATATTTATTATAACATAACATTGATTATAATTCTAACATGGACAGATAGAGATTCCAATTACGTTAGTGTTATGGGTGTTAATAAATTTTTAATATACACCTTTACAAAAGAAGAAATCAAATGGCATCTTTTTTTAATAAAGTGCTAATAAAAGGAACGGTCACATTTGACCCTATAGATTCATTATCTATCTTTTCTATAATTTTATCAATGCTATAGAAAGAACGTTCTATTCTTGCTAAAATATAATTAATCACTTTTAAATCAATTTTTAACTGTTTATCTGAAAATCGTTTTATTAGCATAATTCTTAATAATTCCTCGCTTGCAGGCAAAATTTTTACGCTGATAGTTGATAATATTCGAGAACTTAAATCTCTTAGTTTGAAGTTAAGCTTTTTTGGTGAAATTGAAGAAGTGATTAGCAGCCTCTTGTCGTTTTCTTTCATGTAATTGTAACAATGTAATAACATTGCTTCATCTTTAATGTTTTGTACGTCTTCTAAAATAAAAGCATCGCTATACCTAATCTCGCTTACGAAGTTATTCACATTGATAAAGATTGCATCGTTTATTGATTGCCAAATATGAGCAAGATGAGTTTTACCGGAGCTTTTAGGTCCAAAAAGAATCAGACATTTCCAAGATAAATCATTAACTACCGAATTATATACGTGCTTATTTTCATCTAAGATGATGTAATTTTGCCGGCTATAATCAGCTTGATTGTTGTTAAATAAATTTAATTGCACGTTGAACCTCTTACGTAACCTCTTTCTGGTAGTAATTTTTGCGCAGAAATTTACTTACGCTCCTCAAATGTGTCAGGTATTCTGGGCTCATTTCTCCTCTTACCATAAATTGATTATGCAAAAGGTCTGTTAGCCGTTTTTATAAAGCTCACTTTTAAAATATTTATTGATTGCATATTCTACTGATACATTGAACATTGCTATTATTGGAATAAAAAGTAATATACCTGTAAATCCAAAATATGAAGCGCATATAGTAATTCCCAGAATAATTACAGTTGGATGTATATGAACTTTTTTTCCTATTAATAAAGGAACTAATATATTTGAATCTATTAATTGTCCAACACCAAATAATAGCAAAACGGCAGCACTTTCAAACCATCCACTAAATTGAGTGATAGCGCTCAAAAACCCAATAATGGTATATAATAATGGCCCTACGTAAGGTATGAACGTTAACATTCCTGATAAAATTCCAATAACAATAGAGTGTTCCAATCCGATTATGCTCAGGCTCACAGAGTAAAAGACCATCATGACAATACATACATTTACCTGCCCCTTTAGATAATTAGATATAATGAAATCCACTTTGGAAAAATAATCTGCAATTTTTCCTCTGTAAGGAATAGGGATTAATTTATTAGCTTTTTCTATAATTAAAGGCCAATCACGTAATATGTAGAAAAACACTACAGGAGTAATCACCATTAATGATACCGTGTTAAAGCTTGAACTTAACACTTGGATTATAAAGTTACTAGCAATATCAAGAGCATTCATGAAATAAGATACATAGTTGCTGTAATTTTCTGCTAGATTTTTAGATAAGTGATCAAATAAGCTATCCTCGATTTTTATATTAAGAAATTCTAATACAGAGGGGATTACTTTAAGCTTTAATGAAGGCACTTTACTCACTAAGAAATTTAATATTGAAGTAATTTGAACATATATAATAGGTAAAACAAATGTTATGACTAGTATAAAAGCTATTAATAAAATAAGTATTATAAAAATTACAGAACATGAACGCGGTATTCTATACTTTTCAAACTTAACTACTAGCGGATTAAACAAATATGCAATAATAATAGATATTAAACATGGAAAAATCATAGGACGCATCAGGAATAACATCCCTATTATAAAAAGCAGTATGAAACAAATAGTTATATGACGTTTTTGCATGTGTTTAGCATAGCTAATTTACTGAAAAATATGTAATTTATTTTTCCTATGTTGAAAGTATTTTACGATTTGTAATACTATCGTTTTTTACTAAAATTTAGTTGTTTAATCCGCAGGCAAAGATAGATTTTGAGCTCTCTAAATATCTCTTTTGCTATTATAATTATGCTAGTTAATAGGGGAAGTAACTTTTATATGATGTCAGAAATTTTATTTTTCGGAAAGAATCTTGGATAGAGAGGAAAGCTTCTACAAAAAGAAATATGTGCGCTAAGAAATACAAAATAGCAGCATTAATAGTTGCAGCGGGAGTAGGCAGTAGATGCAATTCTACGATTCCTAAGCAATATATAAAACTGGCAGGTAAATCTGTTTTATTTCATACAATTAAAAGATTTCTGGCTAACCAATATATAGATTACATAAGAATAGCAATTAATAGAGACCATGAAAGTTTCTATGAGAAAGCTATATCACTAATTACAGACACTAAATTACTAAGCCCTGTATACGGAGGAGAAAACAGGCAAAGTTCAGTTAAACTAGGGCTTGAAAGCTTACAAAAAGTTAACCCAGATTTTGTAGTTATACACGATGCTTGTAGGCCTTTTGTGTCAGATGTTCTGATAGATAACTTGGTTGAATCTATGATTAATGATCAATATACAGGAGTAGTTCCAGCAATAGAAGTTGAAGACACTATGTCATTGGTGAGTAATAGTTTTATTGAATCTACGATTTCAAGAGGAAAGCTCAGAGCCATACAAACCCCTCAAATTTTTAATTTCAAAGAATTATTATCATGCCATCAATCAGTCAAAGAATTTACTGACGATTCATCACTAATGGTAGAGCACAAAAAACATGTTGCGATTATTAAAGGTGAGAAAAGCAATTTTAAGTTAACCACAAAAGAGGATATCAATATGGCAAAGCTTCTTTTTGAAGAGCCAAAATTTCGTGTCGGAGCCGGTTATGATATACATAAGTTCATTAAAGTTCAAAACGGTGCTGAAAGCTTTATAAAAATTTGCGGTGTGAAAATTGAACACAACATGGCAATAGAAGCGCACTCTGATGGTGATGTTGCAATACATGCAATCGTTGATGCAATACTCGGAGCACTGGGATATGGCGACATAGGAGAGCACTTTCCTCCTAGTTCCTCTGAATGGAAAGATTGCAATTCATCTCACTTCCTTGACTTTGCTGCTAAAAAAGCAAAAGAAAAAGGGTACAGCGTATCTAATTTAGATATTACTATAGTTTGTGAAGAGCCTAAAATATCGCCTTACAAAGTAGAAATGAAGAAATTCATATCAAAAGCATTAGAAATTGATGATGAATTTGTAAATATCAAAGCAACCACTGCAGAAAAATTAGGTTCTCTTGGAAGAAATGAAGGAATAGCTGTACATGCTTCTGTGTTATTGCATACAAACTTTTATTGGAAATAGAAACGAAAAACTTCCTTGACAAACTCCGCCAGCCCCCTTATCATGAAACTGAAGCTATTTATTTATCTTCTCTGTACAGATTAAATGACAAAAAAACTCACGTATCTGGCGTCTCATGTTTAATTTTTTGCACTATGTGCACCTTATGTCTTTATCAAATTTCTGGGTTTTTACCTACACAAGCTGAAATACGCTTATAAAGCATTTAAAACATTAAAAAACGCCAACTTAAAAAATGGATAGTGAATAATTAGCTACCCTAGGGTTTCTTTTGCCTTTTTTTCTGTTTAGTAAATTTCTTAACGTTTATAATTTAGATTAGTTGCGGCTTAAAAGCAACTGAATCGCGGTTATTAAACGTTTAGAATAAAAAAACGCCATACTTGAAAGTATAATGTAAGTAATTAGCCAACCACGGGGCTTTTTTTGCCTTTTTTTTCGTTTGGTAAATTTTTTAATGTTTGTGGCTAAACGACAACCGTCATCCCGCTGCTTGTTAGCGGGATCTAGAGATACCGCGGCGGCATGACGTAGGACTGCTGTCATTCAAGTAGCTGACGCTGGAATCCAGCCTTGCTGTAATCTCATCAAGAACGTTGTGTTTTAACATAAGATCAGCCACTTTTATGCTTACCAACTTAATAAAATTCCTGGATCCAAGTAGTCAGGCTACTCGGATGACACCTTCATAAAGTGAAATGAGATCCCGCTAACAAGCAGCGGGATGACGAGAAAGGGGCTACTCGGATGACACCCTCATAAAGTAAAATGAGATCCCGCTAACAAGCAGCGGAATGACGGGAAAAGAGGTGCTGGGATGACACCTTCACAAAGTGAAATGAGATCCCGCTAACAAGCAGCGGGATGACGGGAAAAGAGGTGCTAGAATGACACCGTTTACTATGTAACATCTCATCATATCACAATGTTCGTACAGTTGTGGCGGTATAACGTAGAAAAACTGTTAACTTAAATCTATATTGACATGTCCCATTTTACGCTTATCTCTAACCTCTTTTTTCCCGTATATGGTTAAACTAGCTTTTTCGTTGCTCAAATACTTATGAGAATCATATATATCATTACCTATTATATTTTTCGTCATACAAGGAAAGCGTAATACTACTTCCTGCATAGGTAGCCCGCATATTATCCTAACCAGCTGTTCAAATTGACTAACGTTACATGCATCCAAGCTCCAGTGGCAAGAATTGTGAGGTCTGGGAGCTAGTTCATTAACTAACAATTCGTTATCTTTAGTAACAAAAAATTCAATAGCCAGAATTCCTATTACATCAAGCGCATTTGCTATTTTCTTTGCAGCTCGTTGTACCTCTTGAGTTAATTTGCTATCTATTTTAGCTGGCACTGTTGAAGTATCAAGTATTCCATCAACGTGGTAATTTTCTGCTATAGGAAAAAAAGCTACTTTACCGTTTTTATCTCTTGCAACGACTATTGAAACCTCTTTCAGTAAATCAACACTTGCTTCAAGAATGTACTCTGTATTCCAATCAAAGGAAGCAAATTGCTTCACTTCAGAATCATTCTCAAGCACATATTGCCCTTTTCCATCATAACCCATTTCTGTTGTTTTCAGCCTTGTTGGATAGCCAAAAGCTCTACTGCTTTCCAGTAGCTCATTATAATTTTGTATACTTTTGTATTCAGCAGTTTTTATACTCAAGCTTCTAATGAAATCTTTCTCTCTAAGCCTATTTTGCGCAATGTGTAACGCTTTTTTACCCGGATAAAAATTTACATCGATATTAATTGCACTACATGGAATATTTTCAGACTCAATAGTGACCAAATCCACACTCTGTGCAAAAGATTCAAGCGCTTTCTTATCAGAGAAATCTGCTATTGTGAAATCATCAGCAACAGAGCAAGCCGGATCGTCTTTAGCACTGGCAAAAACATGTGTTTTTTGTCCAAGTTTTGTTGCAGCGATAGCAGTCATTTTACCTAATTGTCCACCACCTATTATTCCTATTACTTTTTTGCTAAGCGCATCTGGTTCATTCATACTATAAATTGATATTTCCTAATTAGAGTATACTTGAAAAATCTATGAAAAAAGTATATAATTAGGATACTATCTTTTTATCATGAATATTCTATAATGATTCTAGAATACACACTAACTACCAACTTTGTTGAAGTTACAGTTTTACCAATTTATATTGAAGAGCAATCCATTCCTTATGAAAATTGCTATGTATGGATGTATAACGTTAAGATAAAAAACAAAAGCCAATCAACTATTCAATTGTTAAGTCGTCATTGGCAAATAATAGATTATAAGGGAAAAGTAAATGAAATTGCCGGAGTTGGTGTTATCGGAGAACAACCTGTGATAAAATCTGGAGAGGTATTCAAATACACAAGTGGAACATACTTAAATGCACCGTCAGGAATAATGCAGGGTAAGTATGAATTTCTGAATGAAGAAAGCATAAAAATTTTTGAGGTTATGATACCACCCTTTTCTTTGGATAGTCCATACGTCAAAACTAGACCCCATTAACTATCAAAATAGTTTATTTGTAACCAGACTGCATTCTGTGATTTTTAGCAAAGCACGATACACAATCGTCATCCCGCTACTTGTTAGCGGGATCTATGCTAAGATACCGCGAATGAATCGCGGTATGACGGTTCGTGGCGGTTATGACGTGTTAGCTATAGCTATCTTCAAAAATATGGTTGAATAATTGTTAATAATAGTGTATAATTATTAATATTTTTAAGCACTTTGGCTATGGCTCTTTCAAAATTTCTCGATCCTCGCAATGATTTGTGTTTCAAAAAAATCTTTGGAACGGAAAAAAATAAGAATATCCTGACCCACTTTTTGAACGATATTTTAGGGTTTACTGAGATAAATGCAATACAAGAAGTTGAGTTTCTTAGCACTATTATGGATCCCGAAGTTGCCTCTGATAAACAAAGTATTGTTGATGTTCTCTGCAAGGATTCTCACGGAAATAGATATATAGCAGAAATGCAGCTCGCTAGAGACAAGGGCTTTGAAAAGCGCGCACAACTCTATGCTGCTAAAGCCTACTCAAGACAATTAGATAAATCTGGCAACTACATTGATTTAAAGAAAGTCTTCTTTATTGCTATATCAAATTGTAACTTACTTCCTGAAGAAGTTGATTATATTTCTACTCACAATATACGTGATATAAAAACTAACGGCCATTACTTAAAAGATTTTCAGTTTGTCTTTATTGAGTTGCCTAAATTCGCAAAAAATAAAGTAGAGCAGTTAGAAAGTATAGTAGAAAGGTGGTGTTTCTTTTTTAAATACGCAGAAGAAACAACAGAAGAGGACTTAAAAGAGATAGCAGAAAAAGCGCCAATAATAAAGCTAGCATATGATGAATTAGACAAGTTTCGTTGGAACGAAAAAGATTTAGTAGCCTATGAAGAAAGGATAATGGATCTACGCAAAGAAGAAGCTATTCTTGAATACAGACTTGATCTTGCTGAAGAGAAAGGTATACAAAAAGGTATAGAGAAAGGGAAAATTGAAGGGAAAATTGAAGTCGCAAAAGCAATGCTGGCTAATAATGTTGATGTCAACACTATTGTTAAGTTTACTGGCCTTTCTATTAGTGAGATTGAAGAATTAAGTGGAAATCTGTGAACAGTTACGTTTATTTTTTATCCTTATCATCAAGTGTAAATAAGGTTATTGTAGAGATTAAGCCTATTATAACTATTATTAACGAAAATGGGGCAGCTTCTCTATAGCGCTCATCGCTTACAAGTTCATATATTCTAGTTGATATAGTTTCAAAATTAAATGGTCTTATAATGAGTGTTGCTGTGAGCTCTTTGATAGTATCCATAAATACGAGCAAAAATCCCGATAATATACTCTTCTTGATGAGAGGGATATGAACATTCAAACATGTGGAAATAGGTCCGTGACCCATGGTATATGCAGTCCACTCAATTTCATTTGGTGTTTTTTTGAGCCCTGACTCTACCGCCTTGAAAGATATAGCAAAAAAACGGAATAAATATGAGTAAACTAATGCGCCAATAGTTCCTACTAAGCTAATTTCCACAACATATTGAGTAATGAAAGAGGATATTCTGCTTAAAAATATTATTATACTAATTGCGATAATTGCATTTGGAATTGCGTAGCCTAAAGAAATGAGACGCGCTATATTGTTGATTACCTTATTTTTACGCGCCGTATATCCAATCATTATTGCAATGCTAATTGAGATTAATGCGGTGATAAATGATAAACTAATGCTATTTGCTATTATGTTATAGAATCTTGCTTCGTATATGAAAAACCCCTTCTCTATGCTCCAATATATGAGCGGAATCATTGGCAAAATAAAACCTATTAATATCGGCAATACACACATAAGATAAGCAAAGATCAACGGTATAGCGCCACTTATACTCCGTTTATTGTGATAATCTGAATTGGTATTGATTGAAGAGTAAGATATTCCTTTTTTTTGTAGTTTTTTTTCGATAGCTATTAGTATCACAACGAAAATTAATTCTGCAACTGCTAAAACAGTAGTTGAATATTTGTCATGCAGTAAAAACCAGGTGCGATATATTCCCGTCGTAAAAGTATCGATAGCAAGAAACTGTGGTGTGCCGAAATCTGTAATTACTTCCATTAGTACCAAAGACAACCCAGCTATAATCGATGGGCGTATGGAGGGTATGATGACAGAAAACAGGCTCTTCAATGAGGAGAACCCAAGTGTTGATGCAATAGTGACTGAGTTACTAACATTCTTTAGACTTGAGCGGACTAACATATAAACGTATGGATATAAACTAAATCCCATTACTAATATTCCACCACCTAGGGATTTTATTTCAGGAAACCAATAGTCACCTTTGCTCCACTCTAAAATGTCTCTTAATGAGCTCTGCACTGGACCTGAAAATTCTAGTGTATTTACATAGACGAACGCTACTATATATCCAGGAATCGATATCGGAAAGAACAAAGCAATCTCAAAAATTTTACTTCCAGGAAATGAAAAAAATGTGGTGAGCCACGCTGGAATTACTCCAAATATGAAAGATATTCCCCCCACTCCTATCATCAAAATTAACGTACTCAGTATATATTCAGGGAAAAGTGTGCTGATTACCCATCCGGAATTTGCTGTATCTGTAAATAGAATTGATATTAATGATAATATTGGACAGACGAATAATATACTTACTAGAAATAAGAATATATTTTTAAATACTCTTAAAAACATTAATTTGAATCTATATTTTATATTAAAATGTTATATGTAAAAACTGAAGATATCCAGTAATTAACAGCCGTACTATTGAATATCTTTATAATTTTGTATATCATGTTTTTAGTTGATAAGTGAATAATCATGAGCTTCGTCATTGCAACTTTCTATCATTTTGTAGAACTTTCTAATTATTATGACATGAAAGACGAAATAAAAGCTACATGCAACAACGTTGAGTTAAAGGGCACTATACTCCTTGCAGAAGAGGGTGTTAATGCAACAATATCTGGTGAAAGAAACGCAATTGATAAAATATTCGATTTTCTACGTTCTGATTATAGGCTAAGGGACCTTACATGGAAAGAGAGTGCAGCAGAATATCAACCATTTAGCAAGATGAAGGTAAAATTAAAAAGAGAGATTGTGAATCTTGGTGTAAGCAATCTTGATATTTCCCTGAAGGGTAAATATGTTGATCCAGAGCATTGGGATGATTTTATTTCTCAACCTGACGTTTTAGTAATAGATACACGAAACGAGTATGAAGTGAAATTAGGCAAGTTTAAGAATGCAATTAATCCACACACACAATGTTTCCGTGAGTTTCCTCAGTGGACAGAGTCATTTTCTGAGAGTAAAGACCTGAAAGTAGCTATGTACTGCACTGGTGGAATTAGATGCGAAAAATCAACAGCGTACATGAAAAATCTTGGATTTAACGATGTGTACCACCTGAAAGGCGGCATTCTTTCTTACCTCGAAAAAACTCATAATAAAAATGATAATTGGGAAGGTGAGTGTTTTGTTTTTGATGATAGAATTGCTGTTGATAACTCACTTACTCCAAGCAACACAATAAAATGCATACTCTGCTCAAATCAAGTTTCAACTGATAAACTGAAATCAGTTCCACGTGGCCAGGTGGTTTGTTTCAACTGTAAACTTTAGCATTAGAAAAAAGCTCCTGTACTAGAATTTAACACGGATCTTCAACAACTCCTTCGTGGTTGCATATTGTTTAATTCAGTGCTTTCAAGATATGTACTCACAGCATAACCCACCCCAGCTCCGAGTAACGCGCCAACCACAGCAGATGCAATAAACGCTGCAACAGAAACACCAACAGGAGTTAAAGCAGCAGCCCCTAAACAATATGCTGCAACTAGACCAATAACTAAACCAACTGTTGCTCCACAAATATAGTATTTGCTACTGCTTTTAAGTTTTTCTTGCGAGTTTGATACCTCATCCTGCAATTTTACGTTTGCACCTTTACCGCTAATCTTGTAACCAATTATATTAAGTGAAGGAAGATTTTTTTTGAGTTTATCTAATTCTTTTGCAACTTCATTGCTAATCTTGCAACCAATTAAATTGAGTGAAGTAAGATTTGTAAGTTTGGTTAATTCTTTTGCAACTTCAACACCAATATTGCACCCAGCTAAATGAAGTGAAGTAAGATTTTTGAGCTTAGCTAATTCTTTTACAATTTCAACACTAATCTCGCACCCAGCTAAATGAAGTGAAGTAAGATTTTTGAGCTTAGCTAATTCTTTTACAATTTCAACACTAATCTCGCACCCAGCTAAATGAAGTGAAGTAAGATTTGTAAGTTTGGTTAATTCTTTTGCAACTCCAACACTAATCTTGCACTTACCTAAATGAAGTGAAGTAAGATTTGTAAGTTTGGCTAATTCTTTTGCATCTTTAACACTAATCTTGTGCCCAGCTAAATTAAGTGAAGTAAGATTTGTGAACTTAGCTGATTCTCCTGCAGCTTCAACACTAATCTTGCACTCACTTAAATCAAGTGAAGTAAGATTTATAAGCTTAGCTAATTCTCTTGCAACTTCAACACTAATCTTGCACTTACCTAAATGAAGTGAAGTAAGATTTATAAGCTCAGCTAATTCTTTTACAATTTCAACACTAATCTTGCACTCAGTTAAATCAAGTCTTGTGATATTTGGTATGCCTACTAACTTACTTACATCCGTGTAATCTAACCTACATAAAGCTGGAGTGTCGCCCTGTGTGTAAAATATCATTTATCCCACCGCATTATTAGAGTATATTTTAACTTTACCTAATATTTCAATAAAAGTCTACTTCTTATTCTTAATCAACTCTAAAGCCTTCTCCAGATCTATACTTTCAATATCTGCACTCTTGCCCAAAGCAACGTTTGTTTTACCGCATTTTATATAGAATCCGTACCTACCGTTGCAGATAAAAACTTCTTTTCCCTTTTCATTAACCCCGAGAGATTTTAACTCTTTGCATGGACTGTTTGCAATAATTTGTACAACTTCGCTCAATTCTCTATTCAGCACCTCTTTGGAGCTTTTCTTAAGAGAAAAGTATCTACCATCATAGAAAATATAGTACCCAAATCGCCCAAGGCCTATTTTTACTTCCTTTCCGGTTTCAGGGTGTTCTCCGATTACTTTTGGCAAGGAAAGTAACTGAGTAGCGGTGCTCAGATCAATCTCATTAACATTTATATCTTTTGGTATGGAAACCGTTTTTTTCTTTTTTAACTCGTTATTAAACTCCAGATAAAGTCCAAAAGGACCCTTTTTGATCATCACTTCTTGGTTTGTTATATCATCTATACCTAAACTTTTTGGATATTCTGAATTGTCGTTACTGCCCGTAATTTCTTTTGTATGGTTGCATTCAGGATAATTAGAACATCCAAGGAACACCCCGGCTTTTCCAAAGTTCAATTTCAATATGCCATCAGAGCAAGCAGGGCATTTTGTATTCACCTCTTTTTTTCCTTCTTCTGAACAAAACCAATCGATTACCAAATCGTGAATGCCGCTGAAAACTTCATCATGCGTCATTTGCTTGACAGAGTTTACATGACCAAAAAATGGCACCCAAAAGTGGCCTAATTCTTTTTTCCAATCTGCATGTCCATTTGAAATTAAATCAAGCTTCTCTTCCATTTGTGCTGTGAAATCATACTCTACACAACGCTGAAAAAAAGTTTCTAAAAATATAGTAACGATTTTACCGCGGCTGCTTGGAATAAACCTTTTGCTATCCAATGAAACGTACTCACGATCTTGTAATACCGAAATAATTGTTGCATAAGTTGATGGTCGACCTATACCGATTTCTTCCATTTTTTTTACGATACTTGCTTCACTATAACGAGGTGGCGGTTGAGTGAAATGTTGTTTTGGCTCAACTGAAATCAGCTTACACGCTTCCCCTTCCTTCATGGCAGGTAGCAGGCCTTCATTTTCGGCTTCTATGTTATCTTGGTAGACTCTATAAAAACCATCAAAGAATATACTTGATCCACTTGCTCGCAGAATTACTTTCTGGTCAGTAGAACTAATTTCGACTACCACTTGATCAAGAATCGCCGACTCCATTTGACTTGCAATGGTCCTTTTCCAGATTAAATCATACAATTTAAATTGCTCTGGCGTTAAGTAATCCTTAATACTACCCGGCGTTCTATTGATATCAGTTGGACGAATTGCTTCATGTGCTTCTTGAGCATTTTTGACCTTTTTTACATATTTACGAGGAGACTGCGGTAAATATTTATCACCATATAATGACTTAATTGACCCTCTAATTGAGTTTATAGCCTCATCTGCAATATGAAACCCATCTGTACGCATGTAAGTTATCAACCCTACAGTTTCACCACCAATATCGATACCTTCATATAAATTTTGCGCTATGCGCATAACACTTTTCACATTAAAATACAGTTTATTCACTGCATCTTGCTGAAGACTTGAAGTAATAAACGGAGGAAGCGGGTTTCTCTTAACTTGCTTGCGTTCTACTGTGCTTACAGCATATTGCCTTGATTCAATCTCCCTGACTAAGTTCTTTGCTTCTTCTTCATTCTTAATATCAAATTTTTCTAGCTTTTTATTGTCATAGTGGCTTAGCATAGCAAAAAAAGCCTCATCTTTGCTATTTTGCATTTCTGCTTTTATGCTCCAATACTCCTGTGTTATAAATTTACTAATTTCATCTTCTCGTTCGCATATAATCTTTAATGCAACAGACTGCACTCGCCCTGCAGACTTGCTTCCCGACAATTTTGTCCACAGCAGTGGTGACAAACTAAATCCAACTAGATAATCCAAAGCTCTACGTGCTTGTTGTGCACGCACTAAATCCATATTAATTTCACGTGGATTTTTTATTGCTTCTTGTACTGCTCTTTTTGTTATCTCATTAAAGACTACTCTATAAATGTTGTTTTCATTACTGATTGCTTTCTTTTCTTTTAATGTCTCTATCACATGCCAAGCCATTGCTTCCCCTTCTCTGTCTGGGTCTGTTGCAAGATATATATCTGATGTTTTGCTTGCGGCTTTTACTAGCTCTTTTATATACTTTTCTGCTTTTTCAATGGTTTCATACTTTATAGCAAAATCATTATCCGGATCGACAGAACCGTTTTTTGCTGGAAGATCCCTCACATGTCCAAAGGATGCAGCTACTTTGAACTCTTTACTCAAATATTTACCTATTGTCTTTGCTTTCGCAGGTGATTCAACTATTAATAATGCCATATTGTTAATTATTTTAGTACTTAAAGATAATATGTTGAGAAATATACAATGAAAAGTAAAAAAATATTTTAATGGTTCTTGTGAATTTTACAAAGTAGACGGTGTCATGAAAGTAGCTGACACTGGAATGACAGCAGTCCTACGTCATACCGCGATTCATTCGCGGTATCTCATCCGCTAACAAGAGATCCCGCTAACAAGTAGTGGGATGACGAGCTTACCGTCATGCTGCCGCGAACCGTCATACCGCGATTCATTCGCGGTATCTCATCAGCTAACAAGCAGCAGTTCTACGTCATACCGCCGTGGTATCTTTTAGCATAGATCCCGCTAACAAGTAGCGGGATGACGGTTGTCTCCTAGCTGTCATCCCAGTACTGGTAGACTCAAATCACAATGCTCGTATAACTGCAACCCTGGAGGTACTGTTTCTCACCCACTGCAAATATTGCACGGTACTGTCCACTTGGTCGTCGTGGCGCGTTTCAGGAAACATTAAAATCTCATACTCAAAATCGTTCAGCCATACTGCTTGATGTGGCAGAAAAACCTTGCCAGACTCTATAATCGGAACAATTTGATGAAATCGAGTGAGCTTGTCATCATGTGGCACTATTTCAATAATCGGTAAATCACTGTTTGTCTTTAGCTCTTGCACCAATTGTTGACCACTTGTTTTTGCTTCGATTAAAATTGCGTGTGGCGTCCATCTTGCAGCTAGTGACAAAACCTGTTCTTTAAGCTTTGGATACTCAAGCTTTGCGCGATATACGTCGAGTAAATAGAATTTATTATCTATTTTTGCCCAGGTGGTGCAGACACTAAAGTTGCTCATGTTACTTGTTGAAACCGCAGTATCCCAACTTTGTGTTATATGCGAGAGGTTATCAGGAAATTTTTTATAGCGTTTCAACCACTCTGGTTTAATTATACCACTTGAAAGCGGCAGAGGGTTTTGTTGATATTGAGCAGCAAAAGCGTAACTCCCAAGTTCAGCTTTTATTATCTCAACTTCTTCTTTTCCTCCATCGAGGGGATATAACAACTGACCTTCTTCTCTTGAATATAATATCCTTACAGGTGACGCTGGTTTATTATATAATCGCCTGGTCGCACAGTGCTGAGCTACTCGGATGATAGGAACGGGAGGTATTGGCTTTTTGATTGAATAAATAACCTGCTTATTTTCAGAAATCATTGGCAAACAAATATGATGCCATATGTTTTTTGGCTTGGAGAGAAGGTGTCCAGTTAAGTCCTCCTGGTGTAGCCTGTGCATTACAAGAACGATGACTCCTTTTTTTCTATCGTTCAGCCTGGTTACTAAAGTCTGATCAAACCAGTTTGTGGCACGCTTTCTAAGCGTTTCACTCAAAGCTTGAGCAGAACTGAGCGGATCGTCCACAATGATAAAATCACCACCTTCACCAGTTAGTGTTCCACCAACTGATGTTGCGATTCTGTATCCTCTCTGCACTGTTTGAAATTTATATTTGGTATTCTGGTCTTTGGATAGTTCTATCTCTGGAAATAGCGCTCTATACCAACTAGACTGCATCACGCACCTGGTGTCGAGCGAGTGCTTTTCGCTGAGCCGCTGAGAATAACTTGCAACTATTATTCTCGCAGTTGGTTGGTTTCCCAGTATCCATGCGGGCCACGCAACGCTTATGCACATGGACTTCATCGAGCGCGGAGGCATATTGAATATTATTCGTTTCACTTCACCAGCGCTCGCTGCTTCCAGCCTATCTGCTATGACTTTTATATACTGATAATCGTTATACTCACACCCCGGCACTACCGTTTGAAAGCACAGTTCAATGAATTTTAGAAAGTTCATGATATAATGTTGAAACCAACGCGTGACGCTGGGATGACAAAAAAAGGAGCACTGAAGGCTATAGGTGAGACGTCGCGGTATCTCTAGATCCCGCTAACAAGCAGCGGGATGATGAATTACTATGCCGCCGCGAACCGTCATACCGCCGCGGTATCTCAGCCGCTAACAAGTAGCGGAATGACAACAATCCTACGTCATACCGCCGCGGCGCTAACAAGAGATCCCGCTAACAAGCAGCGGGATGACGAATTACTTAACCATCATCTACACCGTCATACCGCGATTCATTCGCGGTATCTCAAAGCATAGATCCCCTACTATACCTTAACATAGATCCCGCTAACAAGCAGCGGGATGACGAATTACTTAACCATCATCTACACCGTCATACCGCGATTCATTCGCGGTATCTCAAAGCATAGATCCCGCTAACACGTAGCGGGATGACGGTTGTTGTTTAGCTATAAATATTAAGAAATTTACCAAATGAAAAAAAAGGCAAAAGAAACCCTGGGGTTATTATCCGCTTTAAAATATTGGCGTTTTTTATGTTTTAAACGCTTGACAAGCGAGATTCAGCCGCTTTTAATTGCAACTAACTTACGCTGCAAATGTTTAAGAAATTTACTAAGCAGAAAAAAAGACAAAGAATCCCCGAGTTAGCTAGTCTTTTACTATCTCTGTCGAGTATTGGCATTTTTTGATGTCTTGTAACGCTTTATAAGCGCGTTCAGCTTATTTAGATAAAAATCTAGATGTAGATGAAGTTTTGTAAAGACATACAGTATCTATATACTGCAAAAAATTGAACATAAGACGCCGATACATTAAGTAATCCTTACCTTTTAATCTGCAGATTGGCGAAAGCAAATACAATAGCTTCACTATCATGATAAGGGCGCTGGCGAAGGGTGTCAAGTAAGTTTCTATATAATATTTTCTAAAATAAATAGACTTCTCGCATCCAATTTTGGCAGCGCGCGACACACAACTGCAATGACAAGGTGTCGCAAGATAAACATCATATTCACACGAAGTACTTGACTTCACTTGTACTAAGAAGCATTTTATATATGTTGTGTGCCCGTAGCTCAGCTGGATAGAGCAACAGCCTTCTAAGCTGTGGGTCGTAGGTTCGAATCCCACCGGGCACACTCTTTTATCAATACTTTCTATAAATCTTCAAGTACTCTGGCACCACATTTTCAATTGCTAATGGTCGAACCTTCATTGTTTCAAGGTCAACTGACTTTTCGATTGAACTATTCATCATAACTTTCACCTGATCTTGAGTAAGCATAGGGTTCGTATCTCCGGTTATTGGTTTTAGCAGCATAGAAATAATTTTATTTTCTAAAAAGAAAGCTATTAACTTTGCCATTGGAAAAGATACATTGACCAACAAACACTTTCTGTTAGTAACATTCAGAATAAACTTCAATAAGCTTTTGAAAGAGTAAACCTTTGGTCCACCCATGTTATAAATTTTCTTGTCTTGCTTATTAAAACTGATAATACGATATACCACTTCAGCTAAGTCTGTTACACATATTGGCTGAAATTTAGTTGTTCCATTGCCAATTAGTGGTAAGAAAGGAAGAATAGTTGCTAATCTTGCAAATTTATTAAAGAAGTTGTCTTCTTTACCAAATACAAGGCTTGGCCTAATTATTATTGCTTCTTGAAATGCTGAAGTTACAGCTTTTTCACCTTCCAATTTACTTTTGGCATATTTTGACAACTTGCTATTTTCTATTCCCATAGCAGAAAAATGTATCATCATAGGTACATTTTTCATTTTTGCAGCTTTTGCTATCCTTTCAGCTATTTTAACGTGAACAGCGTAAAAATCGTGCTTTTTTGCTTCATATAATATTCCCACTAAGTTTATAGCTACATCACATTCTTCCATACCATCCAGAACTGATTTTTCATCAAAAAAATCGCCTTTAAATATTGATATTTGTCCTAAATTGCCACACAATTTTAAACAAGCAGCTTTTTCCTGATTACGAGTGAATATCTTTATTAAATATCCTTCTGCTGCCAAGCGTCTTACGATGTGTTTCCCTATAAACCCCGTTCCACCAAAAATAATTACACGTTTTGTCACAATTAAAGTTCCTAATAATTTGTTACTGTAAATTAATACAATGATTTCGCTTAATATTTTATTACGAATTCCCGTACAATAAGATCCATTTTCATTCCTCGTGAGCCTTTAACTAGAATTGCGTCATTATTCTGAATAATGTTAGCTAAATCACTTTTCAATTGATTAGAATCATTAAAATGCGTGCCTCTTATATTATCTGGCAAAAGCTCATGCAATTCTAACATAAATTTACCAACTGTATAAACTTTATCTATATTATTTTCTGTGATAATCTTAACCAAATCTGTATGAAACTCTATGCTTTCATCACCAAGTTCCAACATATCACCAAGCAAAGCTACTTTTCTCTGATTAGAATATGTACTCAAAGTTTTTATTGCAGTTTTCATCGAAGCAGGGCTGGCGTTATAGGAGTCATCAATTAAATGTATATATTTTCTATTGTATTTGATCTTATGAATATTGCCTCTACCTTTCGCTACACTAAAATTCTTAAGTGCAAGTGGTAATTTTGATAAATCAAGTCCGAGGCTTTGCACAACTGCTGCAACAGCAAGTAGCGAATAAGCAAAATGCTCACCTTGTACACGTAAATTACAGTTTATAATTTGATTATCACTCAGCCTGATTTTTAAACTTAATCTATTAGCAACTCGGTTTGATGTCATTCCAGCGCGTGACGCTGGAATCCAGTCTTTATTATACAACCGTCTGATATGCTCATTTGCAATTGAACTTCCTGGATCCAAGTAGTCAAGCACTGGGATGACAGAAGATAGTGCTGAAATGACAGAAGATTCATCGTTTCTTATTAAGTTTAGTAAACAAACTTCAGCATTTTTATCTTTACCGAAGCTTATTACATTTCTATTGGCGTGTGATGAGAGATAATCATAATATTTATTATCTCTGCTTAAAACCAAAGTACCGTTATTTTTCATACCATACAGAATTTCTAACTTCGCTTGTGCAACGTCAAATAGTGATGAAAAATTTTCAGTATGTGCAGGTTCGATGTTGGTAATAACTGCAATATTTGGATTACTAATCTTTGATAATTCTTTTATTTCACCAGCTTTATTCATTCCCATTTCAAGGATTAAGTACTGGCAGTTTTTTGGAGCTTTTAGAATTGTCAAAGGCAACCCTATATTATTATTTAAGTTACCTTCGTTTGCATGGGACACTCCATATTGCGATAAAACAGTGTGTAGCATATCCTTTGTAGTGGTTTTTCCGACACTGCCTGTAACTGCAATAACTTTAGCGTCAATAAGAACATTTCTAATGTAGTATGATGCCATATCGTGCAAAGCTTTCAGGGTATCTTGTACAATAATGAGAGGGAAATTTTTATATTTACCCTCACTTACTATTGCAGCGACAGCCCCTTTTAAAAACGCTTCATGCAAAAAATTATGGCCATCAAAATTCCTTCCCTTGAGTGCAATAAATAAATCACCTTTTTTTATGCTTCTTGTGTCCGTTGAAATATTTGAGCTATGTATCCAATTACAACCATTTACGTCTCTTCCGCCAGTTGCATCAATGATATTATTTGTGTTCCATTTAAACATAATTTAGAGTATTCTTTATAATAAATTGAACAATAAAAGTAGCGAGAATACTACATGTTTTAGACAATGTGCAAATAATGGTTGCAATCCCTATAATTCTATCTTATAATGGATATAGAAGTTTAAATTTTTTCGTCTATAATTAAAATGTATTTAGTTATAGAAAGTACCTTGGAGGTATGTATGTTAACAAGAGAAAATGAAAAATCTACTTCTATACTAGCTAAAGTTGGTAATGCAGCTTCGGGAGTAGGGAGTTTTCTGGGTAGAGGTGTAAAAGTCCTAGTCAAGGGTGCAATATACCCTATATGGCCAAAGAATTGGTTTAAGTCCTGGGATGAAATGCGGCACGACATAAAAAATGGCGGGCGTTCTATTATTGGCAACCCACATGAAGAATATGATCCACCCATAAAAACCACACAAGCTAGTAAGGATCTTGGCGTACAAATAACAGAGCAAAAGAAAGGGACAGGAAAGGTAAGTTTTTTAGCATCAAGGACTCTTACGGGAGATATACCTTATTTGAGCCCAGAGCAATTAGATAAAATAAAAAAAGATTTACCGAATGTAACTATTTTTAGAGAAGAAAATAAAATTGTAATTGAAGTTGATGTTAAAAAAATAATTGAAGACATTAAAACTGACTCTAAAAATAAAGGAAAGAGTCCAGAGGAGATAAAAAAGCTTGCTCTTCAAGGAATTGCTGATAGCATTAATGGCGACCTTAAGAAGCTGGCAGGAATTACTGGTGGAGAATTTAAAATTCATACAGACTTAAAATTGCTGAATGGTATTGCAGAAAAATTGTATAAGGAATATGATAATCAAAAGCAGTCATCAGACAAAGTTGTGAAGTCTGATGTTGGTCAGCCTTCAGAAACTATAGCTTCAGGTGAGAAAAAATGGGCGCAAGAAGCTATAAAGCCAGGTAAGTCGCAAAGTTGTGGAATGCAAAAATAAGTTATAGGGGAGTATTATGAGTGAAGCTAAAAAAATAGAGGAAAGACATCATAGTCTAACTGTTCCTGGGGATATGTATCACTTACAACCAGGAGTTATTACTGGAAAAAGGGTAAGTGGAATAGAACCCTTTTTGAAAGAACAGCAGGACATGGTAAAAGTAAGGGAACTTGTAAGCTCTTTAAATCTTGAAGATGCTTCTGGTGAAGCGATAAAACCACTATCTACACCTAATGTAGAGAAAAACGAAGAAAGAGGGAAAGGTCGCTCTTAAAATATGAGCAATGAAGTTTATGATAGCGATAACATCTTTGCTCAAATATTAAGAGGTGAGTTACCTTGTGAGAAGGTACATGAAAATGAAAATGTACTAGCTTTTCATGATAAGTACCCTGACGCACCAGTTCATATTTTAGTTATACCAAAAAATCAATATATTTCATATGATGATTTCATTCTAAAAGCTCCTGAAGAGGAAATAGCGGATTTCTTCAAAACTGTAAGAGAGATAGCACACAAATATAATCTAGAAAAAACAGGATATAGATTAGTCACTAACTACGGTGAAAATGGAGAGCAGGTTGTACCACACTTTCACGTGCATATTTTAGGTGGTAAAAAGTTAGGAAAGCATGTAAACTCATAGTGTTATATGTTTTGTTAAATGAGCGAATATTTAACCATAGTAATCTTTATCTGCGTATCAATTGTAGTATCTTTTGCTTTAGGTATATTGCCTATGTTTCTTGCAGTGAGTAAGCCAGATGGTGAAAAGCTTTCCACATATGAGTGTGGCTTCAATCCACTATCCAGTGCAAGAAAAAATTTTGACATTAAATTTTATCTAGTTTCAATATTATTTATAATATTTGACTTAGAAATTGCTTTTCTTTTTCCTTGGGCTGTTTCTTTATCTAAGATAAGCTATGGTGGATTTTGGTCTATGATGGTATTTCTTGCAATACTCACTATAGGTTTTATCTATGAATGGTGTAAAGGTGCATTAGAGTGGGAGTAGTTTATGACAAATCAAATTCTATCTAATGATGACTGGGGTCGTTATAAAAAAGAAGGGTTTCTTGTCACTAAATTTGGTGATTTAACAGATTATGTAATGAATTGGGCAAGGTCTGGTTCATTGTGGCCAATGACATTTGGTCTTGCATGTTGCGCAGTTGAGATGATGCATACTGCATCCAGCCGTTATGATCTTGATAGATATGGTATAATGTTTCGTGCAAGCCCACGTCAATCAGATGTGATGATTGTTGCTGGCACACTAACTAATAAAATGGCAGCAGCATTGCGCAAGGTTTATGATCAAATGGCAGACCCGAAGTATGTTATTTCCATGGGAAGTTGTGCAAATGGTGGTGGTTATTACCATTACTCTTATTCAGTGGTCCGAGGCTGTGATAGAATTGTGCCAGTTGACGTGTATGTCCCTGGATGCCCACCAACCGCTGAGGCGTTGCTATATGGAATGCTATGCCTACAAAACAAAATAAAACGGACTCGGAATGGATAAAACTGCAAAGTATATACAAAAAAAGACCAAATGCGAGTGCATTCAAAAAGATGATGGCATTATTGTAATATATTCAACTTTAGATGAAATTGAAAAGCACCTATTCTTTCTACGTGATGATGAAAAGTGTAGGTTTGAACTATTAGTTGATATTTTTGGGGTTGACTATCCAAATAGAGAGAAGCGTTTCGAGCTAATATACAATCTGCTCAGCATTGTGCATAATATTAGAGTACACATAAAGCTTCAGTTATGTGAAAGCGACATGCCTCCAAGTGTAGCGAAGATATTTAGTACGGCTTTGTGGTTTGAGCGTGAAGTGTTTGATATGTATGGAATAGAGTTTTCTGATCACCCTGATTTGCGTAGGATTCTAACAGACTATGGATTCAAAGGTCATCCAATGTTAAAAGATTTCCCTCTCACTGGTTATGAGGAAGTAAGATATGATATAGAGACAAAAAAGGTTGTGTATAATCCTATAGATTTACCGCAAGATTTTCGTATGTTTGATAGCTTATCGCCTTGGGAAGGTAAAACCATAAAAGTAAATACAAAGGAGTAGAAAATGACAGTACAAAGAAAAAAAATATCTTTAATCGGTGCAGGAAATATCGGTGGAACTCTCACCCATATGATTGCACTAAGGGAACTCGGTGATGTTGTTTTACTTGATATTAGTGATGGAATACCACAAGGTAAAGCACTCGACATAGCAGAATCATCCCCTATTGATGGATTTAATGTCAATATTACTGGCACAAATAGGTATGAAGATATAAAAAACTCCGATGCAATTATAATAACCGCTGGCATCGCTAGAAAACCTGGAATGAGCAGGGATGACCTCCTGCAAACCAATGCTAAAGTAATGAAGGAGGTTGGCGAAAATATTAAAAAATATTCTCCAAACGCGTTTGTAATAGTGGTTACCAACCCTTTGGATGCCATGGTTTCAGTGGTGCATAAATTTTCAAACCTTCCAACTAATATGATTGTTGGCATGGCAGGAGTGCTTGATTCTTCCCGTTTTCGTTACTTTCTTGCAAGTGAGTTAAATATCTCAGTTGAAGATATATCTGCTTTTGTGCTTGGAGGACATGGCGACACTATGGTACCACTAATCAATTGTGCTTCAGTTGCTGGAGTTCCACTTACTCAAATTATCGATATGGGTCTTATCACACAGAAAAAAGTCGATGAAATAGTTGAACGCACTCGCAATGGCGGTAAAGAAATAGTTGATCTGCTTAAGTCTGGATCTGCATACTACGCTCCTGCATCTTCAGCTATATGCATGTTAGAATCATATTTAAAAGATAAGAGGCGCATATTACCATGTGCTGCTTACCTTAATGGTGAATATGGTGTAGAAGAGTTGTTTATTGGTGTTCCTGTAATTATTGGAAAAAACGGAATTGAAAAGATCCTAGAAGTTAAAATGAATGATAGTGAACAAGAAATGTTTAATAAGTCTGTAAACTCGGTGAGAGAGCTGGTGAAATCTTTAGGTTCATAAGCAAATTAATGGTTTTATAGAACTTCTTTATAGCTCAAACAGCCTAAAAAAGTTGCTTGTGGTTACCTTCGCTACTTGTTCTGGTGACTCATTCCACAACTCTGCCAAACAATCAACAACGTATTTCACCATTGCTGGTTCATTCTTTTTTCCCCTATAAGGCTCAGGTGATAGATATGGTGCATCAGTTTCGACTAAAACACGCTCGCGTGGTACATTTTGTGCAATTTCTCTGAGTAAGCTCGCATTTTTAAAAGTAATAATTCCAGAAAATGAAATACATAACCCCAAATCTATAGATTGATAAGCAAGTTCTTTAGAGGAAGCAAAGCAGTGCATTACTCCACTAAAAGCACCGGCTTTCATTTCTGACCTTAACATATCGATCATCTCATTATCAGCGCTTCTTGTGTGAATAACTAAAGGTAGTCCAGTTATTCTTGACGCTTCTATATGTAATGCAAAACTTTTTTTCTGATTGTCTTTGTTGTCAGATTTATAAAAATCTAACCCGGTTTCACCGATACTAATTACCTTTTGGTTCTTGGTAAATTCAACTAATTCATCAACATGTATACACTCACCATTTTCTATAGCAGCATCAAGCGGATGTATACCAACAGAGGAGTAGACCTGATCATAGGATGAAGAAATTTTTAATAACTTAGGAACATCGTCAATGCTTACGCATATGTTATGCAAAACCTTTACACCATTTTGCTCTGCCCTTGAAATTACTTTTGGTATTTCATCGTCAGAAAAATAAATCAAGTGGCAATGAGAATCTACTATCATGAGCTTATTGTTGAGGCTTTTATTATAGAAGAAAACTCTTCTATCACTGTTTTATAAACTTCTTTTTTAAATGATATAGCACTGGCTACTAAACTATCTATA
Organism: Wolbachia endosymbiont (group A) of Udea olivalis; assembly: GCF_964028365.1. Taxonomy (NCBI): domain Bacteria; kingdom Pseudomonadati; phylum Pseudomonadota; class Alphaproteobacteria; order Rickettsiales; family Anaplasmataceae; genus Wolbachia; species Wolbachia endosymbiont (group A) of Udea olivalis. The sequence goes on from NZ_OZ034773.1 coordinate 92,927, forward strand.
CCTTGCCAACGCCACTCTTTGAACTCTGGATGACCAGTATAATTAATATCAATGTCCTCATCCTCTCCGCAAAACTTCATTAAGAACCACCTTTGCTTTTGACCAGAATATTTTCCATTCCAGCATATTGGTATAACTTCTTCAGGCAAGTTGTAGTATATCCAATCCTTGCTTTTAGTTATAACCTTTACTTTATTAGTACCAACCTCCTCTAGCAACTCACGTAACGCTGCTTGTTCCAGTTCCTCACCATCATCAACACCTCCTTGTGGCATCTGCCAGTAAGAATCGCTATCAAAGCGTTTTCCAATAAAGGCATGTCCTTGTCTGTTAAATAGCATTATGCCAACACAAGGACGGTACTTATCTTTCTGCTCAACCACGAGTACGCTCTGTTTTTAAATGATTTGTTACAGAAGTTTTAATTAATTTTCCATTTTTTTCTTTCTTCATCTCTTCAACAATTTTCTTTGCAACTTCCTTTGCACTCAAGTTCGAGTTATCAATTTCAAGCGAACCCTCAGGTATAAATAGCCTTTTCCCTTCAATTTTCTTTATAGCAAAATCCGGATCAGTAATTTTATTTTCCTGATATCTCTCTTCTGATTGGACACGTCTTACTAGTTTTTCATTATTACAATGTAATACTACAGAAAAAATTTCCATGTCCATTTTTTTACTTAAATTTACCACTGAGTTATATAATCTTTGGTCATAGGGATCACCCTCTATCAATTCATTTGTAAATATATAATGTTTTGATTTTACGTAGTGTTTTTCCAGTATTGCTAATACATTTTCCCTAACTGCAAAAATTTTTTCCCATAGGTCATCTGGAACTTCAGCGTTTTGTAATTTAACAATATCAAATATAATATTATTGAATAGATTATTGCTTACTATCACCGCATCAATGATTTTACACAGTTCCTTTGCAGTAGTAAACTTACCACTACCTGGAAAGCCGATTAAGTAGATGAGAGTCTTGCCCATAATGAATACTAGTAAAAAGCTATTCTCAATTATACATAAAAGTATATACATTGTACATGCTAAAAACATGATGATAAAATAGATGCAGGTAACACCTTTTTAACGGTTGAAAATAGTTCATATTTAGAAATTTTGAGTATATAATTATAAATGAATCATATAACCTGTAAACAATGCTTAGCGATATGAAATCGATAAGAAGTACAATTGAAGAGATAATAGATCAAAATAAAGGTCATGATATAGTAACTTTTGATGTGCAGAATAAAACCGTTATTGCAAAATATATGATTATTGCATCTGGTGATTCAAGCCGTCACGTTAAAGCTTTAGCTGAGCACGTAATAAAAAGCCTCAAGCCACATGATAAAATAGATGTAGAAGGTATGGATGAAGGCAATTGGGTGGTTTTGAATTTTCAAGGCATAATGGTTCACATATTCAGGCCGGAAGTAAGGGAGTATTATAAAATAGAAGAGTTATGGAATTGATTATCCAGATAGCTGGTACACAATTGCACAAACGTTGTAATTTTGAAGGCAACTCCTGCACAGGTAGTGGTGTCATGAAAGTAGCTGACACTGGAATCCAGTTTTTCATGCAATTTCATCGAAAACGTTGTATAGTGTGCTTGTTTATAATTAAGTTCCAGTGTCTGGGCACTGGCTTCTCTATTAGGGTTACCTTCAGCATTAATGACAGGATAGACTGGGGTTTATAAAATGAAACACGCATCTGAATTTTTAAATTTCATCCAAGAAAGAGGGTACCTATACCAATGCACAAACATTGAAGGACTAGATCAATTATTATTGCAGAGCAATTATATAGTTGCATACATTGGGTTTGATTGCACAGCACCAAGTCTTCATGCTGGTCACCTAATTCAGATTATGATGCTCTGTCACCTACAAAAATTTGGTTATAAGCCGATAGTCTTACTTGGAGGTGGCACAACAAAAATTGGTGACCCATCCTTCAAAGATAAAGCAAGAAGCATCTTGCCTGTAGAGAACATCAATCAAAATACATCCAGTATAAGGAGAATATTAGAGAAAATGGTGTCTTTTAATGACAGCAAGACTGGTGCAATGATAGTAAATAACGCAGATTGGTTGGATAACATAAAATACATAGATTTTTTGCGTGATATAGGAGCTTATTTTTCTGTAAATCGTATGCTAAGTTTTGATAGTGTGAAAACCAGGCTGGATAGAGAGCAAACCTTAAGCTTTCTGGAATTTAATTACATGCTATTGCAAGCTTACGACTTTATTGAATTAAACAAAAAATATGATTGTCGTCTGCAGATTGGAGGGTCAGACCAGTGGGGAAATATAGTAAACGGAATTGAACTTGGAAAAAAGTTGAATTTACCTGAGCTATTTGGCCTTACCATGCCTCTTTTATTAAATGCACAAGGAAAAAAAATGGGCAAAACTGAAAGTGGAGCAGTGTGGCTTGATGATAATATGCTAAAGCCTTACGACTACTGGCAATATTTTCGCAACGTTGATGATCAAGATGTTGGACGTTTTTTAAGATTGCTCACTGATGTGCCAATTGATGAGATTAGAAAATTAGAGTCTTTAAAGGATCAAGAAATAAATGAAGCAAAAAAGGTCTTGGCAACAGAAGTGACAAAAATATGTCATGGTGACAAAGAAGCGGAACTTGCACAATTTGCTGCAATTTCTGCTTTTGAGAATGAAGATAGCTCACTACTTCCTGATTACATCATAAAAAAAGAACAAGTTGCAAGCGGCATATCCTTAGTAGACCTACTACATGACACCGGTTTTGAACCTTCAAAAGGCGCTGCAAAGCGTTTAATACAGGGCAACGGATGCAAGATTAATGATAATGTTGTAAACAATATTGATCATGTAATAAATTTCGAAAGCTTTAAAGATCAGCCATTTATAAAATTATCTGCAGGAAAGAAACGCCATATAAAAGTTGTGGTAGATTAGGTCTCGAAGTAAGAAAACAAATTTTATACAAGTGAGAAATTAGATATGGAGCAAATTTTCAAAATTCGAGAATTATGTATAAAACAACTGGAAAGATAGTAGAAAGCGAAATTCTATTATATATAGCTAAAGTGGCTTAGGTTTACCTACAATTTGAAAAACAACAAATTCGTCATTCCGCTACTCATTAGCGGAATCTATACCGCGAATGAATCCATAACTGTACGGACATTGCAATTTGGGCCTACCAGGAGGGCAATGCCTCTTATCCAAGTACCCTCTTCTTGTCATCCCAGTGTCAAGCACTGGGATGGCTTTGTTGCATCGCTAGCTATAATGGATTAAAGATAAAAAAGGTGGAGAATATCAGTAGCTTATTATTCTGGTATTTATAACAAGAACGGTCAGTGAATACCTAAATTTGAGTAAAAGAAATTTCACTACCACTCACTAATCCGGCTAAAATTCAAGAATTTCAATGCTTTAGCTATTTTCAATAGAATTAAATTTATTAATATAAATAATAAATTACTATTCTTAAATTTGATCAGATTGATTGCAAAAAAACAAGATTTTCAATAGGTTGCTTATAATCCTAATTATAGTTAGCCTTTCATAAGTAGCGATGCAACAAAGCCCACTGGGATCCAGGAATTTTATTAAGTTGGTAAGTATAAAAGTAGCCGTTTTATGTTAAAACACAACGTTCTTGATGAGATTACGGCAAGGCTGGATTCCAGTGTCAGCTACTTTCATGACACCATTTGCTGTGCAATTTACCTTCAAAAATGAATGTTCATACAGTTATGGAATGAATCGCGGTATGACGTAGGGAAACCTTTCTTGAGTTAGCTATAGCACTATAAAATTGTCCGCAGGGCCATATAAAAGTTGTGGTGAGTTAATAAATTTTTATGGAAGAAAGGATATATTAGAAAATTGAGGGTTTTAAAGGAGGTAAAAATGAGACTGTATTATAAAGATATCACAGGTCTTATCAAAGAACCCTACCGCTCCAGAGGAAGGGATTATTTTGACAAAAGAAAGGTACAGATTATATCTGTTAATGAATCTCAAGCTAAATCAAAGGTAGTTGGATCAAATGTATATCGAGTAACACTAAAGCACGATGGTCCTCTTTTGAGTGGAACATGTTCCTGTCCTGCATTTGTGTATTATGGTCCATGTAAGCATATGGCTGCAACAGGTTTTGCTTTGGTTGCACTTGATAGAAAGGAGTATCGATCGTCTGCGCGCCCAGATGAACAGACTCTCTTTGAAAGGTTTTACTAAGAAAAACAAAGCAAGAGCTAATTTCAATAATTACTCGTTCCAGTAAACATTATCCTGAGATTTTTGAAGAACTAGAGGATAAAGAATATGAGCAATTTATTCAAAGTGAACTTTCAAAATCCGAGAATTATGTATAAAACAACCGGAAAGATGGTGAGATCAGGTAATCTATGGCTAAGACGTCATACCGCCGCGGTATCTCTTAGCCGCTAACACGTAGCGGGATGACGAGATGCCACCACGAACCGTCATACCGCGCGATTCATCCGCGGTATCTCTTAGCATAGATCCCGCTAACAAGCAGCGGGATGACGGTTGTCGTTTAGCTATAAACATTAAGAAATTTACCAAACGAAAAAAAAGGCAAAAAAAGCCCCATGATTGGCTAATTACTTACATTATACTTTCAAGTATGGCGTTTTTTTATTCTAAACACTTAATAACCGCGATTCAGCTACTTTTAAACCGCAACTAATCTAAATTATAAACGTTAAGAAATTTACTAAACAGAAAAAAAGGCAAAAGAAACCCTAGGGTAGCTAGTTATTCACTATCCATTTTTTAAGTTGGCGTTTTTTTATGTTTTAAACGCTTTATAAGCGCGTTTCAGCTTATGTAGGTAGAAATTTTATAAGACATAAGGTGCACATAGTGCAAAAAATTAAACATGATACGCCAGATACGTGAGTTTTTTTGTCATTTAATCTGTACAGAGAAGATAAATAAATAGCTTCAGTGTTTATGATAAGGGGGCTGGCGGAGTTTGTCAAGTGGTTTTTTAGCCACGTTTCCCTGTTATAATGTTCGTTTGCTTGACCTAAGATCCGGGAGTATTTAAACTGAACTCTATATAGTGTTAAAAATGATAGGAAATCTAAGCGGAATAGTTGATGAAGTGCGCAGTGATCACATAATCCTGAATGTGAATGATGTTGGCTATATGGTGTATCTTTCAGCCAAAACTTTAAGTGCTTGTGCAATTGGAAGTAGAATCAAATTACTTATCGAAACCTATGCAAATAACAGAGAAAACACTACTCAGCTATATGGTTTTATAAGCGAAGAAGAACAGCAGTGCTTGAGGTTGCTTGTCAAAGTAAGCGGCGTTAGCTATAAAACTGCAATGTCAATTTTGAGTAAATTAACTCCAGAACAGCTATTTTTGGCAATTATGAATGAGGATAAAGTAGCACTCAAGATGAGTGGACTTGGCCTGAAACTCATAAATCGAATCATCACTGAATTGAGTGGCAAAGTGAGTAAACTAGAAATAAATAACAATAACTTTAATCCAATTAATGAAGATGCCCTTTCAGCATTGATCAATCTTGGATATGAAAAAGTGAAAGCTTATGATACGATAAAGAAAATACAAGACAAATCGTCAAATCTGGACACTAAGGATATTATTCGCATAGCGCTTAAGGAGCTTTCAATACTATGAAATCAATATCGTGCGGTAAAGAATATACTGAAGATGTGCGCAATATCAACATCAGGCCTGAGCAACTTGATGATTTTGTCGGGCAAAAAGACTTAATACAAAATTTAAAAGTGTTTATAAACGCTGCACAGACGAGAACTGAAGCCTTAGATCACGTCTTATTATACGGTCCTCCAGGACTTGGCAAAACAACTTTAGCACAAATTGTCTCTAAAGAATTAAGGGTCAGCTTCCGCGCAACTTCTGGTCCATTGCTCAGTAAAGCTGGAGATTTGGCCGCAGTGCTTACCACTTTAAATGCAAAAGATGTCCTATTTATCGACGAAATCCATAGATTAAATCGCAGCATCGAAGAAGTTTTATATACTGCTATGGAAGATTTTTGCTTGGACATATTAGTAGGTGAAGGTCCATCTACTCGCACTTTAAGGATAGATCTACCACCATTTACGCTAATTGGAGCAACTACACGGCTTGGATTACTTTCTGCGCCACTCAGAGATCGTTTTGGCATTCCTTTGCATCTTGAGTTTTATTCTTTTGAGGAGCTAGTCGATATTATAAAAAGAGGCGCAAGAGTTCTTTCTGCTGAAATTGAAGAGGGTGCTGCACGGGAAATTGCCTGCCGTGCGCGCGGTACTCCAAGAATTGCTTTGAGGTTACTCAGAAGAATAAGGGATTTTGTTGAAGTGAAAGATGATAAAAAAATCACTTATGAAGTCGCTGATTCTGTATTACTAAAATTAGGTGTAGATAAAATGGGACTCAATAAACTTGATATGAATTATCTAAGATTTTTATTCAACACTTCAGGCCCTGTTGGAATTGACACCATATCTATTGCGCTATCCGAAGATGTTGGCAATATTGAAGAAACAGTAGAACCTTATTTAATCAAAATTAGTTTTGTAAAGCGCACACCAAGAGGGCGCGTTCTAACCGATCAAGCAAAGGAGTATTTGAGCTTTCAACATTAAACGTCATAATTTATATTGACTAATTGAGATAATGCTCGTATGTTGACATTTGTGTATTAAGGATAATGGAGGCATATATGTTAGATAGTAATGAAACTGTATCTTTGATTGTTGATCAAAATATTGCTGCTGGTAGCGTATCTGGGTCAATACCGAATAAGGATAAATGTAGGTACGTCACTCTTGATGATGAAGAAACATGGAAGAGGTTCTTTGTAGATCAGAACAACCCTTCTACGAATACTACTAATAAAGTAATAGTGAAACCTCATGTTCATAAGAATAGCGATGGTATGTATAGATATACTGCTGAGGAGACCAAATATCATGGTCGGGAAATTGTAGGCAAAGCTGCTAAACAAATTGAAGAAGAGATATCTAAAAATATTGATGCAAAGCTTATAAAATTAAGAGAAACTAAAAATATAGATAACAGTGTTAAGCCTGTCATAAGAATTGCGCTGAACGATTATATAAAAGAAGTAAACTTGCATGATATTCTAAGTGGTAATATGTGCAAAAAGTACGATGTAAAGACAGTTACGTTGCTACTACCTGGCCAAAAAACAAGGGGGGTACGTTGCCAAATTGATAAGGATGGGGCAAGAATTTATGAAGTGGCTAATGGATCATATCAAATGGCTCTAAAGTGGTATGTTGATGGACAAGAATGCAAAATTAAAATCCTCATTAGTGATGATGGTACTATAAAGCCCATCGAGGGTAATGGCGTAACTGAAGAACAGTTACGTGCAAACCAAGAAGTAAAAGTGGGAAGGCAATATGAAGCAAAGCCTTTACATGAAGCATTAGCATCACAATTGCCACAAACACAATTACAACAAAGTTCTGAAGAAGTAAAATCTTGGAGCAACTTTCAACAGATGTAACAGAGAGCACAACACAAAAGCATCAAGCTCCTGCTGCTCAAATGAGTAAGTAAGAAAAAACAAAAGTAATAATTAGTATAAGTTGCTTGCACCTGCAAGTAACTTATACTCTTATAATGAGCAACATAATACTACCAAGAAATTTCTACGAGCGGCCGACCTTAACTGTAGCTGGAGAGTTATTGGGAAAAGTCCTTAAATTTTCTAACTTTAGTGGAGTAATAACCGAAGTTGAAGCCTATATAGGAATGAATGACCCAGCTTGTCACGCGGCAAGAGGCTATACTAATCGAACTTCAGTAATGTTTGGTATGCCGGGATTTTCGTACGTATATTTTATATATGGGATGTACTATTGTCTAAATATTGTAACAGAAGCAGAAGGATTCCCAGCAGCAGTGTTAATACGAGGATTAAAGCTCATTGAACCGCTTGAAGCAAATTTAGGTGGGCCAGGAATATTGTGTAAAAGATTAAATATTACAAAAGAACATAACAAACAGGACCTTACTATAAGCCACAAATTTTGTGTTTATGAATCTCACCTCAAACCAGATTATATTTGCACCCCGAGAATCGGAATTAGTAAAGGCCAAGAGAAATTTTGGCGGTTTAAGATCTGAGCTCCAGTGATCTTACGTAGATTATTTGCCAATCGGATAATCACCAGTGAAACAAGCATCACAATATTGTGGTGTAGCATTGTTACGCACCTCTCCTTTAACAGCCTGATATAGTCCATCAATACTCAAGAAGGCTAGGCTATCTACTCCTATAACTTCCTTAATTTCCTCTACAGATTTATTTGCAGCAATTAAATCTTTGCACTCTGGTGTATCTATTCCATAAAAACAAGAATGCTTAATTGGTGGGCTTGAAATTTTGAGGTGAATCTCTTTTACTCCTGCATCCTTTAGCATAACTATTATATTTGTTAACGTACTACCACGCACTATACTATCATCTATTAAAATTATGTTTTTACCTTTCAAAGTGTGCTTATTAGCATTGAATTTTAATTTTATTCTAACTTTACGTACTTCAGCGGTTGGTTGTATAAAAGTTCTTCCTATGTAATGATTACGAATTATTCCCAGTTCCATAGGTAATCCTGAATGCTTTGCATATCCAATAGCTGCAGGTATTCCAGAATCAGGTATTGGTACAACCATATCTACATTGTTTTTTGGTGGGCTCTCTTCTGCAAGTATTTTTCCTATTTCTTTTCTTATATCATATATGGACCTATTCTCCATTATGCTATCTGGTCTTGAAAAATAAACGTATTCAAAAATACAAAAACTTGATTTTTGCTGTGGGAAAGGAAATGCTGAAGCTAGATTACCATTTCGATCAATGGTGACTAACTCACCTGGTTCTATTTCTCTAACAAACTCTGCATTTACTATATCAAGAGCACAAGTTTCAGATGCAAGAACGTAAGAACCGTTTAACTTTCCTAAAACAAGAGGCCTGATTCCAGACGGATCACGTACTCCAATAACTACTTCTTGATTGATTGCCACAAAAGAATAAGCACCTTGTATTTGCTTTAATGCATATATAAAACTCTCTAAGAAGCTATCTTTTTCACCGCTTGCTGTCAGATGCACTACTACTTCTGTATCAATATCTGACTGAAAAACGCACTCTTGTTTAATTAATTGTTTGCGTATCGGAGAAATATTAATTAAATTACCATTATGTGCTATGGCAAAACCCCCAAATTTGCCACTTTTGCCAAACATGGGCTGCACTCCAAATTTACTACCACTTGTTGAGTATCGAACATGACCTATTGCACAATCTCCAGGTAAGGATTTCTTTATTTCATCTATATCATCAAATACGCTGCTCACTTGACCTTGAAAGTGATAAGAGTGCAGCTTATCGTTGTTACTGGTTGCTACGCCAAAAGACTCTTGACCTCTATGCTGCAAAGCGTGGAGAGCAAGTATAGAGTTAAAAGCAGCACTTTGGTTGCAACTTATGCCAAATACCCCACACTCCTCACGCATTTCATCTAGCATAAAAACTATTAAGTAAAGTTTAATTTTACTTTAGCATAGGTAAAATACAAGCATTTTGTTGTTCATCTGCTTTTATTGCCAGCAATAATCCTATGCATATCAAGCTTGCAGCAGTTGTACTTCCTCCATAGGAAAGAAATGGCAATGGGTCGCCTATCACAGGTAAGAGGCCCATTGTCATTCCGATGTTTATAAAAAAATGAGCGCTAAAAAAGGCGAAAATGCCGATAGATAACGACTTAGAAAAATAATTTTTCGACCTATAAGCGATAGAGAAAATTATGCCAAGTAATGAGGTATAAAGCAAAATTAAAGCCATGCTACCTAAAAAGCCCCACTCCTCACTCAGCACTGCAAAAGCAAAATCTGTACGCTTTTCCGGCAAAAATCCAAGTTGAGTTTGACTTCCGTTAACAAAGCCCTTACCAAGCAAACCTCCTGAACCAATAGCTATCTGAGATTGCTGCGCATTATAACCTATCCCAAGTGGATCCACTGATGAATCCAAAAACGACAATATCCTTTGCTTGTGATAAGGACGTAAAAAAGGCCAAATAGCCGGTACTGCAAAAATGCCAAGCGTTCCACATATTACCGAATGAGATCTTTTTATTATTGCTGTGAATATAATTGATATCCCTATAAATAACATTATCACAGCTGTGCCTAAATTAGGTTGCTTTAACACCAAGAACACGGGTAAGAAAATAATTATAAGTGCCTTAAGCAATATTTTAAATTCCATCATTTTATATACACTCTGCTTATCAAAATAGCGAGCAAGCGCAAGTATTAAGCCTACTTTTGCAAATTCTGATGGCTGCAAACTAATTGATCCAATTCTTATCCACCTTGTTGCACCCATTATGTGTGAGCCAAAAAAATTTACTGCTAATAGCGAAATCGCTGCTGCTATATAAAAAAAGTAGGCGTACTTCAAGTAAAAATCTAGCTCTATGAATGACATAGCTATAGCGAATAGGAAAAAGAAGGAGAATATGACCAGTTGGTGAATCGCAAATGGCACCCACTTTCCTCCAGCAGAAGAGTATTGAACAACAATGCCAACGCAAAACAGCGCTATCACGTTAATGACTAACAACCAATGAATCTTCTTCAGCCTATCCACAATAAAGACCTTATAACCTTAAAGTATAGTAAAATATGAAACAAAGATAAAAATCAAAAAACCAACTTCTCAACTACTAACCGAATTGAAGTACTATATATTCCAGTTACTACTGTTAAAGCTGCCATAAACAATAGACAGAAAAGCATAGGAAATGGCACATCATTAATTTTGTCCGGTGTCATTCCAGTGCGTGACGTTGCATCATTTTCAAAATACATTTTCTCTACCATCTTCCACATATATATCAATGCAAGGAAAGAGCCAGCAGCAAATGTTACAAGGGAAATCCACGCATGAGATTCGATAATTGCTTTCATTATATACCACTTGCTTATAAAGCCATTTGTTAAAGGCATACCGATTAATGCTAAACTGAATAGAGTGAACGCAAGTGCTGTATAAGGCATTGATTTCTTGAGTCCCGATAAATTCTCTATTTTTGTTGTATCAAATTTGTAAGAAATACATCCTGCAGCCATAAATAAAGATGTTTTTATTATGCTGTGGTTTACTATGTGAAGAATTGCTGCAAATACACCTGTTTTTGAGTTAAAACTCAGTGCTAAAATTATATAACCAATTTGGCTAATACTAGAGTGAGCAAGCAGTCTTTTTATGTCTTTTGCGGTTATTGCAAATATCGACCCAAATACAATAGCGCAAAGTGCGAGGATAATTATCACATTGTCCAGTAGCGGCTTAAACAAGAAAAAATTTTGATGAAAAACAGTATAAAAGATTCTGATGAAAACATATATCATCACTTTTGTCACTGTGCCTGAAAAGAATATGCTAATGAAACTTGGCGCCTCACTATATGCATTAACCAGCCACCTGCTTAATGGAAACAGTGCCATTTTGATTGAGAGACCAACAAAAATGAACAACGTGCCAAGTTTTATGATGTTGTTATCGTATAATGGAACTATTCTTTCAGCCATGTCAGACATATTGAGCGTTCCAGTCATTGAATACAAGAGCCCGATGCCAAATAAATAAAATGTTGCACCTATTGTTCCACTAATTAGACATTCAAATGCTGCAACCAAGGCTTTTTTATCCCTTCCCATTGAAACTAATACATAAGAAGAAAGAGATGAAATTTCCAAGAAAACGTAAAGGTTAAATATGTCGTTTGTTACTAGAATCCCGAGCAGTCCGCTTAAGCACAGTAGAAATAGAGAGTAAAAACCAGTGATTTTGTTTTTGCTAATCTCTTTTTCGTTAATATAAAAGCTATAAAGCACACTAATCAGCGCTATAAAATTCACTAGGGTTAGAATTAAGGAATTTAACACGTCGATTCTTAACTCTATTCCATACGGAGGAGCCCAATTTCCAAGGTGATAAGTTATAATTTCACCTTTATATGTTTTAATGAGTAGTATTGATGAAATGATAAGAGTGATTGTTGTTGCAATAAAAGAAATAAACCAAGATACCTTGTGTTTCTTGGCAAGAAAGCAAAACATTGATGCAATTATTGGGATAATAACTTGTAAGATTGGTAATTGCATTAAATTGTTGTTAATATATCGTTAAAGTATTAGTATATATAATACTTTTTGTTTTAATACCCTTATGTTATCTAAAATTTGTAATGCAATAAAACGCCTATTACGAAGAGAAGATAAATTTGTAGGAAGAGATGAAAATGGAAATTCTTACTATGAATCAAGTAAAGGAAAAAGGTGGGTTATGTATAGCAGTGTTTCTGAGCCTACAACAGTGCCTCCGGAATGGCATATATGGCTTCACTATACTGATAATGTAGTACCAGTTAATAATAAAAAAAGAAAAGTAAAACATACTCCTAATTTAACGGGTACAAAAGATGCATACTATCCAAACCAAAAAGTGAAAAATTACTATAAAAGCTGGAGTCCTGATAACTAAAGATGCGAAGGTCAAATATACTTGAAATAACCGCTGGATTATTTGTATTAATTTTTACTATTTTTCTGATTTTCTTTGCTATTGATAAGCTATCTTACATAAAGAAAAACTATAAGGATTGCTATAAAATATATGGTCTTTTTGCTAACGCTAACGGTATAGGAGTTGGTGATAGTGTCAAGATCTCTGGTGTAGATGTTGGAAGCATAACTGGTGTATCACTTGACAAAGCTACCTACGTAGCACGAATCGATATGTGTATAAGCAAAGACATAAAATTGCCAATTGATAGTTCAGCTCTGATCACTAGCAGTGGAGTTGTTGGCAGTAAATTTGTTAATATATCACCTGGATCAGATATTAAACTAATCTTGCATGGTGGTAAAATAGAGTATACTCAAGCTGAAGCAAACATGGGTGGAATAATGGACAGAATTCTTGGTATGTTTACGAAGTGAAAATGGCAGGATTCCAAGTGTAACCGTTCAGGTGAAGCCTCCTGTAGTTCTAAAGTATTTAAGGAGTTTACCTTATTTCTTGCCTTTTCTACCGCTTGCTTTGGGGTTTATAGTATAGAAAGTGCCTTAACAGTTGCAGTGCATGTCTATTAATGATAAAATGAAGATTAATTCATTTTGATATTATGATTGGTTTACTGTTTGCCGTACTATTGTTCCTCTGTGGTAGTGATGCACTTGCAAAACAGGAGCCACGTTCAATAGCTGGAGATAATCACATAAAGGTAATAAATTATAACCCACAGGCTATACATAAGTATACGGGTTTTTATGGTTATCAGTCCAGTATATTGTTTGAACCAGGGGAGATAATACAAAACCTTTCAATGGGTGATTCAACTGGTTGGCAACTTCTTCCTCAAGGTAACAGATTGTTTATTAAGCCCATAGATGATATTGCTGATACTAATGCAACTATAATTACCAATAAAAGAGTTTATTACTTTGAACTTCATGCTGAAGAAGCAACTGGACTAGATGATCCAAGATTAGCATATGAAGTAAGGTTTCTTTATCCACTATTTAGCAGTGATGAGATTTACACAACAAATAACGGTGATATCTTCGAACAAGCTAGTCATACCATTATTCCTGATATCAATGATATTGAAGTTGTAAAGAAGGGATTAAATTTTAATTATTCCATCTCGCACGTCAAAGGTAGTCAGTCAATAATACCAATTAAGGTTTTTGATGACGGAAAATTTACATATCTACAATTCAATAAAATAAACTCTGATTTTCCGGCAGTTTTTATGGTTGATTCTGCAGGATATGAGTCTTTAGTAAATTTCCGTACAGTTGATAACTACCTGATAATCGAAAGGGTAAGTTCAGTGTTTACCTTAAGGAATGGATCGAGTACAGTTTGCCTATTTAATGAAACCATACCTTTCAAAAAAGGGTAAAGGCTATAATGCCCGAGATATGGGTGCAAAATTTTTTCTATGATGTTCTGTAATTCCATAAAGGCCAATAGCGTTAAGGTGCTCTTTTGTCCCATATCCTTTATTTTTATACCAATTATATTCAGGATGCTTATTGTGCAATTCTTGCATAAGCCGATCTCTCGTAACTTTTGCAACGATTGAAGCTGCTGCAATTGATGTACTCAAATTATCACCATTTACTATGGATTTCACTTGCCATTTCACTTCAGGTGGTTGATTACCATCAACTAGCACATAATCTAATTCTAGGTCCAAGTCTATCAACGCACGTTTCATTGAAAGTTTTGTTGCTTGCAAGATATTGTATGAATTTATTTCTTCTACGCTTGCCATTCCTATACCAAATTTTGCAACGGATATTATTTTTTCATATAGGACTTGCCTACATTGAGGAGTCAACTTTTTCGAGTCGTTGATTCCATCAATAATTGTATTTCTATCAATAAACACTACGGCTGCGGATATTACTGGACCAGCTAGCGGACCTCTTCCAACTTCATCCACTCCTGCTATCACTCCTGATAATTTATTTTCTAATGTAAAGTCTGGGTATTTCATAGGTTTTTATAATAAGAAAGTTATAGTAAAAACTGAACAGATAATAGAAATTATCCAAAATTTCATAACGATTACATTTTCTGACCATCCCTTCTTTTCAAAGTGATGATGCATTGGTGCCATAAGGAAAACTCTTTTTCCTTCTCCATATTTAAACTTTGTATATTTAAAATATGATATCTGAATAATAACAGATAGAGTCTCTATTACAAAAATTATTCCAATAACGGCAAAAAGCATTTCTCTTTTAATTAGGACACTAGTTAACCCTAAGGCTGCGCCTACCGACAAGCTACCAACATCACCCATAAATATTTTTGCTGGATGTGTGTTAAACCACAAGAAACTTAGAATAGCTCCTATAAATGCAATGCAGAATAAAGTAATATTCATATCTGCTTGAGTTATATATGCAATTAGCCCCAAAAAAGCAAAGGAAGTGATGACTTGAGTTGCAGCAAGGCCATCCAAACCATCTGTGAGATTCACAGCATTAGAAGAGCCGACAATTACAAACGCAGCAAACGGAACATATAGATAGCCAAAATCTATTATTACTCCTTTAAATAGGGACGTTTTTGTAAAACATTCAGCAGAGTATAGCTTAAGTATAAACACACCAACCAGAGCAACAATAAACTGAATAAGTATTTTGGTTTTTGCACTTAAACCTCGATAGTGATTTGTCTTCAATTTTAAATAATCATCAATAAATCCAAGTAGAGCAAAAAATAGAGTTATCAATATCAGCAGCAAAATTTCTGGTGTTAACTGAACCCAGAGTAAAATTGGTAATAAAGAAGAAGTCAGTATTATTATTCCGCCCATAGGTGGTACATTCTTTTTTGTTATTAAATGACTTTCTGGTCCACATGATCTAATTGGTTGCCCATCTTTGCTTATTTTTTTTAGAAGCTTTATAAAATAGGGAAAAAGAATAAACCCAAAAACAAATGAGGTAAAAAATACTTTTGTAGCTAAGATCATCTGCTTACTTAAATTGACTGAGTGTCATACCACCTATAGCTAATAAAGTCAATTTCTGTCATCCTATAGCCTGACCCACAACTGTACGAACATTGTGATTTGGGCCCATCAGTAGGGTGTCATCCCAGTCTGGAATGGCTTTGTTGCATCGCTCAAGTGAAAAGAACTGGCAGTTACTGACAAAATTCATTATAAATAGCCATTTAACTGTTGAAGAAAAAATATGCCACAAAAAATGAGAGTCAGTAACTGCCATGAATATAACAAATTTCTCCAAGAAAGAGGAAGCATTTTTTGTTATATCAATGACGCCATAGAAAATTGGTACGAGAATTGTCCAAAAATGCAGGGCGGCAACTATATTTATAGTGATAAAGTTGTGATTTTGGTGCATATAATCGTCAGTTTCTTTAGAATTGGTTTAAGACAAACAGTCGGGTTTATAAAAGGGTATTTGCAACAAATAGGAAGAGATTTGGCAGTTATCAGCTATTCACAAGCATCAAGAAGGTTTAAGAAACTTAATATTAAGATAAATGATTGCAGAAAATAATATGGAAGATATCGAAATTGCTATAGACAGTACAGGAATTAGTATATACAACAACACTCCTGGTCACAGCAAGGAAAATAGCACTGACAGAAAATATCGTGGCTATGAGCAAACGAGAAAATTGCACGTAATGTTGAATATAAACAACAAAAAAGCCATAGCTGTAAAATACAGTAACGGTGTCTACTCTGATCACTATGGAGCTTGTGATTTGCTAAAAGAAGTTGATTTTCAGCATGCCATAAAAGCACTATATGCAGATAGAGCATGTGATAGGCACAAGTTTTATAAGTTGTGTAACGAATATGATATAAAGACAAAAATTCCACCAATAAACAATGCGGCAGAACATCCAGAAATAGATTATATGTCTGACAGGAATGCTGCTATTAGGTTAATAAAATTATACGGTGAAGATGGCATGAAAGAATGGAAAAAAGAAGTAAATTATGGGAAAAGATCTTATATTGAAGGGTTTTTCTCAAGATTAAAGCAAATATTCGGATTTAGTTTGAGGAATAAATCTGAGATAAATCGAGAAAAAGAACTGCTAATCAAATGCTATTTGCTTAATAAATTCACTGATATTGGTATGGCTAAATTTGAGATAGTTACATGAATTTACCATAAATCACCATCTCATAAAGTGTGATGCAACAAAGCCGTCTGGAATCCACAACTGTACGAACGTTGTAGTTTGGACCACCAGTGGGGTGTCATCCCAGTGCCCAGACACTGGTTCTATGCAACTTAATTAAAAACGTTTGTTTTAGTGTAAGACAATTACCTTTAGCTTATCAGCTCAGTTATAAGCAAAATTTCTGGATTCCAGACTGGAATGACACCATTTGCTGTGCAATTTACCTTCAAAAATGAATGTTCGTACAGTTGTGAACCTGTGGCAGGTATTACATAAGAGCATTTCCCTCTTCTAAATTAAAACGCACTTTTGCCTCCTTTGCAGTCTATACTTTAGATGTATTTAATTTACAAATACTAATTATTTATTAATAATGGTGATATGTAAATATAGTTATAAAATAATTGTTACACTTGAATTCCTTCCTGGTTTCTGTTGTTATCAGAACATTTAAAACACTTTAAGAAAGCTGCTTAGTTAAATTAACTTAGACAAGTAAATAGCAGTTTTGCAGCCTGTTTTTATGAATGATGATAAAATGTTGTAGCCAAATGCGCTTTCAGCATTGTGCTGAATTGCAATATCTTTGTGCTCTAACTCCTCGTCGCGAAATTTACTTATAGTTTCTCTTAATTCCCCATCTTCTAAATGTGAAACTTGCTCTTTGTAGTGCTCCCCGATAACTTCTTCAACTGCAGCAGTGCAAGCCATAGCAGCTTTTTTGCCCATAATGGCAGTTGCAACGCCAAGCGACACTCCTAAAACACGCCAAACAGGCAACAAAACAGTAGGACGAACTTTTTGCTCTTTGATTTTCTCATTAAAATAGTGAAAATGCTTTTTTTCCTGCTCTTCCATTTCAATTATTTCATTGATTATAGAAGATTTCTTAAGAATAAATTTTTGACCAGAATAAATGCAAATAGCTCCATATTCTCCAGCGTGATCTACTCTAATTGCCTGTTGCAAGAACTGATTGTTGCTGTACCTTAAATTATTTAGATTTCTTTCTTTCTCCACAATACACCTTACCTGATACGAACAGAGCTACTATGAGATAAATTAGATTCCATGTTGCTAAGGAAACACCTAGAACGTAATGAGGTCTGTCACAAGATGGAGAGTAATTAGGATTTAGTAGATTATTTCTGAGCTCTTCTATACTAACGTTACCACTTGCTTGCTCTGTACAACCTAAAACATCATGAAATAAGTGGAGTTCAAGACCTATATGATAAAAAGATATTACTGCACCTATGAGGTAGCTGCAAAACATTGCATAGATTAGAATTTTGTTGTCTTTAAGCATGCACGCTACTGCAAGTAATCCGGCGATATAGTAAACTATTCGCTCGTATGTACATAACTTGCATGGCAGCATGTTGAAAAAATATTCTAGCACATATGCAAAAATTAGAGCAGCGGCACTCGACAGCAGAAAGATTGCAGGAATTCTGGAATTATTACACATAACTTTAAGTAAATTATCCCTGAAAGTATAAAGCAGAGTATTCATTTTACATAGGGATTTTTATTTTTTTTCAAAAGCAATCTAACTGGCACACCGTCTGCAAAGAAATTTTTTCTGAGATCGTTAATTAAATAGCGTTTGTAACTTTCATCAAC
Source organism: Wolbachia endosymbiont (group A) of Udea olivalis (assembly GCF_964028365.1). Lineage (NCBI taxonomy): Bacteria > Pseudomonadati > Pseudomonadota > Alphaproteobacteria > Rickettsiales > Anaplasmataceae > Wolbachia > Wolbachia endosymbiont (group A) of Udea olivalis. The sequence continues at coordinate 111,387 of NZ_OZ034773.1, forward strand.
ACTTTCAGGTATGTTACATATCAAAGAAAAAGCTGGAGGTTTAGTACCAATTTGAGCGATATACTTCATTTTAACTGCTTTGCCTTTTACAAGAGGGTGAGAATGTTTTCCTACAGCATCTATGAGCCACTTATTCAGTTTTGCAGTGCTGATCTTCTTGTTCAAGGATTCACTCACTTCAAGACACTTATCTATCACATCACCGCAGCGCATGCCTTTTAACGCAGAAATTGTTATAGTTGGCACTTCCAAGAATAACCTGGTTACTTCCTGTTGTTTGACAAATTTTATTAACCTGCTTCTGTCATCCTTACCTATTAAATCCCACTTATTTAAAACAACAATAATCCCTTTCCCTCCCTTAATTGCAGCTTCACCAATTGATAAATCCTGCTGCTCAATACCAACTAGGGAGTCTAGCATTAAAACTACCACATGAGAGCGCTTGATTGATTCCATGCTTTTCTCAACAAATCTTGATTCTAAGCCATCTACAACATTCGCCTTTCTGCGGATTCCGGCAGTGTCAATTAGAGTAATTAACTCTCCATCATGATCATATGTAATATCCACAGAATCACGTGTGGTACCTGGCTCTGAACTTGTTATTAGTCTGTTTTCTGCAAGTAAACCATTTAAAAAAGTTGATTTTCCAACATTCGGACGGCCGATGATCGCGATCCTCAGCCTACTCAGTTCATTGTTAGGTAACTCAGTGTTCTCGTTAAAATTTTCAATAACACCAGCTAATGCATCATAAAGATCAACCATGCCAAGATTATGCTCGGCAGAGATATACACCGGGCCAAGAAAATCAAAAAACTGCAAATAATCAACATTTTCGGATTTATGACTCTCGCATTTATTTGCTACTAGTATTACAGGTTTATTTATTTTTCTCTTCAGCCACTTTGCAAACTCTTCATTTCGCTCATTTTGCACTTTTGCATCAACAAGAAAGAAAATTATGTTTGAATTGGATAAAGAAAATTCGATTTGTTCAATAACTTGTAGTGAAAAATTAGTTTGGTCGTTCCATCCTCCTGTATCTATAACTTTAAACTCCAAATCGCTAATTCTCCCCATTCCCTCTCGCCTATCCCTTGTCACTCCTGGAATGTTACTCACTACTGCTGCTTTTCTTCCTACTAATCTGTTGAATAGGGTCGATTTTCCAGCATTTGGTAGGCCTACTATGGCGATTTTTAGCATAATTCAAGGGCATGTTCTATATGAAGTAAATTATAACCGAAACTTTTCAATTTAACTATTGACTTCGTAGATTATATAAGCATACTACAGTTAGAATTTTTTTATTTCGTTATGTAAAATATGGGGTAGTTATGCTAGTGTCAGAGCAAATAGAGAGTGTAGATAGAGAAGAATTAAAGCAACAAAATCATATACATAAAGATACAGAGTGTTCGGAAGAGACGACAATATATGGGCATATTAATCAACATATGGAAAAAAACATCTCAAATACATTGCATGAAATATATGATGCTCTTATGTCATATAACGAATCGGAACAGTCAATGACGTCAACTTAAGAACTTTCATTAGCAAACTCTCCTAAAGACATGATGGCGTTTAGGCTTATCTACTTTATTGCGGCTGTCCCGGTCGGATTTTAACTTTAGCGCGTATACTTAAAAAGGGCTTGAAAGTTTTTTGGCGCAATAAGTACCTGATAGAGTTTCTGCCTCATTACACCAAATAAAACTGAAAAATTTAAACGATACTCAGTAATTTGATCTGGGTTCCAAGGCCCTTGTGCATCACACATATGAAGCGATAATATATTGCACATGACCAAGTTTGCCCAAAATTCTTGTAATACAGCCTCTCCAGAAAAATTCTCTAACTCTGCTCCTACTTTGAGTCGTTTATAGCACTCCTCTATGTGCCACCTTAACACATAAGCTTTGCTCCAAAGTCTCGGTCAAAAACTCTGTTTCTCAGTTGGCTAATGTCAGCACTATAACTCTTACTTTCTGTCCTTTCATTTTATTTTTTAGCTTTTCATTTTCTAATATAAAATCAAAATCTAATTCGCCAGCGTTCCCATAGCTTACTATAATTTCTTTTTTGCAAGCGAAAAATAAAATCTACTTCCAAATCATAATGCTGCTGAATGAATTTTACTGAAGACGATCATAGATAAATAATAATTTCTCTTGATTTAATAAACGCATTTGAGTGATAACTTCGGGTAATTGCTCTGCCGCCAACGTTTGTTCACCTATATTCCAAGCTGCAAGACGAGCACTACAAATTAGCGAAGTACACAAATCAACAAACAAATTGCCAATGGTGCCTGTTGTTCCATTTGGTTCAAACTCGGATACAATTTCCCCAGAGCTGGGTAATCTCATACCAGAACCATCTTCTGCAATAAGTCTATAGCCTCTCCAACTCAGGTTCATCCTGATAGGCTGTTTGGATGCTTAAATTCTTGAAAGCCTGTATGGCAAATCTTATACCTTGCTTTAGAAAAAGCTTGCTTTGAGGGTACATGTCAATGGCTCCATAAGTTCACATTCTATTCCCAAACTTTTTTTAACTAACTTTAAAATCATAGAAAATACTGTCGAAAAAGGAAGTTTTCTTGTTCGTGTAAAACTCAACACAATGGATTTTCTGAAAAGTTTTCGAGTATATTATATTTTTAATTTGTAGAATAAGGTTTTTTCCTTTTTGCATATTTCACCTAAAAAGGACACATTTTAGACTTCTTTGTTGAAATAAAACAGAAACAAAAGTGCTGTCCCTTGCACTCTTTGGATAATTTAATGATAAAAAATTTAGAGAGAAATTTTATACACTATCGCTGATATTTTTCCTTAAGTTGACGCCATTGCCTGAACACTTACCTAATGATGAAGCTATCGAAAACATAGCAAAGAGACTTCAAAAATCTATAGACGATGCAAAAAAGCACAAGGTCATGTTTAGTGTTGATGTATTCCAAGGAGAAAAAAGTCATCAATAATAGATTATTCGATACTGATCTTATACCACCTCATGGAGCAAGATAAAAATGTTACTGAGACTGGAAAAGAAAAACTACGGCCTCTTATGTTAGAAATGTTTAATCTAGTTTCAACAGGCACTGATGTGAGCCAAGAAGTTCGGAGATTATTGCCAGAAGATATACTGAAAGAACGCGGCGAATATTTGTCACGTCTAAAACAAATTGTAAGTGATAGTATTGAAAATGACAAAAAAAAAGAAATTGTAGTAGAAAGAGATAATAAATTTTATTATGTACAGTGTCCAGAAAAAAGTGTGATCACTCCTGCAAAATTTATGAACTCCCCGGAATTTAAGGACTTAGAATATGGTGCATTGCGAATAGGAGAAGGAGATAATCTAATCTGAATAAAAAGCTGGCAATATCATGATATGCAAGGCAAAGTAAAAATGACCTTTAGGGTAGGCGATGAAAAGATCGAAATGATTTTATCTTCTGAAAAAGCTGAAAGTTTTGGTAAAATAATGGTACATATGGATGACAAAAGTTGTGAAATCTTCTCAAAGTACCTAAAAGAGCTAGAAAAAGAACCTCGTATAAGCAAGGTTGTTGAAGCTGCTAAAAGTTTTGCACAAACAAAAAGCAGTGCAGTTAGTCCACCTCTTTCTAATATGAAAAGTGTTGACACATCGCAACATTTTCAAAGTAGTGACCATGAATCACCAGAGCATTAACAATTATCATACATACATTGTTGCATATAGCAATAGTGTATGTGTATAGTTAGTAGGGTTTGTAAACTTAATAAAGTCTACAACTAATTTGAAAACTACTTTATTGTATGCAAGACTTTAAAATACTAGAAAATCTAAAAACCAAAGCACTAGAAGCTGAAAAAGGAGGCGGTTCTGACAGGATTACCAAACAACATGAAAAAGGGAAATTAACTGCTAGAGAAAGGCTCAGTATATTGCTCGATGAAAGTTCTTTTGCAGAATACGATAAATTCGTAAAACATCATGCAAATGATTTTGGCATGCAAAATGCTAATTTTTTAGGTGATGGGGTAGTGATTGGTCATGGTACTATTTATGGCAGAAAAGTTTTTGTTTATTCTCAGGATTTTACTGTCTTTGGTGGTTCACTTGGTGCGTCACATGCAAAAAAAATATGCAAAATTATGGATATGGCAATTAATGCCAGAGTTCCAATTATCGGACTAAATGATTCTGGTGGAGCCAGAATTCAGGAAGGAGTAAATTCTCTTGCTGGTTATGGAGAAATTTTTCAAAGAAACGTAAATGCATCGGGTGTTATACCACAAATTTCTTTAATTATGGGCCCATGTGCAGGAGGTGCAGTTTATTCCCCAGCATTAACTGACTTTACTTTCATGGTGAAAAACAGTTCATATATGTTTATAACCGGGCCAGATGTAGTAAAAAAGGTTACCTACGAAGATGTAAGTTTCGAAGACCTCGGTGGAGCAAAAATTCATACAAGCAAAACAGGAGTAGCGGATTTTGCATTCAATAATGATGTTGAAATGCTGCTAAAAATGCGTGAATTCTTTACTTTCTTACCAGCAAATAATCAAGAATCACCAAAATCTGCACCAATCTGTAATGATGTTGACGACATTGATGAATCCTTAAACACTCTAATTCCTACCAATCCTAATACTCCTTATGATATGTATGAACTCATTGAAAAAGTTTGTGATGAAAGGAATTTCTTTGAACTGAAACCTGATTTTGCTCGTAATATCATAACTGGTTTTGGTAGAATTGGAGGAAATACTGTCGGTATTGTTGCAAATCAACCTATGCACCTTGCAGGATGTTTGGATATTGATTCTTCAAGAAAAGCTGCGAGGTTTGTAAGGTTTTGTGACGCATTTAACATTCCGATCATCACACTTATTGATGTTCCAGGATTTTTGCCGGGTACAAATCAAGAATACAATAATATAATACAACACGGAGCGAAACTGCTTTACGCTTACGCTGAAGCGACCGTGCCGAAAATTAGCCTTATCACTAGAAAAGCGTATGGTGGTGCATACATTGTTATGAATTCGAAACATCTAAAAGGTGATATAAATTATGCCTGGCCAACTGCTGAAATAGCTGTGATGGGCCCTGAAAGTGCAGTTGAGATTATATTTCGACACGAAAAAGATCAGCAAACGTTAATTAAAGAATATAAAGAAAAATTTGCTAACCCATTTTTTGCTGCATCATATGGATACATTGATGACATTATAGTGCCAAGTAAAACAAGGTATCACTTTTGTAAAGCATTAGAGCTACTCAAAAACAAGAAGGTAGAAAGGATATGGAAAAAGCATGACAACTTACCTCTGTAACTTTCTTCTAAGCCTTGCTTACAAGTTATGCAATATTATAAGTATAATCAGTGTGCCGTTACCAAGACTCGAACTTGGGACCTCGTCATTACCAATGACGTACTCTACCACCTGAGCTACAACGGCAAGTTTATATATTATGATAATGAATAACACAAAAAAGAATAAGGAAAAAGAAGAGGAGAAAAAAAGATTAGCGAAAGCTTTAAAGCAAAATATTTTGAAAAGAAAAAAGCAGCAACAGAGTAGACAGAGAACCCTTTCAAAACTCGTTTGTGGTGAGGAATTTTTAGGAGAAAGCACCGCAGAATACTCGAATGTATTTGAGAACGACAAAATTACCATCAGAAACTTAAGTTTTGAAGGAGGTATCATGCCAGAACTACCGGAAGTGGAAGTAATCTCTAATTTTTTGCTTGATAAAATTAAAAACAAGCAAATCAGTAATGTTATAGTGAATAATTGGAATTTACGTGCCCCAATAACAAAAAATATTGATGATATGCTAAAGGGCAAAGTCATACGCAACATCAAGCGTAGAGGTAAGTATACCATCTGGAATACAGATGGTAGTGTGGCTGTAATCATACATCTTGGCATGAGCGGAAAGCTTATATATGCTGACCACGATCAAATGCGGAATAAGCATGATCACGTGGTATTTTTATTTTCTGACAATACTTCAATAATTTTTAATGACCCAAGAAGATTTGGATTAGTTATCGTTTTAAATAAAGAACAAGAAACGGATTTTTTTAGCGATTTTGGAATAGAGCCCCTCACGGATGAATTCAGTGGAGACTATTTACAGGAGTTGCTGAAAAACAAAAAAGTGAATATCAAATCAGCGTTAATGGACAATAAATCAATAGTTGGCGTAGGCAACATATATGCTTCTGAGAGCTTGTTTAGAGCCTGTATATCACCACTCAGGTCAGCAAAAAACTTGACCTATAGAGAGTGCGAAAAACTTGCTGCTGAAATAAAAAATACTCTGAGTGATGCAATTGCTGCAGGCGGTTCAACACTGAAAGATTATGCACAGCCATCTGGATCTGCTGGATACTTTCAAAATAACTTTTACGTATATGGTAAAGTTCAAAAACCTTGCAAGATTTGCAATAATATCATAACACTTATACGACAAAATGGCCGTAGCACTTATTTTTGCAACGCGTGCCAGAATTAAGATTTTATTTTTTGATATGATATTTTCACTTGAAAAAGATCCATTTGATTTGTTTTCAAAGTGGTACAAAGCAGTACTTAATTCTCCGTGTGAACAACCAACTGCAATGACGCTAGCAACTTGTAGCAAAGACTGTATTCCATCTGCAAGAGTGGTATTACTAAAGGAATATAGCAAAGAAGGTTTTGTGTTTTTCACTAACGTAAACAGTAAAAAAGGGAAAGAATTGACTGAGAACCCCAAAGCTGCGTTAGTGTTTCACTGGATAGAATTTTCTAGGCAGGTAAGAATTGAAGGAGAGGTTAAACTTCTAAACGATGAAAGAACTGACAAATACTTCTCTTCTCGAGCACGTGATAGTCAAATTAGCGCATGGTGCTCAAAACAATCGAGCATTCTGAAAGATTGGCAAGATTTTGAGCAAGCTATTGAATTGAAGAATAAAGAATTTTATGATCAAAAGGTCCCTCGTCCTGATTTTTGGGTGGGATTTTGCGTAATCCCAAAAGTAATTGAATTTTGGCAAGAAGGTGAATATAGGAAGCATATTAGATTTAGATACACTCTTGTTGAGGGAAGCGATTGGAAAGTGGAACAACTATATCCTTAAAAATGGTTGCGGGAGTAGGATTTGAACCTACGACCTTCAGGTTATGAGCCTGACGAGCTACCGAGCTGCTCCATCCCGCGTCGTTGCTTATTTAGTTATTATATATACAAATAATGAAAAAAGAAAAATAAAATTTCACCACATGCAAATATCGACACACTTATTAACTTTTCTTGACATAATAGTTAGTTATATACGTAACAATCTGCGCAATGAACAATATAACTTGATACTGTGGTTTCCTGTTTTTCAGTGTGTAGGAATTCTAACCTATTTTTCCCTAAGTTTTGAACCAAGCTGCATATCTATTTTTCTTTTGCTTTTACCCACACTAATTTTGATTGCAATATTGTATAAAAGGTACGCGATATTGTGTATCGCTTTAATAGCAGTGCTCATAGGATTTACAGCTAGTAAATTAAGAACAGCTTTAGTTGATACTCAAATTCTTGATAAAGAGAGATATGTAAAAGATATCGTTGCCACAGTGAAGGATATTAACGACAGGGGCTCATATAAACAATTTCTGCTTTCTGTTGAAAAATCCCCTACTATCTCAAAATCCTCTCCTGTCATCCCAGCGCCCCCTTTTGTCATCCCAGTACTTGATACTGGGATCCAGAAAAAAAAGATATGGATTCCAGCGTCACGCGCTGGAATGACACCGGATAGAGCTCTAGATAACATCAGAATATCAGTTAGAACCAAAGTGGAAAAAGGCATTAAAATAGGCGATCAAGTAAAATTATCAGCAAAACTCTTCCCTCTAAAGATTGCGCCCTCGGAGTATGCATACGATTTTGCAAGAATAGCATATTACCAGAAAATAAGTGCAACAGGCTTTGCAACAAGCAAAATAGCCCTGCACAAAAAGGCTGAAGCAAGGAAATTTCAAGAATATATAGAATCTTTCCGTCAATACATTTATGAAAACCTGCAGCAAAATATCAAGAAACCACATGCGGATATAATCTCTGCATTACTGATCGGTAAAAAAGATGGCATAGATCAAAAAACTATGGACGCGATACGAGATTCAGGTATAGCACATTTGTTTGCCATATCTGGTTTGCATTTATCATTCGTTGCTGGTCTGTTTTTTGTAGTGTTTCGTAATTTATTCGCAATATCTGAAACTTTGACTCTTAAGTATAACACCAAGAAAATATCTGCATTCCTTACTATCTTGCCAACCACGTTTTATTTGTTGATTACCGGTATGCAAATTTCTGCTCAGCGTGCCTACATCATGGTGATTTTAGTACTCGTTGCAATAATGATAGAGAGAAAATATCGAGGGTTAATAGCAATTGCGTTTGCTGCTTCAGTGATACTCTCAGTAGAACCAGAAGCAATTTTAAAGCCTGGCTTTCAGATGTCATTTTCTGCTGTTTTGGCACTGGTTGCCAGTTATCAGATCAATGCCAACAAATTATTCAAAATAAAAATAATGAAATATTTTGTGTCGATAATGATCAGCTCAGTAATAGCAAGTTTAGCAACTGTTCCGTATACGATATATAATTTTAATTATTTTTCAATTAGTGGCATTATCACAAATTTAGTTGCTATACCGATAGTTACATTAATTATTATTCCACTTGGAATAATCTATGTTTTTTTGATTCCTTTGGGTATTGAGTGGATTATAGCGCCACTTATAGAGCGCCCAATTGACAGCATTTTGTATATAACAAACGCTATCGCTAGTCTTCAGTATTTGGTTATTCCCATTCGTACTTTTCCTGCCTCATCAATTATTATAATAACATTTGGGTTATTGTGGCTGTGCTTGTGGGAAAGAAATTGGCGTTTTTTGGGATTTTTTTTTATTGTACTAGGTATTTGCTTTAGCGCTGCATATAAAACCCCCGACATCCTAATAAATGCTGATAATGTTGCTGCAAAGGAGAGTGATAACTTACTATATTCTCTCACTAGAAAAAGCAGAAATTTTGTTATCAAAACGTGGGCAAAGCAAAACGGACAGAACCAAATTTTGAATCATACAAAATATAGCAATCCAGATAAAAGACTAAAGTATGGCTGCATATATAATAAAGGAAATAATAAATTAGTGCTGCTAGCTTATAAAAAAGAAGATATTTCAGAAAATTGTGATAAAGTTGATTTAACAATTCAATTAAGTGAGTTTGACTATTCAGCTTGCAACGCTAAAATTATTAAACATGCTGATCTAGAAACGTATGGCACACATTCTGTTTGGTTAACAAATCGTTACGTAAAGATTAATACAGTGCGCTCCAATAGGCCTTGGCACATGTTGAAAAATTAAGAAACTTGATTTTAAGGTTTGGTTAATGTATACCTAAATAAGTTTAAACTAGAAAAATGTTATGGTTACAGACACTCAAGATCCTTTCAAAGACTATTTTGATTTTTTAGGATTTAGAAAACTTTCTGACCAGCCCAGTAGAATTTTGAGCTCTATAAGAAAGTATTCTGGTACTATATCGATAGCAAGTACCATTGCTACTCTTATAGCATTTACTGCCTTTTCTATTCAGCCTGTTACAGTAAGTATTGCTGGGTTTGCGTTCACGCCAGCACCTCTTGCCTTTATTCCTCTTATAGTTCTCTTATTTACTGCTGTTATAAACTTTATAAATACACAAAAAATAAAAGAGAATGAGATAGATAAAAAAGTAGGAAACTATCAAGTTGATGAACAGTACAGCCAGATTGTTCAAGAAGCCGAAAAAATTGAAATTGTAACAAATTTAGATAAAAAGGGGGAAAAGCTTTCAATAGTTTTACCAATTTCTAAGACGCAGAGAGAAATACTAGAAGATATAGAAGCAGAAAATAGAAATAGGATTCTCTTGTTTACTGGATCATATGTATTTGGTACTATTATAGTAGTTTCAGCAATATCACAATCCATTAATGCTCCAATAATATTAATAGCTTTATTAGTCGCTATTCTTTTATGCATCATATCAACACTTAGCAATCTAATAAGTAATAGCGTGGATCATGAAAATCATACTATTAGAAAACACAGTTCTTTAGGTCTTCTATTTCCATACTGGTCTGGAAAGGGCATGATTGTATCAGTAGTAGAAAATAAGCTTGGTAAAAGGGAAAATGAACTAATATCTCTAATGAAAAAACTACTTAGTCCGCTTTGCAACTCATTTGACAGTAACCTTAAAAAAGCTTGCGATTTACTTGATAATAGTCTTTTAAAGCCTGCAAATATTAACATTAAAGAAACGCTTGATCACCTAAAAAAAATCAGAGAAGACATCAAAAAAGATTTAGATTGGCTACATGCAGAAATTTCAGAAGTTTTAAATAACACTAAAGAATTGACAAAAAAAGCACATTCACTAGATATTGAAGGTACTTTTTCTAGGTTAGAGAATGCTATTAAAATTGCTGAAGATAAAATTGAACGATTTGAACCAAGCCGCTTTGTAGGCTGGCTTCAATCAACTACGCAGTCTAATAATAACGAGTTCCTTAGCATGCTAAAAAAGTTAAAAGAGGATACAGAAAAGGAAAAAACGGAATTGAAGAAGCAATTAAACGTAGTAAGGAATGAATTAGAAGAAATAAAAAAGAAGCAAGCTCAACCAAGTACGCCTGATTTAGAAGCTAACAATGGAAATAATACTAATAAATTATTAGTATTAGAAAATAAAGTCAAAGAACTACGTGACACAGTTAGAAAGTTAGAGCTGGAAGCAGAACAAAATAAGCTGCAGCAAAAGAAGGAAAAGTTAGAGCAAAAAAAATCTGAACAAGAAAAAACAGATGAATGGAAAGAAAAAATCAACGGCAAACCAAGTGACTTTCTATATTATTTATTAGAATCTATTAAGCTGGAAGAAAAAGATAATAAAGAAAAAAAGGTTGAGGCAACATTACGAGATTTTGATAATAAAGTTACAATCTACTGGAAAGATGGCTCTCAAACAATTTGCCATATTAAAAAACAAGGTGATCTGCAAATTGAGTCTAGTGCAACAATGTTTACAGACCCAAATGTTCAAGCAGCATGGGAAATGGCGCGGGGTAAATCACTATAGATCACTCAATAATAACCTTAAGTGTTAATAATGATAAAGAGAAATTAAGGTTAGACACCTATATAGCTGAAAAATGCAACATATCACGCAGTAAAGCTCAAAGATTGATACAAAATGAGCAGGTGAAATTACTTGGCATACCGATAATTAATAATGATCACATAGTAAAACCAGGTGAAGAGTATATAGTACATCTCGTTCAACCTGACATATCCACATCAATTGAGCCTAATTATGACATAAAACTTGATATCGTCTATGAAGATGAGGATATTATAGTTCTGAGTAAACAAAGTGGATTAACAGTGCACCCAGGTGCTGGGACAAACAATGATACGCTTTTGAACGCAGTTATCGCTCACCTTAATGTAAGACCAGGAATTGTTCATAGACTCGATAAAGATACTAGTGGGCTAATGGTAATTGCAAAAAATGAAGCAGCCCATAGTTTTTTGTCTGAATTGTTATCGAATCGCAAAATAAAGCGGGAATACTTAGCAGTAGTTTGGGGAACATTATCTTCTCAGCAAGGCACGATAAAAACTAACATTGCTCCCAAACGCGGTAATAAAGAAATGATGTGTGTAACAAAAATCACAGGCAAATTAGCAATCACTCACTATTTAGTGCAAAAAGTTATAGGACAAGTAAGCCTCGTTAAATGCACTTTAGAGACAGGCAGAACACACCAAATTCGAGTCCACATGAGCCACATAGGACATTCCATAGTTGGTGATCAAGTTTATGGAAAAAATAGTAGTAAAAGCACAAAATATGCTAAAAACTCTAGTTTTATTCGTAATTTCAATAGACAAGCACTACATGCTTATACACTGGGCTTATATCACCCCAAAAGTAAGGGATACATGGAATTTGTCTCTGATTTACCGCAAGATATAAAAACTTTAATTGGTGAGTTTGACAACATATCTTAATAACATTCGTATTAACCTATCAATATTATCATCCATGTTATCAGGAAGTTAATTAATGAAAGAAAAACTGCTGCACTACCTAGATCTTTCACCTTTTTTGAAAGTATGTGTTGTTCACTGGAAATACGCTCAATTGTCGTTTCAAAAGCAGTGTTAACAATTTCCACAATTAACACCAGGAATAGGCTGCTTATCATTACTGCACGTTCTAGATTACTTACATCCAAAACAAACAAAATTGAGACACATACTATAAAAAGCAGTAACTCCTGTCTGAACGCAATTTCTGATATAAAAGCTGATTTTATTCCTTCACAAGAGTATTGAATTGCTTTTATTAGACGAATAATGCCCTTCTTCATTATTATTCACAAAACCCTTTAATCAAAATTTTAACTCATTTGGATTTGCTACACCCTATAGCATTTTTATCATTTGTTTACCCTATTGGTTTTGAAATTAAGATTTACCGCAACTACAATAAGTACTCTTATCATCACATTTTGGTGTTAAGTCAGGATAGAACGTGAGTATAGCATCATTCTTTCTTACAAACACTGATTGATAATCGTCATCTTCCATTTCATATAGACACATTCCATCTTTTCCTAATTCCTTAAACGCCTTAGTTGCAGAAATTATCGGCATGAAGGTTATATGCGTATCCATTTGGGCATTTAACTTTCACTTCCCCATCCTTACCTAAATATTTCATTCCAAATGTATAAACTGGCGGCTTAATATCTGATTTATTGCATAGGGACTTATCATTCCAAATTGCACCTGCCCATTTATCTTCTTGAGCTTCAACATATCTACCTACAAAATGCATACCACCTAGTTTATCGTTTGGCTCACCACAAAAAATATGTCCAAACCCTATAGTTTCTTTTTCACTTTCACTATTTGTAAACCAAATGTTAGCCAGTTCATCTTTAAGTAACTCCAAATCCGCATCTGGCGTAATCACTTATATATTCCTTTCACTACTTCTTGATGCTGCGGACAACTAAGTAAAATTTTGAAATCTTCTTTATCTGGATGTGCTCCCCAATCTCCACAAACTTTCAACACTCCTCTATCGAAGTCAGTTAATTCTGAAACGGTGGCTGGTTGTGAACTGAAAAATGGTTCAAAATTGACTTCAACATTTTCTTCTACATAGCCGGTGTGAAAATAATGATCCTTAATATAAAAAATAAATCCTATTATTGGTATTATTAAACACAAAATTAGTTTAACTGTCTTCGACATAATCACGTTCACAAAAAAGCTAGCCTATAAGAAATAATTTAAAAAAGTTTTAATCTAATCGTTTTTGCAGAGCAGCAACTCCCGGCATTTCATCGCCACTTAACCAATCTAAAAATGCTCCTCCACCAGTGGAAACATATGTAAAATCCTTATCGGTAAGGCCTGCAGCGCTTATTGCAGATAGACTATCGCCTCCCCCTATTATGCTGGTTAACTTTCCTTTGTGCGTTAAGTCACTTACGATTTTCATTACCCCTATTGTACCACTTGCAAAAGCTGAATGTTCAAAAACACCAATAGGTCCATTCCACAGCAGAGTCTTACTGCTTGCTATTATACTGCTTATTGTACTCAAAGTTTGTGGTCCGATATCCAAAATTATATCACCGTCCAAAATGGACTCAGTTCTTCTTGAAATACTAGTGCTGTAATCAGAGTTTACTGCAACCAGAACGTCTTCTGGCACAACTATTTTGCAATTGTTTTTATTTGCTGTTTCAACAATATTATGTAGAAGGTCGTCAACACCATTTTGAAAGAAAGATTTCCCTATATTTACTTTGCTAAATGACAAAAAATTATTGGCTATTGCACCACCTAGAACTAGGTAATCAACCTTTTCTGTTAGCTTCATAAGCACTTTTATTTTAGTTGATATTTTAGCTCCCCCAACTATCGCAGTAATAGGTTTAGCTTTAAATGATACAGCTTTTTCAAGATACTTTAGCTCATCTTGCAAGCAAAATCCCGCATAAGAAGGTAAAAATTCTGTAATGCGTGAAATAGAAGCGTGAGCTCTGTGAGAGCAAGAAAATGCATCATTTACATATATATCCGCTAGAGATGCTAGTTGTTTGGCAAAATTTGAGTCACTTTGCTCTTCCTCTTTATAAAATCTTAGATTCTCTAGTAATATTATATCTCCTGCATCCATAACACTTACTGCTCTTTGTACTTTTTCACCAAAGCAATCGTCAATGAATTTCACTTTTTTATTTAGTAACTGCGATAAAGTGTCAATTACATTTTTTAGCGACAGATTATTGTCTCTGGCCTTTGGGCGTCCAAAATGTGATATAATAATAATCTTTGCACTCGCATTCACTAAATACTGAATAGTAGGCAATGCTCTCAAAATACGAGTGACGTCACGAATTTCTCCATCTTTTATAGGAACATTGAAGTCAACTCTGAGTAAGACGGCTTTATTGTGAAGATCACAATTTTCTATACTAGGTATACTCATTGTAAAACTAAAGCTATAAAGTCACTATACAGCAGTTTGATCTAAAGTAAAGTTTTAAGCTTACGAACGTTTAAGGAAATTTGCATGCCAAACGCTTGACACTGGAACCTTATCGTCATGCCGCCACGAACCGTCATACCGCTGCGGCGCTAACAAGAGATCCCGCTAACACGTAGCGGGATGACGAATTACTTAACCATCATCTACACCGTCATACCGCGATTCATTCGCGGTATCTCAAAGCATAGATCCCGCTAACACGTAGCGGGATGACGAGGTCATGCCACCGCGCGAACCGTCATACCGCCACGAACCGTCATACCGCCGCAGACCGTCATACCGCGATTCATTCGCGGTATCTCTTAACATAGATCCCCTACTATACCTTAACATAGATCCCGCTAACACGTAGCGGGATGACGGTTGTTGTTTAGCTATAAATATTAAGAAATTTACCAAATGAAAAAAAAGGCAAAAGAAACCCTGGGGTTATTATCCGCTTTAAAATATTGGCGTTTTTTATGTTTTAAACGCTTGACAAGCGAGATTCAGCCGCTTTTAATTGCAACTAACTTACGCTGCAAATGTTTAAGAAATTTACTAAGCAGAAAAAAAGACAAAGAATCCCCGAGTTAGCTAGTCTTTTACTATCTCTGTCGAGTATTGGCATTTTTTGATGTCTTGTAACGCTTTATAAGCGCGTTCAGCTTATTTAGATAAAAATCTAGATGTAGATGAAGTTTTGTAAAGACATACAGTATCTATATACTGCAAAAAATTGAACATAAGACGCCGATACATTAAGTAATCCTTACCTTTTAATCTGCAGATTGGCGAAAGCAAATACAATAGCTTCAGTTTCATGATAAGGGCGCTGGCGAAGGGTGTCAAGTAAGTTTTTCGTTTAATCCGTTTCTTGATTTAGGTGCCCTTGACTTCCGGCTGGGTCGAATTTGTATAGCTACATTGTTGGTAAATCTAAATTGCTTTAATAATTTTGATTGAAAAATAGTTTTTCTATTATATAAATGCTACTTTAGAGTAATCAAAATGGAAGAAAATAAATATAGCCTAGGTTTAAGAGTTATCCATTGGTTGATGGCTGTTTTTATTATCGGTATGCTTTGCTCTGGACTTTATATGAAAAGCTTACCACTTAGCAATGAAATTAAGTTCAACATATACGCTATTCATAAGGCTTGCGGTATCACTATTCTTGGATTAATCATAGTACGCATATTTTTTCGCGTCTTTACTTATGTTCCACCACTTCCAGCAAATTTTTCTCGGTTTGTAATCAATATAAGTAAAGCAGTGCACTTTGGTTTGTATTCTTTAATGGTGCTAATGCCACTATCTGGCTATGTCATGTCTTCTGCTTCTGGCAAACAGATCAAATATTTTTTCCATATCCCTTTGTTGATTAATCAAAACAAAGATCTAGCTAACACGGCTAACGAGCTACATTCGATGCTTGCATATTTTATGGTACTCTTTATAATCTTACATATACTTGGCGCTTTGAAGCACACATTTATAGATAAGCAAAACATTTTTAAACGTATGATATAGGTTATATGTTAAGTAGCCTCTGGAAAAAAGGAACAGATTTTCTTGGCAGTGAGTTTGCTATAATGGGTGGTGCTATGAGCTGGGTTTCAGAGAGAAACTTGGTCTCAGCAATCTCAAACGCTGGTGGTTTTGGTGTGATTGCATGTGGTGCAATGTTCCCAGACTTACTGGAAAAAGAAATCATAGAGACACAAAAATTAACTAACAAGCCATTTGGTGTAAACCTAATTACTATGCACCCAAAGTTGAGTGAGTTGATAGATGTGTGTATTGAAACGAAAGTGAGCCATATAGTGCTTGCCGGTGGACTGCCAACAAAGCCTAATATAGAAAAAATCAAGGGTGCAGGCATTAAAGTTATGTGCTTTGCACCAGCATTAAGCCTTGCGAAAAGGTTAGTAAAAATGGGAGTAGATGCATTAATAATAGAAGGAATGGAAGCAGGTGGGCATATAGGTCCAGTGAGCACTTCTGTTCTTGCACAAGAGATATTGCCTCATTTTAAAAATGAACAAATACCAGTGTTTGTTGCAGGTGGAATAGGCAGAGGCGAAGTGATAGTTAATTACTTAGAAATGGGAGCAAGTGGCTGTCAAATAGGCACATTATTTGTCTGCACTAATGAGTCAATTGCCCACAAAAATTTTAAGGAAGTGTTTATTAAATCGGCCGCACGTAATGCAATACCTTCTGTACAGATAAGTGCTGATTTTCCTGTAATTCCTGTAAGAGCTATAGCCAACAAAGCAAGTGATGACTTCATGAAGCGTCAAAAAGAAGTTATTGATGAATACCAAAAGGGCCAGATCTCAAAAGAAGATGGGCAGCTTGAAATAGAAAAATTCTGGGCTGGAGCTTTAAGAAGAGCAGTAATTGATGGAGATGTTGAAACAGGATCTCTAATGGCTGGCCAAAGTGTTGGCATGGTTGATAGGGAAAAGCCTGTAAAAGAAGTAGTGAATATGTTAGTTCAACAAGCAAAGAATCATATTAATAGCAAATCTGTAGAAGTAGAAAGCCCAGAAAGCAAATAGTTAAGCGACCTTCCAATAAGCAAGTTGCCGCAATTATTTATAATATGGCATAATTGCCCAGTTTTAATGTAAAATTAACGCTAAAGAGGTATCTATACATTTTGTTATGTATGGAGGAGTCTATGCTAAGTTCTAAAAAAGATATTAACCAACAATTGCACGACACTATATACAAAAAGGTAACAAAAGAAAATCATAAATATGGAAGCCCACAAAAGGGAGATGGAGCTATCAAAAAATGCATAGAGTTGTTCAAGGAAGGAGCTAGTCCTGAGGTATTAACTGAATTAGAAAAATCGCTGAGAGAACAATTAGAAAAATCACCAGAAAAACAAGAGGAATATCAAAAACATTATAAGTATTATATCGAAAACTTTCTTCCTGCATTGAAAGATGAAGTAATAAAATCAGAAGAACTAGCTGTACCTACAGTATTTAACAATGAAAGAGAACAATCACAAAGACCACAAACAATAAGAGGAAAAATAGTAAAAACAATTTTGGATATTACTAACAGGAGCAGCAGTGTAAGCTCAATACCAAATGCTGTTGAAGAAAATATTGAAGATCAAATGCAGCTAAAACATATTGAAGAGCAAAACAACACACAAGAAACACCCTTGAATGTAGCTGAGAAAAAAAGTGGTGATAATAAAATACTTAGTAATTCAGATGTTGCAGAGGAAGTGTTTGAAAAATATAGCAAGGTTGTGAAAGAAATAGAGGAGAAGAAAACTTCTAAACTCAGTAGTGGCAATGACTCAGATAGTGGAATAGACTCACCTAGAACGAGTAAAGAAAGTTTGAAATCACCAGTAAGTAGCAGAAGGAGCAGTTTAACTTTAGTAACAAGCACTTCATCTGAGGAAAGTTTAAACTCAACATTGAGCTCTGTTGAAGGAGATAATGGCTTACAACCAGAGGGTGGAGAAAAAACTGAGTTATTAGAATCAAATTTGGAATCCCCAAAAGAAAACGAGACTCAAGTGCAGCCAGAGCAGACTGTAAAAAAAGAGCCAAAAATGCAAGAAAATGAAAACTCAGATGGTCAAGCAAATCCAGATCAAGTTAAGAAAGATATCCTACTTAAAAACCAACCCAATAACAGAAATCTTCACGTTGCACTTGTAGCAGGTTGTGCTCTCTCCACAATAGGGTGCATTGTTGCAGGAGCAATGACATCAGGATTGATAGGAGCAGGACTACTTGCTATGGTTGCAGTGCTTGCTATAGCAGCAGTAGCTGAATTGCATTCAAACTTCCTATCAAGTAAATTAACATCCATTAATGTGAGTCCTCTTGTTGATGATAAGAGCTTACAGCATGTTCACAGCGGTAAAAATTAAATATGTGTTACTTGTAGTGGATAAGTGAATTCAGTTCTTGCCTATTGATATAAAAGTTGTTATATTTGAGGAATGTTTAAAAGGTGTTTAGTTGATGCGCATTCAATTGAATAAAGTTTTGGTTTTTATAGCCTTATTAAGTTTCATTTTTGCATCATATTCTAGCGAAGCAAGTTCGGCGAGTGATGAATTAAAGGGTATACAAGAAACGGTAAAAAATTTTATTTCTTCATTTTCAGTTAAAGATACTGTAGAAAATATGAGTCCTTCAACAATCATAGGGTTGTGTATAGCTGCAGTGATACTTGCAGTAGTGTTCAGAGGTCTAATCTTTTTTATGATAATGTTTGGTGTACTGGTCCTGATGTTCGGTAGTACAGAAAAGGCAACAGACTACTTAAAAGAAAAATTTAACTTTGCAAAAGATATAAAATTACAATCCGATAGCGAAAAAAAAGATAAAAATTAAGATAGTATTTTTATCTTTTTTAATTATCTTTATTGAATACGCATATGCAGTTAAAAGTACCAACAGTTAACTCTAAGCTTAAAAAAAAGAACAACTTAGCATTACTAGAAAGCATTGATTTAGATTTTGTTCCTTATGCTTGTCATTACGATGAAGAAACCATACTAACAAAACAGGGAGAATTGTTAAAAATAATCAAGTTAGAAGATTATTCTTCTGTTGATAACTACAGGGACCTCAGAACTGAAATTAGAAAAAGCATATCAAAAAATATTAATAGCCTGTGTTTTACCGTTTGGATTCATACCGTTAGAAAGCGCAATAAACTGAGCTTGAAATGGAATAAAACTGAAGACTTCTCTGACAACCTACATTCAACGTGGTTTAATAAACCAACTGATAGTAAATTACAGTATATAAATGAACTATACATTGTAATATTGTTTAGCGATTTTGGCAAGCATACTAATAATTCGTTTTTTTTCAATAGAATAAAGAATAAGCATAAGTTGTCTTTACAAGAAAGCCATCAGGAGTTGCAAAAGATAACTGACGTAATTCAAAATGATTTAGGACCTTTTGGAGCTAAAAAACTGAGTCTAAGGTTTAGTGAAGGTAAAATATATTCTGAAATGATAGAATTTCTCCACTATATTGTTACATTAACGCACAAAGATTATCCAATACATGAAAGGGACCTGTCGCAATATATTAGAAATTTTAAAATAGCTTTTGGTTTCAATACGTTTCAAACAATATTTGAAAATCAACAGAAATTTGGCTCTATTTTCAGCATAAAAGAATACCGGGAAATCTCTTTAGGTAATATAGATAGATGCTTGCAGCTTGAATCTGAATTTATCATTACAGAAATAATGATATTTACTAGTAATAACAAAGCAATAAAAGAATTTAAAAAACAAATCAACATGCTGCAAATTAGTGAGGATAATACCTTACTTAAAAGCTCAGGAATTGAAGAAATAATAGAGCTTGAAAAGACCTCTAGTATAGACTTCTGCCAACAGAAAATTATTTTTACAATATTTGCAGATGATAGGAATAAGTTAGCTGAAAGTATTAGTGATTTATCTTCTATAATGTCATTAGTTGGCTTCATGATGTTTAGAACTGATTTACATATGGAAAGTCATTTTTGGGCACAACTTCCAGGCAATTTTGCTTTTATTACGCAACCGAAAAATATCTTAACAAAATACGCTTGCAGCTTTGCTATGCTGCACGATTTTACGTCAGGTACATTAAAAGGAAGAAGGTGGAAAGAAGCGGTAATGATTTTTTTCTCAAAAAAAGGAAATCCTTACTTCTTTAATTTTCATGGAAAAAGAAATAATGGCCATACTACGATACTCGGAGCTCCAAATTCAGGCAGAACTTCACTCATTAATTTTCTATTATCAGAATCAAGAAAGTTTAACCCAAGAATTGTCATATTGGATAACACTGGAAAATCAATAATTTTTACTAAAGCAGTGAGTGGTAAATATTACATAATCGATCCAAAATATAAGGACAAAAGCCTAAAATTTAATCCACTAAACATTGAAGATAGTGCTTCCAATCGCAATATGTTGGTTGAACTGATCAGAAGAATGGTAGCCGATACGAGCTTGGTGGACGTAGAAGAAAAGATAAGAAAAATTGTGGATTCTATATTTGCTATACCCAAGGAATCACGTTCTATTTCACAAATTTCTGAGGTGCTCTTGCTCCTTGGGGGTAAGATAAGTAGATGGTGTGACGATGGTGACTTTGCTTACTTATTTCAAGATGGTAATGAATCAGATATTGACTGGGAAACAAAAATTATATCTCTCAACACCGCAAACCTTACAAAACAAAAGGAATGTATGTCCGTGATACTTTACTATTTTTTATATTCTTTTGAGGCAAAATGTGATGGCTCGCCTGCAATACTTGTTTTGGATGAAGCATGGGAGATAAGTAATATTTTTCCTACAGAGAAAGAGTTTGATAACTGGATGCAAAGAATGACGGAACTAAATGTTGTAGTAATCCTAAGTACTGAAAATTTAAATCTCGCATTTGCTAGCAAATTTACTCAATATTTAGATAAACATGTTGATACAAGAATCTTGATGCCGAACGTCAATGCAAATAGATTATACATGAAAGCATTTTCTTTATCAAAAGAGGAGCTGAATATAATTCTGCAGACGCCAACGCAGGAAGGTTTATTTTTGATAAAACAGTATAAAGGATTAGTAACTTTAAATTTAGATTTAAAGAATATGCAAGAAATACATGTACTTTCAGCTAACAAAGAGACGATAAAGTATATGTACGAGGCAATAAAGGAAAAAGGAGAAGAAGTTAATGAGTGGTTACCGGTATTTTATGAGAAGTGTAAGGCTTAATTTCTTATTGATATTTTTTTTGATACTTGGTCTTTCGTATCAAGGATATGCTGATTGTCCAACATTTGTAGAAAGTAATACTTGGTTGGAAGCAATAGTTGGTGGAGATTGGGTAAAGGAAATTAAGGTGCAAGCAATAAAAGATCAAGGAGTTGATGGTTACTTTAATCCCAAAATTAGAGTATGTGCTTATGATGGACAAAGTTATTGTTATGACTTACAAAGTGGGGAATCCTGCCGCCAGATATATGGAACGCAAGGTACAGGAGCTGGAGTTTCTGCTGCAGCTTTTATCGACTGGGAAGGAGATAAAACAAAAGCTGGAGGAGAAATTGCTCGGGGTCTTAAATGGGAATGGGCAGACGGTGTTACTGATGAGGAAAAAAGAAGATTCGCTAACTCTCCTAAAATATGTGCTTGCAGTCAAAAAGGGGCTTGTATGTCAGGAATTTCTTCATGGGGTTCTAGAGTATTTTCGGGTGAGAATATTTTCCGTCCTGGGGAGATGGAAAAAGTCTGTGATACCTGCTACCAAACGGCAGTAAAATGTGCTCCTGTGCCACTTGCACCTAGCCCCCCTCCATTCTGTGAACAACTTGCGATGTCACCTCCACAAGTTAGAATTGTTCCTATAACAAATGAAGATAATGATTACTTCGATCCAAGAGTTGGGGTGATAATTAGCGGACTGGAGGAAAGAAAAGAGTTAGGTTTTCCACACGTTGTTTCAAATAATGAGAACATTCCAAATCACTCATATACTGTTACAGATAAGGATACTCACTATTACTTCAAAACCTATAGAAAAAAGGGCCAGCTCTGTGCTGAATACCTTGGAACTCAAAGTATAAATGAACAAAATCCACGGTTCGTCCGCTGTTTTCCTGCACCACCTGCTCCAGAACCTGAGATAGTGGAGATAGTAAATAAAAATACATTGAAAGTAGAAATGAAGATGAGTGAGAGCACTTGTGCTAAAGCACATGGAACCTATAGTAATGGTTCCTGTACTTTTAATGTTAATACTGACCTCAACCATCCTATAAACATTGGCCCCCTATCTTTAAAAGTAGTAAAACCAGCAATAGTAGCAAAAACAACTGATAGTAATATTGATAATATTATAGAAGGTATATTAGAAAGTAATCCGCAACAATTTAAAGTTCTGAAAGAATATGGCTATGTTCCTGATGTGCAAATTAAATGTTCTAAAGGCGGAAGTTTTTATAGTTTTAATGATTTTGAGAAAAAGTTAAAAGACAAATCTATTCAATGTGAATTTAATAACTCTGGGCAGCCGGAAATAGAAGTAAAGTATAAAGGAAATTCTAACAGTAAAATGCTTTGTCTTTCTGGATGGCAGCCAGAACCAGAGGAGTTTGTTCTTAAAAGAGAAAATAAAATAATACCACTAAAATTAATGGGAACAAGATATACTAAATACAATGCTGTTTACTCCAAGGAATCAAATCAGTTCTATTATCTTCCAAGCAAGGAAAATAAAAGAGCCGATCTCTTAAACAGAGATCAGAGTGAGTTAGATAAAATAATATTCAATAAACAAGGGTATGTTTTCTTCCCTGATGAAAATGAGCAGAAGAAGAGAGAATGCAGTTACTGTGTAAAAAGAAATGATGAGATAGACGATACATTTAAATCTAGTAAAGGACTGAAAGTAGTATACAAATTGACGGATGTAGAGCATAGAGAAAAATGTAATCAAGGTGATGATGGTTGTATCTGCTTTACTGGAACATGCAGCCGTTCAACACGATATGTAGACAAAGAAAACACTCAACCTTTTTATACAAAGATTTCACAAAATACAAATGGCGTTGTCACACAACAAGAAGCACCAATTAAAGCAAACAGAACGGAGGTCTTTTACGCTGATAAATTGTGTAGGTTCGATTTAGAAGGTCTCAAAGAGAAGTTAAAAGAGATAATCGAGAAACAACTGGAAAAAGAGAAACAAGAACCGGAAAAAAAGAGCGAAAAGTCCCATGTTTTTGGAAGTGGAGATTATGATGTGGATGGCTCACAAATAACATCTAGCCGTGTTGAAATAGAAGTGTGGGGATGTGGTGAAGCAGGTCACATAAAAGATACACCTTACACTTACACACCTAATTCCACTGAAAGTAGAGTAGGAATGCCAGGAGATTATATTAAAGCTGAATTGGAAATTGATCTTGATTATCCTATAATTAACATTAAAGTTGAACAGGGAGGAGGTAACAGGGAAAAGGAATATACAGATAAGGATGGGGGTCCTATTTTTATAAGAAAGTGTCGTTTAGGTAAACAAGAGTGCAAGGATTTAATCACTATGGGAGGCGGAGGCATCTATAAAATATATGAGTATAAGGATTATACCGAACCAATAATTGATGATAGTGTAAAATTAAAAGAAAAAACCACAACAACAGGATTGCGGGTTACTGAAGATAATAAAATAATATATATAGAAAATGGTGAAATCAAGCATGAAACAGTAAATTGTAGCAAGGGTTTTGGAAGCAGTAAACCTGGTGCAGGTGGTTGCATTGATAAAAGCAAAAGAATTTATGGTAAAGGCTCTGCAGGGTAGGTGAAGGTAACGCCTATTATAAAGGGATTTGACATAAACATAATAAATGATGCTATTGAAAAAATGATAGGAAATCGATATGATCCCGGGGAGGTTAGGGATTTTTCGAGGAGTGAGTTTGACACGAGTTTAACTAAGATGATTGAAGAGGAACTCAAAAAAGAATTGTTAAGGTAAAAAGATATAACTCTGAAAATTATGCTCTCGTTTTAATAATTAATTAAAGTAAAGCATGTAGTAAATGGTGTAATTGCTGTATCTTAACAAAAAGGTATAACGAATGTAAGGAGGGTACTTTATGTCTCTAAAGAATAAAATTTCTGAGCTAATAGAACAACAATTTAGCATTAAATACCATGACAATTATTTGGCTTACGCTATACATAAGTGGGCTGCAAGCGAAATATCTAATTCCATTGCTTTTTGCATAATTGGTTGTGGAAATTGCAAGATTGGATATCAAGATGCTGCAAATTCGTTCAACATAACAAAAGAAGAAATTGAACAAGGTAATATTGCAAGCATAGAAAGTAAAATAAAAAGTGAAGCTGAAAAATCAGGTAGCGAGTTTTCTGAGTTGATTTCTAGAGTGGATCAATCGCTAAGAGAACAAAGTGAAAAGTCTATTGTACAAATTTTAGATTCATCCGCTGAGGAGATGTTAAGGAGTTTCTGTGATAGCCCTGTACAGTCTCCAGAGCATGAAGAAGTCAGTGCCATCCTCTGCTTCACATGAAGAGCATGCTACAGAAGGCCTAGAAACTAGTGTTAATTCAGATCTTTTGTCAACCTAATCAACCCCATATATATGTTTTTTTTGTACCCATGCTTTGCGTTTTGGGGTAGAAAGAAAACACCACTCTTCGTTACACTTTTCTATTTTCATTACAACAAATTTGTCTATTTTTATAGTAATCTTGCTGTCTACACTCTGTTTTTGATATCCATAAGTATCTTCTTTTACAATCGCGTAGCGCTTATCACTAAGAAGATTGCCTTTTATCCATCCGCAGTCTTCATCTATATCGCAGACCTTTTTCCAACTCTCAAACTCTTCTATCACTTTCAGGGGCAGATTTTTGCAAGTGTATATCCATTTTACAGGATAGTGAAACCCTGGCCCCGTTCTCATGTTGATCTTATTTGATTTGGTTGAAACAAAGTTGTTAGCAAACAAGCTATGGCTAAATAATAAAAACAATAGGATAATAGTACTGAACCAAGATCCCAGTGTCACGCACTGGGATAACGTGAGGGATAGTGTAACAGACTTATTCATCATAATTCACGATTAGGTTGACATAAGATAAAGAGTAAATTAAAAATTGAATAGATCTTTAAATGCAAAATCAATGCCTATAGAAATATTAATGCCTGCTCTTTCACCGACAATGAGCAAAACTGGAGGAAAAATTGTAAAGTGGCATAAAAAAGAACAAGACAAAGTTGAAGTAGGCGACGTAATTGCTGAGATAGAGACTGATAAAGCCATAATGGAGTTTGAATCTGTAGATGAAGGAGTTGTAGCAAAAATTTTAGTAACAGAAGGAACAAGTGGCGTGCCTGTAAATCAACCAATAGCTTTAATGCTGGAAGAAGGGGAGGATGAAAATGCACTTAACAACTATACCTCAACTTCCATCAATAGTGCAGTTAAAAAGGAAGTGACAAAATGTGCTGTTGATAATCAAAAATCAGAACACCAAGATTTAAACGGAAAGCCAATAAGTCATTCTTCGGTGTCATTCCAGCGCGTGACGCTGGAATCCAACCTCTCAATGTCATCCCAGTGCTTGACACTGGGATCTAGAAAAGAAGAAGATACTAAGACAACAGAAGGTAGAATAAAAATAAGCCCATTAGCTAAGAAAATAGCTCAAAATGAAGGGGTTAATGTGCAGCAATTAAAAGGTACAGGACCATACGGTCGCATAATTAAGGCTGATGTGTTGGAGTTTTTAGGCAGTGGTATACATACTGAAAGTCCTGAGATAGTTGAAGTAAGCAACATACGCCAAGTGATAGCACAGCGCCTGACTGAATCCAAACAGAATGTTCCACATTTTTATTTAACTGTAGACTGCCAGGTTGATAAGTTAATATCGTTAAAAAACGAGATTAACTCAGCAGATGAAAACAATAAAGTAACAATCAATGACTTAATTATCAAAGCTGTGGCTTTTAGCATGAAAAAATTTCCTGATATAAATTCTTCGTGGATAGATAATAAAATACTTAAATACTCGAATGTAGATATCTCAATCGCTGTGGCACTTGAAGATGGGCTAATTACTCCTATAGTAAAAAATGCTGATAAAAAGGGTATTTTATCTATATCAAAAGAAGTGAAAGATTTAGTAAGCAGAGCAAGATCTGGAAAATTGAAACCTGAAGAGTTTCAAGGAGGAGGGTTTACTATCTCCAACTTAGGGATGTTTGGTATAAAAGCCTTCAGTGCTATAATCAATCCGCCGCAATCTTGCATTATGGCAGTTGGTGCATCTAAAAAACAACCAATTGTTATGAATGAGAAAATAGAAACAGCAGAAATAATGACAGTAACGCTCTCTGTTGACCATAGAGCAGTTGATGGGGCACTCGGAGCAAAGTTTTTAAATGCCTTTAAGCATTATATAGAGAATCCTCTGGTGATGCTTATTGAAACTGCGGTAATCTATTAGCATTGTTATTACAAAATTAATACCTCTAAGTTTATACTTTTATTAGTTAATAGGTTTAGAGGTAAAAAAATGAATACTACAGTAGAAAAAAATAATCCAAAAATTTTTCCTCAAAATGAAGGAAAGATTAACTCAAAAGGCATGGTTGCCCCACCTGTTCCTCCGAAATCTTCCCAAGCTAAATTTGCTGGAATAAAAGCAATTTTTGAGCGAAATGTACCTCATTCTCAAGCAAATGATAGTAATGAAACAGTGAGTAGCAATCTTGGAAGAACATTTGGCCCAACAATGCAAAAACTCATGGAAGACAACATTCATAGCACTCCTAACAAACAACGCCGCAATTCAGGGGATAGTGGTATCAGTGATATTAGTAGCAGCACTTCTGATGATGAGGATAGAACAATAAAAGATAAAATGATGGAAAATGTTAAGCAGGATAACCATCAAAAAAGCTTTGATTTACATAAAGTACAAGCAACTGATGAATTAGAAACCGTAAAATTTCTCAAAACGCTAAGCAAGAAAGAAAGAGAAAAACTTGGTTTTTCTCCTAAACAGCAAAATAACCAAAAGGTTGAGACTAGCAAAAAAACTTATAATCCACTTGATTGGAATCCAATCTATCAAGGTAAAAAGCTCTTTAGCTTAGGCAATATGTCGAGTAATTCGTCTTCATGTAGTGAAAAAAGCAATATTTCAGATGTAAGCGATAAGTCTAATAATTCAAACATTGTTAGATGTAATATTACTAGGAGTAACAGTAAGGAAGACCTTCGTAAACCTGATGCTTCACATAATGACAAATCTGCAGGTAAAAAATTATCTAATGTCAATGTAAGCGAATTAATCAGAAAGTTTGAACAAGGTAATGACATAGTAAAAGGGCGTTAATCAAATGTTACCCTATCTTTGTATATGTGAAGGTAGGGTATCTTTTCAAAATAGTATATCCTTTATAGCTTTGTTAATTTTTGACTCCCTCTCTGCAAAAGCAGTTTCTAGAGAGGTTTTAAGTTTTTCCCATTCTTCTTGACCATTTAGAACTAAAGATTTATATTCATTTTCAATTTTTTCCAATGCTCTTTGATATGAAAAACCTAATTCCTCATATATATCAATATTTATCGATTGCAGTATTACCAAAAATGAAAACAAATTCGGATCAGGTAATTCTTCTCTTGTGTGATTCAGAAGACACAGCTTTATTTTTTTTACGCAGTATTCTATTGTTTTTAACGATAGTGACAGGCTTTCTGCATAAAATATAAAACTATCTACAATCAAATTTTTTGACTTTTTCGGTAATTTAATATTTTCAAATAGTTCTTTTGTAAATTTTTCTATCGGTTGTTTTGGCAAATGTAAAGAGAGATCAGTAAAAGATTTTAGGTCAAAATTTGGTCCAAGTATTGTGCTGATTGCTCTTTGTACATTACTCTTATCTTTACTTACAGGAATAATGAAAACCAGCCCCTCCACATCAAGCATATACTTTATAGATTCCAAAAAATCGACAACGAATTTAGGACGGCACACATCAAGATTATCCACCATTATATAAATGTTTTTGTCTTTTCTGATTTTATTAACCACATCCGCTAACTGTGTTTTAAAATCTCTAGTACTCTCTTTTCTTCTTTGGAGAAGACTTAATTCACTCAAGACAAAACCTATGTCTTTTTTATCAGCCTCTTTTGCAGCATCAAGAAATACTGAAAGCATAGCAAGTGGAGATTTACTGATCAGCTTTCCTAGTGTGTTTAGAGAAAATAGCTCTTGGTTTATGTTCTTGAACTGTTGTATAACACTTCTTTTTACTTTATACGATACAAATAAATCTTCAAATAGGAAATTTAAAAAAGAAGGCAGTGGTTGGTCCAATGCATTGATATCCCATGCACTATAATAAGCTGCAATTTCATTTTGCTGTTTTAACTCTTTTACCCATTCTTTCAAAAAAAACGTCTTGCCCCATCCATCATATCCTTCCAAAGATATTATTGTAAAAGACTGATCAATTGTTTTAATTATATTGTTAAATTTACCTGAAAATTGCTTATAGTTTAGACGGTCATTTTCCCAAGCCACCACTTTAAGTGGTGGCGCTATTTCTTTCTTTTTGAATGTTATTAGCGATATAAGTTTTTTTAAGCACATGTCTTATTTTATATTTAACTCATATTCTTGTCTTGAAGTAAGTGCTATCCTCAGCGTTCCTTCATCAAGATAGTCAATTTCTCCGCCCATTGGTATGCCGCAAGCAAGACGTGATATTTTCACATCCAAATTTTTTAGCAATTCAATTATATATTGTGCAGTAACTTGACCCTCTAATGTCGGATTAATTGCGATAATTATCTCTTCAATTTTAGACTCTGTCACTCTTTTCAGAATAGTATCAAGGTTGAGTTCTTTTGGACCTATGCCATTTATCGCAGACAATCTGCCCCCCAAAACATGGTATAAACCTGAATATATATTTCCTTTTTCAAACGCCCATAAATCACCCAATTCTTCTACTACACACAGTAACTTAGTGTCACGTTTTGGGTTAGTACAAATAGAACAAGGTGATTTAGTATCTAGATTTCCGCAAACTTCACACTCTATTATAAGATCTGCTAGCTCTTTAATCAAAGATGCAAGTGGTAGCATAACTTTTTCTTTGTTTTGGAGTAAATGTATAACTAACCTGCGTGATGATGATGGCCCTAAACTTGGCAATTTAGAGAAAGCATGAACTAGATTCTTTATGTTAACGTTCATTCAATAAATTCAGAATAGGCAGTCAAATGGTAACATCAAACCCTTTGTAAAGAAAGTGGTAAGTTTCTCTTGATCCACTTTGATTAGCTATAGAAAAAATTTTTTACTCTAACGCAAAAAATTACTTCCGCACACTTAAAGCCTGATTATAATAGACTTCTTGCATAACCCAAACTAAGTAGAAAAAGGTATCATCCGAGTAGCTCTCCTTTGTCATCCCAGTGCCCAGACACTGGGATCCAGGAATTTTATTAAGTTTGTAAGCATAAAAGTATAGCTAACGTGAGCTCTACGTCATACTGCCGCGAACCGTCATACCGCGATTCATTCGCGGTATCTCGGCCGCTAACAAGTAGCGGGATGACGGTTGTCAGGCTAGCTGTCATCCCAGTGCCCAGACACTGGGATGACAAAAAAAGGAGCACTGGAATGACAGCAATCTACGTCATACCGCGATTCATTCGCGGTATCTCAGCCGCTAACAAGAGATCCCGCTAACAAGCAGCGGGATGACGGTTGTCGTTTAGCCATAAACATTAAGAAATTTACCAAATAAAAAAAAAGGCAAAAGAAGCCCTGGGGTTATTATCTGCTTTAAAATATTGGCGTTTTTTATGTTTTAAACGCTTGACAAGCAAGATTTAGCTGCTTTTAATTGCAACTAACCTACGCTGCAAATGTTTAAGAAATTTACTAAGCAGAAAAAAAGACAAAGAATCCCCGAGTTAGCTAGTCTTTTACTATCTCTGTCGAGTATTGGCATTTTTTGATGTCTTGTAACGCTTTATAAGCGCGTTCAGCTTATTTAGATAAAAATCTAGATGTAGATGAAGTTTTGTAAAGACATACAGTATCTATATACTGCAAAAAATTGAATATAAGACGCCGATACATTAAGTAATCCTTACCTTTTAATCTGCAGATTGGCGAAAGCAAATACAATAGCTTCAGTTTCATGATAAGGGGGCTGGCGGAGGGTGTCAAGCAAGTTTTTTCGTTTCTATGTTGTCAGCTACTTGGATGACGCCAATCTGAGTTGACTACACCAACTCACATTCAGCAAAAAAGAAAGCTATCTCCTTACGAGCATTTTCTAGACTATCTGAGCCGTGAACTCTATTTTCACTAATATCATCAGCAAAATCACCCCTGATTGTGCCTTTATCTGCCTGCTTTGGATCGGTAGCTCCCATGATTTGTCTGTATTTACTTACTGCATTTTCACCAACTAAAACTTGAACTACCACAGAACCAGAGGTCATAAACTCTACTAATTCCCCAAAAAAAGGCCTATCTTTATGAATTTCATAAAACAGCTCTGCTTGTTTTTTTGTTAGTAACATCATTTTTTGTGCTGTGATTTTCAGCCCAGATTGTTCGATGTAGGAATTTATATTGCCTGTAATATTATTTTTTACTGCATCAGGTTTTAATATCGAAAGTGTCTTCTCAATTGCCATATTATTCCCTTATATAAGATTGTATATTTATGGATTCATTTTATTGCAAATTTTGATTTGATAAAAGTA
Organism: Wolbachia endosymbiont (group A) of Udea olivalis; assembly: GCF_964028365.1. Taxonomy (NCBI): domain Bacteria; kingdom Pseudomonadati; phylum Pseudomonadota; class Alphaproteobacteria; order Rickettsiales; family Anaplasmataceae; genus Wolbachia; species Wolbachia endosymbiont (group A) of Udea olivalis. The sequence goes on from NZ_OZ034773.1 coordinate 142,410, forward strand.
GTTTTTTATTTATAGTTAAGAATAAACCATCAAGGAGGTATTGTATGGGTGAATGTTGTAAAAATAACACTACTAAACAAGCTGAGCCTACCACTAAAAAACAAGCTAAATCTACTACTAAAAAATTAGTAAGTAACTTTAAGTCATCACTTTTTTGTGGAACAAAAGGATTTTTAACTTTTAATTTGGCCTTTTTAAGCTTTTTGGAATATAGCTTACATCATAATACAGAATTAAAAAAAGGTGCTGCTTTTGCAATGAAAAGAAACACTATTCCATTTCTTGAAATGGCTATCATAGTGCCATTTGTTTGTTTTGCACTGCCAGCTATGCTAGGCAGTATGAGCCTCATGCAATGCGCACTTTTATGTGCTTCCTTAATGATTGCCACATGTTTTATTGTCAGAACTTTTCATCTGCGTGAGAAGTTAATGGAAAAAATCACTAACCATAGTAGAAAAGAAATAGACGCGGAATTTAAGAAAGATACTATAAAATTTCCTATCTTTGATCAAAATAGAAAACACACCGAGTATAATTCGCCTAACTCAGGGCGACTACTGGATGAAACAAGTAGCACCTCTCTTTTCGTTAAAGTTTTACTTTTTCCCCTCAAGGTTCTTCTGAATGTCCTGCAAAGTTGTATAATGCTATCTTTAGCTGCTGTTGAACTTCTTGAAACGGTACCAAGTCTTTTTGTCGATACATTTTTCGATTGGAACTTCACATCTACCAAGAGTAACCTGAAGAGATCAGGCCACTTATTGTATGCCAGTGTAAGAAATTTAGTGCCTATAACTAAATTTGATGAGTGTGTAGCTAATTTTATAGGCACCCCAGAAGTAACTTGTTGTAGTAGTGCGTAGGTGAAAAAGGCAGTTATCTTATTTAATCTTGGCGGGCCTGATTCACTAAATGCGGTCCGTCCTTTTTTATTCAACCTTTTTTATGACAGGAGAATAATCAATCTACCGAATCCCTTTCGGTTTCTTTTAGCAAAGTTTATATCTGCGAAACGAGAAAATACTGCACGAAAAATATACGAGGAAATTGGAGGTAAATCGCCAATTCTAGAGAATACAAAAATGCAAGCTAATGCTTCAGAACTAAAATTAAACGAAAATAGAAACCATGTACACAAGGTATTCATCTGCATGCGCTATTGGCGTCCATTTGCTGACGAAGTTATTGAAAGTGTAAAACAGTTTGATCCTGACGAAGTAATTCTGCTGCCACTGTATCCACAATATTCAACTACCACAACTCTGTCATCCATCGAGAATTGGCAAAAAAATGCTAAACGGTATGGCCTAAAATGCAATACAAAAATGATTCACCGTTATTATGATAACCAAGATTTTATTGAAGCTCACACTAATCTGATAGCTAAGTACTATAAATTGGCTAGAAAAATCGGTAAACCAAGAGTCCTATTTTCAGCCCATAGCTTACCTCTTAGTATCATTAAAAAGGGCGACCCTTACGCTTCACAGGTAGAAAGAAGCGTAGAGTTAATAGTAGAAAAGTTAGCTATCAATAACTTAGATTGGTCAATATGTTATCAGAGTAAGATTGGTCCTGTAAAATGGCTAGAGCCAAGCACTGAAAGTGAGCTATTACGCGCAAAAGCTGATGGTGTACCTGTAGTTCTATCACCTATATCTTTTGTTTCTGAGCATTCAGAAACTCTAGTTGAACTTGATATAGAATATAAAGCAATTATCAAGGATGGATATTACTTTCGTGTGCCAACTCTCAGTACCGATCCCTTGTTTATAAAATGCTTAGCCGATTTGTGCATAAATCTCCCTTAAAGTCCTGATTCATAGGGCTTTTCTTTTAGGATTTTATGTGATAGAATAACAGGAAGTTATTAACTATTTCATGCCAAACAAGCTAAAAAAGAAATCTAACATACTCGCACAAAGGGTGCATGATATTTATGATCATGATTTCAGGAAGGTAATCTGCATCACAACAGGTTTAACAGCCCTATTGTGTAAGATTTCACTGCAATTTTGCTGCGAGTTCATTGACAATAATAGATCCAATATCTTTCTTATACGGAATGTTGCTCGACTAGTAAAGTTTCCGACATCTATTCTATACATTGCCCATTCTGCATTTACTCTACAGGATCTAATTAAGGATTACAGAAACCCTGAGAGTAAAAAAGAGCTGGCAAAAATTGTGGGTAAATCGGCTAATCTTGCAAGCAGCACCATAGAAGCGCTAATGATGTTGAAAATCATCCATTTTTGCACTGGAAGCAATACAGACATAATAAGTTATATTAACTTAACCTCAACGATCCTATTTTTGTTCATTTCAGAACCTATAAGCTATTATTATACATGCAAGGAATATCTGGATAATAAGGATCCTGAAAAGTCTGCTGAGTGTAAGAAGGACCTTATTATTAGCACATTAACTTTGTCGTTAGGTTTATTAAACTTCATATTAAGAAGGATAGAGACTCCAACTATACCAATAAACTTAGGTAATGGTATAATCTATAATTTCAACTTAAGCGTAACAGTCAGCATAATATATAGTGCAGTATTTCTTGCAGTTCAGCTTGACAAATTGTTTCAACAACCTGTCAATGATGATCCTTCCACTGAACTTGATGATGTTCATAATATAAACGGTCATTCTAATGACAGCACTGTAGAGGTATAAGAATTAGGGATGAAAAGATTTTATTTCTACTGCCAACGCTAGTACTGCTAATTTGCTAACAATACTCCAAAGTGATAGAATTTTACCTTCTACAACCTGGCTAACATCATGAAACTCACAGTCAGTGGCATTCAAGCTAGAATATACATCTTTTCTGCTATTACATCGGTATAAGTAACATGTTGGAGTATCTCCTATATAGTATATTAGCGGTTCTGCAGAACTGCTTTTAAACATGTCAATGGTTGGTACACCTTCTTGTATAATAACGCTATTGATTGCTATTCCTTCTTTTATCTTTTTCATTTTATGACGCTTTTTTTTATTGAGGTTTAATATTTCCTCTCCACTTGTTGCTGTTATAATGCCCATCCCATATGTGCCATTGCTTGCTTTGATAAAAACGTAAGGTTGTGTTTTTATTTCATATTCCTCATATTTTTTTTGCACTAGAGATAATATTTGGTCAACTTTAGTTGCTACTGCTCCTAGTGACAAATCATCATCAAAATCAACTCCATCACAGCTCTCTGTAAGCACAGAAATTAGCCATGGGTCTATTTTAAATTCGCCACAAAACTCAGATGCTAATTCTTGATAGATTTCAAAATACTTAAATTTCTGCCTGCTATGCCAACCGTATAGTGGGCTTGGTACTATATCTTGCTTTACGTCTTTCAGCGTGTCTGGAATGTGGCTCGTCATATCACGGTTCAGTATAATAACATCAGGCACAAATCCTGAAGTTGTCTTTAGCAGAGAGTTTTCTTTCACAACAGTTTCATACTGTTCTATTAAATTGTATACTTCATTATATAAAAGGCCAATTCTAGTCTCAAAACCTGCGAGTTGTAGTATTTTCTCTATAACAAATACGTTTTCTATATACATTTTATTGCGTGTATAATTTTCCGGTATTATAAGAACCTTTTTGTATTGATGTCTTTTAAAATAGCTTTTTATCAATCTTGCTGCCATCGTTCTTGATTCTTCACTTAAGTTATTGAACCCCGCAGGAAATAAATTAGCGTCTACTGGAACGATTTTATAGCCAGAGTTTCTAAGATCTATAGAGCTATAAAATGGCGATGTAAGGCCATTAAATTTTGCTTCGAACCAATTATTTATACTTTTTTCCAAATCTGGGTGAATTATGTTTTGCATCTGCACTTTAAATGTTATAAGGAAGGTATTATATTATAAGCTATAGTTGAACATATTTAGTAAATTTGACTAAAGATTAAAGTATAATGAGATTCTTATTTAAAGTGATAGAAAAATGATTCAACACGATAACAATAAAATGTATGGCACTACTATATTATCAATTAGAAAAGATAAAAGTCTAGTAGTAATAGGTGACGGACAAGTTTCACTGGGCCACACTGTTATAAAATCTGGAGCAAAAAAAGTTAGGCGTCTTTCTGGTGATTCCGTAATTGCTGGATTTGCCGGGGCAACAGCCGACGCATTTACTCTTTTTGAAAGATTAGAATCTAAACTTGACAAGCACCCAGGGCAATTAATGAGAGCATGTGTTGAACTTGCAAAAGACTGGAGAATGGATAAATATCTGAGGAAATTAGAAGCTATGATGATCGTTGCAGATAAATCTATTTCATTAGTAATTACGGGAACAGGTGATGTTCTTGAACCTGAAGATGGAGTCGCAGCTATTGGCTCTGGGGGAAATTTTGCTCTATCTGCAGCAAGAGCTTTAATTGACATTAAAGGAATATCAATAGAGGAAATTGCGAAAAAGGCTATGAAGATAGCTGGCGATATATGTGTTTATACAAATCATAATGTAGTTATTGAAAAGATAGAGGAGTGATATGTCTTCCAAGCAAAAAACTTTATGCACCAATTTTTCCAATCAGCCCATAACCCTTTCAGAAGGGCGGTCTTGTAGTAGTGACACCTACGATGAAAAAGATAACCTCTATAAAGATACTAAGAGTGGTTTTGATTCAAATGACAGCGATGTTCAAGTTAATGACAGCACTCAAGTTTTGTTAGATGACCTGCCACCACAGAAGATAGTTAAAGAATTGGACAGATTCATAATCGGACAGGATGATGCAAAGCGTGCTGTTGCTATTGCGCTCAGAAATCGTTGGCGTCGCAATCAGGTTCCATTTCCATTGCGTGATGAAATCATACCTAAGAATATATTGATGATCGGTCATACAGGGGTTGGTAAAACTGAAATAGCTCGTCGCTTAGCAAAACTTGCCGGTGCACCGTTCATAAAAATTGAGGCAACGAAGTTTACTGAAATAGGGTACGTTGGACGTGACGTTGATTCGATAATACGCGATTTAGTTGATGCAGCAATAGTTTTAGTTAAAGAGAAAGCCCGTAAAGCCTTAGCTAAAAAGGCTTTAATTTTAGCTGAGAAAACAATAGTAAACTCTATGGTAGGCGAAAATGCAACCGAAGAGAGTAAAAAAATTTTTAGAGAAAGGTTGAGGAATAAAGAGTTTGAGGACGGAGAAGTTTCTATTAACGTCAGAGAGAGCAAGAGTATGTTACCTACTTTCGATATACCAGGCATGCCAGGTGGGCAAGTTGGTGTGATGAATGTAACAGAAATAATGGGCAAGATGTTTAACGGGAGCAAAAAAACAAAAACTATTACGGTGAAGGTAAAAGAAGCGCGTGAAATATTAATTAATGAAGAAAGTGAAAGGCTAATGGATGAAGATAAGATAATCAAAGAAGCCATTGATCTTGTTAGTAATGACGGTATAGTATTTTTGGATGAAATAGACAAAATTGCAGCGCGTACAGAAGTAAAAGGTGAAGTAAACAGAGAAGGAGTGCAACGCGATCTGTTACCATTACTTGAAGGAACAACTGTTACAACTAAGTATGGCCATGTAAAAACAGACTATATATTATTTATTGCATCTGGTGCTTTTCATCAGTCTAAACCATCTGACCTCTTACCGGAATTGCAGGGCAGATTACCGATCAGGGTAGAACTTAAGGCACTTACTCAAGAGGATTTAATAAGAATATTAAAGGAACCAGAATCTAGTTTGTTAAAGCAGTACATAGCTTTAATGAAAACAGAAAATGTGACACTTGAGTTCACTGATGATGGTATAAAAACCATAGCTGAAATAGCGTTTACAGTTAATAGGCAAGTGGAAAATATAGGCGCAAGAAGGCTTCACACTGTCATGGAGAAGCTTTTAGATGAAATAAGTTTCATTGCTTCTGAGAAAAATAGCGAAAAATTCATTATAGACAGCAAGTATGTAAAAGATAAACTTGAGTCAATTTCGAAGCAGCTTGATTTATCTAAGTTTATACTTTAGGAAAAACGAAAAGCCTACTTTAAGTAGTATAGAGAGTGTTCAGAAGATTAGCCAGTAGACCTAAAATTTCAGCTATATTCTTTAGGCTGTTTTTCAACAGTAGAATGGTGTGCTGCGACCTCTTGCTTAACATCTAAGCTTAAGTCAATTATTGAGATATTTTTTTCATCATAATCTATGTCTTTTATTAACATATCGTCAGTAATAGTCAAAAGGTCAGGCGGAGAAAGAATAGTTCTTTTATTACCAGCTCTCATTCCCACAACTCCAAGCTCTATAGCAAGTGGTATTTTTTTATCGCCAACCCTAAATTGCACTGTTTGATCTTTGACTATATATTCCCCATTATGCTCCTTTACGCTATATTTAACCGATATCTCATCACCGCACCTTACTTGTTTTCCAGTCTTGTTAATTAAGTCATTAAAAACCATCAGATTATTTACTGAGTCGGGATATTTATCCTTTACTTCGATCAGTTTGACGTAATAAGAATTAAAATTCATTTTGTTCTCATTGGCAATAGTAACTACACGCTCTCCGCCTTCTTTCATACCTATTGCCCCTAAACTCACTTCTTTTAGGTCATCTTGACCTATTTTCAAAGTAACATCAGAAACTTTGCTAGGGAGTGTTGCTGAGTTATTATTAGAAATTTTATATATTTGCAATAGGACTTCCAGGCCACAAAAAGCCTTGCTGCCACTGCCTTCAGTAATTTCATAAAAATTTATCGAATCCTCTTCTTTTTGCTGCGTCATTTCTTCTAAATATTCTGTTAGCCCATGCTTTTCAATATAGCGGTCAAGTGCTGATTCAAGTATTGGCTTCACTAGGTAATATGCTATCGTCTGTATCAAACCACCATGCGTGGCATTTATCTCATAAAGCTTGTCCTTTTTTTCCGGTTTACCTTTGTTTATATAGACAATAGTAAACACAAAAGCAGAAGTTAAAGTGAGAATCATTACTACGGAAATAAGCATTTGTAATATAATTTTTCTAACCATCTTTCTTTACTTGATTCAATAAATCATATAAATAATTAGTATCCCCTGAAAGCGCACTCAAATTATCCAAGCCTTGTTTAAAGAGGCCGTCTATATAGTCCTCTACTTCACTTTTACCAAGCACAGACATTAGGTTATTTGTTTTATCTTGTTCGTAGTCTTCAATATCATCCTTAGCTTGAAAGATAAGCCCTAGGTTTATCCCGTAGTTATATAACGCTCTCCGTTGTTCATCTGTAGCACCCCCTATTATAGCACCTATTTCACATGAAGCTGCAAATAGTTTTGCGGTTTTCATCAAATGAATTTCTTTTATTTTGTTAAAATCTGTGTCAATACCTAAAGCCTGTCCTCCCACCATTCCCCTAATTCCTATTGCTTGAGAGAGCACTTTTATGATCTCACAGCGTTTCTCATTTAACGAAGATAATACCTCAAAAGCCAGAGTAAGTAGTGCATCTCCGGCAAGCACTGCTGTTGCTTCATCAAATTTTTTATGGCAGCTTAGCTGGCTTCTGCGAGTATCACTGTTGTCCATGCACGGTAAATCATCGTGAATTAGAGAGTAAGCATGAACAAATTCAATTGCTGCAGCAACTGATATTACTTTTTTAGCTTCCGCGTTAAACACTTGCGATGAAGCTATGACTAAAAAGGAGCGTATATGTTTTGCAGGAGCAAGGAGTATATAACGCATAGCTGATATAAGCTTATTCTCGCTATTTTCGGGTAAGAGTTTGTTTACTTCTACAATAAGCAAATTTTTTGTTGTTTCGTCTAGCATTTTTGAATTGTTAATTGTTTAGCACGTAACGCTAGCCAGCTAGGGCAGTAGAAAACTTTGCTGTAGTTTACCAGTTATAAAAGATATTGCAAACATAAAAATTTTTTATAACATCAAAGAATAGGTTATTTTTTTGGTAAGAAATGTGAATAGCGAACTAGCAAAGAGCACTAGAGAAGACATAGAAGAAAAAGTGAAAAAGATTATACTAGAGCACATTAGTAAGGATGTAGAGAAATTCAACAGCTCTTCAAAGCTTTCAGAGCATGGTACGGACAGTTTAGATGCAGTTGAAATCATCATGGCGGCAGAAGAAGAGTTCGGGATAGAAATTCCAGATGAAGACGCACAAAAAATGGAAACTATGGAGCAAATAGTTGAGTACATTAATAATAAAAAAGGCTAATAGTTAGTGTTAAATGAGCAGAAGAGTAGTAGTCACTGGTGTTGGTTTAATCACTCCACTAGCAGCAGATGTTGACAACACTTGGTTAAGGCTAATAAAAGGTGAATCCGGCATAAAAGCAATCAATACGGATAGATTTGACTCTTCTGATCTTGCTTGCAAAATTGCAGGGCAGGTGCCGTTGCAATCAGACAACATTGAGCACCATTTCAATCCACTAGATTATATTTCTGAGAAAGACTCAAAAAGGACAGATCGTTTTATCCATTACGGTATTGCAGCAGCTATTCAGGCAGTAGATGATTCATTAATTTTGGAAAGCCAAAATATCAATCGGGAACGTGTTGGTGTGACTATTGGCTCTGGTATAGGTGGTCTTCCGTCAATTCAGGAAAATGTTATTACCATGCAGGAAAAAGGGCCCAGACGTGTCAGTCCATTTTTTGTCCCTGCAAGTCTAATAAATTTGATATCTGGCCATATTTCTATTAAATACGAATTTACAGGTCCAAACGATTCAGCAGTAACCGCATGTGCAACAGGTGCGCATGCAATCATAAACTCAGCAAGAACTATAAAACTTGGTGAAGCGGATGTGATGATTGCAGGTGGAGCAGAAAGTGCACTGTGTAGAGTTGGAATTGCAGGTTTTGCATCTATGAAAGCGTTATCAACTAAATTCAATGATAAACCCAAAGAAGCTTCCAGACCATGGGATGCAGAACGCGATGGTTTTGTTATGGGTGAAGGAGCAGGTATATTGGTGTTGGAAGAATACGAACATGCAAAAAAAAGGGGAGCAAAAATATATGCTGAACTGAATGGATATGGACTCACAGGAGACGCACACCACATCACTGCACCGCATCCAGAAGGAAGAGGCGCATTTAAAGCAATGCAACTTGCTCTTCATAGTGCACAAATTAATCCCAATCAAGTAGGGTATATCAATGCACATGGAACTTCAACACCACTTGGAGATAAAATCGAAGTGATAGCAATGAAAAAGTTGTTCGGCGATTACGCTTATAAAATACCCGTTTCTTCAACTAAATCCTCTACAGGGCACTTGCTTGGTGCTGCAGGAAGCGTTGAGGCAATATTCAGTATTCTTGCATTAAATAATGGGATTATTCCACCAACCTTAAATTTACACAAGCCTTCAGAAGGATGTGATTTAAATTTTGTACCGTTTAAAGCTCAGGAGCATAAAATTCAATATGCACTTTCTAATTCGTTTGGTTTTGGTGGCACTAATGCATCGCTCATATTTGGACAAGTTTAGTTGATGTCACCCCAGTGTCTTCCTCTTGTCATTCCAGTACCCTCCTCTTGTCATGCAAGCAGCTCTCCTACTGTCATCCCAGCACGTGACACTGGGATGACAAACGGTTGTGAAATGGAATACATATAAAAATTAAACTATCAATAGCAATTCAAAAAGAAAAAATATTCTATTCATCCCTGAAGAAGTATTTTATTGACAATTTATGAATAAAGATCAATAATGCAGAAAAGGAATTGATGGGCGTATGCATGAATTTAACCACTATTAATTGTACATTATTTGTTGTAATTACATATTTTTTGACGTGCATTATAGCTTGGTGCTTACCTTTCAAAGACATAACATTATTAACAACATTTGTTCCGGCTTCAGTTGCAATTTTGCTAACCATTTATAATAAACAGAAGGTAAGGGATCTTTTTAAACTTAGTTCGCCAAAAAACTGTCTATTAGGGTTTATACTTATTCTGGTAAGTATGCTAATTTCCAATGGTCTTTTGTCAATTTACTGCGGTTTTTCATTTTTCCGAGAGTCTTTTACGTTAGACCGTGTAAAGGATTTGAGTGCAGTTTTGAGTCCATTAGTGATGTTATTTGTTTTATTATCAACCTTTGTGATGTGGATCATTATGTCTCTTGGTGAAGAGATCGGTTGGCGTGGCTATCTTTTGAAAAATCTTAAAAGCAAAATATCAAATTTTTATATCAGAGCAATTATTGTCGGTATTATTTGGTCAGTATGGCACATACCAACTTATGTGGTTGCTGGCTCAGCTTTGTGGAAGGATGGCTTTACATTCCCGACTATTTGTGCTTATACCCTTTATATTTGTGCAATGTCTATAATGTTTACCTGGTTGTTTGAAAAAGACAACTCGATTTGGCCAGTAACTATTGCTCATGCAACAAATAATCTTGTGTATAGTGTTTTGAGCATTCTAATGCCGTCTCCTCCTCTGTCAACTTTCGATGCAGTAATTCGCCTTACATTAGGAGCAGCTGGTTATTTCATTGTTGCAATTGGTGTTATTTGGTTTGATAAAGCTCGAGAGCGTCATTTGAGTAATTCATAGTATAAAATTTCGGGGGCAATTCGCATCAGGTGTCATGCAGGTAGCATGACACTGGGATGATGAGGAAGAAAAAGCAAATTTTGCCTTTTACGGTCAATCTATTATACTTAGTAAGACTTCAATAAACTAATGAATTATACTTTATATCTAATTAAATGCACAAGATATTAATAAGAAATAACTACAAACCTTTGGTCGGAAAAATCAAGATTAATGGCTCAAAAAATGCTGTTTTACCAATAATGGCAGCAAGTCTATTAAGTAGCTCCCCGGTAATTTTGCATAATGTACCTGATTTAATTGATGTGCATCTAATGTCTAAGTTGCTTGAAAGTCTTGGAGCAGAAGTGAACTTTATGCACAATAAAAATTATAAAGCGAACCATACTTTGAAAATTGACTGCAGCAATATCAACAATCACGTGATGCCATATAAAACCGCAAGTAAGCTAAGAACTTCTTTTCTAATATTGGGTCCAATGCTTAGCAGATTTGGCAAAGCGAGAACAGCATTTCCTGGTGGATGCAACATTGGAAAGCGTCCCGTTGATATGCATATTAAAGCATTAGAAGAAATGGGAGCTAAAATTGAAATTGACGGCTATAATATAATTGCAACAGTGAAAGGAAAGCTACAAGGAAAAGAAATCACATTTGAGAAAATAAGTGTTGGCGCAACAGAAAATGTAATAATGGCAGCAACATTTGCAGAAGGAGTGACAACAATAAACAATGCTGCAACTGAGCCGGAAGTTCTTGATTTAATAGATTTTCTGAAGAAAATGGGTGCTGATATTGAAATTGATAATACAAAGGTCATAATAACAGGAGTTGAAGCACTAAATGGATGTGTTCATAAAATAATACCAGATCGCATAGAAGCAGGCACCTATGCACTAGCTGCTATAATAACCGGTGGTAAGTTGGAGTTGGAAGGAATAAATCTATCTGATATAAGGTGTATTACAAATGAGTTGGAGACTATAGGAGCTATGGTTGAACTGTATGATGGAGGCATTGTTATTTCCAGAAAAAATGGCTCTATTAAGTCTGCTAACGTTGCGACAGATCCATATCCCAATTTTCCCAGTGATATGCAACCACAACTGATGTCTGCAATGTGCATCGCTGATGGGATATCAGTAATTGAAGAGAACATTTTTGAAAACAGATTTACACATGCAGATGAATTGAGAAAGTTAGGTGCTAATATCAGCATCGAGAAAAGCAAAGCTACTATAAGTGGAATAAAAAGCTTATCTGGAGCTAATCTATATGCTACTGACTTAAGATCAACAGCAGCTTTGGTGCTTGCTTCTTTGGTAGCCGGTGGAGAAACTATAATAAACAATTCACATCATTTATGGAGAGGATATGAAGCAATGCATGAAAAACTCAATTCATGTGGAGCTGATATCTCCATTTCGTCTTGAGGATATTTTATGAATGAAGCAACCAAACGAACTATAGTAAAAGAAATAGATGCAATCTTATATGAAGAACATAAGGTATTAGACCATGGATTTATTCGAGTAGTGGATTATATGGGCTCTGATAGCGCTATAGTTCAAGCTGCTCGTGTTTCTTATGGCAAGGGAACAAAACAGATAAGTCAGGATGAAGCACTTATAAAGTATTTAATGAGACATCATCATACAACTCCATTTGAAATGTGTGAAATTAAGTTTCACGTGAAACTTCCAATTTTTGTTGCAAGGCAATGGATAAGGCATAGAACTGCAAATGTGAATGAATATTCAGCAAGGTATTCAATACTTGATAATGAATTTTATACACCTAAACCAGAACAAGTTGCAAAACAATCTGACAATAATAAACAAGGTAGCGGGGAAGCTTTTGATCCAGATACCTCAAAGGAAATAATAGATTCTCTAACAAATGACTCTAATTTAGTATATTCTCATTATGAAAAATTTATTGAGCAGGGGCTTGCAAGAGAAATTGCCAGAACTAACCTAATGCTTAATTACTACACGCAATTTTATTGGAAAATAGATCTGCATAATCTCCTTCATTTTTTGAAGCTTAGAGCTGATAAGCATGCCCAATATGAAATCAGAGTTTATGCAGAAGTTATGCTGGATATAATAAAAAAATGGGTTCCACTGGCCTACAATGCCTTTGTTGAATATTGCCTAGAATCAGCCTGTATTTCAAGAACTGGTCTAGAAATAATTCGCAAATTAATTAAAGGGGAAAACGTTACTAGAGAAGAAAGTAATATTGGTAAAAGAGAATGGGGCGAGCTGATGTCTATACTTGATAAACAATCTTAAAGATAAAGGCATACGTGTCAATCTCCTCTGTCAGTTAACTCTCGTTCACCAGATTGAATCTTGCTTTTTACATCACATTAACTCATCACTTTTATAGAACATCTCATTAAAATCATTTAGAGTTCCAAAATCCTGACCCTTGATAAACAGGTGATCATTAGCAACATGTGCTTCATCAAGAGTAAACAGCTCGTAATGATGATTGTGAGCGGGCCTAACAATTTCATTATATAAAACCATTACTTGTTCGTAGTTATATCCATCGCCAGCATGATATTTACCACGTACGGTATCATAAAAATTCTTTACATCATCATATGTCACTTGCAGCTCCACCTTATACTTTCCCACTTCAAGAGGACTTCCTGTCTTTATTTTTAAGGGATGTTGTGAATTTGCAACACTGTTAGAAGTTTCTGCTTCAATATCAGAATTTTTATCCATATTTTCTATCACACTTGCCATAACAGTTTCTTGTTCATCTTCTGTTGGTTTTGTTTGTTTTTCAGTCTTATTACTGCTACTGTCAGTTTCCACAGTTACTTTTTTTACTTCTATATCTTTTTGAGCTTTCTCATTACTTTGCTTGTGTATTTCATCTCCATGCAATTTTTCCTGCAGAGCTTTTTTCGTATCAGCATAATCATCACGATTGCTTTGCAAAGCTGGTTTATAACTGCTGCTATCATCCGCTTGCATTTGATCTATATAGTTAGATTCTTCTTCCTGTATAGTATTTTTTGCGTTATCCTCACCAACCGTTCCTTTCTCCCCAGACTTGGCTTCACTCTCTACCACAACTTCTTCGTCTACTTGCTCATCATCAATTGTAAATTCAGTACCTATCTGATTGCTATCTTCCTCCAATTCATTAGATAATTTTTCAGATAGCTGGTCACCACTCAAATATGGTTCCTTTGAATATTTAGCATAATTATGGGGATCGGTTCTGTTTTCTGAATAAAACCCACTTTCAAAGTCTGAGTAGGAGCTTTGATTGAGCACAAAAAATAAGTTTTCATAATTAACCAGCATATCACTATCAGGGCTAACAAAATTTAAATATTCATCGCCTTCCCATTCTGGGTGGTGTCTATACTCTGCTATGTAGTATTTACTAGAGTCGAGAGGTATCTTGTCACCTTCTTCCCCATCAAGTTGTAAAACTACTGCTGAATGCCCATTACCTAAATCATTACCTTTTACCACTTTGAATATTTTAATCTCATCCTTTTCTACAAGTTCTTTTAACTCCTCGTTCTTTTCATTTAACTCTTCCTCCCTTTGTCTTTCTGCTTCTCTTTCTCTTGCCAATCTTTCTGCTTCTTCATCAGCTTTCTTCTGCAGTTGTGAGAATACATTTTGTAATATATCTTGTGTGGTTAAGCTATTTGTGTTGCTTAAAAAATTATCTAACACATTTGATGCAATTGGTGACAATTCACCGTGATCATCAAATACTTTTTCCTTTGCTTTATTATAGTGATTTGGGTTATAGATTGCATACAGAGGATAAAAACCATAATCTGCAATTGACGCTCCGTCAGGTGATAGTTCCATTGAGAATCCATAGTAATTAAGTGGAAGATTGGAGGTTAAATATTTACCGTTATCATCCCTAACGTGTAGCTCACTTCTACCATTGTGCTCACTATATTTGTTGTAGTAGATATAAAAATTCTCATGGTTAAGATTGAAGTGATCATCTAGATTATCGAATTGAATTGTACTGCCAAGCTTCTCCCGCAAAAGATTTTTGCTTTCATCTGTAAGCTTTATATGTGCAGAAAAGTAGTATCGATCTATAGGTTTGCCTTTTTCTATTTCAAAGTTCAAAGTAATCTTGTCGTTGACCATTGGTAGCCTCCACAAATTCTATAAATCATTTTATTTATCAATCATACGGTCTGTACTATGAAAAATGTGTTAAACGTTAAGATTTTCTCTGTACCGATTCATCTATATTGCCAGGCTTAATAAAGTTACAAGCTCTTTAAAACAATGTTAAACTCAATCACTATGGCAAAAACAGTTGACGTATTACTATCACTTCCAATTGATCAGTTATTTTCATATGCAATTGAGGAAAATACTGAGATTTTACTTGGAGATTACGTAGTGGTGCCATTTGGCAAAAAACGCTTAATCGGAATAGTTTGGAAATACAGTGATAAAAGTAACCGAGAATTAAAATTTATTGAGCAAAAAATCGATTTACCAAATATTAGACCAAAATTGATTGCATTTGCAGAGTGGGTTGCACAATACAATTTAATACCTATTGGTATGCTTGCCAAAGTGATAATGGGAGGAGTGTTAAAAGTAAATCACATAGATAAATTGGTTTGTGTTGAACAAAAGCAGGAAACAAGTGAAATAAGTTGCCAATTAAGCCCTGAACAGCAGATAGCTAGTGATAAAATAATAAGCAATTTGAACGAGTATTCAGTGACTTTGCTTGACGGTGAGACAGGATCTGGAAAAACCGAAGTTTATCTCTCTGTGATTGCACAATTGATTAAGAATTACACTGCCGTTCCAAATGCTGCTCAGACTTTACCATCCCAGTGCCCAGAGACACAACTGTACGAACATTGTGATTTGGGTCTACCAAGAGGGTGTTATCCGAGTAGCCTGACACTGGGATCCAGTTTTTCATATAACCTCATTACAAATGTTTATTTTAACTTAAAACCAATACCTAATTTACAATCAAAATTCCTGGATTCCAGTGTCAAGCACTGGAATGACACCTTTATACTCAAGGCAAAACCCACTGTAACATTTAGCATACCGTCTTTGCCACGTACTAGTATGACACCAGAATATGTTGAAATGACATCAGGAGAAGGTAATACACAAATTTTAATCCTCCTACCTGAAATTGTTTTAACTTCACAATTGGTAAATCGTGTTCGCGGTCAGATATCAAAAAACTTAGTTGAATGGCACTCAGGGCTCACTCCAAAAACTCGCCGGAATAATTGGCTCAATATAGCAAATGGAAATGCGCAGATAATTATTGGTGCACGGTCAGCGCTTTTTTTGCCTTATAAAAACCTAAAATTGATTATCGTTGATGAAGAGCACGACTCATCTTTTAAACAAGAACAGGGAATTATATATAATGCTCGAGATATGGCGATAATCTTAGCCAAATTTGAAAATATTCCGATTATTTTATCATCAGCTACTCCACTGCTTGAAACGATTCATCATGTTAAAAACGGGAATTACAATCATGTAAAGCTAACTAAGCGATTTGGTGGTGCAGAATTGCCACTCATTAAAGTAGTAGATATGAGGAACAACAAGCAATGGATCTCCTCTGAGCTTTTTGAAAGCATCAAACAAACCATAGAGAAAAAACAGCAGGTTATGCTTTTTCTAAACCGCAGAGGGTATGCACAACTGGCAATTTGTAAAAAGTGTGGATATAAAATTTCCTGCTTAAATTGTGCTGTTTGGCTTACATATCACAAGAAAAAAAATGCTCTTTTGTGCCACCACTGCTCTTATCAATTGAAACTTCCAAAAAAATGCTCTAATTGCCAAAGTGAACAGCCATTGTCCCTCTACGGCATAGGAATTGAAAGGTTACTTGAAGAAATGGTGAAATTAATACCAAACGCAAAAACTGCGATGATAAGCAGCGATCAGAAGTCGGTTAGTAACATCATTGATTTAGTGTTAAAGGAAGAGGTGAACATTATAATCGGCACACAGATAATTGCTAAGGGGCACAATTTTCCCAAATTAACTTTGGTTGGAGTAATAAATGCAGATTTGAGCCTCGAAAATTCTGATTTAAGAGCAGCGGAAAAGACGTATCAATTATTGCACCAAGTTGCAGGCAGATCAGGAAGGTTTAATGAAAAAGGAATGGTAATAGTGCAAACTAATAATCCTGAAAGTTCAATAATAAAAGCATTGCTGCATCAAAAAAGAGACTCATTTTATGAAATCGAACTTAAGTCAAGACGCGAAGCCAAAATGCCACCATTTAGCAGATTAATAGCGCTTATAATTTGTGGTAAGAATCAGATTGCAACACAAAAAGCAGCGAATGAAATAGTAAAATCTCTTCTTTGTTATCCAAGTAGCTTAACTACTTGTATCCAGGAAAAAAATGTAGGTGTAGACAAAAAGGAATTTGAAATTCTTGGCCCATCACCAGCAGCAATAAATTTTTTAAATAATAAGTATCGGCATAGGGTATTATTAAAAATACACAATAAACACAGTTTATCTATACAAAAAAAGCTGAAATATTGGATTAAAAATTGTAACTTGAATTCGAGTATTGCAGTGATAATAGATGTTGATCCTGTGAGTTTTTTTTAACGAGTTCCGTTAAGCCTTCTTGCCAATTACCACAACATTCTCACTGGGAAAAAAATAATCAGGTACAGCCATATTTTTCGGTGCAGGACCCCCAATCACTCGGCCTGATGTATCATAATATGAACCGTGGCAAGGACAGAACCAACCATTACCATCTCTTGTAGCGTGGTCAACCGGTACACACCCAAGATGTGTACATATTCCAAGCATAATTAACCATTCGTCTTTTCCTTCGTATACTCTCTGCTCATCTAATTGAGGATCCCTCAAGCTCTTCACATTCACAGCTCTTGCAGCCTCAATTTCTTGCTTTGTGCGTCTACGAATGAATACTGGTTTACCTTGCCACTTTACTTTTACTCCGTGTCCTTCCTGAATTCCAGACAAATTCACCTCCACTGTGGAAGTTGCTAGAACTTCAGCAGAAGGATTCATAGATTTAACCAGTGGCCAAAGTCCGCTTGCAGCTCCTATACCTGCCATAGCGCATGTAGTTAATGTTATAAAATCTCTCCTACTCTTATTTTTAGTAAGGTCTTTAACAGGAGGTGTTTTTTTATCCTCTTTGTTTGCCAGTGGTTTTTTATTTTTAGTTAAATTTTTGTCCATTGATCTTTACTTAGCCATAAGTATATATTTTAATTTAAATACTGCGTATTAATCAACAAAAACTTGCGCTTTTTGTTTAACCTGTACTACGGTTGAGAAGAGATAGAGTTTTCAACTTCAAAAATACTATCTTCAGTGGAATCAGGATCTTCAATTTTCGCTACTGACACCACTTTTTCTCTACTTTCTGTTTTAAACAGAGTGACTCCTTGAGTGCTGCGTCCTGCAATTCTAATCTCATTGACCGAAATGCGAATTAACTTTCCTTTATCTGTAATAAGCATTATATTATCACCCTGCTCAACTGGAAAACTAGCAACAACATTACCGTTTCTGCTAGTAGTAAGAATATTGGTGATACCAACACCACCCCTGTTAGTTACTCTATATTCATACGCAGAAGTTCTTTTACCAAAGCCATTTTCAGTAATAGTTAATATAAACTCCTCATTCACTGCAAGTTTTAAGAATAATTCGTTATCTATTCCTAAATCATTCAAAGTCTTTTCCAATTTAGAATCAATGGAGTTATTAATTGCAGTCCCCAGTCTTTTTGCAAGTGGAACTTTTAAGTAAAGTTCTTTTGTTTCTGTTGCTACACCTATCCCATTTAATATGGTCATGGATATCACGCTGTCATTCTTTACAAGTTTGATACCTCTTACGCCATCTGAATTGCGACTCTTAAATTGACGCACATCACTTACAACAAATCTGATACTTTTTCCAAGCGTTGTTGAAAGTAAAACATGGTCAATTTCATTACATACCTTAACCGATACTAATTTGTCTCCTTCATCGAGCTTTATTGCTATTTTTCCATTGCTTGGAATATAGTGAAAGTCCGCTAAGGAGTTACGCCTTATGTTTCCATAGGCAGTAGCAAAAACTATGTTTTGATTTTCGTCATTTTCACTTGGCAATGGCATGATATTAGTTATAGTTTCACCATCGCTAAGCGGAAATATGTTAACAAGTGCTCTTCCACGTGCGGTTGGCTCTGCAAGAGGTAACTTATAAACTTTTAATCTATAAACTCGACCAATGTTAGAAAAGAATAAAAAGCTAGTATGGGTATTTCCAACAAATAATTCTGTGATTACATCCTCTTCTTTTAATCCCTGTCCTAGCTTTCCTTTTCCACCACGACGCTGAGTTCTGTAGTGAGAAAGTTTTACACGCTTGATATAACCATTCATAGTTACGGTTATCACCATATCCTCTTGTGGAATTAGATCTTCAGCTTCAATGTCCGCTTCTGACTCTTCTATTGAAGTTTTTCGCGGCACAGCAAATCTGTTCTTTATTTCTTGTAGATTGTTTTTTATTTCTTTCATCAACTTCTCTCCTGAGCCAAGAAAAGCGATATATTCTTTTATCAGGTTGATCATTGAACTTAGCTCAGCTTCTAATTTGTCTTTTTCAAGGCCTGTTAAACGCTGCAGTTTCATATCAAGGATAGCTTTAATTTGTAGCTCAGTTAATCTATACACTCCATCTTTCAAAAAACTTGCGCTATCTGAAATCAACTCGATAATAGTGTTGATTTCATTCGAAGTTTTCCATTCTTTATTTAAAAGTTCTCTACTTGCTTCCGCAGGATCTTTTGCACCGCGGATGATTTTTATCACTTCATCTATGCTGAGGACCGCAATGTAGAGCCCTATATATATATGAGCTTTTTCTCTCGTTTTTCTTAGACGAAATTCTGTTCTCCTGATTAACACTTCTTTTCTAAAATCAATAAAGGCCTCTATGATTTCTTTCAATGACATCAAAGCAGGCCTGTTGTTATTGAGCACTAAAGTGTTAACACTAAAACTACTTCTTAGTGGAGTTAGCCCCAATATTTGATTAAGTATAAAACTTGCTTCAGCATTTCTTTTGAGGTCAATTACTACTCTAATACCAGACTTATCGGACTCATCCCTAATTTCTGTTATACCATCAATTCTTTTTTCTTTTACAAGCTCACCTATCTTCTCAATTAATTTTACTTTATTTACCTGGTAAGGTATTTCATCAATCACTATTGCTTGCCTATCTTGTGGCAGATCTTCTATATGAGTCTTGCCTTGCACAACAATTGATCCACGACCAGTTGCAAATGCTGATCTTATTCCAGACCTTCCAAGAATTGTTCCCCCAGTTGGAAAATCCGGCCCTGGCATCACTTCAAGTAACTCATCCAAAGTAACTTCAGGATTATTTACATATAATATACAAGCATCTATTATTTCTCCAAGATTATGAGAAGGAATATTGGTTGCCATACCAACTGCAACACCACTTGCACCGTTTACCAATAGATTCGGAAACTCTGCAGGCAGCACAACTGGTTCTGTTTCATTTCCATCGTAGTTTGGCCTAAAATTAACTGTATCTTCATCAATATCATTCAGTAAAAAGTGCGACACTTTTTGAAGTCTTGCTTCTGTGTATCGCATTGAAGCTGGTGGATCTCCATCTATCGAACCAAAGTTACCTTGCCCATCAACAAGTGGTAAAAGAAGAGAGAAATCTTGGGCCATTCTAACCAAGGAATCGTAAATAGCTGCATCACCATGTGGGTGATATTTCCCCATTACATCCCCAACTATACGAGCTGCCTTTTTATATGGCTTACCGGCATCGAATCCAGCTCTTGACATTGCATATAATATGCGCCTGTGAACAGGTTTAAATCCATCCCGCACGTCAGGTATAGCCCGGCTTATGATAACGCTCATTGCGTAGGAAAGATAAGAATCTTCCAGCTCTTTTACTATTGAGATTGGTACTATATTATCCTGCATTTTCTATACTTTAATTGAAGTAATTAATAATACTAACATTCAGTTAAGCAAATGGGCAATGACAGACTTGAACTGCCGACCTCCTCGGTGTAAACGAGATGCTCTACCAGCTGAGCTAATTGCCCCTTTAGATCTAATTCTATAGCTCAATATTATTATTGTAAACAAAAATAGCAATAAATTGTATCCGTTCAGCAGAGTGGCAAAATAGGTAGACAAGGTGATCTAAAAAGATAATCATAGAGTAAATGTGAGGTAAGTCCTTACAATAAATGATGTCATCCAAGTAGCCGACACTGGGATCCAGAAAAAAGAATGGTGTCATTCCAGTGCTTGACACTGGAATCCAGCTTTTTCATAATCATTAAAACGTTGTATTTTTACATAAAACAGCTATTTTTATGCTCGCCAACTTAATAAAATTCCTGGATCCCAGTGGGCTTTGTTGCATCGCTAGCTATGATGGATTAAAGATAAAAAAGATAGGGAATATCATTAGCTTATTATTCTGGTATTTATAACAAGAAAGCAACAAGGACAACATTGCAAATTTAGAGTTCAAAAGGGTTATTCCTCGAGAACTACTGCGTCAGAAAGTTGGCGTTGAATTTGTATATAATGTTGACCTTGGAGGTTTTTATGAATAATAGTGAGAGAAAAGAAAAATTGGAAACTCGCATTTTATCAAGTAGAGGCAGGTCTTTACTTGACCATGAGCTACTGGAACGTACTCTATCTGAATGTGAAGAAGGAAGAGAAGTGGCCAAAAAGCTAATAGAGCTCTTTAGTAGTTTAGGAAGGGTAATTAACGCTGACTTTCATGAGCTAAAAAATGTTACAGGAATGAATGATGGAGCAATAGCAAGTATCTTTTGTCTGAAAGAGATTTTCGATAGGATACTGAAAGGTAAGTTAAAAAAGCTGTCGATTCTTGATAACAGAGAAGAGCTACTAAAATACTTTAAAACAGCAATAGGGCAGTCACGAAAGGAAAGCTTGCGAGTAATATACTTAGATCGAAGTGGTCATTTGATATACGAGTATATTCAAGACTGTGGAACTATAGACAGAGTACCTCTATATGTGAGAGAAATAATCAAATAGGGATTACTGATCGATGCATCATCTATTGCAATTTCACATAATCATCCAAGTGGAGATACAGAACCATCAAAGGAGGATGAGGATAACACACTTACATTAGCTGCAACCTGCGAAAATGTAGGAATGAAATTAATAGATCACATAATCGTAACACAGAAGAGCCACTTTAGTTTTTATGATAGTGGTTTATTGTAATCTGTAGACCGGAAGGAAAGTTCTCCAACTTTCCTTCTTTTTTTCTACTTCATAAATTAAAAAATTCAATATAAGCTTGAGCAGCTAAAATTAGTAATGAAAGGTGGAATTAGGCAAAAAAATAAAAGAACTTAGATTATACTGTGGTTTAACACAAACTGAGTTGGGAAAGAAAATAGGCGTTTCGTATAGACAAATACAAAGGTACGAAAATAGTTCAAACCAAATTTTGGCCAGTAGGCTATACGACTTAGCAAAAGCACTATCGATTAATGTGGCTGATTTTTTTACTGATGTGCATGTCGACTCACATGAAACTTATGATGAAGAAATACTAAAATTAGTCAAAGGATATAATGAAATTAAAAGCAAAAGGTTACGTAGCGTAGTTTATATATTGGTAAAATCTTTTTCTCAAAGTTACAATGAGAGTTAGTATTGCTTCAATACCTCAGTTAATATATTAATAAATGATTGTACAAGATGAACAACATCCTATTGATAAACAAATAGGTGAAAGAATAAGGAAGAGAAGGTTAATATGCGGTTTTAGCCAAAGAGACTTAGGAAAAAAGCTCGGAATTTCATTTCAGCATATACAAGGATATGAAACTGGAGAGGTAAGGCTTGTAATTGATAGATTGTATAATTTGGCAGAAGCTTTGTCCGTTGATATGTCATATTTTTTTACCAAAGCTTCTGAAGACTTACACGATAAGGCCTTTTGTAGCGATGTGGGTAGTGAAGAAATATCAAGGCTAGTGAGGGAATACAGGAAAATTAAGGATGAAACGTTGCGTGATATTGTGCATTCAGTGATAAAAGCGCTTGCCAATAAATAATATTGCCTGAATATATCTTCAATCCACTTCTACAAGCAATGCTAGTTAAGGTAAATTTTTTATGGTAATTTTGATTAAATTTCAAGAACTACTTTACTTTGCAATAATTATGGCTATGTAAAAACATAGCCACCAATCAAGAACGTCCTACAGATGTCGTTTTGGTATCTTTTAATTTGCTCACCCAAGAAAAGGTCTCACTACTTTTAGAATTTTGGTCGCCCCACCTTCCACATCTAGTAAAGCTGCCTTTTTCCACTACTTCTTTAACAGACATTCCACCAAATAAACAACCCTTTCCTACGATTTCTCCTATTTCTTGCAACTCGTTCCACATTTCTTCATCTTCTACCTCAACTTGTACTTGATGATAGTCTTCTGTGTCATGATATACCATTAAATTTAGCTCTCCTAGGCTAGTGCAAAGTGTTACTGTAAAAGCGCTGTTATCGGATATATCTACGTAATTTCTTTTACCGTCTTTCCCAGTTTTGACCTCAACTTCACCATCACCTATTTTTATGATACTACCGCCAAGGTTTAAGTCTCCTTTACTTAAGCCCAAATTTTTTGCACCTTCTACAACTTTGGCAACATCAACTATGCAGCTATGTGAAAATTCAATATAGAAGGTCTTATTATCGATTTCTACATCTTCAACAGTTCCTTCTATAGTAGCGTCTTCTCCAACTTCCCTAAGTTTCTTGAGCCTACTATATATTTGTGGCTCAATTTCTTTTTGCACTTTTTGATACATTTCAGCTATTTTCTTATCAACTTGTACATTAAAATCTGCTCCATGTAAGGCTAACTTTCTGATTATATCTTCTTGTTTATTTTCTTTGAATTCATCACGATACATCTTAAACATTGTAACGTTAGTGAAGCTAAAGCCATCTTCGTTGCGAGCGTTTACTCTTATTCCTAAATCCAAAGCTTCATCGACGATTTTACTTAATTTGTCTAGATTTTCAGCTGCAATAGCTTTTTCCAAGAATTCATTTAATTTCACATTTTCATATTCACTTAGCCTTATCTTGCATAAAGCTGATCGAAATGGATTGAGCTCCTCAGGATATGTTAAGACAGGTAATTTACTAATCTTTTTATTCGCTGTTGGAGCAGCTTTTATAAAATTAGGTAATAACCCTTCTTTTGCTATTCGCTCTACCGCTTTTAACATTTTACTAGACAATTTTTTACCATTTATTTTTTTCATTGTAACCCTCACTTAATCTTATTAACATTCAATCATATCGTGATAAATATTATTTAATTGTTAATATTATACGACTTATTGATTTACTGTATATTATAATAACAAGTTTTGCGGGCATCTACACTAGAAAAACACATCCTATAAAAATTATTTCAGTTTCAACAAAAATGGGGTATCGTAATCGTAAAATTGAAAAAAATGGATATCCTATCTTACTCTACTGAAAAGCTGAAAAAGCATTGTCAGCTACTTGATGATGAAGAAAAAATAGTTCTATATGAGCAGCTGCTAGACAAGGCTAAAGATATACTTGAAAACTCAAGAGATGATATTGCAAAGTTGAAAGAGGTAAGCAAAGCAGTTGTAGCAATAGAGGAAACTACCGATAAGCAGTTACTAGAAAAGTTTAATGATGATCACCCGCTAAGAGAAGTGGACATTTTAATCTACTCTCCTCAAGGAAATACTGAATATCTATTCAGCATAGATAACTCATCAGAGCTTTATGATTTAAAAGAAGATAAAGAAAAAGCTCTTTATAATGCAGTAAAGTTAAATGATGTTGAGCTTGTAAAAAAGCTGCTAATGATCCTTTCACCTACAGAAGTAAGTAATTTTGACACGAAATACTTGGAAGAATTGAAAATATTGCTGTCAGGAATTCACAAAGAATTGCAATTATCACAAGATATGAAAAATTATCTTGAGAAGACGATAAAGTTCTATAGTTTTTTATGTAGTAATTTTAACTTACTAGTTACAAATCCTACTGACGTAAAAGCCATAATTGATCTATTTGCTGCTCAACCAAATATTGATTACCAAATAGATAAGCTTCTACTTTCTTTTATTGTAAGAGATGTTGAGGAAAAAAAGCTAAACTCTGAAATTAGTCATATGATAGAACTTCTTGAGCAACACGAAAGATTTGCTGAGCTCGAATACAAGGTTAGAAGATTAAGATCAGAGTTTGCAAGTGGCAAAAGCAGATACTCGGCTGAAGTAATACGAAATAGCATTGCAGAACGAGAAAAAGAGATGAGGGAAATTGAGAAAAAATACGTAAGGCCAAACGATTTAATTAGCGAGAGGCAGAAATTATTAAAGCAATTACTTTGCTAGCTTTTTTTCCACTTCATAAAATTTGTTGTAAATTTGAATAAGAGGTGAAAAGTGCAATTAGGTAAAAAAATAAAACAACTTAGGTTAGATCGTGCTTTGACACAGACCGAATTGGGAAAGAGAATAGGTGTTTCGTATAGACAGATACAAAAGTACGAAAATGGTTCAAATTGTGTTTTGGCCAGTAGATTATATGATTTAGCAAAAGCACTATCGATAGATGTTGCTAACTTTTTTACTGATATGCACACTGACTCACATGAAGCTTATGATGAAGAAATACTAAAGTTAGTCAAAGGATATAACGAAATTAAGAGCAAAAGGTTACGTAGTGCAGTTTATATATTGGTAAAATCTTTTTCTCAAAGTGATAATACATAGTTAATATTACCTGATACGTAAAATGACTATACAACATCCTATCGATAAACAAATAGGTGAAAGAATAAGGAAAAGAAGGCTAATGTGTGGTTTTAGTCAAAGAGACTTAGGAAAAAAGCTTGAAATTTCATTTCAGCATGTACAAGGATATGAAAGCGGAGAGATTAGGCTTGTAGTTGATAGGTTATATAAATTAGCAGAAGTACTATCGGTTGATATGTCGTATTTTTTTACCAAAGCCTCTGAAGACTTACATGATAAGGCCTTCCATAGCGATGTAGGCAGCGAAGAAATATCAAGGCTAGTGAGGGAATATAGAAAAATTGAGGATGAAACTCTGCGTGACATTGTTCATTTAGTGATTAAGGCTCTTGCTAATACAGGCTTTAAAGCATAAATTCTCTCCTTGAGTCGTTGAAGAAAACTTAAACTTTCATTTTCTTCATCATTTTGCTTTTCTTTCACTTTGATGCGTGTAGTTATACCCTACACAAAGTATAATGTTTTAAAAATAAAAACCTGCACCATAAAATATTGAGATTTAGAATATTAACTTATAAAGTCTTTTCGGCAGTTTTAGCGAGGGTTTATTAGCAAGGATGTTGGAGGTTAGCAATGACTATATCTGAAGGTGTAATACAGCGTATAAGGCATAATGATAAGAACGCGATAGGGGGATGATTTTTTGGTCAAGGTGGCTGTGCTATAATGCACCCCATAAACTAGACCAAAAAAAAATGGTTGATCCGAGTAGGAAAGTAAAGGGGTAAAAGTATGGCAACAAAAAAATATGAACCAGAGTTAAAAGCAAAGATAGCTTTGGAAGCAATAAAAAATCAAAGAAGCACAGCTGAGATATGTAGTGAATATAAAATACCATCAACAAATCTATATGATTGGCGTGATAGAGTATTGGCAAGGTTAAAAGACCTATTTGTTGAAGAAAGTGAAAGTGCGAGAAAACAAAGAATCTTAGCGCAAGAAATAGAAAGTTTACATAAAGTAATAGGAGAATTGACAGTGGAAAATAGTTATTTGAAAAAAAAATTACTGAAATAAGCAAAAAAGATAGAGTAAGATTTATAGAAAAAGATTCTGATCTGTCAATTAGGAAACAGGCTGATTTACTGGGGATTTGCAGATCTAGCCTATATTATAGGCCTATAATTAATAACGAAAGTGAAATTTGATTCAAGAAGTATATTTGGCTTCTGATTGCCGTTATGGATATCGTAAAATTACTGCTGAGATCATAGCGAGTGGAGTAGTAGTCAATCACAAAAAAATCTTAAGAATTATGAAAAAAATGAAGATTAGTGGGCTGTATTGTAGAAAAAGATGTAATACAAGTATTAAAGAAAAAAAGCATAAAATATATCCTTATTTACTCAAAGATTTGATTATTTGTAGAGTTAATCAGGTATGGGCTACTATATATTATGGTAGAAGGTAAGTTTATCTATTTTGTGGCAATAATGGACTTGTATAGTCGCTATATTATTGCTCATTCATTATCACCATATCTCGATGCTGGATTTTGCCTTTATACTCTCAAAGAAGCTCTAAAACAAGGTAAACCTGAGATTTTTAATAGTGATCAGGGGGTGCAGTTTACTAGCTACAACTTTATTATGGAATTAGAGCGTGCTAATATTAAAATCAGTATGGACCATAAAGGACGTTGCTTCGACAATATATTTGTTGAGCGCTTATGGAGAACTTTAAAGCAAGAAGCTATATATTATTATAGACCAAATAGTATCAGAGATTTAAATCTTATAATAAATGATTTTGTTTCTTGGTATAACTATAGAAGGCGACATCAGACTCTACATTATAAAGTTCCTGCTGATCTTTATTATCATAAACAGTAAATGAATATATTGATAAATACTTTAAATGTGTGTCGACGTATTTATCAACATATTCATTTTAAAAATCGGATCACTTTGAAAAAAATGGTCTAGACAAATGGGTGCATTATAATGTATAACAATGTTACAAAAAATAATATCATAGAATTCAGTAGGATAATTCCTAGAAAACCCCTACATACTAAAAAAAGCAAAATGCTGTTAAAATGAGCTTAAGAATAAATAGCAAACATCTAACATAACAATTCTATTTGTAAATCAGGTGAGGCTTATCCTATAGAAAGCTTTCGAACTACGCAAGCGTATCTTTTGCCTTTAGTATTTCTTTATTGTTTAAGATAACTGTCTGAGCTCCTCTGCCTTAGCATTATATCTCCACTTTCTGCAAGTTATTCCATTAAGTAGTAAAAATATTAGACTTGCCGCAAAACTAAGAAAAAAAGACCAAAGATAGAGCAGATTGAACTTACAGTAAAAATAGAACAAAAAAACTCCAACAATAAATTATGCAAACTTCATCAGGTTAACTTTAACTTAAGAAAACATAAATCAAATTTTCTTGCTCAAAGACCTTGCTTTTTCTCCAACCTTACTCAAACGTACTC
Source organism: Wolbachia endosymbiont (group A) of Udea olivalis (assembly GCF_964028365.1). Classification (NCBI taxonomy): domain Bacteria; kingdom Pseudomonadati; phylum Pseudomonadota; class Alphaproteobacteria; order Rickettsiales; family Anaplasmataceae; genus Wolbachia; species Wolbachia endosymbiont (group A) of Udea olivalis. The sequence continues at coordinate 170,366 of NZ_OZ034773.1, forward strand.
TAGCTTAATGCATAATTTTACCCATAAACAACCTTATCTTTGGTACTTTTATTAGTTACAAGTCATCTAGAAAACCCAGATGCTCTACGAAGCCCACCAATCAATATCAGATCCTGCTCTTGTCCTACAGCATTTAATATAGCGTATAACAAAACCATCGCATCTCCCCCAGTAATACGCTTGCATCCTCCACAAAATTCGTATTCACTTAACTGTCGATTTGCCTCCACCCTTTTTCGTTCAACTTGTTCTGCGGTGTTAGCATACTTCAACTCTATTCCAATTGGATGAGTATCATCATTTTCCGCAGATTTTGATAATACTAGGTCTATTTTCCTTCCTCTCTGTAGCTGGAACTCAATAATTACCTTGGCAGGATTATCGCAACTTTGAAATATCCCACGCAACAAAGCCTGAAATTTAGCTTCATTGTTCACGAGTAGACGGTTTCCATTTAATAACGGAGACAACAGACGAGAAATCTCATTAAATAAAACTTCATACCTAGCCCTGTACTCACCATTAACATTACCATCATTACCAAAATTAGGCTCAGCACTCATCAACTGATCTGCAAGTTGATGTAAATTCCTAACATTACCCATTTGTTCTGAAAACCTTCCCTCGAAATAACCTTCACTATGAGAACGTGAGTAAGCACGTAGTGATTCGAATTTCTTTGCAGAAGCCACTTCCAGATGACCCTGGACATCTACTTCACAAAGTACTTGACGCACCTTAGCATCATCTGTGGCTTGAGGCAGTAACGACAGGTTCAATGCTTTGTCTGGTAAAGTCTGCCACTTTAAACGACGAAAAATGTGAAGCACAACAAAACCAATATTTGATAAAAATAGAGCTAAAGTTAACGCATGGCTTACAATATCTGCTGCATCTCCCCTACCACCTGTACGTTTCATTTTCTCTCCCTGAGAGTGGTTAAATAGATACTTGGTAACCCTTACCTCCCGCCCATCATTTGTTTCTAAGTCCCTCCTTGTAGATAAAACATTTCCAAAAACAAACGATGACGTACAGGAAAAAGTGTTACAATGAGGCGATTGAGTGAACTCTGATGCTATGGGTTGTAAAAAACGTTTTACATTTCCCCTAACTCCATTTCCATGAGGATGTAGTAAACCCGGTATTAAGGAAAGACCACCTTCTGAAAAGGCCTGCACAGAAGTTCGGAGACCAGCACCTCCACGTAATTGAAAATTTAACGCTACACAAACAGCACTTGGTGATGAGGTATGAATAGGCAAAGACGAAACAGAACAACTTTTAGCATAATCTTTAGCTTGCTCTAATCCTTCCTCATCACCAACCTTCAACTCAATTATAATTGGAACCGAATCATTTGTCTGATCAACACCACGAACAAGCAAAACAACATCTGCATAACCTTTTCCTATAAGTAGCTCTGGGTAGAAATCAGCCACAGCTCGGTATCTAAAATTTACTAAAAACCCACACAGAAAACCGTGGTAATCAGACTCTGCACGAAACACTAAGCTATCTTCATGTTCATCATGGATATCAATAACATATTCCAAAATTCTTTTAACATTAGTACGCACTTCTCCTGTATCATCATTTGCCAACTCACTCATCAGGTCTAACAATTCACCTTGTTCTCTGATTGGGTTAATTTCATGAAAAATTGGAGCTCCAGGTTCATCACGTTGAGGAAATCTATCTATTTCATGAATAAACCTACATTCTTCTCCAAACCGAAATATTTTATACTCTTCCCAATCCAGATCCTTATCTTCCTGTAATTCTTGTGGAAGATTCTCTTCTACCTGCTGCTTCTCTTCTGCACTAAACCTTGACCCAGGGCTGTTCTCATTATCAGCAACAGTATAACACCTGACTATTCTTCTATTTTCTTTATTAGTGAGAACAGCAACTTTTAGATTTCCATAATTGTCAAAACGAAAATAGACTCTTTCATCTTCAACTAATATACCTGCATCATGTGCAGTAGAAAACATACCAAAAAAGAATGTAGGAAAAAAGCCAGGCTTATTAGCCGAATGCAAAAAAGATGGACAGTTGTTTAAAAAACCTACAAATTGTCTACTAAACTCATCACAACCTCCACTTAATAAAGCCCTAACTAATTCACGATCTTCATTATTACCATGCATAAATACTCCTATTTGTTAACAACTGCAGCAGGCGAAATACTAACATTAGTACCCACTAACGTAGATTGAGGACCTTCAGTGCTAGCAGAGAATAAATTCAAATTTCTCGCTGACTTACACAACTCTTCTATTAAATTGCAGGAGCTAGTTGCATCTATCATCTTAGAATTCCTTGTTTTATCTAAACTATTTGCTATCCTCTCTTTTAATGATTTAAAGCTTTTGTCTGAACAACAATCTTTAGCAAACTTTAAAATACTCAAGACCAAATCAACTTTTTCACCATCGCCAGCACTTTGAGTATCCTTGCTGTTCTCCTGATCTACAATCAAATTTGAAATTGCATTTTCCATTGCAACAAAAGCAATCCTATCTTTAAAAGGATCGACAACATTTATTTTATTTTGGTTAAATACACTAGATTCCCAAAGACTGCTAATAGCTGACCTTGCTTCATTCCTGTTATCCAAGTCATAATCTTTAGAAACTACAACAAATGAAAGCGATGAGAGAAGATGTGCATATCCTCTAGGTGAAAGCATTTTCTCTACTTCAGATCTTGAACATCCCTCGCTCAAGTACTGGATAACATACTTAGTTGTGCAAAGAAAACCGTGCTCTACTAAGTAACTAAGAGGACGATAGATCACACCCCTATCTTTCTTATTCGGTAGCCCAAGTAGTGACTTATGATCTACTTTTGCGCTTATGACTTTACCTAGAAGGGAACTTAAGGTAGAAGCAAGTTTATAGCTAGATTGCAATGGAGATAATTTTGCAATAGCAGAAACTAGCAATTTTTCTCTCTCTTCTTTCACTAATTTTTCTTCAGAACACAGACGATTATAGAAGTGTTCCACTCCCTTACTCCACTTGAAATCTACAGCCTTATTAAATCCATCTTCTGCTTCTATATTTTCTCTAAGGTTACCTGATTCTTGATCAATCCAGAAATTGAAAACAGGATCACGTCTTCCCATGGAACTTAACAATTCAACTCTTGCAAGCTTATCACTGCAAGCTAAATTCCTATCTTCCTCACATGCACCTTTATGAGATAAGTCAGATCTAAAAGACTCTAACGCCTTGTCAAATAATTGCTTAATTTCACTCTCTACACACTCAATACATGCTATTTTATATATAGCAAATGGATTCAACACACCTGATTTAGCTAATTCTCCTACCAATTTAGCAACATCTAGTGTCGCACCTGACCAACAAGATTCATCACGAAACGCATTACATAAGAGGTCCGATTGCTCAACGGTTAGACCCTCTACTGTTACAGGGTGAGCCTTGACCCATTCCTCAATAGCTGAAGTTCTATCACCTTTAACAACATCCTTCAGCTTACTTATTACTTTGCTAGAGATAATCTCTTTATTTTTTTTAGGATCAGAACTGAGACGAGATCTTTTGCTTGGGCCTGCATTACCCTTCAAATCTTCCGTTCCACGTTTAGTTTTACTTTTTGGCATCTAATTACCTCAAAATCAAATATTCAATGAAGGTATTATACAAGCATTAGAATAATATATAAATCGAAAAATTAGTGTGCACCTAAATTTAAGCAGTAATTATAGACCTGCTGCAAAAGAGGAGATATTAAAGAGAGATGTAGCAAGAGGGAATGAGCTTAAATTATCAAATTAACGTTATTCTACTTTACCTCACTAGCATTTTCCTTACCTTGAGCCTTACTATTACTCACAAATATAAACGTTCGTTACATAGCTCTTAATATGTCTAAAGAGACGAAATTTCCCGAATTATTTATAATGAACCCTTACGATCACATTCTGGGGACGTACATCAGAAAACTTTTATATTATTAGTTTTGTAGTAAAATTATATGAGTACATCGTATCTATTAAATCAGAAGCTTTATGGATTACAGATTGAGAGCTTATTTGTTTGGGGTTATCTGGTTTATACTTAGCTTACTTAGTAGTGTAGCTAATGATACTATATCAAAATATCTAAGTTTACATCTTCAGAGTTTTGAAATAATTTTTTTCCGCTTTCTGTTTACCACTATTACCCTTGTACCTTTTATGTTTTACTATGGAATAGAAACTTTTAAAACAAGTCAAATATCTACTCAAATAACCAGGGGTGGGTTGTTGTTTTGTGGAATGACCTTATGGACTTACGGGTTGACTGTTTTCCCCATAGTAACTGCAACGATTATAAGTTTTTCTATACCATTATTTGTTATACTTCTTGCAATCCCTTTACTAAACGAAAATATAATTTGGCAAAGATGGATAGTAACTATTATTGGTTTTGTTGGTATTGCTATTACCACCAAAGCTCATAGTGAAGACTTTAATCCTAAAATTCTTATTTTTATTGTATCTGCGTTAATCTTTGCTATATTAGACATACTTAATAAGAAACTTGTGATAAAAGAGTCAGTAATAAGTATGTTATTTTATTCAGCTCTAACGACAACTATTTTTTCTACTCCACCTTTGTTATTTTATTGGCATATGCCTTCCTTGTTGGAGTTAGTATTACTGCTGATTTTAGGAATAAGTTCAAACCTAATTCTGTTCTTCATGTTAAAAGCTTTTGCTCTTACTGATGCTACTGCACTTGCACCTTATAGATACATAGAGCTAATAATTTCTGCAATAGTAGCATACGTTATATTTAATGAATTACCTGATAAAAGTGCTTTATATGGTACTTTGATATTAATACCATCAACCTTATTTATAGCTTATTCGGAAGGTAAGGCAATTAAGAAAAATAATGTAACAACAAAAGTTTATAATTGTTAATGGTATTTATTTTAGATGCTAAGCTATATTTTTAAGGTGATAATAAAATGCACATAACTATTATAGGAGTAGGGTATGTAGGCTTAGTATCTGGTACAATGTTATCGGAGCAGGGCCATAAAGTTGATTGCATTGACATAAATACTGAGAAGATTGAACTTTTGAAATCAGGGAAAATTCCCTTATATGAACCTGGATTAGCAGATTATTTAGAGAATAATATAAAGTCACAAAGGATAAGATTTTTTGATTCGTATTCTCAAATAAATCCCAATACAGAAGTAGTATTTGTAACTGTAGATACTCCATCAGACTCCCTAGGAAATGCAAATTTAAAGAATGTATATAATGCAGTAAGTGAAGTTTCTGAGAGGGTTAATCAAGATTGCTTAATAGTGATAAAGTCAACTATTCCTCCTGGTACTGCAGAAAATATACATAATTATTTATCTAATAAGGGCTATAACTTTGATTTGGGAGTTAATCCAGAGTTTCTCAAGCAAGGCTCTGCAGTATCAGATTTTTTATACCCAGATAGGATAATAATAGGAGTAAAAACTAAGCTAGCTAGGGCAAAACTAGAAGTTATATATAGATCATTTATAGATAAGAATATTCCGTTAATAGTCACTGATACAGTTACTGCTGAAATGATTAAATATGCTTCTAATGCTTTTCTAGCAACAAAGGTTGCTTTTATCAATGAGATGGCAGGTTTATGTGAGCTATTAGGAGCAGACATTGACCTTTTAGCTAACAGTATGGGAATGGACCATAGAATAGGTAAGGAATTTCTCAAAGCTGGTCCAGGATTTGGAGGATCATGTTTTCCTAAAGATTTGTCAGCTTTAATAAGGCTTGCTGAAGATCACAATGTCAAGCTACAAATTTTAAATTCAGTTAAGGAATCTAACTATAATCATATAACAAACATTGCTAAAAAGGTAGAATATGTATTAAATGGAGTCCAAAATAAAAAAATAGCGATATGGGGGCTAACTTTTAAGTCTGGTACTGATGATGTAAGAAATAGCCCAGCTATAGACGTTGCAAAATTGCTAGTGAATAACAAGGCTAAAATTACTGCATATGATCCAATGGGGATGGATAATGCTAGGCAAGTTCTAAAGGATATAGAGTACGCGGACAGCGCTATAGGAGCTGCAAGAGACGCGGAAGCCTTATTATTATTAACGGAGTGGAAAGAATTTAAAAATCAAGATTTTGCAAGTTTAAAGAGTATTATGGCTGCACCTAATGTTTTTGATTTCCGTAATTTATTAGATAGCGAGCTATTACTAAGATATGGTTACCATGTTTATTCCTTGGGTAAAAAATCTATCTACAAAGTTTAACTGTTGAGAAATTTTTTTTACACCGCTTTACTTAGTTTTTTTAGATCTTTGCTTGATAGTATGGAAAAGCAAACGAGTGCAACAACAGAGCAAATGGAAAAAAATGAAAACATAATACTGTTACCACAGTGCTTAACAAGTACTCCTAAGAGCACGCATGAAAATATTGAACTTGCAATATACCCAAATAATCCTGTTAAGCTTACAATTGCACATACATTATTTTGTGGAGCAATTTCTACAGCTATAACACCTGTCAGTACTTGCACTCCAAATATAAAGAATCCTGATAAGATTGCACCAAGGTTCATAAGAATTATGTTTTGACCAAAGTTCATTGCAATAAAAGTGAGTGCTATACCCAACATATAAAGTGATGCCAGCAAGCTTCTATTTTGAAAGAAGTACATATCACTAATTCTTCCTGTTATTAAAGTTCCAAGGATTCCACCTAAATCATATACGCCTGTTATTAGTGAGGATTGTACAAGAGAAATTTGTAATTTATTCTTTAAAATTATAGGAAACCAAAAGAAGATTCCCATTTTTATAATATAAGCACAAAAAGTAGCACAACATAGAAACCATATGGAACTTGTTACCTTGATACCTATTTGAGATTTCTGCACCTTATAATAGGTAGTAAAGTTGGCACTTTCTTTGTAATATGCTTTTAATATTATATAAATTCCAAAAAGTAAGCATAAGAGACCAGAGTACAAAAATGCACTTTTTGCATCATATATTTTAATTATACTTGGTAATACAATTAAAGTAATACAAGAACCAAGTTGCTGAGATGCGCTCATAACTCCCCATGATGATGCAATTGAAGAGATGCTAGAGTTTGTAACCATAAACTTGGTAATAGCTGGCCAACCTAACCCTTGTGTCCAAGCTAATAATATTAATGTTAACAGTAATAAAGTTAGATTATTATATGATAAAGTTATACCAATGGTTAATAATCCAGTTGCAATATTGCATAGCCCAAACATAAATAATGGATTATTTTTGGAGTCCATGATTATTCCATTAACAAATTTTGATACTCCATAAAAAAAAGAAAAGCAGGCAAAAAAATAGCTTAATTTTACATGGTCAGTATCTATTAACAGTGGTAGAGCAATTGGTATACTTTGTCTTGATAAATAAAGCAGCATATATCCACAGAAGAATAGCAAATATTGAAAGAAGACAAAGTTCACACCTATTCCCAAATAGCTCTATGCAGATGCTAGCATAATACTATATTGGTATAATATTGTTTGACAAGAAGTTTGCAAACAATTAGTGCAGAAAATTACTTACTTAGTATCTTTCTTATAGCAGATACAGTAGTATTAATATCTTCATAGCTTATATCTCTATGTGTTATAGCTCTGATTTTACCTCTTATGTTAGCCATTCTAATTCCATAATTTGTAACTAGTACGTTTATTAATTCTTGAGTAGATATACAATTAGTACGTAATGAAAAATACGCTATATTAGTTTTGTATAGGTCGATATCAATTATAACTTGATCTATGGAGTCTAGGCCTTCTATAAGGTGCTGCATCTTTTTATGATCTTCCTCTAAACAATTTATATTATTATGTAAAGCATATAAACATGCAGCTGAAATAATGCCAGCTTGGTGCATACCTCCGCCAATTTGAAACTTATAGTACCAAGCTTTTTCAATAAACTCTTCACTTCCAAGCAATATTGCGCCCATTGGAGCACCTAATCCTTTACTAAAATCAATGAATACCGAATCAAAATAACTTGCATACTCTTTTGGAGATATTTTAGTATGAGCACAAGCGTTGAACAGTCTTGCTCCATCTAAATGAGTGAATACGTCATTCTCTTTGCAGAGACTTGAGATCTCTTGAATATATTCTAAAGGCCACACAGCTCCACCACCAAAATTTGTCGTTTGTTCGATAGAAACAAGCCCAACTCTCGGAATATTTCTTAAACTAGGACGAGTAATAAACTCAACAATTTGTTCTCCAGTAAATATTCCTCTCGTACCTTTGATGGGCAAAGGAGTGGCATGTGCCTGGGCTGCGATCAAGCCAGATTGTACTATGAGCGGATGTGAAGTTTCATCAAGCAGCAAGTAATCACCAGGTCTTTGAATGTGTACTTTATAAGCAATGACATTGGACATCGTTCCTGAAATCAAAAAGATTCCTGCAGGTTTACCTAATATTTTACATGCGGTTGCCACTAATTCGTTCACAGTTGGATCTTCACATGCAGCTTCGTTTCCAACTTTTGCTTTAGCCATCGCTTCCCTCATTTTAGCTGAAGGGTCAGTGTTTGAATCGCTAAAGAAATCTATTTTTATTCTCATATTAAATTTAACACAACTTCCTTTATAATTTCAGCAGCTTTCATGATGTCTGTTTCCTTTGTGCCAAGATGGGTAACTGCTCTTATATGAGACTCGAGCCAAGGAAAAAGCAATAAACCATAAGCTTGGCACTTACTCAAGAAAACCTCATTAGTTACATTTAGTGCTTTTATACTAAAGCTTACTATATTAGTTTCTGGATAAGGTAGTACCAGTTTTATGTGTGGAATTTCTTTAATCTTATCTGCAAACAATTTAGCGAGCTTATTATCTTCTTTAAGCCTAGAGATATTATTCTGTAGTACGTATTTTGCTGCATTAGCACAATACCCTATCTGATGATAACCACTACCTAGCCAAACCTGTAGCTTTTTAGCCCTTTCAATTATCTCTCTTTTACCCATAAGCATTGAACCAAAAGGAGCGCCAAGTCCTTTAGTAAAAGAAAAGCTCATTGTATCCACATATTTAGCATAATCTGCTAAAGCAATATTTGTTTCGATATGAGCATTAAATATTCTTGCACCGTCTAAATGAAGATTTACATTGTGAGCTTTTAAAAAGTGATATAACTCGACTTGTTTTTCAAAAGGATAAATTTTACCATTAAACCCATTTATACTATTTTCTATAGAAACAAGACTCACCTGAGCAAAAATTTTATACCTCGGCTTAGAATTAATAGCATATTCTACTTCATCAACATCTAAGATTCCGCTATTATTTCTAATACAATTAAATACGATATTATTTACTTTTGCATTGCCTGCACTATCGAAAAAATTAATGTGATAATTATAATTAGTTATTAGTTCATCACCAGGACTTGTTTGAATGGCAATGGCTAATCTATTTGCAAGCATACCGCTGGTTACAAATAATGCTTCTTCTACTTTGAATAATTGTTTGCAATATTCTGATAAGTCATTACAGCTTTTGTCTTCACCATAAGCAAAATCTCCAACAGTTGCATTACTTATTGCATGTATAACGTTGGAGCTCTGCAGAGTTGTAGTGTCACTTCTCAGATCAATAATTTTTTCCATCTTATTTCTTGCCATTCAAACAACCAATTTGAGCATTCCAAAGTTCCTTGTAAAGACCTTGCTTAGAAACTAATTCAGCGTGTTTACCATCTTGGACAATTTTTCCTTTGTTAAATACTATAATTCGGTCCATGTGTAAAAGTGTAGAAATACGGTGTGCTATAGTAATCGTAGTTTTATTTTTCATCAATTTGAATAAACTCATTTGAATTGTTTTTTCTGTTATAGAATCTAACTGACTAGTTGGTTCATCGAGAAATAATATTGGAGCGTTTTTTAAAAATGCCCTTGCTATTATTATTCTTTGTCTTTCTCCTCCAGATAGCTTGATGCCTTTTTCTCCAACTGTAGTTCCATATTGATCTGGTAGAGTCATAATGAAATCGTGAATACCAGCCAGCTTTGCAGCTCTCATTATTTCTTCGATAGTAGATTGAAGTTTACCATATATGATGTTTGCTAAAATAGTATCATGAAATAACAATGGGTCTTGAGGTATTACAGATATTTGTTGCCTCAAAGAACTCTGTGTAACTTCTGATACTATTTGATTATCAATCTGTATATTACCTTTTTTAACATCAAATAGCCTTAGAATTAAGTTTATAAAAGTAGATTTACCACCTCCAGAATAACCAACTAGACCTACCTTTTCGCAAGGATTAATGGTAACTGAGAAATCTTGAAATAATGGCTCCTGACCTTCATAAGAAAAAGAAACATTGTTAAACGTTATTCTTCCACTTAATAAATTTAATTCTTTAGCATTTTCCTTATCTTGAATTTCTGGTACGGTAGTCAAGATTGGCAATGCATCTGAAACTTTGCCGAAATGAGTAGAAAATTGGGTAAGATTCCTAGTTAGATGGTTAAGAAACTCTATAATCGATATATTAATTCCAAGTACAAGAACAATATCTCCTATTGCGATTTTGTTCAATTGATAATCATGAATTAAAAAATACAAGTTTACTGCTTGGAGTATATCAAATGAATAGCCGTATATAAACCAAAGCCAAAAGTATGCCCATTGTAATTTTCTCTCTGCAATAGTTCTTTTCTTGCATATTTGAAAAAATTTGTGTCTCTCATGTGCTTGCTGAGAAAATAACCTTACTGATATAACATTTAAAATACTATCTGCTATACTAGCTATTACCTGTGAATTTTGTTTAGAGTAATTATCAGCTAATTCAGTAAGCACACGAAAGCTGAAAATCGAGACTAAAATAAAAATGCTTACCCAAGTGAATGTAGCGATTGCAAACTTTATGTTTACTAATGATAAGGTATAAATAGCTAAGACTAATGCTATACTGTAACCGAAAAAACAATCTATAAGCAATCTTATTAACTCTATCACACTATCCATTAAGCTACTGACCTTATGTACTAAGCTTCCAGATAAATTGTTCTGATAATAGGAATGGTCTTGTTGGAGTAGCCTACAAAAAGATATATCAGCTATCTTTTGACGCATTAAGGTAAACATTTGAATGTCAACAAAATAGCCATAGAATCTAAAAGCAGTAGTGATAAGTAATGCCATACCAAGATAAGCGCTTACAGGTAATAAAAGATTTTCAATTACATTACCTTCCTGATATTTTACAGCTGTATCTAGAATATTTTTTACTAAATACTTTCTAAAAGACAAATCAACAGCTACCACCAGGGCAACTAAAGACATTATAAGTACATTAAGTTTGAATTTAGATACTATATTCAAGATGAACATCAATACACATTTGAAGCTATCAACTCTACTTCTGTTCATTTACAATGCTAGCTCCACTACGTTGACTTTTTTATTGAGAAATACAAGTAGTGAAAACCATAAATTTTTGTATATTTTTCCTGAGATGTCTCCAGCATCATGTAGTGCTGATGCTTGATTTAGAATAAGCAGCTTATATAAATCTCGCTTAGCCTCAGTAGTGTCGATCTCAGAAATATTTGTAGTTGTATCTGTAATAAAGGCTAACCAGCTCTTGATAAGTTCTTCCATGTTTTTTGCTTTTATACTTTCCTGGTAGCCAAACAATGACAAGCATTCTCTCAGTATAGATTCTGTTAACTCACCACAATTGAGTATACCAAAAACTGAAGGCTGAGGTTTTGGCACATAGGGAAGGTCTTGATCTTTTATAATCCACCTTGTTACATAAGCAAATCTATCTTTAGCATCTGTATTCTTATCACTACCATGCCATAACCGTGAATCAAAAACTATCGCATCTCCTGCTGAAATAGGTAGTGACTTAATTTTGTAATTTTCTCGGTTGTTTGAGTACTGATCAAAAAAATATGGGTACCAAAAATCAACTAAAGGCTGTATTTCCCATTTATGACTGTTTTCTATAATTTGTAGTGCACCTGAAGTTTCACTTACATTATTCAAAGCTAACCAAACGGAAAAGTGGTAAGGATCATTGAAACTATAGGAGATGTCTTGGTGAAAGGGAACTGCATCTATTAAATCAGCAGTTTTACATATAACATTTGATTTTTTCTGCAGTATCTGACACTGAAGTGACTTTTCAAGGTAATTTTTAATAATTTTATCTAATGCTTGAGAGATAATTCCAGTTACTTGAGATAACATGCCCCATCTGCCGGTACAGTTTAAGTAGTCAGAAGTTGAAACACTTATTTCTTGGGATAGCTTTGATATCTTATTTGTTATATCACTTAAAGACTGAATTATTAGCTCTAAAGGAACCAGATTTTTGATAATAAAAAAACCATTTTTTTGTAATGTTTCCATGTGATTAACATCTGACATCAATAACTGATAAGTAATCTGTTAAAGGTAAAACAGCAAAAATTTTGAATCCTTTTACTTGTTTGAGTATTTTTTCCCAATCGTTTAATGTTCTTAGTTTACCTCCTGTTTCAACCATGACATTAATATCTACAGAGCCTCCAGTTGGAGAGCGGTAATCTAAAATAGTTTCTATCAATAAAATACGAGATATTCCTTTGACCAATTTTAAATAAGACAATACTTTATCATCATCATAGTGCTGTAGAAAGCGGCAAAAGACACCTAATTCATAATTTGTAACTGATAGTTCTTCCTGAGTTATAAGTTTGACTTTTAAATTTTCTACTAACTGTCTTGGTACTTTATGTTCGTTATATAGGCCTATAGAACCTTTATTGTGTATATCAGAATAAGCAAGAAATAAAGAGTGTACACCAAATAGCAATATATTCTTAGCATCATCTATATTAATTCTAGAATTAAACTCTTTAGTATCAAACCTAGAATATCCTAGTAATGCTTGGTAAAATGCTATTTTCTTATCTTCTGATGCTTCTCTTTCCTTAAAAGATTCAAATGAAGAGATAGACTTCTGTTTTAGTATATCGGCCATCTTTAACCAATTCTTTTCAGCGGCAACTCTTGCCCACATTGTTGCTGCTTTTGGCAAAAATGGTATTTCCTTAAAACACTTACCTTTTGATGATAGTTTCCATAAGTCCTCGTCCTTATCGTAATCAATAAACCCTATTTCCCACAACGCCCTTAACAGCCTTTCTAGATTTGGTACGATAATGTTTAACTTTTTAGATAAAAACGGCACAGTTGCAGGTAAAATATTTAACAAATCAAGTTCAATAGCAACGCTTGTTAGGTAAGTTTTCCAAAAGGCTGAAAGTTCTGCAGAAATCCTATGCACTTGAGATTCTTTACCTAAATCAAAAATACTAAACTTTACATTTCCGGTAATATCGATTTGTCCTAACACACCTTCAAAAGTTTCAACTTTTGCCATCCCATTATAAAATGCTTCTACCATTTTAAATCTCTGCTGGTAAACAGGATCACCATTAATATCTATATGAAACCAACCATGTTGATCTTCTGCAATAGAATACCCTTTATGAAAAACATTAAGTTTTTTATACCATTTATTATGTACTAACTTTCCATGATGATTAATATGTGTAGCTTTACCATCCTTATAGACTACAGCGATACCATCCTTAAAATCTCCAACATAATCATATTCCTCCTGATAAATCCTGTTGCCATTTAAATTAATATGAAAACATTTATCATGTCTTCTAACTACACAAATATCTTCCTGATAATTTCCAATCCATTGATACGACTGTTTGTATACTCTACATCCAGATGAATCAATATGGTAACACCCTGTATCATCTTCTACGGCTGCTCTATTAAAGTAGAATCCAAAAGTTTTTAGAAATCTATTATGATAAACTGCTTCTCCTCTTACATTGATATGATAAGCACCTGTCTGATCATAAACCGGTGCAAGACCGGGCTCATGAAATTTACCAACCTTTATAAACCTATTTTCATACAAAGGATTTCCTAGTAATTCGTGAAAGCTCTCACACGGTGAAATTTTAATAGATCTAAGATTATCTTTGATTAATTGATCAAAGGTTTTCTCATGTTGCATGTTTTGCATAATTTGTAATTTAAATAATTCTTTTGTAAGCTTAGGTACTCACTACTCTGCCATATTTCCTCGAGTTTAACCTCATTAACATTACCAAAATTTCCTAATGTCTTACGGAGTTCATCTGGAGCACAGCAAGGACTAAACTTTCCTTCATTGTTTATCCATGCTTCTTTACCTAAAAATGGGCATTGACCACCTGGAGCCAAATCCTTAATACCTTCTTGAGAAAGAATTGTAAAATTTTCTAATTTTATCTTTTTACCATTTGGTAATAGCATATTATCTCTAAGCTCATATAACCTTCTCACCTCTGTATTCCATCTACTAATTGCTAACTCATCTCTTCTCATAGATAGATCCTTAATTTCCTCAAAATGTGCCCAAAGATGATGTCCTTTAACTCTATCTATGCCATTTTTTATGGCCATCTTAACTATGTCATAGAGTTCATGTAAATTACTTTCCAAAAATGTTAATTGTAAAGTAACGGTACACCTTTCACCTGTATCGCTAAAGTATTTATCTCTAACTTCAAGGAAAGTTTTTAAATTTTCTGTCACTACTTCCCATTTTGAACCTTTCATGATTCTTTCATGAGTTTCTTTAGTTGCCCCATTCCAGGAAATCTTAACATCAGATAAAATTGGTACCAATAGTTCAGCCCATTTTCTAGCTCCTTTAATGGGAAAAGAACCATTGGTTGTGAGGTTAAGCTTAAGGCCGAACTCATGGCACAAATTGATTATTTCATCAAAGCTTTTATACATTAAAGGCTCACCCATAGTAGAAGGAATGATTTCCCTTAAAGGTGTGCCAGCTGCTTCCTTAATTACTTTTCTGATAGTTTCTATCGACAGTATCTTAGGTTTTATTCCTTTAGCTTTCTTCTCTTCTTTAACTTTGCTGTATGGTGAAAAACATTCGCACATTATACAAGCAAAATTGCAGTAATCTGGATTAGTATCAAAAGTAATTCTCCAAGGACCAGGTTTCACAGCTACTGATTTGCCTTTCTTTTCAATAGCATTACGGTAAATCTTGTTAAGTTTCTCAGTATGCTCACCTATAGAAGGTATATTTCCATTTTCAGTATAAGGATAGCCTTTTTGGGTAAGTTTATTATATAACTCCTGATCTGTAGATAGGACTTGCATTTTTTCTGACAAACTACTTGCATCTCTGTGCTTAAATAATAGTCCATCTCTTACATATTCTGCCATGCCACCATAATCGGCTGTTATAACTGGTATTCTAAGTTGCTGTGCTTCATGTATTACTAACGGTGAATTTTCACCCCAAATTGAAGGAACGACTATTGCATCGACTTTATTAAATACGTCAGTAACTATATTCTTATTATCATAACTTCCCATCCATTCTATTCTTTCTTTAACAACAGGTGAAAACTGATCGGCAATCGCTTTTAAAGCTTTAGTTTCTTCTCTTGCTGCTCCCCAAATTCTAAGTTTTGCTTTAGATGATAAGTGAGAAAAAGCTTTCAATAATAGATCAACACCTTTTTCGGGAGTATGAGTACCAATATAACCGAAAATAAACTCTTTTTCTTGTACTCTATTTCTCTTCTTAAGACGATTGAGATCAAAACCATAATCAAGATAAGAAATTTTGTTTATCGGAACATTAAAATCCTGAGTAAATTTGTCCATCAAGAATTTCGATGGGGAAATAAAGTAATCTATATAGTCTATTATTTTCCTTGTGTGCTTCATTCTAGTTGCAACCCATTGTT
Source organism: Wolbachia endosymbiont (group A) of Udea olivalis (assembly GCF_964028365.1). NCBI lineage: Bacteria > Pseudomonadati > Pseudomonadota > Alphaproteobacteria > Rickettsiales > Anaplasmataceae > Wolbachia > Wolbachia endosymbiont (group A) of Udea olivalis. The sequence continues at coordinate 186,248 of NZ_OZ034773.1, forward strand.
CCCAATAATTTATGTCTGAATTCAGGAATTCTTCATCTCCTGTAAAATATCCCTTGTAACATTGGGTTGCACATTTTTGATCCTTTTGTCCATCACAAAGCTGTAATAAATCTTCAGAATTACGTTGAATAAACCTTCCTCTTGGACACATTAACCAAAAGTCATGTAGCGTAAAAATTGTAGGTATATTTTCTTTAAAAGCAATTTCTGGTAAAGTAATTGATAGATGATTAAGATGACCAAAATGTATAAGATCTGGCTGAAAGTTATCTATTATTCTTTTAAATTTTATATTTACTTCTTCATTGATAAATTTATAACGATATTTAGCTGTAGGTATATTAATTAAATGCAGTAAAATCCGGGAATCACTACGATCTAGGACTGTAGTGTAATAAAAATCAGGTAAAAAGCTATTTTCATACCTGGTAAATACTTGTACCTCATTGTTATTTGCTAGTTCATGAGCAAGAGTTTGGCTGTAAACCTCTGAACCAGCACTATAATAAGGAGGGTAACCATGAATAACTTTTAATATTTTCATATATTACCATATCTATATTGTTAGGATATTCTTTTGTATTGTTTTGCAGACTTTTTATAAATTTACTTAATCCTATTTCTAATGAATACTTTGGAGACCAACCAAGTAGCTCTTTAGCTCTAGTAAAATCACCATGGAACTTAGTTACGTCAAAATTTCTTGGAGGATAAAAATCAATTCTAGAATCACTTTTCGTGACTTTTAATATTGTTTTTGCTAAGTTTTCTAAAGTACATGGGCTATTAGTAGTAAGATGAATAGCAGGAAGAGAAGATTTTTCACTTTGTAAATATTTAACAGTTAAGCATATACCCTCTATAACATCATCCAAATAGGTAAAATCAAAAACACATTCTTTACCTTCTATTTTAATTGGATCACCTCTTAATGCATTAATACAGAGTGCAGGAATTACTCTACTGTTATGATCTAGTAAACCACCATATACATTTGAAAAGCGTAATATTGCTACATTAAAATCTTTTAAACTTGTTATTTGTTCCTCAATAAATGCTTTGCCTTTGGCATAATTATTTATTGGATCGATACTAGCAGATTCTGTAACTGGCAGTTCCTTCTGCTCTCCATAAACTTCCCTACTACTTGCATATATAAACCACGGTTTATTTGGAAGTGACTTACATAACCCTAAAAACCGCATTGTACCATCAACATTAATTTTTTGACACAGTGTAGGATAAAGTTCACCATGTATAACTCTAGAAATTGCAGCCAGATGAATGATTCCTGTACACTGAGCAAGTAGTGGTACTATATCTTCTGAAAAAAAACTGAGTGGATTGTTGTGAAACCTAATATCACAGCTTATTACTTCATGGCCCTGGTTTTCTAACTTTTTCACCAAGGTTGACCCTATCAAACCTGCAGCACCTGTTATTAATATCCCCATGTATACCCTCTCACTACAACTAGGAAAATTTGTCGTACCAATTATCTTACAAGTAAGAATTAAAAGGTATTATAAAACAAGTATAAAATAAATGTCAACTTAAATTAATGAATAAAAAAATGTAGTTATGAAAGAAAAGTTGGCTGCCTTTTTTTTTGAAAATAGTGTTCGGCTTTAATCAAATCCTCTTTATTATTTACTCCCATTGCTTCTCTTTCATCAGAAACTACATAACCTACACTCAAGTTATTGTTTGCTGCAATGGGTACTATATCATTAAGACAATATTCATTGGTCGAATTATTAAATTTTATTTCTTTTACTAAGGTAAAGAGATCTTTAGCATATGAAGCTATTATTCCAGAGTTTGCAAGAAGCATTTTATCTCCATTTTTTAGGATTTTTTGAACATTGCCGTAATTATCAATTACTAATCTTCCATATTGTTCATCTTGACTATTGAATCCAAGAAGAACTAAATTATTATACTTTAAACAATCAGTCATTTTCATAACTGTATCGCTAGATATAAAAGGAGTGTCTCCATACTGTATTAAAACTATGTCTTGATCAGATAACTCCTCCAGATTTTCTAGAGCAATTTTAACTGCAGTGCCAGTGCCTGTAATATCTTCTTGAATTATTAGTTTTATATTGTATTGATCGATTATACTTTTTAGAGTATCAAAGTTTTCTAAATCTTTTAGAAGGGAGTTGTTAACAACAATTGATAAGCTTTTTAGACTCAGCGATTTTGCATTAGAAATTATATGTTCTAAAAGAGTAAGATTTCCCACTTGGTGCAACGCTTTTGAATATTCAGAATTCATTCTACTGCTCTTTCCTGCTGCTAATATTATCAAAATGTTACTCATACATAACTCAGGAATTGATTAGGTAGTAAGTTAATTTATAATTAGTAAGATGTAAAGTCCACTGTAATTTTTATATATTTTCTAGATCTTGGCACCCTCATTAGAGTTTCATTTAAGAGAGCTATAACTTTAAACTCTTTACTCGATTTTCTACGCTGACATCTTGTAAACTCTGATCTGGACTTTTTAATATTTCTAATAATCTACTTGCAAGGTTTGAGTGTTTATTGATTACTGCAACCTGGATTAATGACTTGTCTTGATCATTACGAGCATTTGTTACAGCTACGCGCTCATCAGGTTTTATTGCTTTCAGCTTACTGATAATTTCAACATTACCATTTTTTGCATTCTCAAACAGCTCTTCTACTAATTTCAATAGGTTAGTAATATTTTGGTCTCGAGAAAGATCAAGTGGTGCTTTACCTTCTTTATTCTTGATGTTATAAATTGCACCATGTTTTAATAAAGATTTTACAACTTCCAAGGAGCCACCTTTAGCTGCAACATGAAGTGATGTAGTACCACTAGAAGTAGTTTTAGCATTAATAAAATCACTCAATTTATTGTGGCTTACACGTTGTAACAAAGCTTCAATAATTTCTTTATGACCTTTGGAAGCAGCAGTGTGTAATGGTGTATTACCCTTGTTAGTAACTTGAGTAGCATCAGCTCCATTTGCTAGCAAGATATTTACAACTTTTATGTGCCCATTATTAACAGCATAATGTAATGGCGTTCTTCCATCGGTATCTTTGAAGTTAACAATTACCCCTCTTTTGATGCAATTCTCAACCGCTAAAGGATTGTCATTTTCTATGGCCTCAAGTAACTTTTCAGAAAAAGCAGACTGTAACCTCTGATTGATTGACTCTAAAAACCTTTTTACAGGAATGTCAATATTAAGTTCAACCATTTCTATGAACGATCTTACATCTTTCTTTAACTCACTATGCAATAACTTATAATATTTTGTACCTTGCCCTTTGGAAACGAAGCATTCAGCCTTCCCACCGTAAGCTTCATCTGTATACCCTGACGTTATGTGTTTTGGATCAAATTCTAGTGCTACTAGCATATCATTTACTGACTGTATGCTTTTATTATTTATCGAACCAGGTACACAATCTTTGTATACCTCAACTAAGCGATATGCATTTCCTAGGTAATAAGAACCTTCCTTAAGAGTTTTCCAAGGAGAAGTATTCTTTTCTGAACTATATGGTTGCGACATGCTACGCAACATAGGAAGGTAAAGCTCAGAAAAACGGATATGCACCTCTGTAGCACTTTTAAGCTTCTCAAGTTGATCCAACTCACATTCAGGGCTAAACTGTGATTGAACTTGATCTGGCTCCTTCAGCATTTTTAACAATTTAGTTGCAATATTCTTATGTTTATTGGCTATAGCAACTTGCAATAATGTATTCCCTTGATTATTACGAGCATTTGTTATAGCTAAGAACTCATCAGGTTTTACTGCTCTTAGCTTGCTGATAGATTCAACATTACCATTTTTTATATCTCTAAACAATTCTTCGATCAATTTCAGTAAGTTAGTAACTCTTTGGTCCTTAGAAAGATCAATAGGTATTTTACCTTCTTTGTTCTCAATTTTATAAATTGCACCATGTTTTAATAAAGATTTTACAACTTCCAAGGAGCCACCTTTAGCTGCAACATGAAGTGATGTAGTACCACTAGAAGTAGTTTTAGCATTAACAAAGTCATTTAATTTATCACGACTGATATGTTGTAACAGAACCTCAACAATTTCTTTGTAACATTTGGAAGTAGCAGTGTGTAATGGTGTATTACCTTTATTAGTAACTTGACTAACATTAGCTCCATTTGTTAGTAAGATGTTTACAATATCTATGTGTCCATTGCTAACAGCGTAATGCAACGGTGTTCTTCCATCAATATCTTTATCGTTGGCATCAGCTCCATCTTTTAACAGACGCTGAACAGTTCGTATATCACCTTTACTAGCAGCAATGTTGATATCTTTCTGCAGATGCTGGAGAACCTCTGATGCTTCGCTACCCTCAAGCTTAAATCTAAAATTAATCATCTCTATCTTTTTTAAAATATCTAAAACACTCGGATGACTTGGTCCAAAAACAGCTTTTCTTTGATCTAAACTTTCTCTGTAGACTTTAAGTGCGCTGATCCATTTCCCTTGAGCAAAAAGTACATTTGCTATGTTGTATTGAGTATTCAAGGTTTCTGGGTGATTTTGTTGTAAAGCTTTTTTCTGGATATTTAAAACCTCTTGAAAAGCTTTCAAGGCTTCATGATATTTATTTTGATTGAAGAGTACCCCAGCAATGTTATGTAACGTTCTCAAGGTATCAGCATGATTAATACCTAAAATTATTTTCTTCTTTTCAAAAACCTCTTTATAGATTTTTAAGGACTCTTCGTATTTACCTTGGTTAGCTAGTACCATTGCTATATTATTTTTGGCACTCACAGTGGCTAGATCATGTGTACCTAGTGTTTCTTTCCTCTTTTCAAAAACTGCCCTATTGATATTTAACGCTTCTTCATATTTTCCCTGTTTATCTAATACTAATGCCATGTGAAACTGAGTATTTAAGGTATCTGAATGATTTGACCCTAGTATTTCCTTTTGTCTCTGATAGACTTCTTGATAAATATTAAAAGCTTCTTCATCTTTCCCCTGTCTATGCAGCACTAAAGCGATTGTACTTCTTGTACTTAAAGTATCCTTATCGTTTAAACCCAGCATTTCTTTTTGTTTCTGAAAAATCTCTTTAAGCATATTTAAAGCTTCTTGGTAAATTCCTTGCTTATATAGCACTTTGGCTATATATGTCTGAATATCTAAAGTACCAGGATTGTCTGGTCCTAGTATTTCTTTTCTTCTTTCAAATGCGCTTCTGAAAATACTTAAGGCTTTTTGGTAATTGCCTTGATTCAAGAGCACTAAAGCTGTATCAATCTGAGCGGATACGTCACTTTGCGATATCTGCTTCAACTGCTCGACTTTTGAAAAGTTACTATGTACTGCAGCAACTACTAACGTTTTGTTCTCTCTATTACGAGCACTCATCACTGCTTTTACTGTATCAATATCCTTTATCTTATTTAGGTCATTAATAACTTGAGCATTACCATCTTTAACCTTTTTAAATGATTCACTGACTAGTTTAAATAAGCTAGTTATACTTTTATCCACAGTAAAATCTGATGGTGTTTTCCCACTGTCAGAGACAGCATTGTATACTGCACCATTAGATAATAGGGCCTTTACAACTTTTAAGTGAGAGAACTTAGCAGCATAATGCAGAGGAGTAAACCCCTTGTTACCAACCACATTAGGATTAGCTTTATTTTGTAATAGAATATTGACAACTCCATCATAGCCCTTCCATGCAGCATAATATAATGGTGTTACACTATCAGCATTTTTGGCATTAACAAACGCTCCTGCTTTAATGTAATTCTCAATCTCTGAAGAGCTATTACGTTTTACAGCCTCAAATAATTTCTCAGTTGATGCTAATAGATTGATAACGTCTTTATCGTTAGTCATTTCTAATGGTCTTCTACAAAGCTTGTCAACAGCGTTATAAACTGCACCATTTTTTAATAAAACTTCAATAACGTCTTTATAACCAAAATTAGCAGCAATATGCATAGGGGTTAAGCCATTAGTATCTTTAGCATTAACGTCAGCACCTTGTGCTATCAAATACTTTACAACTTCTAACCGACCTTTCATTGCAGCATAGTGTAGTAATGTCTGGTTAGCTGTACCAAGCTCATTAATACTCAACCCCTTGCTAAGGAAAAACTCTACGGTATCTTTATAACCTTCTCTAGCTGCAATGTGTATAGGCTTTGATCCAGAGGCATTTTTAGCATTAATATTAGACCCTTCATCTACTAGACATTTTACCATTTCCAAGTTACTTTCCTGTGAAGCAATGTGCAGTATAGTCCAATCATCATTGCCTTTAGCATTCATATCTACTTTTTTATACTGCAGTAACATTTTTACCACTTGCAAATGACCATGTGCAACTGCTAATTCTAAAGGTGTTCTGCTCTTATTGTCCTTAACATTAACTTTTGCTCCATTACTTAATAGGACTTCAATAACATTAACATGGCCGTGTCCTGCAGCTATATGTAGTGGAGCACCTTCAACATTTACAAAGTTAACGTTAGCCTTGTTTGCTATCAAAATTTCAGCAACTTCTTCATGGCCTTCTTGTGCCGCAAGATATAATGGTGTTGTACTATTAATAGTCATAGCATCAACATTGGCTCCCCTTGCTATCAGAGCATTTACTATTTCCTTGTGGCCTCTTTTAGCAGCCAAATGTAATAGTGTAGCATCTTCAGGACCTTTCATATTAGTACGGGCCTTGTTTTTTAGCAAAATCTCTACAATATCCCTATAACCAGCGAGCACTGCTAATGATAAAGGTTCATCACCTTCTGCATTAACACTAGCTCCATTTTCTACAAGAACTTCAACGATTTCCTTATGATTATGCTTAATAGCAGAAAGCAATGGTGTTAGGTTGTTACTCTTAACATTAACATTGGCTCTATTTGCTACCAAAATTCCAACGATTTCTTTATAACCTTCCTCCACAGCTACATGTAATGGTGTACTACCTGCAATACCTTCCATATTAACTTTGGCTTCATTTTTTATTAAAAGGTTCACAATATCTTTGTGACCCCCTACAATAGCTGCATGTAAAGGTGTAAGACCATAATTAGCACTAGTATTGACTTCAGCTTTACTTTTGATTAGAAAAGCAATAGCGTCTTTATGTCCACTTAGAGCAGCTACATGCAATGGCGTCATGCCATCATTAGTTCTAGCATCAACTTCAGCTTTATTTTTTATTAGAAGATCAATAATATCTTTGCTACCATTCATCGCAGCTGCATGTAATGGTGTACTACCCTTAATGTCTTGAGCTCTAACTTCAGCTTTATTTCTTATTAGGAGTTCAATAATATCTTTGTGACCTTTCAGAGCAGCTACATGTAATGGTGTTAGATTATTATTGGCTTTATCATTGATTTCTACTCCATTTTTTATTAAAAGCTCAGCAACTGCCTTATGACCACTCTCTGCTGCATAGTGTAATGGCGTAGCATTATTTTTATCTTTAGCGCGAATGTTAACCCCATGCTCGAGAAGAGCAACAACTATCTTCAAGTGGCCACTCTGCACTGCAAAATGTAGTGGGGTTATACCTTCCACAGTGGCAATACTAGCATTTGCCTTATTTGTCAGTAAAGCCTTAACAATTTTCTCATGTCCATCTTTTGCTGCGTAGTGCAAAGGTGTGTTATTATAGGTTTTGTCAACAACATTAACATTAGCTCCATGCTTCAATAAAATATTAGCTATCTTTTCATGACCGTTTTCTATTGCATAGTGTAATGGTGTACAACCATCTATAACTCTGGAGTTAACATCGGCTCCTTTGAGAATTAAAGCATTCACTACTTCTAGGTGGCCATTTAGTGCTGCTGTATGTAATGGTATTCCCTCCTTATCGTTTCTTGCATTAACATTTGCCTCATTTTTCAGTAAAAAATTAACTAGCCCTAGATAACCACTTTCTGCAGCTATATGTAGTGAAGTAAAGCCACCCATAGTTTCGTTGATGTCAACATTCGCTTCTTTTTCCAGCATAATCTTAGCAACATCAATATGATTGTTTTTTATTGCATAGTGTAAAGGTGAAAAACCAGCTATATCTTTGGTATTAGTATTAGCATTATTTTTTAGTAGAATTTCAACAGCATCTTTGTGACCATTTTTAGCTGCAATATGTAGTGATGTTTTGCCACTATTATCTAGATCATCAACATATACACCTGTTTTTCCTATAAAAAATTCCACAATATTTTTCCTTCCATATGCAGCAGCAATATGTAGTGGGCTTTGACCATTAATATCTTTAACATTAACGTCTAAATTTTGATTAAGAACAAATTTTATAATTTCAAGACTAGGTCCCTTAGCAGCAAAATGTAATGTAGTCCATGAGTTAATACTTCTAGCATTGATGTCTGCTCCTTTTTTGAGATAACTCTTTAAGTCTTCAAGATTTCCTTCTTCCAACGCAGCAAACATTTTTTCCTGATTAGTAATAGTGATAAGGTTTTGATCGTATTTATCTTTCAGCTTGGAAGGATCATCTCTTACCGACTTGCCAATTTTCTTCTTACTTTTTATTACATTTTCTGAAATAAGTTTTTTAGCGTTCAAGATAACTGCTATTGAGGGATCAGATAACAATACATCAACTAAGGTATTATCGTGTGCTAAATGATTACGCAAACATTTTCCAGTTAATAAAGGAGTGTTATCATCTAAAAAAAGTAGATTGTTTTCTAGATGCTTCTCTGATCTACCTAAAATTGACATTATATCCAGAACAAGCATTTCTACTACTGCTTGCAACTTTTTATTCCTCTTGTAGGAAGGAAGCTTTTCAGTTAACTTGCCACTTAATGCGTTATTCCTCAAAATACTTTTCAGTTCAGATAACTTCAGTTCAAGCTGGTTATTGTATTTTTCTTCTGTTATGTTGTAAGCCTTCCTTTGTTTATGTATAGGAATAAACGAACCTTTCTCATTCAACTTGTTTCTTAATTCCTCAATCCATTTAAGGTCACCTGTTCCAAATTCAGCAATGTAAAAAATCTCACAAGTTAATCTATTTACTTTATCAAGGTTGTCATCCTGTATTCTTGACCTAACACTATGAGAAATTTTCATTGATAGTTCGGCTATTTCTTTAAGATTGTGAGACTCTATTTGGGAAGGAATATTCTCTAGTGTTTTATTAGCAAAGAATTTTATTCCTCTAATAACATTATGGTCAATCTTATTGTCATTCAAACCAACATCTAAGCTCTTTAATGATATAAACGCCGTAACATAATCAGTTCTGATATTTTTTGATTTAGTTTTTGCAAAATTGATTATGTTATCAATTTTATTAAACAGCTCCTTTTCATAATTCGTCTTTTCAGTTATATTATTGCTTAATTCTTTTATGAGTTTTTCAAGCTTATCATGTTCCATCACTTTAAAACTCTCTGTAATCATTTCATCTAATTCAACGTTACTAAATATTCCAGCAACTTCTTTTATCTCGTCTAAGTTTTCACTACTGGTAATTTTCTTTAGCAATATTATGACTATTTTAATCTTGTTATTGTAAAGAATATCCGTAATTACATTATCGATTCTTTTAGTATCATTTTGAACACCAATAAAAAAGTTAACATCTGTATTTTCCTCAATCTCTGTTCTTTTAGAGAGCGAGTAAGCATGTGATAGTGAGTTACGTAAATCTATAATGACTTCTCTTGTGTTCTTTGGTAATGATAGTAGAAGAAGCTCGCTTGTAGTGCTAGATAACTTGGGAGATTCTAGAGTGTTTTTTAAATATTCACCAATAACCTGTAAAACCCTTGTAATAATTAACTGTCCTTCCCTTTCTTTAGGATTAGCTGATAATGCCAACTTTATATAATCACTTATTTTCTCTAAAGAATGAATATCCCTAATTTGTTGATAATCGCTATACAACTCTCCAAATTGAGGATAATTGCTAACGATCTCTGCAACAACCCTCTCACGTTTTAACTTCGGGAGATCAGCAAATTTACCAATGTCCACACCTTCTATAATATCTTTTTCTTCTTTAAGTTTCTTTGCAAAATTTTCCAAGTGGTCTAGTATTTTACTTTTATTCAATGTGGCATTATAGAATAGATTCATTTCCTGTCGTTTTATGTGAGAAGAAACAAAACTGATCAAACAAAATTCCATTTCTTCCCAAGGTAGTCTATCGTAGGTTGATTTCAACTGCCGCTTTAATATATGAATATTTTGTGCAATAAATTTTGCTATGAATAAAAACTTTTCATCTACTTTTTCTGTGTTTGAATACTCTGCCTTTAACAGGCTAATATTTTGAAGTACTAACTCAATCCGCTCTCTTATGTTATTAAGATAACTCTTCACATTCTGATCTTGTCCAGAAGCACTAGAGAAAAAACGGAGGTTTATCAACTTATTTTCAACAAAAATTTCTATCTCTTCTGACAAGAATACGTTCTTTAGTTTTAATTCCTCATAAGCTCGTGAAAGAATTTCATCTAATTCCCTGAAATGAACAGCAAAATAATTACCTGGCCATTTATTAATGAGTGTATCAAGAAGTTCAACATTACCTGAACGTATAGCATAATAAAACGCATTATGGCATGTTTCATCCTCATCATCTGGTAATATAGTAGTTTCTCTGATGCCAACAGATAAATTACTGAGAATTTTACTATTATTGCCAAGTAGGTATTCTAAAATCTTTATCTTATTGTGTTTACAAGCTAAGATAACTAAGTTAGTACTCTTAACAGGATTGTTAGCATTATCATAATAGTCTCTCAAAGTTACTTGATCTTCTGCATCACTTATGTAATCAATAAAATTGCTTAATTTTTTTAAGCTGTCGACATTACCATCTGATATTGCCTCTTCGAGTTCAGTTAAAACCAGGAGATAAAGTTCTTCAGCTTTTGCTTTTCTGCGGTAGAGCTTTTTATATTCTCTAATAAACTCCTCTTTTGATGTGTAAGAACGTGATAAAAACTGTTTATCTTCTTGATAAAAACTGGTTTGTTGTTTAGGTACATGCATAAACCCTCTCTGAGATATATTTACACCAGTATTAGAATAGCAAAGTTTACTTAATATGGCAAAAATTAAAATAGCATCTTTTGTTAATAAAATATTTTTGAGAGAATATCTACTAATCCTGCAATTTCAGGACGAAAAGCCTTCACAACATTTGATTTTGGGTGTGGGAAATGTGTTGGTTGTTTAAATTTTTAGTAACACCTACTAATAATAACCCGTTTGAAAACAACAAAGAGAAATGATGATCAACTTACATAAAAAAGCACTAAATTTAGTGTTTTGGCATTATAGCAATCTCTTATGTATCACCTCTCTGGAACCATACGACTAATTGTTGTTCATAAAAAACTCTAGTACTGACAAAAAATGTATTTATTCTAATCTTGCACGTTTGGTATCATTACTTATAGAAGTTTCATAAAGTCTTGTACCAGGCTCTACGAGATTATTTAAGGAACTTAAAGATTGAAAAGTACGTTTATTGGAATCATCAAACGCTACTATAAAGTTTAACAAGTTATCATTAGATAGATATTCAGTTATATTATATGTAGAATCATGATCCAGAATAATTTTCTTTTCTTTGGCATCTTGATCTGCCACATCTAATTTAGTATAAAATTGTATCTTACTTAACTTATTTAACAAATCTGCTCTTTCTAAAAAAGGTTTTACCTTATCTAATATGATATCATTATATATAGGATAGCGTATGGAATAATCAATTTTTGCTAGTCTTACAGATAATTGATTATTATATAGTACATGTATGTTGAAGTTATTTGTAACAAATTCATATAGTGGAAGGCTATCTTTTATTTCATCTGTTTTCATTTGAAGAATTTCACAAACACAGTCATCTAGATAACTTGATAATTTACTGTAATTACTGCATCCTTTATAAGGAGATAAGTCAATAATTTTTCCGTAATCCTTATTGAAGTTCCTTACTAAAGTAAATTTAATCAACAATTTAGCGCATGCTAGATCACTTACAGCGTTATCTAAAGATGTGGAACAATTATCATAAAGCCGTCGTTCACGATTTCTTATATTAATATCAGCTCCATATTCTAATAGTTCTTTAACTACTTCCAGATTTTTACCACTTTTTTTTACAGCATGGTTCAGTGCAGTATTGCCTTTACGGTTTGTTGCATTTACATCAGCACCATGTTTCAGAAGTTCTCTAACTAATTCTAATTCCTTCCCCAGTGTTATAGCAGAATGTAGTGGAGTTTCACTATACATGTTTCTTGAATTGACTTCGGCACCACCTAACAAAAGCTCTTTAGTAATTTCTACACTACTAGTAGTATGAAGTAACGTATCTCTATTCCTTTCTACTCTAAGGTTAGCATTAGCACCTGCAGACAAAAGAGCTTTAACTTTTTCTAAGTTTCGTTCATAGACTGCTTTTTCTAATTCTTTGTTAATATTATTATTTAGCATATTTTTAAAATCCTCCTAAATTTCACTATTTTGTAACAAAATTTTTGTATATTTTCTAGATCTTGGCACCCTCATTAGAGTTTCATTTAAGAGAGCTATAACTTTAAACTCTTTACTCGATTTTCTACGCTGACATCTTGTAAACTCTGATCTGGACTTTTTAATATTTCTAATAATCTACTTGCAAGGTTTGAGTGTTTATTGATTACTGCAACCTGGACTAATGACTTGCCTTGATCATCACGAGCATTTGTTACAGCTACGCGCTCATCGGGTTTTATTGCTCTCAGCTTACTGATAATTTCAACATTACCATTTTTTGCATTTTCAAATAGCTCTTCTACTAATTTCAATAGGTTAGTAATATTCTGGTCTCGAGAAAGATCAAGTGGTGTTTTACCTTCTTTATTCTTGATGTTATAAATTGCACCATGTTTCAACAAAGATTTTACAGCTTCGAAAAAGCTATTTTCAGTAGCAACATGCAACGATGTAGTGCCTTTAACTATTGTTTTAGCATTAATAAAATCACTCAATTTATTGTTGCTTACACGTTGTAACAAAGCTTCAATAATTTCTTTATGACCTTTGGAAGCAGCAGTGTGTAATGGTGTATTACCCTTGTTAGTAACTTGAGTAGCATCAGCTCCATTTGCTAGCAAGATATTTACAACTTTTATGTGCCCATTATTAACAGCATAATGTAATGGCGTTCTTCCATCCACGTTCTTCGAATCAATGATTGCTCCATCTCTAATGGAACTCTCAATTCCTAAATAATTATTATCTTCTATAGCCTTAAATAACTTCTCAACCAATTTTAGTAATTTTATTACTTCTGGGTTTCCTCTTCTTTCCGCAAAGTGTAATGGTAAAACATATCTACCTCCTTCAGCTCTAGCATTAAAGTATGCTCCGCTCATAAGTAGAGACCTAACTATATCTAAATTACCAATTTGTGCCCCTAAGTGTAAAGGCGTAGCATTTTTATCCATTTTTGCATTAACATCCGCTCCATTTATAATAAGAGTTTTAACTACCTTAGGATGACCATATTGAGCTGCAAGATGTAGGGCTGTGCCTTTATTTTGATTTTCTTTTACATTTACATCAGCACCATGTTTCAATAGAACGGTTGCTATCTGATCATAACCTTTTTCTGCTGCAAAATGTAAAGGAGTCCAATTTGTGTGATCTAAAGCATTAATATCTGCTTCCTTTTCTAAGAGCAATTCAACCACCTCTAAATGATCATGGTCTACTGCAAAGTGTAGAGGTGTAGTACTTTTAACTGTTTTAGCATTAATGTCTGCTCCTTTATCAAGCAAAGATTTAGCAACTTCTAAATTACCATCATATGCTGCACAATGTAGAGGAGTCCAACTTCTGTTATCTAGAGCATTAATATCTGCTCCATTTTCAATCAAGAAATTCATTATTTCCAAGCGATTATGTTCTGCTGCCAAATGTAGAGCTCTTCTACCATCATCCATCTTTGCATTTATATTTGCTCCTTTTGCAATTAAGCTCTCTACTATTTTTAAAGAAAAACCATTATATGCTGCATTATGTAAAGGAGTCCAATTCTGATCATCCACGGTGTTAATGTTTGCTCCATTTTTAATTAAAAAATCACTCACCTCGAAATGACTTTGCTGAATTGCTAGATGCAAAGGTGTAAAACCTTCGTTTTTTTTAGCATTAACATTGGCTTTTTTCTCTATTAGTATCTTCACTACTTCTAAGTGACCATTCTGAGATCCTATATGTAAAGCTGTGGAATTATCGTGGTCCTTAGCATTAACATCAATTCCCTTTACGAGAAGAAGAGACTTAACTACTCCAAAGTGATTACGTTCTGCTGCTAAATGCAGAGGTGTAAGATTCTCATAATCCTTAGCATTAACATTAGATTTTGCTTTTAGTAAAATGTCTACTAACTCTAAAAAGCCATTTTGAGACGCTAAATGTAGAGGTGTAATCTTATCATCTGTTTTTGCATTAACGTTTGCTCCCGCTTCAAGCAGAACTTTAACTATATCTAACCTACCAGTTTGTGTTCCCAGATGTAAGGGTGTAATGTTTGCATCAACTTTACGATTACCTATGCCTGAAGATCCAGCGTTAATATTAGACCCTTGTGAAATAAGAGCTTTAACTACTTCGAGGTTACCATTTTGTACTGCAGAATGCAAAGGTCTTGCTCGATCATTATTTACAGCATTAACATCTAATCCCTTTTCAATAAAAACATTTACTATATCTAGATGACCATTCTCTGCTGCTAGGTGTAAAGGTGTATTAAGTTTATCTGTTTTAGTACTAAGATCTGCTCCATTTGCAATCAAGGTGTTGACTATATCTAAATATCCTTGCTGGGATGCAAAACTTAAAGGTGTAAAGCCTAGAATGGTCTTATGGTTTACATCTGCTCCATGAGCAATAAGAAAGTTAACCATCTCTAAGCGATTTTTTGCAATTGCAAAATACAGTGGCGTAAAGCCATCGTATTTAATCTCTGAGTTAATATCTAAACCCTCTCCTAATAAAGTGTTGACTAAATCCAACTGACCATTTCCTGCTGCTAAATGTAGTGGTGTAAGACTAAGATGTTTCTGAGTTTCATAATTTTCATTTAAAAACTCTACAAAAAATTGTAGCTGATCCAGATTATTAGATATTCTATTAGTAAACATAAAGGCCTCGCATGAAGAATTTATGTAAAATATAGTATCTACAAGTTTTTAAGCAAGATAAATCTTCTTCTTAAAAAAGATACTGTAATCCAATCTGTGTGCTTATAACTTTTTTATTTGATCATGAGTGATCAGCTGTCTCAGCTGCAATAGAGACACCTTCCTTAAGTAGTTACATCAATTTTCTCTGTTTTTTGCCCTTTTTTTTCGCTGATGATGATGTCTTCATTCTTCTCAGTAGCCAATATTTTTTTTAAAGTATAATCGTTACGTGCACCAAAGCATTAATAATTATACACAATTGTGAAGAAATATTCAATCTTTTTATTGTTTTGAATGTGTTGATGAAAAAAACGTCTGTCAGAGATCATCTGAGAATTGCATTTTAGGCTTTAGATGTAGAAGGGTCTTATCGTCTTTTTATAAATACTCTAAAAATAGGCTTAAATCGCCAAGAGATGGATATCATGAATTTAGTAGCGTAAAAACATCAAAGATACCTCATATCATAAAGTTTAATGTCAACATTTGGTGCAACATTCCTGATTTACAAAGCAGAGTCAATAAAGGTTGCAAATAATCTACTTATGTTGGACGTTTCTGTTAATGCTATTTCTAAAATAACAGATTTATCTATTGAGGAACTTGAAAATCATGCTTCCAAAACTTAACCTGAATTAAAAGCAACATTAGTTTACTGATTTCTACACAATATATTAAAATACCAACAAAGGTGATTACATAATTAATTATCTGCATTACTGGATGAAATTCTTGTGCTTCTGTATTCAATATATAATATTAAAAAAATATTTTAGTAAATTTATTAAAGTAGATACTAGAAACTCGCTTATTTTGTTTTTCTAGCTCAGTTATAGTTTTCGATTTTGCTTGCAGAATTTGTCTATCACTTTCTGGTTATCCTCTATCATTTTACTTGCCTCTTGCTGAAGAAATTTGATATTTTTGAGTGTAATATTGTCCATCTCAGTCGATGCTACTTTCAATTGCGATTGTATTCTTATGTATTTATCATCTATTACTTGTTCTAGTTGATAATCAACGCAATCCAATCCAGAAGCAAACATCACATTCAATAGTGGCTTGATCCACCCTATTTTGCCAAATCTCCTTGAGTTAGCATACTTTATACTTCTATCTGTTCCACCAGTGCCTATTGATAGCAGTATAATCTCATCATTTCGAAATAACCTCTTAGCACTTGCATATGCACAAGCCGCTGGATTATTGGCAAACACTCCGCCATCTATCAACACTCTCTCTGTTTGGCTAATTTTCAGACGTTTTGGTGTGAAGTACGTTGGAGCAGCTGTTGTAGCTCTGAGTGCATCTTTCAACTTAATGTTTTTTTCTTTCCAACTTTTGAAGAAAAATTCACAACTATTGTGAATGTCATAACTGGTGAGCAGTAGATTACTCGCAACATCGGCCATAGTACTTTCACCAAAGTATTTGTTGAGAATAAATTCCATATTTCTATACGAGTACTGAGAACCACTCAGCCAAGAAGCAATTGATTTTCTCCAAAATGATGATTGAAAGATATAAGCTCCATACTCTTGGTAAAGTCCAACTAAATCATTGGCAGAGTATTGAGGTTTATTGCTTTTACAAAGTCCAGCAACAATAATCCCACCGGTTGAGGTTCCTGCCATTAAGTCAAAAATTTGAGAAATTGGCTTTTTTGTTCTAGATTCAATTTCTGCTAGAATAATGGCAGGAATTATTCCTCTGATTCCACCTCCATCAACAGATAAAATATACTTTGCCACTTTTTTATTTTTGTCTCTGCTCAAGTTCATTAACTTCCTCAGCAAGGTTTTTGACCCTTTCTTCAAGGCGATAGATGATTTCTGTAGTCCTTTGATTTTGCTCTATAAATTTATCATGCATATGCACTCTTAAATCGAGTTTTGCCAGCCACCAGATAAATGCTATTGTTTGTATCACCATAGTAGCAATTACTGCTACAGGGATCTTTCCTGTACTTTGGTTTTTCATCTTAAAGTTCTCTTGCACAAATAGCTGCGTATTGATATATACAAGATTCATCAAAATTACGTCCAAAAAATCTTTTCTAAAATAAAGTTAATTGATTGCACTAAACAAGCGATGCAAATAATATAAGAGACATGAAATCTAGCCTTCTTGGAAAGTTATTAATAAACTCGATAATACCAATAATATGTGCTATCTTTTTGTTTCAGCACTTTAAACCTTCAAAAAACATACCAATAAAAAGTAAAACAACTAGTGAGGATAGAATAGCATTACGCATTGCAGCTGAAAGTTGCAATTTGGATAACGTAAAATCCTTAGTAAAAAACACAGTAAATATCAATGATACCTATTATTTTGGTGCAACATCATTACACTATGCCACAAGCGGAGATTGTTTAGAAGTTGTAAAATTTCTAATTGAAGAGGGCATTGATGTAAATACTACTGACGCTTTTAGCTGGACAGCTTTGCACTATGCTGCACGAAAAGGACATCTGGGAATTGCTAAATTTCTACTGCAAAATGGAGCAAATCCTCTTGCTAAAAACAAAGATAAAAAAACTCCTTTAGATCTTGCTGTAGAGGAATTAAACAATAATAAAGAAGATATTTATGAGGAAATTATCAATTTACTTTCTCACTATCAATTATTCCCATAGCAGCTGTGATGATAGTACGATAACCCAGGTTATCAATCACATGCTCAGCCTTATTTATTATCCATTCACCATAAACTCCCTTGTGAAACCCCAAAAGGTTGATCTTTGCTTCGGCAAATAATTCAGGACTCCCTGGCATTGTGATATTTAGTGTTGCTGCACCACTCATCAGCTGATTTAATTTTGCAGATGCTGCACTTTGCGCCAAATCACTATTTGCATAAATATCTCGTAGAATATAGCTTGGTTCCTGATTACCCATTTTTTCCGTCATCGTCTCTGCTTTCTCATAATCATACCAATAGGCAATAACCGAGCCATATTGATTACGCTCATTAAATCTTACTTGCCAACTTGTAATATCTCTAGGTGTTAAAGTAATAGTGCTTAAAGTTTTTCCGGTAACTGATTTTGCTTTCCCTTTTGAAACAAAAAGTAAATATCCTCCAGCAGGTTTTGCTATTGCTCCATAAATTTGAGCAAGCCTGGTCAAAAAATGCATATCGCTCTCTGCAGCCTGATCAATATGTGATATCATGATATTTGCAAACTCTGCAGCAACTTTAGCTTTATAGCCATGGTTACCTGCAATTTTTTCCACCAAATCATTTAAAGTAATTTGATGCCACTCATTAAATACTTGTTCCTTTAAAGACTGTTTCAAATCTGCTGCATGACTTTTAATCTTTAGTGCTTGTGGTGGACCTTGTATCGTAATTTCATTTACTATGTAATCTCCCATCGGCATAATGCCAGTTTCCTTATATCCAAGCAAAATATTCAGCTTTGCTCCAGTTCTAGGAATCTCAAATAATGAATCACGGTCATCAAGATGAATTACAGCAGTATCACTTATTACTCCAGCTTCATCAGTAATATGCATTGATACTAACCGACTTTTTATCAACTCAGTGATGGAAATGCCTTCTACTGAAATACTAAAGTCTGGTGTCATTTTAATCCCATAGTTTTACTACTTGCTTTTGTATCGTTCTTTGAATGACAGGCAATTTAATAATTAATCCTGCAGGAAGAAGTTCATACTCTGCAAGTCCAGGATTAGCTCTTAACACAACCTCAACTGCTTCTGAGCTGAATCCATAGTGCTTCCAACAGATCAAATCTAACATATCATTTTCTTTAGTTTTGTAGTACATCATCATCAAGTTGTATATTGTCAACGGGATTATTTAGTGATCCATCTAACAACACGTTATCGTAGTGCTTCAAACTTAAGTGAAACTCAATCTTTCTTGGTTCACCATTTGGAAAAAAATATTTCTGCGTTTCTTCTATTTTCACGATAACAAAATGGCCTAAAATGTTACCTTGGCCATCAATGAGTAAGAAAGGGTTTGATGAATTTCGCATATTATTTATTTGCTTCAGCCCTCCTGAATAGATTACCCCTGCAAGCTCAACAATATCCTCTCCAGGACCAATACTTTGAAGCAACGGCTTTTCTCCAATACGCTCAAGTGCAGGCCAGCGATATTCACTTCTGCGTGTAAAGCCTTGCTCAATTAATGAAAATCTATATGGACCAAGAGATAACATAATTTAATTTATATCGTAAAGTGCGCCACTAAATTGCTCTCTAATTCGCTCCATTACTTCATCAGCAATGCTACGTGTATCTTGCCCAGGAGTTGAATGAATATTAATACTGAAGTGATTATTTTGAGTTTTATTCTCTATAGCTTTACTGTGTGCTGCAATGGGGTACTTAAGAGAATCACTTATAACGTTATTTACAGACTTAACTTCTAGTTTAGACTCATTTCTTTTATTCCACAGATTACTGATTGTTCTAAAGGGCTGAGTAATATTATTCCAAAATTTTCCTACCCAATCAGAAAAAGACTTCCATACAATTTTCACTGATTCCCAGATAGTAACAAAAAAGTTCTTTACTGCTTGCCATTTGGTAATTATCAAAGTTGCAGCAACAGCAATACCACCAATAATCAGCCCCATAGGGTTGCTCATCACAGCAATTGTTAATGCTTTAAATCCAGCAATAATTGCTGGAAAAACTGCAGAAGTAGAATAAAGACCTATTTTTACCAAAGTAATAACAGATCCAAACACTTTCCAAGTAGATAAAAGAGCCAATAAGGAACCTTTTACAAAAGTCCAAGCATATCCAAGAGATATGGCTGCTATTTTAATGCTAATCAACGCAGTAATCATGCTCATGATCACTGTAGTCAATACTGGATACTCCTTGGCATAAAGTGCTACTTGTGTAGTTGCTGACTTCAGAAGATTAACAGTAAAATTTAAAGGTGGTAATAATACAGAACCAAGATTCATTCCCACTTCTGCCATTGAGTTTTTAAGTAACTGAAGGTTATTTGCTGTAGTATTTGCTCTGTTTTCAAACTCCCTTTGCATTGAGCCCTTATATTCCTCGTTTATTAATCGTAAAGATTTTTTGTACTCATCAAGACTACCAATGAGTAGTGCTATATCATCTTGATATTCAAGGCCAAAGAGATCAAAGAGAACACTAGAACGCTCTTGCTTACCTAATTTTGCAACTGTTTCTAAAAACTTAACTAATGTGCCTTGTGCATTCTTGCCAATTGCTTTTTCAAATTCCTTAGCATTTATTTTTAGCTGCTGAAAAGCTTTTTGAAAATTGCCACCTTGCTTACTTGCTGTTTGCAACTTACTGAGCATTGCATTAATTGCTGTACCTGCTTTTTCAGGAGTTTTACCTAGGCTAATGAAGCTACTTGCTAAAGCTCCTGCTTCTACTGCAGTTAAACCAAATTGCCTTGCTGTACCACCGATTCTGTTTAGCGCAGGAATAATGTCTTTAGCTTTTGCTGCAGTGTTATCAGAAATATGATTTATTGCATCACCAATATTTGCCATTTCACCAATTTCAATTTGATAAATATTAGAAAGTTTAGCAATAGCATCTCCTGCCTCTTCTGCTGACATATCAAATGCAGTTGCCATTTTGGCCACAGTGTCTGTAAAAGTCGTAAGATCTTTAGCTTTAATACCAAGTTGACCACCACTTGCAGTAATTTGCGCAAGTTCTGCTGCAGATAGCGGAATTGTACGCGACATTTCCTTTAATGTTTCACCAAGTTTTGTTAAGCCATTTACATCTGTATCTTCAAACTTTACAACTTTCTTTACATCAGCCATGGCACTCTCAAAACTAATTGCAGCCTTAAGTGGTGCAGCAAGTGTGAGGCCAAGTGCTACAGCATCCATCATTTGAGCTCTAAAATTTGCTCTTTGCGCTAAAACTCCTTTACGTTTTTGCATTACGGAATTTAAAGCCGTATAGTTATTTTTAAGCTTTTCAATAGAAGAGCCAAGTTTAGCTTGGTCTCCAATAAGAGATTTTATATCTCTACCACTTTTACTGAACTCCGTGCGTAAATGGTGGAGAGCACTTCTTTTTTGTAAATAAGCTGTTTTAGCTTTCAGTGCTGCAGCTTTAGATTTTGTAAATTCATTTTGCAGGCTCTTACTTGGTGCTTCTGCATTTTTTATCTGTTTAGCCAGAGATTTTGTTTTTATTTCTAGCTCATTCCAAGAACGCCTAGCAAGCAGAGCATCGTGGCTGAGCTCTTTAAACTTGGATATTGATTTACTTGATGATTCAAGTTGTTTTATCGTACTACCAATACGAGAAAGCTGCTTCGTACTACCTGCTATCGTACTATTAAAACTGCTTTGCAGTGTTGCTCCAATTACTATAGAAATTGCTTTCATTTGTATAATTTTCCGCTACTTTCAAACCAAGTAATAAATTCTTCAATATCCATATCAAGCCACTGATTGATTCCACCACCAACCATTGAGCTAAGCGATAATACGCTCAGCCTCAAGTCTTCTGCTGAGACAAAAAACCTTGTAATGCTCCTTGAATCTTACTGTAGTCTGCAAGATCAAGCTCTTCTACTGCTTCTCTTGAAATACTTGCAAGATTTGCAATCAGTGCTACTTCCTTCTCTGCATCGTTATTACTCATACGTTCAACAGCTAAACGATCTCGCACTTTTGGACGGCGTAGAGTTAACTCTGAAACTAAAATCCCATCGATTTTTATTGGTTCAGTTAATTTAATTTTTTGCATTACTTTACCTTCTTACTCAAATTCCTAAGGCTGTGCGCATAGAAGCCATTTGATCAACACCATCGATCTTGCGAATCATGTTTTCTGCATCAATTTCAATCAATTCTCTGCCATCAATGGTAAGCTTATAATAGTTGGCAGCAATTATACATTTTAGTGTTGCTTTTTCAGCAGCCTTCCAGTTACCAAAATCAAGTTCCTTAAAGAGCCCTCTTAAGTTAATTACTACTGATTCGGCATCACTACTTCCCTGTAAACCTCCTCTTAAAGTAAGAGAAACAGCATTATTGTTTATCAATCCGAAAAGTCTAAAGAGCTCAGAGTCATATTCAGAAAAAGTGAAATCTGCTTCAAGCTTTTCCATGCCCATATCAATATTTATTGGAATATCCATACCACCAGCTCTGTATTCTTCTGTTTTTATGGTAAGTTTTGGCAAGGTTACTTCATCTATTTTTCCTGCATAACCACGACCATCAACAAATACGTTAAAATTCTTTAGGATCTTTGGTAACATCTCTCTTTCTCCTTTTACAATATTGCGCCACTCACAAGGTGTGACCTGAAAGTAATCTGTTCAGCTGGATATGGTGGCGTGAACTCAAAATCAAAAGACACTTTTCCGCTTGCAATATTTGTTGGTGTATTGAGCTCTGGAGTTGCATAACACTTTCCGCTAATAATCGCCCCTTGCGCTTTTAAATTTGCCAGATAGGAATTTACCCCCTCAATCACATCATCTATATAAGTTTTGGTAATATTGCGATCAACTGCCCATAAATGAGCTCGAAGTAGACTATTGTTGATTAAATCTGCAGTCCTTCTCACTGACAGAAAAGTCCATTTTGAGTCATTTGAACATGTTCTATTTCCCCAAAGCCTATAGCCATTTTGATGAATTATCGTTGTTACTTCATTTTCATTTAAGTGGTTTGCTCTACAATTTGTATTACCGAGCGTAAAATCAATAGGCCTGCTTGTGCCAACAATACCATTTATCTCTTTATTTGAAGGCGAGTGCCAGAATCCTTGTTCGCTATCTACTTTCGCTATTAAACCAGCTACAAATGGGCTAGACGGCAAAATTTCTTCTTTTCCTTCAATAAACACCTTAACCCATGGGTCAACAACGTAAACTCTTGAGCTACCTACACTTTTTCTCCATTTTATGGCTTCTTCATCATTGGTATTTGGTCCATCTGCAACTATTATTGCCCTTAGCTTTTCTGCTACTCCTATCAAAGCTGCTACTACTGGGTTTTTAGGATTTTCAGATTCAGGCAATTGATGAGTAAACTGAGGTGCAATTAGTATTCTTGGGGCAACATGTATTATGCTTTCACTGCTGAGGAATGCTTGAATTCCCTGATATTTTCCAGTCTCTTCATCAACTCCACCAATTATATTTTGAATAGCTTCACTTTCTTCAATTCGAATAACTACTACTGTTGCACCAATTTGGGAAAATATTCCGTTTATTGCAGAAGGTAGTGTTCCACTTTTCCCAAGCTTTGCTGCTTCCTTTAAGCTTCCTGCTATTAATACTGGACTATTGAGTGGAAATTTTTGCTCATCAGCTTCAGGGGCAGTACCAATTACACCTATCACTGATGATTTAGCTGTACGTACTGATCTTGCTCCTGAGGTTACCTCAATAACCTTTACTCCGTGTAAAAATTCTTCTGGCATTTCTTCCCTTTTTAACTTTCTTGCATTTTTTTCCTGAAATCATCGAGCAAAGTCTGTAGCTCTTCTTCACTTTTGACTTCTTTAATTTTCTTCTTGGCGATGTCTTCCAATTCTTCACATTTCATTATTTCTTTTACTGCTTTTTTTGCCTTCTCTTGAATTATTTTTGCCATCTCTACTACTGAAATTCCTCTCACTCTTGCTAAAGGCTCTATAATTGCTGCATCTTTTTTATTTATAGATTCTGGTGCTGCTAGAATGTTTTTTGCGGCTTCTGCTTGAATCTCATAAGATTTAGCTTTTTGGTGAGAATTCCCTGCATATTGGTTAATATAGCTATCATAATAAAAACGCATACTATCAAATGCACAAAGCTTCGCATTATCCAGCAACTCCTTTTGTATATCTTCTCTAGTACACTGAGCAATTTCTCCTCCTTCTGTTAAACAATAACTTTTTTGCCAGTCGAAATTCTTTGGTGCTTCATACCAATCATTCCCAGTTGGCTTATTTTCAAGTACTGTTACTTCTATCTGTTTGTTATTTTCAAATCTAATATAAATTGGCATTCTTTGCTACCTCCAGAGCTCATAAGTTTCAGATAATCCTGGACATTGCCAAGCCTTTAGTGTTCTCTCTACATCCACCTCAAGCCCTGTGGTTAGAAAATTGCTACGTATGTTATGTATTCCCCACTGGATAAATTGACCATAGTTGTATACATAATTTGATGCAAGCATACCTTGACTGACTTGTATTCTGGAACATAGGTAAGATGATGTGTAAAGTAATGTTGCAACTGTTTTTCCTGCTGGAATTTCCACATTACCAGATCCAGCTAACTTGCTATCAGAACTCGTGTATTGGTAAACATTTTTCCATATTATTCTTGAAATTCTTGATTTATTAGAATTGGTATTATCTGGTGTTCCCACAAATAGTCCTGCACCCCCATACTCCGTACTAGAGTATGATGATCCAACAAATTCTATTGTTTTATTTATGTTCACATTCGTTGTATTTTTTATAAATACTACTCCAAGTGCAGCATATGGGTAATAGTATATCTCATCATAACTACCAGAAAAACTTTTTGTGCATAACTCTCCGTAAATAAATGTTCCTTTACTTCCCTCTATAAAACTTAGTTGTCTTGGCCGATAAAAACTAACGTAATCTGTATTGTACGTATGGCTACCTGCTAGTAGTTGTAACATATAGTCAGTTTTTGTTATATCACTACTCCACTTTCCAAGCTCTGTCGTAAAAGTTCCGTGGCCAAAATAATTATTTTTTCTGCCAAGTACACCAAATAAGAAAGGTAATGACCCTGGTTCAACCATGTTGCGCTTTCTTATTTCATTTATAAGAGACACTTTTAACTGTTCATCCCGAGTTTTTACCTCATTTATCAGGGATGTTTTTAATTGGTTATCACGAGTTTCTATTTCCCCAATAATTGATGAGCCAGATGGTACATTATTAACAGCACGAAAATCTTCTACTAAACCTTTAAGACCATCTTTATGACTATTACTAATGCTATTTATTGCTGCAATATTGGCATTCTTTCTCGTATCAAGTAGTGATATATGTGAATCTGATGATGCTTTTAAAGTATTTAAGGAATTATCCCTAAGCTTGTTGATTTCATTAACAGACTCTGTTTTTACTGCAGTTATTGCTGATATTGAGTTTGTTTTATTGCTGTTTATATCATTTAGGTGTTTTTTTGCACTATCAAGAAGTTCTTTTAGCTTACCATCAGTCATCTGTACAATTTCAGAAACTGCACTTTTGTCGACTATTGATTCCAATGCTTTAGCAAGATATGCAAGCTGATCTGGTGTACTATTTGCTGCTAAATCCTTAAGCCTCTTTTGTAGTGCATCAATTATCTCTTTTACCTCAGTCATCTGCACAATGTCAGCAATAGCTTTTTTATCTGCTATCAACTCCAGCGATTTTGCAAGATATGCCAGTTGATCAGGTGTGCTATTTGCTGCTAAATCCTTTATCCTTTGGTATATTGCTTCTTTCATTCCCAAAAATTTAAAAAAGTTTCAAAGTTAAACCGCTCAAAATTACTCTTAAGTTCATTTTCTCTCTCACTCATATCTTCATCTATTTTTTCTATCGCTTTGCGAATACGTACTACATCTTCCACTGCAATATTCTCTGGGTGTGGCAAAGGATATCCTCTGCTTGTTTTATCATCTGACATTCTGCTACGTGACAATGATTCGTAGATTTTTGACTTTTGGCCGATAGACAACTGTTCCACTTAAAACCAATTTTATCCTTGTCTCATTGGCGTTAAAGTTTGATAGCACATGAGTTCTCTCTACCCAATTTTCCCCTATTGGTTTTCCTGATGTTAAATTTACTAATTGCCATCCTTTGGCGCTTTGTTCTACATATGCTTTTACATCTGCAGTGCCAGGTATTAGCGCATCATACGTTATGGTAATTTTAGTGTTAGCTCCTGCTGTAATGCTTCTTGTAACATAATCTCCAGACTCTGAAAGATTACCTAGAACTAGCTGTAACCCAGGATAGAGAACAGGACTTCTTTCTTTTGACCCTTTTAAATTTGCCTTTACTGTTAACTCTCCAGATAGTCTTTCACGCAGCGCGAGCGGCAAGTTATCAGATAGAAAATTTTCTTTTCCCTCTTCATCTATTAAGATAAATTCTACATTGGTATCAAATGCTACTTTTTCGACGTTTGTCAAAACAATTAAATCTGAAGTATTGGTTGCTGTAACTTTGCCAAGATCAATAACGTGAGAATTTTCGCTAAATTTTGCAGCTAGTAGTCGAAACGTTAAATCTAAATTTTGATGTGGAGTCCAGGTGCTTGCATTGCTAGATGAAAGTAATACTCCTACTTGATATGGCTGACTTGTTACCCAACGGCTATTTACTGCATCATATTTGCCAAGTTCTGCTATTTTGACTGTTGTCTCTGAATCATCGGTAAGTAAAACTATTGCATACTCCTCTCCTGCATGGCAAAACACTGGCGACCAAGTGATACGTGTTGCTGTGCCATCTATCTTTATATCTTTTGGCTCAATATAACTTTCAGCAATGACAGTCTGCGAGGGCATTCCCACTGCTGTTTCTCTAATCTGCACAACAACACGTTTTTTGCCTTTATTTATAAACCATAGCTCCACACCTCCTATGTGCCTACTTTCATTTAAAGTAAACGTTTGCGCTAAAGGATCAACTCTTCTTGCTGCGATAACTCTTCTTCTTTCCTCTATGGTAATTGTTTTTTTACCAGTATACGTTGCTTCTCCATAGCTTCCTTTATCCCCATAAAACTGTACTAATTTAGTACCTGCTGGAATATTTGCTGGGATTTTTATCTTTCCCTTTAATTTTCCCTGGTTGTTAGTTGTGAGCATATTTTTTTACCTCTTATGCAGTAGACTGAATGACAACACCATCAAACTTTACCTCCTTAAGCCTTTCACCTGGCTCAAAACCTTCAATTTCAAAATTCTGTACTGCTTCTCTCATAAATTCAGCTTCATATGAAGTACTTGACATCAGCTCTGTTGTTTCTTTAACATTAAATGCTCTGGTTATTGGACTTTTCCAATTCGTGGTAACCTCCGTCCAGTGATCTATATTTTTATTTAGAGTAATTTGTGCCGGAACTGGATCAAAAGCTTGATACGGATTAATTCTTTCTCCTTTAGTCTGTAAGAGCTGTTCTAGTACCGGCTCAAGTTCATACGGCAACAAATGAGGTTCTTTACCTCTTTCAACATCAATAATTTCCACATCTATAGGTAAAATTAATTCCTTGTTTACTATCGCTGCAGACTGCGAAATTCCTTGATCACGCATATCATCATCAAAGAATGAATCAACAAATACTCCTTTTTTGGTGGTAGGTTCTCTTGAATTTGCATCATTGCGTAAACGCTCCTGTGCAACAAGTGCATAAAGATCATTTATTCCTTTTTTCATTGCTTCAAGCTCATTCATCGGTACAGCATGAATAGCATTATTCACTATTTTTACCCCTTCTTTTTCTCCGTTTTTCCATGTCTGATGAATGTAGCAGAGCAAAAGTTGTCCGCTAGGTGCTTTAGGCATTGATGGTCGCCAAGGGTGAGCTATACCTTTTATTCTCCTTACTACTCCTTTGCTATCGATAGTAATTAAATCATAGCGGGGCATTTTCCAGGTGTAATCAATCAGAACCAAGCTGTTATCAACTGCTCCTTTTACTTTGCATCCCTGTTCACTTATATCTTCAGGGCTTACATGAGTACGACAGCGGTAAGTTATTTGATAACTACTTCCAGGAGCTGGCTCTTTACCTGGTAATGACCAATCAACATTTCCTGCATTTAACTTATAGTCTATACTATTTTCATAAATAACATTGCCTTGTTTAATTTGAATAATTTCAAGTACCGCAGAGTCAGGTATTGGATCAGTGGCTCCTGAATATGAACCGTGAGTAACAGTAATGGTTTTTTGAATAGTGATATCTACTTTTTTGATTTCACTTATTGGAAAATCATTAACTTTAAGTTCCATTACTCTTTGGCTATTTGGCTGAAAAGTATGTGGTTCTGATTCAACTGCTTTTATATCTGGATCTTCATCAAAAGAAACACGAATACTGTGAGGTAGCTCAATCTCATAGCCATCAACATGAGCTTTGCCCTCATTAATCACAAATATTTCTTTTTTACCTTTTTTTACCCCTTCTTCTCCCTTTTCTTCTTTGTGGAGGAACATTACTTCAAGGCCATTTACAACGTAGGAACCATTTGCCTCTTTGTCATAACGAGCAAGCGCAGTAGTTACTATATTTGCTTGTGGTGGCGGTGAATGTTCTATCAATACTCCATTTTCAATGTTATAAATTGGATAAAATTCTCCTGAAGCATTAGTAGTCACACCCTCAGCTTGATAACTCCAAGTGGTGGAAACTTTAAGCCTTGCAGCCCCTACTTCTTGATAGTTACGTGTACCAACAGCAGGATCACGAAGGTTTTCATCCTCAAGTTCTGTAATGGTAGATTCTACGTAATAAACACCTATACGCACTGTGGTACTCAGTGGAATAACAAACTCTTCTTTTTCGACTTTTCTAACCGCTCCACGAAGATAGATTTTTCCTGATTCAAGCGTAACTTTACCAGTTTCTCTATCTATAATACAATTGCTTCCTATTATAACATCACCATCACGAAATATTGCATCGCCTATGCCTTTAAGCTTAGAGAGAGCATACTCCTGAGTCTCGTTTAATTCTGCAGACTGTAGACCTCTTCCAGCAAGAAATAAGCTTTTTTCGTATTCTTTGTCAGGATTAAAGCGGTTATAATAGGTGTTTAAAGTCATTTTATTCTAAAAGGTTACAACAAATGAAAAAGTCTCTCTTGTGGCAGCAGTTCTGATAAGTGGTACAGTGTGTTCTAAAATCAGCAAGATTCCATGGTCTTCTATATCTTGAGGTTCAAAATATCTCTGTCCTTCAGGTAATTCTTTTTTTACTTTAGTACCAACCATAACCCCTAGCTCTCTGATTACTCGATTTGCTGCATCCGTGAAATCGAAAGTGAATTTGAGAAAAAGATTATTGGTTGGTACATCAGAAGGCCTAAACCTTCCAGAAGGAGTCAAAAGCTCTCCATTCTCATCACCGCTGCAGAAGAGTATCTCATCAACAACACGACGTCCAACTTCCTTAATTAATGTTGCAGAAGTAATTAGTTCCGGTGGTGTGTCTTGAGTGTACTCTATAGTGATTACGCTATCTGCTATAATTGCACCATTTTCTACACGCTCAATAGTGCCTGAGCTACTATCAACTATATAATCTATGCTTGACTGATAAATTGTTTGCCCTGTACAAACTTTTACATCTTTAATAGTGTGGTGATCTAAACCTATCTTGCCGCCTGCTGCAAAAGTTTTTTCAACTTTGTAGCTGCTTTCCCAGGTAGAATCTCCAGATCCCCAAGCAAGATGTATCGGTTGCTCTTTTATGCTCGCAGCAATAGCTGCTCTGCCTGATTGTGTCAGTATTGACATGTCTGATTGCGTGATTGATATTATATATATACAAGATTCGTAGAAAAAACGTCCAATTTTTTTGTAATAATGGGCTCAAAATTTTTCCAAGGGCGATTTAAGTGGCGATGTTCATGCCAAGTGACCATACCTGGGTAAAATACTGCTACGTAATTTTCTAGCTCATGAATAGGATCTTTCTGTTTTAAATCTGAGTCATTTTGACAATCAATATGATATTCCCTTAAATTAGACTCTATTATTCTTTGATCAGTAAAACTCTTTGCTTCGTAGTAATAAGTTATACTAAACCGCTCTAAAATTGGTGTACGTCGAAAATTCCAAATCTGCTCAGAGAGTTTATCTTCACTTAAGTAAAATGTATGCTCTATTT
Source organism: Wolbachia endosymbiont (group A) of Udea olivalis (assembly GCF_964028365.1). Taxonomy (NCBI): domain Bacteria; kingdom Pseudomonadati; phylum Pseudomonadota; class Alphaproteobacteria; order Rickettsiales; family Anaplasmataceae; genus Wolbachia; species Wolbachia endosymbiont (group A) of Udea olivalis. Next base: position 216,364 of record NZ_OZ034773.1, read on the forward strand.
CTTTATAAGCAGTTGGTGCAAAACAAGCATTGATATTTCCCAAATTCCAACTATCTGATAATACTATCAACGCTTTAGCAAACTTAATTTCTGGCAATAAACCCTGTGGTAGAGGATATAGTGCTTTTAAGTTATACCACTCGTGACTTCTTTCATATATACCGTTGTAATTCTTGGTGTGAGGCTCTGTCTCTCCTAATACTGCAACATCCAACCTATATAAATCATTACTGTAACTTCTATCATAATGTGATCTAAAAGTGCTAAATTTAAATCTTGGATTTCCTATTTTTAGCTCAAATGAGTTTTTTCTTCCAAACGATAATACTGGCCCTTCTTTTGCTATTCTTACACCCGAGTAGTCTGAAAGAAGATCTCCAAAAATACTTTCATCTAACATAAACCGCTGAGCATTGTAATAATCATTGAATATTCGCATTAATCGAGATCTTGCCGGTGCAGAAAGTTTTGCCAGAGCAATTACACTATCGACAAAAAAGTCATTAGGAACATCAGAGATGCCAATTTGAAATTCAGCAAAATGCTCTCCTGGTGGTTCTTCTTGAATGGTAATATTATCAATGTTTGCCCATTTCAGCGCCATCTTCAGTGACTGTGGTGTACCGCGCAAACGTTGAAATCTTATTCCGTTTTGCTTAGCTAAGACCCATTCTTTTAATGCACTCTTAGTAGCTTTCTTACCCCAGGATAAAATTTCTCCCAAGCCGTATTCCGCTACTAGCCACGGCAACATTTCAGTCTGTGGGTTAAATTTAAATCCCCGTAGAGAATTTGCATCAAGAGAATAATTAATTATGTCTGTAAGTATTTGCTCTTGCTTTGAAGCATTTGGAGGAAGTATCACCAATTTTTACCTAACACTTAAATCACTTAAAGCAACGCATTCATTATTTTGTACAATTATGTCTTCTATTGGCTCTGTAAGCTCTATATTTTGTATACCTTCTGTAAAAAGATGAGCAATAATCCAGGACCTGGTTACATTCCACCCTAAACCTTTAGTAGACTCAAGACCTTTGATAAATTGTTCCTTTGCAGCTTCGATAACATCTTTTGATGCAGTAGGGTAAATATGCACTTTAGCATGAATAGTAATGGGAATAATACCACAGCCAATAACTGTAAGCGTATCTGTTAATACACGAATATCATCGCGAATAACGTGATTTCTGACGATCTCTAGCAATTCTTCTGAAGGTACTCCACCATTTTCTGTGGAAAGTATTGAAATCTGTACACTTCCTGGTATAGGTGATACCACTTGCGCATCTTTTACTCTCGTGTCAGCAGATAATGCATGATAGCGATAATGCTCTTTACTCCCTGCTGTTGACCAACCAACAATTTTGGCTTTTACCCGCTTCCTTAAGGATTCATCATTCTCTGACTCCTTTCTCAGCACACCATAAAATTCAGCCAAGTGATCAAGGTCATTACCTCTTGCAAAAGCAAGTAAATTTGCCTGTGCTGCATCATTAATCCTTTGCCTAAGCAAAAGTTCACGCCAGGCTGCTACTTCCAGTATCTTTATTGCTGGATCACTCTCAGTTAGTGCAGAAAAACTTGCATTCCGACGCACTAACTCTTCTTTCATTCGCGAAAAGATTTCCTCAAATTTTAATGTTTCGACAATATTTGGTGTTTTCATCCTACTACCTTATACTATAATACCATCAAGGCGGATCGGCTTTCCATTTGGCAGATAGATTCCTTCTAAAATGAGAGTTACTTTACCTTCTTTTATTTCTGTTATTTGTACACGTTTAAGCTTAAATCGACGCTCCCACTTTTCTAATGCTTCTGCAACTGCTGCATAAAGCTCTTGTGCAAAACCAGGTACAATTGGATGATCAATCAGCTCAAATAACCTTGATCCATAATCTCGGCGCATAACACGAGCACCAATTGGTGTAGTTAAAATATCAACTATTGATTGTTTTAAATGCTCTATACCACTTATTGTTTTACCAGTTTCAGAATTCATACCACGCATATCACTTACCCTGCAAAGACATCATTGCTTCCTTGTTCTGCCACTGCTCCACAGGAAATTAGGTCACCAGTACGAGCAATGGCTTTGCCATTTACAAACACTGAATCTGACCCCTCAAGAAGGGATTGACTAGTATGTGGTGGTTTATAAGGGTCTGTTGATGCATGTTGTGACCATTCATCTCCTTGACGATGCACAGGCCTACCATTTACAAACACATTACTGCTTCCTCCTATGCCAGGGCTTTGTAAATAATCTCCATGTTGGTTACACATATCACCAAAACGAACAACTTTTCCCTGTTTTGCCAAACTTAAATCTTTGTCTGATTCTGAAAGTCGTTTTTGCCCTAACAATGAACCTCTTGTTTCCTCCTCTCTTCTTGACTCATCTTCACATCCTGATTCATATCCACTTAATTCTGATGTTTGAGAGGTATACTCAATATCACCAATCATAATACCCTTATCATTATTAGCTCTAACATTTTTCTCTGGCTAGTTTAAATCTATTTTTTTCGCATTTAACTTAATGCTACTCTCAGTAATCTCTAGACTTGAGTTCCCAACCTGTAAGACAATCTTTTCATCAGTTATATTTGAACTTGATTTTCCCGTTTTTAAAATAACTTCCTTACTAGTTACTTCCATTTGCGTTTCTTTCACTGCAAAAACAAGAGCTCCTTCTTCTTTGACAGAAATTGTAAACTTACGACCATTTCGGTCATAGTAAATAACTGTTCCATCTTTAAAAACAAAACCGCTTACTTCTTCCTTACTTCCTTCTGGAATAGGATATTTTTTATAATAAATTGCAGGTAAGACAATCCCTTTGGCAATTTCACCAGATGGCGAAAGTACTATCACCTGTTCTCCAATACTTGGTGCAGACCAACTTCTGTCTTCTCCAGCTCTTGCTGTTACCCATGGCAACCAGTCTGTTAATATATTACCTATCATTTTTACACGTACCTTAGCCGTTCCACAGCCTACTTCTTCGACTGTGCCAACTCTAATCAAGTTATTAAGTTTTATTAGTAAGTTCGCATCTTCAAAACTATTCATCATTTTTGCCAACCTTTACATATTTATGCTTATTAGCAACTCCAATATCAGGCGTAAACCCAATGTAAACAGTACTCGGCGGAATACTACTCTTTGCCCATACTGAATCACCAAGATGTACTTCATGCACCCACTCTACCATCCACACTAAATATGCATCGAGCTCTGGCCTAAAATCATCTCCTCCTCCTGAGATAAATTCTCCTGGTGAAATTTTTTCCACTTTCCAAGTGTTTTTATTTACCATTCTTGCTACTTCTGCCGCCAATGCTCTGACAATAATAGGTGCATTTTCTATTGTGCTATCAATCACAATTCGTGCTTCAAATTTTGCTCTCAGCGCTAATTCTTCTGTTCCTGGATCATGTCCTTTTTCAAAGCCACTAAGTTCTATAAATACTGCTGGTGCTATCAATTCTTTCCTGATTGCTGGATAAACCTCACAAGTTTGAATTGCTGGTATCTCTGCCTTTAGCGTATTACAAATTGCCTCATGTAAATTAGTCCAAAATGCCGTCATAAAATAACTCATGTGTAAAATATTTTTCAAATATCCTTTCAACTTCATAATTAACAAGATTTTCTATTATCCTTGAAGCCTCAGGTTCAAGTGGTAGTTTAACCTCCTGTATCGGTAGTGCTGTTCTTCCTACACGTTTAAAAATACCACGATAGCCTCTTGGCATTGTTGCCATAAATTCATCATTAAATGCTGTTCTTATTTTTGCTTGTTTTATATTTATATCATACAGATATGCTCTAATTAAAACTTTCAAAGTGCTTTTTCTTGACTTGATGATTCTTAGTCTTTTTCTAATTACTTTCAGCCTAATTTGCTTTTCTTCACTGATTTCTCGGACAGCCTGAGATTTTAACCATAGTGCCGTTTTGTTTAGCGCTCTTACCGCTGCCAACTCTACTTTAGCTTTGTTAGCATCAATGTCGTGAGTAATTCTCTCAATGTTTTCATTAACTTCAATTTTAAACATCTTTCTCTCCAAGTACTGTACAGTTTATATTCCAAACTATTCCTGAATTACCTCGCAGTGGCGGAGAATATACTTTATATTTACAACCATCAATAACAAAAATATCTCCCACCATTGGCCTGAGTACATCAAAAACGCTTACCTCAAGAAAAAGCATCTCTCCCACAAATTGTCCTTCACCAATCTCGTATAATTTATCTGGCTGTTGCTTTAGTACTTGTACCATATATGACTTATCCTTTGATTCATACAAAGCTACTTTTCCTAAATGAGCAAAACAATCTTTAAATAATCTCTTAATATTCTCTTGCACATTTCTCCGCTATATACTAACATTTATATGCTAAGAAGAGGTAAAGCATTCTTCTGCCTCACACCGCTTTATATTTGTTCTACCTATGTTGCAACGATCTTGACTAGTATTGCTGGACGGTGGCACATTGGCAGAGGGTTTGACTGCGTATGCAAATCAGTCCCTCTATCAAATCTTCTTGGCTCTTGTTTTGCATATAGTGGCTGTCCAAGAGTATTTACTGTCTCATTAAAGTCTGCTGGTGCAAAATATGTTGTAAATGTGCTTGCTGTTCCTAGTGGAAAACAGTGCCCTGTATCTTTGTCAATAAATCTTCTCACGGTTCCTTCAGGATCAGTTGCTTGTCCTCTATATTCCTCAAACGTTATTCCACAGAACGCAAATCCTGACCTCATATCATTTCTTAGCGCTGCTCCTTCTTGCCATCTCTCATATGCTTCTTTCACTTTAGTATGAGAAGTAAGTGCATCAAAAAACTCAGGGCTTACTAAAGCATGAATTCCTGTCATATATTCACCACTTAGATTATCTTCTATGTGCCTCAATACTTCCAGACACTTACGCTTGACATCTGTTGTTGCTGTTCCCAGTGCAAAATTTACTACTTTTGGTGTTATTTCAAATTCGTTGTACAAATTTAATAATTCTGACCCATCAGCATCTAAAATTATTCCTTTCAGCGCTCCCATACGCAAATGCTCCAACGTTATTGCATGTTTATTTCTCATTAGCTGCAAATGGTCAGTTATTACATCTGCCAGCGCTTTAAGTTCACTTTCTGATCCAAATGCTCTTATTCCCTGTACTTCTTCTGGTAACACTACATCATCATGTGGAATATGTGGAATCGTAAATGTTCTTACCTTTCTTTTTCCTCTTTTTCCTACTGTTGCTGGTGCTCCGGGTACTTGCGTTGGTAGTAAACTTAATACTCCATTTTGCTCTTCTATGGTAATATGTCTAAATCTTACTGACCTACTTGGAAATAAATTTAAATTTTCAACACGTCCATAATTTATCGGCAATATATTCATCGCATTTGTTAGTGCCGTCATACTAAATGCTGGATTTGTAAATGGATTTTGCATTCTTTTTCTCCTTATTAATTTTAGTTAAACTCCCTTGCGGATAATGATCCCTCGTGCTTCAAGTTGCTTTATTGCTTCAGCTTTCTGTTCTTCAGTGATATTTGCTGGCCACACCACTGCATGATCTGCTAACATTGCAACACGAGTAATAATTACCGCTTTAGTATTTTCTATTGCATTTACATCACTTACTATTACACCTATCGCTGTTTGTGTGCCATCTGTTCCAGCGGGATTAAGTACTCTAATAAGACCATCTTCCGTCTTTTTGGCAACTACTGCACCAAGCTTAATATTTTGTCCCTTGGCTACTGTTATCTGATCTCTTGAATATAGACTTGACACCTCATACTTTAATAAGTCACCCAGATTATTTTGTTCGCTTATACAACTCATAAATTTCTCTCCTTAACTGATTACCGCCGCTTTTATCAATGCTATATACGGCGGTTATAAAAATACTTTAACTCCTACGACTTTTCGCTACCTGCATCATCAATTCTTCTCCTGAATTCTGTTGTACTGCACTCAGTATCTCTGTCTTCTTCGTTCTTTCTGCAAGTAATTCCATTAAAACCTCCCTTGCTTGCTCAACACTTACGCTTTGCTCAATAAATTCTCCTATCTTTTCTGGCATCTTCGATATATTACATAATCGTATTAATTCAAGAACTTCAGTACGATACTTGGTTAAATTATCAGTTTCTAGGTCATTTATAGTTTGTTCATTCATAGTAATACTCCTGTTTTTATTAATAGATGAAAGAATTGTCATTCCATCTGCAAGACCCATCTCTATTGCTTTCTCGCCAAAATATAGTTCTGCTTCAGTATTTTTTATTGCCTCTACAGAGAGGCTTCTATTCCGCGCTATTAGCTCAACCAGCATTCCATATAAACGATTCACTTCGCTTTTTAGATTTTCTAAACTCTCAGAAGTTATTGGCTCATGTGGATTTAAATCATTTTTTCTACTTCCAGCAAATACTGTAGTATATTTTATCCCCTGTTTTTCATCAAACCCACTTTGATCTATATGACTTGCGATTACCCCTATACTCCCAACTCCTGAAGTGCGGGTGAGAAAAATCTTTTCAGCACTAGAAGCAATTGCATACGCAGCAGAATACGCATCGTCATTTGCTATTGCAATAATTCTCTTTTTTGCTCTTGATTCATAAATAAAATCAGCAAGGTCAAACACTCCATTTACTTCTCCTCCTGGGCTATCTATATCAAGTAGAATCGTCTCTATGCTTTTATCTTCTAAAGCGCTCTCTATCTCTTCATGAATTTTTTCATATGATGTCATACCCAGTAAACCATCAAAAGTTTCTGACTTTTTTGTCAAGATTCCATGTATCGGTATTATTCCTCTTTCACTATTTCTTACTGCATGTTTTATATTTTTAAAGATAGGCTGCTTTCCTGCTTGTAGTGACAGTAATTCAAAACTCCTTGGTTCTACCATTACACATCTGTTTAGCCATTGTTGTTTCATAGTACCTCTTGATTGGCCGTAACGTCAGAATCAAAACTTAAGCCCAGTTCACTTGCACGTCTTTGATCTTCTGCTATTTCTTGGTCAATTTCTTCTACATCGTAACCCATTTCTGATACTACTTCCGATCGACTCTTAAATCCATTTCTTACTGCCATTTGCTGTGCTTGCTGATCTTTTAGCGGATCGACCCAATCAAATCCCTGTGGTATCCATTTTACTTCTTTTTTTGCTCCTTCTTTTCCCTTTGTCCATTCTTCACCTATGTCTAGCTCTCCAGAAAGTAGTGCTAACTCTAACCACCTATCCCATACAGGACGGCAAAACTGAAATACCATAATGTTATGCTGTAACATCGTGCACCTCCTGCGAAACTCTATCAATCCTGCTCGAATGGATGAATAATTAACGCCTGTTAAATCTCCTGTTAGCTGTTCATATGTTATCCCTGTACCAATCGCTATTGCTCTGAGTTGCTGTCTTATAAACGCTTCATAACTTCCTCCAACATCTGACGGTTCTGAAAATTTTATGTCTTCTCCTGGGTCTAAAAGCTGCATTGTTCCTGGCTCTAAACCTGATAGTGCCACTCCTTGCTCATTACTTTCACTTTCTCCCATGATATTTGCTTCTGGATCGAGTCTCGTAATAAATCCAGCAAACATTGCTGCAGTTTTCTTTCTCACCAGCTCTGCATCATCATATTGATCAAGCTCATAAAGCTTCAGCAGTATATTAGAAAGCCAAGGCTCCCCTCTGATTTGCCCAGGTCTTAATGGTCTATAAATATGTAAAACATCATTTGCTGGCACTCTCACTGATTCTCCAAACATACTTTCACCAGGGTGTTCTTTAAATAGGTAGTATGCTTCTCTTTGCCCAAGCCTGTTAAACTCAATCCCGTTTCTTATTACATTACCATTTGCTAAAGTTTGATTTGTTTTATTATCTAAGTGTTCAGACTCAAGTACTTGCAGTTGTAATGGTACAGAAAATCTATCTTCCAGCTTTCTCGTTCTTAAACGTACAAAACATTCTCCTCCCTCTATCATACTTCTGCATACTAGAGCTTGTAATCCATAAAAATCACTTACCCCGCTACTGTCTGCTTCATCTGTCCATCTTAGCCATAATTCTTGCACTTTCTTTCTAAATTCTGCATTCTTTGCTTTTGATTGCGGTTTTATTCCTGTTCCAATAGAGTTACTTACTATTGTATCAATGATATTTGCTGCATATGGATTTTTTCTTACCATATCCCGAGAGCGGCTACGTAAGTGCCCAAGGCTTTGAGAAAGTAAATTATTTATGCTTCCTAACTCTGGTTGAAAGTGAAAAAATCTTCTTCCTGAGCCTGCTGCATCCCATGCAGAGCTTTTTATCTTTGGTTTGTTAAATAATTGCTTGAAGGTTTTGAGCAGCATTTATAAAATTCCTTTACTCGTTGAAAAAACAATTTTCCTCTTTGGCCTCATGCCTGCAACTTTTAACCCCGCTTTTATTCGTTGCCTGAGCTCCAATAAATCCTTTATTTGAACTTCCCCGTACCGCACAACATGGTCACCATATGCAATTGAGACAACTCTTTCTCCGCTTTGCAGTTTTTGAATTGCTTTCTCAACTTGAGTTAAATATTTTTCACTGTACATTTTGATTACCAAGCCACTTACTCTGTCTTACTTTTTTAGGCTTTTTACTTTCTGGTTTTTCACTTAAACTATTCCATTTACTCTCTGGCCAACGATCGATTCCAAGCGCAATAGATGCAGCTCTTGCATAAATCCTACAGTCTAATACTTCATTTCTTTCTCTTACCTTTTGCCACTCTTGTTTGGTGTATCCTTTTACCACTTTGCTGACTAATTGCTCTGCTGTTAGCTGCTTAAAATATTCAGGTGCATACTCGGGAAAATGACAATATCCAGGTAGAGCTTTTCCTTCTTCTCCTTTTGAAATATTAAGTAATTGAAAAAGCTCTGACTTTAATATTGATACTCCTACTGGCCAGAGCTTTATTCCTCTCTTTAGCTTTTGACCACCAACTGTTATATCTACTCTACTTGGGCTGCTAAGTGGCACTAGTGCTTTATTTACACCTTTCACCGCCATTACTCTTCCAGAGCCTTGATGACTTCTCACCCAGTTGTAAACTTCCTGCGTTGCATACCCTGCATCAACCGCCATCATGCTTATCATGTATTCAAGCCCATTTTCACCGATAAAATGATGATTGAGGAGCTCCGAAAGCTTTCCCCATACTTCTCCACTTCCTGTATCTCCTTCAAATACTCGGTAGTCTATTGACCAACTTTCACGGCTTTTTCCCCATGCTACAACTTCTACTTCTAACCGATCTTTTTGAACATCTACTCCTGCTGTCAAAACCACTTCACCTTTTGGTACTGTGCCTACGGGAAAAAATTCTCTTCTGTTGAATAATTGCTTCCAGTCTGGTACTTCTCCTTTATCTACCCAAGTTTCTCCTAAAGTGGTATTTATCCAAACTTTCAGTAATTGTTCACTTTCCTTTGCATGGAGAAAGTCCTCTACTGCTTGTTGCCAACTATACCAGCCAACTGGACTATAAAGACTTGAAAGGTGAAATCCTTTTTTCTCCCCTTTTACTCTATTAGTAGGCCTCCATTCTCCACGCTCAAGCATCTCTGTCTTTTGATGATTTTCTATTTTGCCGCTACATTCAGCGCAGACATAATGTGTTGTTCTTGAATCGTTATTTTCCCATTTTATTTGTGACCACTTTAGAACTTGATAGTAATTACAATGTGGACATGGTACAAAAAAATATCTCTTATCTGTTGCTTCAAATTCCTTCTCAATTCTGCTTATTCCATGAATCGTTGGCGTTGATACTAAAAAAATCTTTCGCCGTGCAAATGTATTAGTTCGAGCAATACTAAGCAGTACTGGATCTCCTTCTCCTCCTGAATCTCCTGGATACGCATCAATCTCATCAAGAAAGAGATACTTTACTGGCATAGATCTCAGTCCTACACTGCTGTTTGCTCCAGTTATTACTACTATTCCACCTGGAAATTCCTTACTTTGTACAGTATTCCCTGAATCTCTTGACCTTGGGTCTTTTACTTTACTTTTTAAACATGGCGTACTCTCTATTAACGGTGCAAATCTTCCCTTTGACCAACGTTTTCCCATTTCAACTGTTGGCTGCACAACTAACATTGGACCAGGAGTCTGATCTATAATATAGCCTATCCAATTGTTACCTGCTTCTGTTCCTCCAATCTGCGCTCCTTTCATGAATACTACTTTTTCAGCAGGTGAAGATGGAGATAATGAATCCATGATCTCTTTTAAATAAGGAGTTCTTTCCGTTCTCCATTTTCCTGGCTCTGATGCTGCAGTTGGAGCTAAAACTCGATACTCATTCGCCCACTCTGATACTTTAAGCTCTGGATCTGGTCTTAAACCTTCAGAAAAAGCTCTAGCGTATATCATTGTCTGCATCTACTCATAATTGGTTCTATCTCAATATCGTTAACAGTAGAGTTTATTCCTCCACACTCCTCCAATTCCATAAACATCTTTTTCTGAAATTCGTTTTCTATATATCTTTTGCTCATCTCACTTATCATTATTGCTATAACAAGCGCAAATACCCCTGTTATTGTTGTAAAAATGATTACACTGCTTATTGTTGTTATTAACCCTATATACACTGCTACTGCTATTGCGCTGACTGTAATACAGATGCAGATAATATTATTATGTTTTTTCATCCTTTTATCTGCTATTTCTCTCTGTGCTATATATTTATTATGAAGGGTTGGAAAATTAACAACGGTATCTCTGCAGAGCAATGCCCTATTTTTTTCAGTAAATAAAACTTTAAGTAACTCTAAATTGTTTGATTTAATTGCTAAATGTAAAACAGGTGTATAATTTGCTCCTTTTTTCAGCAATAACTTTACTACATGTAAATGCCTTTTTTCCGCAGCAAGGTAAATCGATGATAAACCTTTATTATTTACAATATCAATATCGATTTCTTCCTTTAAAATTGCATCTACAAGCTCAATTTCTCCCGTTTGTACAGCTAAATGGAGTAGACTATTCTTTTCATAACCATACTTATTGTTCATCAAAGCCTTCTTTATTTCAGGTCTATTTTTAGCGTAATCAAATGGTGTTTTACCGCTATCGTCTTTTACCAGAGGGTCTATATCTTCTCGCGTTAGTAAGACCTCTATTGTTTTAAGTCTTTCAGCGTAATGTAGTGGTGTTTTATTTTCGTAGTCTTGTAGATTCACTTGAGCATTAGGCTCCTTTATTAAGCATTTGAGGATATCAAGACATAAGTCTCTTTCATCGTAATTAGTATTATTTACAGCTATATGAATAGGTGACAATTTCATTGAATTTTGTCCCATGCGCGCGCTATTTACATCTGCTCCAAGCTTTAGCAGTAACTTTACTATCTCCAACTTTTTATTATTAACTGCATAGTGCATTGGTGTCTGATTTCGTACATCAAAGACATCTATTTCAGCGTTTCCTTCTCTTATCAAAATCTTTACAACTTCTGCATGTCCTATGCCTGCTGCTAGATGTAATGGCGTATGATGCAGAGCATTTCGTACATTAACGTCAACACCTTTTCCTATCAAATATCTAACTGCATTAACTTCACCTATCATTGCAGCTAAATGAAGTAAGTTATCTTGTTCTGATCCGTATTTGTTATTAATTAGCGCTTGTAATATTTCTGCTTTTTTACCTTCTTTGGCATAATCTAAGGAGGTTTTGCCTTCATTGTCCTCAACAAAAGGATTGATATTCTTTTTTGTGAGTAGCAGATCTACCATGCTTAATTCGTCAAATTCTATAGCGCAATGTAGTGGTGTCTTTCCATTTAATCCTCTGACATTAACATCTAATCCAGGTTGATTAATGAGACACTTTATTAACTCCAAACTTAAGTTATCAGCCATTTTATATTCAAAATCTTTTTATATTTGAAATTTAGTATTAGATAATTCTTGTAATGAGTTTGTAATCTCTTCGGTTAGCGCCATATGAATCTTTTCAGTGTCACTCAGTGATGCAAGTAGTGCTGAAACCCTATTTGGAATATTAAGCAAATTATTACGAACAACTCTTGCTACATTAAATGCTTCAGTTTTTACTTCTTCAATTGACACAAATTTGCCTACTTCAGCTTTCACTTTAGCTTCCAAAAGTTTACCACGCTCGGTTTCATTTTTTATTCGCGTTTTTAGCAATATCGTTGAAAGTGTTTCTCCGCGCTCTTTTCTCCTCAGTGGTTGACTTGGATCTCTTATTGCTGCTACCGCTTCATTTGCTTGTTCTCGGTCAATAAGTCCATCTTCCAGCTCAACTATTCCTTTTTTTACTAAAGAACAGACATATTGCCTCGAAAACCCTTTTTCCCTTGCCCATTCTGCTTGCGTAATTCTCACCTTTTTTTTCTCCTTATTTTAGCACTGCTCAGCTATAATTTCGTAAGTAGTTAACATTTGAAATATGTCTAACGCTAAAGAAGGCCCGAGGTCAAGACCACCAAACCTGCCAGCATGGCCGGAAGGACCCACTTTCTATGGTGTTTTTAATATATTAAAATCTTTACTAAAATTCATAACATAGAACATTAAAGCTAAAGAATCTGCTTCATTATCATCCATTGGACAAAAACCCTTTTCCTGCACTGCTTCAATTACATCAGCTTTACTTGCATTACCCTTGCCAGTTATAAAACGTTTAATAGTCTTAACCGAAACACCTTGATAGGAAATATTGCTTTCCTCACACCAAGCAGAAAGGTGTGCTAAAAACCCTCCATAGATATGTGCAGCATCAGTTCCTAGATGTCTTCTCACTTCTTCAAAGTACACAACTTCAATACCTGGAAATTTATACTTAAGTGCATTAAGCCAATTACGAAAGTTTAAAAACTGCACTCCACCACCACTAAACCTGCTAACATGAAAACTCTTACTTCCACTTTGCACTATTCCATCATTTAAAATAGTCCAGCCAGTTTGTTTGCCAAGATCTAGGGTGAGCATTTCCTTTCAGTTGTTGTGTACATATATATACAAGATTCGAAAAAATTATGTCCAAAAAATCTTTAATTTTCGAAATTTAACAACTAACATGAAAACTCTTTTACAGCCAGTTTGTTTGCCAAATCTTTCAATTGCCGAGTACATATATATACAAGATTTGGAAAATTTTCGTCCAAAAAATCTTCAATTTTTGAAAAATTTTTCTCGAATTTGAAAACCTTCTAAACATGATTTTTCTACTTCTAGAGGTTTTTTTATTATTCTACTTTTATATGTTTTTATATATGTGTATATTTTTATATATGTATTATATATATATATTATATATAAGGGTTTCAGGAAGCTAGAATCCTCCATATTGGCGGACTTCAGATATGCCGTTCCTAGGAACGGTTTTAGGAACGTATGGTGAAACCCCGCCATACAGGCTAGTTCTAGATTCCTGATTCCTAATTCCTGATTTAGGAAGCCAGTAATCAGGAACGGAACTTAAGGTTATAGAGAGCATACTTTTCAACTATTTTCCTCTTAAAAATTTAAGCTATTCTTTTAATAGCGAAATCCACATTTTTAGCTCTTTAGGTGATATTGAATTTCAAAATATGAAATTCTTATATATTTTTAATATAACTTTAGGAAGCCTGAGCTACCCATTCTTAAAAATATTGAAATCCATTCAAAATAGTTTCTAAAAACCTGAACTGTATTATTTTAAATTGCACCGGTATTATTCTCAAAAAAAAATAACAGAATATCAATAGATTAAAAATCGCATCAGTATTATTTATTTTTGCTCCTGTCCTACATAAGGGCATTAATAACTCTCATCCTTAAAGCATTAATTTGTTTTAGGGAAAACCATGAAATTAAAAAATATAGCTATAATTGTTAAAAACGTAAAATACCAAGCCTATAGACTAAAACTTGCCAAGTGCTTTATTGATGAGAATAACGAAGACCTTGAGCAAGAACTCTTCTGTGAAATTTGGCCATATCTTGATCAGTATGATGAAGACAAAAGTAGCTTTAATACCTTTGTAGCAAGATTAACTGAAAATAAAGCTATTAACCTGTTAAAGAAACAGCAATGTGCAAAACGTAATATCAATAACTATCTTAGCATTGATGTAACAGAGCTATTTGAGGGTGAAATAACAAAACGCATTGATGTAGACTATATGATCTCGGTTTTACCAAAGGAATGGCAAAATATATGTGAGCAACTTAAATTTTTTAACTTACATGAAGTTGCCAAAATGAACAACGTTTCAAGAACCACTTTAAACAATATTATCAAGAAGATACGTGCCAAACTTTTTCCTATTTACTACGCAGGCAAAAAGAAAAATTGAACAAAATTTTTGCCTTTCTTGTATATATACATTGCAGCATGGATAAATAATGATTCTTAAAATTTTGAATAATAATGAAAGATTGCAAACAATATCAAGTGTAAAGATGGTCATCTTTGGTCCTTATGGTATTGGTAAAACAAGTCTACTAAAGACTATAGATGAACCAACACTTTGCCTTGATTTTGAAGCAGGGCTTCTTGCTGTTCAAGACTGGCAAGGAGATTCAATTAGCCTTCGCACTTGGAGTGAAGCTAGAGATATTGCTTGTCTTATAGGCGGTTCTAATCCTGCATTAAAATCTGATCAGGCATACAGCCAAAGACACTATGAACATGTATCTAGTAAGTACAAAGATTTTTCCTCTGAGTTTTCTAAATACCGATGCATTTTTATAGATAGCATAACCGTTGCTTCACGTTTATGTCTTTTATGGACAAAAATGCAACCTGAAGCTTTTTCTGAGAGATCAGGAAAACAGGATATGAGAGCTGCCTATGGATTACTTGCTCAAGAAATGATGGCTTGGCTCAATCAATTTCAACATATCAGAGACAAAGACATCATCATAGTTGGTACTTTAGGTCAGTATTTAGACGATTTTAATCGTCCAAACTGGCTACCTCAATGCGAAGGGGCTAAAACTGCTAGTGAAATTCCTGGGATAGTTGACGAAGTAATCAGTATGGTTGGAATCAAGAAAGATGATGGAACGGAGAAACGCTCTTTTGTTTGCCACACTTTAAACCCTTGGGGATACCCAGCTAAAGACCGCAGTGGACGCCTGAGTATGGTTGAAGAACCGCATTTAGGCAAGCTGCTTACAAAGATTAAAAGCAAGTTTTAAAATTTAAACATGGAGAGTGATATATGTTACAAAACCTATTAACTGATTTTAACACTGTAAAACCGCAAAGTAGATTGATACCAAAAGGTACAATAGTAAAGGTAAAAATGACAATCAAGCCTGGAGGTTATGAGCATTGGTTTACTAAAAGCCCCACTACCGGTAGCATTTATTTAAATACAGAATTTACCGTTATTGAAGGTCTATATGAAAAGCACAAGATTTACCAAATAATTGGTATTAAAAGTAATAAAGCAGAAGATACTTGGGGAGAAATGGGTCGCTCTATGCTTCGCAGTATCTTGGAATCGGCACGTGACATTCATCCACATGATAACTCAGAAAATGCAATCCTTGCTCGTAAGCTAAATTCAATTGCAGAATTAAATGGGTTGGAGTTTACAGTAAAGGTAGGTGTTATAACTGATGAATATGGAGAGAAAAACAAAATTGCTTCGGTAGAATACCGCAAAAATTATGAAATTGACAGAGTACCATTTTGAAGTACGACGAGGAAAAGCTTTGGTCTGCTGTCGTTACTAGAGGTATTCAGGACGCAGTAGGAAAAAACCCAAAGCTAAGAGAAGAAGCAATTAATTGGCTGAATTCAAAGTCTTTTGAAACTGTTTGTGAGCTAGCTAATCTCAACTTTACACGTATGAAAAATATGTATGGGAATTTTATGTCTAAAAAGCAAAAAGAGTTAAAGATGTTATTGATTGATAATATCAAGGAGTGTGTTTCTTACCTACTTCCAAATGGTGAGTTTTACCGAGATAAAACTTATATTGGAGACTTAAATGGAAATACAATTACAGTTAAAATATTAGGTAAGGAAGCTGGTGATTGGCGTAATTTTACTGAAGGAACTGGTGGTGATATTATTGATCTTTGGATTTTAATTAAGGGTGATATATATTCTGCTAGAAAGTGGCTCAATAAAAAATCAAAGAGTGGAGAAAAAAAAGGGGGGAAAAGAGAAGAAAAAATATTTTCTGTAAAGCAGTACTTAAGTGATCAATCACCAATACCAGAAGACATAATAGCTCCACGAATTCTCACTCCAGGTGGTCTTTTAGTCATTGGTGGTACGCCAAAGGTTGGCAAAAGTTATTTTCTTCTCTCTTTGCTTGCACATCTTGCAGCAGGAGTGTCGTTTCTTAAGATGAAATCAGCAAGGCCACTAAAAATAATCTATCTGCAAAATGAGATGGAGTACAATTACATCAGGGAACGAATACAACAAATCATAACCAATCAAAGGCTGCCAAATCTAGCAGAAGAAAACTTGATTGTTACTACAAAGATGAGATTAACTTTAAACGATGAAGGTATAGAGAGAATAAAAGAGATCATAGGAGAAAAATTTAAAACAATAGACCTTATCGTCTTGGATTCTCTTGACTATGAAAATATGTTTTCTGGCCTGCAAAGCAGAATAGAAAAACTACGTTCTGTAATTAATCCTACGGCTGGAATCATTATTACACGTCATACCAGAAAAGTATCCACAGCTACACTAGCAAAAAGTCCTTTTCAAGCTTTAATTGGTGCTAATGCTTTAAGAAGTTTTTACACGTCTGGTATGGTAATGTTTCAACCAAGTAAACGCGCAAATGTCTTGCAGGTAGTATATGAGCTAAGAAACGGTAAATCAATACCAGCAAAATTCATTAGCAGGGTAAATGGGCGTTGGCAGAATTCTAAAATTATAGCTACGGCTTAACTTGTCCGCAAAAAACGGATACTATGGTAGAGCTAAAGACTCAGCTTTTGCAAAATATCAGATCTTGTCTTTTTCATCTATTACCAAGAGGGACATTTCGTGGTGATAAGTTTTATGTAGGTGATGTACAGGGTAACAAAGGCAAAAGTACTGTAATAGAATTAACAGGCGAAAGAGCCGGATTATGGAAAGATTTTGCAACAGGAGAAGGTGGTGACATTATTGACCTTTGGGCAACAGTACACGGGAAGAATGCGAAAACAGAATTTCCTGAAGTAATGCTTTCAATAAGTGAATGGCTCGGCATCAAAGAAAAAAATAATACTAGAGATTTAGAACAATACCTGACTTGTAGCTGGAACTACTACGACGAGAGCAATCAAGTAATCGTAATAGTCTACCGTTATGATCCTCCTCTAGAGAAAAAACAGTTTAAACCATTTGATGTTAAAAAACAAAGATTCAAAGAGCCGGAGATAAGACCACTCTACAACATTCCAGGTATTTTAAAGTCCGATAAAGTTATTCTGGTTGAAGGAGAAAAATGCGCAGAAGCACTTATAGAGAAAGGAATAACTGCAACAACAGCAATGTTTGGAGCAAATGCGCCTATTGATAAAACAGATTGGACTCCGCTTAAGGGCAAGCATATTATTATTTGGCCAGACAACGATGAAGCAGGTAATAAATATACCAAAAACGCTGAAAAGAGACTTTTAGAACTTGGTGTTGCATCACTTGCTACGCTTAAGATTCCATCGGATAAACCAAGGAGTTGGGATGCTGCTGATTGTGTGTTAGAGGGAATAAATATTGAAGAATTTATTGAAAAAAACTCAAGAAAAATAATTATTAAACCACCACTTGATATTTTCAGCTGGAGTGTAGAGCGTTTTGTAGGTCCAGTACCAAAGCAAAGATTCTTAGTTGAAGGATTATTTCCTTTGGGTGTCACATCTATTTTAGCTGCAATGGGTGATACTGGTAAAGGTATGCTTCTTCTTGACCTAGCCCTCAAGGTTGCAGCTAGCATAGATCAGGTATGCGGATTTGGCCAACTTGTTACTGAACACGGATCTGTTGTGGTATTTTCTGCAGAAGATGATACAAATGAAATACATCGTCGCTTAGAACGACTTGATCCAAAATGCGAGAGATTGAAATATAAAGATAGGCTATTTATTGTACCATTACCAAACATCGGAGGATCTCTTACCATACTTAAGAACGTTCGCGGTAAAGTTGTAGAAATATCTCCAGAATTTGAGTCGGTAATGAAGCAGCTGAGCAGAATAAAGGATTTAAAGCTCATTATATTTGATCCCCTTGCTTCTTTCATTCATGCAGATTTAAATGCTGACCCAGCAGTAGGGGATTATCTCATGTGTTTATTATCTGATTTAGCATGTAGCACTGGAGCTTCAATAATTACTGCACATCATATGAGAAAGCTGAAGGGAGAAAAGCCTATATCAACAGTAGAGCAAGCACGAGATGCTATTCGAGGTACTTCTGCTCTCGTAAATGGAGTCAGGTGTTCTTTTGCTTTTTGGCCTGTTGAGGATATGACTAAACCGATGATTTTTAGGTCAATTGGAAAAATCCCAAGACAAAATGCCTTATTTTATGGAGCTGTTGTTAAGGCAAATGGCCTAGCTGATCGTACCATACGTACTTACCTAAGAAATGAAGAAACAGGGCTATTGGAAGACATTACTGAACAATTAAAAGCTCAAAATATTAGCGATAAAGATCTTAAAATATATCTTATTGATTCAATTGCGCGAGCTGCTAGTTCAGGACATCCATTTACTCATACAGGAAGTGCAGGAATACATAAACAACGACATAGACTGCCTGAGATTTTTCATAGTATGGGAAGGGATAGATTAGAGCGTATAGTACAAGAGCTTTTACAGGTAAAGCAAATAGTTAAAGGAATGGCTAATGGCTCAAAAGAGGATAAATGGCTTGATGTAAAAACAGGACCATTTGCACGTGGGGTGGGAAAATTTATTCATGGAGCTGAAAAAAACTATTTTTGATAACAAAAAACTCTATTTTTTTATAGTCAAAGTAAAAGGGTTAATTCGATAACCATGTGATAATCTTTGCCAACCAAGTGTTTGTATTACATCATCACGTTCAATACTTAATCCTAATTTCTCAGCAAGTGTAGATTTGATTGTTCTTTGCATTTTATTTAATGGTTTTCTGATTTGTTGTTCTAAATCTGCTTCTAAATTAAGTCCCAAGAGTTTTTCTAACTGATTAATATTGAGAAGTGTATGTTTTTCAGGTGGTAATTCTTTCTCACAGTCATGTAAAAATTGCCTAAATAATATTCGAAAAATATTAAGACATGATGCAGCTTTTTTATTTATAACTTCAATACTATTAACATATACCATACCTTTAACTACCTGTAACTCCAAAAGCTTTGTTGGTATAATTGGTTCAACACGTTTAAGCGAAATATATGAAGCTGGTAAAACTTGCAAAGAAGTATTTTCTACTACCTTTGCTACTCCTCTTTTAGCTGCCTCTCGGAATATCTCAGTTACAGTCTTAAGCTGACAAAACAGTTTCACCATTGGCACTACATATAGATTCAGTAATAGATTTGGTATATCTTTTTTTAGAGTGATGAGAACTGTAGGGTGGACTCTAAGTTTATCTATAGTTAAAAATATCGCATCAGTACAAAAATCAAGGATTATTAGATTTACAATACGACCTTGATTACAAATATAATAAACTCCTTTTTCCACTTTTTCCCACATAAGTTTTGAATCATTCAACTTTGTTTCAAACCAGTCTATGACCTTTTCTGTATTTAAGTATATGGATAAGAGATGAAATCTCTGTTTTTGATAAGTATTAGGCAGAATATGACGAGAACAGTTTTCACAAATAGCGTCATCACATGCTTCATCAAAGTCTGAATCGATAAAAATCTCATTGCTACAACTTGAATCAATTACATTTGGCCAATCAAGATGATCTTCTTCACGAGAGCAAACAATATAATACCTTTCTTGCATTTTTATCAATCCAAGATCGAATAAGTATCTTGCTGCTTTAATATGATTTTGGCTTGGATTAATCCAGGAACCATTTGAACTTAAAAGATCAGCAATTTGCTCGTGAAAGAATTTTAAGACCATAAGATTGTTCCATATGTTTCTTCAGGTCCTCTCTTTCTTTTTTATTGAGTGGATGCTCTGAATAATAAACTTCCCCACTTATTTTGAAAGAAAATGTTACCTTTTTGTTTTGGAACATTACTTTAGCTGATTGAATAGATTGTAGTATGTTGCCAATAGCTGGCTTTAAAATATGTAACTCTGGTGCAATAGGATCATGCGGTTTTACACTTAAAGTAAGATATGTATTACTATTTTTAAAATAATCTGACTTAAAATTTAACTCAAATATACAAATGTCAGAGTCAGAACCATCTATACATGCTTGAAGAAATTTGTGCACTTGTAGTGGAAAGTTCTTATCTTGTATATTTACAAAAGTACATTCGCAGTCAAAATACCCACTTACAATGCTATTTGCTATTTCCACAGCTTTATTAGTATTTTTAGCACAGAGATTAACCTGAGTGCCATCAAGAGAGAAATCTAAAATCATCCACTCAGGTTTATGACCATGAACAACTTTGTTTGAATTAAGCAGTAAATCCATGTCACTTCCTCGACGTACAAACATATATATTCGATCTTGATGATGGAAAAAACCCTGCAACTGATCATCATCCTTAAGTATCTGCTCTACAGCTTCTTGTGACATAAACTCTTTAAATGAAGTGTTTATTTGTCTTGGTGATTTCTGTAGAGCAAATGATATGAAACCTTTCTTTTGTACTTTATCAAAATGATAGACAGATTTTAGAAATTCACAATTTATGTGAAATAGTAAAAACAACAAGGATCTTTTATCATACTTGGTATTATTTTTTATCAGATACGATCTCATTAACTTCTCAGTCAGAGCAAATCTTGCTACTTCACTGACTGTAGCCTCAAGTTTTGTACGATCAAAGTAGCTAATGAGATAATAGTTAAAAAGAGAGTCAGAGTAATTGGTAAGTATCTTACGTTTTTGCTGAGTGGATCTATCATCATAATCTCCGTCTTGAAAAAGTTGTCCATTTAAATGATTTTTAAAGCAATGCTGAAAAATAATGCTCAGTTGTTTACCAGAAAGGGAATCTAACCAAGACTGACGTATATTAGAATCCTGAAAACGATCTAATAAAAGGTTAACCGGAACTTCTAAGTCGCTCTCCCAGAATTTATGACTTGGATAAATCTCCATAACATATTAAATAAGCCATGTTATACATAATATGATGATTTAGGCAAAGATTTTTTGGACATAATTTCTTCAAATCTTGTATATTTATTAGGGAGAATTTGTGTGAACTAGATAGCTTTCTTAAATAAGGTGTGCATTGGTTTAGTTTAATAGAAGTCTCCTAACCTATAAAAAAATTCACAGGAAGAAAAACATGCAAAAAGGGGAATTAACTATTAATTGCCGTTATGAACCTCACAGGTTGGCGGGTACATATTTGGCAAATGCTTATGAACAATTATTGAAATGTAAAACAAAGGAGGTAGAAGAAAATGACAACGGTAAGCTTGTATGCAAGAGTTTCATCAAGACAACAGGCACAGGAGAATACAATAGAGAGTCAGATTGTAGAATTGGAGCGTCGCATTAGTAGTGATGGACATGAATTGTTAGATGAGCATAGGTTCATCGATAATGGTTACAGTGGATCAAATTTAGAACGTCCTGGCTTAGAGAGTTTACGTGATAGAGTAGCAGAAGGTAAGATTGATAAGATATACATTCATTCACCTGATCGGCTATCACGTAAATTTTCATATCAAATGATCTTACTCGAAGAGTTTAAAAAGGCTGGATCTGAAATAGTATTTTTGAATCATAAGTTTGATGATAATCCTGATTCCCATTTATTTCTACAGATTCAGGGAGCAATAGCAGAGTATGAACGTGCAAAGATTATGGAACGAAACCGTAGAGGTAAACTTCATGCGGCCAAAGCTGGGTGTATAAGTGTGATGGGTAGGGCGCCTTACGGTTATCGCTACATAGCAAAACATGTAGGTGAAGGAAGTGCTCAATTTGAGGTTGATGAAGAAGAGGCAAATATAGTGCGTAAAATATTTAGTCGGGTTGGCCAAGAAAGAGCAAGTATAGGAGAAGTTGTACATGAACTGAATAAGATACCGGTAATAACACGAACAGGAAAAAGGTATTGGAAAAGGAGCACTATTTGGAACATGTTAAGAAATCCTGCTTATATAGGAAAAGCAGCTTATGGTAAAACTAGGACATGCTCAAAACCACAAGTAAAAAAGTCAAAAAAAGGAACTTGTGGTAAACTTAAAAGTGGTCGCTTTAACAGTGATAAAGAGAACTGGACTTATATTCCAGTACCAAAAATAATCAATGAGCCTTTATTTGATTCAGTACAGGCACAACTAACTGAAAATAGGCAAAGAGCAAGAGTACGACAAAGAAGAGAAACATATTTATTGCAAGGTTTAATGGTATGTCAACGTTGTCAATATACTTATTGCGGTACAAACCACGTTCATAAAAAGTCGACATATTATTACTATCGTTGCTCTGGTACAAACTCTAGCAAATTCAATGGCAATAAAATCTGCGATAATAAATCAATACGCACTGATGTATTAGATGGAGTTATATGGGAAGAAGTCAAGAGTATCCTGAAAGAGCCAGATAGGATTGCAAATGAATATCAACGTAGATTGTCAGAGAACAAAAAGCCTTTACATAATCAAACACGTGAAAAGCAAGAAAGTAAGCTAAGATTAAGTATCAAAAAATTTATTGATAGCTATGCCAAAGGGTTTATAAGCCAAGAAGAATTTGAACCAAGAATCACAACAATGAAACAACATTTGAAAGAAATTGAAGAAGAGAAAGAAAGAACACTCGATCAAAAGAAGTTACAACAAGAATTGAGCCTTGTTACAGATAGCTTGAAAAACTTTTCCTCAAGTGTTGAATCAAAACTTGATCTGGTAGATTGGCAGACTAAACAAAATATTATTAGAATGTTAATTCATCAAATTGAAATCAACCACAACCACTTATACATAGTATTTCGCATAAAAAGTCTTGCAAATTTTGATCAAAATAGGCATAATAGAATTATGCAATGTTGTACTAGCAGTCAAAGCAACAAGGACAACATTGCAAATTTAGAGTTCAAAAGGGTAATTCCTCGAGAACTACTGCGTCAGAAAGCTGGCGCTGAATTTGTATATAATGTTGATCTTGGAGGTTTTTATGAATAATAGTGAGAGAAAAGAGAAATTAGAAACTCGTATTCTATCAAGTAGAGGTAGGTCTTTACTTGACCATGAGCTACTGGAACGTAATCTATCCGCGTGTACAGAAGGAAGAGAAGTCGCCAAAAGGCTAATGGAGCTTTTTAGTAGTTTAGGAAGGGTAATTAATGCTGATTTTCATGAGCTAAAAAATGTTACAGGAATGAACGATGGAGCAATAGCAAGTATCTTTTGTCTGAAAGAGATTTTCGATAGGATATTGAAAGGTAAGTTAAAAAAGCTGTCGATTCTTGATAATAGAGAAGAGCTACTAAAATACTTTAAAGCAGCAATAGGGCAGTCAAGAAAGGAAAGCTTACGAGTGGTATACTTAGATCGAAGTGGTCATTTAATATATGAGTATATTCAAGACTGTGGAACTATAGACAGAGTACCTCTGTATGTCAGGGAAATAATAAAACAGGGATTACTGATTGATGCAGCATCTGTTGCAATTTCACATAATCATCCAAGTGGAGATATAGAACCATCAAAAGAGGATGAGGATAACACACTTACATTAGCTGCAACCTGCGAAAATGTAGGAATGAAATTGATAGACCATATAATCGTAACACAGAAGAGCCACTTTAGTTTTTATGATAGTGGTTTATTGTAATCTGTAGACCGGAAGGAAAGTTCTCCAACTTTCCTTCTTTTTTTCACTTCATAAATTAAAAAATTCAATATAAGCTTGAACAGCTAGAATTAGTAGTGAAAGGTGGAATTAGGTAAAAAAATAAAGGAACTTAGGTTATACTGTGGTTTAACGCAAACTGAGTTAGGAAATAGAATAGGCGTTTCGTATAGGCAGATACAAAGGTACGAAAATGGTTCAAATTACATTTTAGCCAGTAGACTATATGACTTAGCAAAAGCTCTATCGGTTAATGTCGCTGATTTTTTTACTGATGTGCATACCGGCTTACATGAAACTTACGATGAAGAAATACTAAAACTAGTCAAAGGATATAACGAAATTAAGAGCAAAAGGTTACGTAGTGTAGTTTATATATTGGTAAAATCTTTTTCTCAAAGTGATAATACATAGGTAATATTGTCTGATACGTAAAATGACCATACAACATCCTATCGATAAGCAAATAGGTGAAAGAATAAGGAAAAGAAGGCTAATGTGTGGTTTTAGCCAAAGAGACTTAGGAAAAAAGCTTGAAATTTCATTTCAGCACATACAAGGATATGAAACTGGAGAAGTTAGACTTATAGTTGATAGGTTATATAAATTAGCAGAAGCTTTGTCCGTTGATATGTCATATTTTTTTACCAAAGCCTCTGAGGACTTGCATGATAAGGCCTTTCACAGCGATGTAGGCAGCGAAGAAATATCAAGATTAGTAAGAGAATATAGAAAAATTAAAGATGAAACATTGCGTGATATTGTGCATTCAGTGATAAAGGCTCTTGCTAACAAATAGTACAAATTTTAAAGTTTAGGTATTTTTTATAATATAAAACACTTCTACAAGCAATACTAATTAAGGTAAATTTTTTATGGTAATCTTAATTAAATTTCAAAAACTACTTTACTTTGCAATAATTATGGCTATGTAAAACATAGCCACCAATCAAGAACGTCCTACAGATGTCGTTTTGGTATCTTTTAATTTGCTCACCCAAGAAAAGGTCTCACTACTTTTAGAATTTTGGTCGCCCCACCTTCCACATCTAGTAAAGCTGCCTTTTTCCACTACTTCTTTAACAGACATTCCACCAAATAAACAACCCTTTCCTACGATTTCTCCTATTTCTTGCAACTCGTTCCACATTTCTTCATCTTCTACTTCAACTTGTACTTGATGATAGTCTTCTGTGTCATGATATACCATTAAATTTAGCTCTCCTAGGCTAGTGCAAAGTGTTACTGTAAAAGCGCTGTTATCGGATATATCTACGTAATTTCTTTTACCGTCTTTCCCAGTTTTGACCTCAACTTCACCATCACCTATTTTTATGATACTACCGCCAAGGTTTAAGTCTCCTTTACTTAAGCCCAAATTTTTTGCACCTTCTACAACTTTGGCAACATCAACTATGCAGCTATGTGAAAATTCAATATAGAAGGTCTTATTATCGATTTCTACATCTTCAACAGTTCCTTCTATAGTAGCGTCTTCTCCAACTTCCCTAAGTTTCTTGAGCCTACTATATATTTGTGGCTCAATTTCTTTTTGCACTTTTTGATACATTTCAGCTATTTTCTTATCAACTTGTACATTAAAATCTGCTCCATGTAAGGCTAACTTTCTGATTATATCTTCTTGTTTATTTTCTTTGAATTCATCACGATACATCTTAAACATTGTAACGTTAGTGAAGCTAAAGCCATCTTCGTTGCGAGCGTTTACTCTTATTCCTAAATCCAAAGCTTCATCGACGATTTTACTTAATTTGTCTAGATTTTCAGCTGCAATAGCTTTTTCCAAGAATTCATTTAATTTCACATTTTCATATTCACTTAGCCTTATCTTGCATAAAGCTGATCGAAATGGATTGAGCTCCTCAGGATATGTTAAGACAGGTAATTTACTAATCTTTTTATTCGCTGTTGGAGCAGCTTTTATAAAATTAGGTAATAACCCTTCTTTTGCTATTCGCTCTACCGCTTTTAACATTTTACTAGACAATTTTTTACCATTTATTTTTTTCATTGTAACCCTCACTTAATCTTATTAACATTCAATCATATCGTGATAAATATTATTTAATTGTTAATATTATACGACTTATTGATTTACTGTATATTATAATAACAAGTTTTGCGGGCATCTACACTAGAAAAACACATCCTATAAAAATTATTTCAGTTTCAACAAAAATGGGGTATCGTAATCGTAAAATTGAAAAAAATGGATATCCTATCTTACTCTACTGAAAAGCTGAAAAAGCATTGTCAGCTACTTGATGATGAAGAAAAAATAGTTCTATATGAGCAGCTGCTAGACAAGGCTAAAGATATACTTGAAAACTCAAGAGATGATATTGCAAAGTTGAAAGAGGTAAGCAAAGCAGTTGTAGCAATAGAGGAAACTACCGATAAGCAGTTACTAGAAAAGTTTAATGATGATCACCCGCTAAGAGAAGTGGACATTTTAATCTACTCTCCTCAAGGAAATACTGAATATCTATTCAGCATAGATAACTCATCAGAGCTTTATGATTTAAAAGAAGATAAAGAAAAAGCTCTTTATAATGCAGTAAAGTTAAATGATGTTGAGCTTGTAAAAAAGCTGCTAATGATCCTTTCACCTACAGAAGTAAGTAATTTTGACACGAAATACTTGGAAGAATTGAAAATATTGCTGTCAGGAATTCACAAAGAATTGCAATTATCACAAGATATGAAAAATTATCTTGAGAAGACGATAAAGTTCTATAGTTTTTTATGTAGTAATTTTAACTTACTAGTTACAAATCCTACTGACGTAAAAGCCATAATTGATCTATTTGCTGCTCAACCAAATATTGATTACCAAATAGATAAGCTTCTACTTTCTTTTATTGTAAGAGATGTTGAGGAAAAAAAGCTAAACTCTGAAATTAGTCATATGATAGAACTTCTTGAGCAACACGAAAGATTTGCTGAGCTCGAATACAAGGTTAGAAGATTAAGATCAGAGTTTGCAAGTGGCAAAAGCAGATACTCGGCTGAAGTAATACGAAATAGCATTGCAGAACGAGAAAAAGAGATGAGGGAAATTGAGAAAAAATACGTAAGGCCAAACGATTTAATTAGCGAGAGGCAGAAATTATTAAAGCAATTACTTTGCTAGCTTTTTTTCCACTTCATAAAATTTGTTGTAAATTTGAATAAGAGGTGAAAAGTGCAATTAGGTAAAAAAATAAAACAACTTAGGTTAGATCGTGCTTTGACACAGACCGAATTGGGAAAGAGAATAGGTGTTTCGTATAGACAGATACAAAAGTACGAAAATGGTTCAAATTGTGTTTTGGCCAGTAGATTATATGATTTAGCAAAAGCACTATCGATAGATGTTGCTAACTTTTTTACTGATATGCACACTGACTCACATGAAGCTTATGATGAAGAAATACTAAAGTTAGTCAAAGGATATAACGAAATTAAGAGCAAAAGGTTACGTAGTGCAGTTTATATATTGGTAAAATCTTTTTCTCAAAGTGATAATACATAGTTAATATTACCTGATACGTAAAATGACTATACAACATCCTATCGATAAACAAATAGGTGAAAGAATAAGGAAAAGAAGGCTAATGTGTGGTTTTAGTCAAAGAGACTTAGGAAAAAAGCTTGAAATTTCATTTCAGCATGTACAAGGATATGAAAGCGGAGAGATTAGGCTTGTAGTTGATAGGTTATATAAATTAGCAGAAGTACTATCGGTTGATATGTCGTATTTTTTTACCAAAGCCTCTGAAGACTTACATGATAAGGCCTTCCATAGCGATGTAGGCAGCGAAGAAATATCAAGGCTAGTGAGGGAATATAGAAAAATTGAGGATGAAACTCTGCGTGACATTGTTCATTTAGTGATTAAGGCTCTTGCTAATACAGGCTTTAAAGCATAAATTCTCTCCTTGAGTCGTTGAAGAAAACTTAAACTTTCATTTTCTTCATCATTTTGCTTTTCTTTCACTTTGATGCGTGTAGTTATACCCTACACAAAGTATAATGTTTTAAAAATAAAAACCTGCACCATAAAATATTGAGATTTAGAATATTAACTTATAAAGTCTTTTCGGCAGTTTTAGCGAGGGTTTATTAGCAAGGATGTTGGAGGTTAGCAATGACTATATCTGAAGGTGTAATACAGCGTATAAGGCATAATAATAAGAACGCGATAGGGGGATGATTTTTTGGTCAAGGTGGCTGTGCTATAATGCACCCCATAAACTAGACCAAAAAAAAATGGTTGATCCGAGTAGGAAAGTAAAGGGGTAAAAGTATGGCAACAAAAAAATATGAACCAGAGTTAAAAGCAAAGATAGCTTTGGAAGCAATAAAAAATCAAAGAAGCACAGCTGAGATATGTAGTGAATATAAAATACCATCAACAAATCTATATGATTGGCGTGATAGAGTATTGGCAAGGTTAAAAGACCTATTTGTTGAAGAAAGTGAAAGTGCGAGAAAACAAAGAATCTTAGCGCAAGAAATAGAAAGTTTACATAAAGTAATAGGAGAATTGACAGTGGAAAATAGTTATTTGAAAAAAAAATTACTGAAATAAGCAAAAAAGATAGAGTAAGATTTATAGAAAAAGATTCTGATCTGTCAATTAGGAAACAGGCTGATTTACTGGGGATTTGCAGATCTAGCCTATATTATAGGCCTATAATTAATAACGAAAGTGAAATTTGATTCAAGAAGTATATTTGGCTTCTGATTGCCGTTATGGATATCGTAAAATTACTGCTGAGATCATAGCGAGTGGAGTAGTAGTCAATCACAAAAAAATCTTAAGAATTATGAAAAAAATGAAGATTAGTGGGCTGTATTGTAGAAAAAGATGTAATACAAGTATTAAAGAAAAAAAGCATAAAATATATCCTTATTTACTCAAAGATTTGATTATTTGTAGAGTTAATCAGGTATGGGCTACTATATATTATGGTAGAAGGTAAGTTTATCTATTTTGTGGCAATAATGGACTTGTATAGTCGCTATATTATTGCTCATTCATTATCACCATATCTCGATGCTGGATTTTGCCTTTATACTCTCAAAGAAGCTCTAAAACAAGGTAAACCTGAGATTTTTAATAGTGATCAGGGGGTGCAGTTTACTAGCTACAACTTTATTATGGAATTAGAGCGTGCTAATATTAAAATCAGTATGGACCATAAAGGACGTTGCTTCGACAATATATTTGTTGAGCGCTTATGGAGAACTTTAAAGCAAGAAGCTATATATTATTATAGACCAAATAGTATCAGAGATTTAAATCTTATAATAAATGATTTTGTTTCTTGGTATAACTATAGAAGGCGACATCAGACTCTACATTATAAAGTTCCTGCTGATCTTTATTATCATAAACAGTAAATGAATATATTGATAAATACTTTAAATGTGTGTCGACGTATTTATCAACATATTCATTTTAAAAATCGGATCACTTTGAAAAAAATGGTCTAGACAAATGGGTGCATTATAATGTATAACAATGTTACAAAAAATAATATCATAGAATTCAGTAGGATAATTCCTAGAAAACCCCTACATACTAAAAAAAGCAAAATGCTGTTAAAATGAGCTTAAGAATAAATAGCAAACATCTAACATAACAATTCTATTTGTAAATCAGGTGAGGCTTATCCTATAGAAAGCTTTCGAACTACGCAAGCGTATCTTTTGCCTTTAGTATTTCTTTATTGTTTAAGATAACTGTCTGAGCTCCTCTGCCTTAGCATTATATCTCCACTTTCTGCAAGTTATTCCATTAAGTAGTAAAAATATTAGACTTGCCGCAAAACTAAGAAAAAAAGACCAAAGATAGAGCAGATTGAACTTACAGTAAAAATAGAACAAAAAAACTCCAACAATAAATTATGCAAACTTCATCAGGTTAACTTTAACTTAAGAAAACATAAATCAAATTTTCTTGCTCAAAGACCTTGCTTTTTCTCCAACCTTACTCAAACGTACTCTAGCTTAATGCATAATTTTACCCATAAACAACCTTATCTTTGGTACTTTTATTAGTTACAAGTCATCTAGAAAACCCAGATGCTCTACGAAGCCCACCAATCAATATCAGATCCTGCTCTTGTCCTACAGCATTTAATATAGCGTATAACAAAACCATCGCATCTCCCCCAGTAATACGCTTGCATCCTCCACAAAATTCGTATTCACTTAACTGTCGATTTGCCTCCACCCTTTTTCGTTCAACTTGTTCTGCGGTGTTAGCATACTTCAACTCTATTCCAATTGGATGAGTATCATCATTTTCCGCAGATTTTGATAATACTAGGTCTATTTTCCTTCCTCTCTGTAGCTGGAACTCAATAATTACCTTGGCAGGATTATCGCAACTTTGAAATATCCCACGCAACAAAGCCTGAAATTTAGCTTCATTGTTCACGAGTAGACGGTTTCCATTTAATAACGGAGACAACAGACGAGAAATCTCATTAAATAAAACTTCATACCTAGCCCTGTACTCACCATTAACATTACCATCATTACCAAAATTAGGCTCAGCACTCATCAACTGATCTGCAAGTTGATGTAAATTCCTAACATTACCCATTTGTTCTGAAAACCTTCCCTCGAAATAACCTTCACTATGAGAACGTGAGTAAGCACGTAGTGATTCGAATTTCTTTGCAGAAGCCACTTCCAGATGACCCTGGACATCTACTTCACAAAGTACTTGACGCACCTTAGCATCATCTGTGGCTTGAGGCAGTAACGACAGGTTCAATGCTTTGTCTGGTAAAGTCTGCCACTTTAAACGACGAAAAATGTGAAGCACAACAAAACCAATATTTGATAAAAATAGAGCTAAAGTTAACGCATGGCTTACAATATCTGCTGCATCTCCCCTACCACCTGTACGTTTCATTTTCTCTCCCTGAGAGTGGTTAAATAGATACTTGGTAACCCTTACCTCCCGCCCATCATTTGTTTCTAAGTCCCTCCTTGTAGATAAAACATTTCCAAAAACAAACGATGACGTACAGGAAAAAGTGTTACAATGAGGCGATTGAGTGAACTCTGATGCTATGGGTTGTAAAAAACGTTTTACATTTCCCCTAACTCCATTTCCATGAGGATGTAGTAAACCCGGTATTAAGGAAAGACCACCTTCTGAAAAGGCCTGCACAGAAGTTCGGAGACCAGCACCTCCACGTAATTGAAAATTTAACGCTACACAAACAGCACTTGGTGATGAGGTATGAATAGGCAAAGACGAAACAGAACAACTTTTAGCATAATCTTTAGCTTGCTCTAATCCTTCCTCATCACCAACCTTCAACTCAATTATAATTGGAACCGAATCATTTGTCTGATCAACACCACGAACAAGCAAAACAACATCTGCATAACCTTTTCCTATAAGTAGCTCTGGGTAGAAATCAGCCACAGCTCGGTATCTAAAATTTACTAAAAACCCACACAGAAAACCGTGGTAATCAGACTCTGCACGAAACACTAAGCTATCTTCATGTTCATCATGGATATCAATAACATATTCCAAAATTCTTTTAACATTAGTACGCACTTCTCCTGTATCATCATTTGCCAACTCACTCATCAGGTCTAACAATTCACCTTGTTCTCTGATTGGGTTAATTTCATGAAAAATTGGAGCTCCAGGTTCATCACGTTGAGGAAATCTATCTATTTCATGAATAAACCTACATTCTTCTCCAAACCGAAATATTTTATACTCTTCCCAATCCAGATCCTTATCTTCCTGTAATTCTTGTGGAAGATTCTCTTCTACCTGCTGCTTCTCTTCTGCACTAAACCTTGACCCAGGGCTGTTCTCATTATCAGCAACAGTATAACACCTGACTATTCTTCTATTTTCTTTATTAGTGAGAACAGCAACTTTTAGATTTCCATAATTGTCAAAACGAAAATAGACTCTTTCATCTTCAACTAATATACCTGCATCATGTGCAGTAGAAAACATACCAAAAAAGAATGTAGGAAAAAAGCCAGGCTTATTAGCCGAATGCAAAAAAGATGGACAGTTGTTTAAAAAACCTACAAATTGTCTACTAAACTCATCACAACCTCCACTTAATAAAGCCCTAACTAATTCACGATCTTCATTATTACCATGCATAAATACTCCTATTTGTTAACAACTGCAGCAGGCGAAATACTAACATTAGTACCCACTAACGTAGATTGAGGACCTTCAGTGCTAGCAGAGAATAAATTCAAATTTCTCGCTGACTTACACAACTCTTCTATTAAATTGCAGGAGCTAGTTGCATCTATCATCTTAGAATTCCTTGTTTTATCTAAACTATTTGCTATCCTCTCTTTTAATGATTTAAAGCTTTTGTCTGAACAACAATCTTTAGCAAACTTTAAAATACTCAAGACCAAATCAACTTTTTCACCATCGCCAGCACTTTGAGTATCCTTGCTGTTCTCCTGATCTACAATCAAATTTGAAATTGCATTTTCCATTGCAACAAAAGCAATCCTATCTTTAAAAGGATCGACAACATTTATTTTATTTTGGTTAAATACACTAGATTCCCAAAGACTGCTAATAGCTGACCTTGCTTCATTCCTGTTATCCAAGTCATAATCTTTAGAAACTACAACAAATGAAAGCGATGAGAGAAGATGTGCATATCCTCTAGGTGAAAGCATTTTCTCTACTTCAGATCTTGAACATCCCTCGCTCAAGTACTGGATAACATACTTAGTTGTGCAAAGAAAACCGTGCTCTACTAAGTAACTAAGAGGACGATAGATCACACCCCTATCTTTCTTATTCGGTAGCCCAAGTAGTGACTTATGATCTACTTTTGCGCTTATGACTTTACCTAGAAGGGAACTTAAGGTAGAAGCAAGTTTATAGCTAGATTGCAATGGAGATAATTTTGCAATAGCAGAAACTAGCAATTTTTCTCTCTCTTCTTTCACTAATTTTTCTTCAGAACACAGACGATTATAGAAGTGTTCCACTCCCTTACTCCACTTGAAATCTACAGCCTTATTAAATCCATCTTCTGCTTCTATATTTTCTCTAAGGTTACCTGATTCTTGATCAATCCAGAAATTGAAAACAGGATCACGTCTTCCCATGGAACTTAACAATTCAACTCTTGCAAGCTTATCACTGCAAGCTAAATTCCTATCTTCCTCACATGCACCTTTATGAGATAAGTCAGATCTAAAAGACTCTAACGCCTTGTCAAATAATTGCTTAATTTCACTCTCTACACACTCAATACATGCTATTTTATATATAGCAAATGGATTCAACACACCTGATTTAGCTAATTCTCCTACCAATTTAGCAACATCTAGTGTCGCACCTGACCAACAAGATTCATCACGAAACGCATTACATAAGAGGTCCGATTGCTCAACGGTTAGACCCTCTACTGTTACAGGGTGAGCCTTGACCCATTCCTCAATAGCTGAAGTTCTATCACCTTTAACAACATCCTTCAGCTTACTTATTACTTTGCTAGAGATAATCTCTTTATTTTTTTTAGGATCAGAACTGAGACGAGATCTTTTGCTTGGGCCTGCATTACCCTTCAAATCTTCCGTTCCACGTTTAGTTTTACTTTTTGGCATCTAATTACCTCAAAATCAAATATTCAATGAAGGTATTATACAAGCATTAGAATAATATATAAATCGAAAAATTAGTGTGCACCTAAATTTAAGCAGTAATTATAGACCTGCTGCAAAAGAGGAGATATTAAAGAGAGATGTAGCAAGAGGGAATGAGCTTAAATTATCAAATTAACGTTATTCTACTTTACCTCACTAGCATTTTCCTTACCTTGAGCCTTACTATTACTCACAAATATAAACGTTCGTTACATAGCTCTTAATATGTCTAAAGAGACGAAATTTCCCGAATTATTTATAATGAACCCTTACGATCACATTCTGGGGACGTACATCAGAAAACTTTTATATTATTAGTTTTGTAGTAAAATTATATGAGTACATCGTATCTATTAAATCAGAAGCTTTATGGATTACAGATTGAGAGCTTATTTGTTTGGGGTTATCTGGTTTATACTTAGCTTACTTAGTAGTGTAGCTAATGATACTATATCAAAATATCTAAGTTTACATCTTCAGAGTTTTGAAATAATTTTTTTCCGCTTTCTGTTTACCACTATTACCCTTGTACCTTTTATGTTTTACTATGGAATAGAAACTTTTAAAACAAGTCAAATATCTACTCAAATAACCAGGGGTGGGTTGTTGTTTTGTGGAATGACCTTATGGACTTACGGGTTGACTGTTTTCCCCATAGTAACTGCAACGATTATAAGTTTTTCTATACCATTATTTGTTATACTTCTTGCAATCCCTTTACTAAACGAAAATATAATTTGGCAAAGATGGATAGTAACTATTATTGGTTTTGTTGGTATTGCTATTACCACCAAAGCTCATAGTGAAGACTTTAATCCTAAAATTCTTATTTTTATTGTATCTGCGTTAATCTTTGCTATATTAGACATACTTAATAAGAAACTTGTGATAAAAGAGTCAGTAATAAGTATGTTATTTTATTCAGCTCTAACGACAACTATTTTTTCTACTCCACCTTTGTTATTTTATTGGCATATGCCTTCCTTGTTGGAGTTAGTATTACTGCTGATTTTAGGAATAAGTTCAAACCTAATTCTGTTCTTCATGTTAAAAGCTTTTGCTCTTACTGATGCTACTGCACTTGCACCTTATAGATACATAGAGCTAATAATTTCTGCAATAGTAGCATACGTTATATTTAATGAATTACCTGATAAAAGTGCTTTATATGGTACTTTGATATTAATACCATCAACCTTATTTATAGCTTATTCGGAAGGTAAGGCAATTAAGAAAAATAATGTAACAACAAAAGTTTATAATTGTTAATGGTATTTATTTTAGATGCTAAGCTATATTTTTAAGGTGATAATAAAATGCACATAACTATTATAGGAGTAGGGTATGTAGGCTTAGTATCTGGTACAATGTTATCGGAGCAGGGCCATAAAGTTGATTGCATTGACATAAATACTGAGAAGATTGAACTTTTGAAATCAGGGAAAATTCCCTTATATGAACCTGGATTAGCAGATTATTTAGAGAATAATATAAAGTCACAAAGGATAAGATTTTTTGATTCGTATTCTCAAATAAATCCCAATACAGAAGTAGTATTTGTAACTGTAGATACTCCATCAGACTCCCTAGGAAATGCAAATTTAAAGAATGTATATAATGCAGTAAGTGAAGTTTCTGAGAGGGTTAATCAAGATTGCTTAATAGTGATAAAGTCAACTATTCCTCCTGGTACTGCAGAAAATATACATAATTATTTATCTAATAAGGGCTATAACTTTGATTTGGGAGTTAATCCAGAGTTTCTCAAGCAAGGCTCTGCAGTATCAGATTTTTTATACCCAGATAGGATAATAATAGGAGTAAAAACTAAGCTAGCTAGGGCAAAACTAGAAGTTATATATAGATCATTTATAGATAAGAATATTCCGTTAATAGTCACTGATACAGTTACTGCTGAAATGATTAAATATGCTTCTAATGCTTTTCTAGCAACAAAGGTTGCTTTTATCAATGAGATGGCAGGTTTATGTGAGCTATTAGGAGCAGACATTGACCTTTTAGCTAACAGTATGGGAATGGACCATAGAATAGGTAAGGAATTTCTCAAAGCTGGTCCAGGATTTGGAGGATCATGTTTTCCTAAAGATTTGTCAGCTTTAATAAGGCTTGCTGAAGATCACAATGTCAAGCTACAAATTTTAAATTCAGTTAAGGAATCTAACTATAATCATATAACAAACATTGCTAAAAAGGTAGAATATGTATTAAATGGAGTCCAAAATAAAAAAATAGCGATATGGGGGCTAACTTTTAAGTCTGGTACTGATGATGTAAGAAATAGCCCAGCTATAGATATTGTACAATTGTTAGTGAATAACAAGGCTAAAATTACTGCATATGACCCAATGGGGATAGATAATGCTAGGCAAGTTCTAAAGGATATAGAATACGCGGACAATGCTATAGGGGCTGCAAGGGACGCGGAAGCCTTGTTATTGTTAACGGAGTGGAAAGAATTTAAAAATCAAGATTTTGCAAGTTTAAAGAGTATTATGGCTGCACCTAATGTTTTTGATTTCCGTAATTTATTAGATAGCGAGCTATTACTAAGATATGGTTACCATGTTTATTACTTGGGTAAAAAATCTATCTACAAAGTTTAACTGTTGAGAAATTTTTTTTACACCGCTTTACTTAGTTTTTTAAGGTCTTTGCTTGATAATATAGAAAAGCAAACGAGTGCAACAACAGAGCAAATGGAAAAAAATGAAAACATAATACTGTTACCGCAGTGCTTAACAAGTACTCCTAAGAGCACGCATGAAAATATTGAACTTGCAATATACCCAAATAATCCTGTTAAGCTTACAATTGCACATACATTATTTTGTGGAGCAATTTCTACAGCTATAACACCTGTCAGTACTTGCACTCCAAATATAAAGAATCCTGATAAGGTTGCACCAAGGTTCATAAGAATTATGTTTTGACCAAAGTTCATTGCAATAAAAGTGAGTGCTATACCCAACATATAAAGTGATGCCAGCAAGCTTCTATTTTGAAAGAAGTACATATCACTAATTCTTCCTGTGATTAAAGTTCCAAGGATTCCACCTAAATCATATACGCCTGTTATTAGTGAGGATTGTACAAGAGAAATTTGTAATTTATTCTTTAAAATTATAGGAAACCAAAAGAAGATTCCCATTTTTATAATATAAGCACAAAAAGTAGCACAACATAGAAACCATATGGAACTTGTTACCTTGATACCTATTTGAGATTTCTGCACCTTATAATAGGTAGTAAAGTTGGCACTTTCTTTGTAATATGCTTTTAATATTATATAAATTCCAAAAAGTAAGCATAAGAGACCAGAGTACAAAAATGCACTTTTTGCATCATATATTTTAATTATACTTGGTAATACAATTAAAGTAATACAAGAACCAAGTTGCTGAGATGCGCTCATAACTCCCCATGATGATGCAATTGAAGAGATGCTAGAGTTTGTAACCATAAACTTGGTAATAGCTGGCCAACCTAACCCTTGTGTCCAAGCTAATAATATTAATGTTAACAGTAATAAAGTTAGATTATTATATGATAAAGTTATACCAATGGTTAATAATCCAGTTGCAATATTGCATAGCCCAAACATAAATAATGGATTATTTTTGGAGTCCATGATTATTCCATTAACAAATTTTGATACTCCATAAAAAAAAGAAAAGCAGGCAAAAAAATAGCTTAATTTTACATGGTCAGTATCTATTAACAGTGGTAGAGCAATTGGTATACTTTGTCTTGATAAATAAAGCAGCATATATCCACAGAAGAATAGCAAATATTGAAAGAAGACAAAGTTCACACCTATTCCCAAATAGCTCTATGCAGATGCTAGCATAATACTATATTGGTATAATATTGTTTGACAAGAAGTTTGCAAACAATTAGTGCAGAAAATTACTTACTTAGTATCTTTCTTATAGCAGATACAGTAGTATTAATATCTTCATAGCTTATATCTCTATGTGTTATAGCTCTGATTTTACCTCTTATGTTAGCCATTCTAATTCCATAATTTGTAACTAGTACGTTTATTAATTCTTGAGTAGATATACAATTAGTACGTAATGAAAAATACGCTATATTAGTTTTGTATAGGTCGATATCAATTATAACTTGATCTATGGAGTCTAGGCCTTCTATAAGGTGCTGCATCTTTTTATGATCTTCCTCTAAACAATTTATATTATTATGTAAAGCATATAAACATGCAGCTGAAATAATGCCAGCTTGGTGCATACCTCCGCCAATTTGAAACTTATAGTACCAAGCTTTTTCAATAAACTCTTCACTTCCAAGCAATATTGCGCCCATTGGAGCACCTAATCCTTTACTAAAATCAATGAATACCGAATCAAAATAACTTGCATACTCTTTTGGAGATATTTTAGTATGAGCACAAGCGTTGAACAGTCTTGCTCCATCTAAATGAGTGAATACGTCATTCTCTTTGCAGAGACTTGAGATCTCTTGAATATATTCTAAAGGCCACACAGCTCCACCACCAAAATTTGTCGTTTGTTCGATAGAAACAAGCCCAACTCTCGGAATATTTCTTAAACTAGGACGAGTAATAAACTCAACAATTTG
Source organism: Wolbachia endosymbiont (group A) of Udea olivalis (assembly GCF_964028365.1). Classification (NCBI taxonomy): domain Bacteria; kingdom Pseudomonadati; phylum Pseudomonadota; class Alphaproteobacteria; order Rickettsiales; family Anaplasmataceae; genus Wolbachia; species Wolbachia endosymbiont (group A) of Udea olivalis. The sequence continues at coordinate 254,671 of NZ_OZ034773.1, forward strand.
TTCTCCAGTAAATATTCCTCTCGTACCTTTGATGGGCAAAGGAGTGGCATGTGCCTGGGCTGCGATCAAGCCAGATTGTACTATGAGCGGATGTGAAGTTTCATCAAGCAGCAAGTAATCACCAGGTCTTTGAATGTGTACTTTATAAGCAATTACATTGGACATCGTTCCTGAAATCAAAAAGATTCCTGCAGGTTTACCTAATATTTTACATGCGGTTGCCACTAATTCGTTCACAGTTGGATCTTCACATGCAGCTTCGTTTCCAACTTTTGCTTTAGCCATCGCTTCCCTCATTTTAGCTGAAGGGTCAGTGTTTGAATCGCTAAAGAAATCTATTTTTATTCTCATATTAAATTTAACACAACTTCCTTTATAATTTCAGCAGCTTTCATGATGTCTGTTTCCTTTGTGCCAAGATGGGTAACTGCTCTTATATGAGACTCGAGCCAAGGAAAAAGCAATAAACCATAAGCTTGGCACTTACTCAAGAAAACCTCATTAGTTACATTTAGTGCTTTTATACTAAAGCTTACTATATTAGTTTCTGGATAAGGTAGTACCAGTTTTATGTGTGGAATTTCTTTAATCTTATCTGCAAACAATTTAGCGAGCTTATTATCTTCTTTAAGCCTAGAGATATTATTCTGTAGTACGTATTTTGCTGCATTAGCACAATACCCTATCTGATGATAACCACTACCTAGCCAAACCTGTAGCTTTTTAGCCCTTTCAATTATCTCTCTTTTACCCATAAGCATTGAACCAAAAGGAGCGCCAAGTCCTTTAGTAAAAGAAAAGCTCATTGTATCCACATATTTAGCATAATCTGCTAAAGCAATATTTGTTTCGATATGAGCATTAAATATTCTTGCACCGTCTAAATGAAGATTTACATTGTGAGCTTTTAAAAAGTGATATAACTCGACTTGTTTTTCAAAAGGATAAATTTTACCATTAAACCCATTTATACTATTTTCTATAGAAACAAGACTCACCTGAGCAAAAATTTTATACCTCGGCTTAGAATTAATAGCATATTCTACTTCATCAACATCTAAGATTCCGCTATTATTTCTAATACAATTAAATACGATATTATTTACTTTTGCATTGCCTGCACTATCGAAAAAATTAATGTGATAATTATAATTAGTTATTAGTTCATCACCAGGACTTGTTTGAATGGCAATGGCTAATCTATTTGCAAGCATACCGCTGGTTACAAATAATGCTTCTTCTACTTTGAATAATTGTTTGCAATATTCTGATAAGTCATTACAGCTTTTGTCTTCACCATAAGCAAAATCTCCAACAGTTGCATTACTTATTGCATGTATAACGTTGGAGCTCTGCAGAGTTGTAGTGTCACTTCTCAGATCAATAATTTTTTCCATCTTATTTCTTGCCATTCAAACAACCAATTTGAGCATTCCAAAGTTCCTTGTAAAGACCTTGCTTAGAAACTAATTCAGCGTGTTTACCATCTTGGACAATTTTTCCTTTGTTAAATACTATAATTCGGTCCATGTGTAAAAGTGTAGAAATACGGTGTGCTATAGTAATCGTAGTTTTATTTTTCATCAATTTGAATAAACTCATTTGAATTGTTTTTTCTGTTATAGAATCTAACTGACTAGTTGGTTCATCGAGAAATAATATTGGAGCGTTTTTTAAAAATGCCCTTGCTATTATTATTCTTTGTCTTTCTCCTCCAGATAGCTTGATGCCTTTTTCTCCAACTGTAGTTCCATATTGATCTGGTAGAGTCATAATGAAATCGTGAATACCAGCCAGCTTTGCAGCTCTCATTATTTCTTCGATAGTAGATTGAAGTTTACCATATATGATGTTTGCTAAAATAGTATCATGAAATAACAATGGGTCTTGAGGTATTACAGATATTTGTTGCCTCAAAGAACTCTGTGTAACTTCTGATACTATTTGATTATCAATCTGTATATTACCTTTTTTAACATCAAATAGCCTTAGAATTAAGTTTATAAAAGTAGATTTACCACCTCCAGAATAACCAACTAGACCTACCTTTTCGCAAGGATTAATGGTAACTGAGAAATCTTGAAATAATGGCTCCTGACCTTCATAAGAAAAAGAAACATTGTTAAACGTTATTCTTCCACTTAATAAATTTAATTCTTTAGCATTTTCCTTATCTTGAATTTCTGGTACGGTAGTCAAGATTGGCAATGCATCTGAAACTTTGCCGAAATGAGTAGAAAATTGGGTAAGATTCCTAGTTAGATGGTTAAGAAACTCTATAATCGATATATTAATTCCAAGTACAAGAACAATATCTCCTATTGCGATTTTGTTCAATTGATAATCATGAATTAAAAAATACAAGTTTACTGCTTGGAGTATATCAAATGAATAGCCGTATATAAACCAAAGCCAAAAGTATGCCCATTGTAATTTTCTCTCTGCAATAGTTCTTTTCTTGCATATTTGAAAAAATTTGTGTCTCTCATGTGCTTGCTGAGAAAATAACCTTACTGATATAACATTTAAAATACTATCTGCTATACTAGCTATTACCTGTGAATTTTGTTTAGAGTAATTATCAGCTAATTCAGTAAGCACACGAAAGCTGAAAATCGAGACTAAAATAAAAATGCTTACCCAAGTGAATGTAGCGATTGCAAACTTTATGTTTACTAATGATAAGGTATAAATAGCTAAGACTAATGCTATACTGTAACCGAAAAAACAATCTATAAGCAATCTTATTAACTCTATCACACTATCCATTAAGCTACTGACCTTATGTACTAAGCTTCCAGATAAATTGTTCTGATAATAGGAATGGTCTTGTTGGAGTAGCCTACAAAAAGATATATCAGCTATCTTTTGACGCATTAAGGTAAACATTTGAATGTCAACAAAATAGCCATAGAATCTAAAAGCAGTAGTGATAAGTAATGCCATACCAAGATAAGCGCTTACAGGTAATAAAAGATTTTCAATTACATTACCTTCCTGATATTTTACAGCTGTATCTAGAATATTTTTTACTAAATACTTTCTAAAAGACAAATCAACAGCTACCACCAGGGCAACTAAAGACATTATAAGTACATTAAGTTTGAATTTAGATACTATATTCAAGATGAACATCAATACACATTTGAAGCTATCAACTCTACTTCTGTTCATTTACAATGCTAGCTCCACTACGTTGACTTTTTTATTGAGAAATACAAGTAGTGAAAACCATAAATTTTTGTATATTTTTCCTGAGATGTCTCCAGCATCATGTAGTGCTGATGCTTGATTTAGAATAAGCAGCTTATATAAATCTCGCTTAGCCTCAGTAGTGTCGATCTCAGAAATATTTGTAGTTGTATCTGTAATAAAGGCTAACCAGCTCTTGATAAGTTCTTCCATGTTTTTTGCTTTTATACTTTCCTGGTAGCCAAACAATGACAAGCATTCTCTCAGTATAGATTCTGTTAACTCACCACAATTGAGTATACCAAAAACTGAAGGCTGAGGTTTTGGCACATAGGGAAGGTCTTGATCTTTTATAATCCACCTTGTTACATAAGCAAATCTATCTTTAGCATCTGTATTCTTATCACTACCATGCCATAACCGTGAATCAAAAACTATCGCATCTCCTGCTGAAATAGGTAGTGACTTAATTTTGTAATTTTCTCGGTTGTTTGAGTACTGATCAAAAAAATATGGGTACCAAAAATCAACTAAAGGCTGTATTTCCCATTTATGACTGTTTTCTATAATTTGTAGTGCACCTGAAGTTTCACTTACATTATTCAAAGCTAACCAAACGGAAAAGTGGTAAGGATCATTGAAACTATAGGAGATGTCTTGGTGAAAGGGAACTGCATCTATTAAATCAGCAGTTTTACATATAACATTTGATTTTTTCTGCAGTATCTGACACTGAAGTGACTTTTCAAGGTAATTTTTAATAATTTTATCTAATGCTTGAGATATAATTCTAGTTACTTGAGATAACATGCCCCATCTGCCGGTACAGTTTAAGTAGTCAGAAGTTGAAACACTTATTTCTTGGGATAGCTTTGATATCTTATTTGTTATATCACTTAAAGACTGAATTATTAGCTCTAAAGGAACCAGATTTTTGATAATAAAAAAACCATTTTTTTGTAATGTTTCCATGTGATTAACATCTGACATCAATAACTGATAAGTAATCTGTTAAAGGTAAAACAGCAAAAATTTTGAATCCTTTTACTTGTTTGAGTATTTTTTCCCAATCGTTTAATGTTCTTAGTTTACCTCCTGTTTCAACCATGACATTAATATCTACAGAGCCTCCAGTTGGAGAGCGGTAATCTAAAATAGTTTCTATCAATAAAATACGAGATATTCCTTTGACCAATTTTAAATAAGACAATACTTTATCATCATCATAGTGCTGTAGAAAGCGGCAAAAGACACCTAATTCATAATTTGTAACTGATAGTTCTTCCTGAGTTATAAGTTTGACTTTTAAATTTTCTACTAACTGTCTTGGTACTTTATGTTCGTTATATAGGCCTATAGAACCTTTATTGTGTATATCAGAATAAGCAAGAAATAAAGAGTGTACACCAAATAGCAATATATTCTTAGCATCATCTATATTAATTCTAGAATTAAACTCTTTAGTATCAAACCTAGAATATCCTAGTAATGCTTGGTAAAATGCTATTTTCTTATCTTCTGATGCTTCTCTTTCCTTAAAAGATTCAAATGAAGAGATAGACTTCTGTTTTAGTATATCGGCCATCTTTAACCAATTCTTTTCAGCGGCAACTCTTGCCCACATTGTTGCTGCTTTTGGCAAAAATGGTATTTCCTTAAAACACTTACCTTTTGATGATAGTTTCCATAAGTCCTCGTCCTTATCGTAATCAATAAACCCTATTTCCCACAACGCCCTTAACAGCCTTTCTAGATTTGGTACGATAATGTTTAACTTTTTAGATAAAAACGGCACAGTTGCAGGTAAAATATTTAACAAATCAAGTTCAATAGCAACGCTTGTTAGGTAAGTTTTCCAAAAGGCTGAAAGTTCTGCAGAAATCCTATGCACTTGAGATTCTTTACCTAAATCAAAAATACTAAACTTTACATTTCCGGTAATATCGATTTGTCCTAACACACCTTCAAAAGTTTCAACTTTTGCCATCCCATTATAAAATGCTTCTACCATTTTAAATCTCTGCTGGTAAACAGGATCACCATTAATATCTATATGAAACCAACCATGTTGATCTTCTGCAATAGAATACCCTTTATGAAAAACATTAAGTTTTTTATACCATTTATTATGTACTAACTTTCCATGATGATTAATATGTGTAGCTTTACCATCCTTATAGACTACAGCGATACCATCCTTAAAATCTCCAACATAATCATATTCCTCCTGATAAATCCTGTTGCCATTTAAATTAATATGAAAACATTTATCATGTCTTCTAACTACACAAATATCTTCCTGATAATTTCCAATCCATTGATACGACTGTTTGTATACTCTACATCCAGATGAATCAATATGGTAACACCCTGTATCATCTTCTACGGCTGCTCTATTAAAGTAGAATCCAAAAGTTTTTAGAAATCTATTATGATAAACTGCTTCTCCTCTTACATTGATATGATAAGCACCTGTCTGATCATAAACCGGTGCAAGACCGGGCTCATGAAATTTACCAACCTTTATAAACCTATTTTCATACAAAGGATTTCCTAGTAATTCGTGAAAGCTCTCACACGGTGAAATTTTAATAGATCTAAGATTATCTTTGATTAATTGATCAAAGGTTTTCTCATGTTGCATGTTTTGCATAATTTGTAATTTAAATAATTCTTTTGTAAGCTTAGGTACTCACTACTCTGCCATATTTCCTCGAGTTTAACCTCATTAACATTACCAAAATTTCCTAATGTCTTACGGAGTTCATCTGGAGCACAGCAAGGACTAAACTTTCCTTCATTGTTTATCCATGCTTCTTTACCTAAAAATGGGCATTGACCACCTGGAGCCAAATCCTTAATACCTTCTTGAGAAAGAATTGTAAAATTTTCTAATTTTATCTTTTTACCATTTGGTAATAGCATATTATCTCTAAGCTCATATAACCTTCTCACCTCTGTATTCCATCTACTAATTGCTAACTCATCTCTTCTCATAGATAGATCCTTAATTTCCTCAAAATGTGCCCAAAGATGATGTCCTTTAACTCTATCTATGCCATTTTTTATGGCCATCTTAACTATGTCATAGAGTTCATGTAAATTACTTTCCAAAAATGTTAATTGTAAAGTAACGGTACACCTTTCACCTGTATCGCTAAAGTATTTATCTCTAACTTCAAGGAAAGTTTTTAAATTTTCTGTCACTACTTCCCATTTTGAACCTTTCATGATTCTTTCATGAGTTTCTTTAGTTGCCCCATTCCAGGAAATCTTAACATCAGATAAAATTGGTACCAATAGTTCAGCCCATTTTCTAGCTCCTTTAATGGGAAAAGAACCATTGGTTGTGAGGTTAAGCTTAAGGCCGAACTCATGGCACAAATTGATTATTTCATCAAAGCTTTTATACATTAAAGGCTCACCCATAGTAGAAGGAATGATTTCCCTTAAAGGTGTGCCAGCTGCTTCCTTAATTACTTTTCTGATAGTTTCTATCGACAGTATCTTAGGTTTTATTCCTTTAGCTTTCTTCTCTTCTTTAACTTTGCTGTATGGTGAAAAACATTCGCACATTATACAAGCAAAATTGCAGTAATCTGGATTAGTATCAAAAGTAATTCTCCAAGGACCAGGTTTCACAGCTACTGATTTGCCTTTCTTTTCAATAGCATTACGGTAAATCTTGTTAAGTTTCTCAGTATGCTCACCTATAGAAGGTATATTTCCATTTTCAGTATAAGGATAGCCTTTTTGGGTAAGTTTATTATATAACTCCTGATCTGTAGATAGGACTTGCATTTTTTCTGACAAACTACTTGCATCTCTGTGCTTAAATAATAGTCCATCTCTTACATATTCTGCCATGCCACCATAATCGGCTGTTATAACTGGTATTCTAAGTTGCTGTGCTTCATGTATTACTAACGGTGAATTTTCACCCCAAATTGAAGGAACGACTATTGCATCGACTTTATTAAATACGTCAGTAACTATATTCTTATTATCATAACTTCCCATCCATTCTATTCTTTCTTTAACAACAGGTGAAAACTGATCGGCAATCGCTTTTAAAGCTTTAGTTTCTTCTCTTGCTGCTCCCCAAATTCTAAGTTTTGCTTTAGATGATAAGTGAGAAAAAGCTTTCAATAATAGATCAACACCTTTTTCGGGAGTATGAGTACCAATATAACCGAAAATAAACTCTTTTTCTTGTACTCTATTTCTCTTCTTAAGACGATTGAGATCAAAACCATAATCAAGATAAGAAATTTTGTTTATCGGAACATTAAAATCCTGAGTAAATTTGTCCATCAAGAATTTCGATGGGGAAATAAAGTAATCTATATAGTCTATTATTTTCCTTGTGTGCTTCATTCTAGTTGCAACCCATTGTTCCCAATAATTTATGTCTGAATTCAGGAATTCTTCATCTCCTGTAAAATATCCCTTGTAACATTGGGTTGCACATTTTTGATCCTTTTGTCCATCACAAAGCTGTAATAAATCTTCAGAATTACGTTGAATAAACCTTCCTCTTGGACACATTAACCAAAAGTCATGTAGCGTAAAAATTGTAGGTATATTTTCTTTAAAAGCAATTTCTGGTAAAGTAATTGATAGATGATTAAGATGACCAAAATGTATAAGATCTGGCTGAAAGTTATCTATTATTCTTTTAAATTTTATATTTACTTCTTCATTGATAAATTTATAACGATATTTAGCTGTAGGTATATTAATTAAATGCAGTAAAATCCGGGAATCACTACGATCTAGGACTGTAGTGTAATAAAAATCAGGTAAAAAGCTATTTTCATACCTGGTAAATACTTGTACCTCATTGTTATTTGCTAGTTCATGAGCAAGAGTTTGGCTGTAAACCTCTGAACCAGCACTATAATAAGGAGGGTAACCATGAATAACTTTTAATATTTTCATATATTACCATATCTATATTGTTAGGATATTCTTTTGTATTGTTTTGCAGACTTTTTATAAATTTACTTAATCCTATTTCTAATGAATACTTTGGAGACCAACCAAGTAGCTCTTTAGCTCTAGTAAAATCACCATGGAACTTAGTTACGTCAAAATTTCTTGGAGGATAAAAATCAATTCTAGAATCACTTTTCGTGACTTTTAATATTGTTTTTGCTAAGTTTTCTAAAGTACATGGGCTATTAGTAGTAAGATGAATAGCAGGAAGAGAAGATTTTTCACTTTGTAAATATTTAACAGTTAAGCATATACCCTCTATAACATCATCCAAATAGGTAAAATCAAAAACACATTCTTTACCTTCTATTTTAATTGGATCACCTCTTAATGCATTAATACAGAGTGCAGGAATTACTCTACTGTTATGATCTAGTAAACCACCATATACATTTGAAAAGCGTAATATTGCTACATTAAAATCTTTTAAACTTGTTATTTGTTCCTCAATAAATGCTTTGCCTTTGGCATAATTATTTATTGGATCGATACTAGCAGATTCTGTAACTGGCAGTTCCTTCTGCTCTCCATAAACTTCCCTACTACTTGCATATATAAACCACGGTTTATTTGGAAGTGACTTACATAACCCTAAAAACCGCATTGTACCATCAACATTAATTTTTTGACACAGTGTAGGATAAAGTTCACCATGTATAACTCTAGAAATTGCAGCCAGATGAATGATTCCTGTACACTGAGCAAGTAGTGGTACTATATCTTCTGAAAAAAAACTGAGTGGATTGTTGTGAAACCTAATATCACAGCTTATTACTTCATGGCCCTGGTTTTCTAACTTTTTCACCAAGGTTGACCCTATCAAACCTGCAGCACCTGTTATTAATATCCCCATGTATACCCTCTCACTACAACTAGGAAAATTTGTCGTACCAATTATCTTACAAGTAAGAATTAAAAGGTATTATAAAACAAGTATAAAATAAATGTCAACTTAAATTAATGAATAAAAAAATGTAGTTATGAAAGAAAAGTTGGCTGCCTTTTTTTTTGAAAATAGTGTTCGGCTTTAATCAAATCCTCTTTATTATTTACTCCCATTGCTTCTCTTTCATCAGAAACTACATAACCTACACTCAAGTTATTGTTTGCTGCAATGGGTACTATATCATTAAGACAATATTCATTGGTCGAATTATTAAATTTTATTTCTTTTACTAAGGTAAAGAGATCTTTAGCATATGAAGCTATTATTCCAGAGTTTGCAAGAAGCATTTTATCTCCATTTTTTAGGATTTTTTGAACATTGCCGTAATTATCAATTACTAATCTTCCATATTGTTCATCTTGACTATTGAATCCAAGAAGAACTAAATTATTATACTTTAAACAATCAGTCATTTTCATAACTGTATCGCTAGATATAAAAGGAGTGTCTCCATACTGTATTAAAACTATGTCTTGATCAGATAACTCCTCCAGATTTTCTAGAGCAATTTTAACTGCAGTGCCAGTGCCTGTAATATCTTCTTGAATTATTAGTTTTATATTGTATTGATCGATTATACTTTTTAGAGTATCAAAGTTTTCTAAATCTTTTAGAAGGGAGTTGTTAACAACAATTGATAAGCTTTTTAGACTCAGCGATTTTGCATTAGAAATTATATGTTCTAAAAGAGTAAGATTTCCCACTTGGTGCAACGCTTTTGAATATTCAGAATTCATTCTACTGCTCTTTCCTGCTGCTAATATTATCAAAATGTTACTCATACATAACTCAGGAATTGATTAGGTAGTAAGTTAATTTATAATTAGTAAGATGTAAAGTCCACTGTAATTTTTATATATTTTCTAGATCTTGGCACCCTCATTAGAGTTTCATTTAAGAGAGCTATAACTTTAAACTCTTTACTCGATTTTCTACGCTGACATCTTGTAAACTCTGATCTGGACTTTTTAATATTTCTAATAATCTACTTGCAAGGTTTGAGTGTTTATTGATTACTGCAACCTGGATTAATGACTTGTCTTGATCATTACGAGCATTTGTTACAGCTACGCGCTCATCAGGTTTTATTGCTTTCAGCTTACTGATAATTTCAACATTACCATTTTTTGCATTCTCAAACAGCTCTTCTACTAATTTCAATAGGTTAGTAATATTTTGGTCTCGAGAAAGATCAAGTGGTGCTTTACCTTCTTTATTCTTGATGTTATAAATTGCACCATGTTTTAATAAAGATTTTACAACTTCCAAGGAGCCACCTTTAGCTGCAACATGAAGTGATGTAGTACCACTAGAAGTAGTTTTAGCATTAATAAAATCACTCAATTTATTGTGGCTTACACGTTGTAACAAAGCTTCAATAATTTCTTTATGACCTTTGGAAGCAGCAGTGTGTAATGGTGTATTACCCTTGTTAGTAACTTGAGTAGCATCAGCTCCATTTGCTAGCAAGATATTTACAACTTTTATGTGCCCATTATTAACAGCATAATGTAATGGCGTTCTTCCATCGGTATCTTTGAAGTTAACAATTACCCCTCTTTTGATGCAATTCTCAACCGCTAAAGGATTGTCATTTTCTATGGCCTCAAGTAACTTTTCAGAAAAAGCAGACTGTAACCTCTGATTGATTGACTCTAAAAACCTTTTTACAGGAATGTCAATATTAAGTTCAACCATTTCTATGAACGATCTTACATCTTTCTTTAACTCACTATGCAATAACTTATAATATTTTGTACCTTGCCCTTTGGAAACGAAGCATTCAGCCTTCCCACCGTAAGCTTCATCTGTATACCCTGACGTTATGTGTTTTGGATCAAATTCTAGTGCTACTAGCATATCATTTACTGACTGTATGCTTTTATTATTTATCGAACCAGGTACACAATCTTTGTATACCTCAACTAAGCGATATGCATTTCCTAGGTAATAAGAACCTTCCTTAAGAGTTTTCCAAGGAGAAGTATTCTTTTCTGAACTATATGGTTGCGACATGCTACGCAACATAGGAAGGTAAAGCTCAGAAAAACGGATATGCACCTCTGTAGCACTTTTAAGCTTCTCAAGTTGATCCAACTCACATTCAGGGCTAAACTGTGATTGAACTTGATCTGGCTCCTTCAGCATTTTTAACAATTTAGTTGCAATATTCTTATGTTTATTGGCTATAGCAACTTGCAATAATGTATTCCCTTGATTATTACGAGCATTTGTTATAGCTAAGAACTCATCAGGTTTTACTGCTCTTAGCTTGCTGATAGATTCAACATTACCATTTTTTATATCTCTAAACAATTCTTCGATCAATTTCAGTAAGTTAGTAACTCTTTGGTCCTTAGAAAGATCAATAGGTATTTTACCTTCTTTGTTCTCAATTTTATAAATTGCACCATGTTTTAATAAAGATTTTACAACTTCCAAGGAGCCACCTTTAGCTGCAACATGAAGTGATGTAGTACCACTAGAAGTAGTTTTAGCATTAACAAAGTCATTTAATTTATCACGACTGATATGTTGTAACAGAACCTCAACAATTTCTTTGTAACATTTGGAAGTAGCAGTGTGTAATGGTGTATTACCTTTATTAGTAACTTGACTAACGTTAGCTCCATTTGTTAGTAAGATGTTTACAATATCTATGTGTCCATTGCTAACAGCGTAATGCAACGGTGTTCTTCCATCAATATCTTTATCGTTGGCATCAGCTCCATCTTTTAACAGACGCTGAACAGTTCGTATATCACCTTTACTAGCAGCAATGTTGATATCTTTCTGCAGATGCTGGAGAACCTCTGATGCTTCGCTACCCTCAAGCTTAAATCTAAAATTAATCATCTCTATCTTTTTTAAAATATCTAAAACACTCGGATGACTTGGTCCAAAAACAGCTTTTCTTTGATCTAAACTTTCTCTGTAGACTTTAAGTGCGCTGATCCATTTCCCTTGAGCAAAAAGTACATTTGCTATGTTGTATTGAGTATTCAAGGTTTCTGGGTGATTTTGTTGTAAAGCTTTTTTCTGGATATTTAAAACCTCTTGAAAAGCTTTCAAGGCTTCATGATATTTATTTTGATTGAAGAGTACCCCAGCAATGTTATGTAACGTTCTCAAGGTATCAGCATGATTAATACCTAAAATTATTTTCTTCTTTTCAAAAACCTCTTTATAGATTTTTAAGGACTCTTCGTATTTACCTTGGTTAGCTAGTACCATTGCTATATTATTTTTGGCACTCACAGTGGCTAGATCATGTGTACCTAGTGTTTCTTTCCTCTTTTCAAAAACTGCCCTATTGATATTTAACGCTTCTTCATATTTTCCCTGTTTATCTAATACTAATGCCATGTGAAACTGAGTATTTAAGGTATCTGAATGATTTGACCCTAGTATTTCCTTTTGTCTCTGATAGACTTCTTGATAAATATTAAAAGCTTCTTCATCTTTCCCCTGTCTATGCAGCACTAAAGCGATTGTACTTCTTGTACTTAAAGTATCCTTATCGTTTAAACCCAGCATTTCTTTTTGTTTCTGAAAAATCTCTTTAAGCATATTTAAAGCTTCTTGGTAAATTCCTTGCTTATATAGCACTTTGGCTATATATGTCTGAATATCTAAAGTACCAGGATTGTCTGGTCCTAGTATTTCTTTTCTTCTTTCAAATGCGCTTCTGAAAATACTTAAGGCTTTTTGGTAATTGCCTTGATTCAAGAGCACTAAAGCTGTATCAATCTGAGCGGATACGTCACTTTGCGATATCTGCTTCAACTGCTCGACTTTTGAAAAGTTACTATGTACTGCAGCAACTACTAACGTTTTGTTCTCTCTATTACGAGCACTCATCACTGCTTTTACTGTATCAATATCCTTTATCTTATTTAGGTCATTAATAACTTGAGCATTACCATCTTTAACCTTTTTAAATGATTCACTGACTAGTTTAAATAAGCTAGTTATACTTTTATCCACAGTAAAATCTGATGGTGTTTTCCCACTGTCAGAGACAGCATTGTATACTGCACCATTAGATAATAGGGCCTTTACAACTTTTAAGTGAGAGAACTTAGCAGCATAATGCAGAGGAGTAAACCCCTTGTTACCAACCACATTAGGATTAGCTTTATTTTGTAATAGAATATTGACAACTCCATCATAGCCCTTCCATGCAGCATAATATAATGGTGTTACACTATCAGCATTTTTGGCATTAACAAACGCTCCTGCTTTAATGTAATTCTCAACCTCTGAAGAGCTATTACGTTTTACAGCCTCAAATAATTTCTCAGTTGATGCTAATAGATTGATAACGTCTTTATCGTTAGTCATTTCTAATGGTCTTCTACAAAGCTTGTCAACAGCGTTATAAACTGCACCATTTTTTAATAAAACTTCAATAACGTCTTTATAACCAAAATTAGCAGCAATATGCATAGGGGTTAAGCCATTAGTATCTTTAGCATTAACGTCAGCACCTTGTGCTATCAAATACTTTACAACTTCTAACCGACCTTTCATTGCAGCATAGTGTAGTAATGTCTGGTTAGCTGTACCAAGCTCATTAATACTCAACCCCTTGCTAAGGAAAAACTCTACGGTATCTTTATAACCTTCTCTAGCTGCAATGTGTATAGGCTTTGATCCAGAGGCATTTTTAGCATTAATATTAGACCCTTCATCTACTAGACATTTTACCATTTCCAAGTTACTTTCCTGTGAAGCAATGTGCAGTATAGTCCAATCATCATTGCCTTTAGCATTCATATCTACTTTTTTATACTGCAGTAACATTTTAACCACTTGCAAATGACCATGTGCAACTGCTAATTCTAAAGGTGTTCTGCTCTTATTATCCTTAACATTAACTTTTGCTCCATTACTTAATAGGACTTCAACAACATTAACATGGCCGTGTCCTGCAGCTATATGTAGTGGAGTACCTTCAACATTTACAAAGTTAACATTAGCCTTGTTTGCTATCAAAACTTCAGCAATTTCTTCATGGCCTTCTTGTGCCGCAAGATATAATGGTGTTATACTATTAATAGTCATAGCATCAACATTGGCTCCCCTTTCTATCAGAGCATTTACTATCCCCTTATGTCCTCTTTTAGCAGCCAAATGTAATAGTGTAGCATCTTCAGGACCTTTTATATCAATATGGGCCTTGTCTTTTAGCAAAATCTCTACAATATCCCTATAACCAGCGAGTACTGCTAATGATAAAGGTTCACCACCTTCTGCATTAACACTAGCTCCATTTTCTACAAGAACTTCAACGATCTCCTTATGATTATGCTTAATAGCAGAAAGCAATGGTGTTAGGTTGTTACTCTTAACATTAACACTGGCTCTATTTGCTACCAAAATTCCAACGATTTCCTTATGACCTCCTTCCACAGCTACATGTAATGGTGTACTACCTGCAATACCTTCTGTGTTAACTTTAGCTTTATTTTTTATTAAAAGATTCACAATATCTTTGTGACCTCCCACAATAGCTGCATGTAAAGGTGTAAGGCCATAATTAGCACTAGTATTGACTTCAGCTTTACTTTTGATTAGAAAAGCAATAGCGTCTTTATGTCCACTTAGAGCAGCTACATGCAATGGCGTCATGCCATCATTAGTTCTAGCATCAACTTCAGCTTTATTTTTTATTAGAAGATCAATAATATCTTTGCTACCATTCATCGCAGCTGCATGTAATGGTGTACTACCCTTAATATCTTGAGCTCTAACTTCAGCTTTATTTCTTATTAGGAGTTCAATAATATCTTTGTGACCTTTCAGAGCAGCTACATGTAATGGTGTTAGATTATTATTGGCTTTATCATTGATTTCTACTCCATTTTTTATTAAAAGCTCAGCAACTGCCTTATGACCACTCTCTGCTGCATAGTGTAATGGCGTAGCATTATTTTTATCTTTAGCGCGAATGTTAACCCCATGCTCGAGAAGAGCAACAACTATCTTCAAGTGGCCACTCTGCACTGCAAAATGTAGTGGGGTTATACCTTCCACAGTGGCAATACTAGCATTTGCCTTATTTGTCAGTAAAGCCTTAACAATTTTCTCATGTCCATCTTTTGCTGCGTAGTGCAAAGGTGTGTTATTATAGGTTTTGTCAACAACATTAACATTAGCTCCATGCTTCAATAAAATATTAGCTATCTTTTCATGACCGTTTTCTATTGCATAGTGTAATGGTGTACAACCATCTATAACTCTGGAGTTAACATCGGCTCCTTTGAGAATTAAAGCATTCACTACTTCTAGGTGGCCATTTAGTGCTGCTGTATGTAATGGTATTCCCTCCTTATCGTTTCTTGCATTAACATTTGCCTCATTTTTCAGTAAAAAATTAACTAGCCCTAGATAACCACTTTCTGCAGCTATATGTAGTGAAGTAAAGCCACCCATAGTTTCGTTGATGTCAACATTCGCTTCTTTTTCCAGCATAATCTTAGCAACATCAATATGATTGTTTTTTATTGCATAGTGTAAAGGTGAAAAACCAGCTATATCTTTGGTATTAGTATTAGCATTATTTTTTAGTAGAATTTCAACAGCATCTTTGTGACCATTTTTAGCTGCAATATGTAGTGATGTTTTGCCACTATTATCTAGATCATCAACATATACACCTGTTTTTCCTATAAAAAATTCCACAATATTTTTCCTTCCATATGCAGCAGCAATATGTAGTGGGCTTTGACCATTAATATCTTTAACATTAACGTCTAAATTTTGATTAAGAACAAATTTTATAATTTCAAGACTAGGTCCCTTAGCAGCAAAATGTAATGTAGTCCATGAGTTAATACTTCTAGCATTGATGTCTGCTCCTTTTTTGAGATAACTCTTTAAGTCTTCAAGATTTCCTTCTTCCAACGCAGCAAACATTTTTTCCTGATTAGTAATAGTGATAAGGTTTTGATCGTATTTATCTTTCAGCTTGGAAGGATCATCTCTTACCGACTTGCCAATTTTCTTCTTACTTTTTATTACATTTTCTGAAATAAGTTTTTTAGCGTTCAAGATAACTGCTATTGAGGGATCAGATAACAATACATCAACTAAGGTATTATCGTGTGCTAAATGATTACGCAAACATTTTCCAGTTAATAAAGGAGTGTTATCATCTAAAAAAAGTAGATTGTTTTCTAGATGCTTCTCTGATCTACCTAAAATTGACATTATATCCAGAACAAGCATTTCTACTACTGCTTGCAACTTTTTATTCCTCTTGTAGGAAGGAAGCTTTTCAGTTAACTTGCCACTTAATGCGTTATTCCTCAAAATACTTTTCAGTTCAGATAACTTCAGTTCAAGCTGGTTATTGTATTTTTCTTCTGTTATGTTGTAAGCCTTCCTTTGTTTATGTATAGGAATAAACGAACCTTTCTCATTCAACTTGTTTCTTAATTCCTCAATCCATTTAAGGTCACCTGTTCCAAGTTCAGCAATGTAAAAAATCTCACAAGTTAATCTATTTACTTTATCAAGGTTGTCATCCTGTATTCTTGACCTAACACTATGAGAAATTTTCATTGATAGTTCGGCTATTTCTTTAAGATTGTGAGACTCTATTTGGGAAGGAATATTCTCTAGTGTTTTATTAGCAAAGAATTTTATTCCTCTAATAACATTATGGTCAATCTTATTGTCATTCAAACCAACATCTAAGCTCTTTAATGATATAAACGCCGTAACATAATCAGTTCTGATATTTTTTGATTTAGTTTTTGCAAAATTGATTATGTTATCAATTTTATTAAACAGCTCCTTTTCATAATTCGTCTTTTCAGTTATATTATTGCTTAATTCTTTTATGAGTTTTTCAAGCTTATCATGTTCCATCACTTTAAAACTCTCTGTAATCATTTCATCTAATTCAACGTTACTAAATATTCCAGCAACTTCTTTTATCTCGTCTAAGTTTTCACTACTGGTAATTTTCTTTAGCAATATTATGACTATTTTAATCTTGTTATTGTAAAGAATATCAGTAATTACATTATCGATTCTTTTAGTATCATTTTGAACACCAATAAAAAAGTTAACATCTGTATTTTCCTCAATCTCTGTTCTTTTAGAGAGCGAGTAAGCATGTGATAGTGAGTTACGTAAATCTATAATGACTTCTCTTGTGTTCTTTGGTAATGATAGTAGAAGAAGCTCGCTTGTAGTGCTAGATAACTTGGGAGATTCTAGAGTGTTTTTTAAATATTCACCAATAACCTGTAAAACCCTTGTAATAATTAACTGTCCTTCCCTTTCTTTAGGATTAGCTGATAATGCCAACTTTATATAATCACTTATTTTCTCTAAAGAATGAATATCCCTAATTTGTTGATAATCGCTATACAACTCTCCAAATTGAGGATAATTGCTAACGATCTCTGCAACAACCCTCTCACGTTTTAACTTCGGGAGATCAGCAAATTTACCAATGTCCACACCTTCTATAATATCTTTTTCTTCTTTAAGTTTCTTTGCAAAATTTTCCAAGTGGTCTAGTATTTTACTTTTATTCAATGTGGCATTATAGAATAGATTCATTTCCTGTCGTTTTATGTGAGAAGAAACAAAACTGATCAAACAAAATTCCATTTCTTCCCAAGGTAGTCTATCGTAGGTTGATTTCAACTGCCGCTTTAATATATGAATATTTTGTGCAATAAATTTTGCTATGAATAAAAACTTTTCATCTACTTTTTCTGTGTTTGAATACTCTGCCTTTAACAGGCTAATATTTTGAAGTACTAACTCAATCCGCTCTCTTATGTTATTAAGATAACTCTTCACATTCTGATCTTGTCCAGAAGCACTAGAGAAAAAACGGAGGTTTATCAACTTATTTTCAACAAAAATTTCTATCTCTTCTGACAAGAATACGTTCTTTAGTTTTAATTCCTCATAAGCTCGTGAAAGAATTTCATCTAATTCCCTGAAATGAACAGCAAAATAATTACCTGGCCATTTATTAATGAGTGTATCAAGAAGTTCAACATTACCTGAACGTATAGCATAATAAAACGCATTATGGCATGTTTCATCCTCATCATCTGGTAATATAGTAGTTTCTCTGATGCCAACAGATAAATTACTGAGAATTTTACTATTATTGCCAAGTAGGTATTCTAAAATCTTTACCTTATTGTGTTTACAAGCTAAGATAACTAAGTTAGTACTCTTAACAGGATTGTTAGCATTATCATAATAGTCTCTCAAAGTTACTTGATCTTCTGCATCACTTATGTAATCAATAAAATTGCTTAATTTTTTTAAGCTGTCGACATTACCATCTGATATTGCCTCTTCGAGTTCAGTTAAAACCAGGAGATAAAGTTCTTCAGCTTTTGCTTTTCTGCGGTAGAGCTTTTTATATTCTCTAATAAACTCCTCTTTTGATGTGTAAGAACGTGATAAAAACTGTTTATCTTCTTGATAAAAACTGGTTTGTTGTTTAGGTACATGCATAAACCCTCTCTGAGATATATTTACACCAGTATTAGAATAGCAAAGTTTACTTAATATGGCAAAAATTAAAATAGCATCTTTTGTTAATAAAATATTTTTGAGAGAATATCTACTAATCCTGCAATTTCAGGACGAAAAGCCTTCACAACATTTGATTTTGGGTGTGGGAAATGTGTTGGTTGTTTAAATTATTAGTAACACCTACTAATAATAACCCGTTTGAAAACAACAAAGAGAAATGATGATCAACTTACATAAAAAAGCACTAAGTTTAGTGTTTTGGCATTATAGCAATCTCTTATGTATCACCTCTCTGGAACCATACGACTAATTGTTGTTCATAAAAAACTCTAGTACTGACAAAAAATGTATTTATTCTAATCTTGCACGTTTGGTATCATTACTTATAGAAGTTTCATAAAGTCTTGTACCAGGCTCTACGAGATTATTTAAGGAACTTAAAGATTGAAAAGTACGTTTATTGGAATCATCAAACGCTACTATAAAGTTTAACAAGTTATCATTAGATAGATATTCAGTTATATTATATGTAGAATCATGATCCAGAATAATTTTCTTTTCTTTGGCATCTTGATCTGCCACATCTAATTTAGTATAAAATTGTATCTTACTTAACTTATTTAACAAATCTGCTCTTTCTAAAAAAGGTTTTACCTTATCTAATATGATATCATTATATATAGGATAGCGTATGGAATAATCAATTTTTGCTAGTCTTACAGATAATTGATTATTATATAGTACATGTATGTTGAAGTTATTTGTAACAAATTCATATAGTGGAAGGCTATCTTTTATTTCATCTGTTTTCATTTGAAGAATTTCACAAACACAGTCATCTAGATAACTTGATAATTTACTGTAATTACTGCATCCTTTATAAGGAGATAAGTCAATAATTTTTCCGTAATCCTTATTGAAGTTCCTTACTAAAGTAAATTTAATCAACAATTTAGCGCATGCTAGATCACTTACAGCGTTATCTAAAGATGTGGAACAATTATCATAAAGCCGTCGTTCACGATTTCTTATATTAATATCAGCTCCATATTCTAATAGTTCTTTAACTACTTCCAGATTTTTACCACTTTTTTTTACAGCATGGTTCAGTGCAGTATTGCCTTTACGGTTTGTTGCATTTACATCAGCACCATGTTTCAGAAGTTCTCTAACTAATTCTAATTCCTTCCCCAGTGTTATAGCAGAATGTAGTGGAGTTTCACTATACATGTTTCTTGAATTGACTTCGGCACCACCTAACAAAAGCTCTTTAGTAATTTCTACACTACTAGTAGTATGAAGTAACGTATCTCTATTCCTTTCTACTCTAAGGTTAGCATTAGCACCTGCAGACAAAAGAGCTTTAACTTTTTCTAAGTTTCGTTCATAGACTGCTTTTTCTAATTCTTTGTTAATATTATTATTTAGCATATTTTTAAAATCCTCCTAAATTTCACTATTTTGTAACAAAATTTTTGTATATTTTCTAGATCTTGGCACCCTCATTAGAGTTTCATTTAAGAGAGCTATAACTTTAAACTCTTTACTCGATTTTCTACGCTGACATCTTGTAAACTCTGATCTGGACTTTTTAATATTTCTAATAATCTACTTGCAAGGTTTGAGTGTTTATTGATTACTGCAACCTGGATTAATGACTTGTCTTGATCATTACGAGCATTTGTTACAGCTACGCGCTCATCAGGTTTTATTGCTTTCAGCTTACTGATAATTTCAACATTACCATTTTTTGCATTCTCAAACAGCTCTTCTACTAATTTCAATAGGTTAGTAATATTTTGGTCTCGAGAAAGATCAAGTGGTGCTTTACCTTCTTTATTCTTGATGTTATAAATTGCACCATGTTTTAATAAAGATTTTACAACTTCCAAGGAGCCACCTTTAGCTGCAACATGAAGTGATGTAGTACCACTAGAAGTAGTTTTAGCATTAATAAAATCACTCAATTTATTGTGGCTTACACGTTGTAACAAAGCTTCAATAATTTCTTTATGACCTTTGGAAGCAGCAGTGTGTAATGGTGTATTACCCTTGTTAGTAACTTGAGTAGCATCAGCTCCATTTGCTAGCAAGATATTTACAACTTTTATGTGCCCATTATTAACAGCATAATGTAATGGCGTTCTTCCATCCACGTTCTTCGAATCAATGATTGCTCCATCTCTAATGGAACTCTCAATTCCTAAATAATTATTATCTTCTATAGCCTTAAATAACTTCTCAACCAATTTTAGTAATTTTATTACTTCTGGGTTTCCTCTTCTTTCCGCAAAGTGTAATGGTAAAACATATCTACCTCCTTCAGCTCTAGCATTAAAGTATGCTCCGCTCATAAGTAGAGACCTAACTATATCTAAATTACCAATTTGTGCCCCTAAGTGTAAAGGCGTAGCATTTTTATCCATTTTTGCATTAACATCCGCTCCATTTATAATAAGAGTTTTAACTACCTTAGGATGACCATATTGAGCTGCAAGATGTAGGGCTGTGCCTTTATTTTGATTTTCTTTTACATTTACATCAGCACCATGTTTCAATAGAACGGTTGCTATCTGATCATAACCTTTTTCTGCTGCAAAATGTAAAGGAGTCCAATTTGTGTGATCTAAAGCATTAATATCTGCTTCCTTTTCTAAGAGCAATTCAACCACCTCTAAATGATCATGGTCTACTGCAAAGTGTAGAGGTGTAGTACTTTTAACTGTTTTAGCATTAATGTCTGCTCCTTTATCAAGCAAAGATTTAGCAACTTCTAAATTACCATCATATGCTGCACAATGTAGAGGAGTCCAACTTCTGTTATCTAGAGCATTAATATCTGCTCCATTTTCAATCAAGAAATTCATTATTTCCAAGTGATTATGTTCTGCTGCCAAATGTAGAGCTCTTCTACCATCATCCATCTTTGCATTTATATTTGCTCCTTTTGCAATTAAGCTCTCTACTATTTTTAAAGAAAAACCATTATATGCTGCATTATGTAAAGGAGTCCAATTCTGATCATCCACGGTGTTAATGTTTGCTCCATTTTTAATTAAAAAATCACTCACCTCGAAATGACTTTGCTGAATTGCTAGATGCAAAGGTGTAAAACCTTCGTTTTTTTTAGCATTAACATTGGCTTTTTTCTCTATTAGTATCTTCACTACTTCTAAGTGACCATTCTGAGATCCTATATGTAAAGCTGTGGAATTATCGTGGTCCTTAGCATTAACATCAATTCCCTTTACGAGAAGAAGAGACTTAACTACTCCAAAGTGATTACGTTCTGCTGCTAAATGCAGAGGTGTAAGATTCTCATAATCCTTAGCATTAACATTAGATTTTGCTTTTAGTAAAATGTCTACTAACTCTAAAAAGCCATTTTGAGACGCTAAATGTAGAGGTGTAATCTTATCATCTGTTTTTGCATTAACGTTTGCTCCCGCTTCAAGCAGAACTTTAACTATATCTAACCTACCAGTTTGTGTTCCCAGATGTAAGGGTGTAATGTTTGCATCAACTTTACGATTACCTATGCCTGAAGATCCAGCGTTAATATTAGACCCTTGTGAAATAAGAGCTTTAACTACTTCGAGGTTACCATTTTGTACTGCAGAATGCAAAGGTCTTGCTCGATCATTATTTACAGCATTAACATCTAATCCCTTTTCAATAAAAACATTTACTATATCTAGATGACCATTCTCTGCTGCTAGGTGTAAAGGTGTATTAAGTTTATCTGTTTTAGTACTAAGATCTGCTCCATTTGCAATCAAGGTGTTGACTATATCTAAATATCCTTGCTGGGATGCAAAACTTAAAGGTGTAAAGCCTAGAATGGTCTTATGGTTTACATCTGCTCCATGAGCAATAAGAAAGTTAACCATCTCTAAGCGATTTTTTGCAATTGCAAAATACAGTGGCGTAAAGCCATCGTATTTAATCTCTGAGTTAATATCTAAACCCTCTCCTAATAAAGTGTTGACTAAATCCAACTGACCATTTCCTGCTGCTAAATGTAGTGGTGTAAGACTAAGATGTTTCTGAGTTTCATAATTTTCATTTAAAAACTCTACAAAAAATTGTAGCTGATCCAGATTATTAGATATTCTATTAGTAAACATAAAGGCCTCGCATGAAGAATTTATGTAAAATATAGTATCTACAAGTTTTTAAGCAAGATAAATCTTCTTCTTAAAAAAGATACTGTAATCCAATCTGTGTGCTTATAACTTTTTTATTTGATCATGAGTGATCAGCTGTCTCAGCTGCAATAGAGACACCTTCCTTAAGTAGTTACATCAATTTTCTCTGTTTTTTGCCCTTTTTTTTCGCTGATGATGATGTCTTCATTCTTCTCAGTAGCCAATATTTTTTTTAAAGTATAATCGTTACGTGCACCAAAGCATTAATAATTATACACAATTGTGAAGAAATATTCAATCTTTTTATTGTTTTGAATGTGTTGATGAAAAAAACGTCTGTCAGAGATCATCTGAGAATTGCATTTTAGGCTTTAGATGTAGAAGGGTCTTATCGTCTTTTTATAAATACTCTAAAAATAGGCTTAAATCGCCAAGAGATGGATATCATGAATTTAGTAGCGTAAAAACATCAAAGATACCTCATATCATAAAGTTTAATGTCAACATTTGGTGCAACATTCCTGATTTACAAAGCAGAGTCAATAAAGGTTGCAAATAATCTACTTATGTTGGACGTTTCTGTTAATGCTATTTCTAAAATAACAGATTTATCTATTGAGGAACTTGAAAATCATGCTTCCAAAACTTAACCTGAATTAAAAGCAACATTAGTTTACTGATTTCTACACAATATATTAAAATACCAACAAAGGTGATTACATAATTAATTATCTGCATTACTGGATGAAATTCTTGTGCTTCTGTATTCAATATATAATATTAAAAAAATATTTTAGTAAATTTATTAAAGTAGATACTAGAAACTCGCTTATTTTGTTTTTCTAGCTCAGTTATAGTTTTCGATTTTGCTTGCAGAATTTGTCTATCACTTTCTGGTTATCCTCTATCATTTTACTTGCCTCTTGCTGAAGAAATTTGATATTTTTGAGTGTAATATTGTCCATCTCAGTCGATGCTACTTTCAATTGCGATTGTATTCTTATGTATTTATCATCTATTACTTGTTCTAGTTGATAATCAACGCAATCCAATCCAGAAGCAAACATCACATTCAATAGTGGCTTGATCCACCCTATTTTGCCAAATCTCCTTGAGTTAGCATACTTTATACTTCTATCTGTTCCACCAGTGCCTATTGATAGCAGTATAATCTCATCATTTCGAAATAACCTCTTAGCACTTGCATATGCACAAGCCGCTGGATTATTGGCAAACACTCCGCCATCTATCAACACTCTCTCTGTTTGGCTAATTTTCAGACGTTTTGGTGTGAAGTACGTTGGAGCAGCTGTTGTAGCTCTGAGTGCATCTTTCAACTTAATGTTTTTTTCTTTCCAACTTTTGAAGAAAAATTCACAACTATTGTGAATGTCATAACTGGTGAGCAGTAGATTACTCGCAACATCGGCCATAGTACTTTCACCAAAGTATTTGTTGAGAATAAATTCCATATTTCTATACGAGTACTGAGAACCACTCAGCCAAGAAGCAATTGATTTTCTCCAAAATGATGATTGAAAGATATAAGCTCCATACTCTTGGTAAAGTCCAACTAAATCATTGGCAGAGTATTGAGGTTTATTGCTTTTACAAAGTCCAGCAACAATAATCCCACCGGTTGAGGTTCCTGCCATTAAGTCAAAAATTTGAGAAATTGGCTTTTTTGTTCTAGATTCAATTTCTGCTAGAATAATGGCAGGAATTATTCCTCTGATTCCACCTCCATCAACAGATAAAATATACTTTGCCACTTTTTTATTTTTGTCTCTGCTCAAGTTCATTAACTTCCTCAGCAAGGTTTTTGACCCTTTCTTCAAGGCGATAGATGATTTCTGTAGTCCTTTGATTTTGCTCTATAAATTTATCATGCATATGCACTCTTAAATCGAGTTTTGCCAGCCACCAGATAAATGCTATTGTTTGTATCACCATAGTAGCAATTACTGCTACAGGGATCTTTCCTGTACTTTGGTTTTTCATCTTAAAGTTCTCTTGCACAAATAGCTGCGTATTGATATATACAAGATTCATCAAAATTACGTCCAAAAAATCTTTTCTAAAATAAAGTTAATTGATTGCACTAAACAAGCGATGCAAATAATATAAGAGACATGAAATCTAGCCTTCTTGGAAAGTTATTAATAAACTCGATAATACCAATAATATGTGCTATCTTTTTGTTTCAGCACTTTAAACCTTCAAAAAACATACCAATAAAAAGTAAAACAACTAGTGAGGATAGAATAGCATTACGCATTGCAGCTGAAAGTTGCAATTTGGATAACGTAAAATCCTTAGTAAAAAACACAGTAAATATCAATGATACCTATTATTTTGGTGCAACATCATTACACTATGCCACAAGCGGAGATTGTTTAGAAGTTGTAAAATTTCTAATTGAAGAGGGCATTGATGTAAATACTACTGACGCTTTTAGCTGGACAGCTTTGCACTATGCTGCACGAAAAGGACATCTGGGAATTGCTAAATTTCTACTGCAAAATGGAGCAAATCCTCTTGCTAAAAACAAAGATAAAAAAACTCCTTTAGATCTTGCTGTAGAGGAATTAAACAATAATAAAGAAGATATTTATGAGGAAATTATCAATTTACTTTCTCACTATCAATTATTCCCATAGCAGCTGTGATGATAGTACGATAACCCAGGTTATCAATCACATGCTCAGCCTTATTTATTATCCATTCACCATAAACTCCCTTGTGAAACCCCAAAAGGTTGATCTTTGCTTCGGCAAATAATTCAGGACTCCCTGGCATTGTGATATTTAGTGTTGCTGCACCACTCATCAGCTGATTTAATTTTGCAGATGCTGCACTTTGCGCCAAATCACTATTTGCATAAATATCTCGTAGAATATAGCTTGGTTCCTGATTACCCATTTTTTCCGTCATCGTCTCTGCTTTCTCATAATCATACCAATAGGCAATAACCGAGCCATATTGATTACGCTCATTAAATCTTACTTGCCAACTTGTAATATCTCTAGGTGTTAAAGTAATAGTGCTTAAAGTTTTTCCGGTAACTGATTTTGCTTTCCCTTTTGAAACAAAAAGTAAATATCCTCCAGCAGGTTTTGCTATTGCTCCATAAATTTGAGCAAGCCTGGTCAAAAAATGCATATCGCTCTCTGCAGCCTGATCAATATGTGATATCATGATATTTGCAAACTCTGCAGCAACTTTAGCTTTATAGCCATGGTTACCTGCAATTTTTTCCACCAAATCATTTAAAGTAATTTGATGCCACTCATTAAATACTTGTTCCTTTAAAGACTGTTTCAAATCTGCTGCATGACTTTTAATCTTTAGTGCTTGTGGTGGACCTTGTATCGTAATTTCATTTACTATGTAATCTCCCATCGGCATAATGCCAGTTTCCTTATATCCAAGCAAAATATTCAGCTTTGCTCCAGTTCTAGGAATCTCAAATAATGAATCACGGTCATCAAGATGAATTACAGCAGTATCACTTATTACTCCAGCTTCATCAGTAATATGCATTGATACTAACCGACTTTTTATCAACTCAGTGATGGAAATGCCTTCTACTGAAATACTAAAGTCTGGTGTCATTTTAATCCCATAGTTTTACTACTTGCTTTTGTATCGTTCTTTGAATGACAGGCAATTTAATAATTAATCCTGCAGGAAGAAGTTCATACTCTGCAAGTCCAGGATTAGCTCTTAACACAACCTCAACTGCTTCTGAGCTGAATCCATAGTGCTTCCAACAGATCAAATCTAACATATCATTTTCTTTAGTTTTGTAGTACATCATCATCAAGTTGTATATTGTCAACGGGATTATTTAGTGATCCATCTAACAACACGTTATCGTAGTGCTTCAAACTTAAGTGAAACTCAATCTTTCTTGGTTCACCATTTGGAAAAAAATATTTCTGCGTTTCTTCTATTTTCACGATAACAAAATGGCCTAAAATGTTACCTTGGCCATCAATGAGTAAGAAAGGGTTTGATGAATTTCGCATATTATTTATTTGCTTCAGCCCTCCTGAATAGATTACCCCTGCAAGCTCAACAATATCCTCTCCAGGACCAATACTTTGAAGCAACGGCTTTTCTCCAATACGCTCAAGTGCAGGCCAGCGATATTCACTTCTGCGTGTAAAGCCTTGCTCAATTAATGAAAATCTATATGGACCAAGAGATAACATAATTTAATTTATATCGTAAAGTGCGCCACTAAATTGCTCTCTAATTCGCTCCATTACTTCATCAGCAATGCTACGTGTATCTTGCCCAGGAGTTGAATGAATATTAATACTGAAGTGATTATTTTGAGTTTTATTCTCTATAGCTTTACTGTGTGCTGCAATGGGGTACTTAAGAGAATCACTTATAACGTTATTTACAGACTTAACTTCTAGTTTAGACTCATTTCTTTTATTCCACAGATTACTGATTGTTCTAAAGGGCTGAGTAATATTATTCCAAAATTTTCCTACCCAATCAGAAAAAGACTTCCATACAATTTTCACTGATTCCCAGATAGTAACAAAAAAGTTCTTTACTGCTTGCCATTTGGTAATTATCAAAGTTGCAGCAACAGCAATACCACCAATAATCAGCCCCATAGGGTTGCTCATCACAGCAATTGTTAATGCTTTAAATCCAGCAATAATTGCTGGAAAAACTGCAGAAGTAGAATAAAGACCTATTTTTACCAAAGTAATAACAGATCCAAACACTTTCCAAGTAGATAAAAGAGCCAATAAGGAACCTTTTACAAAAGTCCAAGCATATCCAAGAGATATGGCTGCTATTTTAATGCTAATCAACGCAGTAATCATGCTCATGATCACTGTAGTCAATACTGGATACTCCTTGGCATAAAGTGCTACTTGTGTAGTTGCTGACTTCAGAAGATTAACAGTAAAATTTAAAGGTGGTAATAATACAGAACCAAGATTCATTCCCACTTCTGCCATTGAGTTTTTAAGTAACTGAAGGTTATTTGCTGTAGTATTTGCTCTGTTTTCAAACTCCCTTTGCATTGAGCCCTTATATTCCTCGTTTATTAATCGTAAAGATTTTTTGTACTCATCAAGACTACCAATGAGTAGTGCTATATCATCTTGATATTCAAGGCCAAAGAGATCAAAGAGAACACTAGAACGCTCTTGCTTACCTAATTTTGCAACTGTTTCTAAAAACTTAACTAATGTGCCTTGTGCATTCTTGCCAATTGCTTTTTCAAATTCCTTAGCATTTATTTTTAGCTGCTGAAAAGCTTTTTGAAAATTGCCACCTTGCTTACTTGCTGTTTGCAACTTACTGAGCATTGCATTAATTGCTGTACCTGCTTTTTCAGGAGTTTTACCTAGGCTAATGAAGCTACTTGCTAAAGCTCCTGCTTCTACTGCAGTTAAACCAAATTGCCTTGCTGTACCACCGATTCTGTTTAGCGCAGGAATAATGTCTTTAGCTTTTGCTGCAGTGTTATCAGAAATATGATTTATTGCATCACCAATATTTGCCATTTCACCAATTTCAATTTGATAAATATTAGAAAGTTTAGCAATAGCATCTCCTGCCTCTTCTGCTGACATATCAAATGCAGTTGCCATTTTGGCCACAGTGTCTGTAAAAGTCGTAAGATCTTTAGCTTTAATACCAAGTTGACCACCACTTGCAGTAATTTGCGCAAGTTCTGCTGCAGATAGCGGAATTGTACGCGACATTTCCTTTAATGTTTCACCAAGTTTTGTTAAGCCATTTACATCTGTATCTTCAAACTTTACAACTTTCTTTACATCAGCCATGGCACTCTCAAAACTAATTGCAGCCTTAAGTGGTGCAGCAAGTGTGAGGCCAAGTGCTACAGCATCCATCATTTGAGCTCTAAAATTTGCTCTTTGCGCTAAAACTCCTTTACGTTTTTGCATTACGGAATTTAAAGCCGTATAGTTATTTTTAAGCTTTTCAATAGAAGAGCCAAGTTTAGCTTGGTCTCCAATAAGAGATTTTATATCTCTACCACTTTTACTGAACTCCGTGCGTAAATGGTGGAGAGCACTTCTTTTTTGTAAATAAGCTGTTTTAGCTTTCAGTGCTGCAGCTTTAGATTTTGTAAATTCATTTTGCAGGCTCTTACTTGGTGCTTCTGCATTTTTTATCTGTTTAGCCAGAGATTTTGTTTTTATTTCTAGCTCATTCCAAGAACGCCTAGCAAGCAGAGCATCGTGGCTGAGCTCTTTAAACTTGGATATTGATTTACTTGATGATTCAAGTTGTTTTATCGTACTACCAATACGAGAAAGCTGCTTCGTACTACCTGCTATCGTACTATTAAAACTGCTTTGCAGTGTTGCTCCAATTACTATAGAAATTGCTTTCATTTGTATAATTTTCCGCTACTTTCAAACCAAGTAATAAATTCTTCAATATCCATATCAAGCCACTGATTGATTCCACCACCAACCATTGAGCTAAGCGATAATACGCTCAGCCTCAAGTCTTCTGCTGAGACAAAAAACCTTGTAATGCTCCTTGAATCTTACTGTAGTCTGCAAGATCAAGCTCTTCTACTGCTTCTCTTGAAATACTTGCAAGATTTGCAATCAGTGCTACTTCCTTCTCTGCATCGTTATTACTCATACGTTCAACAGCTAAACGATCTCGCACTTTTGGACGGCGTAGAGTTAACTCTGAAACTAAAATCCCATCGATTTTTATTGGTTCAGTTAATTTAATTTTTTGCATTACTTTACCTTCTTACTCAAATTCCTAAGGCTGTGCGCATAGAAGCCATTTGATCAACACCATCGATCTTGCGAATCATGTTTTCTGCATCAATTTCAATCAATTCTCTGCCATCAATGGTAAGCTTATAATAGTTGGCAGCAATTATACATTTTAGTGTTGCTTTTTCAGCAGCCTTCCAGTTACCAAAATCAAGTTCCTTAAAGAGCCCTCTTAAGTTAATTACTACTGATTCGGCATCACTACTTCCCTGTAAACCTCCTCTTAAAGTAAGAGAAACAGCATTATTGTTTATCAATCCGAAAAGTCTAAAGAGCTCAGAGTCATATTCAGAAAAAGTGAAATCTGCTTCAAGCTTTTCCATGCCCATATCAATATTTATTGGAATATCCATACCACCAGCTCTGTATTCTTCTGTTTTTATGGTAAGTTTTGGCAAGGTTACTTCATCTATTTTTCCTGCATAACCACGACCATCAACAAATACGTTAAAATTCTTTAGGATCTTTGGTAACATCTCTCTTTCTCCTTTTACAATATTGCGCCACTCACAAGGTGTGACCTGAAAGTAATCTGTTCAGCTGGATATGGTGGCGTGAACTCAAAATCAAAAGACACTTTTCCGCTTGCAATATTTGTTGGTGTATTGAGCTCTGGAGTTGCATAACACTTTCCGCTAATAATCGCCCCTTGCGCTTTTAAATTTGCCAGATAGGAATTTACCCCCTCAATCACATCATCTATATAAGTTTTGGTAATATTGCGATCAACTGCCCATAAATGAGCTCGAAGTAGACTATTGTTGATTAAATCTGCAGTCCTTCTCACTGACAGAAAAGTCCATTTTGAGTCATTTGAACATGTTCTATTTCCCCAAAGCCTATAGCCATTTTGATGAATTATCGTTGTTACTTCATTTTCATTTAAGTGGTTTGCTCTACAATTTGTATTACCGAGCGTAAAATCAATAGGCCTGCTTGTGCCAACAATACCATTTATCTCTTTATTTGAAGGCGAGTGCCAGAATCCTTGTTCGCTATCTACTTTCGCTATTAAACCAGCTACAAATGGGCTAGACGGCAAAATTTCTTCTTTTCCTTCAATAAACACCTTAACCCATGGGTCAACAACGTAAACTCTTGAGCTACCTACACTTTTTCTCCATTTTATGGCTTCTTCATCATTGGTATTTGGTCCATCTGCAACTATTATTGCCCTTAGCTTTTCTGCTACTCCTATCAAAGCTGCTACTACTGGGTTTTTAGGATTTTCAGATTCAGGCAATTGATGAGTAAACTGAGGTGCAATTAGTATTCTTGGGGCAACATGTATTATGCTTTCACTGCTGAGGAATGCTTGAATTCCCTGATATTTTCCAGTCTCTTCATCAACTCCACCAATTATATTTTGAATAGCTTCACTTTCTTCAATTCGAATAACTACTACTGTTGCACCAATTTGGGAAAATATTCCGTTTATTGCAGAAGGTAGTGTTCCACTTTTCCCAAGCTTTGCTGCTTCCTTTAAGCTTCCTGCTATTAATACTGGACTATTGAGTGGAAATTTTTGCTCATCAGCTTCAGGGGCAGTACCAATTACACCTATCACTGATGATTTAGCTGTACGTACTGATCTTGCTCCTGAGGTTACCTCAATAACCTTTACTCCGTGTAAAAATTCTTCTGGCATTTCTTCCCTTTTTAACTTTCTTGCATTTTTTTCCTGAAATCATCGAGCAAAGTCTGTAGCTCTTCTTCACTTTTGACTTCTTTAATTTTCTTCTTGGCGATGTCTTCCAATTCTTCACATTTCATTATTTCTTTTACTGCTTTTTTTGCCTTCTCTTGAATTATTTTTGCCATCTCTACTACTGAAATTCCTCTCACTCTTGCTAAAGGCTCTATAATTGCTGCATCTTTTTTATTTATAGATTCTGGTGCTGCTAGAATGTTTTTTGCGGCTTCTGCTTGAATCTCATAAGATTTAGCTTTTTGGTGAGAATTCCCTGCATATTGGTTAATATAGCTATCATAATAAAAACGCATACTATCAAATGCACAAAGCTTCGCATTATCCAGCAACTCCTTTTGTATATCTTCTCTAGTACACTGAGCAATTTCTCCTCCTTCTGTTAAACAATAACTTTTTTGCCAGTCGAAATTCTTTGGTGCTTCATACCAATCATTCCCAGTTGGCTTATTTTCAAGTACTGTTACTTCTATCTGTTTGTTATTTTCAAATCTAATATAAATTGGCATTCTTTGCTACCTCCAGAGCTCATAAGTTTCAGATAATCCTGGACATTGCCAAGCCTTTAGTGTTCTCTCTACATCCACCTCAAGCCCTGTGGTTAGAAAATTGCTACGTATGTTATGTATTCCCCACTGGATAAATTGACCATAGTTGTATACATAATTTGATGCAAGCATACCTTGACTGACTTGTATTCTGGAACATAGGTAAGATGATGTGTAAAGTAATGTTGCAACTGTTTTTCCTGCTGGAATTTCCACATTACCAGATCCAGCTAACTTGCTATCAGAACTCGTGTATTGGTAAACATTTTTCCATATTATTCTTGAAATTCTTGATTTATTAGAATTGGTATTATCTGGTGTTCCCACAAATAGTCCTGCACCCCCATACTCCGTACTAGAGTATGATGATCCAACAAATTCTATTGTTTTATTTATGTTCACATTCGTTGTATTTTTTATAAATACTACTCCAAGTGCAGCATATGGGTAATAGTATATCTCATCATAACTACCAGAAAAACTTTTTGTGCATAACTCTCCGTAAATAAATGTTCCTTTACTTCCCTCTATAAAACTTAGTTGTCTTGGCCGATAAAAACTAACGTAATCTGTATTGTACGTATGGCTACCTGCTAGTAGTTGTAACATATAGTCAGTTTTTGTTATATCACTACTCCACTTTCCAAGCTCTGTCGTAAAAGTTCCGTGGCCAAAATAATTATTTTTTCTGCCAAGTACACCAAATAAGAAAGGTAATGACCCTGGTTCAACCATGTTGCGCTTTCTTATTTCATTTATAAGAGACACTTTTAACTGTTCATCCCGAGTTTTTACCTCATTTATCAGGGATGTTTTTAATTGGTTATCACGAGTTTCTATTTCCCCAATAATTGATGAGCCAGATGGTACATTATTAACAGCACGAAAATCTTCTACTAAACCTTTAAGACCATCTTTATGACTATTACTAATGCTATTTATTGCTGCAATATTGGCATTCTTTCTCGTATCAAGTAGTGATATATGTGAATCTGATGATGCTTTTAAAGTATTTAAGGAATTATCCCTAAGCTTGTTGATTTCATTAACAGACTCTGTTTTTACTGCAGTTATTGCTGATATTGAGTTTGTTTTATTGCTGTTTATATCATTTAGGTGTTTTTTTGCACTATCAAGAAGTTCTTTTAGCTTACCATCAGTCATCTGTACAATTTCAGAAACTGCACTTTTGTCGACTATTGATTCCAATGCTTTAGCAAGATATGCAAGCTGATCTGGTGTACTATTTGCTGCTAAATCCTTAAGCCTCTTTTGTAGTGCATCAATTATCTCTTTTACCTCAGTCATCTGCACAATGTCAGCAATAGCTTTTTTATCTGCTATCAACTCCAGCGATTTTGCAAGATATGCCAGTTGATCAGGTGTGCTATTTGCTGCTAAATCCTTTATCCTTTGGTATATTGCTTCTTTCATTCCCAAAAATTTAAAAAAGTTTCAAAGTTAAACCGCTCAAAATTACTCTTAAGTTCATTTTCTCTCTCACTCATATCTTCATCTATTTTTTCTATCGCTTTGCGAATACGTACTACATCTTCCACTGCAATATTCTCTGGGTGTGGCAAAGGATATCCTCTGCTTGTTTTATCATCTGACATTCTGCTACGTGACAATGATTCGTAGATTTTTGACTTTTGGCCGATAGACAACTGTTCCACTTAAAACCAATTTTATCCTTGTCTCATTGGCGTTAAAGTTTGATAGCACATGAGTTCTCTCTACCCAATTTTCCCCTATTGGTTTTCCTGATGTTAAATTTACTAATTGCCATCCTTTGGCGCTTTGTTCTACATATGCTTTTACATCTGCAGTGCCAGGTATTAGCGCATCATACGTTATGGTAATTTTAGTGTTAGCTCCTGCTGTAATGCTTCTTGTAACATAATCTCCAGACTCTGAAAGATTACCTAGAACTAGCTGTAACCCAGGATAGAGAACAGGACTTCTTTCTTTTGACCCTTTTAAATTTGCCTTTACTGTTAACTCTCCAGATAGTCTTTCACGCAGCGCGAGCGGCAAGTTATCAGATAGAAAATTTTCTTTTCCCTCTTCATCTATTAAGATAAATTCTACATTGGTATCAAATGCTACTTTTTCGACGTTTGTCAAAACAATTAAATCTGAAGTATTGGTTGCTGTAACTTTGCCAAGATCAATAACGTGAGAATTTTCGCTAAATTTTGCAGCTAGTAGTCGAAACGTTAAATCTAAATTTTGATGTGGAGTCCAGGTGCTTGCATTGCTAGATGAAAGTAATACTCCTACTTGATATGGCTGACTTGTTACCCAACGGCTATTTACTGCATCATATTTGCCAAGTTCTGCTATTTTGACTGTTGTCTCTGAATCATCGGTAAGTAAAACTATTGCATACTCCTCTCCTGCATGGCAAAACACTGGCGACCAAGTGATACGTGTTGCTGTGCCATCTATCTTTATATCTTTTGGCTCAATATAACTTTCAGCAATGACAGTCTGCGAGGGCATTCCCACTGCTGTTTCTCTAATCTGCACAACAACACGTTTTTTGCCTTTATTTATAAACCATAGCTCCACACCTCCTATGTGCCTACTTTCATTTAAAGTAAACGTTTGCGCTAAAGGATCAACTCTTCTTGCTGCGATAACTCTTCTTCTTTCCTCTATGGTAATTGTTTTTTTACCAGTATACGTTGCTTCTCCATAGCTTCCTTTATCCCCATAAAACTGTACTAATTTAGTACCTGCTGGAATATTTGCTGGGATTTTTATCTTTCCCTTTAATTTTCCCTGGTTGTTAGTTGTGAGCATATTTTTTTACCTCTTATGCAGTAGACTGAATGACAACACCATCAAACTTTACCTCCTTAAGCCTTTCACCTGGCTCAAAACCTTCAATTTCAAAATTCTGTACTGCTTCTCTCATAAATTCAGCTTCATATGAAGTACTTGACATCAGCTCTGTTGTTTCTTTAACATTAAATGCTCTGGTTATTGGACTTTTCCAATTCGTGGTAACCTCCGTCCAGTGATCTATATTTTTATTTAGAGTAATTTGTGCCGGAACTGGATCAAAAGCTTGATACGGATTAATTCTTTCTCCTTTAGTCTGTAAGAGCTGTTCTAGTACCGGCTCAAGTTCATACGGCAACAAATGAGGTTCTTTACCTCTTTCAACATCAATAATTTCCACATCTATAGGTAAAATTAATTCCTTGTTTACTATCGCTGCAGACTGCGAAATTCCTTGATCACGCATATCATCATCAAAGAATGAATCAACAAATACTCCTTTTTTGGTGGTAGGTTCTCTTGAATTTGCATCATTGCGTAAACGCTCCTGTGCAACAAGTGCATAAAGATCATTTATTCCTTTTTTCATTGCTTCAAGCTCATTCATCGGTACAGCATGAATAGCATTATTCACTATTTTTACCCCTTCTTTTTCTCCGTTTTTCCATGTCTGATGAATGTAGCAGAGCAAAAGTTGTCCGCTAGGTGCTTTAGGCATTGATGGTCGCCAAGGGTGAGCTATACCTTTTATTCTCCTTACTACTCCTTTGCTATCGATAGTAATTAAATCATAGCGGGGCATTTTCCAGGTGTAATCAATCAGAACCAAGCTGTTATCAACTGCTCCTTTTACTTTGCATCCCTGTTCACTTATATCTTCAGGGCTTACATGAGTACGACAGCGGTAAGTTATTTGATAACTACTTCCAGGAGCTGGCTCTTTACCTGGTAATGACCAATCAACATTTCCTGCATTTAACTTATAGTCTATACTATTTTCATAAATAACATTGCCTTGTTTAATTTGAATAATTTCAAGTACCGCAGAGTCAGGTATTGGATCAGTGGCTCCTGAATATGAACCGTGAGTAACAGTAATGGTTTTTTGAATAGTGATATCTACTTTTTTGATTTCACTTATTGGAAAATCATTAACTTTAAGTTCCATTACTCTTTGGCTATTTGGCTGAAAAGTATGTGGTTCTGATTCAACTGCTTTTATATCTGGATCTTCATCAAAAGAAACACGAATACTGTGAGGTAGCTCAATCTCATAGCCATCAACATGAGCTTTGCCCTCATTAATCACAAATATTTCTTTTTTACCTTTTTTTACCCCTTCTTCTCCCTTTTCTTCTTTGTGGAGGAACATTACTTCAAGGCCATTTACAACGTAGGAACCATTTGCCTCTTTGTCATAACGAGCAAGCGCAGTAGTTACTATATTTGCTTGTGGTGGCGGTGAATGTTCTATCAATACTCCATTTTCAATGTTATAAATTGGATAAAATTCTCCTGAAGCATTAGTAGTCACACCCTCAGCTTGATAACTCCAAGTGGTGGAAACTTTAAGCCTTGCAGCCCCTACTTCTTGATAGTTACGTGTACCAACAGCAGGATCACGAAGGTTTTCATCCTCAAGTTCTGTAATGGTAGATTCTACGTAATAAACACCTATACGCACTGTGGTACTCAGTGGAATAACAAACTCTTCTTTTTCGACTTTTCTAACCGCTCCACGAAGATAGATTTTTCCTGATTCAAGCGTAACTTTACCAGTTTCTCTATCTATAATACAATTGCTTCCTATTATAACATCACCATCACGAAATATTGCATCGCCTATGCCTTTAAGCTTAGAGAGAGCATACTCCTGAGTCTCGTTTAATTCTGCAGACTGTAGACCTCTTCCAGCAAGAAATAAGCTTTTTTCGTATTCTTTGTCAGGATTAAAGCGGTTATAATAGGTGTTTAAAGTCATTTTATTCTAAAAGGTTACAACAAATGAAAAAGTCTCTCTTGTGGCAGCAGTTCTGATAAGTGGTACAGTGTGTTCTAAAATCAGCAAGATTCCATGGTCTTCTATATCTTGAGGTTCAAAATATCTCTGTCCTTCAGGTAATTCTTTTTTTACTTTAGTACCAACCATAACCCCTAGCTCTCTGATTACTCGATTTGCTGCATCCGTGAAATCGAAAGTGAATTTGAGAAAAAGATTATTGGTTGGTACATCAGAAGGCCTAAACCTTCCAGAAGGAGTCAAAAGCTCTCCATTCTCATCACCGCTGCAGAAGAGTATCTCATCAACAACACGACGTCCAACTTCCTTAATTAATGTTGCAGAAGTAATTAGTTCCGGTGGTGTGTCTTGAGTGTACTCTATAGTGATTACGCTATCTGCTATAATTGCACCATTTTCTACACGCTCAATAGTGCCTGAGCTACTATCAACTATATAATCTATGCTTGACTGATAAATTGTTTGCCCTGTACAAACTTTTACATCTTTAATAGTGTGGTGATCTAAACCTATCTTGCCGCCTGCTGCAAAAGTTTTTTCAACTTTGTAGCTGCTTTCCCAGGTAGAATCTCCAGATCCCCAAGCAAGATGTATCGGTTGCTCTTTTATGCTCGCAGCAATAGCTGCTCTGCCTGATTGTGTCAGTATTGACATGTCTGATTGCGTGATTGATATTATATATATACAAGATTCGTAGAAAAAACGTCCAATTTTTTTGTAATAATGGGCTCAAAATTTTTCCAAGGGCGATTTAAGTGGCGATGTTCATGCCAAGTGACCATACCTGGGTAAAATACTGCTACGTAATTTTCTAGCTCATGAATAGGATCTTTCTGTTTTAAATCTGAGTCATTTTGACAATCAATATGATATTCCCTTAAATTAGACTCTATTATTCTTTGATCAGTAAAACTCTTTGCTTCGTAGTAATAAGTTATACTAAACCGCTCTAAAATTGGTGTACGTCGAAAATTCCAAATCTGCTCAGAGAGTTTATCTTCACTTAAGTAAAATGTATGCTCTATTTCTTTATAAGCAGTTGGTGCAAAACAAGCATTGATATTTCCCAAATTCCAACTATCTGATAATACTATCAACGCTTTAGCAAACTTAATTTCTGGCAATAAACCCTGTGGTAGAGGATATAGTGCTTTTAAGTTATACCACTCGTGACTTCTTTCATATATACCGTTGTAATTCTTGGTGTGAGGCTCTGTCTCTCCTAATACTGCAACATCCAACCTATATAAATCATTACTGTAACTTCTATCATAATGTGATCTAAAAGTGCTAAATTTAAATCTTGGATTTCCTATTTTTAGCTCAAATGAGTTTTTTCTTCCAAACGATAATACTGGCCCTTCTTTTGCTATTCTTACACCCGAGTAGTCTGAAAGAAGATCTCCAAAAATACTTTCATCTAACATAAACCGCTGAGCATTGTAATAATCATTGAATATTCGCATTAATCGAGATCTTGCCGGTGCAGAAAGTTTTGCCAGAGCAATTACACTATCGACAAAAAAGTCATTAGGAACATCAGAGATGCCAATTTGAAATTCAGCAAAATGCTCTCCTGGTGGTTCTTCTTGAATGGTAATATTATCAATGTTTGCCCATTTCAGCGCCATCTTCAGTGACTGTGGTGTACCGCGCAAACGTTGAAATCTTATTCCGTTTTGCTTAGCTAAGACCCATTCTTTTAATGCACTCTTAGTAGCTTTCTTACCCCAGGATAAAATTTCTCCCAAGCCGTATTCCGCTACTAGCCACGGCAACATTTCAGTCTGTGGGTTAAATTTAAATCCCCGTAGAGAATTTGCATCAAGAGAATAATTAATTATGTCTGTAAGTATTTGCTCTTGCTTTGAAGCATTTGGAGGAAGTATCACCAATTTTTACCTAACACTTAAATCACTTAAAGCAACGCATTCATTATTTTGTACAATTATGTCTTCTATTGGCTCTGTAAGCTCTATATTTTGTATACCTTCTGTAAAAAGATGAGCAATAATCCAGGACCTGGTTACATTCCACCCTAAACCTTTAGTAGACTCAAGACCTTTGATAAATTGTTCCTTTGCAGCTTCGATAACATCTTTTGATGCAGTAGGGTAAATATGCACTTTAGCATGAATAGTAATGGGAATAATACCACAGCCAATAACTGTAAGCGTATCTGTTAATACACGAATATCATCGCGAATAACGTGATTTCTGACGATCTCTAGCAATTCTTCTGAAGGTACTCCACCATTTTCTGTGGAAAGTATTGAAATCTGTACACTTCCTGGTATAGGTGATACCACTTGCGCATCTTTTACTCTCGTGTCAGCAGATAATGCATGATAGCGATAATGCTCTTTACTCCCTGCTGTTGACCAACCAACAATTTTGGCTTTTACCCGCTTCCTTAAGGATTCATCATTCTCTGACTCCTTTCTCAGCACACCATAAAATTCAGCCAAGTGATCAAGGTCATTACCTCTTGCAAAAGCAAGTAAATTTGCCTGTGCTGCATCATTAATCCTTTGCCTAAGCAAAAGTTCACGCCAGGCTGCTACTTCCAGTATCTTTATTGCTGGATCACTCTCAGTTAGTGCAGAAAAACTTGCATTCCGACGCACTAACTCTTCTTTCATTCGCGAAAAGATTTCCTCAAATTTTAATGTTTCGACAATATTTGGTGTTTTCATCCTACTACCTTATACTATAATACCATCAAGGCGGATCGGCTTTCCATTTGGCAGATAGATTCCTTCTAAAATGAGAGTTACTTTACCTTCTTTTATTTCTGTTATTTGTACACGTTTAAGCTTAAATCGACGCTCCCACTTTTCTAATGCTTCTGCAACTGCTGCATAAAGCTCTTGTGCAAAACCAGGTACAATTGGATGATCAATCAGCTCAAATAACCTTGATCCATAATCTCGGCGCATAACACGAGCACCAATTGGTGTAGTTAAAATATCAACTATTGATTGTTTTAAATGCTCTATACCACTTATTGTTTTACCAGTTTCAGAATTCATACCACGCATATCACTTACCCTGCAAAGACATCATTGCTTCCTTGTTCTGCCACTGCTCCACAGGAAATTAGGTCACCAGTACGAGCAATGGCTTTGCCATTTACAAACACTGAATCTGACCCCTCAAGAAGGGATTGACTAGTATGTGGTGGTTTATAAGGGTCTGTTGATGCATGTTGTGACCATTCATCTCCTTGACGATGCACAGGCCTACCATTTACAAACACATTACTGCTTCCTCCTATGCCAGGGCTTTGTAAATAATCTCCATGTTGGTTACACATATCACCAAAACGAACAACTTTTCCCTGTTTTGCCAAACTTAAATCTTTGTCTGATTCTGAAAGTCGTTTTTGCCCTAACAATGAACCTCTTGTTTCCTCCTCTCTTCTTGACTCATCTTCACATCCTGATTCATATCCACTTAATTCTGATGTTTGAGAGGTATACTCAATATCACCAATCATAATACCCTTATCATTATTAGCTCTAACATTTTTCTCTGGCTAGTTTAAATCTATTTTTTTCGCATTTAACTTAATGCTACTCTCAGTAATCTCTAGACTTGAGTTCCCAACCTGTAAGACAATCTTTTCATCAGTTATATTTGAACTTGATTTTCCCGTTTTTAAAATAACTTCCTTACTAGTTACTTCCATTTGCGTTTCTTTCACTGCAAAAACAAGAGCTCCTTCTTCTTTGACAGAAATTGTAAACTTACGACCATTTCGGTCATAGTAAATAACTGTTCCATCTTTAAAAACAAAACCGCTTACTTCTTCCTTACTTCCTTCTGGAATAGGATATTTTTTATAATAAATTGCAGGTAAGACAATCCCTTTGGCAATTTCACCAGATGGCGAAAGTACTATCACCTGTTCTCCAATACTTGGTGCAGACCAACTTCTGTCTTCTCCAGCTCTTGCTGTTACCCATGGCAACCAGTCTGTTAATATATTACCTATCATTTTTACACGTACCTTAGCCGTTCCACAGCCTACTTCTTCGACTGTGCCAACTCTAATCAAGTTATTAAGTTTTATTAGTAAGTTCGCATCTTCAAAACTATTCATCATTTTTGCCAACCTTTACATATTTATGCTTATTAGCAACTCCAATATCAGGCGTAAACCCAATGTAAACAGTACTCGGCGGAATACTACTCTTTGCCCATACTGAATCACCAAGATGTACTTCATGCACCCACTCTACCATCCACACTAAATATGCATCGAGCTCTGGCCTAAAATCATCTCCTCCTCCTGAGATAAATTCTCCTGGTGAAATTTTTTCCACTTTCCAAGTGTTTTTATTTACCATTCTTGCTACTTCTGCCGCCAATGCTCTGACAATAATAGGTGCATTTTCTATTGTGCTATCAATCACAATTCGTGCTTCAAATTTTGCTCTCAGCGCTAATTCTTCTGTTCCTGGATCATGTCCTTTTTCAAAGCCACTAAGTTCTATAAATACTGCTGGTGCTATCAATTCTTTCCTGATTGCTGGATAAACCTCACAAGTTTGAATTGCTGGTATCTCTGCCTTTAGCGTATTACAAATTGCCTCATGTAAATTAGTCCAAAATGCCGTCATAAAATAACTCATGTGTAAAATATTTTTCAAATATCCTTTCAACTTCATAATTAACAAGATTTTCTATTATCCTTGAAGCCTCAGGTTCAAGTGGTAGTTTAACCTCCTGTATCGGTAGTGCTGTTCTTCCTACACGTTTAAAAATACCACGATAGCCTCTTGGCATTGTTGCCATAAATTCATCATTAAATGCTGTTCTTATTTTTGCTTGTTTTATATTTATATCATACAGATATGCTCTAATTAAAACTTTCAAAGTGCTTTTTCTTGACTTGATGATTCTTAGTCTTTTTCTAATTACTTTCAGCCTAATTTGCTTTTCTTCACTGATTTCTCGGACAGCCTGAGATTTTAACCATAGTGCCGTTTTGTTTAGCGCTCTTACCGCTGCCAACTCTACTTTAGCTTTGTTAGCATCAATGTCGTGAGTAATTCTCTCAATGTTTTCATTAACTTCAATTTTAAACATCTTTCTCTCCAAGTACTGTACAGTTTATATTCCAAACTATTCCTGAATTACCTCGCAGTGGCGGAGAATATACTTTATATTTACAACCATCAATAACAAAAATATCTCCCACCATTGGCCTGAGTACATCAAAAACGCTTACCTCAAGAAAAAGCATCTCTCCCACAAATTGTCCTTCACCAATCTCGTATAATTTATCTGGCTGTTGCTTTAGTACTTGTACCATATATGACTTATCCTTTGATTCATACAAAGCTACTTTTCCTAAATGAGCAAAACAATCTTTAAATAATCTCTTAATATTCTCTTGCACATTTCTCCGCTATATACTAACATTTATATGCTAAGAAGAGGTAAAGCATTCTTCTGCCTCACACCGCTTTATATTTGTTCTACCTATGTTGCAACGATCTTGACTAGTATTGCTGGACGGTGGCACATTGGCAGAGGGTTTGACTGCGTATGCAAATCAGTCCCTCTATCAAATCTTCTTGGCTCTTGTTTTGCATATAGTGGCTGTCCAAGAGTATTTACTGTCTCATTAAAGTCTGCTGGTGCAAAATATGTTGTAAATGTGCTTGCTGTTCCTAGTGGAAAACAGTGCCCTGTATCTTTGTCAATAAATCTTCTCACGGTTCCTTCAGGATCAGTTGCTTGTCCTCTATATTCCTCAAACGTTATTCCACAGAACGCAAATCCTGACCTCATATCATTTCTTAGCGCTGCTCCTTCTTGCCATCTCTCATATGCTTCTTTCACTTTAGTATGAGAAGTAAGTGCATCAAAAAACTCAGGGCTTACTAAAGCATGAATTCCTGTCATATATTCACCACTTAGATTATCTTCTATGTGCCTCAATACTTCCAGACACTTACGCTTGACATCTGTTGTTGCTGTTCCCAGTGCAAAATTTACTACTTTTGGTGTTATTTCAAATTCGTTGTACAAATTTAATAATTCTGACCCATCAGCATCTAAAATTATTCCTTTCAGCGCTCCCATACGCAAATGCTCCAACGTTATTGCATGTTTATTTCTCATTAGCTGCAAATGGTCAGTTATTACATCTGCCAGCGCTTTAAGTTCACTTTCTGATCCAAATGCTCTTATTCCCTGTACTTCTTCTGGTAACACTACATCATCATGTGGAATATGTGGAATCGTAAATGTTCTTACCTTTCTTTTTCCTCTTTTTCCTACTGTTGCTGGTGCTCCGGGTACTTGCGTTGGTAGTAAACTTAATACTCCATTTTGCTCTTCTATGGTAATATGTCTAAATCTTACTGACCTACTTGGAAATAAATTTAAATTTTCAACACGTCCATAATTTATC
This sequence comes from Wolbachia endosymbiont (group A) of Udea olivalis, assembly GCF_964028365.1. Lineage (NCBI taxonomy): Bacteria > Pseudomonadati > Pseudomonadota > Alphaproteobacteria > Rickettsiales > Anaplasmataceae > Wolbachia > Wolbachia endosymbiont (group A) of Udea olivalis. Next base: position 297,776 of record NZ_OZ034773.1, read on the forward strand.
GGCAATATATTCATCGCATTTGTTAGTGCCGTCATACTAAATGCTGGATTTGTAAATGGATTTTGCATTCTTTTTCTCCTTATTAATTTTAGTTAAACTCCCTTGCGGATAATGATCCCTCGTGCTTCAAGTTGCTTTATTGCTTCAGCTTTCTGTTCTTCAGTGATATTTGCTGGCCACACCACTGCATGATCTGCTAACATTGCAACACGAGTAATAATTACCGCTTTAGTATTTTCTATTGCATTTACATCACTTACTATTACACCTATCGCTGTTTGTGTGCCATCTGTTCCAGCGGGATTAAGTACTCTAATAAGACCATCTTCCGTCTTTTTGGCAACTACTGCACCAAGCTTAATATTTTGTCCCTTGGCTACTGTTATCTGATCTCTTGAATATAGACTTGACACCTCATACTTTAATAAGTCACCCAGATTATTTTGTTCGCTTATACAACTCATAAATTTCTCTCCTTAACTGATTACCGCCGCTTTTATCAATGCTATATACGGCGGTTATAAAAATACTTTAACTCCTACGACTTTTCGCTACCTGCATCATCAATTCTTCTCCTGAATTCTGTTGTACTGCACTCAGTATCTCTGTCTTCTTCGTTCTTTCTGCAAGTAATTCCATTAAAACCTCCCTTGCTTGCTCAACACTTACGCTTTGCTCAATAAATTCTCCTATCTTTTCTGGCATCTTCGATATATTACATAATCGTATTAATTCAAGAACTTCAGTACGATACTTGGTTAAATTATCAGTTTCTAGGTCATTTATAGTTTGTTCATTCATAGTAATACTCCTGTTTTTATTAATAGATGAAAGAATTGTCATTCCATCTGCAAGACCCATCTCTATTGCTTTCTCGCCAAAATATAGTTCTGCTTCAGTATTTTTTATTGCCTCTACAGAGAGGCTTCTATTCCGCGCTATTAGCTCAACCAGCATTCCATATAAACGATTCACTTCGCTTTTTAGATTTTCTAAACTCTCAGAAGTTATTGGCTCATGTGGATTTAAATCATTTTTTCTACTTCCAGCAAATACTGTAGTATATTTTATCCCCTGTTTTTCATCAAACCCACTTTGATCTATATGACTTGCGATTACCCCTATACTCCCAACTCCTGAAGTGCGGGTGAGAAAAATCTTTTCAGCACTAGAAGCAATTGCATACGCAGCAGAATACGCATCGTCATTTGCTATTGCAATAATTCTCTTTTTTGCTCTTGATTCATAAATAAAATCAGCAAGGTCAAACACTCCATTTACTTCTCCTCCTGGGCTATCTATATCAAGTAGAATCGTCTCTATGCTTTTATCTTCTAAAGCGCTCTCTATCTCTTCATGAATTTTTTCATATGATGTCATACCCAGTAAACCATCAAAAGTTTCTGACTTTTTTGTCAAGATTCCATGTATCGGTATTATTCCTCTTTCACTATTTCTTACTGCATGTTTTATATTTTTAAAGATAGGCTGCTTTCCTGCTTGTAGTGACAGTAATTCAAAACTCCTTGGTTCTACCATTACACATCTGTTTAGCCATTGTTGTTTCATAGTACCTCTTGATTGGCCGTAACGTCAGAATCAAAACTTAAGCCCAGTTCACTTGCACGTCTTTGATCTTCTGCTATTTCTTGGTCAATTTCTTCTACATCGTAACCCATTTCTGATACTACTTCCGATCGACTCTTAAATCCATTTCTTACTGCCATTTGCTGTGCTTGCTGATCTTTTAGCGGATCGACCCAATCAAATCCCTGTGGTATCCATTTTACTTCTTTTTTTGCTCCTTCTTTTCCCTTTGTCCATTCTTCACCTATGTCTAGCTCTCCAGAAAGTAGTGCTAACTCTAACCACCTATCCCATACAGGACGGCAAAACTGAAATACCATAATGTTATGCTGTAACATCGTGCACCTCCTGCGAAACTCTATCAATCCTGCTCGAATGGATGAATAATTAACGCCTGTTAAATCTCCTGTTAGCTGTTCATATGTTATCCCTGTACCAATCGCTATTGCTCTGAGTTGCTGTCTTATAAACGCTTCATAACTTCCTCCAACATCTGACGGTTCTGAAAATTTTATGTCTTCTCCTGGGTCTAAAAGCTGCATTGTTCCTGGCTCTAAACCTGATAGTGCCACTCCTTGCTCATTACTTTCACTTTCTCCCATGATATTTGCTTCTGGATCGAGTCTCGTAATAAATCCAGCAAACATTGCTGCAGTTTTCTTTCTCACCAGCTCTGCATCATCATATTGATCAAGCTCATAAAGCTTCAGCAGTATATTAGAAAGCCAAGGCTCCCCTCTGATTTGCCCAGGTCTTAATGGTCTATAAATATGTAAAACATCATTTGCTGGCACTCTCACTGATTCTCCAAACATACTTTCACCAGGGTGTTCTTTAAATAGGTAGTATGCTTCTCTTTGCCCAAGCCTGTTAAACTCAATCCCGTTTCTTATTACATTACCATTTGCTAAAGTTTGATTTGTTTTATTATCTAAGTGTTCAGACTCAAGTACTTGCAGTTGTAATGGTACAGAAAATCTATCTTCCAGCTTTCTCGTTCTTAAACGTACAAAACATTCTCCTCCCTCTATCATACTTCTGCATACTAGAGCTTGTAATCCATAAAAATCACTTACCCCGCTACTGTCTGCTTCATCTGTCCATCTTAGCCATAATTCTTGCACTTTCTTTCTAAATTCTGCATTCTTTGCTTTTGATTGCGGTTTTATTCCTGTTCCAATAGAGTTACTTACTATTGTATCAATGATATTTGCTGCATATGGATTTTTTCTTACCATATCCCGAGAGCGGCTACGTAAGTGCCCAAGGCTTTGAGAAAGTAAATTATTTATGCTTCCTAACTCTGGTTGAAAGTGAAAAAATCTTCTTCCTGAGCCTGCTGCATCCCATGCAGAGCTTTTTATCTTTGGTTTGTTAAATAATTGCTTGAAGGTTTTGAGCAGCATTTATAAAATTCCTTTACTCGTTGAAAAAACAATTTTCCTCTTTGGCCTCATGCCTGCAACTTTTAACCCCGCTTTTATTCGTTGCCTGAGCTCCAATAAATCCTTTATTTGAACTTCCCCGTACCGCACAACATGGTCACCATATGCAATTGAGACAACTCTTTCTCCGCTTTGCAGTTTTTGAATTGCTTTCTCAACTTGAGTTAAATATTTTTCACTGTACATTTTGATTACCAAGCCACTTACTCTGTCTTACTTTTTTAGGCTTTTTACTTTCTGGTTTTTCACTTAAACTATTCCATTTACTCTCTGGCCAACGATCGATTCCAAGCGCAATAGATGCAGCTCTTGCATAAATCCTACAGTCTAATACTTCATTTCTTTCTCTTACCTTTTGCCACTCTTGTTTGGTGTATCCTTTTACCACTTTGCTGACTAATTGCTCTGCTGTTAGCTGCTTAAAATATTCAGGTGCATACTCGGGAAAATGACAATATCCAGGTAGAGCTTTTCCTTCTTCTCCTTTTGAAATATTAAGTAATTGAAAAAGCTCTGACTTTAATATTGATACTCCTACTGGCCAGAGCTTTATTCCTCTCTTTAGCTTTTGACCACCAACTGTTATATCTACTCTACTTGGGCTGCTAAGTGGCACTAGTGCTTTATTTACACCTTTCACCGCCATTACTCTTCCAGAGCCTTGATGACTTCTCACCCAGTTGTAAACTTCCTGCGTTGCATACCCTGCATCAACCGCCATCATGCTTATCATGTATTCAAGCCCATTTTCACCGATAAAATGATGATTGAGGAGCTCCGAAAGCTTTCCCCATACTTCTCCACTTCCTGTATCTCCTTCAAATACTCGGTAGTCTATTGACCAACTTTCACGGCTTTTTCCCCATGCTACAACTTCTACTTCTAACCGATCTTTTTGAACATCTACTCCTGCTGTCAAAACCACTTCACCTTTTGGTACTGTGCCTACGGGAAAAAATTCTCTTCTGTTGAATAATTGCTTCCAGTCTGGTACTTCTCCTTTATCTACCCAAGTTTCTCCTAAAGTGGTATTTATCCAAACTTTCAGTAATTGTTCACTTTCCTTTGCATGGAGAAAGTCCTCTACTGCTTGTTGCCAACTATACCAGCCAACTGGACTATAAAGACTTGAAAGGTGAAATCCTTTTTTCTCCCCTTTTACTCTATTAGTAGGCCTCCATTCTCCACGCTCAAGCATCTCTGTCTTTTGATGATTTTCTATTTTGCCGCTACATTCAGCGCAGACATAATGTGTTGTTCTTGAATCGTTATTTTCCCATTTTATTTGTGACCACTTTAGAACTTGATAGTAATTACAATGTGGACATGGTACAAAAAAATATCTCTTATCTGTTGCTTCAAATTCCTTCTCAATTCTGCTTATTCCATGAATCGTTGGCGTTGATACTAAAAAAATCTTTCGCCGTGCAAATGTATTAGTTCGAGCAATACTAAGCAGTACTGGATCTCCTTCTCCTCCTGAATCTCCTGGATACGCATCAATCTCATCAAGAAAGAGATACTTTACTGGCATAGATCTCAGTCCTACACTGCTGTTTGCTCCAGTTATTACTACTATTCCACCTGGAAATTCCTTACTTTGTACAGTATTCCCTGAATCTCTTGACCTTGGGTCTTTTACTTTACTTTTTAAACATGGCGTACTCTCTATTAACGGTGCAAATCTTCCCTTTGACCAACGTTTTCCCATTTCAACTGTTGGCTGCACAACTAACATTGGACCAGGAGTCTGATCTATAATATAGCCTATCCAATTGTTACCTGCTTCTGTTCCTCCAATCTGCGCTCCTTTCATGAATACTACTTTTTCAGCAGGTGAAGATGGAGATAATGAATCCATGATCTCTTTTAAATAAGGAGTTCTTTCCGTTCTCCATTTTCCTGGCTCTGATGCTGCAGTTGGAGCTAAAACTCGATACTCATTCGCCCACTCTGATACTTTAAGCTCTGGATCTGGTCTTAAACCTTCAGAAAAAGCTCTAGCGTATATCATTGTCTGCATCTACTCATAATTGGTTCTATCTCAATATCGTTAACAGTAGAGTTTATTCCTCCACACTCCTCCAATTCCATAAACATCTTTTTCTGAAATTCGTTTTCTATATATCTTTTGCTCATCTCACTTATCATTATTGCTATAACAAGCGCAAATACCCCTGTTATTGTTGTAAAAATGATTACACTGCTTATTGTTGTTATTAACCCTATATACACTGCTACTGCTATTGCGCTGACTGTAATACAGATGCAGATAATATTATTATGTTTTTTCATCCTTTTATCTGCTATTTCTCTCTGTGCTATATATTTATTATGAAGGGTTGGAAAATTAACAACGGTATCTCTGCAGAGCAATGCCCTATTTTTTTCAGTAAATAAAACTTTAAGTAACTCTAAATTGTTTGATTTAATTGCTAAATGTAAAACAGGTGTATAATTTGCTCCTTTTTTCAGCAATAACTTTACTACATGTAAATGCCTTTTTTCCGCAGCAAGGTAAATCGATGATAAACCTTTATTATTTACAATATCAATATCGATTTCTTCCTTTAAAATTGCATCTACAAGCTCAATTTCTCCCGTTTGTACAGCTAAATGGAGTAGACTATTCTTTTCATAACCATACTTATTGTTCATCAAAGCCTTCTTTATTTCAGGTCTATTTTTAGCGTAATCAAATGGTGTTTTACCGCTATCGTCTTTTACCAGAGGGTCTATATCTTCTCGCGTTAGTAAGACCTCTATTGTTTTAAGTCTTTCAGCGTAATGTAGTGGTGTTTTATTTTCGTAGTCTTGTAGATTCACTTGAGCATTAGGCTCCTTTATTAAGCATTTGAGGATATCAAGACATAAGTCTCTTTCATCGTAATTAGTATTATTTACAGCTATATGAATAGGTGACAATTTCATTGAATTTTGTCCCATGCGCGCGCTATTTACATCTGCTCCAAGCTTTAGCAGTAACTTTACTATCTCCAACTTTTTATTATTAACTGCATAGTGCATTGGTGTCTGATTTCGTACATCAAAGACATCTATTTCAGCGTTTCCTTCTCTTATCAAAATCTTTACAACTTCTGCATGTCCTATGCCTGCTGCTAGATGTAATGGCGTATGATGCAGAGCATTTCGTACATTAACGTCAACACCTTTTCCTATCAAATATCTAACTGCATTAACTTCACCTATCATTGCAGCTAAATGAAGTAAGTTATCTTGTTCTGATCCGTATTTGTTATTAATTAGCGCTTGTAATATTTCTGCTTTTTTACCTTCTTTGGCATAATCTAAGGAGGTTTTGCCTTCATTGTCCTCAACAAAAGGATTGATATTCTTTTTTGTGAGTAGCAGATCTACCATGCTTAATTCGTCAAATTCTATAGCGCAATGTAGTGGTGTCTTTCCATTTAATCCTCTGACATTAACATCTAATCCAGGTTGATTAATGAGACACTTTATTAACTCCAAACTTAAGTTATCAGCCATTTTATATTCAAAATCTTTTTATATTTGAAATTTAGTATTAGATAATTCTTGTAATGAGTTTGTAATCTCTTCGGTTAGCGCCATATGAATCTTTTCAGTGTCACTCAGTGATGCAAGTAGTGCTGAAACCCTATTTGGAATATTAAGCAAATTATTACGAACAACTCTTGCTACATTAAATGCTTCAGTTTTTACTTCTTCAATTGACACAAATTTGCCTACTTCAGCTTTCACTTTAGCTTCCAAAAGTTTACCACGCTCGGTTTCATTTTTTATTCGCGTTTTTAGCAATATCGTTGAAAGTGTTTCTCCGCGCTCTTTTCTCCTCAGTGGTTGACTTGGATCTCTTATTGCTGCTACCGCTTCATTTGCTTGTTCTCGGTCAATAAGTCCATCTTCCAGCTCAACTATTCCTTTTTTTACTAAAGAACAGACATATTGCCTCGAAAACCCTTTTTCCCTTGCCCATTCTGCTTGCGTAATTCTCACCTTTTTTTTCTCCTTATTTTAGCACTGCTCAGCTATAATTTCGTAAGTAGTTAACATTTGAAATATGTCTAACGCTAAAGAAGGCCCGAGGTCAAGACCACCAAACCTGCCAGCATGGCCGGAAGGACCCACTTTCTATGGTGTTTTTAATATATTAAAATCTTTACTAAAATTCATAACATAGAACATTAAAGCTAAAGAATCTGCTTCATTATCATCCATTGGACAAAAACCCTTTTCCTGCACTGCTTCAATTACATCAGCTTTACTTGCATTACCCTTGCCAGTTATAAAACGTTTAATAGTCTTAACCGAAACACCTTGATAGGAAATATTGCTTTCCTCACACCAAGCAGAAAGGTGTGCTAAAAACCCTCCATAGATATGTGCAGCATCAGTTCCTAGATGTCTTCTCACTTCTTCAAAGTACACAACTTCAATACCTGGAAATTTATACTTAAGTGCATTAAGCCAATTACGAAAGTTTAAAAACTGCACTCCACCACCACTAAACCTGCTAACATGAAAACTCTTACTTCCACTTTGCACTATTCCATCATTTAAAATAGTCCAGCCAGTTTGTTTGCCAAGATCTAGGGTGAGCATTTCCTTTCAGTTGTTGTGTACATATATATACAAGATTCGAAAAAATTATGTCCAAAAAATCTTTAATTTTCGAAATTTAACAACTAACATGAAAACTCTTTTACAGCCAGTTTGTTTGCCAAATCTTTCAATTGCCGAGTACATATATATACAAGATTTGGAAAATTTTCGTCCAAAAAATCTTCAATTTTTGAAAAATTTTTCTCGAATTTGAAAACCTTCTAAACATGATTTTTCTACTTCTAGAGGTTTTTTTATTATTCTACTTTTATATGTTTTTATATATGTGTATATTTTTATATATGTATTATATATATATATTATATATAAGGGTTTCAGGAAGCTAGAATCCTCCATATTGGCGGACTTCAGATATGCCGTTCCTAGGAACGGTTTTAGGAACGTATGGTGAAACCCCGCCATACAGGCTAGTTCTAGATTCCTGATTCCTAATTCCTGATTTAGGAAGCCAGTAATCAGGAACGGAACTTAAGGTTATAGAGAGCATACTTTTCAACTATTTTCCTCTTAAAAATTTAAGCTATTCTTTTAATAGCGAAATCCACATTTTTAGCTCTTTAGGTGATATTGAATTTCAAAATATGAAATTCTTATATATTTTTAATATAACTTTAGGAAGCCTGAGCTACCCATTCTTAAAAATATTGAAATCCATTCAAAATAGTTTCTAAAAACCTGAACTGTATTATTTTAAATTGCACCGGTATTATTCTCAAAAAAAAATAACAGAATATCAATAGATTAAAAATCGCATCAGTATTATTTATTTTTGCTCCTGTCCTACATAAGGGCATTAATAACTCTCATCCTTAAAGCATTAATTTGTTTTAGGGAAAACCATGAAATTAAAAAATATAGCTATAATTGTTAAAAACGTAAAATACCAAGCCTATAGACTAAAACTTGCCAAGTGCTTTATTGATGAGAATAACGAAGACCTTGAGCAAGAACTCTTCTGTGAAATTTGGCCATATCTTGATCAGTATGATGAAGACAAAAGTAGCTTTAATACCTTTGTAGCAAGATTAACTGAAAATAAAGCTATTAACCTGTTAAAGAAACAGCAATGTGCAAAACGTAATATCAATAACTATCTTAGCATTGATGTAACAGAGCTATTTGAGGGTGAAATAACAAAACGCATTGATGTAGACTATATGATCTCGGTTTTACCAAAGGAATGGCAAAATATATGTGAGCAACTTAAATTTTTTAACTTACATGAAGTTGCCAAAATGAACAACGTTTCAAGAACCACTTTAAACAATATTATCAAGAAGATACGTGCCAAACTTTTTCCTATTTACTACGCAGGCAAAAAGAAAAATTGAACAAAATTTTTGCCTTTCTTGTATATATACATTGCAGCATGGATAAATAATGATTCTTAAAATTTTGAATAATAATGAAAGATTGCAAACAATATCAAGTGTAAAGATGGTCATCTTTGGTCCTTATGGTATTGGTAAAACAAGTCTACTAAAGACTATAGATGAACCAACACTTTGCCTTGATTTTGAAGCAGGGCTTCTTGCTGTTCAAGACTGGCAAGGAGATTCAATTAGCCTTCGCACTTGGAGTGAAGCTAGAGATATTGCTTGTCTTATAGGCGGTTCTAATCCTGCATTAAAATCTGATCAGGCATACAGCCAAAGACACTATGAACATGTATCTAGTAAGTACAAAGATTTTTCCTCTGAGTTTTCTAAATACCGATGCATTTTTATAGATAGCATAACCGTTGCTTCACGTTTATGTCTTTTATGGACAAAAATGCAACCTGAAGCTTTTTCTGAGAGATCAGGAAAACAGGATATGAGAGCTGCCTATGGATTACTTGCTCAAGAAATGATGGCTTGGCTCAATCAATTTCAACATATCAGAGACAAAGACATCATCATAGTTGGTACTTTAGGTCAGTATTTAGACGATTTTAATCGTCCAAACTGGCTACCTCAATGCGAAGGGGCTAAAACTGCTAGTGAAATTCCTGGGATAGTTGACGAAGTAATCAGTATGGTTGGAATCAAGAAAGATGATGGAACGGAGAAACGCTCTTTTGTTTGCCACACTTTAAACCCTTGGGGATACCCAGCTAAAGACCGCAGTGGACGCCTGAGTATGGTTGAAGAACCGCATTTAGGCAAGCTGCTTACAAAGATTAAAAGCAAGTTTTAAAATTTAAACATGGAGAGTGATATATGTTACAAAACCTATTAACTGATTTTAACACTGTAAAACCGCAAAGTAGATTGATACCAAAAGGTACAATAGTAAAGGTAAAAATGACAATCAAGCCTGGAGGTTATGAGCATTGGTTTACTAAAAGCCCCACTACCGGTAGCATTTATTTAAATACAGAATTTACCGTTATTGAAGGTCTATATGAAAAGCACAAGATTTACCAAATAATTGGTATTAAAAGTAATAAAGCAGAAGATACTTGGGGAGAAATGGGTCGCTCTATGCTTCGCAGTATCTTGGAATCGGCACGTGACATTCATCCACATGATAACTCAGAAAATGCAATCCTTGCTCGTAAGCTAAATTCAATTGCAGAATTAAATGGGTTGGAGTTTACAGTAAAGGTAGGTGTTATAACTGATGAATATGGAGAGAAAAACAAAATTGCTTCGGTAGAATACCGCAAAAATTATGAAATTGACAGAGTACCATTTTGAAGTACGACGAGGAAAAGCTTTGGTCTGCTGTCGTTACTAGAGGTATTCAGGACGCAGTAGGAAAAAACCCAAAGCTAAGAGAAGAAGCAATTAATTGGCTGAATTCAAAGTCTTTTGAAACTGTTTGTGAGCTAGCTAATCTCAACTTTACACGTATGAAAAATATGTATGGGAATTTTATGTCTAAAAAGCAAAAAGAGTTAAAGATGTTATTGATTGATAATATCAAGGAGTGTGTTTCTTACCTACTTCCAAATGGTGAGTTTTACCGAGATAAAACTTATATTGGAGACTTAAATGGAAATACAATTACAGTTAAAATATTAGGTAAGGAAGCTGGTGATTGGCGTAATTTTACTGAAGGAACTGGTGGTGATATTATTGATCTTTGGATTTTAATTAAGGGTGATATATATTCTGCTAGAAAGTGGCTCAATAAAAAATCAAAGAGTGGAGAAAAAAAAGGGGGGAAAAGAGAAGAAAAAATATTTTCTGTAAAGCAGTACTTAAGTGATCAATCACCAATACCAGAAGACATAATAGCTCCACGAATTCTCACTCCAGGTGGTCTTTTAGTCATTGGTGGTACGCCAAAGGTTGGCAAAAGTTATTTTCTTCTCTCTTTGCTTGCACATCTTGCAGCAGGAGTGTCGTTTCTTAAGATGAAATCAGCAAGGCCACTAAAAATAATCTATCTGCAAAATGAGATGGAGTACAATTACATCAGGGAACGAATACAACAAATCATAACCAATCAAAGGCTGCCAAATCTAGCAGAGGAAAACTTGATTGTTACTACAAAGATGAGATTAACTTTAAACGATGAAGGTATAGAGAGAATAAAAGAGATCATAGGAGAAAAATTTAAAACAATAGACCTTATCGTCTTGGATTCTCTTGACTATGAAAATATGTTTTCTGGCCTGCAAAGCAGAATAGAAAAACTACGTTCTGTAATTAATCCTACGGCTGGAATCATTATTACACGTCATACCAGAAAAGTATCCACAGCTACACTAGCAAAAAGTCCTTTTCAAGCTTTAATTGGTGCTAATGCTTTAAGAAGTTTTTACACGTCTGGTATGGTAATGTTTCAACCAAGTAAACGCGCAAATGTCTTGCAGGTAGTATATGAGCTAAGAAACGGTAAATCAATACCAGCAAAATTCATTAGCAGGGTAAATGGGCGTTGGCAGAATTCTAAAATTATAGCTACGGCTTAACTTGTCCGCAAAAAACGGATACTATGGTAGAGCTAAAGACTCAGCTTTTGCAAAATATCAGATCTTGTCTTTTTCATCTATTACCAAGAGGGACATTTCGTGGTGATAAGTTTTATGTAGGTGATGTACAGGGTAACAAAGGCAAAAGTACTGTAATAGAATTAACAGGCGAAAGAGCCGGATTATGGAAAGATTTTGCAACAGGAGAAGGTGGTGACATTATTGACCTTTGGGCAACAGTACACGGGAAGAATGCGAAAACAGAATTTCCTGAAGTAATGCTTTCAATAAGTGAATGGCTCGGCATCAAAGAAAAAAATAATACTAGAGATTTAGAACAATACCTGACTTGTAGCTGGAACTACTACGACGAGAGCAATCAAGTAATCGTAATAGTCTACCGTTATGATCCTCCTCTAGAGAAAAAACAGTTTAAACCATTTGATGTTAAAAAACAAAGATTCAAAGAGCCGGAGATAAGACCACTCTACAACATTCCAGGTATTTTAAAGTCCGATAAAGTTATTCTGGTTGAAGGAGAAAAATGCGCAGAAGCACTTATAGAGAAAGGAATAACTGCAACAACAGCAATGTTTGGAGCAAATGCGCCTATTGATAAAACAGATTGGACTCCGCTTAAGGGCAAGCATATTATTATTTGGCCAGACAACGATGAAGCAGGTAATAAATATACCAAAAACGCTGAAAAGAGACTTTTAGAACTTGGTGTTGCATCACTTGCTACGCTTAAGATTCCATCGGATAAACCAAGGAGTTGGGATGCTGCTGATTGTGTGTTAGAGGGAATAAATATTGAAGAATTTATTGAAAAAAACTCAAGAAAAATAATTATTAAACCACCACTTGATATTTTCAGCTGGAGTGTAGAGCGTTTTGTAGGTCCAGTACCAAAGCAAAGATTCTTAGTTGAAGGATTATTTCCTTTGGGTGTCACATCTATTTTAGCTGCAATGGGTGATACTGGTAAAGGTATGCTTCTTCTTGACCTAGCCCTCAAGGTTGCAGCTAGCATAGATCAGGTATGCGGATTTGGCCAACTTGTTACTGAACACGGATCTGTTGTGGTATTTTCTGCAGAAGATGATACAAATGAAATACATCGTCGCTTAGAACGACTTGATCCAAAATGCGAGAGATTGAAATATAAAGATAGGCTATTTATTGTACCATTACCAAACATCGGAGGATCTCTTACCATACTTAAGAACGTTCGCGGTAAAGTTGTAGAAATATCTCCAGAATTTGAGTCGGTAATGAAGCAGCTGAGCAGAATAAAGGATTTAAAGCTCATTATATTTGATCCCCTTGCTTCTTTCATTCATGCAGATTTAAATGCTGACCCAGCAGTAGGGGATTATCTCATGTGTTTATTATCTGATTTAGCATGTAGCACTGGAGCTTCAATAATTACTGCACATCATATGAGAAAGCTGAAGGGAGAAAAGCCTATATCAACAGTAGAGCAAGCACGAGATGCTATTCGAGGTACTTCTGCTCTCGTAAATGGAGTCAGGTGTTCTTTTGCTTTTTGGCCTGTTGAGGATATGACTAAACCGATGATTTTTAGGTCAATTGGAAAAATCCCAAGACAAAATGCCTTATTTTATGGAGCTGTTGTTAAGGCAAATGGCCTAGCTGATCGTACCATACGTACTTACCTAAGAAATGAAGAAACAGGGCTATTGGAAGACATTACTGAACAATTAAAAGCTCAAAATATTAGCGATAAAGATCTTAAAATATATCTTATTGATTCAATTGCGCGAGCTGCTAGTTCAGGACATCCATTTACTCATACAGGAAGTGCAGGAATACATAAACAACGACATAGACTGCCTGAGATTTTTCATAGTATGGGAAGGGATAGATTAGAGCGTATAGTACAAGAGCTTTTACAGGTAAAGCAAATAGTTAAAGGAATGGCTAATGGCTCAAAAGAGGATAAATGGCTTGATGTAAAAACAGGACCATTTGCACGTGGGGTGGGAAAATTTATTCATGGAGCTGAAAAAAACTATTTTTGATAACAAAAAACTCTATTTTTTTATAGTCAAAGTAAAAGGGTTAATTCGATAACCATGTGATAATCTTTGCCAACCAAGTGTTTGTATTACATCATCACGTTCAATACTTAATCCTAATTTCTCAGCAAGTGTAGATTTGATTGTTCTTTGCATTTTATTTAATGGTTTTCTGATTTGTTGTTCTAAATCTGCTTCTAAATTAAGTCCCAAGAGTTTTTCTAACTGATTAATATTGAGAAGTGTATGTTTTTCAGGTGGTAATTCTTTCTCACAGTCATGTAAAAATTGCCTAAATAATATTCGAAAAATATTAAGACATGATGCAGCTTTTTTATTTATAACTTCAATACTATTAACATATACCATACCTTTAACTACCTGTAACTCCAAAAGCTTTGTTGGTATAATTGGTTCAACACGTTTAAGCGAAATATATGAAGCTGGTAAAACTTGCAAAGAAGTATTTTCTACTACCTTTGCTACTCCTCTTTTAGCTGCCTCTCGGAATATCTCAGTTACAGTCTTAAGCTGACAAAACAGTTTCACCATTGGCACTACATATAGATTCAGTAATAGATTTGGTATATCTTTTTTTAGAGTGATGAGAACTGTAGGGTGGACTCTAAGTTTATCTATAGTTAAAAATATCGCATCAGTACAAAAATCAAGGATTATTAGATTTACAATACGACCTTGATTACAAATATAATAAACTCCTTTTTCCACTTTTTCCCACATAAGTTTTGAATCATTCAACTTTGTTTCAAACCAGTCTATGACCTTTTCTGTATTTAAGTATATGGATAAGAGATGAAATCTCTGTTTTTGATAAGTATTAGGCAGAATATGACGAGAACAGTTTTCACAAATAGCGTCATCACATGCTTCATCAAAGTCTGAATCGATAAAAATCTCATTGCTACAACTTGAATCAATTACATTTGGCCAATCAAGATGATCTTCTTCACGAGAGCAAACAATATAATACCTTTCTTGCATTTTTATCAATCCAAGATCGAATAAGTATCTTGCTGCTTTAATATGATTTTGGCTTGGATTAATCCAGGAACCATTTGAACTTAAAAGATCAGCAATTTGCTCGTGAAAGAATTTTAAGACCATAAGATTGTTCCATATGTTTCTTCAGGTCCTCTCTTTCTTTTTTATTGAGTGGATGCTCTGAATAATAAACTTCCCCACTTATTTTGAAAGAAAATGTTACCTTTTTGTTTTGGAACATTACTTTAGCTGATTGAATAGATTGTAGTATGTTGCCAATAGCTGGCTTTAAAATATGTAACTCTGGTGCAATAGGATCATGCGGTTTTACACTTAAAGTAAGATATGTATTACTATTTTTAAAATAATCTGACTTAAAATTTAACTCAAATATACAAATGTCAGAGTCAGAACCATCTATACATGCTTGAAGAAATTTGTGCACTTGTAGTGGAAAGTTCTTATCTTGTATATTTACAAAAGTACATTCGCAGTCAAAATACCCACTTACAATGCTATTTGCTATTTCCACAGCTTTATTAGTATTTTTAGCACAGAGATTAACCTGAGTGCCATCAAGAGAGAAATCTAAAATCATCCACTCAGGTTTATGACCATGAACAACTTTGTTTGAATTAAGCAGTAAATCCATGTCACTTCCTCGACGTACAAACATATATATTCGATCTTGATGATGGAAAAAACCCTGCAACTGATCATCATCCTTAAGTATCTGCTCTACAGCTTCTTGTGACATAAACTCTTTAAATGAAGTGTTTATTTGTCTTGGTGATTTCTGTAGAGCAAATGATATGAAACCTTTCTTTTGTACTTTATCAAAATGATAGACAGATTTTAGAAATTCACAATTTATGTGAAATAGTAAAAACAACAAGGATCTTTTATCATACTTGGTATTATTTTTTATCAGATACGATCTCATTAACTTCTCAGTCAGAGCAAATCTTGCTACTTCACTGACTGTAGCCTCAAGTTTTGTACGATCAAAGTAGCTAATGAGATAATAGTTAAAAAGAGAGTCAGAGTAATTGGTAAGTATCTTACGTTTTTGCTGAGTGGATCTATCATCATAATCTCCGTCTTGAAAAAGTTGTCCATTTAAATGATTTTTAAAGCAATGCTGAAAAATAATGCTCAGTTGTTTACCAGAAAGGGAATCTAACCAAGACTGACGTATATTAGAATCCTGAAAACGATCTAATAAAAGGTTAACCGGAACTTCTAAGTCGCTCTCCCAGAATTTATGACTTGGATAAATCTCCATAACATATTAAATAAGCCATGTTATACATAATATGATGATTTAGGCAAAGATTTTTTGGACATAATTTCTTCAAATCTTGTATATTTATTAGGGAGAATTTGTGTGAACTAGATAGCTTTCTTAAATAAGGTGTGCATTGGTTTAGTTTAATAGAAGTCTCCTAACCTATAAAAAAATTCACAGGAAGAAAAACATGCAAAAAGGGGAATTAACTATTAATTGCCGTTATGAACCTCACAGGTTGGCGGGTACATATTTGGCAAATGCTTATGAACAATTATTGAAATGTAAAACAAAGGAGGTGAAAGAAAATGACAACGGTAAGCTTGTATGCAAGAGTTTCATCAAGACAACAGGCACAGGAGAATACAATAGAGAGTCAGATTGTAGAATTGGAGCGTCGCATTAGTAGTGATGGACATGAATTGTTAGATGAGCATAGGTTCATCGATAATGGTTACAGTGGATCAAATTTAGAACGTCCTGGCTTAGAGAGTTTACGTGATAGAGTAGCAGAAGGTAAGATTGATAAGATATACATTCATTCACCTGATCGGCTATCACGTAAATTTTCATATCAAATGATCTTACTCGAAGAGTTTAAAAAGGCTGGATCTGAAATAGTATTTTTGAATCATAAGTTTGATGATAATCCTGATTCCCATTTATTTCTACAGATTCAGGGAGCAATAGCAGAGTATGAACGTGCAAAGATTATGGAACGAAACCGTAGAGGTAAACTTCATGCGGCCAAAGCTGGGTGTATAAGTGTGATGGGTAGGGCGCCTTACGGTTATCGCTACATAGCAAAACATGTAGGTGAAGGAAGTGCTCAATTTGAGGTTGATGAAGAAGAGGCAAATATAGTGCGTAAAATATTTAGTCGGGTTGGCCAAGAAAGAGCAAGTATAGGAGAAGTTGTACATGAACTGAATAAGATACCGGTAATAACACGAACAGGAAAAAGGTATTGGAAAAGGAGCACTATTTGGAACATGTTAAGAAATCCTGCTTATATAGGAAAAGCAGCTTATGGTAAAACTAGGACATGCTCAAAACCACAAGTAAAAAAGTCAAAAAAAGGAACTTGTGGTAAACTTAAAAGTGGTCGCTTTAACAGTGATAAAGAGAACTGGACTTATATTCCAGTACCAAAAATAATCAATGAGCCTTTATTTGATTCAGTACAGGCACAACTAACTGAAAATAGGCAAAGAGCAAGAGTACGACAAAGAAGAGAAACATATTTATTGCAAGGTTTAATGGTATGTCAACGTTGTCAATATACTTATTGCGGTACAAACCACGTTCATAAAAAGTCGACATATTATTACTATCGTTGCTCTGGTACAAACTCTAGCAAATTCAATGGCAATAAAATCTGCGATAATAAATCAATACGCACTGATATATTAGATGGAGTTATATGGGAAGAAGTCAAGAGTATCTTGAAAGAGCCAGATAGGATTGCAAATGAATATCAACGTAGATTATCAGAGAACAAAAAACCTTTACATAATCAAACACGTGAAAAGCAAGAAAGTAAGTTAAGATTAAGTATCAAAAAATTTATTGATAGCTATGCTAAAGGGTTTATAAGCCAAGAAGAATTTGAACCAAGAATCACAACAATGAAACAGCATTTGAAAGAAATTGAAGAAGAGAAAGAAAGAACGCTTGATCAAAAAAAACTACAACAAGAATTGAGCCTTGTTACAGATAGCTTGAAAAACTTTTCCTCAAGTGTTGAATCAAAGCTTGATCAAGTGGATTGGCAGACTAAGCAAAATATTATTAGAATGTTAATTCATCAAATTGAAATCAATCACAATCACTTGTATATAGTATTTCGCATAAAAAGTCTTGCAAATTTTGATCAAAATAGCCATAATAGAATTATGCAATGTTGTACTGGCAGTCAACGGTCAATGAATACCTAAATTTGAGTAAAAGAAATTTCACTACCATTTACCAATCCGGCTAAAATTCAAGAATTTCAATGCTTTAGCTATTTTCAATAGAATTAAATTTATTAATATAAATAACAAATTACTATTCTTAAATTTGATCAGATTGATTGCAAAAAAACAAGATTTTCAATAGGTTGCTTATAATCCTAACTATAGTTAGCCTTTCATAAGTAGCGATGCAACAAAGCCATCCCAGTGTCAAGCACTGGGATGACACCCTCCTGATGGGCCAAAATCACAATGTTCGTACAGTTATGCATTTGTTGTGCAAATTACCTTTGCAAACAAATGTTCGTACAGCTGTGTGTCACACACTTTGCTTCAATATTTGCACATTAGCCACTCCCTTGAACAGATACGATAAATTAGCTTTAGGTAAGCTATAAGCTTTTATGAAATCTTTGGGTGCGTGCTGTGAAGTTTTATAAATTTTAGTCTTGCTGTCACTTTGTATAAAGGTATTTTTTCACTCACATCTTTCGAAGTTGTAGCCATGTTTAACAACTTTAAGTAGAATATTGTAGCATTTTGAAAATCTGAAAGTTTATCTAGAATAACAGCTAAATTATAAGTATAAAAAATATTGTTTTCATCGAGGGAAATAGCAGTTATCATATACTCTTTACCTTTTACATAATCCTCCTTTTTCATATAGATCAGACCTAAATTTGCTAATAAAGGAGCATAATTTTTATGTATATCATACAATTTTAACATTTCACTCAACGCCAGATCAGGATCATATTGTGAGATTATCGTCAGAAAATTTTTTAATATGTAAGGGTTACTAGGGTGTTCTTTTAACAGTCTTGTGTAAATCTCTACAGCTTTTTTGTATTCTTTATTAGCGTAATAAATATTTCCCAATCCAATTAAAGCATTTTTATGATAAGGAAACTTTGCGATAATCTGATTAAGGAGAGAAATAGCTGCTTCATTATCTCCTGATTCAAAGGAATCTTTTGCTTTTTTTAAAGTAGAGTATATGTCAAAACTCTTGCCAGAATTCTGCGAAATTTTGATATTAAATTTGTCACTTTTTCTCTCAATAACATCAAAATCTTTATATTTTTTATCAGCTTTTATATGCTTGACAACACTATCGAAGGCCTTTTGTATCTCCAAATTTTCACTAGCATAGGTAACAGAAGACCTCCATAAAATCACAACGCAAATTAACATGCAGATAAACATAGGTCCTAGTGTTGTGGCATTGGCTGCAGCGTGTAACCAGTAAACCTTATTTCTTTGAGCTATGCGTAACACATTACAAATTCATAAATGCTAAATTACCTATCTCATACAATAATAAAGATATTATTAATTAGCGGGACGAACATGCTGTGTAGCTTTTCAGAATGCATTTATCTTTTGTCTTCCATATTTCGCTTTATTTCCACAAAAATGCTTCAATTTATCTTAACATTTTGTCAACTACCTTTGTAGATTTAAAAGGGCATTTTTACATATTCCATATGGCTGCCAGTTGCACCCCTCACATGCGTACTCGAATTTCTTTAAAGACATTTTCTCCCTAATCTTTTTTACTGCCTCATTCCAAGTTAAAGTCTCGCCAATTTTAATTCCTAAAATTTCCATATGCCTTCTATCTAGCTCTAAAACTTTAGCTTGTGTGGTGCATTTACCTTGTTTAGTCTGATTTGGACAAGCACTACAGATATTATCAAGGTTACCAACTACTTCGATTTGAGTACTAATTACTTTGCTTGCTATCCTTTTATAATTTTCTACAAAACCCTGAGAATACCCATATCCCCGAAACGCGAGGGTGCACATGAAATGATGAGGGCGAAATTTTATCATTTTTTCAAATATTGCAAAGCTGCTACAAGTAGAAAAATTTTTATCAAACCAGGAAGGATAAATGGTAAAACACCCACCATTATTGCTTGTCCCAGACCCAAGTAAACAGCAAGCCAACTAACACCACAAATAAAGATTACAACTGTACCAGCCAGACAACTTAAAGAATTACATACAAATGATTTATACTTAGAGTTCAGTAATTCATTTACTTTGCTCATTACCATAACAGCAGCTAAACAGCCAATTAAATATCCACCGGTTGGTCCAAGAAGAGCGTGATAACCACCAGAAAAATTCGCAAGAACAGGCAATCCTGCTGCACCAAGTGATAGATATGTAAGCACAGAATAGAATGCTGTTCTGCGGTTAAATTTAAGCCCAATAAGCATTACTCCTAAAGTTTGCAATGTGATAGGCACAGGCTGCAATGGTATGCTTATTTGAGCCATCAAGAATAAAAGTAAAACGCAAGACAATATTTCAGCCAGTGTTGATCTGCTGCTAGATTGTGTTATAAACATACCTTCCCAATAAAAATAACTTATTAAATGTAATATATGTGTATGAGAGGTTTTGCAATTTAAATTTTGCTTATATTGTGCTACAATGAATTATTTATGCACTATTAAATTAAAAATGATGAGTAAACAAGATCTATTATCGTTGATGAAAGCAAGACACAGCGGACGTTCATACGATCCTACAAGAGCAATATCTCAGGAAGACATGGATATTTTAATGGAAGCTGTAAGGCTGACTCCCTCATGTTTTGGTGATGAACCCTGGAGATACGTAATATGCAACAAACAGAACAATCAAAGCGTATGGGAAAAGCTGCTAAATTGCCTTGATGAATCTAATCAAAAATGGGCAAAAGATGCACAAGTGTTAATCATATCTTTAAGTGCTAAAAACTTCCGTAAACAAGGTAAAGGAGAAAATCTTTGGGCTAATCATGATACTGGTGCAGCAAATTATGGACTTATGTTACAAGCTGCAGTTATGAACTTAATGGCCCATCAAATGGGTGGATTTGATAGAGATAAAATAGTGAAAGAGTTCAATATACCCAATGACTTTAACGTAATGTCAGTGATAGCGGTTGGTTACGAAGAAGAGGGTGCTGAAACAAGTAAGAAGAAAAGAAGACCAATAGAAGAAATATTTTTTTATGATGAGTGGCCAAAATTCTGAAAATTTTATCAAAATGCACGGCACTGGTAACAATTTCGTTATCATAGACTCACGTTCAACAAACAATTTAGACTGGAACCATAGACAAATTGCTGATCAAAGCAGTTGTGATCAAGTGATAATTATAACAATGTCTAATGCTGCAGACTGTTTTATGCATATCTATAATGCTGATGGCAGTCGAGCTGAAATGTGCGGAAACGCAGCACGCTGTGTTGGATATTTGATAATGTCAGAAAAAGGTGCTGAATACTCCATTATTGAGCTAACAAGCAAACGCATTTTAGAGTGTTTTAAAGTGGGTGATAAATCCATAAAGGTTAACATGGGTAAACCTTTGCTAAAATGGCATGAAATTCCCTTGTCTACTGAGTGTGACACTCTTCACTTACCTATAGAGCTTGAAATGCTAAAAGATCCTGTTGCAGTAAATATTGGCAATCCTCACATAGTTTTTTTTGTTGATAACATAAGTGAAATACCATTGCGAAATTTAGGACCAAAGCTAGAAAATCACGCATTATTTCCTCGGAAAATTAATGTTAGTATTGCACAAGTTGAAAAGTCTGGAGAAATAGCTTTAAGAGTTTGGGAAAGAGGTACAGGCATTACTGCATCATGCGGTAGTGCAGCCTGTGCAGCACTTGTTGCATCCACACTACGTGGATATCTGGTTGCCCAACAGACTTCAGTAAATTTACCAGGAGGCAAGTTATTAATCGAATGGGCAAATAACGTATTCATGACCGGTGATATAGGGTTTTTGTGACCCTAATTCTAGTGATGCATTACTTCCAATACCTTCTTACCAATTACTGCAGGGGTTTCAGCAATTGCAATCCCGGCACTCCGCATAACTTCTAGTTTTGCACCAGCACTTCCACCGCTGGAGGAGATGATTGCTCCAGCGTGTCCCATACGTCTTCCTGGAGGTGCCGTTTGGCCTGCTACAAAACCAACGATTGGCTTTTTAGTTTTTTCTGTTTTCACAAAATATGATACATCTTCTTCTTCGTTTCCACCTATTTCACCAATAACTACAATACCATGAGTATCGTCATCTTTTAAAAAGAGCTCCATACAGTCGACAAATGTCATACCATGAATTGGATCCCCCCCAATTCCGATACACGTGGATTGACCAAGACCAACAGCGGTTGTTTGTGCTACTGCCTCGTAAGTTAAAGTTCCGGAGCGAGACATAATTCCTATGTGTCCACGCTTATGGATATGGCCAGGCATAATTCCTATTTTGCATTCTTCAGGTGTAATAATTCCCGGACAGTTGGGACCAATCAATCGACTTTTTGAGCCGATAAGCGCACGCTTAACTTTCACCATATCAAGTATAGGAATGCCCTCTGTAATACAAATTATCAATTCTATTTTTGCATCTATTGCTTCAAGTATTGCAGCAGCAGCAAATTTAGCAGGTACATATATAACTGTAGCATTTGCACCGGTTTTTTCTTTGGCTTCTGCTACAGTATTAAAAACCGGTAAATTAAGGTGAGTGCTACCACCCTTTCCAGGAGTTACACCTCCCACCATTTTCGTTCCGTAATCAATTGCTTGCTCTGAATGAAATGTGCCTTGTGCACCAGTAAAACCCTGGCATATTAATCTTGTATCTTTGTTTACTAAAACGGACATGCTTTATTTTACCTCTTTTACTATCTTTTGTGCAGCATCACCCAGTTCATCTGCAGCAATAATATTTAATCCTGACTCTTCTAAGATTTTTTTTCCTTCTTCAAAATTAGTACCTGATAATCTAACCACTAGAGGAACTTTAATGCTCATTTCTTTTGCAGCCGCAACAATTCCACTTGCGATAATATCGCAACGCATTATACCACCAAATATGTTAACCAGAATTCCTTTTACGTTGCTATCAGACAATATGATTTTAAATGCTTCAGTTACAGTTTCTTTACTCGCTCCACCACCAACATCCAAAAAGTTAGCAGGCTCTGCTCCGTAGTATTTTATTATATCCATTGTTGCCATAGCAAGACCTGCACCGTTTACCATGCAACCAATACTGCCATCCATTTTGATGTAACTGAGCCCATATTTTGAAGCCTCTATCTCTTCTTTCACTTCTTCATCATAATCACGAAGTTCCATAATTTCTGGGTGACGATATAAAGCATTGTCATCGAAATTAATTTTCGCATCGAGCGCAATAAAATCTCCAGAATTTGTTTCAACCAGTGGATTAATTTCAATTTGGCTCGCGTCAGTTGCAATAAACGCATCATATATTTTTTTTGCAATGTTCGATATCTTTTCTATTTGTTCTGGACTCAAATCAAAACTGCTGCTTAACTTGCTGCTATCAAAACTTGTAGCAGAATCAATATCAAATTTCACAATTTTTGCAGGAGAATTTTTCGCCACTTCTTCAATGTCCATTCCACCTTCTGAGGAAAATATGAATATTGGCCTACTGAGCTTCGGGTCGATTACCAGGCTTAAATAATACTCTTTCTTAATGCTTGAGCCTTCTTCAACGTACACTTTTCTTACTTGCTGCCCGCTTGGCCCTGTTTGATGAGTAACTAAAGTCATACCAATCATGTCCTTTACAAACTGTTGAGCTTCTTCAACTGACTTTGCTAGCTTTACGCCACCGGCTTTACCCCTACCACCTGCATGAATTTGAGCTTTAACTACAAACACGTCAGATTTTAATTGACTTACTTGAGTCTTTACTTCTTCCGCAGATGTAGCAACAAAACCTTTTGGCACTGGGACATTAAATTTATGCAAAACTTCTTTCGCTTGATATTCGTGAATATTCATAAAATAACCAATGATAAACTATTAACCTGAGTACAAACTACCAACCATAACGCTGCCTTCTGCACTCTTGTTGGTACCTCTTTTTTTTAGCTTCAGCTTTCTTTTTAGCTCTTTTTTCTGATTTTTTTTCATGATATTGTTTTTTCATTTTCAACCCTCTTCCTTCCTTTTGAATTGTTTTTTTCAATACTGGAAGAGCTCTGTCTACATCACCATAATGGACTGATACTTCTATCAAACTCTATACCTCCTTCGGTAATCATTTCAAAATCTATTTATAAATTAGAAAATTAACATTGTCAATTATTTTATAAACTTGAGCGTTAAAATGTAATATGCCATAATTTACATGGTGAATAATGTCATTCCAGTGTCAGCTACTTGCTTACTGATGGAGATTACTCTTATGTTACAGCGTTCTTACAATTATACTAACATCGGGGCGGAGAGATTTGAACTCCCGACCCTTTGGTCCCAAACCAAATGCGCTACCAGGCTGCGCTACGCCCCGACTTCTTTACTCAGAGTATCAATAACTCAGGCAAAATGCAAGATTCATTTGTTTACTTTAGAAAAAATATAATATGAGATTTAATATTATCTTAGAATATGTTTTTTATTAGCTCCTCTTTAACAACAGACTGCTTCGTAGAAAGTCTACAGGGTTTTTGTGCGCGCAACACTGAACCAGATTTCTTTATCTTAGCCATATTTAAAAATCTAGCTACACCAATTGGTGAAAGTTAGTGCAGCAACCACAGCGGTATCGACTCTTAAAATTCTTTTTCCTAGACTCAATTTTTGACAAAACTTATCGGCAAGATCAAGTTCATAAGATGAAAAACCACCTTCAGGGCCAACAATAATAGCAACATTTTTCTTACCTTTCAGCACTTTATCAGCTTTACCTGTTTCATCACATAAAACAAAATTTTTACTCTGGGAATCAGGTAATTCGCAAAAGTTAATAGGAGGCAAAATCTCTGGTATACTCATCCTACCGGATTGTTCCGCTGCTTCGATTGCTTGTAATTTTGCTCTACTTAGGTTAATGTTTTTTACTACTGTACGTTCCGTTGAAATAAATTGAATGCAAGTTATTCCCATTTCAGTTGCCTGTCTTACTATGTTGTTCAAAGCAGCACTTTTTACCATGGCACAATACAGGTATAAATTTTCCTCATATTGCTGTTGTTTGGCACATTCTTTGAGTGTAATTTTTGTCAATTTACGCGATATATTAACTACTTCTCCTAACCATTCTCCATCTTTTCCATTAAAAAGAGAGAGATTATCATACTTCTTAAGCCGCATTACATTGCAAATATAGTGACTTTGTTGTGGATTAAGTGCTAAACTCACGCCTTGTGATAAAGCTTCTTCAACATAAAGCCTAATTTTTCCCATTTAAAACTTTAATTATATTCTATTTGAGTGACTCTTACGGGATTTGAACCCGTGTTACCACCGTGAAAGGGTGGTGTCCTAACCACTAGACGAAAGAGTCAACTTAAATCTAACTAGGTTATATCGATTACATATATAAAGTCAATTCAATTATTTTGAATCACATAGTTAGAGGGATATATCAGTAATCTTATATCGACAGCCTCCTATTACTCCATGCTCAATACTCACTGAACCTATCTCAGATTTAGGAGCTAATTCTAATTGTTGTTCAACTTTTGTATCGGAATCATAGCCAGAATCGTAGCCAGAATCTCTACGCTCATATTTCTGCCTTATTTCTTCTACACTAAAGCCAGCCTTGGTCTTAATTTTTTGATCATTAGTCTGTTGCTGACTTATCGACTTATTAGCACTTAGCTCATTTAGCTTCACTTGCCAATCATTCACTTTATCTTGCACTAACCCATGGCAAGTTCCAGAATTAGCTTTTATGTCTTTTGCTTTTCTTTCTGCTCTTTTCTTGGACAAATCTACCCTAGCATAAATAGGTTCTGACGACTGTTCTGGCTCTTTCTGTTTTAGGCTAGCAGGCTTTTTTTGTTCTGAAAGATCATCTATAGTGCAATAAATAGGTTCTTCTGATATACTCAAATAACCACTATCTTCCAATGATAAATTTTCAGTGGATTTTTTATGTGAATCATATATTTCAGCATAAATAGATTCTTCTGATACACTCAAATAACCATTCTCCCCTAATGAGTTACTAACCTTAGCATCATACACCTCAGCGTAAATTGGCTCTTTTGAAGGCAAAGCATCATAATTAGTGCTCTTTGGCTTATACTCAAAAGTTCTAGAAGGTTTTTGAGGTGGTATTACATTGTTGTTCACCTCAGCGTACATAGTTATTGGCTCATATTCAGAGGTTCTAGGAGGTTTTTGTTGTATAGCTTCAACATTCAAATCATCTGTAGAATAATACTCTGCGCCTTTTCCTAGTAAAAAGGAAACTGTGGGGTGAAGAATTATCTCTGCTGGTAAGTTTTTCTCACTATCCAATTTTAGATTTTTTGATTCTGCTAAACTCTCAATAACACGAATTATAACATTCTTTCCATTCTCATCTATTGAGTGGATATCAGCTCCACGATTAATCAGCAATTCCATTATTTTGTGATCTGTAGCATGTCCTAAAGCCTGATTTAAAGCTTGATTATTATTTATATCAAATGATCCTGTATTCTTGAGAGACATAGTCTTTGAAAAGAATTTTCTAAAACTATTTAATGCATCATAGAGAATTAGAGTCAGTTTAACACCTTTTATGTCATTGTTTTTGACAGATTTAATTAAAAAATTATCTATTATGCCCATGATTATACCCCCTATATAAAAGCTCACTATCATGGTGCAATTTTAAACTATGATGATTTATTTTCTACTAATAGCAGCTCTCTATAACCACTTAACAAGTGGTGGCATTGACATCATAATTGCATCTGGATTGCCGTCCGTCATTAAACCAAACCTTGTGCCACGATCGTATAACAGATTGAATTCTACATATCTGCCACGTTTTATTAATTGATTTTCTCGTTGTTCTTTTGTCCAAGATTTTTGCATATGTTTACGTATGACGTGCGAATAAATTTCCAAAAAGGCTTCACCTACTGCTTTTGTGAACTCAAAATCGTTTTCCCAGTTGCCAGAACTCAGATTATCATAGAAAATGCCACCAATGCCACGTGGCTCTTTTCTGTGTTGTAAGAAAAAATAATTGTCACATTGCTCTTTAAATTTTGGATAATATCCGGTGTCAAATCTATCACATGTCATTTTGATTGATTCATGAATATACTTGCAATCTTCTTCATTTCTATATATTGGCGTAAAATCCATTCCTCCACCAAACCATTGTTTTGAAGTATATATCAGCCTTGTGTTCATATGCGCTGCAGGGATAAGGGGCGATTGCATATGAGACACTAAAGATATACCGCTTGCCCAGAACTCTCCGTTACTTTCACTTGCACCAGGAATTTCATTGATGGCTGAATCTGCAAATTTTCCGTGTACTTTTGAAACGTTTACTCCAACTTTTTCAAAAACATTACCAAAAATAATTGTAGATTCACCACCTCCACCACCTGGGCGATCCCACTTTCTCTTTTCGATCTTTGGCTCTGCGGATGATTGTTTTTCAATTAATAAGAAAGATTCTATGATCTTATCTCTTAGTGCACAGAACCATTTAAATGCTTGTGTTCTTTGTTTTTCCATAATACCCTCTCGCTAGCTTATTAACATTGTTATATCTGATATTTAAGGAACTTAATTAGATTTGGATGATAATTATCTATCAAAGACGTTAATAAATCTATAATAATTAAATCAATATAATAAAACATTTTCGTATGTACAACAATGCCAAGTAACAATAATGAGTAAAAGATACATAGATAACAAAAAAGAGAACAGGGTTGACTTCATACTAAGAAATTATGGAATGTCAATTGTTGTGATGGCAGTTATTATGCTCTTACCTCCAGTAGCAATATCGATACTCTACTTTTTTGATATATATAGTCAGCATATTAATATAGAGATTAATTTATTAGTTAGCATTCTAACAACTCTCTTTATGATGTATAATGTAAAACGCTACAGATACCTACTTAATACTATAGAATTTCAAAATGCAATATTTGCAAATGCACTAAATCATAATACAGAATTTTGCCTTATTTTACATAAAGATGAGGGTGTTATTTATGCTGATGCAAGGTTCTACGAAAGGTTTAAAGATCATATAATAGATGATGACATTACGTTAGGCAAGATTCTTGAAATAGGAGATGTTTCAGAAGCAGACAAAAAAGTACTCTATCATGCACTAAAAAATAACTCTTCTGTACAGGTATGCATTTCCTTAAACAAGAAGAATAGAGTATCTAACTTTCTTTTGCTCTTTGAGCCAATACCAGATAATCCCCAAATTGCTATAAATAGTAATAAGATTTTAAATTTATCATTAGTGCCAATAGCAAGGCCAGATGGGTATTTTGTGTTAAAAGCAACACAGATAAACAAGGAGCAGATATATGAAGAGTTAATAGAAAAACACAGTATAGGAACTTACATTGCAAATGCCAAAGGAGTGATTTTATCTGTAAATAAAAGATTTTTAGACATATTTGAACTGAAAAAACTGGAAAAAGGTAGCTCAATCAGTGATTTTATATCTCAATCTAAGTATAACAATACAATAACCGATAATGAAATTTTGTTTTTTACTATAAGTGGTATTCCATTCAAGGCTTATATGAGCACTGCTATATTTTGTGATAAATACAACCATAGCTATATATATGGCTTTATAACACCAACCGAATCAAATCTTGTTGATTATCAATTACACCCTTGTTTTGCAAATTCATCAATTGCTATTGCACAATGTGACATAAACGGCAACTTTGTAAAGAAAAATACGGCACTAATAAAGCTTGCAGGGTCAGATAATAATTCAATCTTTACATTGATATTGGATAGTTATCATGTGAAAATACGTGAATATTTTTCGAGTAATAGAATAAATAATGCGTCCTTTGATGTACAGCTCAACGGCGGTAATAACATAAAAATATATTTCAATAAGTTTCTTCATAATAAAATGATCTTCATACTTTGTTATTTTATTGACAATACTGAACACAAAAACCTAGAGATAAAGCTTGAGCATTATCAAAAGATGCAAGCTATAGGGCAGTTAGCAGGTGGTATTGCGCATGATTTCAACAATATATTGACTGGGATAATAGGATTTTGCGATTTGCTTTTACTCCAACACTCAGCTGGTGACCCATCTTTTGGAGATATAATACAGATACAGCAAAATGCAAAGCGTGGATCAAATTTAGTAAGACAATTGCTTGCTTTCTCAAGAAGACAGACCTTGCAGCCAAAAATTATTGATGTAAATAATACTATAGCTAATCTTTATGAAATGATAAAAAGATTAATAGGTGAAAATATAAAATTTAATATTTATTATGGTAGAGACTTGGGTGCTGTTAGGGCTGATCAAGGGCAATTAGAGCAAGTTATACTTAACTTAGCAGTCAATGCTAGTGCTGCTATGGAAAAGGGCGGAGAATTAACTATACGAACCTTTAATCAAAAGATTGACTCATTAAATTCTACACCTCAGGATATGTTTTCTCCAGACAAGGAAGCGATTGAACATGGAAATTATGTTGTGATTGAAGTAATTGATACTGGATGTGGAATGACGAGTGATACAACTGAAAAGATCTTTGATCCATTTTTTTCTACCAAAGATATTACCTCTGGTACAGGTCTTGGCCTCTCTACTGTATATGGCATTATTAAACAAACTGAAGGATACATCTATGTTGCTAGCAAAGTAAATCATGGAACTAAATTTAGCATATTTTTGCCCATGGTTTACATATCAGATGAAAATGATAGAGAGGAAGATAGTGAAGAAACAGAAAAACCGGTAGTAAGTGAAATTAAAGGTAATGGTATAATTTTATTAATCGAAGATGAAGATTCAGTAAGGGAATTCATCTCTAAAGCACTCAAAAGAAAAGGATTTGATGTAATAGAAGCAAGCATAGGCAGCGAGGCGCTAGAAATAATCAGTAAAAAAAGTCAACACATAGATCTTATAATCACTGATGTAATTATGCCAGAGGTGAGCGGCCCAGAAATAGTTAAAGAAGCATTGATCCATAGGCCAAATATCAACGTTATTTTTATTTCTGGGTATGCAGAAGATGCTTTTTTAAAGAGTGATGACATCAATATAGAAGATTTTCACTTTTTGCCAAAACCATTCACTCTGAATGAATTAGGAAACAAGGTTCAAAGTGTGTTACACAAAGCAAAAAAGACAGTCTAATTTTAGTGTGGTTAACAACAAAAAAATTTTCTAATGCAAAAGTTTCTTGCATATATACAATAGAATTATTTTATACATAAGATAAAAGGCGTGAGCAAGATTATTGCAATAGTAAATCAAAAGGGTGGAGTTGGCAAAACCACAACTAGTATAAATTTATCGACAGCCTTTGCTGCTGTGGGAAAAAGCACTTTATTGGTAGATCTTGATCCTCAAGGAAATGCTAGCACCGGGCTCGGGATTTCTTATCGTAGTAGGGAAGAAAAAAATATATACAAAATACTACTAAGCAGCGAAAATAAATTGATAGAATCGGCAATTTTCAATATAAAGGAAATTCCAAATTTATCACTAATTTCGTCAGTAGTTGATTTATCAGCTGCAGAAATTGAATTATCGCAACTTGAGCGAGGAAAATTTGTGCTAAAAAGCGCATTAGAGAAGATACGCGATAATTATGAGTATATAATCATCGATTGCCCTCCATCACTTGGGCTTCTAACCATAAATGCTTTGACTGCTGCTAATTCTATTATTGTCCCTCTTCAGTGTGAATTTTTTGCTTTGGAGGGATTAAGCCATTTAGTTAAAACTGTAGAGCTGATAAAAAGAAATAACCTAAACCCTTTTTTGGCAATAGAAGGGATAGTGTTAACAATGTATGACAGGCGCAACAAACTCAGTGAACAGATTAAAAACGATATTTGCCAGTATTTAAATGATAAAGTATACAAAACTATCATCCCATTGTATGAGACTGTTATTCCACGTAACGTACGGTTATCAGAAGCGCCTTCTCATGGAAAACCCGCTATTGTGTATGATCTTAAGTGTCCTGGTGCACAAGCATATATAAGTTTGGCAAGGGAAATTTTAAAAAAGCACGCGAGCAGTTGTAAGGAGAAGAAACTAGTAAGCGAGGGCGTAGTATGAAGGATGATAGACGCCTCGGCAGAGGTCTTGCCGGCCTCATAGGCGATAATTATGATAATAAAGAAGATCGACAAGAGCATTTGCCTATTTCATTACTGCACCCAAGCAAATTTCAACCGAGGAAACATTTTGACGAGGAGTCATTAAGAGAACTTGCAAATTCGATAAAGAAAAGTGGCATTATACAGCCTATCGTGGTACGCAAAGATTCAAATGATGATGGTTATGAAATAATAGCTGGAGAACGTCGTTGGCGAGCAAGCAAGATTGCAAATCTTGATAGTGCACCGGTTATCATAAAAGATCTGAGCGACAAGGAATGCTTGGAAGTATCCATTATTGAAAACATACAAAGGCAAGATATTAATCCAATAGAGGAAGGTGAAGCTTACAGAAAACTGATAGATGAGTTTTTCTATACACATGAGGAATTAGCTTCAGCTATAGGCAAAAGCCGCAGCCACATAACCAATATGATTCGGATGTTGTTGCTCCCTGATAGGGTGAAAACAATGATCAATGAGAAAAAATTGTCTATGGGTCATGCAAGAGCGTTGATTAATGTTGAAAATGCGGAAAGTATTGCAGAAAAAATAGTTTCTCAGGGCTTAAGCGTTAGACAAACTGAAAAACTGATAAAGGACCTACATCAAAACAACAATCAAAAAGAGCAGAGATATACTAGAAATCAAGATATGACAGTAATAGAAGGCGCTATATCTTCTCAACTTGGTTTAAAGATCAAAATTAATGACAACAATTCTAAGGGTAAAGTTATGATACGGTATGATAATCCAAATGAATTGGATTTGATATTGAAAATTTTGAATAGGAAACTTGAGGCATAGCTAGTAGTTGGCTAGCAAAGCAACAAACCAATATCAACTGTTGGTGTCATGAAAGTAGCTGACACTGGAATGGCTTTGTTGCATCACACTTTATGAGATGGTGATTTATGGTAAATTCATGTAACTATCTCAAATTTAGCCATACCAATATCAGTGAATTTATTAAGCAAATAGCATTTGATTAGCAGTTCTTTTTCTCGATTTATCTCAGATTTATTCCTCAAACTAAATCCGAATATTTGCTTTAATCTTGAGAAAAACCCTTCAATATAAGATCTTTTCCCATAATTTACTTCTTTTTTCCATTCTTTCATGCCATCTTCACCGTATAATTTTATTAACCTAATAGCAGCATTCCTGTCAGACATATAATCTATTTCTGGATGTTCTGCCGCATTGTTTATTGGTGGAATTTTTGTCTTTATATCATATTCGTTACACAACTTATAAAACTTGTGCCTATCACATGCTCTATCTGCATATAGTGCTTTTATGGCATGCTGAAAATCAACTTCTTTTAGCAAATCACAAGCTCCATAGTGATCAGAGTAGACACCGTTACTGTATTTTACAGCTATGGCTTTTTTGTTGTTTATATTCAACATTACGTGCAATTTTCTCGTTTGCTCATAGCCACGATATTTTCTGTCAGTGCTATTTTCCTTGCTGTGACCAGGAGTGTTGTTGTATATACTAATTCCTGTACTGTCTATAGCAATTTCGATATCTTCCATATTATTTTCTGCAATCATTTATCTTAATATTAAGTTTCTTAAACCTTCTTGATGCTTGTGAATAGCTGATAACTGCCAAATCTCTTCCTATTTGTTGCAAATACCCTTTTATAAACCCGACTGTTTGTCTTAAACCAATTCTAAAGAAACTGACGATTATATGCACCAAAATCACAACTTTATCACTATAAATATAGTTGCCGCCCTGCATTTTTGGACAATTCTCGTACCAATTTTCTATGGCGTCATTGATATAACAAAAAATGCTTCCTCTTTCTTGGAGAAATTTGTTATATTCATGGCAGTTACTGACTCTCATTTTTTGTGGCATATTTTTTCTTCAACAGTTAAATGGCTATTTATAATGAATTTTGTCAGTAACTGCCAGTTCTTTTCACTTGAGCGATGCAACAAAGCCCACTGGAATCCAGGAATTTTATTAAGTTGGTAAGCATAAAAGTATAACTTCTACGTCATACCGCCGCGGTATCCGCTAACAAGCAGCGGGATGACGATTGTCAGGGTAGCTGTCATCCCAGTGCCCTGACTACTTGGATCCAGGAAAAAGAATGGTGTCATCCCAGTGCGTGACACTGGGATCCAGAAGACTTAATTTCAACCAAGTGGCTGCATAATAAAGGCTGGATTCCAGTGTCACGCACTGGGATGACACCCTAGTAGAAATCGTTTTTGTAATTGCAACATTCGTGCAATCTTTAGCCATAAATATTAAGAAATTTACCAAACGAAAAAAAAGGCAAAAGAAGCCCTGGGGTTATTATCCGCTTTAAAATATTGGCGTTTTTTATGTTTTAAACGCTTGACAAGCAAGATTAAGCTGCTTTTAATTGCAACTAACTTACGCTGCAAATGTTTAAGAAATTTACTAAGCAGAAAAAAAGACAAAGAATCCCCGAGTTAGCTAGTCTTTTACTATCTCTGTCGAGTATTGGCATTTTTTGATGTCTTGTAACGCTTTATAAGCGCGTTCAGCTTATTTAGATAAAAATCTAGATGTAGATGAAGTTTTGTAAAGACATACAGTATCTATATACTGCAAAAAATTGAACATAAGACGCCGATACATTAAGTAATCCTTACCTTTTAATCTGCAGATTGGCGAAAGCAAATACAATAGCTTCACTATCATGATAAGGGCGCTGGCGAAGGGTGTCAAGTAAGTTTTTTCGTTTCATCCGATGCGCTGCCAAAAGCTATGCAAAAAGTCCAATGAGTTAACTCCCATATATCCTGAGTAATTCTTGTGCATTAGCTTTGATTAGGATAGGGCATTTTCTATCATTTAATAGGGAACGCAATATTTCAGTTGCACCCTTAACGTCGTTATTGTGTATCTTTACTACAGCAATAGCTTCTTGGCTTGAATAAGGATACACTGCACTTGATTCTAAATTATCAATTTTATCTTTATTTATTTTTTCACCGTTGGAGTGAAGTAAGCTCATTACTTCTAAATATTGTGCTAACTCACGCAAAACATTAGGAGCATCTTTATCATCTGCCAAATCATTATAAATAGATGCTGTGTCTGTTGGCATTGAATCTGAGATATGATTGAATGCGCGTTCAAAATTTGCTAAATACTCCCAATTTGAATCTATTTCTTCTAGCAGCGGCTTATTATCTTTTTTTAAGAATAATACTTCGTAAAACTTGTCACCTGCAGTTATAGATTGTTTTGTGTTATCAATGTTGCGCAATAAGTATAATGTGATGCCAACTAACATTGGCGCGAGTGCAAGCAGAAAGATGTATTTTTTCATGGTAATATTCCAAATAGTTATATATTTATACATTAATGCTTTTGATTTGCAAAAACATATTGACATAGTGATTATATCACATAATAATATTCTTAAAGTTGTTTGAATAGTTGGAGATTAAAATATTTCTAAAGTAGAAATAAAGACAGCAGTATTAAGCTAAATTATTTTTTGTCGGATTTATCCGATGTACCCTCAACCTTTTATAGGTTGAAGTCTAAATTTGAGAGTTTGATCCTGGCTCAGAATGAACGCTGGCGGCAGGCCTAACACATGCAAGTCGAACGGAGTTATATTGTAGCCTGCTATGGTATAACTTAGTGGCAGACGGGTGAGTAATGTATAGGAATCTACCTAGTAGTACGGAATAATTGTTGGAAACGGCAACTAATACCGTATACGCCCTACGGGGGAAAAATTTATTGCTATTAGATGAGCCTATATTAGATTAGCTAGTTGGTAGAGTAATAGCCTACCAAGGCAATGATCTATAGCTGATCTGAGAGGATGATCAGCCACACTGGAACTGAGATACGGTCCAGACTCCTACGGGAGGCAGCAGTGGGGAATATTGGACAATGGGCGAAAGCCTGATCCAGCCATGCCGCATGAGTGAAGAAGGCCTTTGGGTTGTAAAGCTCTTTTAGTGAGGAAGATAATGACGGTACTCACAGAAGAAGTCCTGGCTAACTCCGTGCCAGCAGCCGCGGTAATACGGAGAGGGCTAGCGTTATTCGGAATTATTGGGCGTAAAGGGCGCGTAGGCGGATTAGTAAGTTAAAAGTGAAATCCCAAGGCTCAACCTTGGAATTGCTTTTAAAACTGCTAATCTAGAGATTGAAAGAGGATAGAGGAATTCCTAGTGTAGAGGTGAAATTCGTAAATATTAGGAGGAACACCAGTGGCGAAGGCGTCTATCTGGTTCAAATCTGACGCTGAGGCGCGAAGGCGTGGGGAGCAAACAGGATTAGATACCCTGGTAGTCCACGCTGTAAACGATGAATGTTAAATATGGGAAGTTTTACTTTCTGTATTACAGCTAACGCGTTAAACATTCCGCCTGGGGACTACGGTCGCAAGATTAAAACTCAAAGGAATTGACGGGGACCCGCACAAGCGGTGGAGCATGTGGTTTAATTCGATGCAACGCGAAAAACCTTACCACTCCTTGACATGGAAATTATACCTATTCGAAGGGATAGGGTCGGTTCGGCCGGGTTTCACACAGGTGTTGCATGGCTGTCGTCAGCTCGTGTCGTGAGATGTTGGGTTAAGTCCCGCAACGAGCGCAACCCTCATCCTTAGTTACCATCAGGTAATGCTGGGGACTTTAAGGAAACTGCCAGTGATAAACTGGAGGAAGGTGGGGATGATGTCAAGTCATCATGGCCCTTATGGAGTGGGCTACACACGTGCTACAATGGTGGCTACAATGGGCTGCAAAGTCGCGAGGCTAAGCTAATCCCTTAAAAGCCATCTCAGTTCGGATTGTACTCTGCAACTCGAGTGCATGAAGTTGGAATCGCTAGTAATCGTGGATCAGCACGCCACGGTGAATACGTTCTCGGGTCTTGTACACACTGCCCGTCACGCCATGGGAATTGGTTTCACTCGAAGCTAACGACCTAACCGCAAGGAGGGAGTTATTTAAAGTGGGATCGGTGACTGGGGTGAAGTCGTAACAAGGTAGCAGTAGGGGAATCTGCAGCTGGATTACCTCCTTAGGCTTTGCACATAATTTACCATTTTTAATGATGGTGTTGTTATGTGCTATACTGCTGTCTTTACTTCTACTTTATTTTAATTTCCCGATAACGGAATTTTATGAGTGATAGACCTCTTTCTCCACATTTACAAATATATAAAGTACAAGTTACTAGTTTTTTCTCTATTATGCATAGATTGACTGGTATCTTGCTATTCCTTTTATTAATGATACTTTCTTGGTATTTCATATTACATGTTTACTTTCCTGAGTTACTTATAGTAAGGTACTTAAATGCATTATTATTCACTCCTGTTGCTAAATTAGCTTATGTCTTATGTTTTATAAGTTTTGTATATCATTTTCTTAATGGTATTCGTCATTTATTGTGGGATGTTGGGCTTAATTTAGAAATTACTGGCGTTTCAAGGGGTGCTATACTGCTGACAGTAACGCTACTTCTTTCTACTATGGCTTTTTTATTTATGTTTATATGAGTCAGTCTGGAAATTCAGTACATCATTGGTGGGTTCAGCGTGTTTCTGCGGTAATTTTACTGTTCCTGTTTCCTTGGTTTATCTATTCATTTTCTTGCACATTTTATACTGATAGCTCTTTGTCTTTTAGTGAAAAATTTATTAATCACCCTCTAGAGCTTTTATTTTTTGTTGTATTGTTGTTTTGCATTTTTTGGCACGCAGTTCTTGGAATGCAGGTAGTATGCGAAGATTATATACACAGCGTACCTTTGAGGATTTTTACAATTACATGCATAAAGTACTTATCAAGCATTACTTATATAACCCTCGCTTTTACAATCTTTATCTTCTACAGGCATATTTTCTTGTAAAATCACCGGTGCTGTGTTAATATATTATTAGTGTACTAGTTTTATTATTGAACTATAGCATTATAGCGATTTTGGTTTGACAATATGTTTGAAGCATTAAAAAAGGGAGCAATAGATCTTACACTTAAAGCAAAAGGTCTGCTTACTTCACCTGAATCTCAAGTTTACGTCGAAGACCTTAGAAAGGTAATGATGTATGATGGAAGGAAATGCCAGTATCCAAAAAATTATGATCAAATTGTACAGTCTGCTAAAATCATAGAAAACAGGGATATGCATGGAAATGCTATACTAGATAAAGATAAAAATCCAACCTATAAACTTTTGTATGGTCAAAAAGATGAGAATAGAAAACAACCAAGTTTCAGATTATCTTTAGTTCCCAAAAATGAAGATAATGATAGATCTTATTTTACTATCAATTATATAGACAATCAGGGTAAGCAAATTCCTATAGATTGGTTAAATAAGTCATACTTTGAGCCATTAGGCTTTTCGAGAATGGATTTGAAAAAACACGCGCCAATTTTCGAAGCTCAAAAAACTAAGAATCCTCAATATCCGTTTGAATTAACTAACTCTTCTGTGCTAACTAAAGAGGTGAAAAATAAAGAAGGTAAAGTTCAGGAAGTTGTTGATGAAAAAGGAAGAAATGGAGAATTATTATACACTAGTGATGACAAAAAGCTAAGCACCCATTTTTCAGAAATTAGAGATCAGAATGGTAATCTAGAGCTAGATAAAAGTCTTATATCTGTTCCTATCGTTTTTGCTACAAGCTTGGCTAAAGTTTGTACTAAATTGTTGACTTCTTTTCCTATAAAGTTAGGGAAGTATTTAATAAGCGAACAAAACCCAATTGCAAAGTCTTTTGGTTATCTTTTATTTACTCCTGCAATGGCAATAAAAAATTTAGTGAATATGGGAGCTACTATACTTAAGGCTCCAATTTTATTGTTTGTAGCAAATGAGAAAAAATATGGTGATGCTTACTACACCATGTGGAAACACCAACTGAAAGGATGTTTGGAAGAAGCAAAAAGTGACTTTAATGTTATTAAAGGTGAAGAAAGGCTAAAGCCGGATCATGGGAATCGTGATTCACTAGTGGGCACATGGGATGAGCTTAACGCTAGAAGGCCAAAGAAACAAGGGGATGATAAAGAAGTTAGCAAGAGTAATGAAATACTAAAGAGTCCTGAGGAAGAACAAAATAAGGGTAATGAAATATTAAGTGATAAAAGAAAAGGTCATGTTGAGGAATTACAAAATAGAAGAAATTCACAGCAAGGGCAAGGCGCTACACATGATCACTCTCATTAGCAATTACTTTAAATCAACATTTACTTTCTTTATTAACTATTCCACAACAAAAACTTGCATGTATTTTGCCCTCAGTATAAGATATTAATTATTTAATTAATATCTTAACTAAATGCGCCCTGTAATATTGTGTGGTGGTAGTGGTAGCAGACTTTGGCCTTTATCTAAGCCAAAGCAATTTCAGAAAATATTTAGTCAGAACACTATGTTTCACAACACTTTGTTGAGGCTAAAAAGCGATTATATGCCGCCCATAATTGCTACAAATATACAGTACGAGTCATTAGTGATGGAGGAATTGCATGCACTGCAAGAATATAAAGTGATTTTCGAACCAGTGAAAATTGGAACAACAGCGGCAATATTAATTGCTGCACTTCTCTGCAATGAAAACGAGACAATGTTAATTCTGCCTTCAGAACATTTTATAGGTGATTTGAATAGTTTTTATGCTTCTACTCAAAAAGCGTCTAAGTTAGCCTCTGAAACTAACTCTATAGTCACTTTTGGGGTTAAGCCTCATGAATTCAATTCTGAATACGGCTATATAAATGCAGTATATGATCAGAAAGAAAAATGTCATATAGTGAAAGATTTTACAGAAAAGCCCGAGCGTAAGTTAAGTAACGATCATTATTGGAACTCTGGAATATTTGTGTTTAAAGCAAAACGCTACATAGATGAGATTAAAAAATCTGCCCCGAATCTTTACAATTTATGTTTTAAATATTTCACACCGCAAGAGAGATTTCTGTATTTAAAACAACGAGATTTTGCAGGAATTGAAGGCATATCCATTGATTACTTGGTGATGGAGAAAGCAAAAAACGTTGCAATGATAGAAGCTAATTTCGATTGGTTGGATGTTGGAACTTGGAATTCAGTTTTAGAATTGAGTGAGAAGTTTAGTAAAGAACCGGTGTCATTTCAGCATGTGATTAGAGAAAAAGAACCAGTTTCAACGACAAAAAGTAATAAAAATTTATTGGGTGGAGCTTGTAAGCAACCAAACAAAAGTCTAATTTCATTTATTCATAAAGTTAAGAAAGTAAAGGTGATAAGGAAAGAAGTTAAACCATGGGGATTTTGTAGTATAATTTTAATGAGCGAAAATTTTCTTATAAAATATCTTTTTATAAATCCATTAAGCTGCACTTCTAAGCAATTCCATCACTATAGAGATGAATACCATATAGTGCTATCAGGAGTTGGGTATGTTAGTTTAGAAGACAAAGAATATGCTATAGCAAAAGACCATATGATAGAAATCCCAAGGGAAGTTTCCCATAGGATTGAAAATAGAAGCATAAGCTCTCCACTTGAAATAGTTGAATTTCAGATAGGAGAGCATTTATCTGATAATGATATAGTGAGGTTGGATGATGTATATGGAAGATTTTGAAATTCTAATGTTAAAGATACTCTATAAGCCTGCTAAATTTAAGGAAGCAAAAATCTCTAGTTTTCAAATAAAGAAAAGTCTACAATTATACGAAGTTTCAAAAATATAATGTTTAACCTCAAAATATTTTGTAATGTCCATTGCCTTTGAAATTACTATGGCTGCTTGCTATTTGCGAGCGAAAAATGCCAGATTTTGCTCTATAATGACTTTGTTCTCTATTATCGGCATTGCCCTTGGAGTTGCAACACTAATAGTGGTGATGTCTGTGATGAACGGATTCAGAGCAAAGTTGCTTGACTCAATACTTGGCATTGATGGCCATATTAATGTTTATTTTGATAGGAACATAAATTCAGATTACTACGCAGTTTCAAAATCTATTGAGAGAATTCCTGGTATATTAAAAGCTACTCCTATGACCAATGATCAAGTTATTATTGTAGCAAACGGTAAAATTGCAGGTAGCGTAGTGCGAGGTGTATCAACTAAAGACTTGCTTGATAGTACTGCCGTTACAAATAATGTAATTATAGGTGATGTAAAAAAATTTGATGAAGGAATAATAATAGGAGCACGCTTAGCAGAAGCTTTGAACGTTGACTATGGCGACGAAATTACGTTTATATCATCTGAAGAATTTGATGCATTACTTGGTGAAATGCCGCGAATGAAAAAATATAAAGTTATAGCAATATTTGATATGGGTATGTTTGAGTATGATAATACCTTGATATATATGCCTCTAAAATCAGCACAAGCCTTTTTTAATTATAAAAATAGCATAAAAAATATAGAAGTACTTGTAGACGACGTTACTAGAGCTGATAAGCTGGCAGATGCTATAGAAAAAGAAATAGGAATGGAAGCTGAAAGTTGGCAATCACAGCAAAGCCATTATTTTAGTGCTTTAAAAACTGAAAGAAATGTGATGTTTTTAATTCTCACTTTGATTATAGTTGTAGCAGCGTTTAATATTATCTCAAATTTAATGATGATAGTGCAAGAAAAGAAATCCGCGATTG
The DNA here is from genome assembly GCF_964028365.1 of Wolbachia endosymbiont (group A) of Udea olivalis. Classification (NCBI taxonomy): domain Bacteria; kingdom Pseudomonadati; phylum Pseudomonadota; class Alphaproteobacteria; order Rickettsiales; family Anaplasmataceae; genus Wolbachia; species Wolbachia endosymbiont (group A) of Udea olivalis. The sequence goes on from NZ_OZ034773.1 coordinate 338,404, forward strand.
CAATTATGCGTACATTTGGTGCAACAAGTGGAAGCATTATGCGTATATTTTGCGCTTGTGGTCTATTAATCGGTTTTACGGGAACTTGTCTTGGCTGTATTATAGGTGTCGTTTTTTCTCTCAATATCGAAAGCATTAGAGTGTTTTTAGAAAACATTACTAACGTCAAGCTGTTTGATCCTATGATATACTTTTTTTCAAGTTTGCCAGTGATATTAGTACCCCAAGACGTAGTAAATATTTCTGCACTTGCGTTACTCTTATCATTTTTAGCGACAATTGCTCCTGCGTTGCAGGCAGCTGCACAAGATCCTGCGGAGATACTACGTTATGAATGATACTCAGCAAAAGTACATAGGTTGGTTCTTAATTGTATTGTTATTTACCGGTTACATCACAATAAATAACATAATCTTTTTAAAAATAAATCAGCAAGAGAGTGAAAACAATGTGAAAGCTTTAACGGAAAACATGGATGAATTTAGAATGTTGCTTGAAGTTAATCAATCTAGAATAGAAAAAAAGATATTTGACCTCAAGAGAAGTCAGCATACTCAATGTGAGCAAGGTGATAATAACTCAAGATGTAAGAACCTTGCAAAATTGCTATTACTTGTGGTTAAAATGAAGAATTCGTTATTGCGAGAAGCAAAATTTGATAACCATATAAATTCAATAAAGCCTTTGATATCAGAGCTTGACGATCCAGAGATAGAAAATGCAGTAGATGAATTAGAAAATTTGAAAGAGATAAATACCTTACACGAATTGAAGTTATCTTTTGAAAAAACTATTGATACTATCGATTACAACAAAAGTACATTGTCTAAAAAAATCATTTCAAACTGGATAAAGGTAGACGACCGAAATGATCCATTAAGAGTAAAATTCGCAGAAATTGAGGAGTCAATAAATGATAATGATTGGCAAAATATAACTGTTACAGTAAGCAATTTAACGCATTCAGAATTCAAGCCATGGCTGAATAAATTGAATGGTTTTATTGTAGCTTCTAAGAATATTTCAACAATATATCATCGCTTATTACAATATATCTCATGATTTATTTTATAATTTTCGCTTTTTCGTTTTTATTTGGTATATGGGTCAAGGTAAGTGGTGAAGTAATAAAATTGGAATTAGGCAATTACACTATAAGTATTGATCTATATTTCATTATTTTTACTTGTGTAGTTTTATTATTTTTATTAATTACACTTGTACGCTTTTTTTCCTCCATTTCATCAACATTTGCCAACATAAGAAATAGAAGAAGGGATAGGGAAGAATTGCTTCTCTTTGAAGCTTTCTTTAGCATAGACTTAGACAATATAGAGAATGCCCAAAAGCTAGTTAAAAGTCTGAGTGAGGAGAGCGATAGGTTGTCTTTAATAAAGCTCTTTAACTCAGGTAAGACGGGAAATTACAGCTTTTTCAGTAACGGTTTAACAAATATTGCAAATAAAAATCGTAACTTAGCTCTACTTCTAGCCAATAAGCTGATTGTCCACCTCAAACAAGAAAAAGTAGTCTTTCAAAAATTTATAGAATATTGCTCTAGTTCAATTAACGATAAAATGCTATCTATTCCCTTTCAAATAGAGCATTGCATATTGAAAGAAGATTGGATTAATGCAATTTTGAGGTTGAAGGAAGCAGTTAAGTCCAATATTTTTCTCCCCTTTGATCATAAAGAAATGTTTGCAGTGTTTTATTGCGCTTTAGCAAAGCAATATGAAAGTAAAGGAAATTTTAAGGAGGCTATAAAGTCTTTATTTAGAGCACAACGTTATAGTGCAATTTTTCAGCCCATCAATTATTTAAAGGCAGAATTATATATTAAACTTGGAAAAATCAGAAAAGCTTCTGCAGTGCTAGAGGCAGAGTATACAGTAAATCCTACTCCTCAGTCAGCTAAAATGTACATCAATTTAAATAGTAAAGGTGCTGAAAGACTATACAACTTACGCCCTGATTATTATTTTAGTTACTGTTTACTTGCTTTGTCCTCAATGAGTTCAGGTAAATATGATCTTGCAAGTCAATATTTAGACACTGCTATGAAAAAAGCTAATTACATGTCAATCTACTTTATTGTAATACAACTCAAGGTTACATTGCAAGAACACGACAAGGTAATTTATTGGCTAAACAAGATGGGCTCAGAAGCTTTGCCTGATCCAGGCTGGAAATGTAAAAATTGTAACAGGGAACTAGAACAATGGGATCATAAGTGTTCAAGTTGTAATAGTTTTAATTGTGTTTATTATATATTATAAAATTCCACAAAGTGTAGAAATTACCATTAGGCTACTTTCACATTGATATTGCTGAAGTTAGAGCACTTTCTTAATATAATCCTTATCTCCAAACAATAAACCTGCAAGTTTCTTAGCTAGACTTGGTTTTAATGTCAAAAAAACTTGCTTTTAGACACTAACAGTTATATATTTTAATAAATCAGGGTTGTATACAAAATGAAGAGCTTAAAGGAATTATCCTTAAGAATTAAGAATATTAGGTCTGTACAGAAAACCACGAAAATAATGCAAATGGTTTCTGCAGCAAAGTTGTTACAAAGCCAAAAGAAGTTATTAAATTCAAAATTATATGTATCTAAGCTGCATAACATTATTTTTTCATTAATGCTATCAGTTGATCAAGAATTACTGGCAAAAATTCTAAATGTCAGTAACGACGGTTCTTACCTAGTATTCATTATTGCGTCTGATCGTGGCTTGTGCGGCAACTTTAACTCTTCTATTGTCAAATTTAGTCAAGAGCGTGTAAATAAGTCAATCGCAAATGGCAAAAAAGTAGATATTGTATTTCTTGGTAAAAAAGCTTTTGATGTAGGTAAAAATAGATTTGACTCTAAAAGTATCTTAAAAATTGAAAATAGTAAGGGAATCACGTTAAAGCACGTAGAAGCTTTGGTTGATGGTATAGATTTAAGTAAATACGATAAAGTTAAAGTTTTTTATAGTAAATTCTATAATACCTTCACGCAAAAACCAATGTTGGAAACAATAAAACCATGGAGTAAAGACTCATCCTTGATTGATAGCTCTCTGGCTGGTCCAACAACAGATTACGGCTATGAGTATGAACCACAAAATATTGAATTTATTTTAAAATCTTTGGTTCAAGATTACGTTGTAATTGCTCTTTACTCTGCTTTACTTGAAAGTGCAACGAGTGAGAATAGTGCTAGAATGGTTGCTATGGAATCAGCAAACAGAAACACTAAAGAGATACTGAACAAATTAGCATTGCTTTATAATCGTTCTCGTCAAGCAGCGATTACGACTGATTTAATTGAAGTTATAGGTGGTGCAGAATCTTTATAGAAATCTAAGGAATAGAAAATGAATATATTAAATATTGCAGCAGATATTACTAAACTAATAAAAAAGCAAAATCAAGATGCGGAAGTTACAATATATGAAACTAATAAGACTTCAGTTTCTCAGCGTCTATCAAAAATTGAGCAAATATCACAATCTAAAAATTGCACTGTAGGAATCAGAGCTATAGCAGGTAAAAACAAAGCTGCGTATATTTCTACAAACGATTTGAATAATCTGAGTGATACAGTAAGCCAAGTGGTAGAAATGGCAAAGAATGCGCCAGAAGATCCTTGCATTAATTTTGCTGTAAATGGTAGTAATTATATCTCTTCTGCAGATTTAAGTATCTCAGATAATAATGTTGTAACCGTTGATAACCTAAAAGAAATTGCTGAAGCTGCAGAAAATTCAGCCCTTGCACATAAGAGTATCACTAATTCTGAAGGAGCCTCTTCTTCATACGCTTTAGTGAATACAGTATTATCGACTGTTTCTGGTTTTATTGGCTCGTTTAGTAAATCAACCTTTGCTAATCAGGTCTCTGTTGTTGCTGGAAGAGAAAGTGAAATGAAGGTTGGTTACGATTATGATATAGCATGTAATTTTAGTGATTTAAAGTTGCCAGAGTTAATGGGAAAAGAAGCAGCAAAAAGAGCAGTTGATCAATTGAATTCACGTACAATGAAAACTGGTAAATTTCCAGTTATTTTTGAAAAAAGAGCAGCAAAAGGGCTAGTAAAAAGTTTTGCTTCTGCTATAAATGGGAGCAGTATTATAAGCAACAGTTCTTTCTTGAGGGGTAGTTTAAACGCTCAGATTTTCAACGATAGAATTAATATTATCGATGATCCATTGTTGCCAAGAGGCATAGCATCGAGACCATTTGATGGAGAAGGGATAACTAGCAAGAAAAATATATTTGTAAAAAACGGAATATTACAAAATTGGATTTTAGACTTATACTCGGCTAGAAAATTAGATTCAGAAACAACCGGAAGTGCAACTCGTGCAAGTAATGCTGCAGTTATTCCTGCAGCTAGTAACCTCTACATTGAGAATGGTGATGTATCGTTTGAAGAATTAATTCAGGAAGTGAAAGAGGGAATATATGTAACTGATTTATTTGGTTTTGGTGTCAATTTAATCAATGGCGATTACAGCCAAGGCGCTTCCGGATTTTTTATAGAAAATGGAAAAATAACGTATCCAATACATGAGATTACCATTGCTAGCAATTTGAAGGATATGTTTAGCAATTTAGTCGTTGCAGATGATCTAACTTTTTGTGGGCAATTTAATTCACCAACGATTAAAGTTAGCGAAATGACGGTTGCAGGTTCGCTTAACGATTAAAAAATTTATTTGCATCAAGTACAACAATTGTGTATTATTGTCATGTAATGTTAAGAATAGACTATGGAGTATAAAGGTTTAGTTTCAATAGCTAAGCTTAAAGCATTCTCAATCGTAATTTCAAAGTTTTTCATCACATTAGTAATGTTAGTTAATAATTTAGGAGTTGTTTAAATGGAATTTGGTAATGTAAAATGGTTTAATGCCGAAAAAGGCTATGGTTTCATCAAGCCAGAAGGTAAAGGGGGTGACGTTTTTGTACATATTAGCACATTGGAACGTTCGGGAATAAGACCTGAGGCACTTAAAGGAGAGAATAAAGAGAAGGGAATAAAAGGAGAAAGGGTGAGTTATGAGGTTAAAGAGGAGCGCGGTAGAAACGGAGAAGATAAAAAATCTGCAATAAATTTAAGATTGGAAGATTAATCTATTATGAAGTCTTTTAACAGGATTAACGTATTGTGAATAATTTTCATGAGATGGGTCTCCCAGCTTCGCTTAGACAAGCTCTAGATAAAAATAATCTTTTCGTCCCAACTCCGATTCAAATACAAGCGATTCCCTTAGCGCTACAAGGTAAAGATATTCTCGGATCTGCTCAAACGGGGACTGGAAAAACTTTAGCATTTGCTATTCCGTTGGTTGCTAAGTTGCTGAATGAGCCTAACACTGGTTCAGCTTTAGTCATCGTGCCAACCAGAGAGCTTGCGCATCAGGTAACAAATGAGATAAGAAAACTCTTATCTCAAAATTCTGCACTAAGGGTCGCTTTGTTGATTGGTGGTGAGCCTATTTTTAGGCAGCTAAATCAGCTTCAGAAAAAACCACAAATTGTAATAGGTACTCCTGGTCGTATTATAGACCATATTGAGCGTAAAACTTTGATTACTCGCAATGTTAGCGTTCTTGTGCTTGATGAAACGGATCGTATGTTTGATATGGGCTTTGGAGTTCAGATTGAAGAAATTATGAAGCATTTGCCTAAAATAAGGCAAACTCTTATGTTTTCTGCAACTCTTCCTGGAGATATAGTAAAACTTGCTGAGAAGTACCTTAATCGACCAGAACGTATTTCTGTTGATTGTGAGGTTACAACTTCTGTAAAAATTAAGCAAGAAATTGTTTATGCATCAGAATCAGAAAAATATGAAAAGCTTGTTACACAACTATGTCAGCGCGAAGGATCAATCATTATCTTTGTCAAAACAAAGCGAGGAGCGGATCAGCTAGCTAACAGATTGCACAAAGATGACTATAGCGCTTTAGCAATTCATGGTGATTTAAGGCAGCACAAGCGCGAAAGGGTCATTAATTCTTTTCGTCGTGGCCGTAATCAAATCATGGTTGCAACAGATGTTGCTTCTCGCGGCCTTGATATTCCCCACATTCAACATGTTATCAATTATGATGCACCACAATCGCAAGCTGACTATATTCATCGTATAGGTAGAACTGCACGCGCTGGAGCTGAAGGGTATGCGCTATCTTTTGTTACACCTCAAGATAAGAGAAGACTGCCTGTACTGGCAGACAAAGAAGGAGAGCTAAATTTTGATTGTAGTGTGCAATTTAAAAAACGTAACAGCAAAAAGGTCTTTAAAAGGCCAAGTACGTTAAAGACTAAATACGGTAGAAAAAAGATCAATGCATTTAAGAAGAAAAGCAGAGTACTAGAAAAAGCGTATTAAATAGGATTTACCTACAATTTGATAAGCGTAAAACTCGTCATTCCGCTACTCATTAGCGGAATCTATGCTGAGATATTGCGGTGCTATGACGTAGATCCAGAGTGGGATTCAAATTGGCTACAGCGAACTGCTGGATTTCAAATTTTTTAATAATTGTGTGCTATTCATTATATATGAGTTCCCACTTTTAAAGAGAATAGGAGATGATTTCCAAAAACTTAGAGGCAAGTTTGAATAGAGCACTATTCATTGCTTCTAATTTTAATCTTAAATATGCGAAAGTAGAACATTTATTGCTGGCGTTAACTAAAGACGTGGATGTAAATTACGTTTTATCAAGATGTAATATCAGAGCCGATGAAATCATCAGTATGGATAACATTCTATCAAGATGCAATATTAAGGCTAATGATTATAATAATAATATAAAAGGGTTTTTACAAAGCAGTTCTGAATTGATTATCAGTGGAGTTAAACCTAGCTCAATGTTTCAATGCATAATACACAGAGCAATAATACGGGCTCATAGCTTGGGAAAAAAAGAAATAAATGGAGCAAATGTTCTAGTAGAAATTTTGTCTAGGCAAGACTTATACGTTGAAAATCTATTGCAGAAACAAAATGCGAAAGATTCCAATTTGATTTACCATATATCTAATATGAAATACTTGAGCGATATAGATGAATACACCACCAATCATAAAGTAAAACTTGATAAAAATAATGACGCTCCTACTACAGTAAATAAAGGTGAGCTACTAAAAGATGAGGAAATTCTACAAAGTTATTGTAAAAATTTAAATGACTATGCAAGAAGCAAAAAAATAGATTATGTTATTGGTCGTGATTATGAGTTAAATCGCACTATAGAAATATTATTGAGGCGTAGAAAAAACAACCCTTTATATGTTGGAGACCCAGGTGTTGGCAAAACAACAATAGTTGAGGGTTTGGTACTCAAGATCATTGAAGGCAGTGTTCCAAGTGCGCTCAGGTCCAGTATAATTTATGCTTTGGATTTAGGATCACTCCTTGCAGGGACACGCTACAGAGGTGATTTTGAAGAGAGAATAAAATCTATAATAAAAGCAATTGAGGCAAAACCAGGTGCTATCCTTTTTATTGACGAAATACACACTATCATTGGAGCAGGTTCTACAAGTGGTAGCTTTCTTGATGCAGGTAACCTACTCAAACCTGCGCTTGCAAGAGGTACACTGCGTTGTATAGGTGCAACTACATATAGAGAATACAGCGCTAGTTTTGAAAAAGATAAAGCACTAGCGAGAAGGTTTCAAAAAATTAATGTTAAAGAATCTTCTGTTAATGAAACGATAAAGATACTAGATGGCATAAAGCACTACTATGAAGGGTATCATGGAGTATATTATACAAAGAATGCCATTAGGTCTGCGGCTGAACTTTCGCATAAGTATATTACTGGGCGAATATTACCTGATAAAGCGGTTGATGTTATTGATGAGGCAGGGGCATATTGTAAATTGCTAAGAAACAGGGGTAAAATTGTAAATAGTAGAGATATTAAGAATACCATTACTAGAATTACAAATGTGCCTTGTGGATCTGAATCTGATGATTTGCAGAAAGTAAAATCTTTAAAAGCTAATCTAGAGAAGGTGATTTTTGGCCAAGAGCAGGCAATAGAATCTCTTGTTAGTTCTATTAAAATTGCTAAATCTGGGTTGAGAAATTACAATAAGCCTTTAGCAAATTATCTTTTTGCAGGACCAACCGGTGTTGGTAAAACCGAGCTAGCAAAACAATTAGCAGAAAGCATGGGCATGAATCTTATACGCTTTGATATGTCCGAATATATTGAATCTCATACGATATCAAGGATGATTGGTTCTCCTCCTGGATATGTAGGTTATGATCAAGGTGGATTACTCACAGAGTCTGTATCTAACAATCAATATAGTGTTGTGCTGCTTGATGAAATTGAAAAGGCTCATAGCGATATCTATAATATATTGCTACAAATTATGGATTATGGCTGCGTTACAGACACTTACGGACGTAAAGTTAACTTTTCCAATATAATTTTAATTATGACAACTAATGCAGGAGCAGTTGAACGCAGCAAAAGTTTTGTTGGCTTTGGGCATAAAAATTTTAACATTGGTGATAGTGAAAAAGCGATAGAACAGGTTTTTAGCCCTGAATTTCGTAATCGTCTTGATGCGATTATTTCTTTTTCCGACTTAAGTACGGATGTGATTTTGCATATTGTGGATAAATTTGTCCTAGAACTGAAAAAGCAACTGACACAAAAAGGCATAAACTGCTTGGTAGAGGATGAAGTGAAATCTTATCTTGTACAAATGGGTTATAGTAAGGAAATGGGAGCACGTCCGATAGAGAGACTTATTGAAAAAGAGATAAAAAGTTACTTAGCGGAAGAAATACTGAATCGTAAATTAATAAAAGGAAAGAAATTAAGAATCTATATGAATAAAGTAGAAAATAAAATTGCTTTTGATATAGTTTAAAATCCTTGTATTGAACTTCATCTTTGTTACAATCTATAACTTAAATTCAATTTGAATTATAGTGATAAGTGATAAAGTAAAACAAGTCCTAAGCTACTACGAAAGTGAAAACCCTGGGGTAAAAGCAAATCTTACTCGTATTCTCATGCATGGAAAGCTTGGCGGTACTGGCAAGTTAGTGATTCTGCCAGTAGATCAAGGATTTGAGCATGGTCCAATTAAAAGTTTTGAAGTTAACCCTGATGCTTATGACCCACATTATCATTTTCAGCTTGCGGTTGATTCGGGAGTAAGTGCATATGCTGCTCCACTTGGTATGATTGAAGCTGGTGCTGCAACTTATGCTGGAATGCTCCCACTTATTTTGAAACTTAATAGTTCCAACTCTTTACATTCAAAGGATCTAACCTCTGATCAGGCAATAACCTCTTCTGTGAAAGATGCGCTGCGTTTGGGCTGCTTAGCTGTCGGATTTACTATATATCCTGGTTCTGCTAAGTGTTTCGATATGATGGAAGAAGCCCGTGGAATCATAGCTGAAGCCAAATCTTATGGGCTTGCAGTAGTGCTATGGTCTTATCCACGCGGTGAAGGAATTTCCAAAGAAGGTGAAACAGCGGTTGATGTTATTGCCTATGCTGCACACATGGCAGCTTTGCTTGGCGCTAATATAATAAAAGTAAAACTTCCAACTAAATATTTGGAAAGGGAGAAAATAGAAACAGAAAATATTGAATCATTACCTAAAAGAATTGAATATGTTAAAAGATCTTGTTTTGCAGGAAAAAGAATAGTAATTTTTTCTGGTGGCGAGTCGAAATCGGTGAATGACATATGCAATGAAGCGAAAGAAATTAAGCAGGGTGGTGGTAATGGTTCAATCATTGGACGTAACACTTTCCAACGCAAAAGGGAGGAAGCTTTATCTATGCTAAAAGATATAATGGATATCTACACATAAAAAACGGCTGGGTGGCAGAATGGCTTATGCAGAGGACTGCAAATCCTTTTATACCGGTTCAATTCCGGTCCCGGCCTCTTTCATTTTCTATATCTTGTAAAAGTTGCTCAATTCAACAGTAGCTTTAAGTGTGTAACCTATAGAGAAAATTATTCATAAGTAAAATCAATTTCTTTTCAAGTTATGGTTATACTCTTATAGCGTTTCATGGTAAAAAATAAACTAAAAATAAGCAAAGTGTTTTACAAAATGATATTACGTGATTTATTGTTTTTACTGCCGCCCGAAGTTGCTCACTCTTTGGCAATTATGGCATTAAAGAAAATACCTTATAAGAATCCTATAGAGCTACCAGAATCTTTGAGTGTGAATTTTTTTGGTAATAAGCTCAGAAGCCCCGTGGGTCTGGCTGCAGGTTTTGACAAGAATGCAGAAGTTATAAGGCCTATGCTTTCATTTGGTTTTGGATTTATTGAAACTGGTACTGTAACTCGTAATCCACAATATGGAAACAAAAAACCAAGAATTTTTCGGTTAATTAAAGATCAAGGGGTAATTAACAGATTGGGATTTAACAATAAAGGAATAGACTACTTTCTTAAACAAATAGATAAAACCAAGCTTGATGATTGCATTTTTGGCATCAACATAGGAAAAAACAGTACATCAAAGGACCAAATCAGCGATTATGTTGACTTAATAAAGATAGTATATGGAAAAAGCAATTATATAGTGCTGAACATCTCATCCCCAAACACGCCTAATTTACGCAATCTGCACAATAAGCAAGAATTATTGGAATTGTTGAAATCCGTAACTCTAACCCGGAAATCAATTGATAATTCTAAATCCATACCAATAATATTAAAAATCTCACCAGATATAGATCAGCAAACGAAAGAAAATATCGCTGAGCTTGCGTTGGAATATAAGATTGACGGATTAACAGTGAGCAACACTACGATCAGTCGGAATAACTTACATTCCCACCACAACGAGAGTGGTGGGTTGAGTGGCAAACCGCTGTTTAAACTTTCAACCGAGTTATTGAGCGATATGTACAAACTTACTAAGGGCAAAATATTGTTGGTAGGATGCGGAGGAATCTCAAGTGGTGCTGATGCATATAAAAAAATAAAGGCAGGAGCTTCTTTGGTGCAGTTGTACACTGCTCTCATATACCACGGACCTCAAGTTGTAAACAAAATTAATCTAGAACTTGCAGAACTAATAAGGAGAGATGGATTTAGTAACATTAGTGAGGTGGTGGGTTGTATACATTAAACATCTTCTCTGTCACCTAAGTAGCCGACACTGGAATAACATCGATGAATCATTATTCAAATAATGGTTATGCAAGAAGTCTATTAAACTGTATATTTTGGAAGTTGTTGGTATTATTTTAATAAAACAAAACTAATTCTTTGGTATAAAGGTGTGGTAGGAAGTGTTATTCTTTTAAATAATGGGTATGAAGAGTTTGAATGATGCAATATCTAAGATCATTGATTATAAATTTACAAATTATGCAATATTAGAAGAGGCACTAACTCACCCAAGCGTAAATAAAAGGAATAGCAAAAACCAGATTGTAAGCTACGAAAGACTAGAGTTTTTGGGCGATAGTGTTTTGAATATGGTTGTATCTGCCACACTGTTTAAACTATTTCCTGAAGAAAAAGAAGGAGCATTGGCAAAAAGAAAGACGGATTTAGTTTGTGGCAACACCATTGCTAATGTTGCTAAAGAAATAAAATTAGGCAGCTTTATCATCATGAATAATAGTGAACGCTGCAATGGAGGGAGATGTAACTTAAAAAATTTAGAAAACTCGCTTGAAGCACTAATAGGTGCAATTTATATTGATGGCGGGCTTGAAAATGTTGAAAAATTTATTATCCAATATTGGGAAAAGCTAGCTAAAGGCATGCTTGACCCCCCTCAAGATCCTAAAACCTCACTGCAAGAGTGGACTCAGAAAAACAAATTGCCTTTACCAGAGTATGAGCTTGTAAAACAAACTGGACCAGCGCACAATCCTGAATTTACTATATCAGTTTGCATAGAAGATTATGGTAAAGTTTCTGCATGCGCTTCTAGTAAAAAGATTGCTGAACAAAAAGCTGCTGAGTTGATGCTAGAAAAAATTGGAAAAGACGCTTCAGTTTAGGCAAAATAGGCATTAATGTAAATTTTAAGGAAGCTAATAGCGTTTAGGGTAAATGGTCAATTTAAGGAGAAGCATAGTATTATTCATAAAAAAGTTGATCTACCAAAAATCAAGCCTTATGTAGTGGAATATCAATGGCTGTTGTCGGAGATGCGGAAAAAAAGAAGTAGCAAGTTACCAAAAGGTGTTATGCCAGATACATTTGGTCCAAGAGTTGTTTTGTGAAGTTGACAGAGTCAAGGAGAATGAAAGTTTTAAAAAATAGCATATTTTTTAATTATAAAAATTTGATATTAACTGTTGTTGGTTGATTGAGTAAAAACCAGTGAATGGTCACGTTAAAACATATTTTTAAATTTCTGCCAAAATCCTGGTTTATTATCATTAACCTTTGTAAATGTTATATTTAAACTGTATTTCGGATCATTTGGCACGTCGTATTTTATGCTAAATGTTGAAACTTTATCGTTATTGTAAATATGTACATCATCATATGATAGCTTTGTTGTGTAACACTTTACATACTTTTGCTTATCATGCACTAAATCACCTGACTCCCTTTCTAGTTCCACAAATTTCGTTTTTTTCTGACATTCCTTCATTTTTATTAAATCCTTATCTAGTGATATTGAAACTGGCAACGTATTTCCAGCATATTCTTTAGCTAAAAGTTCACTTTGAGGATACATTTTTATTTCCCTGCCAAAATGTGAGTCTATGAAATTATTACTCCAAAATTTATCGCCAGAATGCACGTACTCATCAGTAGCATACGGCACCCCACCATAATTGCATTGAACTTTGTAATCTCCAACACCGTTGTTTTGAAAAAAATCATGAATAGCAGTGTAGCTACCGGCAGCATCATTTATATAATCCATTACTTTATTCCTTAAATTTTTAGTTCATTATATCATAATCATTATGCCAATCAATCAAAAAAGCTCTCCCTTGCTGTTTTTAAAACTGATTTTGAGCAAGCGCTCTCGATTAGTTGGGAGCGTATTTGTAAGATTGTGACATTCGTGCCTCCCAGTTTTTCACATACTGCTGAATCAATTCAGGATAATCTGTAATAATTAATAAATTTTCAGCATTTCCTTTTTTAGCTGTCTTACTAAGGTTAAATGACCCTGTGATGACTTTTTGATTGTCAACAATCATTATCTTATTATGAGCAATCTTTGGCTTATCATCGATCCAAATTGGTACTCCACCTGAAAATAATTCATTTATAACACTATATTTTGAGTAGAGTTGCGATTTATCTAAGATGACTTTAACATCAACACCGCGTTCTTTAGCATTAATCAAAGATTTTGCAACTGTTCCAAGAGTAAATGTATATTCTTGAACTAAGATAGATTTTTTAGACTGATCTATTACGTTGATTATCGGTACAGCACAATCTTCTCCAGGTGAAAAGCAAACCGTAGCTTTTGGGCAGGGCGAAAATATAAAACCCGCATAGTAATACAGAGAAAAACACATTAACAAGAATAAAAAGTGAAAAAGCCTCACAACAACCCACCCCCGGATATACGGCGATAGGCTACATTATAATTTAATCACCTGTCAATAGACTTCTTGCATAGTTTTTGGCAACAACCGTTAGAAACGAAAAAACTTACTTGACAAACTCCGCCAGCCCCCTTATCATGAAACTGAAGGTATTCAGTTATCTTCATCTGTGCAGATTAAACAGCAAGAAAACAACGTAGTTGGCGTCTTATTTTTAATTTTTTGCACTATGTGCACCTTATGTCTTCACAATATTTCTAGGTTTTTACCTACACAAGCTGAAACGCGCTTATAAGTCGTTTAAGACAGTATAGTACGCCAATTTGCAGGATTAGGGAGTGACAACTAGCTAACACGGGGTTTCTTTTGCCTTTTTTTCTGCTTAGTAAATTTCTTAAACATTTAAACTAAGGTGAGTTGCATTTAAAAGCAGCTAAATTGCAGTGTTTAAGACTTAAAAAACGCCAATGTTCTAAAATAGATATTAGCTGGGGCTTCTTTTGCCTTTTTTTTCGCTTGGTAAATTTCTTAATGTTTATAGCTAACATGAAGCTAAGTACGAACTTTGTTAAATACAACAAATGGTGTCATCCCAGTGCTCCTTTTTTTGTCATCCGAGTAGCTGACACTGGGATCTATTTTGCATGTAACTCCAATTGTGTTTTGGCATAAAACGCGACGCGTATTAGACTTATTTGCAAGCAAAGCTTGCTAGATCCAAGTAGTCAGGGCACTGGGATGACATCATAGGGACACTGGGATGACACCCTGACAATCGTCATCCCGCTACTTGTTAGCGGATGAGATACCGCGGCGGTATGACGGTTCGTGGCGGTATAATGAAGCTTGAAAGCGGATCACCTTTCACGACCCGTGTTTACTTCATTCACTTTAGGAGTATTAACAGGCGTTATTGCCGGGTTCTCAAGCTTTGTTGCCTGCTTCAAACCCTCGCTTACACTTTTGTCCTTTAAAATTTCATCAAGCTGCTTACTCTTTTGTTGCTCTTCGTTATTTGACGTATCTCTTTGAGCATCTTCTCTCATGTCATGAGTATTCTCCACACTCTTTTCATCCTCACCCAAAAGTTTTTCTAATATTTTCTTAACAAAGCGCTTCAGAAGACTCAAAAACCCTTCTTCTTTTTGATTTTCTTGTGGTTGAGGCGTGGTATCTTTTTTGTCCGGCTCAGTGTTGAGCTTCTCTTTTACAGAACTCTTGCTCACTGAGGGACTAACGATGTGCTCTGATGGCTGTGTATCTGTTTGTACAGAAGCCTCAGAAGTCTTTTTTTGTCCACTCTGTTCAACACTTTTACCTTCTGTTGTAGTTTCTCTAAGAGTGTTAGCTGCTTCTTGAAATTTTTTGTCATTTTTTAATTCTGCAACTTTTTCACTTGTGAAGATGCCCTTCCCTTTATATTGTTGGTCAAGCTCAGCAATTCTTTCAAAATCTTGACGTGCTTTTTCATCTGCACGTCCTTCTTGACTTTCAAGTTTCTGATTCAATTCTGCAACGTTTTTCATTTTGTTCTCAAGCTCCTTACTTTTCACAGCTTTTAGAGCCTTTGTTCCTTTTGCGATATAATTAACCTTCTCTTCTAATGAAGTACCTTCTGGAAAAGCACCTGGAGAACGTTCAAAGACGTCTTTAAACTTTTTTTCAACACTTTCTTGAGATGTCTGGGCCATACCTATTACCTATTAAAACATATCATATAACCAGTATATTAGCTAATTATATAAAAAACAGTTAACATAACTTGTGGTAGAGCGTCCTATTTATATCTTTTTCATTAAAATGCTATTTATTTATTAACTTAAAATATATAACAATATAGAAATGAAAAACAGCCCATTAGCAGTAGTATTCGATTGGGATAATACCTTAGTTGACACTCAAGATAATATTTTTAATGCTATTAAGCATACCATAAACTCAATGGGGTATAGTAATAAAGCTGCTGATAGAAATTCCCATGAGTCGAGAAAGAGCTATATGGTCAATTTATTTGGCGATCAGTGGAAAAAAGCGAATCAGATATATCAACAATACTTAGATAATGCGCTATTACAAAACATTGCTCTGAATCAAGGAGTAGAGGAAATGTTGCAGACACTGAAAAGCCACAATGTTTATCTAGCAATAGTAAGTAATAAGAAAAATACTAATTTACGTGAAGAAGTTACCTATTTTAAACTGGATTCTTACTTTGAAAGAGTGGTTGGGTCATGCGATACCGCGGAAGATAAACCATCTGCAACCCCACTGCTATTTGCACTAGAAGAGAGTACGTTGCCTATAAATAGAGAAAATGTGTTTTTCGTTGGTGATAGCATCACAGATGTTCTGTGTGCACAAAATGCCAATTGTTTACCTATTATATACGGTCAATCAATAAGCGGTTATGAAGATTTGTTATGTTTTCAACATTTTGATAAACTTACAGATTTTGTAATAAAGTATTTAGAAGATAGGTAATGACAGAGATTGCCAGCATAAAAAGGCGCTTTTGCGCGTATTTAATAGATGTAGCAATTTTATTAATTCCAACTTTATTAATTATACTGCTATTAGAGGATTCTCCGTTGATCTTACATCTATCATACATGTGTGTAAATTGTAGTTACTTCACATATTTTATATCTTCAAAGGCCCAAGCAACTCCCGGCCAACAGTTACTGAATATATATACTATCAATTTAGATAATTCTAAAATAGACTTGAATTTAGCGTTTGACAGAAGCACTTCCCAGTTTTTTCTTCCTTTGTTAAACAGTGTAGCAGTTATCCTTACTGAATTTTTGCAAGATCAGGAAGTATTAGTGAATGTCTTGAGTGCATTGAAAGTAATGATAGTGCTGCTCACTCTCTGCTGGTATCTAGTTGCTTGTTTTTCTAAAAAGAAACAGACATACCACGACATGCTATTTAATACGGTTGTTATCAAAGGAACTATTAAATGAGTTGCTATAACTATCGTTATCATATAAATTATGCTGATGAATTGAACTAAGGGAAGATTATGAATGAAGAGATAGTAAAACATTTGAATAAATTATTGACCAATGAGCTGACTTCTGTACGCCAGTATCTTTTGCATTTTGCGATTCTCAAAAATAATGGAATTAATAGACTTGCAGAAAAGGTAAAAAATGAGCTTAACGAAGAACTTGAACATGCAAACAAGTTGGCAGAAAGAATTTTGTTATTTAAAGGAGTTCCAAATTTTCAGGATACAAACGAAATATCAAAGCATGATGGAAAGTTTACAAAAGACACAATACGGAAAATCTTAGAAGCTAATTTGAAATTAGAGGGAAAAGGTATTAAGGATATCAAAGAAACGATTTCTATCGCTGAGAAAGAAAAAGATTTTGTTAGTGTAATGTTATTAGAAGAGATGTTAAAAAATGAAGAAGAGCACTTCCATTGGATTGAGAAACAGATTGACCTTATTGAACTAATGGGTGTTGAAAACTATTTAAGAACACAAATATAGAGTGTTAAAAAAAATAGTATTTATTTTAATTGTACCTTGCTTGCTCCTTTTTTTATTAGGATTATGGCAAGTATTCAGATTGAACTGGAAGAATAATATTATCAAAAATATGAGTCTTCCAGTTGTTCATCTATTGCCCAATAACGACCTTGAAAAATTTAACTATAGGCATGTCAAGATCGATGGGATTCTAAGTGACATAGAACTATATGTTTTTGCAGGGCAATATGGATATCATGTGTTATCTCCTATGCTACTTACTACTGGAAATTATATGCTAGTGAACAAAGGAATAGTTAAAGAAAAAAAAGAGGAAAGAGCAAAAATTGAAAAAGTAGCTGCAGGTGGAGTTTTATATTGCAATAGCAGTAAAAGCAAAAATTGGTTTATCAAGAAC
This sequence comes from Wolbachia endosymbiont (group A) of Udea olivalis, assembly GCF_964028365.1. Taxonomy (NCBI): domain Bacteria; kingdom Pseudomonadati; phylum Pseudomonadota; class Alphaproteobacteria; order Rickettsiales; family Anaplasmataceae; genus Wolbachia; species Wolbachia endosymbiont (group A) of Udea olivalis. The sequence continues at coordinate 355,856 of NZ_OZ034773.1, forward strand.
GATACTACTTCGAATACATGGTTTACCCTGAGTACAGAAGAAATTTCCAATGAGTTAGGTATTAAGCTAGAGAAGTGTATATTGTGGCCGAACAATTTTGGCAGCAAAGTAGCTATACAGCCAATGAAGCATTTGGAATATGCAATCACTTGGTTTGCACTTTCCTTAATTTGGTTGATTATGTGCGTAATTTACTATAGGCAAAACCTCAATAAAGCTTGAAGCTTTCTGTACATAAAATTAGAGAAGTAGTTATTCATCTTTATCACTACCAAGGTCTTTTAACATACTGTAATTGCCTTTTCTGAATCTACTTTTTAAAGACATAACTCCACTTTCGCTAATACCACTAAGGCTCAGTGCAGCTCCACCTAGCTGCAATCCTATCTCAGATGTTTCAGGAATAATTTTACTAGCTCCTAGATCTCTATAAACCTCCACATTACTCAGATCTGGTAAGCGTATTACAATATTTACATGCGGAAAATTTGCTGCAACTAAAGAAACAACTTTTTTTATAGTAACTTCATTCTTTATTGAAATAACGAGAGCTTGAGCTCTTTCTATTCCTACCGATTTTAAAATTTCACATCTTGTAACATCTCCAAGATATATAGGAAAACTATCACTTTTTCCTTCTTTGACTATTTTCGATTGAATATCTACAACAACGTAACTTAAATGCTCTGCCGTAAGCATTTTTGTTACCATATATCCCACTCTACCAAATCCAGCAACTATCACATGGTTATAAAGATCTTGTGTATCTGTTTCAACAGCTTCATCATCTAATATTGTTTTCTCAGTGCTAAATGAGTTTGCTATCCAATCTCCAAGCCCTGATAAAAGAGGAGTGAAAGCCATGGTTACTGTAGTTACCATCATAAGTACTTGAGCGATTTCACTTGGTAGCACATTTAGCTCATCTGCTAAGCGAAATAAAATAAACGCAAATTCACCGCCTTGTGAAAGCAGTAACCCAGCTTGTATAGCAGGTGCACTCTTAAACCCAAAAAATCTACACAATATATATATAATAGATGTTTTTAAAACGATAAGGATAATCGATAATAAAGTAATTAGTGGTAACTTATTGAGTAAAAGTTCGGTATTGATGGACATACCAACAGTCATGAAAAATAAGCCAAGAAACAAATCTTTAAATGGCAATACTGCGTGTTCTACTGAGTGTCTATATTCTGTTTCTGCAACTAACAATCCAGCAACAAATGCACCTAATGCTAACGATAAATGGAATTGCTCAGTAATAAATGCTGCTCCTAATACTATTAAAAGCGTTGTTGATATAAAGATCTCATTACTTTCCATTTTAGCAATAACCGAAAATAAAGGTCTAAGCAATAATCTACCAGTTATAAATATCAGCACTAATGCAATAGCTGCTTGCACCAATGAACCTGCCAATGAGCTTATCAGGCTGTGCTCAGAATTGCCAGTAAGTAAAGGTACCAATACTATTAATGGTACCACTGCAAAATCTTGCATTAATAGCACTGCTATCGACAATCTACCAACCTGACTTGCTTGAGAACCTTTTTCTTGCAGAACCTGCAACACTATTGCTGTTGAGGATAGCGCAAGCCCACCACCAATAACTGTTGCTATATTCGTATTCACTCCGAAAGCAAGAGCGATGCACCATATTGCTACCATGGTAACTATAACTTGAAGAGAACCGAACCCAAATACATGAATACGCATAGCGATCAGGCGTTCAAATGTCAATTCAAGGCCTATAATGAATAATAGAAAAACTACACCAAATTCTGCAAGATTATCCATTGCTTCAGCTGAGTGTATCAGATTAAATCCGTGAGAACCAATAACTGCACCTGCAACGAAGTAACCAAGCACTGGACTAATATTCATTTTCCAAAATGCTATGACTATAAACACAGCAGCAGAAAGCAAAATTATAATATCAAACAAATGCTGAGAGCCACTGTGCATGATATTTAACCTGTAGAATTAGACCATTTAATTGAGCAGCCAATACTTGATTTTTGGTCAATTGGAGAATTACCAGTTTCTGCAATAAATTTCATAGCTTGAAATAAGTCACTACTTCCTACTTCATAGCTTTGAACCTTTTCTTTTTTTGCGTTGTTAAAACGTCCACGATAGCAAAGGTTTAAATTGGAATTAAAGCCGAAAAAGTCAGGAGTGCAAACAGCCCCGTATTCTTTAGCTATTTTCTGTGTACTATCAATTAAATATGGAAATGTAAACTTATTTTCCTTGGCAAAATTAATCATATTTTCAAAGGAATCTTCTGGATATTCATTTACATCATTTGGCATTATTGCAATGGTGTTTACCTGATAATCTTTTTTCAATTGATCAACATCGCTTACCAGATTACTAATAATTGACTGAACGTAAGGACAGTGATTGCATATAAACATTACAATAAGACCATTTTTTCCACAACAGTCACTTAATGTATAGTATTTATTGTCTACTCCCAAAAGATTAAAATCTTTTGCAGTAAAACTAAAATCGACTTTAGGAGTATTCAGAGCAACCATAGACTATTATTATACCACATGTAATTTACGGTCTTATTATTTAAATGTCAAACGGTTTCTATGTATACTGTTTGCATATTCTTTTTTAGTATTATAATTATAAAACTTATGTTCATAACTTTCGAAGGAATAGACGGCTCTGGTAAAACAACACAATCTAAGCTACTTGCAAATCATTTTAAGCAAATTCACGGCGAAAATAATGTGGTATTGACTCGAGAACCAGGTGGCACTAACTTTGCAGAAAAGATAAGAGGAGTGTTGTTAACGAATAATATTGATCCTATTTCTGAACTCTTGCTACTTATTTCGATGAGGCGCGAACATATGAAAAAATTAATATTACCAGCTCTTGCAGAAGGAAAAATAGTGATTTGTGATCGGTTTATTGATTCAACTATTGCATACCAAGGATATGGGCTTAGTGTTGATTTAGGGCTAATAAGGGACTTACATAAGTTAGTAGAAATTAAATGTCCAGATATTACATTTATTCTAGATATTGATGTTAAAGTTGGGTTAAATAGAGCAAAAGACAAGAATAAATATGAAGAAATGGATGTTAATTTTTACAATAAGGTCAGAAAAGGATTTCAGGAAATAGCCATAAAAGAGCCCGTTAGGTGCAGTGTTATCACTGGAATTGAAACAAAAAATGATAATCACGTACACAATGAAATTATTGATAAAATCACCTAGCTTGTGATAGAAAATTATCAATTTCAGGTAACATTATTTCATATGAATAACTTTTTGTTTGAGTAGCTAAAAAATCCTGTATTTTGTCTGGATCTTCTTCACTTATCATCTTATATGCCCTTGCGAGGTTCATTAATTCACTTCTATTTTTTTTATTGCTTACTTCAGTAATAGTAAAAAATTGATCAAAATGGTCTAAGAGGTCTTTATTTTTTATTGAAGACACAATATTGTCAATTTCTTTCACATATAATGCAAGTTTGTGTGCTTTACTACGATCTTCAAAACAAAGATTAACAAGCACGTTACGAAACCTATCTTTCGTAGTACTTCTCACTTCTGCTAATAAGGACTTAATATTTTCTTGGCAATGCACTCTCTTTACCGATTCAGCCGGTTCAACCATACCAAGAACATTCTTTACCAAAGATTTTTCTTCACAACTAAATATGAACATGTAATAACCCATCGATAAAGTGAAGAGCAAGAACATAGCCGGAAGTAAAAACGGAGCTAATACATTTTGTGACGCAGGGAAAATAAACCAGGTAACAGTTGCTATTGACACAGTTACAAATAATCCTGATAAACATAATTGTGCTTTTCTTCTATAATTCTGATCAATAACTGTACTTACACCAATAGAAGCTATATCAATCATTACTCACACCTCATTAAACATTAATACTAACTGAATGATAGCATTATTGTGATGAAAATGCAATATTATGAATATTTTAATACAATTTATATTGACAGTTACAATTCTGAATGTTTTATTGCAGCGTTAGCTGATTAGCATTTTTAAGATGAGGTCAACTCTCATAGAGAGAGGATTTTTTTATTTTCTCATTCTTCTCATTTTCCTCTCTAACAATTTTTTTTCCATTTAATATGTCCTTTATTTCATCTCCTGTTAAAGTTTCAAACTCCAGTAGATTTTCGGCAATGAGATCTAAGCCTTTCTTATGCTTGGTCAAAATGTCTTTTGCTTTTTCATAGCAAGAAGATACAACTTTCTTCACTTCTTCATCTATAAGTTTTAACGTATCTTCAGAAATTATCTCAGAACCATGTATGGTTTGTTCGCGATTGTGATAGATCGGGCCTATTTTGTCACTCATTCCCCATTTTGTTACCATAGCGCGTGATAAATCAGATGCTTGTTTTATATCCGAAGATGCACCGCTTGTGACTTTATCGTAGCCAAAAATTAGCTCTTCTGCCACTCTTCCACCCATTGCAACAGTTATATCTGCTAGCATCTTTTCTCTTGTGAGGGACACTCTATCTGTTTCTGGTAGTCTCATAACTAAACCGAGTGCCCTACCGCGTGGAATAATTGTTGCCTTGTGTATAGGATCAGAAGCAGGCATATTAACAGCAATCATCGCATGACCAGCTTCATGGTATGCAGTCAGTCTCTTTTCCTCTTCTGTCATAATGAGAGATCGCCTTTCTACGCCCATCATCACTTTATCACGTGCATATTCGAAATCATCCATGGTAACAATCTTCTTGTTTCTTCTTGCAGCGATAAGTGCAGATTCATTCACCAAATTTGCTAGATCAGCCCCTGAAAAACCTGGTGTTCCTCTTGCAACTGTTTTCACGTTTACATCTGGTGCTATTGATATTTTCTTTATATGAGTATTTAATATCTTTTCACGCCCATTTATATCGGGTAAAGAAATAGTAATCTGTCGGTCAAAACGACCAGGTCTAAGCAGTGCTGGATCTAAGACATCCGGACGGTTAGTCGCAGCAATTATTATTACACCTTCATTAGACTCAAAGCCATCCATCTCAACTAATAACTGATTTAATGTTTGTTCTCTTTCATCATTGCCGCCACCAAGACCAATGCCACGATGTCTACCCACCGCATCTATTTCATCTATAAAAATTATACAAGGAGCATTTTTCTTGCCTTGATCAAACATATCACGAACACGACTTGCACCAACACCCACAAACATTTCAACAAAATCAGATCCAGAAATACTAAAGAATGGCACATTAGCTTCTCCTGCAATTGCACGAGCAAGTAAAGTTTTACCAGTTCCAGGAGAGCCAATCAAAAGGCACCCTTTTGGTATTTTTCCACCTAATATTTGAAATTTTTGCCTTTGTTTAAGAAAATCAACGATCTCTACTAGCTCTTCTTTTGCTTCATCAATTCCGGCAACATCATCAAATGTTACTTTTTTTCCACTAGTCATGAGTCTAGCCCTTGACTTGCCAAAGCTTATAGTTCTGTTGCCCCCCGCTTGTGTTTGTTTAAGAAAGAATAGCAAGAAGCCAATAAAGATAAATGTTGGGACCCATGAGATAAGTAATCCACCAATTACGTTCATGGCAGAATCTCCAGTTGAAAAGGAGAATCTCACTTTTCTATCATGTAAATTTTTTATTAGGTCGCTATATATGACACCGCTTGAATTGAAACTTGAACCGTCCCTGAACTTGCCTTCAATGCTCTGGTTTTTTATGACAATATTTTCTACATCATTGTCTTCTAGTCTAGTTAAAAATTCCGAAAAAGGTATAATTGTTTTACTTTTACCTACATTTCCGCTGAACTGAATATAAGCAACTGAAATAAGAACAATAATTACTAACCAGATCAATAAGCCTTCTAAAAATTTTTTCATTTCTATTTCTAACTAAATACTAATCAAGCTTACCAAATTTTGTTTTATCGTGCTATTAATAATGCATTGAACCTTATCGTCATTGGTATTTTTTCCGTTATAATTTACATCAGGATAAGCAAGCACCTTTCCATCTTTTAGCACTACAGGCAAAGAATAGAAAACTTCAGGGCAGCAGTTGTAATCCTTCAGAAATTCAGGAACTTTTTGTGTTTTTTTTAATGGAGCGATGATAACTGAACACTCTTGATTTCCGAGTATTGTGCAGCTAAATCTGTTATCCCATTGAGTAGGTTCATTTAAAGGTAGGTTTAAGGTAATTTCTTGTATCTTTGACGATTCTCTAATTATCAAGATATTTTCTCCATGTTTTCTTATTTTACACCCAGAAAGTGTACAATTAACATTACTATCCTTTTGCAATATTTTATTAAATATTACGATAAGGCTGTTGTACCTTGGTTTATAATGTTTACTGGCAATTGCCATTATGGAGTAAAGAAGAAGCCTCAAGGCTATTTCCTCTGGCAATTGATAAAACTCACTTAGTTTAATTTCAATATAACCAAGATCATGCACATTAACGCAGTCATTAAACGCAAGGCGTGTGTAGTGCATCAACGCTTTTGCAGCTCTTTTCATATGAAGGGCTGTGAGGCATATTCGCTCTGTTAAAATCTCTTGATTATCACTTGCTTTAAGTAAGTTACGGTATAAAGTTCGCCTGTATTTTAAGTCATAGTTGCTTCTATCTTCGATCCATTTTAACCGATGAAGCTTAGCGTACTTTTCTATTTCACTACGACTAAAATTTAACAATGGCCTAAATATATAAATACCATTTAGGAAAGACTTGTAGTCCATTGATGATAATCCATCTACGCCACTACCTCGCTCTAATCTTAACAAGAACGTTTCTGCTTGATCATCTTTGTGATGAGCAACAAGTAAATATTTAACATTATTATTTTTACACCACTCTGCTAGTAACTTATACCGTGCTTTTCGTGCCTGTAACTGAATATTGCCTTTAATATTTTGCTTCTCCCAATTTAATATGAACGATTCCTTTGCTCCAAGTTCCTTTGCATAACTTACAACAAAATCAGCTTCTTTTTGAGACTCTGAACGTAACCCATGATTTACTGTTAATGCTATAGGAAGTGGAAGCTTGTTTTTTTTTGCCCAGTTATTCATTAAGTGCAGTAAGATTATACTATCTACACCACCTGATACTGCAACTGCAACTTGATTATTATAGAAAGCAAAACTATTAACCACATTTTGAAATAATAACTCTAATTCCATTATGCCTCTTGATGGCCAGATAGTCTCTACGTCATACAGCGACTTATTTGTGGTATATATAGATCCCGCTAACAAGCAACGAAATATGACAAGTTTGTCCTTTTTTGTCTACCCCAGTGCCCTTTCTTTATGTCATCCCAGTGCTTGACACTGGGATCCAGGTTTTAATGCAAGAAACTATTTCTTTATTCCAGAAAATGAAAATTCCACTCTACGATTTTTAGCATGCTCTTTTTCATATTTAGAATTTCTAGAATCATCTTTTACATTAACCAAAGGCTCAGTTTCACCTTTAGAAGCAGTTTTTATTCTGTTTTCTATGTAGGGTGTACAACTAACCATAAATTTTTTAGCTGCATCTGCCCTTCTAGCGCCTAGCGCAAGATTATATTCATGAGAACCACGGTTGTCAGTGTGACCAGTTAAAGTAACCTTCGCGTCAGGGTTATCTTGTAACACCTCCATTACGTCAAGTAATGCATCTGCACTTACTTCAGCAATACTAGATTCATCATAACCAAAGAAAACTCTTTTATCACCTATCTGCTTAACAACAGAATTTATTTTATTTGTTGTATTTGCTCCTTTTTTTGGGCAAGAACTTACACCAGTAAGTAATAAACAAAAACAGCACATTATAACCAGTCTACTCCACATTACTAAACCTCCATAAATTTTAAATAGTGCGTAACTTTAATTTCAGTAGCTAATATCTCTCCATATTGTAATATAGTCAAGAGAAATAAAATACTAAATACTTTTTCTACAACCTTACAATTAATTTTCCTATAATATGCTGGACTCTGAGTAGAAAAATCCAATAAAAGAATAAAAAGTACAATTTTTTATTGTACTTTAAGCAAATATGCTTTTAACTTTATTATTAATCTATCACGATGTTAAACAGATGTTTTCTAAAATAATGAACAAATATGAAATCTTATAAGTTTTTAGAGGAAGTATTATATAGGGTAAAGAATATCGAAAATACGCTAAAAGTACTAAACCAAAGCCAATTGAATGCAGAGGACAAAGTTGAACAAATGAGTCTTCTAGAAGAAATCAGACATGAAATTATCTCTCATGACGTAATAAAGGAATCATTAGCAGATGCTCTTGACAACAAAAAGAGTGCAGATGCTTGGCAGCTAAAGTTAATAGAGAGAATACATAAGAGCAACAGTGCTGTTCCTATTGATTTAGTAAAATCTTTGTCCAAAGCTAAAGTTGAATGCCAAAGTTTATGGAGGCTAAACAATTCTGAAGCCAGTAACTTGGAAAAACTAAAAGAACGTTTTACTGATTTAATCACACTCATTCGCGAAGTAGCTTCTATAAAATCGCAGCAATTAAAATGCTCAAAATACGACTCACTGCTTGCTGACTATGACTCTGATATCACAGAAAAGAATATAAGGGAAGTATTCCCCAAGGTAGGCAAATTCTTTAGTGGAAATGTAGATAAAATAATTGAAAAGCAGAAAAAGGATAAGGTTACTAATATACAAAAAGTTGCTACTCAGAAGCAGATTGAACTTGGCTCGTCATGTTTACAGCAAATGGGTGTCGCACTGCATGAGGTTCGTACTTCTTATTACTACCCTATAGATTATGATGAATCTGACTTTTGTTATGGTTTATTTTCTCTTTTACGGCATAGTGGTTATGCAATTTATCAAAAATGTTTAGCGCAAAATTCTATAAGTAGCCCAATTACGAGACATGTTATGTATGAAACTCAAGGGTTATTCATGGAAAGGATGATTGGAACATCCAGAGAATTTATTGAGTTCATTCAACCACACATAAAAGAGAAATTTGCTATAAAAGGCAAAACTAACGAGAAAGTTAGCAGTGTTGAAAATTTGTACTTGATTTTCAATGAAATAAACCTTTCTTCTTTTTTAAAAAATGCAGATGAATTTAGTCTGTTAGCTCATATTATGTTGAGAACTAGGTTAGAACAAGATATAATAAATGGTACATTGGAAGTCAAAGAACTGCATGATGCGTGGCTGGAAGGTATGAAGCACTATAAAATTCCAGTAAAAGCTGAAAATGAGCTAAACACTTATTTTCAAGATGAATATTGGGCAAGCGGTGTTATGGGCTACTTTCCTATAAAAATTATTGCTTTAATTGCTGCTGTGCAGATTTTCTCTTGCGTTAAAAAGAATCATTACGAATCATTAAGTGCTATAATAAAAGGAGATTTTAGTTTACTTATCAGTTGGTTATCTCAAAATATATACAGTGCAAAGTGTGGCCTGGAACTGCTAAAAAAAGTAACAGGTAAGGGTTTAGACGTTGAGTGCTGCATTAGCTACTTATCTGGAAAGTATAATTTGTCTTAATAAATGATTTTCTTGAGTTGCGTATGAATTTTGTTCGAAAATTAACCGAAAAGTTTTGTAGTCTTTTCACTTTCAAAGGTTTATTTGCTAGCGATATTGCTATAGATCTTGGCACTGCAAACACTTTAGTTTATCAGAAAAATCAGGGAATAGTGCTTGATGAGCCTTCAGTTGTAGCAAGAATAAAAGAAAAAGGAAGCTACGTTCCTTATGCTTTTGGTAAAAAAGCTAAAATGATGCTTGGAAAAACGCCTGGAGAAATAGAGGCGATAAGGCCCTTAAAAGATGGAGTCATTGCTGATTTTAAAAGTGCGGAAGAAATGCTAAAATATTTCATACGCAGTGCAAACACAAAATTCACTGTTAATAAACCTAATATTATCATATGCGTTCCATCTGGATCCACGCCAGTTGAAAGGCGTGCTATACAAGATGCAGCAGAAAGTGCTGGTGCAAATGAAGTATTTTTAATTGAAGAACCAATGGCTGCAGCAATCGGAGCTGGGCTCCCGGTTACTGAACCTGAGGGTTCTATGATCGTTGATATAGGAGGCGGTACAACTGAAGTTGCAATTATTTCTTTAGGTGGAATTGTTTATTCACGTTCTGCCAGAGTAGGTGGCGATATTATGGATGAAGCAATAAAATCATATATTCGTGAAAATCATAAATTATTAATCGGTGAAACAACCGCTGAGAAAATTAAGAAAAGCATAGGTTCAGCCAATTTGCCAGGTGAAAATAACAAAGAGGGAATGATAATTAAAGGCAGGGATTTAGTGAGTGGCATGCCAAAAGAAATGCTTTTATCAGAATACCAAGTTGCAGAGAGTTTAATAGAGCCTGTACATCAGATAATTTCTGCTATTAGGACTGCACTGGAGAGCACTCCACCTGAACTTTCTTCTGATATAGTCGATAAAGGAATAATTTTATCCGGTGGCGGCGGATTATTGCGTAACTTGGGCAAAGTTATCAGTGAAACAACAAAACTACCAGTTCGTGTTGCAGATGACCCACTTTGTTGTGTTGCTCTGGGTAGCGGAAAAGTGCTTGAAAACATGGATTATTTTGGCCATGTTTTATTTAAGCAGGATTAAATTATTTTTAAAGGTAGTTCATCGAATTTTATAGCAAATTTTACCTCAAGCATAAAGATGTCATCCAAGTAGCCAACACTGGGATCCAGAAAAATTGACTATAAACAAGTATGCTGTTTCGATGAAATTGTGTAATAGAAACTAGATTCCAGTGTCAGCTACTTGCATGACACCAAGTTTGTGTTTATAAATTAAGGCGATTATGCTAAAAGAATTTGAAATTGAACCTCTGCTAAAAGATAAAGCTCCGCACCAGACCAAGGCTGTTGTTGCAATGTCCGGGGGAGTTGATAGCTCCGTTGCTGCAGCACTGCTATATAACTTTGGGTACCAGGTGATAGGTGTAACTCTTCAACTCTATGGCACCGATGGTGCAAGAAAGGGCGCATGCTGCGCTGGACAAGATATTTATGACGCTAAGCGTGTGGCTGAAAGTGTTGGCTTTCCTCACTATATTTTAAACTATGAGGAAATATTCAAAAAGGAAGTAATAGAGGATTTTGCGAGTACCTATATGCGTGGGGAAACTCCCATACCATGCGTGAGATGTAACCAAACGGTAAAATTTCGTGATCTATTGCAAGTTACAAAAAATCTTGGTGCGGATGTGCTCGTAACAGGACATTACGTGAGAAGGTTAGAAAAAAATGGTGAGGTAAAGTTGTGTAGAAGCATTGATAAAAGTAAAGATCAAAGTTATTTTTTGTTTGCTACAACTCAAGAGCAATTGAAGCTTTTGCGATTTCCACTAGGTGGGTTCTATAAAAGTGATATAAGAAAATTAGCAAAGTATTTTGGCTTACAAATTTCTGAAAAGCCGGACAGTCAAGATATATGCTTTGTTTCCGAAAGCTATAGTAAAACAATAGCTAAATTAGCTCCACAATCTGTACAGAAAGGTAAAATAGTGGATGTTAATGGAAAAGTGCTAGGCGAGCACAGTGGCATAGTAAATTTTACAGTGGGGCAAAGAAAGGGCTTGGGTATCGCACACAATGAACCTCTTTATGTGATAAAAATTAATACAGAAAATAATGAGGTTATAGTAGGTCCGATCAACGTATTAATGCAAAAAAAAATATTGATCAAGGAGTTAAATTGGTTAGAACAACCAAAGGAAGGTATGGAAGTAACTGTGAAGCTGAGATCATCACATGCGGGAAGTTTAGCAACAATACATTCAACTGACGAAAAAAATAAAGCCTGTGTCATTTTAAACGACGATTACTTTGGCATCAGTCCAGGTCAAGCCTGTGTAGCGTATAAAGATGAGCAAGTTATCGGCGGTGGATGGATATGCTCTTAACTAAAAGCTTTAATGCAGAGTGTAAACATACAATAGACTTCTTGCATAACCATATAACATTGGGAATAGAAACAAAAAAACTTGCTTGACAAACTCCGCCAGCCCCCTTATCATGAAACTGAAGCTATTTATTTATCTTCTCTGTACAGATTAAATGACAAAAAAACTCACGTATCTGGCGTCTCATGTTTAATTTTTTGCACTATGTGCACTCTATGTCTTTATCAAATTTCTGGGTTTTTACCTACACAAGCTGAAATACGCTTATAAAGCATTTAAAACATTAAAAAACGCCAACTTAAAAAATGGATAGTGAATAACTAGCTACCCTAGGGTTTCTTTTGCCTTTTTTTCTGTTTAGTAAATTTCTTAACGTTTATAATTTAGATTAGTTGCGGCTTAAAAGCAGCTAAATCGCGGTTATTAAGTGTTTAGAATAAAAAAACGCCATACTTGAAAGTATAATGTAAGTAATTAGCCAACCACGGGGCTTCTTTTGCCTTTTTTTTCATTTGGTAAATTTCTTAATGTTTGTAGCTAAACGACAACCGTCATCCCGCTGCTTGTTAGCGGCTAAGAGATACCGCGAATGAATCGCGGTATGACGGTGTAATGATGGTTAAGTAATTCGTCATCCCGCTACGTGTTAGCGGGATCTATGTTGAGAGATACCGCGAATGAATCGCGGTATGACGGTTCGCGGCGGCATAAAGATAAGTCTCGTCATCCCGCTGCGTGTTAGCGGGATCTCTTGTTAGTGCCGCGGCGGTATAGCTATACCTTTTTCTACTTAGTTTAGGTTATGCAAGAAGTCTAATAACATTTATTGCTATTTTGCCATGTATCCCTTATACTATAAAGTAGAACATTATAGGTTTCAGCAATGATAAAAGAAATTGAAGAACTAATAAAAATTGTTGGTAAGGGTAATTTATTAGAGACGTTATTTATTTTTTTAGGTAGCTTTCAACATGCTGACTTAGGTCGTTTTATGGATCACAGAAATCATTTTGGTTTGTCTGAATTCATTAGAAAAAAAGAGGAACCATTAGATAAATATTTTAACTTAAAATTTAGTCTACAAGGGCTGTTTTTAATTTATGCTCAAGCTTATCAAATTCTAAGTGAAAACAATAACCTGAATACTAAAGATGTCATAGATAAAATATATGAAGTTATTAAAGGATCTGAGTTAAATGAATATATAAATGAAGTAGTAGATGGAAGAAAATTAGATTTACTTAACATCTTAGCAAATCCAAAGAGAGAACCAATATTTAAAACAGAAGAAGATTTTGAAAATAAAGTACTCATTGGTCTTAGAAAGTTACTAAGTGAAGGAAATACATTAAACAAATATGACAGAGAATTTGCATTAAATAAGTGCGTTATTGGCTGTTACTACTCTATTCATAATATAAAAGTAGATAAAGATATTGCATTGTTGTTTTCCATAGGTAGTTACTATAAAGAACTTTCACCATCTAACAAAACAGTAAGAAGAGAAGTACTAGAGATATGTGAGAATCAGTTAATAGAGAACTATATAGTGCACTTAGCTAGCAAACTACACATGATCGGATTATCAAGTAGAGATAAATATACAATCGACCATGAGAATGTGGATCGGCAAGAGAAAGCATTGAAAATGGATGGATTAACATGTCCTATAAATACAAAAAACACCCTAGAGCAACTGTTAAAAAACCAAAATAGTGATGAATTTGAACAATTAGTAATGAGCCCTGAGAATATATACTACTCAGTGTTGCCAGAAGAGAATGAATATAGGCCAAATCTTATCACCAGCAAGAAAAAAGAAAAAGACTATAAAAACACAGTCTGTAAACTTATTTTAGGTATGTTTATATTGTCTGTTGGGTTATCTGTTGCTGATTATTTCCTTATGGAGCAAAAATTGCTCAACTCAATAAAAAATGTTTTGCCACAAGACAACCTTACTAACCTGATAATTGGTGCGGTGCTTACTATTGTAATAGTATATGCCTTATTTCAATTATTGAAACCACCACAGGAACCACCACTTTCAACAGTCAATAAGATGATGAATGAAAATTTAGGACCGCTCCATGCAAAACAAGCTTAGAACTACATAAATGTAGCAACTTAAAAGTACATATTGTATAATCTTAAGTTAAGAGGTAATTTATGGATTTAAGTAAAATAACAGCGGGACCAAATGCGGTGAATGTGGTAATTGAAATAAGTGCGAATGCTGAGCCTGTAAAGTATGAATTTAATAAAGAGTTTGGGTTGTTACAAGTTGACAGATTTTTGTCTACCTCAATGACTTATCCTTGCAATTATGGGTTTATACCAAATACCTGCGCAGGTGATGGTGATCCTGTGGATGTTTTGGTGCTAACTCAATTTCCCTTAGCATCTAGTGTTTTAATATCGGTGCGTCCAATAGGCGCATTACTCACTAAAGATGAAAAAGGAGAAGATGAGAAAATATTAGCTGTGCCTGTTTCCAGTGTTGATAGCTATTATGACAATATAAAGGACTATTCTGACTTATCTAAAAGCCTACTAGATAAAATTACTCATTTCTTTTCTCATTATAAAGATCTAGAAAAGGGAAAAACGGTAGCAGTTGGAGAATGGGTTGGTGTAGAAGAAGCAAAACAAATTGTTGCAAGCTCTATTAAAAGCGGAAATTAGTTTTTGTTGATTTATAGCTAAAGTGGCTCTACGATTTGAAAAATAACAAATTCGTCATTCCGCTACTCGTTAGCGGAATCTATACCGCGCACAACCGTACGAACATTGCAATATGGCACATAGTAAACGATGTCATCCCAGTGCGTGACACTGGGATCCAGACTTTCCGTAAAAACGTTATATTTTAACATAACACTTATATGCTCACCAACTTAGTGCTAATCAAAATCCTGGATCCCAGTGTCACGCACTGGGATGACAAGAAAGGGAGCACTGGAATTTTTGTTTCAGCATTAGCCATGCATCTGAACAGATACAAATATTGCAATTAAAAGCATTAGACAGGTGGTAGAGGTCTTGGTATTATATAATCTTTAGGTTCTAAACTTGGAAGGGTGGCCGAGCGGCTGAAGGCGGCGGTTTGCTAAACCGTTATACGACCCAAAAGTCGTATCGAGGGTTCGAATCCCTCTCCTTCCGTATACTGTTTTGAGCACGGTCTAAATTCGCTATATTAGCATGTTTTTAGCCTATTTACCAGCGTACCTGATTTTGTTGCAATGGTTTTTATTTCCATTGTCACTGAGATCACTATTAAAAAGTTGGCTAGCATTGACTCAGTATTTATTATAGAATTGGTTATTAACCTTACTTATATGCATAAAATACTAATTTTACTGTTAATAGTGTTGCCACTTAGGTTGCTTGCAATCGAGATTGAAATTGTTGCAGATGTAAATGGTGAGCCAATTTCAAATTTAGATATCGAAAAACGCATCAACTTTATAAATTCATTGTTTGGCACTCAAAGTGTTGATCAAAAAGGAGCAAAGCCTCAAATTCTTAGGGAGCTAATAGACGAAATTATCATTATCAATGAAGCGCAGAGGCTGAATATAAAATTGAGCAACGAGGAGTTAGATAATGCTATCATGTTATTTTTAACCCAAAGTTTTAAACTTAAGGCTAATGAAGTTGATCAATACATAGAGAAGCATAATATAGATCTTGGTATTTTAAGAAAACAAATAAAATGTCAGTTACTGTGGAGCAAAATTATTGAAGTAAGAATTGTGCCATTTATTAATATAAGCGATAAAGAAGTAAATGATGTAAAAAGGCAAACAGAAAAGCCGGATTATCTTATCACGTTCCAAGAGTTTATAATTCCTGATCAAAAAGACAAGGACGTTTATGGTATAGCTGAAGATTTAGTAAAAAAATTACGCAACAGTAATAACCCAGAATCTCCAATAAAGATGCGTAAAGCAACAGTTAATTTAAGTCAGCTAAAAGGAAAACTCAAGAACGTTTTAGAAGGATTAGAAACCAGCGACATAGCAGGTCCATTCAGTTTTAGTGAAGGTTACTCTGTTATAAAAGTAATAGATAAAGTACAACTTAATCATGCACTGCTGGAAAGCACTTTAAAATTAAAACAGATTGTGGTTGAAGGTTCAGAAAGTTTATTAGATAATCTCAAGGAGCAAAAAGTTAATTGTTTAAATTTTGATAAATTAGCAGATAATTTTAAGCTGCCAAACGCAAAAGAATTTGAAATAAAAATGCGAGATTTAAATCCTGATTTACAGATTTTATTTAGTAAAACAAGTGTGAATGAAATAGTAGAATTGAGAGAAAATGGCACTGCAAAGTTGATGATGTTGTGTGATATCAAGAGTAATGTAGCGGGTATAGAAGCAATCAAACAGAAAATGTACCAACAAAAGATTATGATACAAAGCAACTTGTTATTAGATGATATGCGTAAAAATGCAGCTATCAGTTATCGGTATAGTTGAAGTCAGAGAGTGTCCTTGTCTCTGTCTTTGTGTATAGAACTATATAAATTACTTTGTTCTATAAAATTTCAAAAAATTTGAACAAATGTAGTTAAAATAGCACATGAAGAATATAATGCTAATTGGTGGTGGAGTTGGAAATGCAGTGTTATTTTCGATAGGGAAGGCATGTCTTGAAAATAATAACAAGGTTTTGTACTTCGCTGGCTATAAGAAGTTAAGTGATGTATTTAAACGAGCACTGATAGAGCGTGCATCAAATGCAGTAGTTTGGGCATGTGAAGAAGGATTGATAGAAACAAGCAGAGATCAAGATAAATCCTTTCATGGTAATATAGTTGATGCAATAGTCTCTTATCAACAAGGAAGATTAGGTATTAATTTGAACGTTATAGATAAAATTATCACTATTGGTTCTGATAAAATGATGAAAGCTGTGAATGAAGCTAGAAAAACAATTTTAAAGCCATATCTGAAGTCAAGTCATATAGCAATATCGTCAGTTAATTCTCCTATGCAGTGTATGATGAAAGAAATCTGTGCTCAATGTGTTCAGCAACATATAAATAAGGAAACAGGAGAAAGAAGTTTTGTTTATAGCTGCAGTAATCAAGACCAGGATATGGAGTTTATTGACTTTGACTTTTTAAGTGAGCGCTTGAAGCAAAATAGTTTACAAGAAAAACTTACTGCAAAATGGATAGATCATGTTCAAAGATATTAAACAGCACAAAAAGGAAATAAGAGAGCAATATAGAGCTATAAGAAAAGATATTGATGAAAGTTATTCCAGTTATGCAGCAAATTCCCTTATTAATCTCTTTAATCAGAACTTAAGCTACGTTAAAGGCAAAACAATAGCAGCTTACATTCCAATGGACGGGGAAATAAATGTTGTACCTTTGATGCATAGTTTACTCGATTTAGATTATAAAGTAGCAATTCCTAATAAAAATAAGTTACTAAAATTTGAGGAATGGAACAAAACAAATGAAGATGTAATTCCCGACACAATCATTACTCCTGTTATTGCTTTTGATGATCATTTTAATAGATTGGGTTTTGGCGGTGGTTGGTATGATACAATGATAGAAAAACTGCGGCCACTTGGAAAAATATTTATAGGTGTAGCCTATGAGAAACAATATTGTAAAGATTTACCTGTAGAAAAACATGATCAAAAATTGGATATTATAATCACTGAGATGTGTGTTAGATGTGGAAGTGGATTGCTCAAAAAAGTGGATAAAAAGGAGTAGCGTAACCCCACTTTCTGATAGTAATTTTTGCGTAAAAAAATGCATCAACTTGGTCCTGTGATTCCTCCTTCACTAACTCGTGCAGCACTTGAAATACCTAAGTGAGAAGATGGCTTCATTGCTGCAACTTTCTCATCAACAATTTTTTCTACCTCCTCTATTTTACCCTCACCAATGGCCATAATTTTAGATTGAAATTTCTCCATAAGTTCCTCAAGTGCTTCCTTATCACTTTCATAAGTACTAGTACCTTTTTCTCTAAGCTTTTTCATGTCATCTTCTGAAAAATTTTGAATAGTTCCATTCTTTACTAACTCTTGTATAGCAGATCGCTGCCCTTCATTTTGAAGCATGCCTATGACCTTTGCTTTACTCTGGGCGTTTTTTATTTTTTCACCTTCTTCGGACATATTATAGCCTATAATCTCTTGAGCCAAACTGTTGTATAATTTACTAAAGTTATCTTTTTTTGGCCCAACCTCAGGCAATTTATCCCCTAAATTTTTAGATAAACTTTTCACTGCTTTTCCTGCGTCAATCGCACCTTCTTTTATTTTTTCCCCTGCCTTTCCTATACCTATTCCTACATAACGTGCTCCAATAGCTACAAGCGCTATTAATGTAGCAAGCACAATAAGCGGAGAAAATGCTACTCCTAATACCATTCCAGCAGAAGCTATTCCTATTTTTTCATTTGCAGAGGCTGATTTAAAATAATTGACTAGATTGTCCAGTGGACCTTTATTATTATTTATAACATTACTTATTGCTTGCTGATTAACAGATTTTAACGCCTCTTCTATTATTTTTGAGTTAACATTTTCAGAAGTTAAATCTTTAAGTGCTTCTTCAATGAGTTTTATAAATAATTCTTTATTTACCTCCTTTTGCAAGCCTTGGTCATTAATTGCTAAACCTAAATCTTTGAGGTTCATCCCTTTAACTTGTTCTGATAGGGTTGTAAATAACTCTTTTTTCCCCTCTTGTGAGGATTGTGCAATACTTTCTATTATATCTGAAATAGCTTTTCTTAGTTCTGGATAGTCAGTGTCAAAAAACATACTATTGCTAGATTCCATATTCAGCTTTGTTGATTATAAATATGCCTAATTATACATACTAATCATTAATTATATTATAATTGATATAACATACCCCTTTCCAAATATAGAATTTGTATTAAAATATCTAGATTATATGAAATCAAGGTACTTTATGGGTGAAAAAAAATTAAAAGCTGCTGTGGTCTTATCAGGGTGTGGTCACCTTGACGGTGCAGAGGTAAGAGAAGCGGTTTTAAGTTTGCTTGTGCTTGATCAGCAGGAAGTGGATGTTAAATGCTTTGCACCTGATATCAATATCACACAAGTTATGAATCATAGAACAAAAGAGGCAACAAAAGAAAAAAGGAATGTACTTGTAGAAGCAGCAAGAATCGCAAGAGGCGAAATATATGACTTAAAAGAAGCCAAAGCTGAAAATTTTGACATGCTAGTTGTACCTGGTGGATACGGGGTTGCGAAAAATTTATCTGACTTAGCTGAAAGTAAAGACATGGTGACAGTAATGCCTGAATTTGAAAGATTAGTTTCAGAATTTTTTGTTACAAAAAAGCCAATAGGAGCGATATGCATATCTCCAGCCATCATTGTTTCAATTTTAAGTAGCAAGATAGGTAAAGAAGAAAGTAAGGTTAAGGTAACTATAGGAGATGACAGAGAACAGTTGATAGAAAGGCTTGGCGGCGAGCACATAAAATGCGATACAGAGTTATCAATAGAAGACGAAGAACATAATGTATTTTCCTGTTCTGCTTATATGCGTAGCGACGAAAGTACATACTCTGTATATCAAGGGATAAAGCATATGATTGACAGCATGGTAAAAAAGATTAACAAAAAAACTAAACAGCCATTCCTATAAGGTGTACTAAATAAGACTTCTCTATTAATCACACAATTAACTGTTGAATTTTACATTTCTAGCTGTATTATGGCTACGTAGCTAAAGTAACTTAGGTTTATCGACGCTTTACTACTTGTTAGCGGTGTGGTGTAGTGGCCATATATGTTTAGTTCTTTTTTTTAAGGTATTTTGTATGTCAGATCTTTTCTATATTGAAACTACGTGTTGTGTGGACGGTCAGTGTGATGTCTATACAGGGGAAGTGAGTTTTAATGATGTCATGTTAGGCAAGTTCAGTCTAAATTCGTGCAGCGGGAAAGAAGCTATGATAAATCTAGACATTATTACATTCGATATTAATATCGCTATTGATGGTCAAAATGGAAAGACAATAAAAAAAGACCTTAAAGGTCTTGAATTTGTAACTAAAGATGATGGTTCTTGGTATATTAATAAGGATTTTGGTAATGATAAATTTGAAATTATAGTAAAGCAATCATAATTTTACATCTCAGGTGTAACATTTAGTATAGGTGCTACTCTATTTATAATGTTTCTTACTATAGGCGCAGCAATTACTCCCCCGGTATGGTGCATCCCTTGAGGCTCATCAATAGCAATTAGCACTATGTACCTTGGGTCAAGCATAGTTAGCACTCCTATAAATGATGCTATGTTTGCATCTTTGCTATATTTACCATCTACAACTTTTTCCGCCGATCCAGTTTTTCCTCCTATTGAATATGCCTTTATTTTTGCTTTTCTGCCAGTGCCATCTGTTACTGCTGCACGTAATAATTTTCTCATTTCCCTGGAAGTTCTTCTTGAGATAATTTGCTCTCCTATACTTCTTTTATTCAACATCAAGGTTGCGTTATGAAATATCCCATTGTTGATTAATGCTGCTGCAGTTTGTGCAAGATGTATAGGAGTTACAGCTATGCCATAACCATAAGATGCTGTTATTAAAGTGTTTTCACTCCATTTATCCGGGATTATCGGTGTGGATTTTTCTGGTATTTCTATTTTCAAAGGAGAAAATAGCTTCATAGCTTTAAAGTATTCTACCTGTTTTTCAATACCTAGTTTGACTGCAATTTTTGCTGCACCAATGTTGGATGATTTTACAAATATATCTTGCACAGTAATTTTTGGAATTTTAGATTTATGAAAATCCTGAATTTTATACTTTCCAATGGTGATTGGTGTTGATACGTCATATAAATCGCTAGTTTTTGTAGCGTTCGCATCAAGCGCTGCGGCTATTGTAAAGTATTTTAATACCGACCCCATCTCATATACCCCAAGACTGGCGCGATTAAACTTTTGTACGTCTTCTGCCTTATTCTGTAAGTTGGGATTAAAATCAGGTAGGCTGACCATCGAGATAACTTCACTATTTCTCACATTTAAAACAATTCCTACTCCGCCAAGTGCCTGATATCTGCTTACAGCTTTAGTTAGCTCTTCATGCACTATGCTTTGCACTCGTGTATCTAAGGATAGTTGAACATATTGATCAGCAGAGCGTGACCATCCCTGTCGGATGACAGAAGATTGTGCAGAAGCTTGGTCTGGTGTCATTCCAGTGCACTGACACTGGAATCCAGTTTTATGCGCAATTTCATCACAAACATTGTTTTTGACATATGTTTCTGGAATCCGTTGTTCATCACGTAATTTGTCAGTATTTTTATATCTGGATCCCAGTGTCACGCACTGGATCTGTTGTGTGGGGAATTGCTGTGCAGGAATTGCTTTCAAGTTGCAACATTCATACAACTGTATATCAGGTACTTGGATAACAGAATGTTGTTTGTTTTTACTTATATACGCCTCAACTCCTGCAATACCATTGCCATCTATGTCAGTGTAACCAAGCACGTGTGAAAATAAATTACTGTGAGGATATATACGCTTTATGTCGTCATAAAAATTTACTCCTGGTACACCAGCGTTTTTGATCGCTAGTAATTCTTTTGGAGTCAAGTGCCGCTTTATCCAAGCAAATTTCTTTTCTGAAGTAAGTACTCTATATAAGTTCTTGTATTCGAGGTCATGCAAAGTAGAACACAGTTGTGCTGCTATACTGTCCGGATTCTTTACTTTGGTTGCATCTATATATAGTGATGTTGTGGGCACATTTGTTGCTATTACCACTCCATTTCTATCTAAAATATCAGGTTGTTTATGTACTATATTATCTTTTCTAAAATTTTCTGAAGTAGTAGGTTGATCAAATGTTAAAGAGAATATGCGAAAAATAATTATTATATAAAATATAAATAATGGTACTATGAAACACAGTGAGCGGAGCTTATTTTTAAGTAATGCTTGCATATTTACTTGATTTGACAAAAATGGAAATCATCTTAGCTGAACCACGAGGTTTTTGTGCCGGGGTAAAAAGAGCTGTGGACATATTAGCTATTACTTTAGAAAAATATAAAAACGAGCGCCAAGTTTATGTGCTACACGAAATTGTTCACAATAAATATATAGTAGAGGACTTTAAGAAACAAGGAGTGGTTTTTGTAAGCAGTATCGAGGAAATTGAAGATAATGAAGGAATACTGATCTTCAGCGCGCACGGAGTATCAAAAAATATAGAAGATGAGGCAAAAAGAAAGGGTATTCAAGTGATTGATGCAACATGTCCTTTAGTTAGCAAAGTGCATAAAGAAGCAAAAAGGTATGAAAACAGTGGTAAAGAATTAATTCTCATTGGGCATGAAAACCATCCAGAAGTTAAGGGAATTAGGGGAAGAGTAAACAATCCTATCACTTTAGTGCAAACTTTGCAGGATGTATATGATTTAAAGGTTAAAGATCCAGATAATTTGTCTTATGTTACACAAACCACGTTAAGCATCGACGATACCCATGAAATTATTGTTGCCCTGAAGCTCAGGTTTCCAAGCATAACAGGTCCAGATTTAAAGGACATATGCTATGCAACGCAAAACAGACAAAATGCTGTTAAAAAGCTAGCTGAAATTGTAGACATGGTATTAGTTGTAGGAAGTAAAAATAGCTCAAATTCAAACCGCTTATTAGATCTGTGCACTGCTAGAGAAAAAAGAGCCTACTTGATTGATAATTACAGATGTGTAAATAAAAGCTGGTTCCAGGGCGTAGAAAAGATAGGAATCACTGCAGGTGCTTCCGCTCCTGACATATTAGTTGATGAATTAATGGACTACCTAAAAGTAAACCTGAGTGTAAAAATTTCAGTTATGCCAGGTGGTATTATTGAAAATGTTCAGTTTAAAATACCGAATCTGGTTTAAAACACAACTTATCTACTAAGCTTCTCTTGAAATCACACAGACCAGCATCTATAGCTAAGACGTCATGCCGCGATTCATTAGACTTCTTGCATAACCATATAACAAACTTTTATTGGGAATAGAAACAAAAAAACTTCCTTGACAAACTCCGCCAGCCCACTTATCATGATAGTGAAGCTATTGTATTTGCTTTCGCCAATCTGCAGATTAAAAGGTAAGGATTACTTAATGTATCGGCGTCTTATGTTCAATTTTTTGCAGTATATAGATACTGTATGTCTTTACAAAACTTCATCTACATCTAGATTTTTATCTAAATAAGCTGAACGCGCTTATAAAGCGTTACAAGACATCAAAAAATGCTAATACTCGACAGAGATAGTAAAAGACTAGCTAACTCGGGGATTCTTTGTCTTTTTTTCTGCTTAGTAAACTTCTTAAACATTTGCAGCGTAAGTTAGTTGCAATTAAAAGCAGCTGAATTTCGCTTGTCAAGCGTTTAAAACATAAAAAACGCCAATATTTTAAAGCAGATAATAACCCCAGGGCTTCTTTTGCCTTTTTTTTCGTTTGGTAAATTTCTTAATGTTTATGGCTAAACGACAATCGTCATCCCGCTGCTTGTTAGCGGGATCTAGAGATACCGCGAATGAATCGCGGTATGACGGTTCGCGGCGGTATGACGTAGGACTGCTGTCATCCCAGTGCCCAAACACTGGGATCCAGTTTTCTTTACAAATTCACCAAAAGTGTTTCATTCTATAACATAAAACCCATACTCACCAAATCTAATGCATTACTTGCAATTAAGTTTCCTGGATCCCAGTGTCTGGGCACTGGGATAACAAAGGAGGACGTTATTCCAGTGCCAAGCACTGACCATTTCTGGTCTCTTAAATTGCAACTAATCTAAGTATTAAAAAATTTACCAAACGAAAAAAAAGGCAAAAAAAGCCCGATGGTTGGCTAGTTACTTACATTATACTTTCAAGTATGGCGTTTTTTTATTCTAAACGCTTAATAACCGTGACTCAGCCGCTTTTAAGCCGCAACTAATCTAAATTATAAACGTTAAGAAATTTACTAAGCAGAAAAAAAGGCAAAGAAACCCTAGGGTAGCTAATTATTCACTATCCATTTTTTAAGTTGGCGTTTTTTGATGTTTTAAATAGCGTATTTCAGCTTGTGTAGCTAGAAATTTGATAAAGACATGAGGTGCACATAGTGCAAAAAATTAAGCATGATTTACGCCAAATACATTAAGTTTTTTTGTCATTAATCCACTGCAGAGATTGCGAAGATAAATAAATAGCTTCAGTTTCATGATAAGGGGGCTGGCGAAGGGTGTCAAGGAAGTTTTTCGTTTCATCCAATGCGCTGCCAAAAGTTTGTTATGCAAGAGATCCCATAAATTGGGTGTCATAATAACTACACCCACATTAATTTTGGTGTACGTGACCTTGAAAGATCGTGATTCAATACTTAAATTATTAGGGTAGTAGGCAAATAATGGAGCTCAAAATGCATAATGTACAAGAAACTGAAAATTTAAAAT
Source organism: Wolbachia endosymbiont (group A) of Udea olivalis (assembly GCF_964028365.1). Lineage (NCBI taxonomy): Bacteria > Pseudomonadati > Pseudomonadota > Alphaproteobacteria > Rickettsiales > Anaplasmataceae > Wolbachia > Wolbachia endosymbiont (group A) of Udea olivalis. The sequence goes on from NZ_OZ034773.1 coordinate 380,322, forward strand.
TTGACGCTGAGGTAGGGAAAGTACTGAATATAGTGATTCATTCACTTTACACCAATAAAGACATTTTTCTGCGTGAATTAATATCAAATGCATCAGATGCATGTGATAAGTTGCGCTATGAATCTCAACTAAACCCTAATTTGCTAGATTTGAGTGACGAATTAAAAATCACTATCAGCTCCAATAAAGATAAGAACGAGCTATATATCACTGATAATGGCATTGGAATGAATAGACAGGATTTAATAGACAATCTTGGTACAATTGCAAGCTCTGGTACGCAAAAGTTCTTGGATGCGATTAAGAATAGCAAGGATTCAAGCCAAACTGTGGAGCTGATTGGGAAGTTTGGTGTTGGTTTTTACTCAAGCTTTATGGTTGCATCAGAAGTAATAGTAGAATCGAGAAAAGCTGGAGAAGAGGAGTCTTGGATCTGGCAATCCAAAGGAGATGGGGAATATTCAATCAGCAAGTCAGATAATCAAGTCCCTCGCGGAACCAAAATTACGCTCATTATGCATCCTGAAGAAAACGAGTTTTTAGATAAATTTCGTGTTGAAAATATTGTCACTACTTACTCTGATCACATAAATTTTCCTGTTGAATTTATAGACGAAGAAGGAAAAAGTGAAAAGTTAAACAGTAAGGCTGCAATTTGGACTAAGCCAAAAAATGACGTTACTCAAGAGGAGCACAACGATTTTTTCCGCAGTGTTGCCCACGTTGGCGGGGAGCCCTGGATGATATTGCATAATAAAAATGAAGGTGCAATAGAATATACAAATTTGCTTTATGTTCCTTCTATAAAACCTTTTGATTTATTCCATCCAGATAGACGTTGCTCTGTTAAGTTATATGTAAATAAAGTATTTATCACTGAAGATAATGTACAGATCATACCGCAGTATTTACGTTTCTTGAAAGGTATTGTTGATTCACCGGACTTACCTCTTAATATCAGCAGAGAAACGTTGCAGAATAATCGTGTTGTTGAGCAAATCAGGAAATCCCTCACTAAACGCGCGATATCAGAGCTCGGTAAAAAGGCAAAAGAGAATTTAGAGGAGTACACAAAATTCTGGACCAATTTTGGTGCAGTTTTAAAGGAAGGTCTTTGCGAAGCTATGCCAACTGATGAGAGAGAAGCGCTGCTCTCAATTTGCAGATTTAATAGCACCGGTGATGAGAAGTTGATCAGCATTGATGATTATATAAGCAGAATGAAGCCTGAGCAGGAACATATCTATTATCTCACCGGAAATAGCCTCGATTCAGTGAAAAACAGTCCGCAACTTGAGGGATTCGTCAGTAAAGGACTAGAAGTGCTCCTATTTGTTGATCCAGTTGATGACTTTTGGACTAGTGTAATTCATGAATACAAAGATCAGAAAATCAAGTCTGTAACCCGTGCAGATGTTGATTTGGAAAAATTCTCTTCAGAAGAAGATAAGACAGATGAAGAAAATAAATCAAATGGAGAAAAAACTGAGGAAACTATACTGCAATATTTTACCACAGTGCTTGGAGATTCAGTAAAAAGCGTAAAAATTTCCAAAAAATTGACTGATAGTCCCGTATGCCTAGCGGTTGATGAAGGTGCTATGGATCTTCGCATGGAGCGTTTTTTGCGTGAACAAAAGCAGCTAAATTACCGCACGCCAAAGGTGCTTGAAATTAACACTAAGCATCCTGTAATAAAGAGTATAATGAAATCTTATGCTGAAAGTGGTGAAAACCCAACATTGGAGGACATGGTTCACTTATTGTTTTACCAAGCTTGCATCGTGGAAGGCGAAGAGATGGATGACGCGAGCAGCTTTGCTAAGAGACTGAATAATTTGCTTGGCAAGATTTCTGTTTAATGCTATACTTAGCTTAGCTGCTAGTTAGGAGGTAAAACATGTTTGGTTCCAATTTTAGAGACTTTGTATCACAAGATACAACTTCACAGGGCCAATCAAATTCTGAAAGATTAATCAAAAGTTGGCATGGTTTTGAAAAACCAGATTCTGAAGATTCAGGTATTGAAGAAGAGTTTGAAGTTTTAGATAGCGAAAGTCAAGAGATACCAGCTACTCCATGTAGTACATCCCCTGAAGATCTAAGTTTAGAGAATGCAATACTTGCAAACTTTCCTGATGGTTGTGATAGGTCGTTTACTGTAGAGTTAAAAGATGAAGATTCATATGGTATCATTCCTAAAAACTTAACTTTTGCTGAGATTATAAATATCTTAAATCAAGCTATACAAGAAGATAATTGTGAAGAATTAGACAAGGTTGTACAAAATATTGAAGATTATGAAGGCAGGTCTATTACGCTGGATAATGAAAATCTCAAAGATTTCTGTTCAAATCAACTTAATTTGGAGTTACAAAACAGAAGCAACCATCAACATATATATTCAAATGTACTATCACAATATAAATTTGATCAAGAGGGTTTCAAGTATGATTATTCAGTAAAAGAATTGGTACTATTGGCAATTGCAGCTAATGACAAGCTAGTAGAGCAATATCAGGATTTTCTTTTTGCTGAAGAAAACTTAAGTCTTTTACCTCTCCTTGTTGGTAATCAAAAATATATTGAAGCTTTTATAGAAAAATTCCATGGTAACGATGGAGTTTACGGAAGATTAAAAGGTCAAGCTATACAACTTGTCGAACCTAATAAGATTGACTTCTTCTCAGCTACAGCATTAAGAAAAGAGCAAGAATTATTAAATGCAGTTTTTGTCGAATACGTTTTAAGAGATTTTGGACAGGTGTTAAAAACAAGTAAACCTGATCCTTTGTATGGTGTGCTTGAAACAGCGTCTCTGATCAAAAATGAAGAATTCATCACGATAGTGCTGGATGCATTTGAAAGATATATTAATGAGCTAACTAAAAAAGCCTCAACAGAAGAGTTATTAAAAAAGAGCTTTGCTACCTTGTTAGAAACTGCGATAAGTCAAGAACACATATCTGTCATTGAATACTTGTGCAAACGATACACTAATAGTGCAGATCATGCCATTTACGATGTATATAAACAAGCATTTACAGATGATAAAGTTATTACAATACTAAGGCAACAAATCCTGAAAAACATAGGAGCTCGTGGCAGAAAAGAAATTTATGATTTAATTCTGAAAACTGCATTGGATGCTGGTAATATTGCATTTATCGAGCACTTGTGTGAAAAATGTGCTAAATGCAGCAATGATGTTATCGGCTATCTCAATCAAAAATTTAAAAATAACGAATTTGATAACATACACGAATCAATCCTCATTGCATTGTCTAATGTTGAATACACAAACACAGACGTTATAGTCGAGGTGCTTTTTTACACTAAAGAAATCCATCAAAACGTATCACATAATGAGCAAGTGATTAGGCCGGTCATACAGAATATACTGAAAAATGCAACACACTACTCAATAGGCCAAGAAGATTACTCCTTAGTCAAGGAAGTATGTTACTTATGCACAGAAATTGATGCAATTAACATAATTTTTCGAGAGGAGTGTAAGATTTTTAAATCTAGCATAGAAAAGCGCATAGAAGATCTGGAAAAGGAAAACAAATTATTGCAATCTGAAGCTTTACGTGAATATAACAGCCGTCTTCCAGGTATTGTAAATGGATTAGTTCAGACTGCTTGCATAGTGTATGATGAATACACTAAAGATCCAAAAGACAATAAACGTCAAAAGAATATTGATCTAATATTCAGTTTAATGCAAATTAGAAATATTCTGCAATTTTCTATTGATGTGCAAAAATATTCCTGTCATGAACGTCAAGATTTGTGGGATGAAATGTGCCAAACTCCTGGAACTTTTATAATACGAAAAAGAAGTAATAACGTTGCAGATGAATTAGAAATTCCAGTTATAACAAGTGACATTCTATCAGAAAATCCAGGACTTGAAAGTACTGGCAGTCAACAACCACAAGAAAATGTGGACAGACGAGAAAATATTATGAACAATGAAGAGGCTTCAATAGAAGAAGCTATAGATAATGATTATAGGGGGGGTAAAATGTCTAAAGATAAAAAAAGTACAAAGCAGAAAATGTCTAGAAATAAAAACAGCACAGAGCAGAAATTGTTGAATGCTATCTACATTCCTAAGACGATGGAGAGTTACTTAAAAATGAATAATATAAAAGATGAACCTATTTTGAAGAGTATCATAGACAAAGTAAATGCTGAAATTCAAAAGAAGAAGGAGGAGGAGAAGAACATTATCAATCCAGGTCCTACTAAGAAGCAAAGATGCATTGATCAGAGAAACACACTCTTAAAAACTAGAGATTTTCTTGAAAAAAAGATCAAAAGCATTGGAACTGATGCTAAGGCTGCTGTATCATCAGTAACTGATGTTAGCGCTACTACAAGTAGTCACGAAGCTCCTGTTAATATTGATGATGAGAAAAAACAAGCTCATGCTCAACCTGCTGAACATGTACCAGAAGAAAGTGCAAAACTTAAGGCACAGCCTTCTAATACTCAAGAGCAACAAAAAGTTTCTGAGACTCCAGTTCCAGAACAAACGGATGATATTGAAAGTTTAAGTACACAGGACGCTCTTGTTCTTCAAAGTAAAAGTGCTACCGTGTTATCAATTGATGGTGAGGATAAACAAACTCCTGTTCAACCGGTAGAGTCTGAAAGTAAAGGTGATCAACAAGGTTCACCACCACTTTCACCACAGAGTTCTGCGAGTGGTGATGTTGAAGGTACAGAAGCCTCTGCTAATGCAGCAGTAACTACGCCTGAAGAAGCACGTAGTCTTGTGAGTGATGGTGAGCATGATAAAATCGTGTCTAAAGAGCACCAAGATGATGCACTAGAAAAAGATTTAATAGATTTTTCAAGTGATGATGGCAATAGTCCTCTAGGAGATCCAGTACCTACATCAACTAACGAAATCCCTGGACAAGAAGATGGTACTCAAACTACCACCAGGCAGCAAGAACCGAATCCAATTCCAACACCTACACCGGTGCCAACGCCGAACCTAACACCAACACCGAATCCAATTCCAACACCTACGCCGGCGCCAACGCCAGGACTGACACCGGATCTAACACAAGATCCAATTCTAACACCTACGCTGGTGCCAACACCGAATCTAACACCAACACCGAATCCAGTGCCAACACCAGAACCAGTGCCTTCAGTAGCTAACAACAAATCTGAGCAGGTGAATGATACTCAAACCAATGGCGGGTTGCCTAATAATTCAGGCAAAAATAATGCTATTCCACAAAATACAAAAAGTAGTAAGCTGCCTGTTATAGCTGCTTCTGCACTTGCAATAGCTGGTATTATTTCAGGGGTGGCTGTTGCAGTTTACTTGGAAATGTTAGCGGTAGGAATAGCAGTTGGAGCTTGTTGTCTGGTTGCTGCTGCAGTTATATACTGCTGTACACCTAAAAGCCAAGTTGAAAACAACAAGGTTGACAAACCTTTCAACACGAAGGAAGCATCTACTACCGTATCTGTATAATAAATATTGTAGTTTACCATTTAATAATTTATTATAATTATGTTAATTATCGGTAAATAAGGACTTGGTAAACTACGAAGAAATATTCTTGAATAAAATAAAAGATATAAAAGATGAGGGGCGCTACCGTGAATTTACGCACTTTGCGTCATTGCCAGGTAGGCTCCCCCACATTATGGACTATGAAAGAAATAGGGAAGTAATCGTCTGGTGCAGTAATAACTATTTGGGAATGTCACAAAATGAGAGTGTAATTGCCGCTATCCAAAATTCATCTGTTGGTGCTGGAGGAACAAGAAATATATCTGGTACAACAAAAGAGGTTGTCGAACTTGAAAAATCCTTAGCTTGTTTGCATAAAAAAGAGGCTGCTTTAACTTTTGCTTGTGGCTACCTCGCTAACCAGACAACACTTAGCACTTTATCGTCTGTTATTCCGGGCGTAGTAATTTTTTCAGACGAGAAGAACCATTCTTCGATGATAGAAGGCATAAAATCAGGAAAAAGGCCAAAACATATATTTAAACACAATGATGTTAATCATCTAGAGCAGCTACTTAAGTCTATAGACAAAAAGACACCAAAAATCATAGTACTTGAATCCGTATATTCAATGGATGGTGATGTAGCTCCGCTTAAAGAAATATGCGACCTGGCAGATCAACATAATGCAATTACCTATTTGGATGAGGTGCACGCAGTTGGTATGTATGGTTCACATGGTGGTGGAATTGCAGAAAGAGAAGGCCTGATGGATAGAATAACCGTTATTCAAGGTACACTATCGAAGGCTTTTGGAGTGATGGGTGGGTATATCGCGTCTTCAAAGAGCTTGGTAGATGTAATAAGAAGTTCCGCTCCAGGATTTATTTTTACCACTGCTATGTCGCCTGTTTTAGCAGCGGCAGCAAAGGCAAGCGTTGAACACCTAAAATCAAGCAACATTGAAAGGGAAAAGCAAAAGCAAGTCGTTGAAAAAGTAAAAAACTCACTGAGAAATGCAGGAATTAACTTCATTTTAACAGAAACTCATATAATTCCAATAATAATTGGCGACCCAGAGTTATCCAAAAAAGCATCAAAATTATTATTTGATGAGTATGGAATATACGTTCAACATATAAATTACCCGACAGTTCCAAGAGGAACTGAGCGTTTCCGTATTACCCCTACACCTTATCATACCGATGAAATGATAGAACATTTGACAGAATCTCTTGTAAAAGTTCTCGAAAAGTTGTCTATCTCTGTAGCTTGTTTATCCTAATTTAATATCGCCAGCAATAATCAATCCGTTGTCTTCCGTTAGCCTTCCACCGCTTTCTTGTAGAAAAAGTCTACCGAGCAAGGTTTTATATTTGTTAACTCTAGAGTAAACTATTCCTCTGTGCCTTCCTGCCGCAAGGTATGCAAAGCCTAAAATTGTTGAACCGATGGAGCGTACACTACTATTGCCAGGCAGCAATTTATTTAACAAATTACCACTTACATCTATTAGACCCCCTTCACGGCTTTTCACCCGCATTTTTATATGACGAGATCTAAAGTCCTCAAGAAAAGCACCTTTCTTTTCTTCTGCCCAAAAAGTTTCTCTAAGAGCCGGAGCATCAATTACAGCCGCCACAACTTTATTTTTATGAATGAGACAGACTGATACTGCAAAATAAACCATACAACTGGAAAAGTTCTCCCTGCCCTCTATAGGCATAATAAACCAGGTATAAGTGTCATCTTTTACTTCTTGATCAGTATCATCTTCGGAAATAAACCCATAGTCTCGTTTGTAGTCGTGCAAGCAATCGTATATGGTTTGCTTGGATTTTGAATAAGTTTTATTGATAAAGTCTGCTGATTTAACATTAGAGATTTGTAATTCATTAAAATCGCGCATAAGCTGCCTGGAAGCACTACGCACAGAATCAAGCATCACATTAATTCGTGGTGATGAGATGGACATTCTTCTTTTTACTCTTTCACTCTTTCATAATAGCTGTCATCTGGAGTATATACTACAATTTTATCCTCTTCTTTTATAAACTGAGGCACGTTAACGCGCATTCCGTTTTCCAAAATTGCAGGCTTATAAGAAGCAGTAGCAGTTTGTCCTTTAATAACAGACTCTGTTTCTTTCACAGCAAGTGTAACATAATCAGGCACATGCGCAGAAATTATTTTGTCTTGATAAGCTACAACTTTAATTTTCATGTTATCCTGTAAATAAATTTTTTTTTCTCCCAATAAGTCCAAATTTATAGTGATTTGCTCGTAATTACTTGGATGCATAAGATTTACAATGTTTCCTTCAGTGAAAAGGTAAACATATTCCTCTTCATCTAAAATTGCCCTTCTGATTGTTGCATCAGAACGAAATCTTTCATAGTGTTTTGCTCCGGTTTTGATGTTTTTCATTTCGGCTTGTATGTATGCACCACCTTTACCAGGTTGAGTATGCATAATACCTACAACCAAAAATAATCCGCCGTTATGTTCCAACACCTGACCTGGTCTGATATCGTTAGCTCTTTCTGCCATAATTACATTTTCAATTTGATCTTATAATTATAAATAGCTTTATATAAATATCAAAGTCTTTATTAGTCAATAAATTCTGGTATATTTAATACTATATACCTCCCCTTTATATTTATATGTGGAAATATCTCTTTAGTGAAAGACAGCATAATACGTTTTTTTGTGCTGATAACTAAAATTTCTAATATATCCCCTGAGCCAAAATTATACACAGATTTTACATTGCCATATAATTCATTACTTTCCAGCCTTACTTCCATATCTACAAGGTCACTTTGATAAAATTCATCCTCATCATTTAGCTCTGGTAACTTGCTTCTTTCTATATATAGCTTCTTATTCCTCAAAAGCTCTGCTTCATTACGGGAATTTACTCCACTTATTGTAGCTATTACTAAATTATCACCTATGATGGATACTGAGTCTATTTTATAATTCTCATCACCACTTATTAGCTCACCATATAAGGAGATATTTTTGGGCTTTTCGGTGAAAGTTTTTAATTTAACAGCTCCTTTAATTCCGTGAGGAGAGGTAATAATTCCTAAGCATACCAGATTGTCGTTCATATTAATATCAAGCATCTAATCAGAAGATTTCTCAGATAAATATTGAGCCAGAATCTCAATTCCTTCATCAATCTCTTTTTCAGTGATAATTAGTGGAGGTAAAATTCTCACAACGTTATCTGATGTTACTCCAACAGTGAGTAAACCACGATGACTTAACTCTTCTGCAAATTTTTGATTGTCTGCTTTCACTTTTATTCCAAGCATTAACCCTTTCCCTCTCACTTCTTCTATTATTGGAAATTTACTTGCTAAGTCTTCTAATTTATTTTTTAAATACTTACCTCTAATTTCAACATTTTTCAAAAAGCCAGGACTGAGCAATTCTTCGAACACAGCATTACCTACTGAGGTTGCAAGCGGATTGCCACCAAAAGTGGAACCGTGCATACCAACTGCCATGTATTTAGCAGCATTTTCAGTCGCAAGACAAGCCCCTAGCGGAAACCCGCCGCCTATTCCCTTTGCAAGAGCACATATATCAGGTTCCACTCCTATATGTTCGTATGCAAATAATTTTCCTGTCCTACCAGCACCGCATTGCACGCAATCAAAAAATAACAATATGTCATTTTCATCACACAGCTTTCTTAGTTCTTTCATAAAGACTTCATTCATTACTTTGATACCACCTTGCCCTTGTATTGGTTCTATTAATATAACGCCTATATCACTTGAAATTGCTTTCTTTACACTCTCAATATTGGGCTCGATATTATCACACCAATCAATACAGGGACTCAGTAATTCAGAAAATTTCTGTTTATCGTTTGCAGCACAAGTTAGGAAGGTTCTTCCATGAAATGCACCATGGAATGTTAAAATTCTGTGACGGTTTTTATTGCCTTTTCCGTTTTGATAGACCCTAGCAATCTTAAGCCCACATTCTACTGCCTCTGATCCAGAATTTGAGAAAAATACAGTGTCAGCGAAACTATTGTTTATTAATTTTTCTGCAAAATTATTGGCAGCAGGTATATTATAGGTATTTGATATATGCCATAATTTTTCTCCTTGCAATTTAAGAGCACTAATTAATCGCGAATTAGTGTGACCTAAGCTACTAACGGCTATTCCGGAGTGAAAATCTACGTAGCGCTTACCGTCAATATCATACAAGTAAATATCTTTACCATAAGAAAAATTTATGTTAATAGGAGAATAAACTGGCAAAATAGGAGAAATTGTCATAAAATATTATATGCTAAATTTTATTATTAATAACATAAAAGCCGTTGTTTCGCAATGAGTAAGGATATGTATAAGATAGGTAAATTAATGTTTTCTGCACTGGGAAAAAACAAATACACAAAAGTTATCGCATTATTCTCATCAATTTTTATGATTTTATTCAGTGTGATATATTGTAATTATTTACTAAGGAGTAATTTCCTTTCTTCTTACCGTGATTCAAGTGTAAACTTAAAAAGTGTATTAGAAAATGGTATAATAAAAAAATACCATTATTTACTAATAGAAAAGCATCACATTAAATACAAAAATTTTGACTACATAAACCAACTAGTAAAACTGCGTGCTGAATTATTACAATCAGTGAGCAAAGTAAAGGATTTCAGCTTAATACTGTATGATCAAAACGGCAGAATAATATTCAGTAATTTTAACACTCAAGATTATGATTATGAACAGTTACTTACAAACGATGAAATTGATAAATTATTAAGTAACCAAGAAATACTTTATACTACAGGAAATACATTAACTTCTATTTTCCCTATATTCCATGAAAATAGCGCTAAGCCGTCGTTTTTTTTGAAGATTCTTCGAAGCTACAATAATTCTTATGTTATAGCATATGGCCTATTTTTAATATTTTTAGGCTTATTATTAATAATTTTAATATTAATAATGTTCTATTTGCACTTTTCTAATACCAAAATGCTGGCCAAGCAACATAAAACTAACATTGAATTACAGCAGATAAAAGAGGCATTAGAGCAAGAAAATGCAAACAAGCTAAAGTTTTTTGCAAGCGTTACACATGAATTACGCACACCTCTTAATGCTATTATTGGATTTGCAGAGTTGATCAAAAATGAAACTTTAGGTTCAATGGATAACTCTCAATACAAGGAGTATGCAGACGATATATATAATGCAGGGACACACTTACTTGCCTTAATTAATGATGTGCTCGATTTTTCTAAAGCTGAATCAAGTAGTTTAACAGTAGAAAAAGTGAAGTTTAACCTGAACAAAATAATAGATTCATGCGTAAATATGCTATTACCTAAATTAAAAGAAGCAGGGATTAATTTAAAAAAAGAGATGACTAATAAACAATTATTAGTCATTGCAGATTCCAAGAGAATGAAACAAGTTATAATAAATTTATTATCAAACTCAATCAAGTTTACTCCTAAAGATGGTTTAATAAGAATGGTGATAAAAGAAAATATAGAAAAAAACTTATTAACCATTGAGTTTCATGACAATGGAATAGGAATAATGCAGCAGGATATATATAAAGTTATGTCTGTTTTTGGCCAAGCAGATTCGGGATATAGAAACGAAGGTACGGGCATCGGATTACCGCTAAGCAAGAAATTAGTAGAGTTAATGGGTGGAACTTTTGACATTAAAAGTGAAGCGAAACTTGGTACTACGATAACATTGAACTTCTTTTATGAAGAACAAACATGTGAAGATTCGATTGATTTTTAATAGGATCTATTTGATATGGCCTTACATCAGACGAAAACCACACTTTATCAAAAGCGGCAAGCCGAGAAGGCAGTTATCAATAAGCCCCCTATCAAGAATCTTATCTGTGTTAGCTATATATAAAATTTGATACTCTGACTACAATATACTACTATAGATAGAAGCGTTATTAATGGAGCAAGGTATGGAGTTAGTAGTAGGAAATAATGCACCTGATTTTAGTTTACCAACAGATTCTGGTGAAAATTTATCACTGAGTGAATTTTTTGATAAAAAAAATGTAGCTCTTTATTTTTATCCTAAAGACGATACTCCGGGTTGTACGATGGAAGCAAAAGGCTTTAGAGATAAAATAGATGATTTTTCTTCCCTTGACACAGTGATAATTGGTGTATCAAAAGATAGTGTTAAGTGCCACACTAACTTCAAAGCAAAATACTCTCTGCCGTTTTCTTTAGTTTCTGATGAGAATGCTGAAATGTTGGGAAAATATGGTGTTTGGGTAGAGAAAAGTATGTTTGGCAAAAAGTATATGGGAATAGAACGCACTACTTTTTTAATAGATAAAAAAGGTAAAATAGTGAAGATCTGGAAAAATGTAAAAGTTAGTGGACATGTTGATGAGGTTCTGGAAGAAGTAAAGAGAATATAAACTAAAGAATAGGTTAATGGCTACCCATTGCTACATAAAAAAGCTGAAATTACATAATTTTCGTAGCCACTCAAACTTTGAACTGGATTCAGATGATAGCTCAGTTGTAATAACTGGCGAAAATGGTATTGGTAAAACTAATATACTTGAAGCAATCTCGTTGCTTGCTAAAAGCAATGGAATGAAAAAAGCAAAAGCCAGTGAGATACAAAATAGATTCAGTAATGAAGATTGGGTAGTGCACTATGATTTTTTTAATGGAACGGATTTTAATTCAATTGGTATCGCAAAGAGTTTTGATAAGAAACTAATACAAATTGATGGAAAAACGCAATCAAGTTATTCATCTCTGTATAAGATATCCAATGTAATATGGCTGATTCCACAAATGGACTATGTTCTTCTTAATTCTCCAAGTGACAGATTAAAATTTTTAGACCGTATAGTTTCACTGTTTGAAGAAAATTACACTTGCTGCTACATGAAATATAGAAAAGCTAAACATGAGCGAAGTAAACTATTGAGGGAGAACATTTTGAACAAAAACTGGTTCTCTAGTCTTGAAAACATAATGGCCGTTAATGCAGTTAGTATTTTACATATGCGATCGTCTGTTTTAAAAATATTACAAGATACAATTGATAACCATTCCAGTAAGCTTTTTCCGAAGGCAAGTTTGAAATTCAGCAGCCAGCTAACTTTGGACGATACTGCAGAATATTTTCAGAATCGTCTAAAGGAAAACAGAGAAAAAGATTCATTGACTGGTAGAGTAACCCTTGGTGTGCATAACGATAATTTCCGGGTTTTTTGTCAAAAAAGAAACGTACCAATAAATCTGTGCTCCACTGGAGAACAAAAGTTATTACTGCTTTCTATTATTTTATCCAGTGTAAAAGCAAGGTGTATTCATTACAATAAGGCACCACTTCTTCTACTTGATGATATAATGTCTCATCTGGATAAACATTACAGAAAGGCGTTAATGGAGGAAGTGTTAAGTATTCAATGTCAAACTTGGATAACTGATGTAAATCAAGATAATTTCAATAGCTATCTTTATTCTTTCAAGTTTTTTGAATTATCAAATGAATAGTACCTCTTTCAAAGCTCATACAGGCAACTCCCAATTGTAAATTCCGGCAATTAAACCTCAAACCAAAACATTTCTGTTTTTTTTACTTTAAATTAAATGCAAAAGTTACTTTACAAACTTCGCCAGTCCCCTTATCATGAAACTGAAGCTATTTATTTATCTTCGCAATCTCTGCAGTGGATTAATGATAAAAAACTTAATGTATTTGGCGTAAATTATGCTGAATTTTTGCACTATGTGCACCTCATGTCTTTATAAAACTTCTAGGTTTCTACCTATATAAGCTGAAACGCGCTTACAAAGCGTTTAAGATAGCAAAAAACGTCAAATTGACAAGGGAGAATTTGAATGCTAGCCACCCTAGGGTTTCTTTGCCTTTTTTTTCGCTCAGTAAATTTCTTAATGTTTATAATTTAGATTAGTTGCGGCTTAAAAGCAGCTGAATCGCGGTTATTAAGCGTTTAGAATAAAAAAACGCCATACTTGAAAGTATAATGTAAGTAATTAGCCAACCACGGGGCTTCTTTTGCCTTTTTTTTCATTTGGTAAATTTCTTAATATTCATAGCTAAACGACAACCGTTATTCCGCTGCTTGTTAGCTGATGAGATACCGCGAATGAATCGCGGTATGACGGTATGCGGCGGCATGACGATAAGCCTTGTCATTCCAGCGCGTGACGCTGGAATCTAAACTTTAACTGATATGATTACAGAAAGAGAATTTATTAGGTATTCATAGACACTGAAAGTGGTCAGCTTGACCACTTTCAAGTAAAGAAAACTACGTTTGTGCCTCCAATAATTTCTATTACTTATCCGCTACTGCACCGTCTTTACAAATCACACCTCCTGGTGTTATTTTTGAAACGACTACAGGAGCGCCAAAAAACACAGCAGTGAATGCACCGAGTGCAAAAAGCGCTGGCCACGGCATTCTACCGAATATTGCAAGCAACGCTGCACCAATTATCACTATTGTGATCATTGGTCCACCTATGCCATGAGTATAGCCTATTATCTTGCATATCACTGATGATGTTGTATCACTTGTATCAACAAAAGCATCTGCAGCATTTGCATCAAACGCAAAGGAGAAAATTAAAACCGCAAGTAGAAGAAAATTTTTCATTATACCCTCCAATCATTTCTGTCCTAAGTTAGATTATTCTGCAATTTGAGTAAATGGTAAGGGTTCTAGTAAATTTGTCATCCTATCAGTTTATAAAAATTCCCGGATCTCAGTGTTATTCACTTGGACAACATTTATACAATTGTGGAATAATGGTGCTCCTTTAAGAAGCACCGTTTAGCTAATGCTTTTCTAAATCTGCAGCGCCTATTTTTTACACGCTCCTGTACTTGTATCCCAGTTGGTACCATCAGGGCAAGCAGTTGCACCATTTTTACAAATCACACCGCCTGGTACTATTTTTGAAACAACTACAGGTGCACCAAAAAACACAGCAGTAAATGCACCGAGTGCAAAAAGCGCTGGCCACGGCATTCTGCCAAATATTGCAAGCAATGCTGCACCAATTATTACTATTGTGATCATCGGTCCACCTATGCCGTGAGTATAGCCTACTATTTTGCATATTGTGTTTGACGTTGCGTCATCAGTAACACTGCTAGCAAAAACATTATCAAATGCAAAGGAGATAACTAAAGCCACAAGTAAAAGAAAATTTTTCATTATGCCTCCAATAATTTCTATTACTTATCCGCTACTGCACCGTCTTTACAAATCACACCTCCTGGTGTTATTTTTGAAACGACTACAGGAGCGCCAAAAAACACAGCAGTGAACGCACCGAGTGCAAAAAGCGCTGGCCATGGCATTCTGCCGAATATCGCAAGCAAAGCTGCACCAATTATCACTATTGTGATCATCGGTCCGCCTATGCCGTGAGTATAGCCTATTATCTTGCATATCACCGATGATGTTGTATCATTTTTATCAACAAAAGTATTTGCAGCATTTGCATCAAATGCAAAGGAGAGAATTAAAGCCACAAGTAGAAGAAAATTTTTCATTACGCCTCCGATAATTTCTATTTAATGCTGGATTATCCTTCACTTTGATTAAATTTAAGTAAATGGTGAGGATTTTTTGCTTAAAAGTATCCTTTATTTCATTTAGAATACTTTTCTTGGTTCGTCTATATTACAGTGCTACAGAAATTTTACAGCATCGTTTATTGCCTTTATCGTGCTTTGATTGACACAATTCATAATGATGGAGTGGAGCATGCAGGGTATTTATCATTTTTAATTCTGTTATCAATATTTCCTTTTCTCATCGTTTTAATGGCTGTGGCGTCAACATTCGCAAATTTTTTAGACCAGTACAACATTGGCTGGGTATTTATCATTGATAACATGCCACAGGATATTTTATCATCTTTGATGCCGCGTATTAGGGAGATAATATCAGGCCCGCCGCAAAGCTTACTAACTTTAGCAATTGTAGGTGCTGTTTGGACCGCTTCATCGACAATTGAAGGGCTTAGAACAATACTCAATAAGGCCTATAAAGTTCCGGTTTCGCCGCCTTATATATTAAGAAGAGTACTAAGTATATTACAATTTTTAGTAATCACGCTTATTATAACTCTAACTATAGTGTTTTCTACACTAGTACCAATGCTAATTGATTTTTCCTATCAGGTGCTAAGTTATACTAGGTATTTACTTATTGAATTTGTACTTTTCACAGTAGTCTCTTGGCTATATTTTATGTTACCAAACATAAAACAAAATTTATCAGACGTATTTCCTGGATCTTGTGTAGCTGTTATTCTTTGGACGATTTCTGCTTCAGCTTTTAAGCAATACTTAAAAGCTTCCTTTGACCAACTGGATTTGATATATGGAAGTTTAGGTGGTGTGGTAGTGTCATTACTATTTTTTTATATGCTAAGTTTGATTTTTATATATGGAGCAAAATTCAATTTTCAGCTAAAATATTTCAATGGATCTCGCTAAGGAGAAAGAAATGGGTAAGTTAGAAGGTAAAGTAGCTTTAATCACCGGAGCTTCAGGTGGAATAGGCTCTGCTGTTGCAAAAAGGTTTATAAGAGAAGGTGCATGTGTGATTCTGATTTCAAGATCTCTTGATAATCTCAAGCCACTATATAATGAAATTGAAGAGCTTGAAGAATTTAAAGAAGGCTCTGTGAAACTAATTCAGCTTGATCTTTTAGACTTTGAGAATGTAAAGATACTGACAAACATGATAGAAAGCCTGAAATTATCAGAATCTGGAGCACTTGATATATTAGTTGTGTGTGCTGGAATTTTAGGCAAACTGAACCCCATTCATGACTGTGAGATTGAAGAGCTACAGAACGTAATGAATACAAATTTTACTGCCAATTGGTACTTACTAAAAAACTTAGATCCAATGCTAAAAAAGTCTAATGCTGGAAGAGCGATATTCATGACCTCAGAAGTGACACTTTCTCCTTCCTCTTATCCATATTGGATGCCGTATGCTGCAAGTAAAGTTGCACTAGAAATAATGGTGCAGATATATGCATCTGAGACAAAACATACAAAATTATGTGTAAATGCTGTATACACGGAAGGACCTGTGGGTAGTGAGCAGGCATTTCCTGGATCTGAATTGGTGTCACCTGATAAACTAACAGATAAATTTGTGGAATTAGCTTCTGAAGACTGCGGCATATCAGGAAAAATCTTACCGCTTAGCAAATCTCCCAAATAAATTACCATAGTATCTGCAAAGATACCGTTAAGCCCACAACTGTATGAACATTGTGATTTGAGAGTAATCTCCACTAGGAAGGATGTCATCCCAGTGCCTCTATGGTGTCATTCCAGTGCTTGACACTGGAATCTAGTCTTTATTATGCAGCCACTTATTTAAAGTTAAGTTTTCTGGATCCCAGACTGGGATGACACCTCTGGGCACTGCCGTCATAAAGGAACCAGTGTCAGCTACTTGAATGACATCATTTGCTGTGCAATTTACCTTCAAAAATGAATGTTTGTACAGCTGTGTGTCAAGCACTGGAATCTGCCACGCAAATTGCAATGTTCGTACAGTTATGCGTCAAGCCTAAAAGTAATTAGCTAATAGGTTTAATAAAAATTCACATATACAGGAAAGATTGGTAACATTACTTGAATAGAGACCGTTATTGTAATTATGCCGAAACGCACAGATATAGAATCTATATTAGTAATAGGAGCAGGCCCAATAGTTATAGGTCAGGCATGCGAGTTTGATTATTCCGGAACGCAAAGCTGTAAAGTATTAAAAAGCGAAGGTTATAAAGTCATTTTGGTTAACTCCAACCCCGCAACTATAATGACAGATCCTGAGTTTTCTGATGCGACGTATATTGAGCCGGTACTGCCTGAAATCATAGAGAAAATTATAATTAAGGAGAGGCCAGACGCAATATTGCCAACAATGGGCGGGCAAACAGCGCTCAATTGTGCAATAAAACTTGCAGATGATGGAGTGTTAGACAAAT
Source organism: Wolbachia endosymbiont (group A) of Udea olivalis (assembly GCF_964028365.1). Lineage (NCBI taxonomy): Bacteria > Pseudomonadati > Pseudomonadota > Alphaproteobacteria > Rickettsiales > Anaplasmataceae > Wolbachia > Wolbachia endosymbiont (group A) of Udea olivalis. The sequence continues at coordinate 397,862 of NZ_OZ034773.1, forward strand.
ACAACGTAGAATTAATAGGGGTAAATAGAGAAGCAATAAAAAAAGCAGAGGATAGAGAGTTATTCCGCCAATCCATGGATAAAATAGGACTGAAATACCCCAAAAGTATCATTATAAAAAATCAAGAACAAATAAAAAAGGCTTTGGATTACGTTGGATTACCAGCAATCATTCGTTCATCATTCACTCTTGGTGGTGCAGGTAGTGGCATAGCATATAATAAAGAGGAGTTTTTCAATATCGCAGAAAGTGCTCTCAAAATTTCGCCAATAAATGAAGTTCAGATAGATGAATCAATTATCGGCTGGAAAGAGTATGAAATGGAAGTTATCCGCGATTGTAAAGATAACTGCATAATAGTCTGTTCGATAGAAAATGTTGATCCGATGGGAGTGCACACCGGAGATAGTATTACGGTTGCTCCTGCTTTGACTCTGCGTGATGCTGAATATCAACAAATGAGAAATGCATCTATAGCAGTGCTGAGAGAAATTGATGTTAGTGCCGGCGGTGCAAATGTTCAGTTTGCAGTAAATCCTAAAGAAGATGGAAGCCTCGTTGTAATTGAAATGAATCCAAGGGTTTCTCGCTCTTCTGCACTTGCTTCGAAAGCAACAGGCTATCCTATTGCAAAAGTTGTAACCAAACTTGCTATCGGCTATTCGCTCGATGAAATACGTAACGACTGCGCTCCAATAATACCAGCAGCATTCGAACCAGTGATTGATTATATCGTCACTAAAATTCCTCGATTTGAGTTTGAGAAATTTAAGGGGAAGAATTGTGAATTATCAACCTCCATGAAATCAGTGGGAGAAGTGATGTCTATAGGCCGCACTTTTAATGAGTCACTACAGAAAGCTTTCCGTTCACTTGAAACTGATTTTACAGGACTTGATGAAGTATTTCCTGAGAACATTGATATTGATCACATAAAATCTCAATTAGCAAAATTGCTACCAAACAGATTACTGATTGCTGCTGACGCAATGCGCCACGGAATTAGCATAGAAGAAATAAATTCGATTACAGGATATGACTTATGGTTTCTGCAAAATATACAGCAAATCATCTTGGCTGAACAAAAAATCAAGGAAAACGGCCTTCCTGAGACTGCATATGAAATGTTAGAGATGAAAAAAATGGGATTTTCAGATGCAAGATTAGCAAAGTTAAGTAATAGACCTACCTCTGTCATTCCAGTACCCTCTAATGTCATCCCAGTGCGTGACACTGGGATCCAGCCAGCGTTACACGCTGGAGATCGAGTAAAACAAATCGAAGAAATAAGAAAAAAATTTGGCATTAAACAAGTTTATAAACGCGTAGACACCTGTGCAGCTGAATTTGAATCGAGCACTGCTTATATGTATGGCTGCTATGAGGGTGATGTTGAAAATAAAACGGAATGTGAGGCGAATATTTCTGACCGAGAAAAGGTTGTCATTTTAGGAAGTGGTCCAAATCGCATTGGTCAAGGTATTGAGTTTGATTATGCATGCGTACATGCAGCTTCTGCCGCCAAAGAAATGGGGTATGAAACAATAATGATCAACTGTAATCCCGAAACTGTCTCAACTGACTACGATACCGCTGATCGTTTATATTTTGCACCACTCATTGCAGAGGATGTGCTTGAAATACTAAGTAAAGAGCAAGAAAATGGCACACTGGTTGGTGTAATAGTTCAAATAGGCGGTCAAACACCTTTAAAGTTAGCCAAAGTGCTTAACGAGAGAGGTTTCAAAATTCTGGGAACTTCGTTTGATTCTATTGACCTTGCAGAAGATCGCATGAGATTTAAAAATCTTGCTTTGCAACTTAATTTAAAACAACCTGAAAATTCTATCTGCCATTCAGTAGAAGAAGCGTTAACCAACGCAGAAAAGGTGGGGTTTCCACTAGTAGTCAGGCCATCATATGTCCTCGGCGGTCAGTCTATGTCGATTAGACACGATACTCAGAGCTTCAAAGAGTATGTCTTGAATCAAACCAAAATTTTTGAACACGGATCGCTGCTTCTTGATAAATTTTTAGTCAATGCAGTTGAGGTTGACGTTGATGCTGTATGTGATGGGGAAAAAGTTTTCATTGCAGCGGTCATGGAGCACATTGAAGAAGCTGGTATCCACTCTGGCGATTCAACATGCTCAATACCGACAAATACATTGAGTGACGAAGTAATAAAAGAGATTAAGCTACAAACTGAAAGAATAGCATTAGCATTAAAAGTGAAAGGTCTGATAAACATTCAGTTTGCTGTTCAAGAGAATAGACCTCTTGCAGAACCTGTTTGTGATGAGAAATCTTTAGGAAAAGTGCAGATGAGCACCACAGAATACTCGAATGTATTTGAGGAGCGCAGACAAGCTTTGACGACAAAATTGCCTTCAGAAATCGAGTTATGCAAGAGGTCTAGTGATGTATACATACTTGAAGTGAATTTAAGGGCTAGTCGCACAGTTCCTTTTATTTCCAAGGTAATCAATATTCCTATTGCAAAGCTTGCCACTCAGGTTATTTTGGGTAAAAAATTGAATCAGGAAAACAAGCCTTTCAATCATTTTGCAGTTAAAGCTGCTGTTTTTCCATTTACCCGCTTTGCAGGAGTGGATACTTTACTTGGTCCTGAAATGAAATCAACAGGAGAAGTGATGGGAATCGACTCATCTTTCGAAGCTGCACTTGCAAAAGTGCACATGGCTGCAGGATACAAGTTACCAACAGAAGGAGCAGCTCTGGTTTCAGTAAAAGATGATGATAAAGAGTATATATTGCCTGTTGTACGAATGTTGAAAGAACTGAGTTTTGAAATATATGCCACCAAAGGCACAGCTTCGTATCTGAACAATAACGGCATTGCTGCACAAGCTGTAAATAAAGTAAGAGAAGGCAGACCCCACATAGTTGATATGCTCAAAGATGGAAAAATAAATCTAGTGATCAATACCTCAAAAGGTGTGAAATCAGTTTCAGATAGCAAAGATATCAGGAGAACTGCTATTTTGCAAAATATAGCTTACAGTACCACAGCTTCTGGGAGTAAAGCGTTAGTGCTTGCAATTCAATATGTAAAGAATAGCAAATTGGAAGTGAAATCATTACAGCAGATACAAAACGGTTAAATATTAAAACTAGAATAATTCACTCTCAAAATGCTAAAGAGAACATAATAAAAAGATGGAAATTTTGAAGGAAATAGTATACCTAAAGAATCAACTAGCGTAATTGAACAGCCAAATGCTACAACGAATACTCCACAATCTTACCTAGAGGACACTTCCCTTATATGTTAAGAACAAGTCTTTATAAATATCAAAGTAGTGATATTAAAGACACACAGAGAAGAGGAACCGTCACGCCCCTTGATTATAAGAATCGTTGTTCAGCAAGGTTCTCTTCTCTGGTTTATTATACTGAAAGTTCCGAACAACTGATTGAGCTTTTAGGCTCGTATATAAGGCTGGAAAATGCAGTATATGTTATTATTACGGAGGAATTATGAATTCATCAAACATTATTGCTGGCATTGATGTTAGCAAAAGTAAATTAGATCTCCACATTCACCCACTTGAGCATTATAAAATATTTGAAAACAATGTACAATCCATTGATGAAATGCTGGACTTTTTACGTTTGCATAATGTAACCAAAATTGGTCTTGAGGCAACTGGTGGATACGAAAAATTATGTGCCTATACTTTACTAAGCAATGGTTTTGAAGTGTACGTCATTCAACCAAGGTGGGAGAGACTATGCTAAAAGCCTTGGTATTACTACAAAAACTGATAAAATAGACTGCAGTATCATCTCACGTTATATTAATAATACAGATATGCGTGTTACTCCTTTAACAGTTAGTAATGGTAATATTGATTGCTTGAAACAAAAATTATCTCGTAGAAACCAACTTGTAGAAATAGCAAAAATACAAAAAACCCAAATCCAACAGGTAACTGATACATCTATAATCAAACAAATAGAGGAACTTCTTGCAATTTTACGTAATCAAATTAAAACTTTAGAAGATGAAATGATTACATTTATCGATCAAAACCAAGAGCTTAAAAGAAAATATATATCAATAACTATATAGTAGCGGGATGACGGTTTTTCAAATTGTCGGTAAATCTAAGTCAGTTTAGCTATAGGCAGCAATTTTCTGTATTTATTTTAAATTGAAGAAAGCTCAAATGAAAGATCGTGTTTTGCTAAAAATCACAGAATGCAGTCTGGTTACTATTTAAAAGGATATGTTCAAAAAAACTGTGTCAAATCAACTCATACACTTCATTACCAACTTCATGATGAAGTTCCGCAGTTGGATGGAAATAATCAAAAAAGAAATAATCCTTTAGTGTTTCTTTGCTACACCCAGGGTTATAGTGAACGTCAAGTTCCCCTTTAAATATCAACTTTAAGAGTATTTTTATATTTTCTTTAAATCTCCCAACTTGGTCTGCAATGTTCGATGTGCATGCATCTTGACAATTTAAACCTTTGCTCTTGTATTCGCTAAACATACTTCTCATTTTAGAGTTAAGATCAAATGCTTTTATTTCAAGATTTGTACTTTTCTTCATATAATCTAAGCCTTTAGCCAGTTTTGCATTGAAACTCTCCGTGAGCTTTGTAGCTAGTTCCCTTGCTTCTTCATCTCTATTAAAAGCTGGTATTGAGCCAACTTCAGGTGCATTTGCAACAACTACATGCTTAACACCATGTTCATTTAGAACCTTAAGTGCATTACATATTTCACTCACTGCTTGTTCCAACACTTCTTCCGCTTTAGTATCGTCATAAGCAGTGGCAACCATAACATCATTTCCGCCGATTATGATGCAAAATAAATCTTCTTTACCTATATCTGGATGATGTTTAATTACCGCATCTAGCTGGTTAGCTAAACGAAATTTATTGAAGAAATAAGAAAAAATAGGGTCAAAAATTTCAGATGCTGTTGCATATGAAACTGCGTAATTCTGACCTTGCTGTTCGTGGCATCTCCCAAAAAATGAATAACTCCACCCAGGTTTAAATTCATCTAAATCTAAATATTTTGCTATATATTCAACAGCAGTAGGGCCATTGCTAAAAGATCTTCCTTGATAAAAAGGATCATCAAATTTTACGCTTTTTGCAAAGGATAAATTATTTAAAATTCCAATGATTGCGCCATTATCGGATAAGCTATCACCCAGAACATAAAAATTTCTATACTTTGAATTAGAATTGTCATTTTTGTTTGTCATAATATTTACCGTAGATTAGCATGTTGTTTCATTAGATTCATAGAAAAAGAAAAATAGCGGTGAAATTATACAACTTTGGCCTAACTTGCTCTCCACTTTTTCCGGGCAAAATCAGCTTCTTCTTAACTTGACACGTATACTTAAAAGAACCCTCTAAGTTTTCTAGCACGGCTTGGATGTTTCAACTTGCGCAGTGCTTTTGCCTCTATTTGCCTAATTCTCTCACGTGTTACATTAAAAATTTTTCCTACTTCTTCTAAGGTATGTTCCTTCCCATCTTTACCAAGGCCAAAACGCATTCTTAAAATTCTTTCTTCCTTTGGTGTTAAAGTTGCAAGAACATTGGTTGTAATGCCACGCAAGTCAGCAAGTATTGCAGCATCCTCTGGCCTGGAGACTCGCTTGTCTTCTATACAATCACCAAAGGTACTACTATCATCTTTTCCTGTTGGAGCTTCAAGACTTACTGGATCCCTTGCTATTTTCATAACTTTGCGTATTCTTTCCAGTGGCATTGTCAGTTCTACACTCAATTCCTCTAACGTCGGCTCTCTTCCCATCTCATGAGTCATCTTTCTTAATGCTCTGTTGATTTTACTGATAATTTCCACCATATGAACTGGTATTCTAACTACTTTAGACTGCTCAGGTATTGCTCTAGTGATTGATTGTCTTACCCACCAAGTGCCATAAGTTGAAAATTTATATCCACGTTTGTAATCAAACTTATCCACGGCCTTCATAAGACCAATATTGCCTTCTTGTATCAAATCAAGCAGATCAAGGCCTCTTTTTGAATACTTCTTAGCAATGGAAACTACTAGCCTTAAGTTAGCCTTAATCATTTCTTGCTTTGCTTCAGAGACTTCTCGTTCGTGTTTTTGTATTCTCTTGATTAGCTCCTTAAATTCTTGTACGTTATCTTCCTGTATATGCTGCTTAATACCGTTCAAGGTACTAGCTATATGTTCAGAGTTATCGTCTATAAACCTTAAAAATTTGTTTTTTAATTCACCTGTAAAAGAGGACTGATTTTCATTGATCTTTAAAAGACTTATCTTTTTCAATTCGTGCTTTAAAAGCACGTCATCATAAACTTTATAGAAACTTTCTCTATCGATATCGTATTTTCTAGCCTCAGCAATAAGATTAGCCTCTTCAAGCGTAATGGATCTATTTATCTTATAAAGTTCTTGTGTAATTCTGGCAACAGCAGCATCACTTAACTTAATTTGTAATGCTATAGACCATATTTGATTATACAAATTTTCTAGCTCATTAGAGAAATTTTTAGAATTTTTTCTTAATATCAACGCTTCATTTGTTAAAGTAATTATCTCATCCAATGCAACTATGACCTTTGGCAATAAGTCACTTTCCATTTCAAGAATAGAAACATTTAAATTGACTGAACTTATATCTTCATTATTACCGTCTTTCTCATCATCACTTTTTTTACTATCTTTCTCATCATCACTACAGTACTCAGCATCTTCAGAAACATCCTCAGAATCCTCAACATCTTCAGCACTTTCTTCACTCTCTTCACTTTCTTCTTTGGGTACCACATTAAAATCAGAGTTATAAATTGCATCCAGATCTATAATTTCTCTCAGTAAGAGAGCTCCATTACTTAAATCATCACGCCATACTTTTATCACCTTTAATGTTACTGATGTTTCAATTATTGCACGTAACATGTTATGCTTTTCAGATTCAATTTTTTTTGCTATCTCGATTTCATCTGCCCTTGATAAAAGCTTTACGGAGCTCATGTCTTGTAAATAAATCCTCACTGGATCATCATTTTGTACTAAAGTTGCAGTAACATTTGGCGATGTGTCATCATCATCAAGTTTACTATCATCACTGTTGGAAGGAATATCTTCTTTATCTTCGCTACTTTCAAGCACATTAATTCCGGAATCCTGCAATAAAGATATAGCATCATCTATAAAGTCAGACGAAAAATTTTCATCTGATAATTTATCATTTATATCATCAAAGGTGATAAAACCACCCTTTTTTATACTCTTAGTTACCAGATCTTTGATAATTTTTTTCTTATCTTCTGCATCATTAATAGTTGACATCATTACCTTTATAGTTTATAATTTTATTTCTTATTAACAAACAAACTTACAACGAGCAAGTCTATAATTTTACTTTTAACTTGTGGCTATTTGTTACTTCATATAGTTTAAGATACTGTTAATTTATGTACACTTGTCTTAATCGATTGTTCCATACTTTTCTTCCATTTTTACTGCTATGGATAATCCAACTGAAAATGTTGCAATTCCAACCACTATAGCAGTAAGCATTAAAACATGGGGTATAGGATTGCTATATGAATAAAAATTTGAAACCAATATAGGAGGCAAGGAACTTTTTATATATCCTAGAGATATGTAAAATAACAAAACAGATGCTTGGAAGACGCTTACCCCTATCATTTTCTTGATTAAATTTTTATCGTTTATAATAATATATAAACCTAGCACCATTAATACAATAATAATCGTATAATTATATAAAGTCATTGTTTTTTCCTACGAGCAAAATTTATATATATAATTAACATAGAGGAGCAGACAGTAAATGCTACACCTAATTCCACCAAAAAAATACCTAATTTTTGACCGGTTCTATTATTGGTTAACAAGATATCATAAGATAAAAAATTTTGGCCAAGTAAAGTTGTTGCAACGCCCGTTCCTCCATAAATTAAAATACCTAACACGTTAGTCAATCTAATCACAGAATAAGGTATTGCTTTTAGAGTTGTAGATACACCAAATAGCATTGAATATAATATTATCCCGGAGGCAATAATTATTCCTGCTTGAAAACCTCCACCCGGAGTGTAATCACCGTGAAATTGTATGTATAAACCAAATAAAATGATAAAAGGTATCATCAAAAATGTTACTGCATTTAATATCGGATCTTTAATCATTTTCTTTTTCTTCTTTTAATATCAACGTTATACAAAGCGCAGCAGTAAAAACTACTATAGTTTCTCCAAACGTGTCATAACCACGAAAGCTTGCCAAAATAGCTGTCACTATATTAGGAATACCGGTAGCTTTTTCGGTATTTTCCACATAATAAGGAGCAACATGCAAGTGGATCGGAGCATTGTGGCTGCCAAAATCTGGCAATTGAATCATAAAATATGACAAACATACAGCCAGAAATAACATAAAAAAAAGCGTTATAGGGTTATGAGATAGATTTACTTTATGATTCTTTATCAAGGAGAGTGCTGCAAACGTAAAAACTGTACTGAGCCCCGCACCAACAGAAGCTTCAGTAATTGCAACATCAGGTGCATTCATAATTAAGTATATAAGCGCAATCAGTGAACTAAATACACACATTAGAACAGCAATTACGACTAAATGTCGCGAGAAAACTATAAAAACCGTAACTGTTAGTAACAACAAAAGTAACACTACATTTAATATTTCTAACACCTTAGCCTTCTTTAACAGTTTTTTTCTTAACTTTATAATGAGTGCGCGCTAAAATATAGCTATTAGTTGAGTTAGCTACCCATATTATAAAAATTAATAATACTATTTTAACAGTATTGATTGAAAATCCATTCTGCAAAGCAAAACCAATTAACAATAACGTTGCACCGCTAGAATCTGTAATACCTGCTGCATGTAACCTAGTATAGAAATCAGGAAATCTGATCACCCCTATATTTGAAATAATTATCAAACAAATACCTAAAAATATGAAAATGGATCCTATCATAAATTATCAAAACAACATTAATCTCATTAGTGCTATAGTTGATATAAAGCTAACGCTAGCATACAACAATGCTATATCAATTAAAAAAAAATTATTCAGAATGATTGATATTGCTGTTATAAGTACAACTACTTGCGTTGAGAAATTATTGAACGCTAAAACCTTATTGTACACATCATTTGACTTAGACACTATGCAACACAACATTACACTCATACAGAACAACAGTGTATAGATAGCAATGCAAATCATTTAAAGACTATGTAACTTCAGTAGATTTCTAAACGGATACTTCTTCATCGCCATCTTGATCATTTATTTCATCATCTATTTCACCATCCACTTCATAATCTTGGCTTTCTTGACTTGCATCAAGGTCTGTGTTATCAGAAAAATTTAATAAATTCGCTAGCTTACTTGTATTACTGCTGTAAACATTATTCATATTTCCTTTCATGTATTCCTTGCATCTACCTACCAAAAGGCTAAACAGCTCATGAGTATCCACCTGTTTTCCTGCTATTTCATGTAAGGAAACTATGGTATTTTTATGACCTTTAAACTTAGCTGCTTGAATCGGATTACTTGCCCCTGTATTTAAATCATGTGTTCTTTGACTTGCCAACAGAACCAATTTGAAACGGTTACTTACCCGTTCTATACACTTTTCTACAATAGACTCAGCCATAAGATACTACCTTAATAAGTTTTATACTATATCACAAAAAACAAGTTGTCAACTTTGTATCTATTGCGATTCAACTTCATGTTTTACTTTTTCTGCCTCAGATTTTATTTCTTGGCTTTCTGTCATCGTGATTGTTATCTCATGATCAAGTTTTTTTAGAAATCCTAACAATCGCTCTAAAGAAAAACCATCTATTTTACCATTTTTAATTTGTGATACCTTTGGCTGATCAATACCAAGTTTCTCAGCTGCAAAAGCCTGAGTCCAAGCATTTTTTTCTACAATTTTATTTATTATATAAAGCAACTTTGTTTTTATTCCTGCACTGTCTAAGTTATTTAACGATATTATTTCCATAATTCTTACACTCACATATCAATTAACTTTATTAAATATTATAACATAATATTTAATATACCAAGATATTAATATCATGTAACTTGTCAATAATTATATGATATCAATATTTAAAACTTTAAGTTGATTATATATTAATATTTTTATCAAATTTCTAGTAATTTTAAATTACCATTTTACCATCAGTCTATCTGAAAAAACCATTTATAGAAAGAACAAGCTAAGATTACAAAGCTTGAAATACAAAAATAATTATTTTATAAATTTATCTTACATAAGAAGTTTATATCTCTATATCTTAATATAAATATTTATTTAAATTTTTAAAATTTCTATTTTAACGAGAATTCTATATATTATATTTATAATATAATTTAAATATTTGTTGCTTTTTAGCTGGAACATTATTTAGTTAGTAAGTAAAATTGTGTTGAATATGACAAAAATAAAAAAAGATATTGCTGTTATTATGGGAAGTGAGTCAGATTACACTACTATGGTCCATACCGTCGATATGTTAAAAGCATTAGAAGTTTCACATGACATATTCATAATATCTGCACATAGAACACCAGAAAGGCTCTTCAATTTTGCTAAATCTGCACAAGAAGAAGGTTTTAAGGTTATTATAGCTGGTGCAGGAGGTGCAGCTCATTTACCTGGTATGGTTGCGTCACTAACTTGTTTACCAGTTATCGGCGTTCCTGTGCATAGTAAACAATTAAATGGGCTGGACAGTCTACTCTCTATAGTTCAAATGCCAAAGGGTGTTCCAGTTGCAACCATGTCTATAGGAGAAAATGGAGCATATAATGCTGCCATTACTGCCGTATCTATATTGTCAATTTCCAACAGTGAAATTGCAGGTAGGTTAAAAAAGTGGAGAGAGAAACAGACCAAAGAAGTAAAAGAAAAACCAGTTTCATAATAAATCTATGGCAATAATTCTTTTAGACACAAAAACCATAAACCGTATAGCAGCGGGGGAGGTGATAGAAAGGCCAGCAAGTGTAGTAAAGGAATTAGTGGAAAATGCAATAGATGCTGGAAGTTTAGAAATAGAGATCAAAATAGAAAGTGGTGGGCGTAACCTTATTATTGTGACAGATGATGGTAACGGAGTAGAAAAAAACGATTTAGAACTTGCGTTTATGCGCCATGCTACTTCAAAATTGAGCGACAATGAGTTGATAGAAATCAAGCATCTTGGCTTTAGAGGAGAAGCTCTGCCTTCAATAGCAGCAGTAAGTAGGATAAAATTATCGTCTAAGGCAAGAGAAGCAAATGAAGCATGGTCTATAAGTTATGAGGGTGGAGAGAAAATAGGGGAGCAAACTCCTTACTCTTTATCACAAGGTACACATATTGAAGTACGAGATTTATTTTTTGCCACTCCAAATAGACTAAAATTTCTAAAAACCGAAAGAGCAGAAACTCAAAGCATTGTTGATATTGTAAATAACCTAGCAATGATTAACTATCATATAGGGTTTACTTTCAATTCAGGTAATAAAAAGCTCTTAAAATACGCTAAGCAGACTTCGTTATTTCATAGATTGTGTGAAGTAGAAGAAGAATTTCAGGGCAGTTCTCTGGAGATTAATGAAGAAGAAGACGGCATTAAACTTACGGGACACATCTGTAAACCGACCGTCAATCGTGGTAAGTCAACTCAGATCTATACGTTTGTTAATGGAAGGCCAATCAAAGATAATCTACTTATTGGCGCAGTTAGGTATGCATATCATGATTTTATTCCAAGCGATAGGTATCCTTTCGCAGCGTTACATTTAGAGATACCTTATGATCAAGTAGATGTAAATGTGCATCCAAATAAGTCAGAAGTAAGGTTTCAGAATAAGAAGCTCATATATGAGATAGTGACAAGAGGATTAATTAAAGCATTGTCAAGAAGGATAGGCACCTTTCTAGCGCATGACCAGAAAATGGATTCAACATTGCCAGATCCTTTTGATAAACCTAATGTTCAAAATGAAAGAAGGCCAAGTCCTTTTGAAAATCAACTAATAAAAGAATTTGCTTCTCCAAATGAAAGAGTAAAAAGCTTATCAGAACAGTCAAAATCGTTTGATTATACCGGCATACAGAAATTACCATCACAAGCGGAGACTATGGTTCTAGAAAAAAAGGTGTTAGAGCAAGTTGATTTGATAGAGAGCCACCCGCTCGGGTTTGCACGCTGTCAGGTCTATAATACTTATATTATTGCAGAGGTAAGGGACAAATTGATTATAGTCGATCAGCATGCAGCCCACGAGAGATTAGTATATGAATGCCTAAAACAAAAATCAAGTATAAAAAGACAAAAACTACTTCTTCCTGAAACGGTTGAAATCAAAAATCAAGCCGGAATGGAGATGATTGAAATCTATAAAGATAAGTTATTTGAAATGGGTTTTGATATTGAAATCAAATCAGAGAATAAAGTGATAGTAAAAGAAATCCCTGCAATTTTGGGAGCAATAGATGTGAAAGAGATGCTAATTAACATAATTGATAGATTAACGGAAATAGAAGATACATTGCCAGTAGAAGATAAAGTGAACAAAATATTGGCCACTATCGCTTGTCATGGATCAATTAGAGCGGGTAGAAAAATGAGGTTAGATGAAATGAATGAGCTGCTGAGACAAATGGAAAAAACCCCATATTCCGGGCAATGCAACCACGGAAGACCAACTTATATAGAAATGAAACTCAGTGATATTGAAAAACTTTTTGAGCGTAGGTAATGAGGTTGCCATAAATATGTAACCTCGTCATCCAAGTAGCTCATAGAAACGGATTAAACGAAAAAACTTCCTTGACAAACTCCGTCAGCCCCCTTATCATGAAAGTGAAGCTATTTATTTATCTTCTCTGTACAGATTAAATGACAAAAAAACTCAACGTATCTGGCGTCTCATGTTTAATTTTTTGTACTATGTGCACTCTATGTCTTTATCAAATTTCTAGGTTTTTACCTATACAAGCTGAAATACGCTTATAAAGCATTTAAAACATCAAAAAACGCCAACTTAAAAAATGGATAGTGAATAATTAGCTACCCTAGGGTTTCTTTTGCCTTTTTTTCTGTTTAGTAAATTTCTTAAACATTTATGACTAAAGGTTAGTTGCATTAAAAAGCAGCTAAATCGAGGTTATTAAGCGTTTAGAATAAAAAAACGCCATACTTGAAAGTATAATGTAAGTAATTAGCCAACCACGGGGCTTCTTTTGCCTTTTTTTTATTTGGTAAATTTCTTAATATTTATAGCTAAACGACAATCGTCATCCCGCTACGTGTTAGCGGGATCTATGCTTTGAGATACCGCGAATGAATCGCGGTATGACGGTTCGTGGCGGCGTGACGATAAGCTCGTCATCCCGCTGCTTGTTAGCGGGATCTATGTTAAGGTATGACGGTTAAGTAAGGGATCTATGCTTTGAGATACCGCGAATGAATCGCGGTATGACGGTGTAGATGATGGTTAAGTAATTCGTCATCCCGCTGCTTGTTAGCGGCTAAGAGATACTGCGAATGAATCGCGGTATGACGTATAGAAACTAAAAAAGTTCTTTTTTAAAAAACTTAAGTTATACTTATAAGTATTTGATACTTTTTATAGTGATGATGTCGAGTTTAAGCTGCCTTTATGGTGATAATGCAGAATTTGTGGAAGAAATGTATAGCCGTTATTTGCAGGGTGATAAATCAATCGGGGAGGATTGGTATAGAATTTTTTCAAGCAATTTAGAAGTTAATAAAGCGGAGACCTGCGGTGCACAACATGTAACTAAGGTGGATGATTCAGTTTCTAGTTTAGCAAATTTTTTCAGATCTTACGGTCATTTTTTTGCGGATCTTAATCCGTTATCACCCAATGTGAATAAGGAAGTAGATTATCAGAAATATTCGAATCTATATCCGGCAAGTGACGCTGGAATCTATAGAGATATTTACTGCAAGAACATCGGTTTTGAATTTATGCATATCTCCTCTTATGAGGAGAGGATGTGGCTGCAGGAAAAGATCGAAAATCAAACCTATACGCTGAGTTCACAAGATAAAAAGGAAATACTGAGGCACTTAATTGAATCTGAGATGTTCGAGCAATTTCTCCATATGAAATTTCCTGGATATAAACGTTTTTCTATCGAAGGTGGGGAATCAGCTATCGTTGCAATTGAGAGAATCATTAGTGATTCTGCAGCTTTTAGTATTGAAGAAATAGTTCTTGGCATGGCTCACCGCGGACGACTCAATATTCTAACCAAAGTTATGGGCAAAGAATATGCGGCAATGCTATCTGAATTTCAAGGCAATCTTGCATATCCAGGTGGTCTTGAGGTGTCCGGTGATGTTAAATATCACCTTGGTTACTCTTCTGATCAAACACTTGCCAGTGGTAAGAAAATACATTTAAGTTTATGCCCTAATCCATCTCACCTTGAAGCGGTAAATCCGGTTTTGGCTGGAAGAATAAGAGCAAAACAGAATATAAGATCTGTGCTTGGCATATCAATTCATGGTGATGCGGCTTTCATCGGCCAAGGAGTGGTTGCTGAAACTCTAACCTTAAGCAATATTGGAGGTTATAAGGTAGATGGCATTGTGCACATTGTTATTAATAACCAAGTTGGTTTTACTGCTAATCCGTGTTGTGCGCGATCCTCTTTTTACTGTACTGATGTAGCAAAATCAATAGAAGCTCCAGTGTTTCACGTTAATGGAGATAACCCAGAAGCTGTGAGTTTTGCTACAAGTCTGGCGATGGAATATAGGCAGAAATTTAAAAAGGACGTAGTGATTGACATAATATGTTACCGCAAATATGGCCATAATGAAGGTGATGAACCGAATTTCACTCAGCCACTCATGTATAAGGTAATATCAAAGCATAAAACTCCAGGAACACTGTATGAAGAGAAGTTGATCGCAGAGAAAGTATTAAGTGGTGATGAGGTAAATAAATTGCGCAGTGAGTTCAGGGCAAAATTAGATAAAAGTCTTGCTGAATCAGCGGCTTATACTCCAAAAAAAGCTGACTGGTTCGGTGGAGTGTGGTCAAAATTAAGAAGAGCAAAGTTGAACGATTTGAGCGAATACTACACGGATTCTGGTGTTCCGCCAGATGAGTTGAAAAAATTAGGTGTACATATAAATAGCAACATCCCAAGTAGCTTTAATATTAACAATAAGGTTAGAAAAATACTTGATGGCAGAATAGACAGCATAAATTCCGGTAGTAATATAGACTGGGCAACTGCCGAAAGTCTTGCGTTTGCATCACTGCTCACAGAAGGAATAGGAGTGCGTTTATCAGGACAAGACTCTGGTCGTGGAACTTTCTCGCACCGTCATTCAAGGCTTGTTGATCAGGTAACAGAAGAAGCGTTTATTCCGCTAAACAATATAAATGAAAAGCAAGCTCACTTTGAGGTCATAGATAGCGCTTTATCAGAGTATGCTGTAATGGGCTTTGAATATGGATATAGTCTTGATTCCCCGTATTCACTGGTGCTCTGGGAAGGGCAATTTGGTGATTTTGCAAATGGTGCACAAATTATGATCGACCAGTTTATCGCATCTGCAGAAACAAAGTGGTTGCGATCAAGCGGTCTAGTTTTATTGCTGCCTCATGGTTATGAAGGACAGGGACCTGAGCATAGCTCCGCACGTATAGAGAGATTTTTGCAACTCTGCGCAGAGGATAATATGCAGGTAGTTAATTGTTCCACTCCGGCGAATTACTTCCATGTCTTACGCAGACAAATGCATAGAGACTTTCGCAAGCCTTTAGTAGTGTTTACACCTAAATCACTACTGCGTCATAAAAGAGCAGTTTCTAACCTATCCGATTTTGAAGGAAAATTCCTCACGGTGATTCCAGAATGTAGAAAAGGTTTAGTTTCAAGTGATAAAGTACGAAAAGTTGTAATATGCAGCGGTAAAGTTTATTACGATATAATTGAAATGCTTGAAACACAAAAAATAAACGATATAGCAGTGATACGTTTAGAACAATTCTATCCGTTTCCTGCAGATAAACTAAGTAATGAACTTGAAAAGTACAAAAACGCTGAAATTATATGGTGTCAAGAAGAACCAAAAAATATGGGAGGATGGTTTTTTGTCAACCCATTGATAGAAGAAGTGTTGTCCAATCTCGATATTCAAGCAAAAAGACCTAAGTGTATCGCGAGACCTGCTGCTGCATCTCCTGCATGTGGTTATGCTAGTGTCCATGCTCAGCAACAAGAGGAGATTTTAAGACAGATCGCTTAGTATTTACAGTTATTGAAGCAGAAGTGGTGCTATAAAAGTAGCTGACACTTGAATCCGGTTGCATCACGCGCTGCAGCCAGGCGCAATAGAAAACGCATTACACCAATAAAGCCCTTTTGGTACTCAAGCAAATATAAAAGATTTTTATTCTATTAAAAAAAATAATTTTTATTAAAATTTTCATTTATTTTTATTTAAAAAGTAAACATTATTAATATTTACTTTAACTAATATAGGATATATATGAATACAAAAATATTTGAGATGTTAATAAGGAGAACTGGTCTACGCAGAGATAGCAAAGCTGAGATCATACAGTTAAATAGAAATGAAAAAGCTTTCGTAGATGAGGATAAAAAATCTATCGAATTAGCTGAGGCCATTTTTGAAGAGAATAATATGTTTCATTTCCGCAAACCAGGTCCTGCTATGGATTACATTTTGCACAAATTAATAAATGATAGGAAGCTTTTCGAGGAAATGAAAGATAGAGGTACAAGTATAATACGTCTTTTTTCTTTGTTATCAATGTATCATGGTCGTCTCAATTGCTGTGTTATAAGAAAAGGAGGGTGTATTACTGAGTGTGGCATACTTGATTACGCTGGCACCTATCCAGAACTAGTGCCTTTAGAGGACTTTATACTTATTGAGCCTTGCTCGTACCTCGAGTACACTGTGCTTGATAATGATAACATCAGAAATAGGTTAGCTAGAGACTTGACTGAAGACAAAACAAAATTAGATATCTTTTTGAATGGAATTTTAGCAACAAAGAATTCGGATTTAGTATTATCTTGTATTAACAAGATAGAGGTTCTTAATGAGGAAGATAGATATTTTGTTAATCGCTTACAGAAAAACAACATGCTAGACTACATCTTAAACAAAGATGATACAACACTTGCAAAATCAACTCTAAAGGAATTGTTGAAGCTTTCTATTTTGCAGGAAGGAGAAAGCACTAAGCTAGAATCTCCCCAAGCTTCAAGTGTAAATGTTAGCAAAGCTCAGCAACATTGTAGTATATAGCTGGTGATAAAGTTTAAAATAATTGCATATACTAAGGCTCATTTAAATATAGAGCCTCAGTGGTGCTTAACTTTTTTAATTGATGGTGACTAGTAGCCCTACTATGATGTAGATCTATGCTCGCTTACAGCTAAAATTTCACCTCTATTAGTGGAATGTTATTCCAGCTATTGCTTCCATAGTCATCAATAGAAGCGTTTAAGTAATCTGTATCAAAGCGCACGGGCACATCAAATTCGAAGCTCGCAGTGATTATTGCATCTTTTACTGGCGGTTTCATGAATGTTATTTCTCCCGTTGAATAATTTACTGAATATTCACTCTCTTCTTTACCATTTAAATAAATCTTTACTGTCCCATGTACTGGCTTTTTGATCATACGTATATGCTTATCTTCCCCACTTACATAAGTTTTGATTAGCTGAAAAGTCGTTTTTTTGTTATCTCCTATACCAATCTCTTGGTTGATGGCTATAAAATCCGACCAATCCTTAAAACGAAACCCTATTGCTTTACCTTTTCGTGCATGAAAAAATGTTATTAGTTCTAGTAGCTGCTCGTTTGATCTGACCCCGTAAGCTATGTTGTATCTAGTGCGTGCATGAGACCAATTGATGTTGCGCTGTTCACAACCGTTATGAGTTGTTACAACGTCAGTGGAAAATTCCGGTCCTCCAGCGGAACCATAAGATATATTTTCTGGAAATCTAATTTCTGTGAATGACATATACCCTCCTGTAGAAATAAAGTTGAGTTGATGTAGATAAAGTAGGAAAAATCTTAAACTTTTGAAATTGCTTTATTAATAAGATCGTGCATTTTTAATCCCACCTTCTCTAAGAAAGTGTGGGCATTATCTTCTTGACCTTTTCCTAACTCGCTTTTCAGTTCGTTAATGTCTTTATGACTCTGCGTTAATTGATATACACAAACACATGCAGCGACTAAAGCAGTTCCAGCAAGACATGCAAAAGGAATTGCTTGAGTAATGATAGCAGCTATAGCAGATGCTGTGAATGCTATAGCTGTTATTACAGTAGCTATTACATAAATAGCCTCTTTCCTGTAACTATTGATTAATTTTTTTTGTATTTCTTTTTGTTGTGTTTTTTGTTCTTGCTGATGAGAGGAAGGGATTTTTTTATCTGTGTAAATTTGTAAAACCGGCGCACTAGTGTTGGTATTAATTATTTCTTGTTGTACTTTTTGCTCTGATTGATTAGAAGTAGGAATTTCTCTATCCGTATAAACAGTCGCACTAGCGCTGGCATTAATTCCTTCTTGTCGTGTTTTTTGCTCTAGTTGATGAGAAAAAGGGATTTCTTTATCCGTATAAACAGTCGCACTAGTACTGATATTAATTATTTCTTGTTGTACTTCTTTCTCTGATTGATCAGAAGTAGGAACTCTTTTACCTGTGCCAAGAATTGCTTCACTAGAAACTTGTTGATCTTCTTTTATATCTTCAGAAATTCCACTAAGGAGTGGTACAAAATGTTGCATGTAATTCACTACTCCTACAGTTTTTTTACTATTATCTATCTTTAATTGATCAAGATTCACACCTTGTATAAAAACTTCTAGATCATCATCATGTGCTGTAATTTTAGTTACTGTAACTTTTTGACTATCTTCCTCTATTGAATAAATATCAAGCTCCACTTCATACTTATCACATATCATTCTCCCTTCAATCCCTGGGCGACCCCATATAGGTAGGCTAGCTTCTGTAGCCATACTTCTAATATCTTTTAAATATCTATCAAAAGATGCAATATTGTCTGGTATAATATTGTTCTGGTTATCTTTCATTACATTTCCATTTGAACCTATCATAGGTACAGCATATCCTTCAGCAATATTTTTTGTTATTTCATCAAAAACCCATCGTGAGTCCTTTTTGTTTTCAGCATAATCTGCACAATCTTTTCTTAATGATTTTGCGGTAAAACGATGACCAGGTTTTAACTCATTCAACCCTTGAGCCACGGAGTCAAAAAAGCAATCCCCTGTCTTTAGAGCAGCCCCTATCTTTAGTTTTTTAGAATAAGCACTCTTTAAATTATGCAATAAATTACTTGATTTTTTCTTTTCTTTGATTTGTCGAAAAAGAGCAATTGGTTCTCTTGTATAATTAGGTTCTTTCATATTGTAACTCCAGAATGGTAATTATATATTGAGTTTAACACTTTTTAATGGATTAGTCAATCTTTGCAGGCTGAGGTTATGCTTGACTATAGGCATCACCTGCTTTTCTTGAGCTACTGTGTCACTTCTACGTGCCGTTACTTATCACACCCACAGTTACTATACTCAGGTTCATTTGAGTTGTCAAGCAAAAAAAAATAAAATTTTATGGCAAATTGAAACTAGCCTTGCTTGTGACTTAATTCATCTACTTTTTTGCGTAGTATATTTAAATCAGTTGCTCCTACAAACAGACTATCCCCAATTATTAAAAAAGGTGTACCACCTACTCCCAAATCTCTTACTAGAAGCCTACTGTTGTTTATCATTTGCTCAATTTTGTCCGCGTTATCTTTTATGGAATCATTAAAATCGTCCTCATCAATCCCTATGCTTTTCACTATATCCAATATGCTTTCGTCTGAAAATCCTCCTTTGTGACTTAAAGCAGAATAGTGAAAATCGAAATATTTTTCTTTATCAATAAAGTAAACAGCTAAAGCGCTTTTTGCTGCCCTTAAAGAGTCATTACCAAGTATTGGAGCATCCCTAAAGATATACTTAATTTTACCGTCGTTAATTAACTGCTTTATATCATTCTTCATAGCTTTGCAATATCCACAAGAATAGTCAAAGAAGCCTACAGCTATAACACTACTATTTTCATTTCCTGAGTAAGGATAAGCGGAGTCGAATATTTCATTTTTGTACTGTAAAATTTTACCTTTAGTCGCGTTATCTCGAGCAGCGTAACTACTTTTAATCGACTCCTCTTTGAGAGTTTTTACGATCTTATCAAAATTTCTACTGATATAATCATCTAATCTCGTACTTATTTGGTCATCGGTTAGGGTTTGACCGCGGTGTGAAAGCCAATTGTTTATTACTGGTAAACTTGCTACTGCCAGTATAAGAATCAATAAAAACGATATTCTAGACATATACTTATTAAAGAACCTACAATATAAAACTTTTAGTACACATTTATCTATATATTAAAAGAAGCATCTAATGTTAATATATAAAAACATTTATATCAAGTGTATTTTATAGTCAGTTTTGCCTCGAATACAAACTTTACGTACAATGATTAGGTATATTGTCACAAAGTTCATCAGAAGACTTGATAATGTAGGTGACCAAACTACCCCCAGAATAGCCAATTATGAGATGCTCTATCTTTTACCGCCGCGCTGTAAACATGGCGGTAAAACAAAGTTGATAATTTTATTCCGCTGTGTATAATTTCAACAAACTCCGCGGAATAAACATATGAGTGAACCAATAATTGGCAGAGAAAAAGAAATAGCTATTCTACAAGACAAACTTCTTTCTCAATCAGCCGAATTTATTGCTGTTTATGGTCGGCGTCGTGTAAATGTTGTATTATCTGCATTTTATCAGCATAATATAGAAGTAATGTAATGCAGATATTATGCCGATGCCAAATTATACGATTACTTCTAAAATTGCTAATTGCCTTATGAGGATTGAAGCAGCAAAAGAAAAAGTGTTACATTTGCCACTCACTGTATCGATGCTCTCGTCCCTTCGTGAAACTGCACGGCTTTATACCACACACTATTCTACTATGATTGAAGGAAATCGACTTGAGCCTAAACAGATTGAAGAGGTTTTAAGTGGTAAAAGCCACTTTCCAAAATATAGGAGAGATGAAAATGAGGTTAAAGGATATTATGCAGCTTTAACCCAAGTTGAACAATGGGCAGCGAGAACGATCCCTATTACTGAGAAAGCCATTCAAACGCTTCATGCCCTAGTAATGGCGAGTGGAAAATCTAAAGTGAAGCCAACCTCTTATCGTGATGGTCAAAACGTTATTCGTGATAGCCGTACACGTGCAATAATTTATATGCCCCCTGAAGCAAAGGATGTACCAAAGCTCATGAGCAGTATGATTGATTGGATTCGTGACAGTGAGCAAGTGCCTTGCCCAATTATTGCAGGTATTGCTCATTATCAATTTGTAACAATTCACCCTTACTATGACGGTAATGGTCGTACTGCAAGATTGTTGACTACATTAATTTTACACCTTGGTGGATATGACCTAAAAGGGCTTTATTCATTGGAAGAATATTATGCTAAGAATCTAGGAGCTTATTATGAGGCAATCAGTGTAGGTCCATCGCACAATTATTATATGGGACGAGCTGAAGCAGATATCACTAAGTGGGTGGAGTATTTCGTAGAAGGTATGGCAAATTCATTTGAGAACGTTTTACAACGTATAAATGAAGAAGAATACCACACTGATCAGACTGATCTTATACGTAAACTTGATCCTAAACAACGCAAAGCTCTTGAGCTCTTCCAGGAGTTTTCCGCTATTACAGCTAGTCAGGTTGGCGAACTATTTAATTTTAAGCCTCGTACTAGTGCGCAACTTTGTAAAAAGTGGGTGGAAATGGGGTTTATCAAGATTGTAGATTTTTCCAATAGAGGAAGGAAATACAAACTTAGTAAGCAATATGAAGATTTGATCTCAAATTAACTGAAAGCTCGCTAGACAGTGCATAGGTCAAATTTCAATAAAGTGCTTGAAAACTAGATATAAACTTAAAATTTTAAAAACTGGAATATGTACAACAACTTACGCGACTTCATCAAAGCCTTAGAAGAAAAAAAAGATCTGATTAGGATTAAGGAGGAAGTTTCAACAGTTCTTGAAATGACAGAAATTCATCGCAGAGTTTTGTCAAGCAAAGGGCCAGCGATCATTTTTGAAAATGTTATCACAGAAAATGGCAAAAATTCGATTCCAGTTTTGGTGAATTTATTTGGTACTATTAAGAGGATTGCATTGGGGTTGAACATAAATCCTGATGAACTAAGAGATCTTGGTAAACTTTTAGCATTTTTGCAATCACCTGAGCCGCCAAAAAACTTTAAGGATGCTATAAAAATGTTTCCTTTGTTGAAAGTCGTGTTATCGATGCGAAGTAAAGTCGTGAGCAAGGCTCCATGTCAAGAGGTAGTGCTAACCGGAGATGAAGTGGACCTAAGTCTACTGCCCATTCAAACATGCTGGCCAAATGAACCTGCACCACTTATCACCTGGCCGATTGTGGTAACAAAAGGACCCACGAAAGAAAAGCAAGATAATTTTAATCTTGGAATATATCGTATGCAGGTTATAGATAAAAAAACAACACTAATGCGTTGGCTTGCACAAAGAGGTGGCGCAACTCACCACAAACGATGGAAAGAGAAGGAACAAAATATGAAATTTCCTGCTGCTGCTGTGATCGGTAGTGATCCTGCAACGATTATTGCTGCAGTAACTCCAGTGCCAGAAACATTGTCAGAATACCAATTTGCTGGACTGCTGCGAAAGAAGCCGCTTGAGCTGGTAAATTGTAGGACTATTCCACTTCAAGTACCAGCTCACGCGGAAATCGTTCTGGAAGGCTATGTGAGTTTGGATAGATATCAAGACGAAGGGCCATACGGAGATCACACCGGCTACTATAATTCTGTTGAGCAATTTCCTGAATTTAATATTACTGCAATTACTATGCGTAAAAACCCGATATATCTTAGCACTTTCACTGGCAAGCCACCTGATGAACCATCGATTCTTGGTGAAGCACTCAATGAAATTTTTGTGCCCATTCTTATCAATCAATTTCCAGAGATAGTGGACTTTTATCTGCCACCGGAAGGTTGCTCATATAGAATAGCGGTAGTGTCGATAAAAAAATCCTATCCAGGGCAGGCAAAAAGAATTGTTATGGGCATACTTTCCTTTCTAAAGCAATTTTTATACACGAAGTTTATTATCGTTGTTGATGATGATATAAATATACGTGATTGGAAGGAAGTGATGTGGGCAATGTCAACGAGGATGGACCCTGTGCGTGATACAATCATGATAGAAAATGCACCTATTGATTATTTAGACTTTGCTTCCCCTGAAAGTGGACTTGGAGGTAAAATGGGATTTGATGCGACAAATAAAATCCCGCCTGAAACCAAACGAGAGTGGGGAAAGAAAATTGAGATGAGTGAGGAAATAGTAAGAAAAGTCACGGAAAAGTGGGAGGAATATATGGACTAGACTTCTTGCATAAAAGCAGAAAAAAGTTTGGCGTTTTTTATAATGCCGTAATTAGCATTAACTGATAATTGTGATTTAAGTTCGTCACAGTGCCCTTTTTTTGTCATCCTATAGCTATACCGCCGCGGTATCTCTTAGCCGCTAACAAGTAGTGGGATGACGAGCTTATCGTCATCCTGCCGCGAACCGTCATACCGCGATTCATTCGCGGTATCTCAGCCGCTAACAAGCAGCGGGATACTTAGGGATGACGGTTGTTGTTTAGCTGTAAATATTAAGAAATTTACCAAATGAAAAAAAAGGCAAAAGAAGCCCTGGGGTTATTATCCGCTTTAAAATATTGGCGTTTTTTATGTTTTAAACGCTTGACAAGCGAGATTCAGCCGCTTTTAATTGCAACTAACTTACGCTGCAAATGTTTAAGAAATTTACTAAGCAGAAAAAAAGACAAAGAATCCCCGAGTTAGCTAGTCTTTTACTATCTCTGTCGAGTATTGGCATTTTTTGATGTCTTGTAACGCTTTATAAGCGCGTTCAGCTTATTTAGATAAAAATCTAGATGTAGATGAAGTTTTGTAAAGACATACAGTATCTATATACTGCAAAAAATTGAACATAAGACGCCGATACATTAAGTAATCCTTACCTTTTAATCTGCAGATTGGCGAAAGCAAATACAATAGCTTCAGTTTCATGATAAGAGGGCTGGCGAAGGGTGTCAAGCAATTTTCGTTTCTGCGAGTACCTGAGTTTATTGACTTCATTAGAGCCAAAACTCTTGAGACCTAGGTGATAATTCTATCTAAAAGGATGCCAAAAAAGAGAAGCAACCCTACGTAGGAATTATTTTTAAATATGGACATGCATTGACTGGGATCGTCAGGATTGAAATTTTTGTATTGGCGGTGAAATATGAACCCTACGGCAAGTAGAGCAATATAAAAAATGTTATTTAATGATGATAAAATACCAGCATATAGCCACGTCATAAGAGATATTAAATAAAATCTTTTCAACCAAGATTTTGTTGTATCACCAAAATATAATGCGGTAGATTTCATCCCGAGTTTTTCATCATCTTTTTTATCTTGATGGGCGTATATGGTGTCATAGCTAAGTGTCCAAAAGACGCATCCTATATAAAACAGCAAGGATTCTATACTGATCTGGTTTGTTATTGCTGCTGAGCCCATGAGCGATCCCATATTGAAGGTAAACCCTAAGAACAATTGTGGCCACCAAACATACCGCTTTAATAAAGGGTAAGTAGCTATCATACACATTGAGATTATTCCAAGTATAAGTGTAGTTTTATTAGTTAATAATAAGATTACCAGGTCAATAGACAGTAGCAGTGAAAGTAAAGCTAAAGCCTGCTTTATGTTTAATGCACCACTTGCAAGTGGCCTATATTTTGTTCGTTCAACGTGCGCATCTATTTTTCTATCGAAGATATCATTGATTATGCACCCTGCGGGTCTCATTAAAAATGCACCTATAGTAAACAAAACAAGGAGAAAAAGAACCTGATACGATAGAGAAGTTGAGGCTAAAAGAATACCGCTCAAACTGGGAAATAGCACAAGCCACAAACCCGTTAAACTGTGCAACCTCATTAATGAAAAGTAACGATTGAAATGCATTAATTAAGTGTGATTATGTAATATTTTGCTTACATTAACAAAATTATCGAACGCTAAGTCAGGCTTGAAAACTAGTTCAGGTATAAATCGCAAATCAACATAACACAGTATAGATTTACGTATTGACCATGCAGATTGGTTCATTTCATTAACAACGGTGTTAAGATCACAATTATTCTCAGAAGGATCTCCAGTGCGTCTTTTTTCTGGATCTAAGTAGTCAGCTACTTGAATATTCAATGAAGATAACACAATATATACATCTGCTTTTTTCAAATCTTTACTTAATTTTACGTCAGATACCGCTACATTTTTATTGAACACCTTACCTTCCATTAGAATTCTTGATATTGCTCTATGCAATACCGATGCTATCTTTAGGTTTCTAATTTCCTTTTTCATATCCAGCTACTATAACACCCTTTCTTCTTGCACTAATTGATAAGCTTCCAAAATATCTCCAACTTTAATATCGATATTACCCTCTAGTGATACTCCGCATTCAAAGTTTACACCTACTTCTTTAACATCATCTTTAAATCTACGTATTGCTTTTAACTTTCCTTCATGCACCAATTTGCCACCACGCACTACCTTAATTAAAGAATCTTTTTTTATGACTCCATCACTTACATAACATCCAATGATATTACCAGCTTTAGATACATTAAATATTTGCCTTACAGATGCAGAACCAACACGAACCTCTCGTGTAACAGGCTTTAACATTTTAGTTAAATACATTCTCATGTCGTCAATGAGCTCGTATATTATGTTATAAGTATGTATTTCTATACCTTTTTGTTTTGCCAAGTCCCTTATTTTTGAGTCCACTTTTACATTAAAAGCTAAAATTACTGCACTTGATGCTTCTGCAAGCAGCACATCTGAATCTGTTATCCCTCCTACTGCTTTGTGTAGGATATTTAATTTCACTTGGTCTTTACCGAGTTTATCAATTGAACTTGATATTGCTTCAATAGAACCAGTTACATCGCACTTTAAAACTACAGATAGTTCTTCTGTTTCGCTGTTATTACGACTGAATATATCTAAGTTATTGTCGCCCAAATCTTCTTTCTTTTTCTTGATTAACTCTAGCCTGTATTCAACAATTTCACGCGCCTGCTTTTCAGAATTTACAACAACAAATTTATCTCCAGCATTTGGTACACCATTTAGACCAGTAATTTCAATTGGAGCGGAGGGTAGTGCTGCTTTTTCTCTTTGACCAAGGTGATTAACCATACTACGTACTTTACTGTATGTTGTACCAACTACCAATATATCACCAACCTTTAACGTTCCTTCCTCAACTATCAATGTAGCTGATATTCCTTTCGCTTTATCTATTTTGGATTCTATTACCCATCCAAGTGCTCGACAATCTTCTATTGCTTCTAGCTTCATTAATTCAGCGATTAACAAAATCGTCTCTTCTAGTTTATCTAAATTAGTTTTCTTTTTTGCTGATACTGGCACAATCATAACATCACCACCAAGCTCTTCAGGAATGAGATCATATTGAGGTAAGCTACTCATTATTTTCTCCACATCACCAGGCTCAGATTTATCAATTTTATTAATAGCAACTATAATAGAAACATTTGCTGCTTTTGCATGATTTATTGCTTCAACTGTTTGTTTCATGATTCCATCGTCAGCTGCAACTACTATTACAACTATATTAGTAATATTGGCACCACATGCACGCATCGCAGTGAACGCTTCATGTCCTGGTGTATCAATGAAAGTAATTTTTTGCTTATCTTTTGTTATTATTTGATAAGCACCTATGTGTTGAGTTATGCCACCTGACTCTCTTTCTGCAACATTAGATTCACGAAATGCATCGAGCAATGAGGTTTTACCATGATCGACGTGTCCCATAAAAGTGACGATTGATGGTTTAGGTTTTTTAGGCAGGCTTTCTCTGCCTTCTATAAAAAATAAATCTTTTTCTCTGTTGGTATCGCTCACTCGTTTAGCCGTATGATTAAATTTTTCCACTATTTCACATGCTATATCTGGATCCACCAGATCATCTACTCTATAACTCTCACCGACTTCTTCTTTGAACATTTTTAGCACACTCTTGCTATCTTCTGCCATGCGAATAGATAACTCCCTGATAGTTATTTTGTCTGGTATAATAACTTCTCTTGATATATTTTTACCCTTAGTAAACTTTGACTTTCTACCTCTTATACCAAACCTTTGCTTAAATACAGGGGGTTGTTCAGTTTTTTCATCTATTGCCTGTGCAATTACCAGTTTAGAATGCTTAGAATATATATCTTTGTTGACTTTAAAAGACTTTTTATCGTTGTCCTCATGGTCAATACTATCTTCTTTTGGTTCAACTAAGTGGGTATTACTTAAAACTTGCTTATTTATTTCCTTAGATAAAGCGTCCGCTTCATTTTTCTCGTCAATCTCTTTATTGCTGTCTTCTTTTGCTGTTTTCTCTTTTTCTTCTCTCTGATTTCTTTCTTTCAGCAAAGCAGCATTCTGCACAGCATTAATGCGGAAAATTTGTTCTTTCTCTGTTAAAGAACCTAATTTACTCTCGTCAAATAAATTATGTTCTTCTGCATCATGAGATTTTTTTCTTCTTTTTTTTACTACTGTAGCTCCAGTACTTGGGCTAGCTGAAGAGTTTAAATTGAGGTCTAATTTAAGCTTGCTTAAACCTTGGAGCGTTAATTTTTTATCACTGATATCTTCATTATTCATATTATTTTATTATATTAATCCAAGCTTTTTACGTGCTTCTATGATTATTGAATCTACTGTATCTTTTAGATCTTCTTTGCTATCGGATGAGGAAGAGAGTATGCTGCAAAACTCATAACTTGATAAATCTGCTATGTCCTCTAAAGTCTTAATATCATGCTTACTAAGAGCAATTTTATTGTCTATTGATAAAGTTAAATTGATTACATCATCCTCCATACCTAAACTTTTTAGCTCTTCTATTTTTCTATCATTTTCTGCTTTCAGGTACTTATTTGCTCTATTGTGAAGTTCGTTTGCAATATCTTCATTAAAGCCCTCTATTGAAGCAAGCTCTTTAATTGAAGCGCTAGATATGTCTTCTACACTTGAAAAACCTTCTGTTACCAATAGCTGACCCATAATCTCTTCTAAGTTTAAAGCTTCAGCAAATAAAGCTGAACATTGACTAAGTTCTTTACTTCGCCTTTCTGATTCTTGCTGAGTGCTTAATATCTCAATTTTCCATCCAACAAGCTCTGAAGCTAATCTTACATTCTGGCCCTTTTTTCCTATCGCTAAACTCAATTGATCTTCAGCAACTATTAACTCTATGCAATTTTCATTTTCATCAATAATAACCTTCGATACTTCTGCAGGAGTAATGGCTTTAATAACAAATTGACCCAAATCTGAGGAGTAATTTATAACGTCAATTTTTTCACCATTTAATTCGTGTATAATAGTTTTTATTCTATCTCCCTTAACTCCAACACAAGCACCTACTGGATCAATGTTCTTGTCGGGAGAGAAAACGGCAACCTTAGACCTTGAACCAGCATCTCTAGCTATACCTTTAATTGTCACTAATCCGTCAGCAATTTCTGGTATTTCTTGATTTAATAATGCCTCCAAAAAGCCTTCATGAGTCCTAGAAAGAATAATTTGACGTCCATCATCAGAGCGCTTAACAGTCTGTATGTAAGCTTTAACCTTATCACCTTCACGAAATGATTCACCACCAGTTAAATTTCGCAATGGAAGATATGCCCTAGTGCCATTTATGTCTATAATAAGATCTGAATATTCTACTTGTTTAACAATACCATACCTTATTTCTCCCACCTTATCTTTAAATTCCTCATATTGCTTTTTTGACTCTTCATCTTTAATTATTTGAGCAATCTTTTGCTGGGCAATTCTTGCTGAAGCAAGATCAGTGTTAAGAGAGAGTAATTCACTAACAGTATCTCCAACTTTTGCATCTCCTTTTATTAATTTAGCTTGTGTAAGCGTAATTGATTCACACTCGGTATTCTCTTTTTCATTTGATTCATCATCAATAACTTTTAGTTTTCTATATGAAGTAACTTTGCCTGTGTTTCTATCTATATCAACTACAATTTTACTTTTGCTACCATATTTTTGATGAGCCACTGCTTCTATAGCACTTTCTAGTGCCTTTATTACAACATCAAAATCTAAACCTTTTTGAAGTGAAAGCTCTCCTGCTGTTTTTATTACATCAAGGCTTCCAACTATGTTATTCTTGTTACTTTTCTGCTTAACACTGCTTTTACGATTAGCAATCATAATAAATAAATCCAATGTAATTAGTTATAATTATAGCTCCAACGGGCAAAGAACACTATCTTAAATGTTAAATGATTGCTAATTTAAGTCAAGTTTTTTCATGTTTTTGTATAACAAGCAACGCAGGAGTAAAGAATAAAGTTAAAACCGTTGCAGCCAATATTCCACTTGCTATGGTTGTTGAAATGTCAACCCACCACTGGCTTGATGGAGCATCATATGTGATTTGTAGCGTAAAAAAATTGATATTTAACCTGGTAATCATCGGTATTAAACCAAGAACTGTGGTTGCAACGGTAAGCAATATTGGCCTAACGCGAGAAATTGCAGCGTTTATTACACATCGCTTGATGTCATTTTTGTGTACCTTAATTTGGTGATGAAAGGCATCAAGCAATAGTATGTTATTATTTACTATAATTCCTGCCAAAGCAATTATCCCCACTCCACACATAACAACTACGAAAACTTGTTGGATAAGAAAGAAAACAAAAAACACACATGTTGTGGATAAAAACACTGCTGTCATTACGATAAATGTATGGTATACATTATTAAACTGTGTCACTAATACCAATATCATTAGTGTAATCGCTAATATAAAAGCCTTTAACAAAAATGCTCCTGATTTTTGTTGATCTTCTTTGTCGCCTTTAAAATCAATTTTTACTCCCTTGTCCCAATCCTGGGCAATAGAATTCTGAATGAACTTTACTCTTTCATCAACAAGATAGCCAGTATCAACGTCAGCAGAGATTGTCACTGTGCGTAATCCATCAATCCTGTTTAGTTTGTTTACCTTTTTTTCGGGAGCATATTTTACTATATTGCTCATAGGATACGGGCCATTAACTGTATTGATAAAAAGATTGTCTATAGTCTTCATGTTGCGATCCTTTCCAGGGAAACGGAGTACAATATCGATTTCTTCATCCGTGTTATTTGGTCTATATTTTCCAATCAACACTCCATTTGTAACCATCTTTATAAAATCGCCAATGGTTGCAACACTTACTTCAGAGCTTGTAGCCTTATTCTTATCAACACTCATATTCCACTCTATTTCAGGTGCTGATCTGCTATCTTGAATATTTATAAACCCGGATGAAGGTTGGTTCATAATTTCTAGAATTTTCTCTGCTGCTAAATTCAAACTGGATGCACTCCCGCTGAGGTTGATTTGTATTGGCTTGTCAGCCGACGGTCCTGGCTTTTCCTCTTGAACATTAATTATTATTCCTTTCATGTCTTGCACACTGCTCCTTATATCATTTAGTATGTGCTTAGCTTTGCGCCTGAAGCGCCAATCCATAAGTTCTAGTTGTATTCTGGCGATAACGTTGTCTGAAAATGCTCCTGATCTAGCATAAGAAACATGAATTTCTTTTTCAATGCTCAAAATGCGTTCTTCCACTTCTTTGAGTATCAGATCTCGTGCTTTGGCTGATAAGCTTTCTTTTGCTTTAACACTGATTAAAATATTATCTGAATCCACTTTCGGAAAAAACTTTACTCCAGGACCAAAAGTAAAGTACAGCACACTAAATGAAAACAAAACGAATACAGTAGCACATACGAATTTTTTAGGATGATCCAAAACCTTCTCTAGCATTCGTACGTAAGCTCTTATTATAGGCCCAGCATTTTTTATTTCACCACTTTCGATAGCATTCATTTTTTCAATTTCTTCCTTTGAAGTTACTGATGGCTTTCCAAAGATTGCACCAAGTGTTGGTATAAAAACCAGAGCCATAATGAGCGATCCGGTTAAAGTTAAAATTATTGTAATTGGTATATACTGCATGAATTTTCCCACAGTATCAGGCCAGAGTAGTAAAGGAAAAAACACTGCCAATTTAGTTAACGTTGATGATAAGACCGGATAAAACATATCACGAACTGAAGTGTGAAAGGCTTCTACTTTGCCCATTCCGCAGATCATCTTTCTATCGGCATATTCGCTGATCACAATTGCATCATCAACCAGCATGCCAACAGCCATAATAAAACTGAAGAGCACAACGATATTTAAGGTTATACCCATAAAGTAAAGAGCTATTATCCCAATGAGAAAGGAACCGGGTATCGAGAGTGCCACAAGAATAGCAATCCTTGTTCCCATAGAAAGCATCATTATGATCAATATTAACAACACAGCAAATATTATGCCGTTTTCCAAGTCATCAAGCACATCGCGGACGTTTTTTGACTGGTCGTTTAAGTACACCACTTTTAAATTTTCAGGTAATTGATCTTTTGCCTTATCCATTAAGTATTTTACTTGATTTACTGTGTCTATTATGTTTTTTCCGTTACGTTTTGAAATTTCTAGCACGACACTAGGTAATCCATTAATGCGAGCAAACCCTTGGTGATCTTCAAACCTAGGGTATACTTTTGCTATATCTTTTATTCTCAAAACTGCATCGCCTTGAGATCTAATAGGAATATTCATAATATCTTCTATATCTTTTAGTAATCCTGATATTTTAATCGAATATTTACCGGTGTCATTTTCCAGTGATCCAGCTCCCACTAGTCTATTATTGCTTGATATAGCTTGGAATATTTCGTTTGATTGAATGTTATATTTTGTTAGAACTGTGGGCTCAATTATAACTTCCACTGTTTCTTTACGCATACCCGCCACTTCAACTTTGAGAACATTTGGCAGAGATTCTATTTCTTTCTTTAGCTTGCGTGCTATTTCAGTTAAGGCTCTTTCTGGCAAATTACCAATTAAGCCGACATTGAGTATCGGAAATAAGCTCAAGTTTATTTCATTGATTATCGGAGATTCCGCTTCAACAGGTAACTTCGATTTTATGTTTGAAAGCTTTGAACGAACATTATCGAGCACTTCTTTATTATCATACTCTGTTCCAAATTCGAGTATCATGTGAGCACCATCATTAGTTGCAAAAGCTCTCAATTCTCTTACACCTTCGATGGATCTTAGTTCATTTTCTATAGGAAGCACTAATAGCTTTTCACTATCTTGAGCAGAAATCCCAGGAAGTCCAACAAACACGCTGATTATAGGAATCTGTATATCAGGATTGCTTTCCCTTGGCATTTTTACATAAACGTATGAACCGAAGATAAAAATTACTATAAGTAATAATACCACCGCCCTGTTTCGCTCTATGAGTAAGCTCTGCATGTTGAATGTTAGCTGAATATGTGTGTTTGTACAATATTATAGTCGAGATACATTGCATATTAATTAATCCTTGTGTAGCTTTAAAACTTTATGCAAATAATTAAAATTTTCGCAAAATTGCAAGTATAAGAAAATTCCTGTATAATAATTCTAGAACAGTATTTGAGAGGTTATTATGGTGGCAATTCTAAATATAACAAAAGGCAAAAATAAAGTTATTGTGTCTGGATTAGCTGGAGCTTTATCAGCTTTAATATTTTTAACAGCAATCCACATTGCCGCAAAGATAGCCATTATCGTTTCTGCTGCTGCAGTTACTTACTTATTACTTTCGCTGATTCATAAAATAAGAACTAAAAAAGAACAGCCTGAAATTACTGGTGTTTCAGGAGAGAAAGTTTCAGAAGATGAAGGGTATAGCAGTGTTGATGAAGGTGAAGAAAAAGATACCGCAAAAGAACCAGAAAAAACTGAAACTGAGTTAGAAGAAGAAATAATAAGGAAAAGAGCACAAGAACGCATGGAGAAAGGATCACTTGGTGGTCCTATAAATGCGTTTGGCGAACCAATTCATGTGACTATAGATGCTGAAAATAGTAATCCTGTTGATTATACAAAAACTATGGTAGTGCCTGAGGAAATTATTCTTAGCATGCTAAATGATAAAACTCTTACACAAAATAACTCTAGCTCTATAAAGAATCAGATGAAACCTCTTCCTGAGCACATGGATGTGCCTGGTAATCCACTTCCTGGGCAAGTGTTAAGCAATCTAGAGCTTGAATCTAAAAGCACGCAGAAACTATCTGCTTTAGACTTGCTATTACAGTGCAAAAATGTAGATAATGATGTAAAAAAAATGCTAAAACAGCCAATTACCCAAAAGGGGTTTAACGGATTAGGATTTGATAGATAGTTGTTATATTAACCTCTCCATCTCATATTGAGGATCAGATGCAATGCCGTAGACCCTATTTGGCGGAGCAATTTTGTTCTCTATACCAAAAACCATACCTTCAATTATTGCTGTGAGTACTTTTTCAAGGTCACAATCTGCTCCGGGAACGCGGTGCTCTAGGCGGCATCTTTTGAAATCGTTGCCAAAATAGGGAATTCTTATCGCAGCAGTTCTGTTATTTACTCCCCAACTAATCGTAGTTGGAGTGTGAATATCCGGATACTGAAATCTTAAATATGAATCATCATTTGGAGCAAAAAACAACATATGTTTTTTCATCATTGCACATAATCCACCAATACTATGAATCAGATAGTCACTGTACTTTTGCTCATTGATATAAAATAAGTTACCGTTATTTGAATTCACGA
Source organism: Wolbachia endosymbiont (group A) of Udea olivalis (assembly GCF_964028365.1). Taxonomy (NCBI): domain Bacteria; kingdom Pseudomonadati; phylum Pseudomonadota; class Alphaproteobacteria; order Rickettsiales; family Anaplasmataceae; genus Wolbachia; species Wolbachia endosymbiont (group A) of Udea olivalis. The sequence goes on from NZ_OZ034773.1 coordinate 431,959, forward strand.
GATTAACATGCACATTTAATGCACTGCCTGCTCTATCCAAATAAGGCTTTGCTTTAAAAGAAACATTCCCACCTAGTTTTTGTGCTGTTTCAGTAAGTGATTGTTTTGCTAACTCAAAATGCTTAATTAAATTGTAGGAGTTCGTATAACAACCACTTTTTATCTCATACTGATGTGTAGAATTCTCCTTCTCGCAAGAAAATTCAAGAGATGCTATTTTATTTTTGATGCTATTCAGAAATAAGTATTCTTTTTCTATTCCTTCAATGTAAAACTCTAGTTCAATACCTAATACAGCATAACAACTCAAATTACTTAATATAATCATAAATTTGCTTCAGTAAATCTATATTAGGTTAGCTATATTTATATGAATACTTTACTTATTTGCCAGTAAATTTAACATCTTATTTATACATAATGTATTACTGTTTTTGCATGCTTCTAATCCTCGATACAAGCGACATTTACAAATTTTTCATTTTTTTGAAATAAAAATGATCAATTTTAATGTTTTTATACCCTTTACAACCCATCAAAAAATCACCATAATTTTTAGTATGTATTAAGTAGTATTAGCTTTTCATTTTGCAGTAGGCTATTGATTATCTTATATTTTTCTAATTATTGCTTTTTTCTTGGTGTGGTATATGAACTTAACTAGCCCTAAGGTTTCTACTATGTTTTTTGATCAGATTATTACAGTAACGGATCACAATGTTACTTGGGAAAAAATCCAAAATTGTCTTTATAATCTTTATGGAGAAGCAACATATAATAGCTGGCTGAGTTCACTAAAATTTGTCAGTAGCAGAAATGGGGAAGTTCTTTTATCCGTGTCAACAAGGTTTATAAAAGAGTGGATTACAGTTCATTACATGAAAAAAATATTATCATTATGGCAAAGCGAAGATAAAAGTATACGTTCTATTGATATTCAAGTAATTGAGGAGAGGAATTCAAATTTTAATGTTATACTAAAAAACAGAGAGGAAAGTAATCATAATCTTGGTTCGCCGCTGGATCCAAGGTTCACCTTTGATAATTTTGTAGTGGGAAAGCCAAATGAATTAGCATTTACGGCGGCAAAGCGTGTGGCAGAATCTATAGATCCAATATTAGGCAGCAATCCTTTGTTTCTATATGGTGGAGTGGGACTTGGTAAAACACATCTAATGCATGCTATAGCTTGGCACATAGTCAATTCCCCATCAGCAAAAAGAAAAGTGGTGTATTTATCAGCAGAGAAATTCATGTACCAATATATTACAGCGCTGCGAAGCAAAGATATTATGTTATTTAAAGAGCAATTTAGATCAGTAGATGTATTGATGGTAGATGATGTGCAATTTATCAGTGGTAAAGATAGTACACAAGAAGAATTTTTTCACACTTTCAATGCATTGATAGACCAAAATAAACAATTGGTTATATCAGCTGATAGGTCTCCTAGTGATCTTGATGGAGTGGAAGAAAGAATAAAATCACGACTCGGTTGGGGGTTGGTGGCAGATATTAATGAAACAACTTTTGAATTAAGGCTTGGTATATTGCAGGCAAAAGTGGAGCAGATGAATATGTATGTTCCGAAAGATGTCCTAGAGTTTTTAGCAAGGAACATAAAATCTAATATAAGAGAATTAGAAGGAGCATTAAATAAGGTTACCCATACCTCATTAATTGGAAGAAGTATGACGGTAGAATCAGCTAGTGAAACCCTAATCGATCTTCTTAGGTCAAATCATAGGTCAGTCACAATAGAAGAAATACAAAAGAAAGTAGCTGAATTTTTCAATATAAAGGTTGCAGATATGCAATCCAATAGAAGGCTTCGCAGTCTTGCAAGGCCAAGACAAATAGCTATGTATTTTGCCAAAAAATTTACGCAAAAAAGCCTACCAGATATTGGGAGAAACTTTGGTGGCAGAGACCATGCTACTGTTATACATGCAGTAAAACAAGTAGAAAATTTTATAAAGACCGACTCAAAATTTGCTGATGAAATCAATCGATTAAAAAAAATGTTTAAGTAGCGTTTTTAAAATAGCTAATAACAAATCCTAAAATGAATCGACTATAGTTTTAATCCGTTTAAGTTTAAAATCTTCTGTTAGCTTCGCAGAATACATTTCCTTATTGTGTTGATTATAGAAGGTAAATTCGTGATCATCTAAATTTAGTATTGCAAAGCCAAAGCCAAAAAAGTTTCTAACCTCGTGTGCTAAGTAGTTTTTACCATTTAAATAGTCAAATTCTACATTTTGATAAACAGATTCTTGATCTTGAGCGTGTAATGATGCACCACCGTTTCCAACTATAATTTGGTCTGGAACATTATCCATTAATAAAATCTGGGCTATATGAATGTGGCCAGAAACTATGGTAGTAACATTGCTTGGAAATTTATCTCCAAAAGCTTCGATTTGTGTAAGATTACCATGGCTTTTTAATGTCAAAAATTCTTTTTTTGGAGATCTCCAAAGCGGTTTATGAGTTAAAAACCACATGGGCTTGTCAGAACTATTTTGTATCAATTTATCAAATTGCCTCTCAAAAGCATCAATTGTGCTTTGGGTTGTAAAAATATCCTCACCGGATGAAGAGTCGAAGATAAAAAATTTCATCGGTCCAGCATCTAAGGACCAACTAGAAACGAAGTTTCCACATTTTTCAGACGAAAAGGGGTATGAATCTAGATACCTGAACCATCCTTCATAAGCTCTATCACAACTCTCATGGTTTCCACGAACAAAAAGGAAAGGGGATTGTGATAAAATATCCTTTGCAGGCTCAAACCAATCAGCGTACCAAACTTCTTTATTGTATCCATAAATATCGCCACACTTTTTTGTATTTCTACATTTTGTTTGTCTATAATGATAATCACCAACATGGATAATTAAATCTGGTTTATGAAGGGCGATTGAATCTAAATTTTTTTTTAAAGGCCAGCTATCTACCGAATTACATTCCTGCTGAAATAACATATTTATTCTACAGCCCGTGTCACCAATGAAAGCAATTTTATTAACCTTTTTTGGTAATATAGGAACCCGTAGATTCTCAATACTAATGTTTTTGGCACTTGTTTGTACTGTCAGTTCACAAACTGTTTCGTTATGATCACCATTGTTAATTGAGCTGCGATTCAGCATTTCTGTTTCCTCGCCATCAACATAAACAATGGGACACATGTCATTGTCCGTAATTGCGCGTATGCTTAGTTTATTTTCTGGGATAACTTGAGACCATGTGTATAATATTTGTGCATGGACGAAATGAAAGCTAGTTATAAGAGAGAGAGCTAAAAAAATAAAGATATTAGCTATATTCATTTGTATAAAAACCTAAGTTAAAAATTAGTAGTAAGGTTATCTTAAATGATTAAAATTTATAATCACAAAATTCATAATCAAATTATACAAACAATTTCTAAATTATTCTAGTATCAGATTGACACTCTAGATGAAAAATTCTAAAATGATTAAGTAATTTAAAATAATTATATAAAAACTAGAATATAGTGCGGCCGTGGTGGAATTGGTAGACACGCAGCGTTGAGGTCGCTGTGGCTCATAAGGCCTTGGAAGTTCAAGTCTTCTCGGCCGCACCAGTTTTTATCGCTGTTTAATATGGGTAAAAATGTTTATAGGAAATCAGAGTAGCAATAAGGTAGAAAGAGCTATCAGCGAAATCAGGCGCGGTCGGCCAATTGTAATATATGATGAAAGTAATTACCTATTGTTTGCTGCTGCTGAGGCTTTAGAAAGAGATTTATTTAATCAATACAAGCTTACATCAAGTAATGTATATGTTACTTTAACTTCAAGTAAGGTAAAATACATATCTCAGAATAAAGAACATAACAGCAAACGTCTGTTGGTGAATAATTTTGATGAACTGCTCTATTTAATAAACTGTTCAAAGGAAGATTGCATAAAAGAGTTGCAATGCTCAAAGACAATAGATGAATGTGCTATTGCCTTGCTTAAGTTCTCAGAATTATTGCCATACGCGTTAGTGGCTGATATGACTTTTGAGAATAACCATGAAATGCGAAATTGGTGCGAGAAAAATGACGTTATTGCACTGGACACGTCATTCATAAATAATTTTCAAGAAAATCAGGATGTATATGAAGTGTGCAAAACATCATTATTTTTAAAACAGACTCAAGAAGTAAATATCATATCTTATAGAACCGAAAGTGGTGGAAGAGAACATCATGCAATTATCATTGGCAATCCAGATAAAGATGACGAACCATTAGTGAGAATTCATTCTTCGTGCTATACGGGTGACTTGTTAGATAGCTTATCATGCGATTGCAGAAGTCAGTTACATCAAGCAATTCAAATGATAGCTGACTTTGGAAGTGGTATTATATTGTATTTGATGCAGGATGGAAGAGGTATTGGTTTAACTAATAAGTTAAGAGCATACAGTATGCAAAGAGAACATAACCTTGATACTGTTGATGCAAATAGAATATTGGGTTTTGAAGATGATGAAAGGAGTTTTGTTGTTGCAGCTAAAATGCTTAAGAAATTGAACATTAACAAAATCCAATTACTTACAAACAATGATAGGAAATTGTCAGAATTGGAAAGTAGTGGTATAGAGGTTACAAAGTGTCTACCACTTATTGTGGAACGTAATAAATATAACGATTCATATATGGAGACAAAGTTTGGTAAGCTAGGCCATAAGTTAAGAGTTTTTTAGCTTTTTTGTTGTAACTACTTTGTTAATTTGCTATGTTTATTAACACAAGTTAAGATTTTTAAGAATATTAAAATGCTAAGATTTTTTAAGCGAGAGAAAAGTACTGAATCGTTAGATAAGGATATAAATTGGAATTCAAACCGCTACAGCACAGTTATTGCTCAAAGGAATATTCTACTTTTATTTGCGTTAATATTATTAGCAACGATCTCTATCAGCATATTAGTCATATTTAAAATTAGCACAAGTAGCACTATTGAGCCATTTGTTATAGAAATTGACAAGAAATCTGGAATAGTGCAATTGGTTGATCCTGTCACAGTAAAGCAGTATTCTGCAGATGAAGCGCTGAACGATTATTTTATTTCAGAGTATATAAAAGCAAGGGAGGTTTTTGATCCATATCATTATAATTATAACTATTATACAAAGGTGAGGTTGTTTTCCTCATCTAATGTGTATAATGAATTTAGAAATTATATAGGATCGCAGAATATGGATGATCTTTTTAATTTATATTCAGATACCAAAAATGAATTTAAAATTCGCTCGATTCAAAAATTGGGTAACGATGCTCTTCAGGTGAGGTTTTTTGTGGAATTTATACGGAAAGATGGAAGTTCCACAAGAAAAAATAAGATAGTTATTATGTCATATAGATATGCATCGCTTGAAATGAATGATCAGCAAAGATATATTAACCCATTAGGGTTTCAAGTTATTTCATATAGAGTAGATGATGAATATGTATAGGATATTATTAGTTTTAGTTTTACTTGTAAGTAGCAATTTAAACGCATCCATTAATTATAATGAACCTATTTCTGTAGATAGTAGAATAAAGACTTTTGTGTATAGCCCTAATGAAGTATTTACGGTGGTTTTTAGTCAGGGTTACTATTCTTATATTGAATTTGCGGAAGGAGAAAAAGTTAAAAATATCGCTGTTGGTGATGCATCAAGTTGGAAAATTAATCCTTATGACAATAAATTGCTTATCATGCCATTTGAAGTTAGTAGCCGCACTAACATGATTATTACGACAACTAAAAAAAGAAATTACATTTTTGATTTAATCTCAAGGCCAAACTACGATAAATACCTGGACACTAATGCTAAGAAAGTGGATCACGATTATTCTGCTGAAAAGGATATATCTTACGTAGTACGTTTTTATTATCCTCAAGAAGAAGGTGAATTTGATGTTGATTTAGATGAGGTTTCTTTACCTACTCAAATGCAGTATACTACAGACAAGCTAGAAAAAATAATACAAGAAAATGATACGAAGTATAATTATACATATATTGATGAAGGTGGTAATGCGGATATAGTTCCGATTGAGTTATTTGATGATGGTTATTTAACCTATTTAAAATTTAGAAATAATAATAAAATACCTCAGATTTTTGTAGAAGGGGAGGATAAACCTTGTAAAAGGCTGTTATTTGATGATTATGTTATAATAAAAGGGGTACATAAAAAGCTATTTATGCGTTATGAAGATGATGAAGTTGAAATTATAAATAGGTCACTTTAGCTGTGGTACATGCAATATGAATAAAGAAAGGCGTAACAATTCAGAAGATGAGTCAGAAATAGAGAACAAGGTAGTAACAGTTGGCTCTAATCAAGGTCATAGGGCATTGATGGTTATGATTTTAGTGCTTCTGGTTGGTGTAGTGTATTATTTCTATTTTAGTCCTTCTCATAAAGAGGATTCAGAAGTTATTAAAAAAGAGGAAACAAAGCAAAACGTTCAAGAATTTAAAGGAAAGTTGGAACAAGTTCCAGATAATGTAATAGTTCCAGAAAGAATAATAACCGATTCCTTACCACCCTTACCTCCTCTTCCTACACCACAAATCGTACCAGAAATAAAACAAATTAAAAAAGAAGAAGAGAAACCAAAAGAAACCCCTGTGTCAAATATACCTATTTTGCCAAAGCCAAATTTTCCTTCTAGTAATGTTATTAGCAATTTACCTACCTCGTTTCCTACAATAGGGGGCGGAGGTTATCCTAGAGACAGACGTAGTGCACAAATGTTAACAATTTCAGGTAGTAGTGGAGAGAACAAGGCTGCTGATGCTATTTTATCCGACACTTCAGCACAGTCGAGCAAAGCTACCAGAGTAGGAAAGCTTGGTTTAATGATTACTCAAGGTAAAATTATTGATGCTGTTCTTGAAACTGCAATAAATTCTGATCTGCAAGGAATGCTGCGTGCTATGGTGAGTAGAGATGTTTATGCAGAAACTGGTGATACAGTTTTAATACCTAAAGGCTCAAGATTGATAGGTAGTTATTCATTTGACTCGAATGTTGCTAAATCTCGTGTAAATATAAACTGGAATAGAGTGATTCTGCCACATGGAATAGATGTTGCCATCTCATCACTTAGTACTGACGAGCTTGGTAGAGCAGGGATAGCGGGAATAGTTGATAATAAAATAGTAAGTGCGTTATTCTCTTCAGTGGCACTTGCTGGTGTTTCAATTAGTTCGGCTGTTATAGGGCAAAAGGCTTCTAATCTTATCGATGCGCTAACTGCCATGGATGCAGTGAAGTCTATTACTGCAACTGAAATAGATATTTCTTCTCTCAAAGGGGCTATTGTTGAGAGATTGGAGGATGCTATAAAAACTGAAGTTGGGAAGGTAGGAGACGAAAAATGGAAATTGGGTCTTAGGGCTATTGAAAAAATTCGGAATGCTAAAAGTGATCAGGATTTACTGAGAATAATAAAGGAAGAAATAGTAAGTGTGATAAAAAGTTCTGGAGCTAGTGGAGTTGATGCAATTACTAGTGACAATATCGGTATAACTTTAGACGATGTACGTCAACTGTTGAGGCAAACTCAGAAAAGAAGCAAATCTGTTTATGATGAAGCAATCGGGAAATCAATCAATGATTTTTCTAAAGACATGCGAGATATAGTGGGCAGATATACAGATAAAAAACCAACTATTTATGTTGATCAAGGCACTGCATTGAAAGTATTTGTTAACCAAGATATAGTATTTCCTCCACAGGCAATATTAAATCAATGAAATGAACTATGCTGCACTTGATACATATTTGGAGCCATTACAGGGCATATTTCAAGAAGAAGGCGTAAATGAAATATCAATAAATAAGCCAAAGGAAGTATGGATTGAAAATCGTGGTGAAGTAAGGTGTGAAAAATTAGAAATATTCGATCTTAACCATTTGAAATCTCTTGGCAGACTGATTGCTCAAGCTACAGAACAAAAGCTTAGCGAAGAAGCGCCGTTACTTTCGGCAACATTACCAAATGGTTATCGTATACAGATAGTATTTCCGCCAGCATGTGAGCCTGATAAAGTAGTCATGTCGATTCGTAAGCCTTCTAGCATGCAATTAGCACTCGATGATTACGAAAAAATGGGGGCTTTTTCTGAAACTGTTACAGAAGCAACTGATAATCCAGTTGACCGTCATTTGGATTTACTGTTAAGGCAAAAAAAAATAAAAGAGTTTTTAGAATACGCTGTAATAAGTAAGAAAAATATTATAATTAGTGGTGGAACTTCCACTGGTAAGACTACTTTTACTAATGCTACTTTGCGTGCTATTCCAGATGAGGAAAGAATTATTACTGTTGAGGATGCAAGGGAAATCGTTTTGAACGATCATCCCAATAAAGTCCATCTAATTGCCTCTAAAGGAGGGCAGGGCAGAGCAAAAGTAACCACTCAAGATTTGATAGAAGCGTGCTTACGTTTAAGGCCAGACAGAATAATAGTTGGTGAGCTCCGTGGAGCGGAAGCTTTTAGTTTTCTTAGGGCGATAAATACTGGTCACCCTGGATCAATATCAACCCTTCATGCGGATAGTCCAACAATGGCCCTTGAGCAAATAAAACTGATGGTTATGCAAGCAAACCTTGGCATTCCTCCAGACCAAATTATACCATACATTAGAAATGTGATTGATATTGTTATTCAGCTAAAAAGAACCGGTGGGGGCAAAAGAAGCATTTCTGAGATATTATTTACTAGATCTGCGAGCGAAAATGCTTAAATTTATACATAAGTTAAGGAAGAGTAGTTTATGAGTAATGGAAATCACCTACGTAATATTCTCATAGGAGGTGTAGTAGCTTTTAGCGTACTTGAGTTTTGCTTCTATCTATCTGGTATATTGTTTGTTCTGTTTGCTGATGGTCCGGATGCTGTGGATTTTAAGGCAATTAATCCTAGTTTGACGCCTTTCCCTCAAGCTCTTTGGCCAACGATTTTTGATCATATACAATATTGTTGGCATCATCCAGAGTTATATAGCCTTGAGCTCAAAATCACATTAATTATATCTTCTGCACTGCCTATCATTGTTTTAATGATTATCTTATGGAATTTAAGAGAAAGGATAATTGAGTGGCGACCATTTAAAAAGAAGGAATCACTTCATGGAGATTCGCAGTGGGCATCAGAGAAAGACATACGAAAAGCAGGATTAAGAAGCAAAAAGGGATTATTGCTTGGTAAAGATAAAAGAGGATACTTCATTTCTGATGGGTTTCAGCATGCATTGTTATTTGCACCTACAGGTTCTGGTAAGGGTGTTGGCTTTGTAATTCCTAATTTATTATTTTGGACTGACTCGGTAATTGTACACGACATAAAATTAGAAAACTATGAAATAACAAGTGGTTGGCGAGAACGACAAGGACAAAAAGTATACGTATGGAATCCAGCGCAGCCAGATGGAATAAGTCACTGTTACAATCCATTACAATGGATTAGTGAAAAACCTGGGCAGATGGTTGACGATGTGCAGAAAATAGCTAACCTAATCATGCCTGAACAAGACTTTTGGCAGAATGAAGCAAGAAGCTTATTTGTTGGAGTGGTATTATACTTACTTGCTGCACCAGAGAAAGTTAAATCTTTTGGTGAAGTTGTGCGTACGATGCGTAGTGATGACGTGGTTTATAATCTTGCTGTTGCTCTTGATACAATGGGTAAAATACTACACCCTGTAGCATATATGAATATTGCAGCTTTTTTACAAAAAGCTGATAAAGAAAGGTCAGGTGTTGTATCAACCATGAACTCATCACTTGAATTGTGGGCAAACCCATTGATTGATACTGCAACTGCGTCAAGTGATTTTAATATTCTAGATTTTAAAAAGAAGAAAATTACAGTTTATGTTGGTTTAACTCCTGACAACTTGACTAGGCTCAGGCCTTTAATGCAGGTTTTTTACCAACAGGCAACTGAGTTTTTATGTAGAAAATTGCCATCGGATGACGAGCCTTATGGCGTATTGTTTTTAATGGATGAGTTTCCTACACTTGGAAAAATGGAGCAATTTCAAACAGGTATTGCATATTTTCGTGGTTATCGAGTTAGGTTATTCTTAATTGTTCAAGATACTGAGCAGCTCAAAGGAATATACGAAGAAGCAGGGATGAACTCCTTTTTGTCAAACTCGACTTACAGAATAACTTTTGCAGCCAATAATATTGAAACAGCTAATTTAATATCGCAACTTATAGGAAACAAAACTGTACAACAAGAATCGTTGAATAAGCCTAAATTTTTAGATTTAAATCCTGCTTCAAGGTCATTACATATCTCTGAAATACAGAGAGCATTGCTATTGCCTCAAGAAGTTATTATGTTGCCACGTGACGATCAGATAATTTTAATAGAGTCGACTTACCCAATTAAATCAAAGAAAATTTTGTACTACAGTGATACCACCTTCACAAGAAGGCTGCTCAAACAAACTCGTGTGCCTACACAAGAACCATATGACCCAAACAAAGTTCTTTCTGCCGCTGCGAGCAAAGATAAGGTTAATAACGAGGGGAATAATGTTCTTGAGGGACCTAATTCAGTTGATTATCCTGCTGAAACTAAAACCGAAGATGCAGTATATGATGAATCAGATGAATTTGCAGACGAAGATATTGATGATGAAGATATCGACGATAAGTTTGAAGATGATGACGAGGAAGATGAGGATAGGAGCGATGATGGGTTTGATGACGAAGAAGAGGAGGATGAATTTGAAGATGAGGATAAATTAAAAAATGACGAGAAGTAAGGTTAACTTTGCCTATTTTTAGCTCAGAAAAGTGCAAGTTATGTAAATAATTAGCTTTTTCATATTAAGCCATTTTTAATTAATTAGTATTAGATTAGCTATTTTAACTAGGGGAGTAGTAATGATTAGTAAAAAAACATTAGCAGTTACAGCATTTGCTTTATTGTTGTCACAACAATCTTTTGCAAGTGAAACAGAAGGGTTTTACTTTGGTAGTAGGTATTACGGTCAATATTTAAATAACACAAGCGTACTAAAAACAAGCACTACAGGTATCAAAAATTTGTCTATAAATGACAGGGGTGCTCAGAACACAGAAGGTCAGTCACTAAGTGAGTATAAAGGAGATTATAATCCACCTTTTGCTGCAAATGTGGCATTTGGTTACACAGGAGAATTGGGTAACAACAGCTATAGGGCTGAATTGGAAGGGATGTATTCTTCTGTAAAAGTGGATAATATTGGTTTAACAAGTAGCCAAATAACTGTTTCATACCTAAAGGAGACTGGTGAGGATCCTAATAAAGAAACTTATCTCTATAGTGCTGCAGTTAGTCATGACCAAATTGAGAACATATCTGTAATGGCAAATGTTTATCATCATTGGAAAAGTGACCGTTTCTCTTTTTCTCCTTACGTTGGTATTGGGATCGGTGCAACAAGAATGACGATGTTTGAAAAACCGTCAATAAGACCCGCAGGTCAATTAAAAGCTGGCTTTGACTATCGCATAAACGAAGATGTAAATATGCATATCGGATATAGAGGTTTTGGTGCTATTGGTAGCGATATTAAGCTTACAGCAAAAAGGTTAGGACAAGTGGTAGACGACCCTAATAATGATAAAAAAAAGAAGCTTAATCCTAGCTCAGGTAGCAAAGTAACTGAGGAAATAAATATAGGTAATCAACTATTTCACACACACGGTATAGAGGCTGGTCTTACTTTCCATTTTGCCAGCAAAGCTTAAACATGTTGCCCTTTAAAAAATGCATAAAACCGTTCCTGTCGTCCTATGGCTTGACCATAGGATCTAGTTAAATATAGATCCAAGTAGTCACGCTACTTGGATGACTAGGTAGAGGGTACTGGGATGATATAGGATAATATGGGATGAAGGCAAAAAAACATTAGCTATGTTCTTTTCACAACAATGCATCTCTTCATTCCCGCTAAGTCATATACATATTCCTGAAAAGCTAATTCGTATGAGGGGATTATTTTGTCAATATTGCTTTGATCTTCACCTATCTCCAATATCGCAAACCCATTTTTTTTAAGGCACTTTCTCAATATTGGAAAAATGCTCAAATAACAGCTCAAACCATCAATACCACCATCAAGGGCAATTCTTGGTTCCTTTTGCACTTCAGCTTGCAAGTCTTTCAATTTGCTTCTTTTAATATATGGAGGATTACTGATTATAAGATCGAATGAACCTCTGCACTCTGTCCACGAACTTGGAAGTATTTTGGCTCTGCTGAGAAGATCATGTTTTTTTGTGTTCTGATAGGCAACTTTATATGCTTCCAAGCTTTTTTCAAAACCGACGCCAACAGCATATTCATACTCACTAAGTACGGATATCAATAAACAACCTGTGCCTGTACCAAAATCTGCAATTTTTAGTTTCTGTTTTTTGTTTGGGTAATATTTTAACACTGCTAGGATTATTGTTTCACTATCTGGCCTTGGATCTAAAACATGCTGGTTAACTATAAAATTTTTACTCCAGAATTCACGATTACCTATTATTTGCGATATTGGATATCTTTCCGCTCTTTTTTTTGTTAATTTCCAAAATAAAAGTTCTTTCTCCATCGGCACTTGATCAGCATGGTTCACAATTATAAATGATCTTTCCACTCCAAGTACGTGCTGCATGATGATTTCACAATCTAAATGTGGTGATTCAACTTTATGTGACGATAATAACTCCGATCCTTCTTGAATTAAAGTGCTGATTGTTTTCATTATTCTAAAAATATGTTTCTTTCAGCCAAAAATAGCAAGATGAGCTTCCAGTTTAGGGTAGCTGCGCTAAATCCCAGTGTCAAGCACGCAGCTGTACGAACATTGCAATTTGCAGATCCAAGTAGCTTGACTACTTGGATCCAGCTAAGTTGGTGAGCATAAAAGTATAGCTAATGCGAGCTTTACGTCATACCGTCACGGTATCTCTAGATTCCGCTAACACGTAGCGGGACGACGAGGTCAGGGTGTCATCCTAGTACCTTCTCCTGTCATCCCAGTGCCCTGACTACTTGGATCCAGGAAAAAGAATGGTGTCATCCAAGTAGCCTCCCTCCCCTGTCATCCCAGTGCCCAGACACTGAGATCCAGAAAAGTTTGCTTGTAAGCAAGCAAACTAGCACAGAAAGTGGTTACAACATTTTCGATGAGATTATATGGAAAACTGGATTCCAGTGTCAAGCACTGGAATGACACCTTCCTGCTCAGTTCATGTTGCCATAAATATTAAGAAATTTACCAAGCAAAAAAAAAGGCAAAAGAAGCCCTAGTCATTGTCTATTTTCAGTATTGGCGTTTTTTAAGTCTTAAACACTGCAATTTAGCTGCTTTTAAATGCAACTCACCTTAGTTTAAATGTTTAAGAAATTTACTAAGCAGAAAAAAAGGCAAAAGATATCCCGTATTAGCTAGTTGTCACTCTCTAATCCTGCAAATTGGCGTACTATACTGTCTTAAACGCTTTATAAGCGCGTTTCAGCTTATATAGGTAAAAACCCAGAAATGTTGTGAAGACGTAAAGTGTGCATAGTGCAAAAAATTAAAAATAAGACGCCAATTACGTAATACTGTTGTCATTTAATCTGCACAGATTGAAGATAAATGAATACCTTCAGTACCATGATAATGGGGCTGGCGAAGGGTGTCAAGTAAGTTTTTTCGTTTCTACTGAATGACAGTTGTGGCTTGGGAGGTAGTGCAAGAAGTCTACTGATGGCTTTCAAGGCAGTTGAGCTTAATTATTAGAGTAGTAATGTTTATTTTTATATTGACTATTGAGGTTTATTATTTTATAACTAAAAACTTAGTTATTTTAATGAGCTTGAGTTTATAACATATGCCTACGATAAATCAATTAATACGTAAGGGTAGATTAGGATTGACCCATAAGAAAAAGGTACCAGCTTTGGGAGAAAGCAACCCTCAAAGGAGAGGTGTTTGCACTAAGGTGTATACTACAACTCCTAGAAAGCCTAACTCAGCACTCCGTAAAGTAGCCAGAGTAAAAATTAGTGGGTATGGTGAAGTGACGGCTTATATACCTGGTGAAGGTCATAATTTACAAGAACACTCTGTTGTTTTGATACGTGGTGGGCGGGTTAAAGATTTGCCAGGTGTGCGTTATCACATAATAAGAGGTGCCCTTGATCTGCGTGGTGTGCAAAATCGAAAGAAAGCTCGTTCAAAATATGGTGTAAAGAAATCTGGTTAAAGTTTATGGCTCGTCGGAATAAAGCAAAAAAAAGAGAAATAAGTCCTGATTCGCGTTACGGCAGTGTTTTGCTGATGCGTTTCATTAATACAATCATGAAATGTGGTAAAAAATCTACTGCAGAAAAGATTATCTATGACGCTTTGTCTTTAGCTGAAAAGAAAATAGGCGAAGGTGGGTTATCAATTTTTGAGACAGCAGTAGGAAATGTTACTCCTTCTATAGAAGTGCGTTCTCGACGCATTGGTGGTGCAACTTATCAAGTACCTGTTGAAGTTCGACAAGATAGAGCGGTTTCTTTAGCGTTAAGGTGGATTGCTAAAGCAACTTCTGCTGCTCGAAAAAAGAGTGGAAAAACCACTGTTGATTGTTTGCAATCTGAAATACTGGATGCTTATAATAAACGCGGTGGTGCGTTTAAGATGTGCGAAGAAAAATATAAAATGGCTGAAGCTAATAAGGCATTTTCTCATCTTCGTTTTTAATGTTAGCTAATTAATTGTGATATGGAAATTGGAATATCTAAATACAGAAATATAGGGATAATGGCTCACATAGATGCTGGTAAGACTACCACAACAGAGCGTATTTTATTTTATACTGGTAAGCAAAATAGAATTGGTGAAGTGCACGATGGTGCAGCTTCTATGGATTGGATGGAGCAGGAAAAAGAGCGTGGTATTACAATCACATCTGCTGCAACAACATGTTTTTGGAATGATCATAGGGTCAATATAATAGACACTCCTGGTCACGTTGATTTCACTATTGAAGTTGAGAGATCTTTAAGGGTTTTGGATGGTGCAGTTGCTGTATTTGATGGAGTTGCTGGAGTTGAACCTCAATCTGAGACAGTGTGGCGTCAAGCTGATAAATATAGCGTTCCTCGTATCTGCTTTGTTAATAAGATGGATAGAATAGGGGCAAATTTTTATCGATGTGTTGATATGATAAAGACGAAGCTTGGTGCAGCACCTTTAGTTATTCATTTACCAATAGGGAGTGAGAAAGATTTCAAAGGTATAATTGACCTTATTTCTATGAAAGCCATTATATGGCAAGAAGAAACGTTGGGCGCTAAATTTTCTTATGAAGATATTCCTTCTGATTTGCTTGATAAGGCTCAAGAATATCGAAATCTTTTATTAGATGCTGCAGCTGAGATGGATGATGAAGCGATGAATACTTACTTTGAGTCTAATGATCTGCCAGTGGATTTACTGAAAAAATGCGTGAGAAATGGGACCATTAAAGGAAAATTTGTTCCTGTGTTATGTGGATCAGCTTTTAAAAATAAAGGCGTACAACCACTTTTAGATGGTGTAGTTGACTTTTTACCTTCTCCTATTGATGTTGATGTAATTGTTGGAATTGATCCTAAAGATTCAGAAAAGAAAATTGAGGTCAAACCTTCAGAAAAAGAGAAATTTGTTGCTCTTGCATTTAAAGTGATGACGGATAAATTTGTAGGCAGCTTGACGTTTATCCGTATTTATTCTGGTAAATTAAAGTCTAAATCTACCGTTTCAAATGCGTTAAAAAACGAAACTGAAGGGATTGGCAGAATGTTACTTATGCATGCAAATAACCGAGAAGATATAACTGAGGCTAGGGCTGGAGATATAGTTGCTTTAGTTGGGCTAAAGAAAACAACCACCGGAGATACTTTATGTTCTGTTGATTTTCCTATATTATTGGAGCGTATGGAATTTCCTGAGCCTGTTATTGAAATTGCTGTGGAACCTAAAACCACTTCAGATCAGGAAAAATTAGGTATTGCTCTAAATAGGTTGGTTGCAGAAGATCCTTCTTTGAGAATGTCAGTAAATGCGGAAAGTGGCCAGACTATATTGAAAGGCATGGGTGAGCTCCATCTTGAGATTATTGTTGATAGAATGAAGCGCGAATTTAACGTTGAGGCTAACGTCGGTGCTCCTCAGGTTGCATATCGTGAAACTATCACTAAATCTGTTGAAATTGATTACATTCATAAAAAACAATCTGGTGGAGCTGGTCAGTTTGCTAAGGTTAAAATAAAATTTGAACCTCTTGAGCCTGGTTCTGGGTTTCAATTTGAAAGTAAAATTGTAGGTGGTGCTATTCCAAAAGAGTATATTCCTGGGGTAGAAAATGGCTTGGAGTTGATAAAAGAAGGTGGTGTAATTTCGGGATTTCCGTTGATTGATTTTAAGGCTACCCTTCTTGATGGTGCTTTTCATGAGGTTGATTCTAGTCCTTTAGCTTTTGAACTTGCTGCTAAAGGTGCTTTTAAAGAGATGGCAAATAAAGCTGGTCCAAAAATGCTGGAGCCTATAATGAAAGTTGAAATCATTACTCCTGAAGAATATATGGGTGATGTTATGGGTGATATAAATAGTAGAAGAGGAAATGTTGCTGATATGCTCGATTTAGGTAATAATAGTAAAATAATTACTGCTTCGGTACCTCTTGCAAATATGTTTGGTTATATCAACGTTTTGCGTTCTATGTCTCAGGGAAGGGCGCAGTATAGTATGCATTTTTCTTGTTATGAGCAAGTGCCACAATATGTGGTTGATGAGTTAAAGTTAGAGTATAATTAAGGGTAATAATTATGACAGCAGTAGTGGAAGCATTTGGAAAGCCGCATGTAAATGTGGGAACAATAGGACATGTGGATCATGGGAAGACGACGTTAACAGCGGCGATAACGAAGCATTATGGAAATTTTGTAGCGTACGATCAGATAGATAAAGCGCCAGAAGAAAGGAAGAGGGGGATAACGATAGCAACAGCGCATGTTGAGTATCAGACGGAAAAAAGGCATTATGCACACGTTGATTGTCCTGGACACGCTGACTATGTAAAGAACATGATAGTAGGTGCAGCACAGATGGATGCGGCGATATTGGTAGTGTCGGGGGTTGATGGGCCAATGCCACAAACGAGAGAGCATATATTGCTGGCGAAGCAGGTAGGTGTTGGATATATCGTGGTGTATATAAATAAAGCTGATGTTGCTGATACTGATATGATAGATTTAGTAGAAATGGAAGTGAGGGAATTACTGAGTAAATACGGATTTCCAGGGGATGAAGTGCCTGTGGTGGTTGGTTCAGCGCTCAAGGCGCTGGAGGATGACAGCAGCGAATATGGAAAGAAATCAATAGACAAATTGATGGAAAAGTTAGATGAATATGTAGCGGTTCCACCAAGGCCTGTGGATTTACCATTTTTATTGCCAATCGAAGATGTATTTTCGATATCGGGGCGAGGAACAGTGGTAACAGGAAGAATAGAGAAGGGAGAGATAAAGACGGGAGAAGAGATAGAGATAATAGGTCTGAAAGCGACGCAAAAGACGATATGCACAGGTGTTGAGATGTTTAAGAAGTTGCTGGATAAGGGAAGTGCAGGACTCAATGTAGGAATATTGTTAAGAGGAACAAAAAGAGAAGAAGTGGAGAGAGGGCAAGTATTAGCGAAACCGGGGACGATAACACCGCATAGAAAGTTTAAGGCGGAGGTTTATATATTAAAGAAAGAGGAAGGAGGAAGGCATACACCATTTTTTGCGAATTACCAGCCACAGTTTTATTTAAGGACAACGGATGTAACTGGGAGCATAAAATTGCTAGATGGGAAGGAGATGGTAATGCCAGGAGATAATGTGAGTGTAGAAGTAGAATTGCAAGTACCGATAGCAATGGATAAGGGATTGCGTTTTGCGATAAGAGAAGGCGGTAGAACTGTTGGTTCTGGTGTTGTTTCTGAAATTTTGGAGTGAGAGTTTGAGTTATAGGAGTGTAGCTCAATTGGTAGAGCGCTGGTCTCCAAAACCAGAGGTTGTAGGTTCAATTCCTATCGCTCCTGCATTAATGTTGTGGTGGAAATGTTAAAAAGTTTGTGTGGTTTTTTCTGTGATATAAAGCAAGAAATACGAAGAATTGCTTGGGTAAAGAAACAGGAGGTGTTGTCATCTCTATTTGTTGTAATGATTGTTATATTATGCTTTTCGATTTTCTTCTGTTTTGTGGATTTTATGTCTCTTTACGTAATTAAGGCTTTATTTGGAATTATTTATGGAATGTGAATATAAATGGTATATCATTAAAGTTGATTATGGATATGAGCAAAACATACGCGAATTGGTAAGTAATGCTGTTTATTTTAAGGAAGTGTTTATTCCTTATCAAACGGTATGTAATTCAAAGTCTGATATAAAAGAGTTATGTGAAGTGTATGTATATATGCATCTGTGTGATGAAAGCAAAAATATTTTGAATCAAACGCCTGGATTCTGTAGTGGCGAATCTGGTGATTTTGAGATGATTTCAGATGATGAGATAAGTTTAAAGTGTAAAGAATTTAATAGATATAAATGGTATATCTTGAGAGTTGCTTCCAATTGTGAAGAGAAAGTGCGCCAACATATATTGGAAAATTCTATGAGATTGGGTGTTAATGATTACTTTAAGGAAGTTTTTATTCCATATGAAGAGCTAAGTGAAATAGAGTTAAAATCTAAGAAAATTGCTACACGAAGGAAATGCTTTCCTGGTTATGTCTTTTTATACGTGAATTTATGCGATGAAGTATTGAATTTTATCAATAATATACCAAAATCTCTTAAGGTTTATGGATTTTTGAAAAATGGTAATATTCCAAAGGTAATTTTGGATGATGAGATTCACTCAATGTGTAATGCACTTTATAATGCTCAAGAGACAAAGAAGTTAGGTTATGGTTATGAAAAAGGTGAAAAAGTGAAAATTAATGATGGTCTTTTTCAAAATTTTACTGGTAAGGTAAATATGGTAAACGATGAGAAAAAAATTATTAATGTGGAAGTATCGATTTTAGGTAAGCCGACAATAATAGAGCTTGATCTGGCTCAAGTAGAGAAAATAGAGGATTAATTATGAGTGTTGTAGTTGCTAAGATTAACTTACTTATGGAAGCTGGAAAAGCAGTTCCAGGACCAAAAATTGCTTCAGTACTTGGTCCGCGTGGTATACCTGTTCCTAAGTTTTGTGAAGCTTTTAATAAAGTTACTAGCGCTGCTAACGCTAATTATAAAGTAGGTGATTTAGTAACAGTGCGAATTTCCATAAAGGATGATCGCTCTCATGATTTTACTGTCAGCGGTCCTCCTGTGGCTTATTTACTTAAGCAGGAAGCTAAATTAAGTAAAGGTTCTGGTAATCCTGGTAAAGAATTAGTGGCTAAATTACCTATGTCTGCTATAATTAAAGTGGCAAAGTGCAAGATGGTTGATATGAAAGTGGATAATGAAGATTCAGCAGTGAAAATGGTTGTAGGCACTGCAAAATCTATGGGTATAGAAGTTGTGGAAGGTTAGGTAAATGAATACATATAATGGTAATCCTAAGCAGTGTTTGGAGAAGATTGTTGAGTCTGCTTCAGCAAAATTTAATGAATCAGTTGATGTTGCGGTCAATCTAGGCGTAGATTCATGTAAATCTGAAGAGCAGGTGCGTGGTACAGTAGTTTTGCCTAAAGGTATCGGGAAGAATATTAAAGTAGCTGTTTTCGCTCAAGATAAACATTTATTAGAAGCTGAAAAAGCTGGTGCTGATATTGCAGGAGGAGAGGATTTAGTTGAAGAAATAAAAAAAGGTAGAAAATTAGATGTTGATTGGTGCATTACTACTCCTGATTTTATGGCAAAAATCACTCCTATTGCAAAAGTATTGGGTGCTAAAGGGCTGATGCCTAACCCTAAATTTGGTACTGTGACTTCTAACATTGCAGAAGCTATTAAAACCATTAAGTCTGGTCAGATAAAATTTAGAACAGATAAAAATGGTGTTATTCATGGTAAATTAGGAAATATTAAATTTGATATTGATGACTTGCTAGAAAATTTAAAAGCCTTTCTTAAAGTAATTAAAGATAATAAACCTATTTCTGTGAAAGGAGTTTACTTTAAGGGTGTTTTTTTAAATTCAACTATGGGTAAAGCTTATAAGATAAGCAAAGTGGAAGATATAATTTAAGGGAGCGATACCGTGAAGCGTAAAAATAAGGATGAATTTATACAGAACACAATAAACGTATTTGTAAATAATGATTTCTTAATATTAGTAAATTTTAAATCTATAAATGCTAATGATTCATTAATCCTGAGGAATAACCTGAAGTCTATAACAGGTGGGGTATTAGTAGTTAAAAATACTCTGGCTCGCTTGGCTTTGGAAAGGACTGGCAAATTTTCTTATTTATCAGGCAAATTTTCTGGTCCTGTTGCTATTATATACTCTAGTGGCATAGTAGAAGCTGCAAAGTTAATAGTTGATTTTGCTAATGCTAACAAAGAAAAAATGTCTGTGATTTGCGCGGCTCATTTAAATGAATTGTTAACAGTGGAAGATGTTAATAAACTGGCTAAGTTGCCTTCTCTGGATGAATTGCGTGTTAAAATTATGCGTTTAATATCTTATGATATTCCTGCTCGATTGGCGTTGTCTATTAATTCATCTTCTATGAGGCTTATGAGAGTTTTGGATTATTATAGTTCTAAAAAATAAATTTATTGTTAAGTAAGGTGGTAATTATGAGTAATGTAACAAGTGATTTGGTTGATAAAATATTATCTTTAAATCTATTAGAGGCTTCTGAACTTGTAAAAGTTCTAGAAGAGAAAATAGGGTTGCCTGCTGGTTCTTTTCTTGGTGGAGCTGTTGGTGCTGGGGCGCCTGTTGGCGATAATGCTGCTGCTCCTGCTGCTCAAGAGAAAGTTGAATATAAAGTTGTGATTAAAGAAATTGATGCGAGTAAAAAAATAGGAGTTATTAAAGCTGTGAGAGAGGTTAATTCTACATTGGGTTTAAAAGAAGCAAAAGAGTTGGTTGAATCTTTACCTAAAGATTTGACTGCTAATGTTCCTAAAGACGAAGCAGAAAAAATCAAGCAAAAACTTATTGAAGCAGGAGCAACTAAAGTGGAGCTTGAATAATATTTAATGTATTAATTTTATATTGATATAGCTCTTTTAATTAGTTTGGGGTATTTTAATGGTTGATTCTTCTTATATGTACGCTTCTGGTGCTTTTGTTCCTAGAGTTTCTTATTCTAGGTCGATTGATTTAAAAGGTTCTTTATTGGATTTGGTTAAGGTTCAAAAAGAATCGTATGATTCATTTACTCCTCAGAATAAGGGTAATGAAAGACTTGAAGTTATCTTTCATACAATCTTTCCAATAAATGATCCTTTGCGTAGGGCTACTATTGAGTTTATAAGTTGTAGGGTGGATGATCCTAAGTATGATGAATCTGAGTGTATAAAGCGTGGTGTAACTTTTTCTGCTCAGGTTATTGCTTCTATACGTCTTGTTGTTATGCAGGATGGTATTTCTCTTGATGAATATAAATCGATTAAAGAGAGTGGAGATCATTCTAAACTTGCAACCGTTGTAAAATCTATAGAAGAGCAGAAAGTCCACTTTTGTGGGTTGCCTATGATGACTGATAAGGGCACTTTCATCATTAATGGTGTGGAAAAAGTTATCGTCTCACAAATGCATAGGTCTCCTGGTGTATTCTTTGATAGCGATAAGGGAAAAACTTACAATTCTGGTAAATTGATCTATTCTGCTAGAATTATTCCTTATAGGGGTTCTTGGCTTGATATTGAATTTGATGTTAAAGACCATTTGTATTTTCGTGTTGATAGAAAAAGAAAATTGCCAATCTCAGTTTTATTAAAGGCGTTGGGTTTATCAAATAATGATATACTCGATAGATTTTATGAGAAAATAAAGTATGTAAAACATAAAGATGGTTGGAAAGTGCCTTTTGTTCCTGATAAATTTAAAGGAGTGAGGCTGCCTTTCGACTTAATGGATATTGAAGGTAATGTGCTGCTTAAAGCTAACGTTCGTATTACCTCAAGACTAGCTAAAAAGCTATATGATAATGAATTGAAAGAGTATCTGGTTCCTTTTAATTCTATATGTGGTTTATTCCTCGCAGAAGATTTAATGGATAGTGCTAGCTCTACGAAAATTTTATCTGCTGGTGAATCTATAAAGCTGGAAGACATAAAGAAGCTTGAGTTATTATCTGTAGATGAAATATCAGTGTTGAACATAGATAATTTGTTTGTTGGACCTTATATATTAAATACGCTTTTCTTAGATGAAAACATGTCTTATCAGGATGCACTATATGAAATATATAGAGTTTTGCGTCCTGGTGAAGTTCCTGTTTTAGAGATAGTAGAAGAGTTTTTCCGTAATCTTTTCTTCAGTCCGGAATATTATGATTTGTCTAACATTGGTAGGTTGAAGCTTAACTCTTACCTTGGATTAAATTATGATGAGGATTTAACTGTTTTAACGCATGAAGATATTATTGAAATTGTGAAAAAAATAGTATTGTTACGTGACGGTCAAGGATCTGTAGATGATATTGATCATTTAGGAAACAGAAGAGTAAGATCAGTTGGAGAGTTTATAGAAAATCAATTTAGAACTGGGTTGTTGAAATTGGAACGCGCAATAGTTGATTCTATGTCCACTTCTAGTTTAGATAAAGTTTCTCCATCTGATTTTATTAATCCAAAAGTGTTAACTAATGTCTTAAGAGATTTCTTCAATTCTTCTCAATTATCTCAATTTATGGATCAGACTAATCCGTTATCTGAAATAACACATAAAAGAAGGTTATCCGCGTTAGGTCCTGGCGGTTTAACAAGAGAACGGGCAGGATTTGAGGTGCGTGATGTTCATCCAACTCATTATGGAAGAATTTGCCCTATTGAGACTCCTGAAGGGCAAAATATAGGGTTAATCAACAGCTTAGCTATATACGCGCGTATTAATAAATATGGTTTCATTGAAAGCCCTTATAGAAAAGTAGTCAATAGGGTTGTTACTGATCAAATTGAGTATCTTTCTGCTATAGACGAAGGCTCACATCATATAGCTGACACTAGCGTAAAGCTTGATGAAAATAATTGCTTTGTTGATGACATGCTATACTGTAGATATGCTGGTAGCTTCGTCATGGTAAGTAGCGACCAAGTTAGTTACATTGACGTATCTCCTAAGCAGGTAATATCAGTTGCAGCTTCCTTGATTCCATTTTTAGAAAATGATGATGCTAATAGAGCATTAATGGGCTCAAATATGCAACGTCAGGCCGTACCTTTATTGAAGCCTACCGCTCCTCTGGTTGCTACTGGTATGGAGTCTTTTGTAGCTTCTGGCTCTGGTGCTGTAGTTTTAGCAAAACGCGATGGCATAGTTGATAGTTCTGATAGTAACTCTATAGTTATACGTGCTTTTGATAAAGAAAGGGTTAACTACTTGGACGTAGATATTTATCATCTAAGGAAGTTTCAGCGTTCTAACCATAATACTTGTATTAATCAAAGACCGCTAGTGTGCGTAGGTGATTATGTTAAAAAGGGTGATGTAATAGCTGATGGTCCTGCAATTAACAGTGGTGAGTTGGCGCTTGGTAAAAATTTGCTAGTCGCTTTTATGTCTTGGCAAGGTTATAATTTTGAAGACTCTATTATTATTTCTAGTGAAGTTGTTAAAAAAGATCTCTTTACTTCTATTCATATAGAAGAATTTGACTGTGTTGTACATGATACCCCTTTAGGATCAGAAAAAATAACTCGTGCTATACCTGGTGTTAATGAAGAAAATCTATATCACTTGGATGATAGTGGTATAGTGAAAATTGGTACAAGAGTTGGTCCAGGCTATATTCTGGTAGGTAAAGTTACACCTAAACCTTCTCTTTCATTGCCTCCTGAAACGAAGTTATTAATGACAATTTTTGGTGAAAAGTCATTCGATTGTGCGGATTCCTCTTTATATACATCTCCAGATGTTGAAGGGACAGTAATTGATGTACAAGTCTTTACACGCAGGGGGGTTGAAGAAAATGAAAGGGCATTACTCATCAAACAAAAAGAGATAAATGACTTTGAGGAAGAGCGAGATTATATAATCAATGTTACTAGTGAATATTTCTATGATGAATTGAAGAAACTTCTTATTAATTCTGGTTCTCAAGATCGAGAAAAATTTGACTCTATTGAACGTGAGCAATGGTGGGGTATAGGATTAAAAAACCAATCCATTTCTGAGCAAGTTAAGAGCTTAAAAAAAGATTTTGATGAAAAAGTATCACATGCAATAGCACAGTTTAAGCGAAAAGTAGAAAAATTACATGAAGGTTATGACCTGCCTCAAGGTGTGTCGATGTCAGTAAAAGTTTTCATTGCTGTGAAACATAGTCTGCAACCAGGGGATAAAATGGCTGGTAGACATGGAAATAAAGGTGTGATTTCTCGAGTTGTGCCAGTGGAAGATATGCCTTATTTGGAAGATGGTACTCCTGTTGATATTATTCTTAACCCTCTTGGTGTTCCTTCACGAATGAATGTAGGGCAAATACTGGAAACGCATGTAGGTTGGGCTTGTAGAAAATTAGGGGAAAAGGTAAGTAATATTCTCGATGAGATCAATAAGATCAAAAGTGCTTTTTGCAAGGGAATTAGGTCCCTTAACGATGATAATTTTACACAATTTGCAGTAGCATACCTTGATAATAAAAAAATTGAAAATATTGATGATGATGAAATAACGGCTTCTGTTTTAAATACACCTAATAAGAATGCACTAAATGACGAGTTGAATGAGTTAGTAGAGAACTATTTGAACTCTTGTAAAAGTTCATACAGCAATTTACGTAACTTCCTGATTGAGGTTTATAGCTATGGCAGTAACGTATCTATCTGTAATGATATTCGTAATATTAGTGATAATAATCTCATTGAATTTGCACGCAAATTACGTGATGGCGTTCCTGTTGCTGCACCTGTATTTGAGGGTCCAAAAGATGAACAAATAGCAAAATTATTTGAACTTGCTGGTTTAGATAACTCTGGACAAGCTGTATTATATGACGGTTGCAGTGGTGAAAAATTCGACCGCAAGGTTACAGTTGGTTACATGTACATGCTTAAGTTGCACCACTTGGTTGATGGTAAAATTCATGCGCGTTCAGTAGGGCCTTATAGTTTGGTTACTCAACAACCTCTTGGAGGAAAATCTCATTTTGGTGGTCAGCGTTTTGGTGAAATGGAATGTTGGGCATTACAAGCCTATGGTGCTGCTTATACTTTGCAGGAAATGTTAACTGTGAAGTCTGATGATATTAATGGTAGAGTTAAGATTTATGAATCGATAATAAAAGGTGACAGTAATTTTGAATGTGGAATTCCTGAATCCTTTAATGTGATGATAAAAGAACTACGTTCTTTATGTTTAAATGTAGATTTAAAGCAAAATGATGTAGTGATTGAAGATATATCTCACACTAACATTGCACAACCTTTTAATGAGGTTAGCATATCGATTGCTAGCCCTGAAAGTATTAAGCGTATATCTTGTGGTGAGATAGAAGATGTTTCAACTGCAAATTATCGTACGTTCAAAGTTGAGAAAGGTGGATTATTTTGCCCTAAGGTTTTTGGCCCTGTCAATGACGATGAATGTTTATGTGGAAAATACAAAAAAAGAAGACACAGAGGTCGCATATGCGAAAAATGCGGAGTAGAAGTTACATCTTCTAAAGTAAGAAGAGAAAGGATGGGTCATATAGAGCTTGCATCTCCTGTTGCTCATATATGGTTTTTGAAATCGCTTCCTTCAAGAATTGGAGCATTATTAGATATGTCTCTCAGAGATATTGAGAATATTTTATATAGCGATAATTATATCGTAATAGATCCTCTTGTTTCGCCTTTTGAAAAAGGTGAGATTATTAGTGAAAAAGCTTATAATGAAGCTAAAGATAGCTATGGGATCGATAGTTTTGTAGCTATGCAAGGTGTTGAAGCTATAAGAGAGTTGCTAACGCGCCTTGATTTACATGAAATTAGGAAGGATTTAAGACTAGAATTAGAATCTGTTGCTTCTGAGATAAGAAGAAAGAAAATTATAAAGAGATTGCGTATTGTTGAAAACTTCATTAAATCTGGAAATAGGCCTGAGTGGATGATACTTACAACTATACCTATTTTACCACCTGATTTGCGTCCTTTGGTATCGCTTGAGAGTGGTCGTCCTGCAGTTTCTGATCTGAATCATCATTATAGGACTATTATTAATAGAAATAACAGGTTGAGGAAATTGTTGAGCTTAAATCCTCCTGAGATTATGATTCGTAATGAAAAAAGGATGTTACAAGAAGCAGTTGATTCTCTTTTTGATAATAGTCGTCGTAATACTTTGGTAAATAAAGCTGGTGCTGTTGGATATAAAAAGTCCATTAGTGATATGTTAAAAGGAAAACAGGGTCGTTTTCGCCAGAACCTCTTAGGAAAAAGGGTAGACTACTCTGGACGTTCTGTAATAGTTGTTGGTCCAACTTTGAAACTAAATCAGTGTGGATTACCAAAAAGAATGGCTCTTGAACTATTCAAACCTTTTGTTTACTCAAAGCTTAAGATGTATGGTATGGCTCCAACTATTAAGTTTGCTAGTAAGTTGATAAGAGCAGAAAAACCAGAAGTTTGGGATATGCTTGAAGAGGTAATAAAAGAGCATCCTGTTTTGTTGAATAGAGCGCCTACGCTACATAGACTTGGTATTCAGGCTTTTGAGCCAATCCTTATTGAAGGCAAAGCAATACAGCTTCATCCGCTTGTCTGTACGGCGTTTAATGCTGATTTTGATGGTGATCAAATGGCAGTGCATGTGCCAATTTCATTGGAAGCTCAGCTTGAAGCTAGGGTGTTGATGATGTCCACTAATAACGTTTTAAGTCCTTCTAATGGCAGACCGATTATAGTTCCTAGTAAAGATATAGTACTTGGTATATATTATCTGACTTTACAAGAACCTAAGGAAGATAATTTACCATCTTTTGGTGCTTTTTGTGAAGTTGAGCATTCCTTGAGTGATGGTACTTTACATATTCATTCTAGTATAAAGTATAGGATGGAGTATATTAATAGCAGCGGTGAAACTCACTATAAAACTGTTTGTACAACTCCTGGCCGTTTAATATTATGGCAAATTTTTCCTAAGCATGAGAATCTAGGCTTCGATCTAATAAATCAGATATTAACAGTCAAGGAAATAACTGGTATAGTTGATTTGGTATATCGTAACTGTGGTCAAAGTGCTACAGTGGCATTTTCTGATAAATTAATGGTACTTGGCTTTGAGTATGCCACATTTTCTGGTGTCTCTTTTGGTCGTTGTGATATGGTTATACCTGAAACTAAAGCTACACATGTTGATCACGCGAGGGGTGAAATTAAGAAATTCTCTATGCAATATCAAGATGGGCTAATAACTAGAAGTGAGAGGTATAACAAGGTTATAGATGAATGGTCTAAGTGTACGGATATGATAGCTAATGATATGTTAAAAGCAATATCTATATATGATGGAAATAGTAAGTACAACTCAGTGTATATGATGGTTAACTCTGGTGCAAGGGGTTCTACTTCACAGATGAAACAGCTAGCAGGAATGCGAGGGCTCATGACCAAACCTTCTGGTGAGATTATAGAAACACCTATAATTTCTAATTTCCGTGAAGGATTGAACGTATTTGAATACTTTAATTCTACTCACGGTGCGCGTAAAGGTTTAGCTGACACTGCACTTAAAACTGCAAACTCTGGATACTTAACTCGTCGTTTAGTTGATGTATCTCAAAATTGCATAGTTACAAAGCATGACTGTAAAACAAAAAATGGTCTTGTTGTGAGAGCTACAGTTGAAGGAAGTACTATAGTTGCATCTCTAGAGAGTGTTGTGCTGGGTAGAACAGCTGCAAATGATATATATAACCCAGTGACAAAAGAATTATTAGTAAAAGCAGGGGAATTAATTGATGAGGATAAAGTAAAGCAAATCAGCATTGCAGGTCTTGATGTTGTAAAAATTAGATCGCCTTTAACTTGTGAAATAAGTCCTGGTGTATGTTCTTTATGTTATGGAAGAGACCTTGCAACTGGTAAAATTGTTTCAATAGGTGAAGCAGTTGGT
This sequence comes from Wolbachia endosymbiont (group A) of Udea olivalis, assembly GCF_964028365.1. NCBI lineage: Bacteria > Pseudomonadati > Pseudomonadota > Alphaproteobacteria > Rickettsiales > Anaplasmataceae > Wolbachia > Wolbachia endosymbiont (group A) of Udea olivalis. The sequence goes on from NZ_OZ034773.1 coordinate 460,255, forward strand.
GTTATAGCTGCTCAATCTGTTGGAGAGCCAGGTACTCAGTTAACGATGCGTACTTTTCATATAGGTGGAGTAATGACTAGAGGCGTTGAATCCTCGAATATTATAGCTTCTATTAATGCTAAAATAAAGTTAAACAATAGTAATATAATTATAGATAGAAACGGAAATAAAATTGTGATAAGCCGTTCCTGTGAAGTCGTGTTGATTGATAGCCTTGGTAGTGAGAAGTTGAAGCACAGTGTACCTTACGGCGCTAAGCTTTATGTAGATGAGAGTGGGTCAGTAAAAATTGGCGATAAAGTTGCGGAATGGGATCCTTATACATTGCCTATTATCACGGAGAAGACTGGTACAGTGTCTTATCAGGACTTAAAAGATGGAATTTCGATCACTGAAGTGATGGATGAATCTACAGGAATATCAAGCAAAGTAGTAAAAGACTGGAAATTGCATTCTGGTGGAGCTAATTTACGTCCTCGTATTGTGCTGCTTGACGATAATGGTAAAGTAATGACACTCGCAAGTGGCGTTGAAGCATGTTATTTTATACCAATCGGTGCAGTGCTCAATGTACAAGATGGCCAGAAGGTTCATGCAGGTGATGTTATTACAAGAACACCAAGAGAGTCAGTTAAAACTCGTGATATTACTGGTGGTTTACCGAGGGTTATAGAGTTATTTGAAGCACGTCGTCCTAAAGAGCATGCTATTGTTAGTGAGATAGATGGCTATGTAGCGTTTTCTGAAAAAGACCGTAGAGGAAAATGCAGTATATTAATTAAACCTGTAGATGAACAAATTTCTCCAGTTGAATATTTGGTATCAAGAAGTAAGCATGTAATAGTCAATGAAGGTGATTTTGTACGTAAAGGTGATCTATTGATGGATGGTGACCCTGATCTCCATGATATTTTACGTGTGCTTGGGTTAGAAGCTTTAGCGCACTATATGATTTCTGAAATACAGCAAGTTTATAGATTGCAGGGTGTTCGTATAGACAATAAGCATTTAGAGGTGATCTTAAAACAAATGCTACAAAAAGTGGAAATTACTGATCCTGGTGATACTATGTACTTGGTTGGCGAAAGCATTGACAAGCTGGAAGTTGATAGGGAAAATGATGCTATGAGTAACTCTGGCAAACGGTCTACTCATTATCTTCCTATTCTGCAGGGGATTACTAGGGCAAGTCTTGAAACTAGCTCCTTTATTTCTGCTGCCTCTTTCCAAGAGACAACAAAAGTACTTACAGAAGCAGCATTCTGCGGGAAGAGTGATCCTTTAAGTGGATTAAAAGAAAATGTTATAGTAGGAAGATTAATTCCTGCTGGTACAGGTTTGATTATGAATAAGATCAGAGCACTTTCACTTTGTGATAATGTGGATAAATATGAAAAATATTTTGATATTGAAACTTATGACGAGGAATGGTTGATGGATAATGGTTGTCATTTACACTCTGGTGAGGAAGAGAGCGTAGTGGCATACGATCAGTCGAATTGAGTACAGCTAGTGTGTCTCTTGACCAAAAAAGCCAATAATATTTTCTTTCACTTCTGTGCTATCTGTCATGTTATTTACTCTCACACGAAATTCAGATGAGCCTTGAAGCCCGCTACTGTACCAACCTATGTGTTTGCGGGCCATCTTTATTCCTGTGTCATTTCCATAGTACTCAAGAATATTGTCGTAATGCTCGAGTATGATGCTTAATCTCTCTGAAGCTGTTGGCTCAGAAGTTTCACTTCCACTGAGAAAGTTCATTGCTTGATTAATCAGCCAAGGTTTACCGTAGGCACCACGACCTATCATCACTCCGTCTGCTCCAGATTCTTTGAGAGCATTCTGAATATCATTTAAATTTTTAATATCGCCATTTACTATAACTGGAATTTTCACTTGCTCTTTAACATTTCTAACGAATTTCCAATCTGCTTGACCATTATAAAGCTGCGCTCTTGTTCTTCCATGCACAGTGATCATTTTTGCTCCTAAGTCTTCGGCAATTTTCGCAAGTCTCGGGGCATTGCGATTTTCATCGTTCCATCCAGTGCGCATTTTCACCGTAACTGGCATATTCACTGCTTTGACCACAGCTTCAATTATCTCAGCGGCTTTTTTCTCATCACGCATTAGCGCTGATCCTGCATAACCGTTTACAACTTTTTTAACAGGGCAACCAAAGTTTATGTCTATAATTTTTGCTCCCATGTCCTCGTTTAATTTTGCAGCCTCCGCCATAACATCTGGCTCACACCCAGCAAGCTGCACAGCAGTTAATGCATCGACTTTTGCTTTTTGCAAACTCTGGCGAGTTTGCATAATCATAGCTCTGCTTGCGATCATCTCTGAAACTAACAAACTTGCACCAAGTTTCTTCACAATACTTCTAAACGGATAATCAGTCACTCCAGACATTGGAGCTAAAATAACTGGAGAATCAATTGTCAAATTTCCTACTTGTAGGGACATATATTCTATGTGTTCAAACCTAGCGCATTTACACATACTGTTACAACACTTTGTATAGCCGAACTTACTTTTTCCATAAGAGAAGGCTCTACCTCTACTATCTCAGCTCTCTCATAATGACCAGGTGCCAAGTATACCGTTTCTTGTTCTTTATTTCCCCATAGCTCGTTGTTCTGCTGATAACCTTCATTTATCATTCCCGCATTTGGCAGAAACAATGTATTTACATCATTACCATTATTTTTATAGTAGACGTCAATTTCAATATTAGCCAGCGAAGCTAAGATAGAAATTTCTTCTATGAAAACATGGTAACTTTGGCTGCTGATTGCCTCTAGATAAGATCTATAAATGGATTTGCCATTGAGAAAAGAATTTGCTGCAGTATCACTATTATAATTTCTATCATATTTTCTTTCACTAATATTGAGATTACTAGCACTAATGCTTCTTAAATCACCTATAACTTCATTTTCTTTTAATGTTGTAAGACAACATAACTTTTTTATTAATTTATTAGTCTTTTTTTTGATCTTCTCTACCCGTCTGTTTGTATGCTGAACCAAATCTTTTATTGAGTCCGACATACCAATCAAATGATTTGGATTTTCTAAGAATGCACCAAAAACTTTCTGCATCTGTCCCTTCAATAACTCAGGCATCCTTGGATCATTCAAAGAGTTAAATTGACTTAAAAATTTGTGCCATTCCATTCTCATATCTTGTGCTTTTTCAGTTTTATATTGACCAGAGCTATTATCACCAAATACCGCATGGAAAAAGCAGTTGCCATCACCTGTAGTATTATATTGAACAATTTTTGTTTGCTTACTTTCTACTGAATCTAAACTTACTCCGCTATCTTTACGACTTATATTTCCTGGACCACCTAATACAGGGCTTGGCGTGCCAGCCCTGCTTTGTTCATCCTTTTTCAACGCTTTTGCAAATTCTTTTCTCTTCTCTATTAATTGCTCTGAACTAAGTTCATATTTTAGCTGATCATCAATTTCATCAAACGATTTGCCTGCTTTCAGCATATCTGTAATTTTCTTAGCATTCTCTAAGGCAAATATTCCACAATTATACTTATCATCTTGTTGTTTAGCTTTTGAGTTTCTAATACTACTATTGTTTATTCCTAGAGTTTTCTGTAGCGCACTTGATACCTCTTCTGGTAATGGTTCACCAAATGAATCGCAATAATATGCTCTAAACTTTTTACTCTTTTCATCATGAGAAATAACCAATGTTACCCAATGATTGTTATTTAAGTTAAGAATTGAAGATAATACTAAATTGTTATCCCCTTTTACTTTATCTTTATATTCTTGCAATCGGTTCCCCAGAAAAGATGTAAGATTATCGAGGCAAGAAAAGAACACTCCTTTGGAAAATTCCCTGTGACCTTTTTTACGATATGGCATCCATCCATAGTAACTTTTTGCAATCTCTGCAATATCAAAATTACTTAACCAAAATTTATAATCTTCTTTTTTATTTGTCTTATATACAAAAGAATCCTTATTTTCTTTGCAGTCAAAAATACCACTATCCCTATCAGGAGTTTTCGGTCTTGCTTGCTTTTCTGGAGTCTTGCCTTGCAAATCTTGTAGTTCTGTATCTTTTTCTTCACTCTTTTCCCCCTTTGAAGCTCTTTTTCCATTAATATAGTTCTTCGCTAAGTAAAATAAAGGTTCAACAACCATTTTGTATGCTACTGTAAGAATTATTCCCATTAAAACCCAAACTACGGGGTTAGAGATGAGCATAGCAAGTGGAAAGGTCAATAGAGGGGATCCTATTACCGCCCCTAAACAGCCAGCAGCGAATGTGGCTGCTAGGCATACACAAGTAGCGTAGATAACGAATTCCTCACCAGCAAAGTCAGTGCTCTCTTTCTGATTATTTTTTGTAATACCCAACATACTACACCCTATGAACGCTAAGTTAATTAAATTTTAACAAATTCTAACAAAAAAATCAACCATAATAATTTTAGTAGTATGAGAATATATTGAATATTAAGAGCTTTTGGAGTACAGTAACAATGTTAGTAATAGCACAATATATGCACGATATAGAATATATACGCAAAAACCCTGAAGGATTTGAAAAGGCAATGAAAAGCAGGGGAATTAGAGAATCTACTGCGGAAGAGATATTAGAAATCGATCACGAGAAAAGATCATTAACCACTAAACTGCAGGATTTGAATAGGCAGCGCAATGAAATCACAGAGGAAATAAAAAAGCTTAAAATGAGCAAGAGCCCCTGTGAAGAGCAAATAGAGTTGTCAAAAAGCATCACAAATGAGATAGAGGCAATCAGCTTAAAAGAACAAGCAGAAAAGGATAAGTTAGTGAATGTTTTATCTAACTTGCCGAATATTCCTGCGCAAGATGTGCCAATAGGCGCAGATGAGAACTCTAATTTAGAGGTGAGAAGATATGGAGGAAAAAGACAGTTTGATTTTACAGCAAAATCTCATTATGAGCTCGGGGAAAAGTTAGGTTTAATGGACTTCGAACAAGCGGCGAGAATTTCCGGATCAAGATTTACGATATTAAAAGGACAGTTAGCTAAGCTTGGACGAGCGCTAATAAATTGTATGCTTGAAATGCATGTTAATGAATTTGGCTATACTGAGGTGTACCACCCGGCTTTGGTGAAAAACGAAGCTATGTATAATGTTGGTCAGCTACCGAAATTTTCTGACGATTCGTATTTAACTACCGACGAATTGAGGTTGATTCCAACAAGTGAAGTGTTTTTAACAAATTTAGTTGCTGACAAAATAATGGAAGAAAAAGAACTGCCTATTCGCTTTACTGCATATTCGGAGTGCTTTCGTAAAGAAGCAGGTAGTGCAGGTCGCGATACCAGGGGCATGATAAGGCAACACCAATTTGGTAAAGTGGAGTTGGTAAGCATCACAACTGAAGACCAATCAAATGATGAGCTTGAGCGTATGACGAGTGTTGCTGAAGAGATATTAAAAAAATTAGAATTGCCATACAGAGTAATGCTGCTTTGCAGTGGCGATATGGGTTTTGCTGCACAAAGGACTTATGACATAGAGGTATGGTTACCTGGGCAAAATAAATATAGAGAAATATCAAGCTGCTCAAATTGTGGTGCATTTCAAGCAAGAAGGATGAACGCTAAATACTCTTCAGAAACTGATAAAAAGATGAAAAAATATATTCACACTTTAAACGGCTCAGCTTTAGCTATAGGAAGAACGATTATTGCCATAATGGAGAATTATCAAAATTCTGACGGGTCGATTGCAATACCAAACGTGTTGCAAAAATACATGAGTAATGATACTGTTATAAGCAAATAATAATTTTGACATATAGAAAAGCGAGGAAATAAAGATGAAGGTTCTGGTTATAGGTTCTGGTGGGCGTGAGCACGCTCTACTTTGGGCTCTAAAAAAATCTCCTATCTTGACTGAGTTATATGTAACTCCTGGTCGCCAAGCTATGAAAGATCTTGGGGCTCTTGTGGATGTAAATATTCAAAATTCAGTAGATGTTACACAATTTTGCAAGAGAGAAAATATAGAGTTGGTTGTTATTGGTCCAGAACAACCAATAATTGATGGGCTTGCTGATGATTTAGTTGCAGAGGGAATAAATGTTTTTGCTCCAAGTCAAGCAACTGCAAAACTTGAGGGATCGAAGTCTTTCACCAAGGAACTATGTAAACGATATGGTATACCAACTGCCAAGTACGAGTGTTTTGTTGATGAAGGGTTAGCTAAAGATTTTGTACGTAGCAATAAAATAAAGTTTCCACTTGTAGTGAAAGCAAATGGAATTGCAGCAGGAAAAGGGGTGGTTATATGTAATACAGAAAGCGAAGCTTTTTCAGCAATAAATTCAATGCTAGTGGAGAAAAAATTTGGTGAATCAGGTGAAGAAATAATCATAGAAGAGTTTTTAGTTGGAGAAGAAGTAAGTTTTTTTGCTCTTATTGATGGGTTGAAAGTAGTAACTCTTGGGTGTGCAAAAGATTATAAGAGAGTTGATGAAAGTAATGAAAGCCAAAATACTGGAGGTATGGGGTCGTACTCATCACCTTCAATTATAAGTAAGGACATGGAGCAAAAAATTATCCAAAAAATAATATACCCTACAGCTCAAGCATTGGTTAACATGGGTACGTCTTATAAAGGAGTACTCTTTGCTGGTTTAATGATTTGCAAAGATAGCCCAAAACTTCTCGAGTATAACGTTAGATTCGGTGATCCAGAAACGCAATCTATATTACCTAGATTTGATTCAAATTGCGATTTGTTAAAATTGATGTTGTCAGTTGCAGAAGGAAAGTTAAATGTCAAAATGGTGGAACTTAACAACAAATCTACAGTTTGTGTAGTTGTTGCAAGTAAAGGCTATCCGGGTGATTATCAAAAGGGAGAAGTAATTAAAGGATTAGATAAGATTGAAAGCATTCCTGGTGTGTTGGTGTTTCATGCTGGTACTAAATTCGATGAAAGTGGTAACTTAGTTTCCGATGGCGGAAGAGTGCTAAATATAGTAGCAGAAGGGAGCACTATAGAGGAAGCCAAAAGTAAGCTGTACTCAGCATTAAATTTTTTAGAATGGCCAGGGGGCTTCTTCAGATACGATATCGGTAGTTAATGTTAGCTGTCGGTTAGCAGGTGGTTCACAGAAACGAAAAACTTCCTTGACAAACTCCGCCAGCCCCCTTATCATGAAACTGAAGCTATTGTATTTGCTTTCGCCAATCTGCAGATTAAAAGGTAAGGATTACTTAATGTATCGGCGTCTTATGTTCAATTTTTTGCAGTATATAGATACTGTATGTCTTTACAAAACTTCATCTACATCTAGATTTTTATCTAAATAAGCTGAACGCGCTTATAAAGCGTTACAAGACATCAAAAAATGCCAATACTCGACAGAGATAGTAAAAGACTAGCTAACTCGGGGATTCTTTGTCTTTTTTTCTGCTTAGTAAACTTCTTAAACATTTGCAGCGTAAGTTAGTTGCAATTAAAAGCGGCTGAATCTCGCTTGTCAAGCGTTTAAAACATAAAAAACGCCAATATTTTAAAGCGGATAATAACCCCAGGGCTTCTTTTGCCTTTTTTTTCATTTGGTAAATTTCTTAAATATTTATGGCTAAACGACAATCGTCATCCCGCTACTTGTTAGCGGGATCTAGAGATACCGCGGCGGTATGACGTAGGGAAACCTTTCTTGGGTTAGCTATAAAACTAATCAGCATCTTGTTTAGCACATATAAATTAAGTTTCACAAATATAGTGCTAAACCTTGAAAATATGTTATAGCTACTTCTTCCAATTTAGTGGTGGGTTTTGACAGTACACATGTTATTTTACTAGCTACCAACTCAAGTGTCACAGAAGTTGCAATCACTGCATTTATATTCTGTACTTTAACATTTACTCTACTTTCTATTAGAGGCTTTACCCCCCCTACATCATTACGTACAGCAGTATGATTTATTTCATTTTTAGTTCCACTACTATGCTGCAACAAGATATCCCCATTAACTTTTATTTCAACATTTTTGTCACTACTACCATTGTTAAAATTTAATCCCTCATCTCTTCTACTTTGTCTTTTTTCTTTTAATTTTAATTCAGTTTCTCTTTCATCAAGTACGGAAACGGTAGGAAATGGGATGTGAGTTTTTTCCTGACCATCTTGATTTATAGCTCTTGTTGTATTAAAAGCTTCGTTGCTTTTACATGATATTGTATAAGTAAGTGGTGTGTAGATTTTTTCTTCACTATCTGGATATTTTATAGTTATTGTTGCATTAAGAATGTCTTTCAGAATATCGTTTTCTCTAGCTATGTCTAAAATTTCTTGAATAACTTTGCGATCATGTAATGCGGCAAGTAACTTATCAGTTACTTTTTGATTATTTTTATGTTTTATGGTTATTGTTGTGTTAAGAATGTCTTTCAGAATACCGTTTTCTTTAGCTACTCTTAACATTTTCTCAACAGCTATACTATCTTTACGTAGTATAGCATAAGCAAGTGGTGTGCAAGTTTCTTCCTGACCATCTGGATATTTTATAGTTGTTGTTGCGTCAAGAATGTCTTTCAGAATATCGTTTTCTTTAGCTACTCTTAACATTTTCTCAACAGCTATACTATCTTTACGTAGTATAGCATAAGCAAGTAGTGTAACAGTTACTCTCCGACCATCTAGACATTTTATAGTTATTGTTGCGTTAAGAATATCTTTCAGAATACTGTTCTCCTTAGAGATTTTTAAAATTTCTTCAATAGCTATACTATTTTCACGCAGTATAGCATAAGCAAGTAGTGTGTAAGTTACTTCCCGGCTATCTGAATGTTTTATAGTTGTTGTTGCGTCAAGAATATCTTTCAGAATACCGTTTTCTTTAGCTACTCTTAACATTTTCTCAACAGCTATACTATCTTTACGTAGTATAGCATAAGTAAGCGGTGCGCAAGTTTCTTCATGACCATCTGGACATTTTATAGTTGTTGTTGCATCAAGAATATCTTTCAGAATACCGTTTTCTTTAGAGATTTTTAAAATTTCTTCAATAGTTTTGCTATTTTTACATGATATAGCGTAAGTAAGCGGTGTGTAAATTTCTTCTTGACCATCTAGATATTTTATAGTAGTTGTTGCGTCAAGAATATCTTTCAGAATACTGTTCTCTTCAGCTGCTACTAGAATTTCTTTAATAATTTTGCCATCCTCCCAGAACATAGCATGAGCAAGTGGTGTGTAAGTCACTTCCCGGCTATCTAAATGTTTTATAGTTATTGTTGTGTCAAGAATATCTCTCAGAATACCGTTTTCTTTAGCTACTCTTAACACTTTTTCAACAGCTATACTATCTCTACGTAGTATAACATAAGCAAGTAGTGTGTAAGTCACTTCCCGGTCTAGATATTTCATGGTTGTTGTTGTGTTAAGAATATCTTTCAGAATACTGTTCTCTTCAGCTGCTACTAGAATTTCTTTAATAGCTTTGCTATCCTTCCAGAACATAGCATAAGCAAGTGGCGCGTAAGTCACTTCCTTGTTATCTGGATATCTTATAGTTGCTGTTGTGTTAAGAATATCTTTCAGAATACCGTTCTCCTTAGAGACTTTTAAAATTTCTTCAATAGCTATACTATCTTCACATAGTATAGCATAAGCAAGTGGTGTAACAGTTGCTCTCCGACCATCTGGATATTTTATAGTTGTTGTTGCGTTAAGAATATCTTTCAGAATACCGTTTTCTTTAGAGACTTTTAAAGTTTCTTCAATAGTTTTGCTATTTTTACATAATATGGCATAAGTAAGTGGTGTGCAAGTTTCTTCCTGACCACCTGGATATTTTATAGTTGTTGTTGCGTCAAGAATGTCTTTCAGAATACCGTTTTCTTTAGCTACTCTTAACATTTTCTCAACAGCTATACTATCTTTACGTAGTATAGCATAAGCAAGTGATATAATAGTTGGTTCTTTACCCCGATGTTTGCTTACTTCCGTAGTAAGAATCCTTTGTTTTTCCTTTTTAGATATTTTTTCTAGTTCTTCAGCAATGCTACTTTTTTTGCCTTTTATTTTTGATGCTAATTTTAAAATATTTTTTTCATCTTTCTCTTTCAATTTCGAATCGTTTACCTGATGAGTCATTTTTTTTCTCAAGGTCTTTCTTATTAAACTAAGTATAACATTTCCTCTCTTCGTGGTTATAATATTTGCTTTTATGAATCAGTTGTGTTGATAATGTATTAATTGCATAGTTCAGACATTGTTTTATAAAGCAAAATTTTAGTAGACCACCTTACAAGAACGTTTCTTGCTAATTCTGAATCCGAAAAAAGGACGCAGTAAAGTTATTTGTAAGGGAAGAATGAAACTTGTAGCTATAGCTAAACTGACTTACGATAATTTGAAAAACCGTCATCCCGCTGCTTGTTAGCGGGATCTAGAGATACCGCGGCGGTATGACGGTTCGCAGTGGTATGACGGTTCGCGGCGGGATGACGATAAGCTCGTCATCCCGCTACATTAATATTGTATTAATAAAAACTTAATAATAATCCTTAATAATATATGAACTAACATGTTCGCAATTTCGTATGACAGAGGAAACAAAAGATGGATATGCTTCCTTATATGTTGCAATTCAGGAAGGTAATATTGAAGCTGCAGAACTACTAATAAAGTGTGGCACAAACGTCAATGATCATTATGAACGCAATCGTACGCCACTGCATATTGCCATCGGACGCAAACAATTAGAAATAGCAAAATTGCTAATAAAAAATGGAGCAAACGTTAATGCAAAAACTCAAAATCATGGTAAAGATGATCTAACACCAATGCACTTTGCAGTTTTTGCAAATACGCCAGAATTTATAGAATTACTAGCTAGCCATGGTGCATTGATTAATGAAAGAGAAAGCACCGAAGGGTATACTCCTCTTCACTTTGCTGCTTTGTATGGGAACAAAAATATAATACAAGCCTTAATTGATAAGGGACAAGATATTGAAGATGTGGACAATAATGGGCGAACAGCTCTGTTTTTAGCTGCTAGGCAGTGCACTGAAGCAGAAGATGATAGCAGAATAGAAATTATCAAGTATTTGATAGACAAGCTCAAAGCAGATGTAACAAAGAAAGACAATAATAACAATGCAGTACTCTTTCCTGCCGCTAATAATTGCCCTGGAAAAGTGGTAGAATTCATCATTGAGCAATATATAAAAATCTTTGAGTTAGAGAATTTTATCAACCACAAAAATAATGATGGAATGGATGCTTTGGATATTGCGCTGAATAGTGGAAACGAAAAAGCTATTGAAGTATTAAGATCATATGGAGCAGATATCAAGAATAAGGTAGATGGTAGCATTCAAAAAATTACTGCAGAAAAACCAAGTAGTACCCTAGACAGAGCAGAAAGTGCAGAGGTAGCACCTCCAATTAAGCAAAGAGTATAAAACTTTTTATAAAGCGATTATAAATTTCAGTAAGTTGCAGAGGCTCTACAATGGGAAGTGTAGTATGTTAGCAGATACAAATGACTAGATAAATTATATTTCATTAAAGTCATTTATCTTGAAACATAAGCAGGATTTTGTATAGTTGTTTCAATTTGGGTCTGTATATTGAAACAATGCGTGAAAATGACAGGTCATTGTACAAGAGATACCTAATTCGCCGACAAGAATACTAGATAAAGAAACTTACATTTCAATTATTTTACAATTTCTGTATAATCTTAAAAACTCAATTAGTGCGTTATGAAGATAATAATAGGTAATGCTAGTAAGGAATTAGGGGAATCAGTAGTTAACCGGCTAGATGTTCAACCATCATCTGCTTGGATATCAAAGTTTACCGATGGCGAGGTAAATGTAGAAGTAGCAAATGATCTGTATAATCAAGAAGTATACATAGTACAATCTCTTTCTCCCCCTGTGAATGATAACCTTATGGAGCTTCTGCTTATAATTGATGCAGTAAATAGATTAGGAGCCAAAAGGATAGTAGTAATTATTCCTTATTATGGATATAGCAGACAAGATAGAATTATCAAAAACAATAATATGCAATCTGCTTTAAGTGCTAAATTAGTTGCAAATCTTATTCAAACTGCAGGTGCAAGTAGTGTTGCAGTTATTGATTTGCACTCAAGTCAAATTGAAGGATTCTTTGATGTACCGGTAACTAATTTGAACTGCTTTGAAGCATTTGTTGACTCTATAAACACGGAAAATTTGGCAATTGTTGCACCTGATGTTGGGGCAATTGGCAGAGCACGTGCTTTTGCGAGGGCTTTAGAGGAAAAGTACAAGATAGGGTTAAGTGATAAGATTATTGTAGTAGATAAATATAGGGAGAAAGCAGGCACATCTCAAGTAATGAACATAATAGGAGAAGTTGCAAACAAAAATTGTGTCATTGTTGATGATATAGTTGACTCTGGTGGAACGTTGTGTAATGCAGCTCTTGCTTTAAAAAGTTACGGAGCAAAGTCCGTAACTTCATGCATCACACACGGTGTGCTTTCAGGAAGTGCAGTTGAGAAAATCTCTTCCTCTTCTTTAGATAAATTAGTGATTACGGATACCATACTTCACAAACTTGAAAAAACTGGTAAAATAGAAGTTGTTTCGGTTGTAAATATTTTAACTCACTTCATCCAAGGAGGTAGAAATGCCAGCTAAGTCAACAGAAGACGTTATTACTTCACTAATAGAATTTGCAAATAAGAGAAAAATAACAATTACCAAGGAAGAAATGCTTAAAATTGCACAGCTTGTAAGGATTAAGTTATCAAATGACGAGATTGATCACTACTCCAAAGAACTGACAATGCTGGATTGGATACACGATACTTTATTGCAAGTTAATACTGAAGGTGTTTCTCCTATGCGTTATGGCAGCATAGACAAGGACATTCATGTACGCGATGATGTTATAAATTCTCAAAACATTAAAAAAGAGATATTGTCCAATACAAAACCTGAGCATGGGTATTTTGTAGTGCCAAAGGTTATAAGCGATTAAAGTAAAATAAGGCTCATATCAAACCTATAATAGATCTACTTTCAAAAATAAGACCAATCCGGTAAAGAAGCATTTGTGGGAGTGGAAACCATTTTTTGATTTTTCTTTACTAAGTCTACTAAATATAGTTTAGAGTTGCTTGGTGATTCTGTTCTTGTAAAAATGATTTCTCTACCATTTGGTAGCCATGCCGGGGATTCAATTTTATGCCCCTCTGAAAGCAGACGTTCTTCTTTGCCATCTGGCTTCATAACTCCTATGTAAAATTTTCCTGACTGAATCTTTGTAAAAGCTATCAGATCTCCTTTTGGCGACCAAACAGGCGTAGCATATCTTCCACTTCCAAAACTAATTCTTTTAGGTTTTTTACTTTTGTTAGTAAAATCGATAACGTACAGTTGCTGACTCCCACTTATATCAGAACTAAAAGCCATATACTTTTGATCTGGAGAAAAAGAGGGAGAAGTGCTTATAGCTGAACCTTTAGTAATTTTTTTTGTTCGTTTACTACTTAAATCCAAAGATAATATATTCGTTTCACCACCCAATGAGTGGGAAATTAAAAGAGATTTACCATCGGGAGAAAATCTTGGTGCAGAAACAACTCCTTCAAATGCGCTGATTATTGATTCAGTGTTATCTTTTAAATTTTTTAATATTATATAACTTTTACCATTTGCGTACGAGATATAAACAATACCCTTTCCATTTGGTGAGAATCTCGGTGTTGACACAAATCTATCGCCATTTGTTAAGTATTTTATATTACTTCCATCTTGATTCATCACAGCAATTTTACGCACAGATTTGTAGTTGCTATCTTTTTCTTCAGCGATATACGTGATTTTTGTGTTGAAGTGCCCTTTCTCACCAATTAATCTATCATGTATCACATCCGAAACGAGGTGACCAATTTTTCTCCAGTCTTTTGCTGGAAAAACAACTGACTGAGTAAGTAATTCTCTTTTTGTAAAAGTGTCAAATAAACGAAATGATAGCTCTAATGCACTACCAGATATTTCGCTTAAACTTACTGTGACTACAGTATCGCTTTTCCAAGATTTAGATTCAGCTTCCGCGCCACGTTTTACATTAAATAAGCCACAATTAGATAAATTTGTTCCTATTACCTTTGCAATATTTTCGCTTAATTCGCTTTCCAACGCTGTTTTACATGTACATTTAGATACAACAAGACCAATGTTACCAACACTGCTTTTTTTTATATCAACATATAAAGCAGCTTTTGTAAAATAAGGAATAAATAACGAAATAAATAACACCAGATGAACGAATAGCTTCATTCATTTCATACCTGTTCTATCTGAACCTCAATTATAGGCCTTTTTAGTAAATATTCCTTTAAGATACTCAATATTGAACTTTCAATCTTATTTTTAATTTTTTTTGTTGGCTGCAAACTAAACAACGACTCAACTTTCTTGACAATTTTCTGTATGGTAGCTGCATCTTCTAGCACTTCAAAAACACCAGGTACAAATACTTTTGGTTTAGCAAGCAATTTATTTTTCTTGTTTACAACTGCTGTTACCACAATAACTCCGGCATCTCTCATCCTTTTACGCATTTTTATAACACTGCTCTCCGGATGACGTAGCAGCATACCATCAATACCAAAGTAGTCAACATCAATTGAATCAACTTTTTCTCCGTTCTCCAAATTAACAATATCACCTGGTGCAATCATTATTGCTTTTGCCACACCGCACTCTTTAGCAAATTTTACATGTGCATGCGTGTGAATATATTCGCCGTGAACTGGAATAGACATCTTCGGTTTTATTAAAGAATACATTTCCTTTAGCTCTTCTCTTGTTGGATGCCCAGAAGCATGAACATGCTCTGTTTTTTCAGTAATAACTTCTACCCCCATCTCAATAAAGGCATTGAGCATGTTGTGCGCACGAGTTTCATTTCCAGGAATGATTTTTGACGAAAAGATCATGGTATCACCTTGCTGCATTTTAAATGCTTGATGACTCTTAGCAGCAAGTCTTGCGGTAGCTGCCAGTGGCTCACCTTGACAACCTGTGCAAAGTAGCACCAGTTCTTCCCTTGGAAAATTTACTGCTTCCTTTGCTTCAAGAAACTGAGGAGAATCAGTTAAATAACCACTATCTTGCGCAACTTTCACTATTCTCCATAAAGATCTACCAAGTAAAACTACTTTTCTATTTAGTGCTTTTGCAGCTTGGCTTATCGTTTCAATTCGTGCCACATTTGAAGCGAATAGCGAAACAGCAACTAATTTTTTAGACCGCTTTATTATGTTATAAATATTATTATAAATTTCACCTTCTGACTCAGGGTGATGCTTGCTTAATATATTGGTTGAATCGCAAATTGCTGCAAGCAGGTCACCTTTATCGCCAATTTCTTTTAGACGCTCCATATTAGAAGTTAATCCAACAACAGGTTTTGGATCAAATTTCCAGTCTCCGGTATGGAGTGCACTACCCATTTCAGTGCTAATTAATATTGAATTTGCCTCAGGAATTGAATGAGTTACATTTATAAACTCGACGGTAAAAGGACCCAAATTTATGCTGCCATTTATGTCTACCTCTTTTACAGGCACTATACCTTCCAATCGAAATTCTTTTAGTTTTTCTTTAAGAAAATTAACCGTAAACTTTGTTGTATATATGGAGCACTGCAACTCTTCCCACAAGTGGGGCACTGCACCGCAGTGGTCCTCATGTGCATGTGTAATTATTATTCCAAGTAAATCTTTTTTTCTTTGAGCAATAAAATCTATATCAGCAATGAGCAGCTCAACACCTGGCATAGTTTCATCTGCAAAACCAACACCAAGGTCGATCATAATCCACTTACCTTGGTAATGATATAGGCTAACATTCATCCCGATTCTTCCTACTCCCCCAAGCGGAAGAAATAAAAACTCATTTTTGTTTATATTCATTAAATTTAAATTATTAAAACCTGAGAATAGCAAAACTTCGACCTTAAATAAAGAAATTTATTGCTTTTACATAGTTTTATAGCTAACCCAAGAAAGGTTTCCCAACGTCATACCGCGATTTATTCGCGGTATAGATTCCGCTAACGAGTAGCGGAATGACGAATTTGTTGTTTTTCAAATTGTAGGTAAACCTAAGCCACTTTGGCTATAAGGAGCTAAGAAGTTTCTATTGGCTAATTATTGTTAAGTTTTCCATGAGTGAGATCAAAAAATTGCAGGATTAAATGAAAACCCGTAAACAGTTACCCCTTTATGTCATTTAGCAGATTTCTTATTTTTTTTTTACTTTACTAAAAAACCCTTCAGATTGCTTTTGTACACTTGCATTTTCCTCTTCTTCAAGCGCTTTTAATAGTTCAATTTGCTTTTTAGTTAAATTTTTTGGATTTAAAGTCTCAACTATTACCTGTACGTATAAATCACCACGAGCATGTGAGTTCATATATGGCATACCCTTTTCCCTACAACGTAGTTTGGTACCAGTTTGAGTGCCTTCAGGGACCTTTACTTTTATTTTAGCTCCATCAATTGATTGAATATCGATTTCACCACCAAGCACTGCTAGTGTCATTCTTATAGGCACTTTACAGTGTAAATCTGCTTTATTTCTAGCAAAGATTTTATGGAAAATTATTTTCACGTATACGTATAAATCTCCACTTTTTCCACCTTTTGTTCCAGCTTCTCCTTTACCACTTATCCTTACCTTAGCTCCTTCTTCTATGCCTTTTGGAATTGAAACGGATATATTTACTTCATCTCTTCTACGTCCACTTCCACCACATTTCTTACATTTGTTTTGTATTATTTCTCCTTTCCCATAGCATGTAGTACATGTTCTTTCGATGGTAAAAAAGCCTTGTTGAGTTCTAATCCTACCGCTTCCCTGGCATGTGTGGCACTGAACTGGTTTAATTGCTCCTTCGCCACCTGTGCCTTGGCATGTATCACATTTTACATTTGTCACATAATGTATAGGCGCTTGTATTCCTTTAAATGCATCTTCTAAGGTAATTTCAAGATCATAACGTAGGTCTGCTCCAGATACTCCTGTTGTACTTCTTTTTGCTCTCGATCTACTTGCACCACCACCGAATCCTCCACCAAAGAAGTCATTGAATATGTCGCTAAAATCTCCTGCAGAGCTAAAGCCTTGAAATCCACCAGAAGCACCTTCGTGGCCATAACGGTCATAGCCTGCCCTTTTCTCAGAGTCAGACAGAACTTCATATGCAGCTGTTACTTCTTTAAATTTTTCCTCTGCTTCTTTATTGCCAGGATTTCTATCAGGATGATATTTTAACGCTAATTTTTTATATGCTTTTTTTATCTCATCAATATTGGCATTTCTGCCTACTTCCAGCAGATCATAGTAGTCTTTTTTGCTCATATATAATAGTTTAGTGTTTAACCTTTAAAGATAGGTATTACATATATTAATTTCAAGTGTGACTTCTGTTTCCTATAAAATGTGGTGCACCCTGAGCGACTTGAACGCCCGACCTTTTGATCCGTAGTCAAATGCTCTAATCCAACTGAGCTAAGGGTGCTTTCACAAAGTTAACTTTAGCAGGTTTTGTAGCTTGATTCAATTAATTTGGCTAAAAATAAAACTGTTAATTTTTATCACGCGTGAACCCCTTACAATTCCCAAACTTCTGTTGCAAATAAGGATTATCAAATGCATTTTGAGGAGGAGCAGTTGGAGTAGTATTAGGATCTTGAGAAAAGTAAGGAGGTGGTGCATCATAACGAGAAGAATCTCCATAACCATGCCCTTGTTTAAGATAGCTATCTACCGCTCTTTCAGCTTTCTCGATATTTTCTGATTCTTCCTCATGCTTCATATGAAAAGCTAAACCACCAGTAAAACACACAAGAGAATTAACGCCAAGGATAACTAAACCCCACACTGGTAAGACTGGGTAAACAGCACAAGCTACCAAAGCTGCCAAAGAAACAGCGCCAACCGCAAATTCTATATTTCTGAACGTTTTAAATTTACTATCCAGGTAATCTATTTTTTCTTCTTTTCTAGCCACTTTTCTGCTGCTGTTATACCAAAAACACATACCAGCATGGAAAGCAACACACACAACTGCAGCTACCATACCTAAAGCTAATAACTTTCTATTGTCTTCTGAGTCTTTTTTCTTATCTTCTCTGCTTTGATGGCTACCACTACTGAAACCAGGGTTATTTATAACTGTAGTATGACCACCAAACAGGCTGCGAAGTAGTAAATAATCCCAAAAATCTAAACCTCTATCATTGTATACATGTATATGTGTAGTCTGAGAGCCTGTAGGTTGTGCGTTATTCCCTGCGTTATATTGATCATTTCTGCTTCCTGTATCGTGCCTATTGCTTGAATTTGGATGTGTAAATTCTTCATACACATTTTTAAAATTCTCCTTGCTCCAAGTTAAATTCGGTGTATTATTACAATACTGTAGAAACCCTTCAATATTATTATTATTACCTAATTTCTTTATATAGGCTAACGCATACCTTTTTAAAACACTATCACTTGCTACCATAAATACCCTCTTAAGTTAAGATTAAATTAATAAATATTTATTATGACAAGATAACATCTACTTGTCAACTTGAGCCTGATTCAAGTATCCGTTCAGAGTGTGGCAGAAGAACTTATTCAAATAAAGTAGGTGGTAAAATATAAACATTTTATAAAGTGAAAAATGGACTTTTCAGACCACTGCCGAGCTAAAAAAGCCCTGAAAAACGTGATACTTAGGCTACTTCTTGCTTAAGCTGTACAATTTCAGCTTGAGAAAGGCCAGTGGATTCAGCTATTAAATTAACAGATACACCAGCTTTAAGTAAATTTTTTGCAACTTCGATTTTTCCTTTCTCTATACCTTCCTCAAGTTTGTATTCAAGAATGGCTTCTTCTTTCCGCAGATCCATTATTCTTTCTTCATATGCTACTAAATCTTTCTCATTCCAGCAAAACTTGTCTAACTCATCGTAGGCTAACTTTATTATTGGTGCTTTTTCTGCTATCAACTATGTTTTTTAAAAATTTTTTTATTTGTGTAATTTTGCAAATTATATGGGCAATAAAAACCCGTTTGTCATAGAAATAGAATTTTATATCAAACAGCTACCACAGCAATTTCTGCTTAAGCTAATGAATATGTGCTTTAAGTCTGTGTGGACGCACATATTCATTAGCCAATTTTAGTTACCGTTGTGAAGATTTTTAAGTATGCAAATTAATTGCTTCTTTAAGTCTTGTATTAGCAATTACTATAATTTTACGCATTAGGGCTGTTATAGCCACCATCTTCTTCTTACCACTTTCAACAAGCTTAGAATAAAAGGCGCCAAGTATAGATTTTGACCTTGTAGCAGCCATAGCGGCTGTAAAGAGCTTTGAACGAACGTTACTTCTACCACCTGTAATCCTTCGGTAACCAACAGCTTTACCACTTTCTTTTGGATGCGGTGCAACTCCGGCAAGACTTGCTACTTCTTTTCTGTTTAAGTAACCAAGCTCTGGCATTAAACACAAAAAATCTTGTGATAACTTTTTACCTATTCCAGGAACTGTTTTAAGAATTTTTTGGCGTTGTTGTAATTCGCGGCTTTCATCAATAATCTTTTGTATAGTATCATTGAGTTCGTTTATTTGACTATCGAAAAACTCAATGGTCTTTTGACAGCTTTCTTTTATATGATCATTTTCCGGTGCTTCAAGTCTGCATTTTTCTTGAGTTCTCATTTGCGTAATATCATCACGACGTTGACAAAGTGCAGCCAAAGTTGATTGTTCTGTAGAGGTAGGTACAAATAGAGAGATAGTTCTATGGCGTTCAAATCCATATTGAGCAAGAGCTCTTGCATCTGATCTATCAGACTTTGCTAAAGCTCCGTGAGATAAAATAAAGCTTTTTACTTTACGAGTATTAGCTCGATGCACGGCAATATTTTTGTCGGTAAGAAAATGTGATAAGCCAAGCTCATATTTCCCTGTATTTTCTAAAGTCACTAAAGCATTAGGTAGAATATCTGAAAACTCTTGAAATAATTGTTGCCAACCAGAAGCATTATTATCAAATTCGACAGCATTCTTCTGTTTGTGAATTGCAACGACATTTTTAAATTTTCCGATGTCAATGCCAATAAAATTTTGATAAGATGTAACCATAATAAACCTCGATAGTTTTAGTTAATTTAAGATTGTAAACGGGTGCATATATATGTCCCAAGCAACTATTCAAACGTATCGAGAGATAGGGCTAGCGTACCTTGATACCAACGGTTGTAATACCAATTTCCTTTCGGTCGCGCACGCCCGCTATTCCTAGTGAGCAGGGTTATCTTTCTCTCTTATCTCTTTTATATCACGTTTTTAACTTACAATTTCCTTAGATGGAAAATAGAGATATTACATAAAATTTTAAATCCGGTCTCAAAGTTGAGGAATGTAGACTTGGAACAGCAGAAAGATTAATGAGGTATTTAACAGTCATGAGCATTATTGCTTGGAGAATTTTCTTTATTACATCAATTGCAAGAACTAACCCAACATTACCATGTACTGCCTTATTAGCTGAGGAAGAATGGAAAGTTTTATATGTTAAAATACACAGGAAACCATGTCCAAATATAGCCCCTACTATAAAAGAAGCCGTTTCGTGAACTTGGAGGTCATTTAGCAAGAAAAAGCGACCCAAAACCAGGACCAATTACTCTTTGGAAAGGGTGGAGACGTCTCTTTGATCTAGCAGAAGGATGGCGACTTGCTCACGAACCTCATATTTGTGGGTAATAGTAAGATTTGATATGCTGCCAACACTTATGTTCAAATTAAAAATGTCATTTATGATACTAGCCACTTCACGCTTTGAGTTTTTGTAAAATCCGCTGAGTGCTGCAATTATAGACTTAACCCTTGGACCAAATGTATCTGGCGTAACACCTTCTGGTAACTTGCTACTTTTTCTTTTTCTGCATCTCCAACAACGACCATGTTCCAATTACTACATAAGGCCTAATTTCCGGAAGATCAACTTTTTGGTGAACATAAGGTTTTTCGCATATTACAAGCTCTCCTCCGCATTCGCAAATATTAGGCAACTCTATTTTTACTACTTTATCCGCTTCCATTGTGGCATGAAAATTTCCTTTATACCCAACCTGATCGCCAACATTCCTTTCGCTTTTTGGCTTGTCCTTTTTTGTTTTGTACAATTCTTTAGAGCTCGGTAGAGATGAATTTTTCGAGTTTAAACCAAGCCTTTCCTTTAATTCAGCGTTCTCTATCTTTAAAGCTTTATTTTCTGCTTTTAAGTTTTCTATCTCTGCTTCCAGTTTTTCTATTTTTTGCTGTAAATTTTTGCAAAGTTCTAAAAGGTTTACCACATTACCTCACTTTTGCTCTATGATTATCTTTTTAGATCACTTTGTCTACCTTATTCTACCACTCCGCTGAACGGATACAATTTACTAAACAGAAAAAAAGGCAAAAGAAACCCCGTGTTAGCTAGTTGTCACTCTCTAATCCTGCAAATTGGCGTACTATACTGTCTTGAACGACTTATAAGCGCGTTTCAGCTTGTGTAGGTAAAAACCTAGAAATATTGTGAAGACATAAGGTGCACATAGTGCAAAAAATTAAAAATAAGACGCCAACTACGTTGTTTTCTTGCTGTTTAATCTGCACAGATGAAGATAACTGAATACCTTCAGTTTTATGATAAGAGGGCTGGCGGAGTTTGTAAAGTAATTTTTTCGTTTCTATTCCCAATAAAAGTTTGTTATATGGTTATGCAAGAAGTCTATTATAAATGAAATGAATGTGAAAAATATCTTATTAGCGTTTTTAGTACAAATGGTATTCAGTTTGCCGCTATTTGCAGCTGATCCTGTTTTGCTCAACTGCATTGAAACTCCAGAAATATATGACCTTGATGCAAGGCCAAAAAATTTTAACTCTTCAAACAATTTAAGAAGAAAACCTGGTTCTCCAAATAGTGCAATAGGGGAATTAATACACATAGTGGGTAGAATTACTGATATAAACTGCTTACCAATACAAAATGCTGTAGTTTCTATATGGCACGCGAATTCACGCGGCGTGAACCATTACGATAAGAATATAGAGGATGATCTGAATTTTGCTGGATCAGGAAGGTTTGTAGTGAATAATCTTGGCTATTATAATTTTATTACGATAGCACCTGGTAAAATTGGTGATAGAGCTCCACATATCAACTTTCTAGTTCAACATCCGGATTTTCCAGAATTCACAACGCAAATGTTTTTTGCTGACCATAATTGCGATAATTGCGCTGATCCTGTTCTTGAAGATTTTGTTAGTAATGGGCTTGCAAGCCTTCTCATAACACCATTTACTTACAGTGATCAGGTCATAAAAACCTATACGTTTAACATTACCTTGGGCGGATATAATAAGTTCTCTAATAAAAGATAAAAAACCTTGCATGTAAGGGAGTCCATAGTAAACTTAAGTGTTATTGTACTTAGGATGTATATGAAAAATATCTTACTGATGTTTTTGCTATGTTTTATGTACAGTTTACAATTATTTGCAACGGAGATACCAGCAATGAAAATAACAATTTCTAAAATTTCGCCCGATTTTAAAACAATAGTAATGGGTTTATTTGAAGACAACGAAACCGTAAATGATGGCGGAGTTTTGCAAGGAAAACAGGTCATAGATAATATAAAGCAATTTAGCGATTTCAATGGAAGTTTTGGTGAATTTTTCTCTACTGCTTTGCCAGAAGAAAAAAATGTTATAGTTGTTGGACTGGGTAAGAAGGATGAATGGAATGAAAATAAAGAATTAAATATTGGTGGTAAAATATATTGTGAGCTAAGCAGATTAAAAATTAAAAAAGCAGCGGTTTTAATCGAAGGTAGTGCAGCAAATGTTGCATATGGTGCGTTTCTGCGTAGTTTTAAGTTTGATAAGTATAAAACTAAAAAGGATGAGAAAATTACAGAGGTAGAGGAGATTACCGTATTAGTAAAAGATGAACAATTAAGTAATGCTGAAAGATCATTTGAGCACTTAAGGCAAGAAGGTGAGAGTATATTTCTTGCGCGCTCTTTTATAACAGAGCCTCCTAACATTCTATATCCAGAATCCTATGCTGATCATATAAAAAAAGAACTTACTAAGCTTGGCCTTGAAATCGAGGTGCTTGATAAAAAGCAGATGGAAGAGAAAAAAATGGGAGCCTTGCTTGGAGTTGCACAAGGAAGTAGTAAAGAACCAAAATTAGTAGTGATAAAATGGAATGGAGCTTCTAAAGAACAAAAGCCTATAGCTTTTGTTGGTAAAGGTATAACGTTTGACACTGGTGGAGTATCACTCAAACCTTCACGTGGTATGGAGTCGATGAAATATGACATGGCAGGCTCTGCTACTGTGGTTGGGGTGATGCATGCTTTAGCAGGACGAAAAGCAAAAGTAAATGCAATTGGCGTGGTCGCACTTGCAGAAAATGCAGTGGGTGGTAATGCTCAAAGACCAAGTGATGTAGTAACTTCAATGTCTGGACAAACAATAGAAGTGTTGAACACCGATGCAGAAGGAAGGCTCATACTTGCAGATGCTTTATGGTATACGCAAGATAGATTCTCACCAAAATTTATGATTGATCTTGCAACTTTAACTGGTGCTATAGTGGTTGCACTTGGAAATAACGAATATGCTGGTCTTTTTTCAAATAATGATGAATTAGCAAACCGTCTGATTGATGCAGGAAATGAAGTAAATGAGAAGTTATGGCGTTTTCCTATGAATGAAACTTATGACAAAATTATTGATTCACCGATTGCTGATGTTCAAAACATCGCTCCTGCAGGCTCTGGTGGAGATAGCATAATGGCTGCACAGTTTTTACAGCGTTTTGTGAATGAAACTTGCTGGGCACATTTAGATATCGCAGGCACTGCTTGGCACGAGAAAGGTACTGACATTTGTCCAAGAGGAGCAGTAGGTTTTGGTGTAAGGTTACTTAATAAGTTGGTTGAGAAGTACTACGAAGCCAATGATTAAAGGTCTTTATACTGGATTTATGGCTTAGCTACATGAACGTTTATTTTCGAGGCGCAGCAAATGAAAGTAGCTGATACATATTTCTTTTTTTCTGGATTCCAGTGTCAGCTACTTTCATGACACCCTGACAACCGTCATCCCGCTACTTGTTAGCGGCTGAGATACCGCGAATGAATCGCGGTATGACGGTTCGTGGCGGTGTGACGATAAGCTCGTCATCCCGCTGCTTGTTAGCGGGATCTAGAGATACCGCGGCGGCATGACGTAGGGAAACCGTTTTTTGGGTTAGCTATAACAGTAGTCAGGAAACAATAGCTTAAAAAGAGACTTAGTGTTAAATTTCTAATAGATTACTTATAAAAATAAATCTTATGGAAAGCAGAGCTAAGGCTTGGTTCATTTGGCTGATTAGTAACTTGGTTGTTATATTCAGCAACATGCAGATAATTTATACCTTTATAAGTGTAAATCTCGAAAAGGAACTTGGACTTACAATCGCGCAAGTTGCACTGGCTAATTCAGCATATACTTGGACTTTCGCCATCTTACAATTTTTTAGTGGAGCAACGTTTAATGTTTTTTCCAGTAAAAAAATTTATTTTTTCTCGTTATCAACTATGATCTTGGGGTTTTTTGTCCTTATTAATAGTGACAATTTCTCCCATTTGATTTTGTCTCAAGTGTTGATTGCAACTGGAGCATCATTTGGTTTTATTGGTGCTGCTCACACAAGTAGCATATGTTTTTCCGCTGCCCAATTTGGACTAATGTTTTCACTAGTGCAGACAATTTCAAGCCTTTCTGCTTTGGTAATTCAAATACTGTTCTCTAACTTGCTTGCCGAAGATGCATATTGGAAAAATCTGATTGTATGCATAATACTATTTGGTGTGTTGATATTTGTACTTACGCTTTTTTGTCCAAACACACTTCCAGAAAGCAGCTCAGAAAAGCGCACAATAAAAAGCTCTATGAAGACAGTAATGTGCTCTATATTAACAGTGCTAAAATTAAGAGATATCTGGATAACTTCAGTGGTGGGTGCTATTACTTTTGGAACATTTTTAGCACTTAATACCTTGTGGGCTCCAAGGTTACTGGGCAACTCAGAACTCAATGCAATGGAGTCAGGTATAGCAACTGCAATACTATGGCTTGGTCTTGCAGTTGGTGCTCCAATTGCAGATCGAATCTCAAACTTATTTAAAAATAGGAAACATGTAATTTCTGCTTTTGCTTTATTGCAAGGCGTCTCAATTATTATTTTACTATACAGCCATTTAACAGTCCACGTTGTGTACTTTTGTATGTTAATGTTCGGGTTTTTTGCGGGAGGACATATGCTTAATTTTACTGTCGGCAGCGAGATTGTGAAACGAAAATACATCAGCACATCATCATCCATTATCAATGGATTTATGTTTATTGGCAGTGGAGTTATAGTGTCAATGTTAGCACTTTTTACAGATCATAAAATGGCACTTTTTGCAATATTTGCGATATTGATAGTTGCCGGTATTTTAAATTATGCAACAAAAGAGACATACTCTAAAAAATAAAGTAGCTGAATCTCGAGTCGATTGCTATATTATATTTACGTATTGTAATATTTATCAATAATGGATCACGTTACAACAAAAGACACAACAGTAACTAAGGCAACGATAGCTGGAGATATAAACCAAGAAATAGGATTATCAAAGGAAGACTCTGTTTCGATAATAGATGATATATTGGACGAAATAAAGACAAGCTTGGTAAAGGATGGAATAGTAAAAATATCGTCATTTGGAACATTCTTGGTTAAGAAAAAGAAGGAAAGACCAGGAAATATACCAAATACATCGGAGAAAGTGATGATTCAGGCAAGAAATTCAGTTTCTTTTAGGCCTTCAAAAATTATAAAAAAATCAATCAATAATTAATGAACAAGGAAAAATTATTTTATACGATTGGGGAAGTAGCTGAAGAGCTACATTTGGAACAGCATGTTTTGAGATTTTGGGAAGGTCAATTTCATCAAATTAAGCCTACAAAGCGTAAAGGAAGAAGGCTATATGATCGCAAGTGTATAGAGGCCATAAAGAAAGTAAAATACATGCTATATGATAAAGGATATACAATAAAAGGAGTGCAAAAAGAATTTGGTAATGATATAAAAGTCACAAAGAATTTGTTGCAAGAACTCACCGATTTGAGGGACTATTTAACTAGTAAAATAAATAACGAGGAAAGTAACAAGCAGGCGTGAAACACTACGTCTCGCTAAAATTTTGGAGTTTTGTGAGAGTTTAAAATGTGGCATATAGCCTCATTTCTTATGTTATTAGCAATATTAATAGGCTGTGGCCTGCAAAAACCTGCACCTGTGCTGCTTAAAGGCGAAGAATTTTACGGAAAAAGAGATCTGGAATATACAAGAGAGTACCATTTAATTAGGGAGCCTTCAGTGCAAAAAGAAAGTAGAAAAGCCATCATAAATAGGATATACAAAGATAACAATAATACACAAAATGTGGGGGTAAATTGTAAATTTGTAATGCCAGTTAAAGGTTCAGCTACCTCTTCTGATGAAATGTGTAAGGATGGCATAAAAATTGCTGCTCAAAATGGAACGAACGTAGTTTCCTCTGCACCAGGCAAAGTGATATATGTAGGCAAAGGGCTGAGATGGTATGGGAATTTAATTATAGTGGAACACAAAGATAATTACATGACTGTGTACTCCTATTTAAAAAACATACATGTTGAAATTGGCGATAAAGTAAAGCAAGGTCAAGTAATTGGATCTGCAGGTAAATCAAGCACACAAGATAAAGATCCACAGATGTGTTTCACAATACGACATAATGGCCAAGCGGTTGATCCTTTGATGCATATGAACTGTAATTGAATTTGGATTTATATGAAATATGATTTTAAAAGTGTTGAAAAATTTTATCAAGATAAATGGGATTTTTCTGTAAGCAAGAGTGGTAAACAAGAAAAGTGTTACGTGTTGGAAATGTTTCCATATCCATCTGGTAAAATTCATATGGGACACTTACGTAACTATGCAATAGGGGATGTGATAGCGCGTTACAAGAGAGCTAATGGATTTGAGGTTTTGCATCCAATTGGCTGGGATGCGTTTGGATTACCAGCTGAGAATGCAGCAAGGGATAACAATATTAGCCCCGAAACATGGACAAAAGAGAATATAGATAATATGCGTACACAGTTGAAATCTATAGGTCTTTCTTATAATTGGGAGCGTGAACTCTCCACATGTGAGCCTGATTATTACAAACACGAACAAAAATTTTTCCTGGATTTTTTAAAGCATGGGCTTGCCTATCGAAAAGAATCATGGGTTAACTGGGATCCAGTGGACCAAACAGTGCTTGCAAATGAACAGGTGGTTGATGGAAAAGGATGGCGGTCAGGCGCCGTTGTTGAAAAACGTAAGTTATCCCAGTGGTTTTTAAAGATTACTGATTTCGCTAAAGATTTACTCAAGTGTCTGCAAAGTTTGAAAAATTGGCCAGAAAAAGTCAAAACAATGCAGGAGCGTTGGATAGGAAAATCTGAAGGGGTAACTATAGATTTTGAAATAGTTGGCTTAAATAAGAAATTAAAGATTTTTACAACTTCTCCTCATACTTGGTTTGGAGCTTCTTTTTTTGCGGTAGCAGCAGAACACCCTATTGTGCAGGATCTTAAGGACAAAGAAATACGAGACTTTATCGATGGCATGAAAGCAAAGGAGGAAAATGACGAAAAAATAGGAGTTTACACCGGATTAAACGTCAAGCATCCATTTCTTGATAAGGAATTGCCGCTTTACATAGCGAATTTTGTGTTGATGGAATATGGGGAAGGCGCGATTTTTGGGTGCCCTGCACATGATCAGCGTGATTTTGAATTTGCACAGAAATACGATTTGCCGGTTATTCCTGTTATTTGTGAAAAGGGTGCACAAGCCATAGTGACTCTAGAAGAAGCCTACACTGGCGGCGAAATAATGTGCAACTCTGAATTCTTAAATGGATTGACGGTTAGTGAAGCAAAGGAAGTAATCATTAAAAAGCTCAAAGAAAAAGGGATAGGTGAGAAAACAACAAACTATCGTTTACATGATTGGGGAATTTCGAGACAACGTTATTGGGGATGCCCTATACCTATCATATATTGCAGAGACTGCGGAACTGTTCCAGTACCAGAAAAAGACCTTCCTGTAGTTCTACCAACAGATGTGGAATTTACAAGTGGTGGTAATCCGCTTGATAAACACCCAACTTGGAAGTTCGTTGATTGCCCAAAATGTGGAAAGCAAGCAGAGCGTGAAACTGATACATTCGACACCTTTTTTGAGTCTTCCTGGTATTTTGCTGCATTCTGTAGTGAAGATAAATCAATAGACAAAGATGCATGTAATCGTTTTATGCCTGTTGATTATTATATAGGTGGGATAGAGCATGCAATTCTGCATTTGCTTTACTCACGATTTTTCTGCCGTGCTTTAACCAAATGTGGCTATTTTGATATTAAAGAGCCTTTCTCTACTTTAATCACTCAAGGAATGGTCTGCCATGCAACTTATAAAGACGAAAATGGTAAGTGGCTATTTCCCGCAGAAGCAAAAGAGTTGATTGCACAAGGAGCTAAGGTTCAAGTTGGAAAAGTCGAGAAAATGAGCAAATCGAAAAAGAACACAGTTGATCCAAATTTTATCATAGAAAAGTATGGTGCTGATACTGCCCGCTTGTTTGTGTTGTCTGACACTCCTCCAGAGAAAGATATGGAATGGTCCGATGATGGTGTGGAAGGTTGTTCTCGTTATGTAAATAAATTGTGGCGTATGGTCATGCAGCTTAAGCCTGTGAATATGCACTATGATAACAAAAGTGTTACGGGTGGACTTCTAGAGTACAGAAAAAAAATTCATAAACTCTTACATGGACTTACAGATGACTTGGAAAACTGCAGATTAAACTGTGTAGTGGCAAAATTTCGTGAAATGACGAATTTAATAGCTGAAATAGACGTAGCAGCTGGAAAATCTCTTATTAATGAAGGTATATGCATACTAATCAGAGTAATCGAACCATTTATGCCGCATTTAGCTGAAAGCCTATGGCAAGAAATAGGAGGTCAACCTTGGCCAAAAGCTGATGAATCATTATTAGTTGACGATACGGTAACTATAGCAGTGCAGATCAATGGAAAGTTGCGTGCGACAATCGAAGTGGCAATTAACTTACCTCAAGAAGAATTGAAGAAAATAGCGATAGACTCTGTGTCCAGTAAGATCGATCAAAACAAAGTTCGCACTGTATATGCTGTACCAAATAAGATAGTAAATATAGTTATATAAAAAATCCGTAGCGCATCTTTGACTTCATGGTTATACTCTTTTTAACATGCAATTATATCTTTTTTAATATAAAGGATATATACTTATGCATTATATATTTTTTTGTATGAGGAGTTATATGAAAATGAAAAGATTATGTGCTTTAGCTGTGTTGCTCACTTCATCTCTAGCAGGTACAGCTAATAATAGTGCAAGTAAGTCAGAAGATCAGTATTATGCAGGTTTAAACTTTGGTGCTGGATGGGGTGGTGGCTTAAAAATAAAACCTAGCGTTGTTTTTGGTTATCATCATGACAAAAACTCTAAGTTTGAACTTGAGGTTCTCACTGACATAAGTGATATGTTTGGTAAAGAAGAAAAGAAAATGGGGGCTAGCTTATTAGCAAATTACCGTTATTACCCTAACCTTGATATTGATCCCGTTAAGCTATATGTCAGCGGAGGTTTAGGAGGATACCTACAAGTAATACCTTTTGGCTTTGGTAACAGTGGTACAAGTGAACCTGCAAGCAAAGATATTGAAGCTGCTGGAGAGAAGGCATCTGTAGTAGATAAAATACTGGGTTCTATTTCCTATAAACTAAAGGTCGGTGTTGATTATGAAATTGCTCCACAGATAGTTGGTACAGTTGGTATTACCGCAGGCGGGCAACTAAGTGGCTTTAAACCACCAGTACAAATACCGGACGCGATTCTAGAAGTAGGAATACGTTATAATTTTTAATGCTGCTACTTAGTTCATAAAGGTAGAGGCAATGTTGAGGATGAAATAAACAGCATTAAAAAAATCTGGAAATATATGAGATACTTTTCGAATATGGTTTTGAACGCTGACTATAGATTAGAAAAATAACAAGAAAAAGGGTAAACATACTGTAATTGCTGTTGAATGATGGAGTCCATTATTTTAGCACGAAGTAACGAATTCAGTAGAATAAGTTCTTCAAAAATAATTTAAACTTTTATTAGTAGGAGCAGTCTCATGGAATATTATAGCGATCTCACTAAAAGAAACTTTTATAAGTATCGTTGATGAGAAAGGAAAAATTGTTAAGGAAGAAGTTGTTGCAAGAGAAAGTAAGGCAATAGCTGAATTTTTTCTTGGTCAAGGCAAAAAATATGAATCCATGGGAATAGAAAGTGGACAGTTGTCAATTGACCTTACCCAGAAAAAGTGGAGAGAAAGTGTGGAATGTTTTTTACAAAAAGAATGATGCATCAAATTGTTCTGGAATGCAATAGTTAATAGTGACGTTGTTTGTTATAAAAAATTTCTATGTATTCAAATATTGCAGTTCTAGTTTGTTGAGCAGAGTGTTGTGAAGTATCAATAAGTATTTCTCTTTTCAATGAGCTAAAGAAGCTTTCTGCAACAGAATTGTCGTAACAACAGCCTTTATTACTCATCTATATTCTTTACAGCTAAGAGATATTGATACCCTTGCGCAGTATATTGTGAACCTTGGTCACTGTGCAGCAGTAGATTTTTAACAGGTTTACGCCTATTAATGGCCATTAATAAAGAGTTCATAACCAATTGTTTATTTATTGCACTACTCATTAACTACCATACGTGAGAATTATTGCTGCCAAATATAGCCATCCCTCCTTGGTTTTGATGTAAGTAATCCCATACTTTATTTGGTTGATCAACAATAAAGTTTTGATCTAGTATATTGGGAGCTACAGCTCTATTATCTGTTTGTTGTTTTTTAATTTTAAACTTTCTTCTCAGTATAGCCCTGATGTCATTTTTCTGCATAATACTTTGCACCGTTTTCAAATTGCAACTTTTACCCAAAGCCTTCAATTCAGCATAAATTTTAGGAGCTCCATATCTACATTTAGAAACTTGATATATTTTTTGAATAGCTTCTAGTAGCTCTTTATTTGCTGATTCTCTACTGCTTATTTTTCTTGTAGTCCACTTATAGTAGCCACTAGCAGAAAATCCTACATAATTCCTGTACTTTATAGCAGTTACTATATAAAAAAATATTTTACTCTTTTTGACTGGCCAGGGCTTTTTTTTAAATGTCTCTTTCCCTTGTTACTCTTGCTTTGTAAATCAAACCTCTCTTTGTCGTAAGGAGCCATGTTACCTCTACCTGGAAATGCATCTGCTGCCGACTTTTTTTCGTTGTGTTTCTTTATCCATTTTCCTAATAAACCACCCTTTATTCCTAAATCTCTTGCTATTTTTGTAATTGTTTGACCTGCCTTTCTTTGTTCATTTGCCAGTTTAACAGCTTCCAATTTGAATTCTGCTGTATATTCTCTTACCATTTCTAATCCTCCAAAATTTTATTTTACCCGAAAAAACTCCTTTCTTTCTCTCCACTTTTTCTGGGTAAGGTCAAACAATGACTATGCAAAAAAACTAATAACATGTATAATCTATAAATAATTTCTGAGGTAGATTGTGAAACTAGGTGTTAATATCGATCACGTTGCAACCCTCCGCAACGCACGCGGAACTTCTTATCCAGATCCATTGAAAGCAGCAGAAATAGCAATTGACGCTGGAGCAGACTTTATTACTGTACACTTACGAGAAGATAGAAGGCATATTAGAGATGAAGACGTATTTAACCTAAAAAAAAGCATTAGCACTGAGTTAAATCTTGAAATTGCAGCCACGGAAGAAATGCTTGAAATAGCAAAAAAGGTAAAACCCTATTCGATTAGTATAGTACCAGAAAAAAGAGAAGAATTAACAACCGAAGGTGGCCTGGATATCGTGAATATGCACAGTAAACTTTCTAGTATAATAGAGGAAATGCATAGCTCTAGCATAAAAGTCTCACTGTTTATCGATCCAAATATTGATCAACTAACATATCTTGAAAAGCTAGGGACAAAACCTGACATAATAGAAATTCACACAGGGGATTACTGTGATAATCCATCAGAAAAAAAGTTACAGTTAATTACTAATGCTGCAGAGTACGTCAATAAATTAGGAATAGAATGCCACGCAGGACATGGCATAACTTATAAACACGCTAAGAAGATGACAAGAATACCTCACATCTCAGCTCTTAACATAGGCCACTATTTAATTAGCGAAGCTGTATTTTACGGCTTACACAGCGTAGTAAAAACAATGAAAATGACAATGTCTAACTAACTGCTGCTTTTTCCTTCTCATTTAAAATACTTAAAAGAGTTTGGCTTGCTTTAAATTTTACCCTTGTCTTTTTAGGAACAGTCATGATCTCACCACTTTGGGGGTTACGACATTGTTTTTCCTGACTGATAGCAGTAGAAAATGTTCCTATTCCATGCAAACGTATTTCACCTTTCCCATGCAGCTCATTCTTTATTATTTTAATAAACGCATCATGAATCTTGCTCAAATCAGATTTTGTTATATCTATATTCTGACTAGAACAATCTTCCTTTAATTGTTTTATTATATCTTCTTTACTCATAAATTACCTTAATATTGAAAAAATCACATAAATAGCATATTATGTTGACACCGATAGTCAACTAAATTCATCACAAAAATAGAGGATATCATACATTTTTGCAAATATTTGTATAATACTTACAAAAAAACACCACTATAAAATAACTATCTCTTAGAAAATTGACACTTTTTCCGAGCTTTATGTTGACCATATTTCTTACGTTCAACAACACGTGAATCTCTAGTTAAGAACTCACCATTACGTAATATAGAATGCAAATCTTGGCTTACGCTACTTAAAGCTCTGCTTATTCCATGAGCTAGAGCACCTGCTTGACCAGATAGCC
The DNA here is from genome assembly GCF_964028365.1 of Wolbachia endosymbiont (group A) of Udea olivalis. Taxonomy (NCBI): domain Bacteria; kingdom Pseudomonadati; phylum Pseudomonadota; class Alphaproteobacteria; order Rickettsiales; family Anaplasmataceae; genus Wolbachia; species Wolbachia endosymbiont (group A) of Udea olivalis. Next base: position 493,479 of record NZ_OZ034773.1, read on the forward strand.
CTCCACCTTTTACAGTTGCAAATACATCATATTTATCTAACATAGAGGTTGCAACAAATGGCATTTTTACTGTTTGGCACACTGACTCTCTTTTAAAATAAGAAATTAGATCGCCTTTTTTGTTAACACTAAATTTTCCACTCCCCGGCTTTATCCATACTCTTGCTACAGATTCTTTTCTTCGGCCTGTAGCATATAAACGACCAAGCGAATCAACTGCTGATTTAATTGTCTTTTCTGACCAATCATTGTTATTTATTGTAGAACTCTTCATTTTTACTCCATTACTTTTTATTTTTACGATTCAAAGAGGCAAAATCTATCTTTTCAGGTTGCTGTCCTTGATGCTTATGCTCTGAACCAGAATAAACATACAAATTTTCAAAGCGTCTACGTGCCATAGGCCCATCATCAAGCATCCTTTTCACTGCCATTTCTATTACACGCTCAGGAAATTTGCCATTTAAAATATTATCTGGAGTAGTTTTCTTCAAACCACCAGAATAACCTGTATGCTTATAGTAAATTTTATCTTTAAGCTTCTTTCCGGTGAAATGCACCTTTTCTGCGTTGATAATAATTACATTATCGCCACAATCCATATGAGGTGTATACTCAGGTTTATGCTTTCCACGTAATAGTGTCGCTACAAATGCTGCAAGCCTCCCTACCACTAATCCTTCTGCATCTATGACAAACCACTTTTTATTGATTTGTTTCTCCTTTAAGAAAAAAGTCTTCATTATTTGATCCAACAATAGTAAGCTATGATATACTTAATTTCTCAATAGTGTCAACAATATTAGTTATTGATTATTAAAGTAATTTATGTTAGTAATTGAGCTGCGCAACCAATATGCATAGGAATTAGAATGTTTCGATTGATTATCACACTTGCGATCATTTTTAATACTATAAGTTGCTATGCAACCGATGTGGGAGAAGTGATAAGCAAAGCCATCAAAAATAGCTCAAAAATAAAGTCTCAATTTTACCAATATAAAAGCGCAGAAAAACACTATAAATCTTCTGGGTTAGCTGGATTTTTACCTGACATTAATTTGCAATACAATTTCGATAGTAACTTTAATCTTGATACATCTGAAAAAAAACTTACATTGCGCCAGAAATTAATCGATGGCGGTGGTACCTTTGCCACATTCAGTCGATCAAGCCATCTTCTCAAAGCAGAAAAGATGCGATTTCAGCAATTAAAACAAGAGCTTGCACTTAATGCTGTGAAAGCATATGTTAATGTTTTACAAAAGACAGAAATATTAAAGCTCAGAGAACATAAAGAACGCGTTTCTTTGGAACATTTGTCAGCTATGAAAAAACGCTTTTCCCTTGGAGAGGTAACCAATGCTGAAGTTTTGTTAGCAAAAGCAAAATTTTCGTCTTCTATATCCGAAAGAGTTGATGCTGAAGGTAAATTAAAGTTGGTAAATATTGCTTATTATCATTTGATTGGCGAAGATGCTGATGACCTTTCTGAAGCTAATGATAAACTACCTTCTGTTCCAGAGCTAAATGAATGTTTACAGTTAGCAAAAACCAATAATTTATCTCTAAAAGCAGCAGTTTATCAAAAAAGAGCAGCCGGAATGGAAGTGATTGCTGAAAGCTCCAAGTGGCTTCCTTCTTTAAATCTAAGTGCAAGCAAAAATTTTGGGGAGGATGGTATGAAGGTAGACAAACTATTAGAAAATGTTCATGTAGTTTTTACTCTTGATGTTCCAATCTTTAAGAGAGGAGTTAATGCTTTTGGTGTCAGTAAAGCTAAAATGGATGCAAAAAAATCTACCTACGATTATTATGAAACGGTAAAAAATATAGAACAAGCAGTTGTAAATGCTTGGAATAATGTGTTGACAGCAAAGGCCATTATCAAAGCAAGTCAAGAAGCGGAAAAAGCAGCAGCTCTAGCATTGGAAGGAGTTGAGCAAGAAGTAAACTTAAATTTAAAGAGTACATCTGACCTTTTGGACACTGAAGATGCATTATTTAAAGCACGTTCAGACTTAGTTGAAGCAAAAAGCAATTATGTGATTAGTGTTTACAACTTGCTTTTTATGATAAATAGTATAGACCTCTAAATTTAATGGTATTAGCACTATGCATGATGAACAAGGCAATCAATCTGTAAAAGATATCCTAGAAGATATAAAAAAAGCTATATCGGGTAAAAACGCGAGTAACGATAAAGCAGAAATAAAGGATGAAAATGATGATGTGCTATACCTTGAGGAAGAGTATCCAGAAGAAATAGAAGAAGATGGCAAAAAAGAAAATAATGAAAAAGAGGACATTGATAATGATGACCAAAGTGAGGAAATGGCTTGCAACAATAACCAATTTAATGGCCATAGCTACAATTCAGAAGAAAAAAAAGATATTTATTTGTACGATAATATCCAAATGAGTAATAACAAAGCGAGTAATAGCGGCTTACAAGCGCAAAATAACGATCATCTAATTTTAAAAGAGAATATGGAAGAGATCAAAGCGTTGCTTGGAAAAATGCAAAACGAATTACAGCATAAACAACAAAAAAAAGCGAACCTTACTGTTGAAGAATTAGTTACATCTCTTTTAAAACCTCAGCTCTCAGAATGGCTGAATAAATATCTACATGCACTGGTAAAAGAAGTAGTTGAAAAAGAGCTTAAAGATATAATCAATAATAAGTAGGGTATTAGCAATAAAAACTAGAGTAAAGACGGCTAGAGGCAGAAAACTATCTTCAACAAGGTGGCTACATCGTCATTTGAATGATCAGTATGTGCAAAAAACTAGCAAGGATGGTTATAGGTCACGCTCAGCATATAAGCTGGTAGAAATGGATAACAAATTTAAATTATTCCAAGAAGGGCAAAAAATTATTGATCTTGGTGCTTCTCCTGGTGGATGGTCACAAGTTGCATCTCAGAAAGGTGCAAATGTGGTTGCTCTTGACATAAAACCAATGAACGCAATTAATGGAGTAGAGTTTATACAATGTGATATTATCAATGAGTTTGAAATTTTAAGAGAAAAATTCAAGGATCAAAAATTTGATGTAATTTTATCTGACATGGCGCCCGAATCTTGTGGTTTAAAATCGTTGGATCATATCAGAATTATGCTTTTATGTGAGGCAGCGCTCAATTTTGCAAAGCATTTCTTGAGCCATGGTGGCACGTTTGTAGTAAAAATTTTCCAAGGAGAATCTGATAAAGATTTTTGTAACGAGCTAAAAAAAATGTTTAAAACAGTAAAATACTTTAAACCAAAGTCAAGTAGATCTGAATCTACAGAAATGTATTTGGTAAGTTTAGGCTTTATTGGCAGCAGACTTTCTATATAATATTAATCCAGGTAGCCCACAGAAACGAAAAAACTTCCTTGACAAACTCCGCCAGCCCCCTTATCATAACAGTGAAGCTATTGTATTTGCTTTCGCCAATCTGCAGATTAAAAGGTAAGGATTACTTAATGTATCGGCGTCTTATATTCAATTTTTTGCAGTATATAGATACTGTATGTCTTTACAAAACTTCATCTACATCTAGATTTTTATCTAAATAAGCTGAACGCGCTTATAAAGCGTTACAAGACATCAAAAAATGCCAATACTCGACAGAGATAGTAAAAGACTAGCTAACTCGGGGATTCTTTGTCTTTTTTTCTGCTTGGTAAATTTCTTAAACATTTGCAGCGTAGGTTAGTTGCAATTAAAAGCAGCTGAATTTCGCTTGTCAAGCGTTTAAAACATAAAAAACGCCAATATTTTAAAGCGGACAATAACCACGGGGCTTCTTTTGCCTTTTTTTTCGCTTGGTAAATTTCTTAATATTTATAGCAACATGAATTGGGCAGGAAGGTGTCATTCCAGTGCTCCTTTTTTTGTCACCCGAGCCCCTATGATGTCATTCCAGTGCCTCTATGATGTCATTCCAGTGCTTGACACTGGGATCCAGTTTTCCATATAATCTCATCGAAAATGTTGTAACCACTTTCTATGCTAGTTTGCTTGCTCACAAGCAAACTTTCCTGGATCCCAGTGTCAAGCACTGGGATGACAGAAGAAGGAGGCGCTGCCGTCTTGGATGAAAAGGCTGGATTCCAGTGTCAGCTACTTTCATGACATCATCATAAGGTAAACCAGTGTCAGCTACTCGGATGACAGGAGAAGGGGCTACTTGAATGACGGTGTCGGTAAACTTAGAGCTATAATAACTATTTGCCTTTTTTCTGCTTAGGTTATGCAAGAAGTCTACTGTCTGAGAAAAAGTAGATAAAGGGTGAAGAAAGATAGAAGTGTTTAGATAGCTTAAAAAGAACGTTAAGTCATGCTTTTTATTTATATTGACAGCGTATATGACATCGTTTACGATTAAAGTTAATAACAATAATTTATATTTATCATGTTTGCAGTAATTGAGACTGGTGGAAAGCAATATTTAGTAAAAGAAGGTAGTATAATAAAGGTAGAGAAGTTAGAAGCTGAAGAAAAAAAAGAGGTGGAAATCAATAAGGTGATTTGTATTTCAAATAATGGCTTATCTTATTCATCTAATGCTACTGTTAAAGCTGAAGTGTTGCAGCAGTGCAGGGGGGAAAAAATTATAATCTTTAAGAAGAAAAGAAGAAAAAATTACCGTAGGAAAACTGGTCATAGGCAGTATATAACTGTTCTTCGTATAAATGAAATTAGTCTTCAAAAGTAAGAGGTAAGATATGGCAACTAAAAAATCAGGTGGTAGTTCCTGTAATGGTAGAGATTCAGCGGGTCGTAGGTTAGGAATAAAGAAGAATGGGAAGGTTATTCCTGGTAACATAATTGTGCGCCAAAGAGGCACAAAATTCCATCCTGGGAAGAATGTTGGTATAGGTAAAGATCATACGATTTTTGCTAAAATAGAAGGCTGGGTCAGCTTTAGAAGGTCAGCAAATAAAAAGACTTTTATTGATATCGTGCCTACAGATAATATGAAAGCTTCAGCTTGAATAAATCATGGGTCTGTAGCTCAGGTGGTTAGAGCGCACGCCTGATAAGCGTGAGGTCGGAGGTTCAACTCTTCCCAGACCCACCATTTAGTAGTTACTAACTGTGTTTTCTATAGCGGTTTTGATATTGTATAAGCAAAAACATGAGTTTATATAAAAATTTAGTAACCAGTGAATCAGTGGCGGCTGGTCATCCAGATAAAGTAGCAGATCAAATTTCAGATGCAATACTTGATGAGTACCTTTTTACTGATCCTTTTGCGCGAGCTGCAATAGAGACTTTAGTCACCAAAGATAACGTTATTATAGCTGGGGAAGTGTTTGGGCCTAACATCAAAAATAGCAGGATTGAAAGTATTGTACGGAATACAATAAAAGATATTGGTTACAAGCACGATGGGTTCCACTGGAGAAAAGTGAAAGTAAATATATTGCTGCATGAGCAATCAAATGACATTGCAATAGGGGTGGATCAAGGTGCTGGAGATCAGGGCATAATGTATGGCTATGCAACAACAGAGACAGAAAACCTTATGCCGGCACCCATTTTTTATGCACACTCGATTCTGAAAAATATCATGAGCGCAGTTAAAGAAGCAAAACTTGGTCCAGATGCAAAGTCACAAATCACTTTGGCATATGAGAATAACCTCCCGGTACGTGCTGAAAGTATTATTGTCTCGATACAGCACCCTGAGAATTTGGATCAATCAAAAGTAAAAGAAATAATTTACCCTTACATAGTTTCATCTTTACCTGAAGGATGGATGTGTCCTGAGGAAAATCTCTTAGTCAATCCAACTGGTAGATTTGTTATTGGTGGGCCAGTTGGTGATTGTGGATTAACCGGACGAAAAATTATGGTTGATACTTATGGGGGTTATATTCCACACGGTGGAGGGGCATTTTCCGGAAAAGATGCAACTAAAGTTGATAGATCTGCAGCTTATATGGCAAGATACCTTGCTAAAAATATTGTCTTTGCAGGTTTGGCTGAACGTTGTCTTGTGCAGCTTTCTTATGCAATTGGTGTATCAAAACCTACTTCATTCTATATTGATACATTTGGTGCGAATAAGGTAGAGGAAAGAGTAATTAAAAAGTTTATCGAGAATAATATAGATTTATCAACAAAAGGCATAATCAAGCATTTATCGCTTAATTGCCCTATATATAAACGTACAGCCTGTTATGGACATTTTGGTAAACAGTCGGAAAGGGACGGTGGATTTTCTTGGGAAAACATGGACTTATCTGCTGATCTTTGTAGAGAATTCAATATAGAAGGTAATAGTAAAATTTCTTTAGATTGCTAAAATTTTTGATTTACAGCCTCATATTTATATACTAGCTTATTGTTAAAGCATAGCACGCTTTTTCATAATAATTATACCATATTAGTAATAATTTTTATATTCAATTTTTATTGTGAGGCTTATAAAGTGTATAACGAAATAGAAGGAGAACTGTACAACGTAATTGTAAAAGAGTTTTCTGATCTTATTGATAAAATAAAAGAACACCCTTTTAATGTTGAATTGATAAATAATACATTAGATTATGAAAAATTCAAATTCTACCTTCAGCAGGATTTTCTGTATTGTATAGATTGCGCTCGTGCTTTTTTAATTGTTGCAGCTAGAGTTGATGATATTGAAATGATGAGTAGTTTAATCAATTTGGCACAAGGAGCATTTTATGTTCGAGAACAGTATAAAAAATATTTTGAAGATTGTGATCTATCTGATGATCACAAAAAGTCAAGAGCTTGTTCTGCCTTTACTGACTTTTTCATGAGTGCCGCATATCACAATTCTGTTAATGAAGCTTTAGTAGCATCTTATTCTTGCTTTAACATATACCAAATCGTTATACGCCATATGGTAAATGAGATAACAACTAAAGGGGTTAAAAATAACAAATACAAAGAGTGGATCAACATTTATAGTAGCGAAACAGTAAATGCTGTAATTGATGAGGTTACTGATATTACAAATAAGCTATATAAAAAAGCTAGTGACTGTGAAAAAAAGAGGATGTATGAGTTTTTTAAGAAAGGGCTGGAATTAGAAATAATGTTTTGGGATGAGGCATATTACTCTAATATATCTAGCAAAGAATATTAGCAGCGGATTATTTACGTTAACTTGATCTTTTATCGATAACTACAGTGTTCAGTGGCATAATTAGGAGCTGTTACGGGTCAAATCTTTTAAAGGATATAATTGAGCATCCTTTTAATGTTGAGTTAGCGAATAACACCCTAAATATAGAGAACTTCAAATTCTATGCTCAACAAAAGACGTTGTTCTTAGGTGATTATATTCGTACCACCTTAATTACTGCATCCAAAATGGAAGATTATAGTAGTATTATCTCGCTTGCTGAAGTAGCCCAAAGAGTAGTGACTGTTAATAGAATGTTATATGACTACTACTTTACTATGTACGGTATAAGTTGCGAAAAGAAATCTCTTGAGTGTTTTAATTTCACTAATTTTCTTTTATCCATCTCGCATAGTAATACCTATGAGGCTATGACGGTTTTGTATTCTTGCATGTTTATATACGAGACTGTCGTTGATAGCATGAAAAATAGATTCAAGAAAAATAATAGATATAGGGATTGGTTTAATTTTTGTTACAGTGATTCAGTAAAGTCTGGATGCATTATTTTGGAAAATATTGTTGATGGATATTTCAGCAGAGCAAGAGAAAACGAAAAGAGCAGAATGCTTGAGTTGTTTAGAATAACTGCACAATTTGTGTTAGATTTTTTGAACGGTGCATATAATTTTTCAAGATTCAATCAATTTCCTAAGGAACATTGACAATTTTAAGCTAATTTGTATCCTTAATAAGTATTTTTTAAAATGCTATGAAAAATAAAGAACATGATTTTCATTTAGTGGATCCAAGCCCTTGGCCAATTGCTGTATCAGCAGCAATTCTTATTCTTGCACTTGGATTAGTTGGCGCGCTTCATAAACAAATTGTCGGAATGTTTTGTTTAGTTTTGGGAATCTCCGCAGTATCAGGGGTGCTGTTTTATTGGTGGAGAGATGTAATAAGGGAGGCCATTTATGACAAATGTCACACTGCCATTGTAAAACATGGACTCAAATTTGCAATGTACTTGTTTATTCTCTCGGAGGTCGTATTTTTTATAGTGTTCTTTTGTTCATTCTTTAAAGCCTGGCTTGATCCAGTTTTTTTATTTGAGGCGTTTTCTCCTGCAAAAAAAGTTGAATGGCCCCCTGAGGGAATTTTGCCACCTGATCCGTGGTCACTACCATTCATGAATACATTAATATTATTGCTTTCTGGTACAACAATTACTTGGGCAAATCACTCTTTACTTAAAAATGATAAAAAGAGCATGATTAAAATGCTGTCCATAACTATATTGCTTGGAGTTTTTTTTATAATAGTGCAAGCAATAGAGTATCATGAAGCGAGTTTTTCTCTACAAGAAACAGGAGAAAAGCTTATTTATACATCCAATTTTTACATGATTACCGGTTTTCACTGCGCACACGTTATAATAGGAATAATATTTTTATCAGTGTGTTTATTTAGAGCACGGAAAGGCCAATTTACACTTCAGGACCATTTGTGCTTTGAGTTTGCCTCCTGGTATTGGCACTTTGTAGATGTAGTCTGGATATTTTTATTTTTGTTTGTCTATTGGTTAAGCGTTTATTAAGTGGTTAAAATAATAGGTCTAGATCCAGGAATAAGCAAGACTGGGTGGGCCATTATCAGCCTGAACGAAAAAAATAATATTGAATTTTTGGGCGGCGGTACCATATCAACTGATGGTAAATTGGGTACAGGTGAACGCCTACATACAATTTTTGAACAATTAAAGAAAGTAATTTCCCTATACTCTCCGAATGAAGCTGCGGTGGAGAAAATTTTTGTTAATAAAAATCCTAAATCTTCACTAACTTTAGGATATGCAAGAGGGGTTGTAATTTTAGCGTTAAAAATAACAAAGCTAACTATGAATGAATATGATGCAAACTATGTAAAAAAAAGCATTACCGGAAATGGCCATGCTGATAAGGATCAGATGATATTTATGGTGAAGCAAATAGTTAAAAATTTGAGTATAAAATGCCACCATGCTGCTGACGCTCTTGCTGTAGCAATTTGTCATGCTTATACGAAAGGTTCTTGTTTTGTTGAGTAACTTTTATATGGGATTCAGTTTGAAGATTTCCAGATCTGGAAAAACTATTTGATTGTATTTATCTTGTCTAACGTTCGTTGCAAAATAATACATGCGGAGATTTTATCATCTATTTTTTTCGATTTTGTGATTGATATTCCAGTAATTTTTAGTGTATGAGTTGCGATAGATGTTGAGAAGCTTTCGTCTTGTAAGTATATATTTACTTTATATTTTTTTATTATTTTATTTGCGAATTGGATTATAGTTTTACACCATTTAGTTTCTTGCTCGTCCATTTTTAATGGTAGTCCTATTACCATTGATCCAGATTCATTTTCTTTGAATATTCTATGCAGATAACCTAAATCTTTGCTCATATTTTTTCTGTGATATATGCTATGAGCTGTGGCTATGAGCTGTGTTTTATCGCTAAATGCTATGCCTATTTGCTTTTCTCCCATGTCAAGGCACATTATGCGCTTATCTTTTGGAATAGACTTTAGAAACTCATCTGGATTTCTATGTAGCATCTATTAGACTTCCTTTAAAGTGACCTTACCAAAAAAGTGGAGAGAAAGTTAAGAAAATTTTTTACAAAAAGAATAATGAATCAAATTGCTCAGGAATGCAATAGACTTCTTGCATAACCCAAACTAAGTAGAAAAAAGGTATCATCTAAGTAGCTGACACTGGTTTCCATCCAAAAGGGCAGTGCCCCTATGATGTCATTCCAGTGCTTGACACTGGAATCCAGACTTTAATTGTTATACTTGTAAATAAGTCTGGTGAGAATAGACGTTCATCTCAAAATGCAGTATTTTTGTTGAAATAGCTCAACTGGATTCCAGCGTCACGCGCTGGAATGACACCTTTGTGTTTGCATAGCTGTACGAACATTGTGATTTGAGAGCAATCTCCACAAGGGAGGATGTCATTCCAGCGCCCAGACACTGGAATCCAGGAAAAAGAATGGTGTCATCCAAGTAGCTGACACTGGGATGGCTTTGTTGCATCGCTACTTATGAAAGGCTAACTATAATTAGGATTATAAGCAACCTATTGAAAATCTTGTTTTTTTGCAATCAATCTGATCAAATTTAAGAATAGTAATTTATTATTTATATTAATAAATTTAATTCTATTGAAAATAGCTAAAGCATTGAAATTCTTGAATTTTAGCCGGATTAGTGAGTGGTAGTGAAATTTCTTTTACTCAAATTTAGGTATTCACTGACCGTTCTTGTTATAAATACCAGAATAATAAGCTACTGATATTCTCCACCTTTTTTATCTTTAATCCATCATAGCTAGCGATGCAACAAAGCCCACTGGGATCCAGAAGACTTAATTTCAACCAAATAATAAAGGCTGGATCCCAGTGCTTGGCACTGGAATGACAGCAATCCTACGTCATACCGCAATTCATTCGCGGTATCTCGGCCGCTAACAAGTAGCGGGATGACGGTTATCGTTTAGCTACAAACATTAAGAAATTTACCAAACGAAAAAAAAGGCAAAAGAAGCCCCGTGGTTGGCTAATTACTTACATTATACTTTCAAGTATGGCGTTTTTTTATTCTAAACACTTAATAACCGCGATTCAGTTGCTTTTAAACCCCAACTAATCTAAATTATAAACGTTAAGAAATTTACTAAACAGAAAAAAAGGCAAAAGAAACCCTAGGGTAGCTAGTTATTCACTATCCATTTTTTAAGTTGGCGTTTTTTTATGTTTTAAACGCTTTATAAGCGCGTTTCAGCTTATGTAGGTAGAAGTTTTATAAAGACATAAGGTGCACATAGTGCAAAAAATTAAACATGAGACGCCAGATACGTGAGTTTTTTTGTCATTTAATCTGTACAGAGAAGATAAATAAATAGCTTCAATTTTATGATAAGAGGGCTGGCGAAGCTTGTCAAGTAATCTTTTGCATTTAACCCGTTTCTATGGGTAAAACAATCTGCATACCACTTAGCTAACATGAGTTTTGTTTTGACTTTTTGTGCTAATTTTGCAGAATATTAAGATTATCATTTAAATAAAATACATGACGAAAGAGGATTGGGAAGCGGTAATTGGGCTTGAGGTACACGCTCAAGTTTCTTCTAATACGAAGCTATTTTCTAGCTCATCAACGGAATTTGGTGCTGAGCATAACACTCAAGTTTCTCTAGTTGATGCGGCAATGCCAGGTACGCTGCCAATACTAAATTATTACTGCATAGAGCAAGCAATACGCACTGGTCTTGCACTTTCTGCAGAAATTAATAAGTATTCTTACTTTGATCGGAAAAATTATTTTTATCCTGATTTACCACAAGGTTACCAGATAACTCAGTTTTTTGAGCCAATAGTTAAAAACGGTAGAGTATTTATCAACGACAATGAAAAAGAAATAAGAATTGCGAGAATTCATTTAGAGCAAGATGCAGGAAAGAGCGTTCATGAGGAAAGCAGAACTTATGTAGATTTAAATCGTGCAGGGGTTGCTTTAATGGAAATTGTTTCAGAACCAGATCTCCGTTCATCTGCAGAAGCTGCAGAATGCATGAAAAGATTGAGGCAGATTTTGCGTTACATTGGTTCGTGTGATGGTGATATGGAAAAGGGATCACTTCGTTGTGATGCAAATGTTTCTGTTCGCCTAAAAGGCAGTAGTACATTTGGCACTCGTTGTGAAATAAAAAATCTGAACTCGATACGTTATATTGTGCAAGCTATAGACTATGAAATACAAAGACAAATTGAAATTTTAGAAAGTGGAGAAGAAATAAGTCAAGATACCTTATTGTTTGATGTCGCTTTGGGAAAAACAAAAGTGATGCGAAACAAAGAAGATGCAAGCGACTATAGATACTTCCCTGAGCCTGATTTATTACCTGTTGAGGTAAGCCAGGATAAAATCGATTCTATTAAATCATCTTTACCTGAGTTGCCAGAGCAGAAAAAGCAGCGATACATTGAAAAATTAGGTATCAACGAATACGATGCAAACGTCATTACTTCCGATAAGGCGATTGCTGATTACTTTGAGGAATTGATAAAAAAACATGATTCAAAGCTCGCGGTCACCTGGTTAACTGTAGAGCTTTTCGGTCGTTTAAATAAAGCAAATATTGATATTGTGAGCTCCCCAATCAAAGCAAATGCTTTGTCCGAACTCTTAGATTTTATCGTTGATGGAACAATCTCTGCTAAACTTGGTAAACAAGTTTTTGATATTATGTTTGAAACTGGCAAACCTGCATCTCTCATCATAGAAGAGCAGGACCTAAAGCAAATAACCGATAGAGGTCAAATATCAGAAGTTATCGACACAATCATCAATAGCAACCAAGATAAAGTTCAAGAATACAAAAGCGGTAAAACAAAATTATATGGTTTCTTTGTTGGTGAAGTCATGAAATTCACCAAGGGAAAAGCCAGCCCTGATGTTGTGAATTCAATTTTGAGTGAGAGATTAGAGTGAGGTGCCTGTAAGATTATCCTGCTTGGCGGTTAAGCGCACCTTTCATGGTATTATGTATCAAGCGAGATGGCTAATGCTGTTTCCTAAACATGCAGTAGATAGAGAGTATTCTTTCCGCCTATTCACAGAGAAAAAATCAGCTAAGGATTTTGATGATATTGTTCTTCGGTATGAACAAGATGGGAAAATAGTACATAGATTCATACAAGTCAAGCACAGGCAGGGTAGGCACAAAAAGATCAGCATAGGTGACTTATTAACACCGGGAAAGGATGGTGCGTTTGGCTTAATAAAATATCTCATTGCTTATTTAAAGATCAAAAGTAGTGGAGAGTTTGAGGGTGAAATAGAGGATTTTGTCATTATTACAAATGATGATTTTGATTCCGCGGATTCGACATCGCATCCAGTAAGAAAGCTGAGAATGATGCCGAGTGGGAAGAATAAAGGAAAGGAAATTTCAGTCATAAGAATAGACACACAAGATGAGTTTCTGGATGTAGGTGATGGTGTAAGATATAAATTTGATAATAGTATTATCTCATATTTGCAGGAAAATAAGGATTTTGTAAAGCGTGAGGTAGGTAGAGAAGTCAGCAATAAAGAAATAGAAGACTTTTTAAATAAATTAGTATTTGCAGTCAATTTGCCAAGCGGAACTGAACTTAGTGAAATTATTAAGAGTGAATTGGGCAAGGAATTCAGCAATACTGATGCAAAGCACTTTTACAGCCGTTACCAGGAAGAAGTGCTGATTTTGCTGGAGAAAGAAGAAGAGGAGTTTCTATCATATGAGAAAGCAAAAGCTCTTCTTGAAGAAATAAGAGAGGAAATTTTAGGAGCGGTTTGGTTTGATGTAAGAGGTCCAGTCAGACTATTTACAGGAAGAGATGAGGATTTGGGAATGCTACATGATTCGCTACAACGCAATCCCAAAGGTGCTGTAATTTCATACATAACGTCTATTAGTGGTCCTGGGGGGATGGGAAAAAGCCAGTTAGCTAGAAAATATGCTTGTAAATATAGAAGATATTATGACGACAATGTTATATGGATAGACGCTGAAAACTTTGAAGCTATGAAAGATTCTTTCTTAAGGTTAGCTAGAAATAGATTAGGTATTTCTCCCAAAGATAAGTATGGAAACGACAAAACGATAGAAACTATTGTTAGAGAAGTATATGCTTTCTTCGCAAGAAGGAGGAGCCTGTTCATTTTCGATAACGTTCAAGAGTACAAAAAGATAAGTAAATTTTTGCCATTTTCTTTATCTCCTGATCTTAACAAGCCTCATATTTTGATTACCTCGCATGATCAGGAACTGGAAAAGGGAATAGACGTTATAAAGCTAGGAGAATTGGAACAAAGAGACGCTATAGAGTTTGTTAAAAAAGGATTTAATATACTAAAAAAAGATAAATCGCAAGATCGGGAGATAGAAAATTTGGTAAGAAGGTTGCAATGCTTTCCTTTAGCTATACAACAAGCAATATCATATATCGAAGATCAGAGAATAATAGAGAAGTTTAAAATTAGTGATTACCTAAAAGAGTATGAAAAGAAAGCTAAGAAGTTGCTTAAGTCTAAAATATTTCAAGGAATTGATAATAACTATACTAAAACAACTTTTACAGCTTGGGAAGTTACGATGGATAAAGTAAGAAGTGATGAACAATATGGACCATTAGCTTCAGAGATTTTAGATGTTTTGGCTTATTTTGCACCTGATAAAATCGCTAGAGAAATATTCTTAAATTCGGTAAGTGATTATAAGAAAAAGCAGTTAAAGCTAGCCATCCGTTTACTTGTGAGATATTCCATGGTGGGCGGTGAACAAAACCAAAGTGTATTAAATGTCCATAGGTTAGTACAGGAAGTAACAAGATTAAAATTACAAGAGAACCGACAAGAAGAGAAAACCCTCAGAAAGGCTCTAGAATTGATAAACAGTGGTGATTTAGCGAAAGATAGTAAAATTCATGTTGCATCTATTTGGGGATATGCAAGTAAACACGGTAGGTTGATTGATGACTTTTACAAAGATACTAATTTACATTTGCTTGTTGAAAATGATGATTATAAAGCGATTAAAAACTTATTAGCATATATAAAGAAAAAACATCAAGATAAGCTTAGTGAGATTGTTAATGCTAAAGATGGGTGTGATATTGCTCCATTGCATTTAGCTGCTGGAAATGGGAAATTGGACATAGTAAAATACCTGATCAATAAAGGTGCTAGTATTGATGTTAGGGACTGTTTTTACCAAACGCCATTATACTGGGCTGCTAAGAGTGGAGAGTTAGACATGGTAAAATATCTTGTAAATAAAGGCGCTAGTGTTGATATTGAAGATAGTTATGGCTGGACTGCGTTATACTGGGCTGTTGAGAATGAAAATTTTTATATAGCAGAATACCTTATAAAAGAAAAAGGTATTGATGTTAGTGCTAGGTACAGCAATGGCAAAACTATGTGACATGAGGCTATTAGGTTTGCGAAACTGGATGCGGTGAGGTACCTAATTGGTAAAGGAATTGATATTGATATCAAAGACGGATATGGCGGTACTCCATTGCATTGGGCTGCTATCAGAGGAAAGATTGATATGGTAAGATATTTTATAGAGCAAGGTGCTGACGTTAATGCTAAAGATAATGATGATCTAACGTCGTTACACTGGGCAGTTTTATACGCGAACTTGAAGGTAGTAAGATGTCTTGTTGAAGATGGTAGTGATGTTGATGCTAAAGACAAACGTGGCTGGACACCATTGCACTTGATTGCCAAGAATAACCGTCTATTATGGGGGGATGATTTGAATGAAATGTTGGGAACAACAGAATACTTCATTCAAAAAGGTGCTGATGTTAACGCTAAGGATAAAGACGGCAACACACCACTACACCTCGCTGCTATGAATGGAAAGATTGATGTAGCAAAAGTACTACTAAAACACAACGCCGATGTTAACGCTAAAAATAATGAAGGAAGAACAGCATTACATTATGCCACTGATTTCAATCATAGGGACCTTGTGGAGTTACTTTTAGCTCATGGTGCATCCATCCTATGACTTGGGCTTTAATGGCTGTAGTACTATAGCTGTTATACGCCAAAAGTAAGTATTAGATATAACAAATAGAGGAAATTAGATAGAATGATTAAAGGGGCAAGGATATAAAGGTTTAACTTAAAATAACCTGATAAAATTTGAATCACACTTCCAAGTGCCGGCACCCATGAAAGTAATGTAACTGCACAAATCAGTAGATTTTTTACGATTTTTGGTGTTTTATGCTCGTTCTCTAGTTTGCGGTATGATTTTCGTATAGAGATTGTTATTCTACCTAAATACCAGTTAACTATTCCACCAAGGCTTGATCCTAGTACTCCAAAAAATAACATAAGTAGTGGAGTGTAATACGACCTGAAATAAAGCATGGTATTGAACACAAAACCTTGATGTATGGGTAAAACTAACGACGATACTAGACTATCTGTGAATAACAGGAAGTAGTTTTCCATATGAGTTTACCAGGTTGTTGTACCATCTTCATTGTCAGAAATTGTAATCCCCATTTGTTTCAACTGGTCCCTTATTTTGTCTGCAGTATTATAATCTTTATTTTGTTTTGCTGCTCTTCTTAAATCTATCAATCTTTCTATTTCTTGATGACTCACACCAGCAGTAAACCACTCTTGATAACTTGACTCAAGAAGACCAATAAATCTGGCGCTCTTAACAAAACTCTCAGTTAATTTAAGCTTTTCACTTTCATTACTCATTTTGTTAATTTTTGCAGCCATTTCATGTAATATAGCTAGAGCTTCAGGAATGTTTAAGTCGTTTTTTAAAGCGTCTATAAAATCTTTAGAAATCTCTGCGTTACTTTCATCAATACTTATTGTATCTAAACCACGTAATAACCGATTAAATTTATTTAAGGTTTCCTGTGCATCAGAAATAACGTTTTCTGTCCAATCAAGTGGTTTTCTGTAGTGAGTTTTGAGCAGTGCATAGCGTATTACTTCACCCTTTATTCCACTATCTAGCAAATCTCTTACTTTGACTATATTAAATAAGGACTTGCTCATTTTCTCTTCATTTACTGTAAGAAAGCCGTTATGTATCCAGTATTTTGCAAACATTGATCCAGCAAATGCAGACTTACTCTGTGCAATTTCATTTTCATGGTGAGGAAATTGTAAATCTATGCCGCCACCATGAATATCAAAATCTTTGCCAAGGTAAGCATATGACATTGCTGAGCATTCTATATGCCATCCAGGTCTGCCCTCTCCCCATGGGCTATTCCAATAACTTGAAAGTTTGTAGTCAATATCATTTGCAGGCTTCCACAGCACAAAATCTCCAGGGTGCTTTTTATTTTCATTAACTTCAACTCTGCTACCTGGAACCAATTCATCAGTTTTTTTTCCTGATAAAGCACCATATTCATGGTAAGATTCTATATTAAAATACACGTGTTTGTCAGATTCATAAGCGTGGCCTGATTGCAGCAAATGTTCAATTAATTTTATAATGTAATCTACGTTTTCCGTTGCTTTTGGTTCGTATGTTGGTTTTTTACAATTTATGCTTTCCATATCATCATGAAAAGCTTTAATGTAATATGTGGTTATACTTTCTATGTTGCTATTTTTTTCACTTGCTGCATTAATTATCTTATCATCAATGTCGGTTATGTTACGCACATAGGTAACTTTGCCATAACAAAACTTAAGTAGCTGAAATAACACATCATACACAACAACAGACCGTGCATTGCCTATATGTGCTGTGTCATATACTGTTGGTCCGCAAACATACATTTTCACATGATCTTTATCGATAGGTGTAAAAAGCTCCTTTTTTTTTGTTAAGGTGTTGTAAAGCCTAACCATATACGAAGCTTTTGAGAAAAGAAAATGCCCCAATGATAAGTTGTGGCCCTTTGACTACTACAACAAGAGTAAGCAATAACCCACACAATGATATTAGAACTCCCAATATGGATAGAAACCCATCTTTACTCATGATACCAAGCGAAATAAGAGTCGTACCAATTGCAGGAATGAAGTTAGTAAGAGGTAGTGGAAGAGCTATTGATAACGCACAAAGCAGCATTATAAAAGCTAAAATTTTTTCACCGGGCCCATAGAAAATAAAAGACATTCTTGGTCTCATGAACTTTTCTATTTTTTTTAATGCTGGAGAAGTTTTCTCTACCACAAAAGCTAGTGTTGAACGCTGAAAAGACCTTCTTTCCAACCAATGCGGCATCCAAGGAGAATCAAATCCAAATAGAAGCTGCAGTGAGAATAAGATTAAAGGTATAGAAAGAATAGTTGTATAACCAGGTGGAACCGGTATAGGCACCGATAGCGGCAAGGAGAAGATGATTATTAAAATACCAAAACCACGCTCATGCAAAGCTGTTTTAATGTCAAACAAAGTTACTTTATCGCTATCATTGTTATTGGTATCTGCAACTTCTTTTAGAATATCAGAAGCTAATTTATCACTTTTAGTCAACTTATCATTTTTTGACACGAAAAACCTTTGATAAAAATAATTCTTAACACAATTATTGTTTTATTTCAATATGCATTATTCATTTTGCGCTAGTAATTCGTTCTTTTGTTAAAGTGTTGTAAAGCTTTTAAGAAGAGAAAGTGCTCCGGTTATAAGTTGTGGTCCTTTGACTATTACAACAAGAGTAAGCAACAACGCGCACAACGATACTAAAACTCCCAATATGGATAGAAACCCGTCTTTACTCATAATGCTAAGTGAAATAAGAGTTGTGCCAATTGCAGGAAGGAAGTGAGTAAAAGGTAATGGAAGAGCTATTATTATTGCACAAAGCAACATCATAAAAGCCAGAATCTTCTCACCAGGCCCATAGAAAATGAAAGACAGTCTTGGCTTCATGAATTTTTCTATTTTTTCTAATACAGGGGAAGTTTTCTCTACCACAAGAGCTAGTGTTGAACGCTGAAAAGATCTTCTTTCTAGCCAACTGGGCATCCAAGGAGAATCAAATCCAAATAGAAGCTGCAGTGAGAATAAGATTAAAGGTATAGAAAGAATAGTTGTATAACCAGGTGGAACCGGTATAGGCACCGATAGCGGCAAGGAGAAGATGATTATTAAAATACCAAAACCGCGCTCATGCAAAGCTGTTTTAATGTCAAACAAAGTTACTTTATCGCTATCATTGTTATTGGTATCTGCAACTTCTTTTAGAATATCAGAAGCTAATTTATCACTTTTAGTCAACTTATCATTTTTTGACATGAAAAACCTTTGATAAAAATAATTCTTAACACAATTATTGTTTTATTTCAATATGCATTATTCATTTTGCGCTAGTAATTCGTTCTTTTGTTAAAGTGTTGTAAAGCTTTTAAGAAGAGAAAGTGCTCCGGTTATAAGTTGTGGTCCTTTGACTATTACAACAAGAGTAAGCAACAACGCGCACAACGATACTAAAACTCCCAATATGGATAGAAACCCGTCTTTACTCATAATGCTAAGTGAAATAAGAGTTGTGCCAATTGCAGGAAGGAAGTGAGTAAAAGGTAATGGAAGAGCTATTATTATTGCACAAAGCAACATCATAAAAGCCAGAATCTTCTCACCAGGCCCATAGAAAATGAAAGACAGTCTTGGCTTCATGAATTTTTCTATTTTTTCTAATACAGGGGAAGTTTTCTCTACCACAAGAGCTAGTGTTGAACGCTGAAAAGATCTTCTTTCTAGCCAACTGGGCATCCAAGGAGAATCAAATCCAAATAGAAGCTGCAGTGAGAATAAGATTAAAGGTATAGAAAGAATAGTTGTATAACCAGGTGGAACCGGTATAGGCACCGATAGCGGCAAGGAGAAGATGATTATTAAAATACCAAAACCGCGCTCATGCAAAGCTGTTTTAATGTCAAACAAAGTTACTTTATTGCTATCATTGTTATTGGTATCTGCAACCTCTTTTAGAATATCAGAAGCTAGTTTTTTATCTTTAGTTAGTTTCTCACTTTTTTGCACAATTATCTTTTAATAAAATATTCCTCCTAAGCTAACATAGTTGTTGCTGTATTTCAATATTTGTTATTTATTTCATACCAATACTTCATCTCTTTCATTCTTTAACCTGACTAAGTTTTTAAACAGATGACATGCACTAAGGTGCATGTCACGAAGTATGAGGACGCTAACGATCTGGTTCGTTAGACGATAATTTTTCTGAGTCCTTAAGCTCCTGTTTAAGGTTTTTGATGCCTTTTCCTAAATCACCCATAACTTGCGGTAATCTGCCTGCACCAAACAGAACTAAAATTATTATTAAGACTAGAAACAATTGCCATGGTCCTAAACTCATTTTCACCTCCATTTAAAATATTGACCTTTAAATATTAAAACTTGACTGAAGTCAAGTAACACATAGATTATATCACCTTTATTTAATTATAAATCAAGGTTTTTTAATTATTTTATAACAATTCCAGACTAGATTATTTTCTTGCAGCGAATAAGTGGAAACTTTTCGCTTAACTGTAGAGTAGAAGAGAGCTCACTAAAAAACTTTGCTAGCGTATCATCTTGAGGCCTATGGTATATATCGCTAGAAACTCCTGATTGAATAATTTTACCATTTTTCATTACGTAGATAAAATCTGCAACTTTCAATGCTTCTTGCGGGTCATGAGTTACCATTAGCACAGGGATATTTTTACTTCTAAAAAGGGACAATATATGTTGTCTTATTCGGCACTTGAGCAGTATATCTAAATTAGAAAATGGTTCATCTAACAACACAACATCAGGGTTTTGTGCCATCACTCTTGCTATTGCAACTAATTGTTGCTGTCCTCCAGATAAGGCGTTAGGGTACATATTTTCGTATTTTTCTATATTGAGTAACTTCAAAATTTCCAATGCAATTAGGTGCTTTTCTCTCTTGGAAGAGCTGCGGATAGCAAAGGTTATATTTTCTACTACTGTTTTGTGAGGAAATAATGCAGAATGCTGAAAAATCAATCCGATATTTCTATGCTCTATAGCGACTGATGCCTTATTACTTGCAACTAACCTATCATTTATAAAAATAGTTCCAGATTTTGGATTTTCTATCCCCGCAATTAATTTCAAAATTGTTGACTTGCCACAGCCAGAATGCCCCAATAAACATGCAACATTTCCTTTCTTTACTTTAATGTTTATATTGCTTAAAGCAAAGTCGTTTTGATTGTTATAGAAATAACCAATATTGTTAACTAGCATTAATCTTACTTAAACCATGTTATTAAATATAATAGCATTATACTCAAGAAGTACAGAAATGTTTTTTGTCGTCATAAATTGGTTATGCAAGAAATCTAGAAAAGAAAGGATTTTTTGCTATAACTTTACATGAATGGTAGGAAACACGGGACTATAGCTCAGCAGGATAGAGCGTTGGACTCCTAATCTGAAGGTCGTGCGTTCGAATCGCACTAGTCCCACCACATTAAATTTCATGGAGATTTTTTTTCACAAATACGCACACCTTTTTTTGCGGTTTTAAGATATAAATTCCCTAATAATAAAACGGGTTTTGTGTCATTCCAGTACTCCTCTCTTATAATTTACGTGTTTAAGAATGACTTCTGCTAAACCTTTACTAATTCCAGGTACGTTTTGAATTTCAGCCAGAGAAGCTTTGCTTATATTTTTCACTGAACCAAAATAAGACATCAACGCTTTTTTTCTTTTGTTGCCAATGCCGGGTATTTTGCTTAATTGTGAAACTATAAACTGTTTATCGCGTTTTTTTCTATGTGAAGTTATCGCAAAACGGTGGGCTTCATTACGCAGCGATTGTAAGTAAAGCATGACTTTGCTGTCATTTGCCAGACTGAATTCTTCCCTGCCCAGCATATAAAATCTTTCATTTCCTGCGTTACGATCAGGACCTTTTGCCATACAAGCAAAAGGAACGTTTATATTCAATACTTCCAGTACATTCTGTACTATGGAAACATGTCCTGGTCCACCATCAATCAGTAAAAAATCAGGTATTATGCCTTTTATATTGCCGGAGAAACGTCTGGTTAGCACTTCCCTCATCATTTTATAGTCATCGCCTGAAAATTTTTCCTTTATAGTAAATTTTCTGTACTCACTTTTTAAAAAACCCTCCTGCCCTGCAACAACCATTACACCAATTTGTTGGTTTCCAAATATATGGCTATTGTCATAAACCTCAATACGCTTTGGAATATTTGGTAACAAGAAGATTTTGCTAAGCTCCTCAAGCTTTTCTAGGTTATTTCTATAATCGATAAGCTTCTGCTCTAAGCTATGCTGAGAGTTATCATAAACAAATTTCAATAAATCACGCTCTTTTTTATTCTTTGCATGCAGAACTTTTACTGGCTTTTGAGCAACCTTATATAGTGCTTGTTCTATAATTTCCTTATCCACAATAGAATCTGGAACGTAAATTTGTATTGGAGGTATGTTAGCTGAATTATAAAAATTGACCAAAAAGGTGGATAAAATTTCATCATTTGAGTGATCACCACAGTTCTCGGCAAAGTAAGGAGTGCTGCCGTAGTTGTCTTTATTTCTGAACGATAACACACTAATACATGCTAGATCCTCTTCACGTACAATACTGAAGAAATCTGCATCTTTTTCAAAAGAAAAATCCGTGTGCTGTATTTGAATTTGCTCAAGAAACTTTACCCGATCTCTATATATAGCAGCAAGCTCATAGTTTTCTTCACTGCTGCACTTTCTCATTGTGAAAAGTAACTGTTCTTTCACTTCCTTATTTCTTCCAAGCAATGTATTTCGTGCCTGTTTTACTGATTGGCAGTAGTCGTCTTTTGTGATTTTGTTTATGCATGGTGCTGAGCAGCGCTTAATTTGATATTCAATACATGGTCTTTTTGTTGAGGAAAAGTATTGATCTGAACATACTCTTAGGAGAAAAGCTTTTTGCAATGACAATATAGTTTGCTTAACAGCAGCGGCAGATGTAAAGGGACCATAATAATGAAACTCATTTTTCTTAAATTTGCCTCTATATTTTGCTATTCTTGGATAATCGTGCTTGGAAATTGTTATATAAGGATAAAATTTTCCATCCTTGAGCACAATATTATAAAGTGGTTTCAATGATTTTATTAGCTGTGCTTCAAGAAGCAGTGCTTCGATTTCATTCTCAGTGATGAATATTTCAACCTTAATAACCTGTAAGAGCATAACTCTAATTCGTTCAGAAAGGTTTTCGAATTGAAGGTAGTCGGATAATCTCGACTTTAAGTTTTTTGCTTTTCCAACATATAAAACTTTATTCTTATCTCCAACCATCTTATACACGCCACAGGACTGTGGAGATGATTTGATTTGTTCTTTATATTGCCTGAGCATTTATCCATTGCTTAACCTGTATGAGG
Organism: Wolbachia endosymbiont (group A) of Udea olivalis; assembly: GCF_964028365.1. Lineage (NCBI taxonomy): Bacteria > Pseudomonadati > Pseudomonadota > Alphaproteobacteria > Rickettsiales > Anaplasmataceae > Wolbachia > Wolbachia endosymbiont (group A) of Udea olivalis. The sequence continues at coordinate 516,563 of NZ_OZ034773.1, forward strand.
TTAAAATCTGCTACTAAATGAAAGATGGAAACTACATTTTCAAGCAAAGATAATCTGTTTCTCCTCAGTTTATCAGAATCACAGTTAATCTTTACACTGTCCATAAACTGATTGATAAACGGAGCAAAACCAGCAAGTTCATCAAGTGCTACATTAAAGTGGTTATTTTTTATCGCTTGTTTTATGTTTTTACAAGCAGTTATAGCACAATTTGATAGCGCAATTTCTTCACTTTCAATCAAAAACCTCTTACCGTAAGATGCACTATAAGTAGTGCCATCACTTTTTCTTACTTTGCTCATCATGTTACTGACTCTTTTGTAAGTGCTTAGAATCTGTTCACCTTCTGGCGTACTAAGATAACGATCCAATATAACAGTTTGCTTTTCTGCTGTCAGCAGATCATTAATATCGATTTTATATAGTATTGAATCTACGACATCTTGTCTTATATCTCTATTTTTTAAAATAACCTTGAATCTTTCTAAGCAGAATTTAAATACTAATTCTGAAATTTGTTTTCTATTTGGCTTATCAGCTGACGTTGTATTTTTATTAAATAGAAGTTTTGAATATAAAGATACTGACTTGTCTATCAATAGCCTAATTGGAACATGCAAATTATTTTCAAGTATTGTCCTAATTATACCAATTGTCATTCTCCGCAAACTAAATTGATCATACGAACCAGAGATTTTTTCACCTGCTGCAATTAAACCAACTAAGCTATCCACTTTGTCTGCAATTGACACAGCAATTGCTGAAGGGGATTTAGGGCATTCTTGCTCCGATCTGATTGGCTTATAGTGTTCAGTTATAGCTTCCACTATTTCTTTATCTTCTTGAAAATAAGAAGCATAATATCCACCCATTACTCCTTGTAATTCTGGAAACTCTCTTACTATCGATGTTGCCAAATCAGCTTTTGCCAAATATGCAGCGCGTTCAACTTTTATCAGCGAAGCATGTGGAATAAATATAGCTATATACTTTGACAGAGCCGTAATACGCTTTACCTTTTCTCCAACGCTGCCAAGAGAAGCATGAAATAATATCGAACCTAATTTTTTGACATAATAATCTAGATTTTCCTTTTTATCTTGAGATATTAAAAATTGGGCATCAGCAAGACGTGCTTCTAATATTCTTTCGTGCCCTTTAACAACTTCACCATTGTTGACGTTGACAACAGTGACAAAGTGTGAAATTCTCTTTCCATTACTTAAAGCAAGGTATTTTTGTTGTGTATTAACTATACTAAGTATTACTTCCTTCGGTAATCCAAATGACTTTTCTTGATTTACTTCACCAAACAGCACGATTGGCCACTCTATAAGCCCTGTCAATTCATTTAGTAAATAATCATTTTTCTCAAGTTGTAAATTCTGCTCTTTTGTGAATTTATTAATCTGATCTAGTATAAATTGCTTTCTTTTGTCCATTTGGAGAATTACACTGTTTTTTTCTAGCAATTCAAAATAGTCTTTAGGTGCTTTAACAGTTAACGCTGTACCACTTGAGAGAAATCGATGGCCATATGTTGTGTTAGATGCTGTGATCCCTGCAAAAGACACAGGTATTATTTCGTCATTTAAAATGCATAAAATGTTTTTAATTGGCCTAACCCACCTTTCTTTTCCTTTGCCCCATCTCATACTTTTTGGCCAAGAGAAATTTTTTAATATTTCTCCTAGTTGATTTTTAAGAAACTCTTGAATGTTAAATGAGCAGCTTTCTCTTTTAATGAAGTAAAAATCCTCATTATTTACTTTTCGAACGAGCAAATCTTCTTCATTTTTCTGATATTTTCTTAAAAAACCTTCGATAGCACTTTTTGGTGCGTTAATGTTTGGTCCCTTAACTTCGTTATTGGAATCCTTTAGCTCCAAAGCATTTATGTTGTCGACAAATAGGGTAATGCGACGTGCTGTTACAAAAACCTCCATTGATGTAAATTTTACATTATTTTTGTTAAAAACATTGGCAATACAGCTCTTAACTTGAGTTACAGCTACATTCTGCATTCTCGGTGGTATTTCTTCTGAAAGGCACTCAAATAACAACTGCAACGACATACGCTATTTACTCATGTACAATTCACAACATTTTTTTGTCAGCTCTCTAACTCTACCAATATAAGCTGTACGTTCATTCACACCAAGCACACCTCTTGCATCAAGCAGATTAAGTAGGTGACTAGTTTTAATACATTGGTCATAAGCTGCCATTGGTAGCTCCTTTTCAATAAGGAACTTGCACAATTTTTCCGTATCTTCGAATTGCTGCTGTACCACTTTAGTATCATAATAATCTAATGCTAGATAAGAAAATTCATATTCTCTTTGTTTAAAAATATTTCCGTAAGTTACACCGTTATCGTTCCAAATTATATCGTAAACATTATCTACACCTTGTATGCACATTGCTAAACGTTCCAACCCATATGCCACCTCACCAGGAATCATCTTGCAGTCAATCCCTCCAACTTGCTGTATATAAGTAAGCTGTGTTACTTCCATTCCATTGCATGTAACTTCCCATCCAAGTCCTGATGCACCAACACTTGGGTTTTCCCAATCATCTTCAACAAACTTAATATCATATTTTTCTGTAGATATGCCAAGAACTTTTAAGCTATCTAAATAGACGTCTTGTAAATTATTACCAGATGGCTTTATTATAACTTGATATTGGTAATGTTGATACAAACGATTAGGATTATCACTATAGCGCCCATCTGCTGGCCTAATTACTGGTTGTAGATATGCAATTTTTGCCGGTTTTGTATCAATTGCAGACATAATTGTTGCAGGATGTAATGTGCCAGCACCAACTTCAGATGTGTATGAGTGAAGTATAACACATCCTTCACTAGCCCAAAAATCTTGTAACTCTTTTATTATACTTTGTAAGTTCACACAAATTTCACACTTTTTATACTAAATATATAAATAAATAAGTACTATTCAATACCTATTTTTTTAACAGTATCATGTAAATAATCACCTAAAACTGCTGAACTTTCCCTCACATACTGAATTATGCTTTTATTTAGGACAATTGCATCATGCATAGTTAAATCGCAGAATATAAATGCTGTTAAATACAGTAAAATCACCGCATAAAATGTGTGAAAAATCCCCTCAAATGTAATTGACATTGCATTATTATAGCTGAGCTGTATTGAACTTATTGGCCATGGTTTTATCACTTCTACGACATTAAAAAATACGTAAGGTATCATAAGAAAAAAGAAAAAGTGCATAAAATCATTAAACCAAAATGGGCATTGAAACATCTGCTTACATATATTCCCATAGAGTTTACTTACAGCATAATAAATCGACATCATTGCCGGCATTGAAAGTGCTACAGTCAGTACTTGCCCTGACGCTATTTGTATTACTATTTCTTCACCACTGTTTGCTGAAGGGTCTTGAGCATGAAAAATAAATATTCCAATTAATTGCATTACTAACATAACTATTGCCAATTTTGTAAAAACAGCAGCTACGACTATTCCTGAGTCTGGCATTTTATATAGTAAGTATTCGCCTCCATATGTAAGAATTAATATAACATCGACAATAAATAATATTAAAAAAGAAGACCAATAGTTCTGCCAACTTGGTAAATATCCTATTCCTAAAAGAGAGCTTACTGTTTTAGCAGGAAAAACCTTGCCTAGCATCTTCCCCAAAAATTTAAAAAAAATCCCCATGTTCTAAGTAACACTTGGTTTATATTATTTATAATACTGTATTGTAATAGACTTATCAATAGCTTAAAACATGTATTGGAAGATTTTAGGTAATATGCAGCAACAGTAGAAGAACGTGCGCCAAAAATTTAATAATTTTATAGGGCTTATGCACTTAAATTTTTTGCAATATCAAGTGCAGCGTAAGTGAATATTGCACTTGCACCCGCACGTTTGAAACCAATCAAAGATTCATAAATCACCTTGTCATAATCTAGCCAGCCATTATTTGCAGCAGCTTTTATCATTGCGTACTCACCGCTTACTTGGTAAGCAAAAATCGGAAAATTAAACTTATCACTTGCTGTTTTGATAATATCCAAATATGGCATACCTGGTTTAATCATAATAAAATCTGCACCTTCATTTATATCCATTTCAATTTCGCACATTGCTTCGCGCGCATTTTTATAATCCATTTGATAACCACTTTTGTCTATAGAATGTGATAGCCCACATGAACCAACGACTTGCCTGAATGGAGCATAGAAGCTAGAGCAGTATTTTACTGCATAAGATAATATTAATACGTCTTGAAAATTGTTATCATCTAATGATTTTCTGATTCTTCCTATTCTACCATCCATCATATCAGAAGGAGCAACTACATCACATCCTGATGCTGCTAAAGCAAGTGCTTGCTTACATAATATCGACACGGTTTCATCGTTTTCTACATCCATCTGATTATCTTTTAAAATGCCGTCATGGCCGTGAATAGTGTATGGATCCAATGCAATGTCTGCAATAATACCAATTTCAGGTACCTTTAATTTTACAGCACAAATTGCTCTGCAGATTAAGTTGTCAGAATTATATGCTTCCTCAGCGTTTTCAGATTTTAGTTTACTATCAACTACAGGAAAAATTGCAACAGCATTAATTCCTAAATCTTTAGCTTCCTTAACTATAGACACTAATCCATCTATTGAATAACACTTTACATCTGGTAAGCCAGAAATTGGTTCAGTTGTTTCTTCTCTGTCATGAACAAACAGAGGAAGAACCAGATCGTTTACTGATAAACTATTTTCACTTGTTAAATTGCGAACCCATTTGCTCGAGCGCCTGCGTCTTAATCTTGTATTTGGGAAATTAAACATTGGATCCAGGCAAATTCCCAGTAAAGAGCAACACCCCTGAAATGAGTATTACCCAAAGCACCGATATTGGTAGAAATACTTTCCAACCAAGGCGCATTAGCTGATCATATCGATAACGAGGTATTGTTGCTCTAATCCAAATAAATACGAATAAAAGTATAATTATCTTCAAAACGAACCAAATTAAACCTGGAATTTTATAAAGCAAACCAAGTTCTAACGGAGGATACCATCCTCCTAGAAAGAATATCGTCATCATAGCACTTGCTAGAATCATATTTGCATATTCTCCAAGAAAAAAGAGGGCAAAAGGCATGGATGAATATTCAACGTTATATCCAGAGACTAGCTCTGCTTCAGCTTCTGGTAAATCAAATGGGTGACGATTAGTTTCTGCAAGCAAAGAAATAAAAAATATTATTCCTATAGGCATTAGTAGTAAATCAACCCAAAATGGCATATTGTGTTTCGCTACCACCATCTCTCCAAGATTTAATGTTCCAGTGGTAATAACGACTGCAGCAACTATTAAGCCTATTGAAACTTCATATGAAATCATCTGAGCAGCCGACCGTATAGCACCAAGAAATGCATAATTAGAATTGCTTGACCAGCCTGCAATAATTACGCCGTATACTCCCAGCGACGATATAGCTAGCACGTAAAGCACTCCAACATTAATATTTGCTATAACCTTAGGAATAACTACTTGCTGGCCATTTTCTACAATTACTTCAGCACCAAACGGTATAACTGCCCAGGCAATTAATGCCAAGATAAAGGTAAGCATTGGAGCCATAATGAACAGTATGGTGCTCGCTCTAAATGGTATTATCGGCTCTTTAATCAGTAGCTTAATAGCATCTGCAAATGGCTGCAATAGCCCAAAAGGTCCAACTACACTCGGGCCGTGCCTCAGTTGAATTGCAGCAAGGACCTTACGCTCAAAGTATGTCAAATATGCAACTGAAAGTAGTAGCGGTACTAAAATAAATAAAATATTAACTAGCGTGTTCATAAAAAGCTTTAGTACAATCTGCCATTATTTTTGAAGCGCGACTTATTGAATCCGTCATATAAAAATTACACTCCTTTAAAGTAAAAGGTGTATTACTTAAATTTATTTTACCATTGCTGATTGGTACCCATGTGTTTTTTATCACTTGATCAGCATTTCTAAACTGTGGACCGATAGTATCTAATTTTTTTCTCACGTCAAATAAACTATCATATGGTAAGGAGAGATCCAAATATTGCGAGAGATTTTTAATAATTAACCAGTCCTCCTTTGCTTCACCTGGAGGAAATACAGCTAAATTTGTTCTTTGCACTCGACCTTCAGTGTTTACATAAGTTGCATATTTTTCTGTATATGCAGCACCAGGCAAGATAACATCTGCCACATGTGCACCCTTATCACCGTGATGACCTTGATAAATTACAAATGTGTTTTCTAACTTTGATGTGTCAATTTCATCTGCACCAAGAAGATAAACAACTTCTATTTCACCACTTTCTGCATGTTCCAATATTTGATTAATATCCCTTTCGCCTTTTTTAGGAACAAACCCAATATCTAGCCCACCAACTCTTGCTGCAGCTTTATGCAGCATATTAAAGCCATTCCAGTCATCTCTGACCATGTTAAATTTTTCTGCAATTTTGCCAGCTAGAACTAGAACTGATTCAGAATCGTCTCTTACTAATGCATCTTGACCGATAATCAGCATAGGGCTCTGAGCAGCACTCAGCAGCTTACAGAACTTATGATTTCCATTTGCTATTTCACTCAAAATATCAGGATTATCGCCCAATTTCTCAACATGATACAAATATTCAATGTTAGGACCAACACTTGCAACAGGAAAGTTGCCCTGTAAATATCTCTTTCTCAATCTTACGTTAATGATCGGTGCTTCTATCCTTGGGTTTGTATTTATAAGCAGACACAAATCCGCATTCTCTATACCTTCAATAGTGGTATTGAACACATACGATCCACGATTATTTGGTATAAGTTTTGCACCATCCTGCCTGCAATCTATATTTCCCGAGCCGAGCTTCTGCATCATTTCTTTAAGTAGAAGCATAGACTCACAATCTGCTAAATCACCTGCAATTGCAGCTATTTTATTTGATTTTGTATTCTTTAATTTCTTTGCAGCAACAGTTAATGCCTCATTCCAATCAACTGGGGCTAATTTACCATCTTTTTTTATATAAGGTCGATCAAGACGCTGAACTTTTAGTCCATCATAGGCAAAGCGGGTTTTATCTGATATCCATTCTTCATTTACCTCTTCGCTCAGCCTTGGTAATATCCTCATAACCTCCGGGCCACGATAACCAACTCTAATTGCGCTACCCACAGCATCTAGCACATCTATAGTCTCACAATGTGATAGCTCCCATGGACGCGCTGTAAAGGAGTAAGGCTTTGAAGTTAAAGCTCCTACCGGGCAGAGATCTATGATATTTCCAGATAATTCAGAACTAATATGCCTTTTTATGTAAGTGCTAATCTCTACATTTTCTCCCCTTCCGATTCCTCCAAGTTCATTTGTACCTGCAACATCAGACAAAAATCTAACACACCGAGTGCAATGAATGCATCGATTCATCGCAGTCTCAATCAGTGGTCCGAAGTGTTTTTTTGGCACAGCCCTCTTATGCTCATCAAGTCTGCTGGTTCCTTTCCCATAAGCCATCGTGATATCTTGCAAATCGCATTCACCACCCTGATCGCAAATTGGGCAATCAAGCGGGTGGTTAATTAGCAAAAACTCAAGCACACCTTCACGTGCTTTTTTAACCTTAGGGGTATCAGTGTGAATAACCATCCCTTCTGCAACTGGCATTGCACAAGAGGCTACTGGTTTTGGAGGTCCACCCTCCACTTCAACCAAACACATTCTGCAGTTACCAGCAATTGCTAAACGCTCATGATAACAAAAACGTGGAATTTCAACGCCCACGACTTCACAAGCTTGAATTATAGTGAGCCCATGCTCTACTTCACATTCCTTAGAATTAATAGTAACTTTAACCACAACTATTATACAGCTTCCCACTTTATAGGATTGCCGCTTACCTCATCTTCAACCAGATTGCCGTTGTCATATTGAGCAGACATATAATTCATGCGCGAATCACGATCTATATATCTAACAGGTTTTACCGGTTTATCTTTATACATTTTTTGCTCAGCTTTCTTACGCTGAGTAGGGTTATTTTTACTAGCTGTCTTTGCTTTCCCACCTGCTGCCATATAAACTCCTAAAAACTTTTCATTCTATTTTAACACTTAAGTATATAGCGTCAATATTTAATAACTTTAAAATTTCAATAGATCTCTTATTATAATCATTTTACAATCATTGTTTAAATAAAAAGTTACCCCTTGATGCCATTCCAGCGCATGACGCACAGCTGTACGAACATTGCAATTTGCAGGCAATTTGCGTGGCAGATTCAAGTAGCTGACACTGGTTCCCATCCAAGACAGCAGTAGCCCTTTCGGTGTTATTTCAGTGCTTGACACTGAAATCCAGGTTTTGATTGGATACTGAGTTGGTAAGCATAAAAGTGTAGCTAACGCGAGCTCTACGTCATACCGCGATTTATTCGCGGTATCTCAAAGCATAGATCCCGCTAACACGTAGCGGGATGACGATTGTCGTTTAGCTATAAACATTAAGAAATTTACCAAACGAAAAAAAAGGCAAAAGAAGCCCTGGGGTTATTATCCGCTTTAAAATATTGGCGTTTTTTATGTTTTAAACGCTTGACAAGCAAGATTAAGCTGCTTTTAATTGCAACTAACTTACGCTGCAAATGTTTAAGAAATTTACTAAGCAGAAAAAAAGACAAAGAATCCCCGAGTTAGCTAGTCTTTTACTATCTCTGTCGAGTATTGGCATTTTTTGATGTCTTGTAACGCTTTATAAGCGCGTTCAGCTTATTTAGATAAAAATCTAGATGTAGATGAAGTTTTGTAAAGACATACAGTATCTATATACTGCAAAAAATTGAACATAAGACGCCGATACATTAAGTAATCCTTACCTTTTAATCTGCAGATTGGCGAAAGCAAATACAATAGCTTCAGTTTCATGATAAGGGGGCTGGCGGAGTTTGTCAAGGAAGTTTTTTCGTTTCTAACGATTGTTAACATGCTGCAAAAAACTATGCAAGAGGTCTACCACTTTATTAGGTATTTGTGCAGTTATTGGTGTTATCAAGATACTCCCTAATCTTCTTCAAGTCCTCCCAGGCTAAACGTTTTTGTGCCGGTTGGCGAAGTAGGTAAGCTGGATGAAATATAGCGGCTGTGGTGATTGAATTGGACAAATATTGGTTAGTGTACGTATGAAATCTGCCACGCAAATTCGATATAGTTTTTGTGCTGTCAAGAAGGCTATAACATGCGATTCCCCCGACCAAAATTAAAATTTGTGGTGAAACTAGTGCAACGTGTTTTTCGACAAATGGTCTGCACATATCAAGCTCTAGGTCGGTTGGCTTTCTATTGCCAGGTGGGCGCCAAAATACGGTATTGCTTATATAAACTTTGGTGCGATCAAGATTGATTGCATTTAACATTTTATCGAGCAACATTCCACTTGCACCACAAAATGGTATGCCTTGAAGGTCTTCATTTGCTCCTGGAGCTTCACCAACGAGCATAATTTTTGCATTTGGATTACCATCGGAAAAGACAGTATTAGTTGCAGTTTTTTTTATCTCACAACCTTCAAATGACTTTACTGCACTTCTTAATTCATCCACACTACCACATTTACCTGCAAGTTTCCTTGCTTCAATTATCCAATCACTTGGAAACATGTCTTTTCCATCTTTAGTGTCACCCCAGCGCGTATCTGCATCTTTCTTCTGGGTCCCAGTTTGGATAACAGAGGGTTGCACACTCTCTTTGCTCTCCAATTTTTTTTCCTCTTCACCCTCCATTAGTGTGCAATCAACGCCCACTTCATGGTAAAATTTTAATAATTCTAGGTCTTTATTGCTCATATTGCTTTTTAATCTTTTGTGCTTTTGTCATCGCCATATCATACTTTAATTTAGATAAATGTCTAATATATAATATGCCGTTTAAGTGATCTAATTCATGCTGAATACACCTTGCAAGCCAACCACTAGCTTTTAGTGTTTGTTCTTCATTATCTAAGTCTTTATATTTCACAGTTAGATACTTTGGACGCTTAATTTCATGACTTTGCTCTGGAATTGAAAGGCATCCTTCCTTGAGAATTACTTGTTCATCGGATAATTCTGTAATCTCAGGATTAATCATGTAAAATTTGCCAGTTGAGCCATATCCTGCTGGCTCATTTTCAATTGTTTCTAGCTGAATATCCATAACAAAAATTCTCTTTAACACTCCAACTTGCACTGCAGCAAGGCCAAGACCTTCTGCATCATACATAGTTTCGAACATGTCGTTTACTAATTCTTTAATTTTATCGTTTATATCTGTTACTTCACTGGCACGTGTGATTAGTCTTTCATCAGGGGCAATTACAATTGGTAATATGGACATAAAAATTATCATTCTATGTTTTACTTTTCCTTTTGTCCAGAATTTAGTGTATATTAAAATGTTGCTATATCTATAATAGAAATATAAATTATTAAAGAAAGCTACAATTTAAATGAAATTGCGTAATAAGGTTAACTAATGTACTCTGCAGTAATAGCAAAACCAAAGAGAAATGTTTTTGCTGTTTTAGACATAGGTACAACAAAAATTATCTGTCTAATCGTTAAGATAAATGGCAACTTCAGCTATAAAGTAACAGGAACGGGTTATAAGATTGCAGAAGGTGTAAACGGTGGATCAATAACTAATGTAAAACACGCAAATTACTCCATCTCATCAACTATAGGTTTAGCTGAACAAGTATCAGAAGAAACCATAGATCAGATATATGTGAACATTGCTGGATGTGGCATCTCATCTTTCAATGTACATAATGAAATTATTGCAGCTAACCATGAGATTTCTGAGCGTGATATAAGACGTTTAGTTTTTCAAACATTTGAGAAATATATTGAAGACAATGTTATCATTCACAATATACCACTAAAATATCACTTAGATGACATGACTGACATAAAAGAAGTTGGTGGATTGTACGGAAAAAGACTATCTGCTGATGTTAATGTTGTCACTGCTTCGCGTCCAGCGCTTACCAATATTGAAAACTGTATTACCAATAATGGTGGATTAAATATGGCAGGTTGTATTGCTTCTGCATATTCTGCAGGTCTTGCGTGTCTCAGTGAAGATGAAAAAGAGCTCGGGACTGCTATTGTTGATATAGGCGGTGGGTGCACTGCAATTGGAATTTTCAAAAGAGGGAAACTTGTGTATGCAAGCAGCGTTCCAATTGGTGGCGTTCATATCACTCGAGATATTGCTTACGGGCTATGCACAAGCATAGAACGTGCAGAGTATATAAAAATACTGTATGGTAGCACTATCGTAACTTCAATAGATGAGAACGAATATATTACAGTCCAAAATAGTGAAAATGATGAACCTACTCAAGTATTCAAATCTGAGCTTATTAACATCATAAGACCAAGAGTTGAAGAAATACTTGAAATGGTAAGAGAGCAATTTCAAGAGCAGAAAGATCCAATTAATAAAGTAGTGATCACAGGTGGAACTAGTCAACTTACAAGCATGAAGGAAATTGCAGGCTATATATTCAATAAACAAGTTCGAATTGGGTCCCCTGAATCTCTCAGTGGCCTTGATGGCGAATATGATAAAAATCCTGTATTTTCTGCTGCTATAGGTTCTATAAAGCTAATAGTTGACACTTTTTATAAAAATAACTCTGGTATGTTAGGACAAGATGGTAAAATGAGTAAATTGTATAATTGGGTTAAATCAAAAGTTACAGTTTAATTTTACTGAATGAAATTCTTATATCTATCAAAGGAAACATTATGAATAAAAAACATTGTTTCAAAATTAATAAATTGGTTCGTGATCATACAACTGAAATTATACGTTCCCATGGAATTATTGTTTATGAGAGGGTGATGGAAAAAGATGAATACATTGAACGTCTCAAAGATAAACTTTTAGAAGAAGCAAGGGAAGTTATTGCCTCTAAAACTCCAGATGAAAATCTTGAAGAGTTAGCCGATTTACTTGAGGTCATACATGCATTAGGCAAAGAAAGTGGACTATCAATAGAACAAATTGAAGAAAAGCGTATCTCTAAAAAACAAGAGAGAGGTGGTTTTGAGAATCGTATCTATAATACTTACATTGAGGTGAATTCTAAGAGCATCGATTACTATCACAAAAAACCTTCAGATTATCCTGAGATAATAGTTGTATAGTTCAGATTATTAAATAGACTTCTTGCTTGACCACCTTTCATACAAATGACTTGACGCTAGGATCCATAGGGCTTATTTTCATAATACGCAAAGTTATTACATTTATGTACTGCAAGTAAGCGTACCAATTATAATAAGACATGGAAAATATGAACATAACTATACACTCACAAGAAGATTTTGAATTTATGCGCAAGGCTGGCAGGCTTGTTGCTGAAACTCTTGATTTCATTGCACCGTACGTAAAGGTAGGGGTGACAACTAATGAATTAAATGATCTATGCCATGACTTTATAATTAATGCAGGTGCAATTCCAGCACCACTAAACTATAGGGGGTATCCAAAATCAATTTGCACTTCAAAAAATGCAGTTGTGTGCCATGGTGTTCCCGATGATAAACCGCTTAAAGATGGAGATATTTTAAATATTGATGTCACGGTGATTTTAAATGGTTGGCATGGTGATACAAGTCGCATGTTTTGGGTTGGCAAACCATCAATCAAAGCAAAACGTTTATGTGATGCTACTTATAATGCGTTGATGGAAGCAATCAAACAAGTTAAGCCCGGCAATAAGTTAAATGAAATAGGGCTTGCTATAGAGAAATATATTAGAGATTTTGGATATTCTATCGTACGCAGCTACTGCGGACATGGTATAGGAAAAGTCTTTCATGCTCCACCAAATGTAGTGCATTTCTATGATCAAGATGAAGATCTTGTCTTAAAGGAAGGTATGTTTTTTACAATAGAGCCAATGATTAATGCTGGAAAACATGAGACTCTGCTCAGTAAACTCGATGACTGGACAGTAACAACACGCGATCTTTCACTTTCTGCTCAATTTGAGCATACACTTGGAGTGACAAAAGATGGTGCTGAAATATTCACATTATCACCTAAGAATTGGCATTTCCCACCTTATAATTAGATTTTTTTAAATTCTGCTATACTGCAACTATACTTGGTTTACTTTGGGTGATTTTGAAGAAAGCTCACCCTTAATTTGCGATATAGCAACTAGCCCAATTAATGCACAGAAAATCATGTAAAAACTAGCTGAAGTCTCTTGTCCTGTAACCTTGATAATTGTTGTGCATATAAATGGTGCAAGGCCGCCAAAAAATCCAGCAGCTATATTTCTTGATAAACCAAATCCACTGTACCGAACCTTTGTTGGAAATAATTCGCACATAAGTGCACTGACAGGACCAAGCGATGCAGCTATTGGAATTATAAAAAGAATGTGTGCCAGCAAGTAATTGCTACTACATAACATTGAAAAAACTGGATAACTCACTATTATAAAAGCTATAAATGCAAACTTCATAACTTTTTCTCTTCCTACCTTATCAGAAAGTATTGCAAACAATACTGTCAATCCTCCGAGCGCAATTTGACTCAGTATTTCCACTATATGATTAAAATGAGTATTTACTGTTAATATTTTATTCGTAAGCGCATTGAAAAATACCAGATATATGTAAAGAGATGAGTTTTCAACTATATCAACCCCAACTGATATCAGAAAAGGTTTTTTATAGCTATTTAATAACTCTTTTAATGGCAATTTAGATGGATTTTTCTGTCTTTTATACTCTGGGCTTTCATCAAGTATATATCTCATATATATGCTAATTAATCCCATTGCTAAACTGAAAATGAAAGGTAATCTCCACCCCCAAGATTCAAAATCAGATACTTTTTTGCATATGAGTACCGCTATCAAGCTTAATACTGAACCAAAAATTGCGCTTAATACTTCAATGCTGCCAAAAAATCCTTTTTTGTTTTTAGGAGCATGTTCTATTAAAAATGGTGCATTTCCTGCTTCTCCTCCAAGAGATATACCCTGCAATAACCTTAAACAAACTACCAGCATTGATGCTAGTATTCCAATGCTTTGATAACCTGGAACAAAAGCAATTAATACGGTTGATAGAGTCATTAATATAATCGAGAGCAATAAGGCAACTCTTCTGCCATGCTTATCACCAATGTGACCAAATATAGCAGCACCGACTGGTCTCATTAAGAAACCCACTGCAAACACTCCAAAAGCTTTCAATACGCTGGTTAGTTGATCATCCGATGGAAAAAACACACTACCTATTATGTTTATTAAGTGGCCAAAAAGCATGTGGTCATACCACAATAAAGTGTTACAAATCAAACTTGAAAATATTACTTTTGTTATTTGCTGCATAATTTTCTATAGTTTGTTTAGTATTTAGTAATATACATTACTTTTTTTTATATAATAGAAAAATTTGAACATCATATTAATAATAGCATCTTATTAAATCTTAATATTTTTATATCATTGACTATATTCAAGTGTTTTTATATTATTGCCTATATACTTCCATATGTTTTAGTGGGAAGTTATTTTTATTTGTATGCACAGAGTCTCTTGATGGAGCACTATGACACACACTCCAGTTTTGTTAAAAGAGATGCTATCACTACTATCACCGCAGGATGATGGTATATATGTGGACGCCACATTTGGAGCTGGAGGGTATAGCAAAGCAATATTGGAGTCAGCTGATTGCAAAGTATATGCAATTGATAGAGATGAAACGGTAACTAAGTTTTATGATGATTTAAGCATTAGATATCCCGATAGAATAAAACTATTTATTGAGAAGTTTAGTAATGTTAAAAATTTATTAGATAGCAACAATATTGAAGGTATCGATGGAATAGTTTTTGACATCGGAGTTTCATCTATGCAGCTTGATAACGGAGATAGAGGGTTCTCATTTTTACATGATGGTCCACTCGATATGAGTATGGATAACTCTTCTTATATAAACGCTTCAACGTTTGTTAACGCTTTACGCGAAGAAGAAATCGCAAATACTATATATAACTACGGAGGCGAACGTCATTCTCGCAAAATCGCAAGAGCAATAGTAAATGCACGGAAGAAGAAAACTATCAAAACTACATTTGAGCTTGCGGATATTGTACGTTCTGTGGTGTTTCGTGGAAAAAGCAAAATTGATCCTGCAACCAGAACATTTCAGGCAATCAGAATATGGGTAAACGATGAGCTGGGAGAACTTGAAAAGGGCATTAAAGCTGCATCTGAGATTTTAAGTGAGAATGGCAAATTAATTGTCGTCACCTTTCATTCCTTAGAAGATCGTATAGTCAAAACTTTTTTTAAAGATTTATGTGCTACTGATTGCAAGACATTCTCTCTTCTAAATAAAAAAGTGATCGAAGCAAGTATAGAAGAAGTAAGTGCAAATCCGCGTTCACGCTCAGCAAAACTAAGAGCTATACAGAGGTTGTCATGAGAACTTTCTGCATCATCTCAATAGTTATGTTTTTTCTTAGCATTGTAGGACTATTTAAGGTAAAATTACATGTTCAGTCATTAAATAGAGAGCTAATAAAAATAAAAAGTGAAATTAATTTAGTGCAAAGTGATATGAAAGTTTTACAAGCAGAATGGAGCTATTTGAATAATCCAAAAAGGCTTGCAAGTCTTGTAAAGAAATACCTGAAAAATAACTCTTTAATACTGGCTAGCCAGGTTAAAAATCTTGACTCTTTAAATGGCCGCAGTGTGCTAGCACAACTTAAAATCCATGATCAACAGTGAGATTAAGTCTTATTTTTTACAGATGAGCACATCACAATAAAACTTACTTTGTATCCGTTCAGGATAGCGGCAAGGTAGTATAACCATAGAGTAAAAGTGAGTTTACAACAAATGGTGTCATCCCAGTGCTTGACACTGGGATCCAGCCTTTCCATAATCATCAAAAACATTGTATTTTAACGTAAAACAGCTATTTTTATGCTTACCAACTTAATAAAATTCCTGGATCCCAGTGGGCTTTGTTGCATCGCTAGCTATGATGGATTAAAGATAAAAAAGATAGTGAATATCAGTAGCTTATTATTCTGGTATTTATAACAAGAACGGTCAGTGAATACCTAAATTTGAGTAAAAGAAATTTCACTACCACTCACTAATCTGGCTAAAATTCAAGAATTTCAATGCTTTAGCTATTTTCAATAGAATTAAATTTATTAATATAAATAACAAATTACTATTCTTAAATTTGATCAGATTGATTGCAAAAAAACAAGATTTTCAATAGGTTGCTTATAATCCTAACTATAGTTAGCCTTTCATAAGTAGCGATGCAACAAAGCCATCCCAGTGTCTGGGCACTGGGATGACAAAGGAGAGCAGTGTCAGCTACTTGCATAACACCATTTGTTGTGCAACTTACTTTAGTATGAAATTGCTTGCGTAAGATTTTGGCAGCCTCTTAACATTTTTTGGCATTTCAATTATGTATTTAACGTTGCGTTTTTTTGCGTAGAATACTGCTTTTTCAAGAGAATCAAACTTTAATACAATCTGTTTTTTTGGATCTTTTGAGCCAACCCACCCCATTAAAGGTTCAATGTAGTAAGAGCCAGATTCAATTTTCAGGTGCCAGAAATTTGTATTACCTAAACCAGATTGTGTTGCAGTTTTTGTTGGTTTATAAATCCTAAAAACTACTTTATCATCAATGCCCATAGTTCTTGTTAAATAAGCTTAAATATATATCTAAATAAATCCTTTCACAAACAATTAGTATGAAAGAATGAAGTTTGAAATAAATATTTTTATGTTATATTATTATTAAATTATATTAAAAGGATTAGCTGAATAGGAGTAACCGATGACGCAACAGGAAATAGTAACAATTAATGCAGAGTTACGTGATATAACAAAAACAAAAGCGATGCATTCTCTAAGGAAGAAAGGAAACATCCCTGGAATAATATATGGAAAGGGCCATGATAATGTAAATTTGACATTGTCTGCAAAGGAATTCACGAAGCAATATAAATCAGGTTCTCTTTCTGCACATTTGATAGAGCTGAATATTTCGGGCAAAAAGGAATATGCTCTTGTTCGCGATATCCAATTGCATGTAGTAAAGGATACTGTGCAACATGTTGATTTTCAATTTGTTGATAAAGGCAGTGAAATTAAAATAGACATACCTCTATCATTTGTGAATGAAAGTAAAGCCCCAGGGATCAAGTTAGGTGGAGTGCTTAATGTTTTGTGTCGTTCTATTGCTGTTAAATGCTCTCCTGATAAAATACCTCAGGTTATTGAAGTTGATTTATCCGGTAAAATGATTGGCCAGTCTATACATATTAATGATGTAAAATTACCAGAAGGTGTTAAGTTTGTAGCCCATGAAGAAGAAAATTTTACCATTGTTACAATTTCTGCTGCCGATAGTGACGTTGAAGAACCTCAAGCAGAAACAGAGGAATAGTGCACCTGATAGTTGGGCTTGGTAACCCTGGTAGTCAATATGAGTTAACTCATCATAATATCGGCTTCATCGTAGTTGATACAATTTGCAAATATTGGAATTTCCAGTCGTTCTCTAAAAAAGCCGATTATCTAATAACCTCTGGCATAATTAATGATAATAAAATCATGTTAATAAAGCCTTATTCATTTATGAATAATTCAGGCATCCCTGTTGCAAAAATACGAAATTTTTACAAATTATCGCTAGATAATGTTGTTGTCATACACGATGACGCTGATTTGGAACTTGGAAGAATAAAAATAAAGAAAGGTGGTAGCTCTGCTGGACATAATGGACTTAAATCCATAGATAGTTTTATTGGCAACGATTATTGGCGCTTGAGATTTGGAGTGGGTAGACCTGAAGATCAAAGAAGCTTAGCAGATTATGTGTTATCAAAATTTTCAAATTTTGATAATGTTACTTCCTTAGTGGAAAAAATAGCAAAAAATATACACTTAATGCTGCAAGGAGATAATACAGCTTTTATCAATTTGATTGTATAATATTACGAAACACAGGGAGTGTATGGTCCCAGAGTGTGATGGTGTGGATTTAGTATGAACAATTCAGGAGATTTTGTCCACTGTAAAGATATAAACTCAAAAGGTGTAAGACCCTTAAGAGTTTTGAGTCTTTTAGCATAATTGTAGGCCATAACAAAGTCATAAAGATGCTCTTTGAGTTGCTGGTGAGACTGATAGTAATACTTCTTAACAGTGGCATTCTTTAAAGTTTTGTTCATACGCTCAACTTGCCCATTTGTCCAAGGATGGCTAACTTTTGTTAGACGGTGTTCAATGTCATTTTCTTCACAAGCTCTATCAAATATATGTTGAAAAGCGTATTTATGGCGTTTTTGGTTGGTAAATTGTACACTGTTATCTGTCAAAATAGTGTGGATTTTATATGGTAAAATTTTAATCAAATTACGTAGAAACTCAGCAGCTATAGGTTTTGTAGCACTTTTATACAACTCAACATACGTAAATTTGGATGTTCTATCTATTGCAACAAACAAATATAACTTTCCTTCTTCTGTTCTGACTTCTGCAATATCAATATGGAAATAGCCTATAGGATATTGTTTGAATTTCTTTTTTGGTTTAACTTCGCCATCAACATCTGGTAGTCTGCTAATGCTGTGCCTCTGTAAGCAACGATGTAGACTAGAGCGAGTCAAGTGTGGGATTGAGGTTTGCAAAGCGTAGAGACAATCATCTAATGGCAATAGAGTATGCTTACGAAATGCAACAATTACAGCCTCCTCTTCTAAAGTTAAAACAGTTGATCTTGCATGCTTCGGACCCATATCAGCGTCTTTGGCAAAAGACCGTTTTCTCCATTTAATGATAGTTTTTGGATTAAGGTTATAGTACCTGGAGAGTTTTGCTATGCTCTCTTTACTATTTTGTATTGCTCTACGAATTGTCTCTGTTGTTTTGGCGCACCCATGTAATATTTGTCCCATAATTCCTCCTTTGATGGTATTGTTTTCTCATATTTTATCATACCATCACACTCTGGGACCATACATCCCCCCCTCCCCCCCCCTAATTCCTATATCAAACCTTTCTTTACTAGATTATATAGTCAATATAAAAAGCCATATAAAATTGCTTCCACTGCTGCCATGAGGAAATTGCTTATTCTTGCTAACTCTTTAGTCAGAGATGACAGGGTTTTTACTGAGGAATATAACTCTCTGTCTGTTTCTATCTAAGAGCCAGCATAGCTGTGGATAAGTACTTTTATCTGTATAAACGTGCTTATCCACAGCTACATCAATTTTTCTATTGACTTTTAACACAACTGCTGAACAGATACATTCGTCATCCCGCTACGTGTTAGCGGCCAAGATACC
Organism: Wolbachia endosymbiont (group A) of Udea olivalis; assembly: GCF_964028365.1. Classification (NCBI taxonomy): domain Bacteria; kingdom Pseudomonadati; phylum Pseudomonadota; class Alphaproteobacteria; order Rickettsiales; family Anaplasmataceae; genus Wolbachia; species Wolbachia endosymbiont (group A) of Udea olivalis. Next base: position 536,022 of record NZ_OZ034773.1, read on the forward strand.
GCGGCGGTATGCCGTGGGAAACCTGACTTGCATTAGCTATAAAATAGTGATTTATATAAATCCCATAGCATGCCGAATGAAGCGTTTTTTGAGGAAATTTGAATTTTCAACTGCAATCAAGCCAAGATTTCTTAGTGCTTTAGCGCAGAATATTCTGTTGGAAAACATCCTATTTAATCCATCAGTTGCAAGCGCCATTGTAAAATTATCAAAGTATCTGTTACGTGAAATTTTCTTTAATAAATAACTACTGCCAACATCAATACCAGATGCTTTTGCGGCAACTACGTGCTTTATAATACTTTCTACATCTCTAATTCCAAGATTAAGCCCTTGACCTGCAACTGGATGAATTGAATGTGCTGCATCGCCGATAAGCAAAACTCTACCCTTATATAACTTTTTTGCAAAAGCAAAACTTAAAGGATAAAGTTTTCTTTCACCCTCTAATTTTATCTCTCCTAAATAAGAACCAAATCTTTTTTTAAGCTCTATAATAAATTCTTCTTCAGACAGATCCATTAGCATTTTTGAAATTTCAGATTTTTCTGTCCAAACTATCGAAGAAGTATAGCCACCCTTCATCGGTAGAATTGCAAATGGACCGCCAGGAAAAAAACTCTCTACAGCTAAGTTTTGGTGATGCAGTTCATGCTTTACATTAAATACTATGCTACTTTGTTTATAGTCAAATTTCACTGTCGGTATAGAAAATAACTCTGGTAATTTAGAGTGTTTGCCTTCAGCGCAGATAAGTAGCGATGATATTAATTCCTGGTTATTATCAAGAATAACTTCCACATATCCTGAATCATAAGCAATTGTTTTATAGGAATGTGGAGAGTATATATTTAGTTTATTCAGAAAATTATTGTTGATTGCATTCCATATAGCAGCATTGTTAATAACATAACCCATTGGTTCTTCACCAACCATTTTATGATTGTAATGCACAATAACCGCATCTAATATGCATATATCAAGTATTGGCTCAGCTTCGCTTTCTATAAACTGCCAAATCCCTAATTTTTCCAATATTTTTTTCGAGCCTTGAGAAATAGCAAATGCTCGGTTGTCATCTACTACACGTGGCAAACTATTTTTTTCAATTACAGCTACAGACACAGAGTTACAACTGAGGCCAATTGCAGTAATAAGACCAAGTAACCCACCACCTGAAATGATTACATCATAATTCATTTTATTTACGCTAATTGTAAAATTATATTTTATCTATTTTGAAAATAGTTTAAACAAACTTTATAGACAAAGACCTATAGCTAACCCAAGAAAGGTTGTAACCAGACTGCATTCTGTGATTTTTAGCAAAACACGATCTTTCATTTGATCTTTCTTCAATTTAAAGTAAATACAGAAAATTGCTGCCTATAGCTAAACTGACTTAGATTTACCGACAACCGTCATCCCGCTACTTGTTAGCGGCTAAGAGATACCGCGGCGGTATGACGGTTCGCGGCGGCATAGCTATCTTCAAAAATATGGTTGAATAATTGTTAATAATAGTGTATAATTATTAATATTTTTAAGCACTTTGGCTATGGCTTTATCTAAGTTTCTCGACCCTAAGCTGGATTTAACCTTTAAAAGAATCTTTGGCACTGAAAAAAATAAGAATATTCTCATACATTTTTTGAATGATATTTTAGGGTTTACCGAGATAAATACTATACAAGAAGTGGAATTCCTCAGTACTATAATGGATCCTGAAATTGCCTCTGATAAGCAAAGTATAGTTGATGTTCTTTGCAGGGACTCTAGTGGGGCTAGGTATGTGATTGAAATGCAGCTCACTCGCGATAAAGGCTTCGAAAAACGAGCTCAACTATATGCTGCTAAGGCTTACTCAAGGCAAGCTGATAAATCTGGTAAGTACATTGATTTAAAGAAGGTTTTCTTTATTGCTATTTCTAATTGTAATTTATTTCCTGATAAGCTTGATTATATATCCAGCCACACTATAAGAGATGAGAAAACCAATGAGCATGACTTAAAAGATTTTCAATTTGTATTTATTGAACTACCTAAATTTCCTAAGAATAAGGAAGAACAGCTAGAAAGCATAGTGGATCGTTGGTTATTTTTCTTCAAATATGCAGATGAAACTACGGAAGAAGACTTAAGGAAAATAGCAGAAAAAGCACCAATAATAAAGTTAGCCTACGATGAATTAGACAGGTTTAGCTGGAATGAAAAAGATTTAGTAGCTTACGAAGAAAGAATAATGGATCTACGGAAAGAAGAAGCCATTCTTGAATACAGACTTGATCTTGCTACTGAAAAAGGCAAAAAAATTGGTAAAGAGGAAGGCAAAATTGAAGGGAAAATCGAAGTCGCAAAAGCAATGCTGGCTAATAATGTTGATGTTAACACTATTGTCAAGTTTACTGGCCTTTCTATTAGTGAGATTGAAGAATTAAGTGTGAACGGTTACCCCTACGTCATACCGCCGCGGCGCTAACTAGTAGCGGAATGACGGTTTTTCAAATTGTAGAGCCACTTTAGCTATAACATCTTTAGCAATACCTTCATAAATCCCTGCTAAATCTTCACTTAACATTAAAGGATTTCCACAATCAGAAGCATGGCATATTTGTGGATCTAGAGGAACTCTGCCTAGAAGTTTGATGCCCAGCTCCTCAGACATTTTTTTTGCACCGTCTTTTCCAAATATGTATATTTTTGAGCCGCTTTGAATGAAATAACTCATATTTTCTACAATGCCAATAACCGGTACGCTGAGCTTTGTAAACATATCATAAATTTTGCGAGCATCGATTAAAGAGAGCTCCTGTGGAGTTGAAACTATTATCGCCCCAGTTAAGTTAAAATTTTCCATAAGACTTAAATGCACATCGCCAGTTCCAGGTGGTGTATCAATTATCAAATACTCTATATCGGACCATTTTGTTCCCATTAGCAGACTATAAAGTGCTTTTGTAATCATAGGTCCGCGCCATATTGCTGCACGATCTTTATCGATAAAATAGCCAATTGAAATAGTATGCAGTCCATACTTTTCTATAGGCATTGCTTTACTATCCTGTATTTCTGGCTTTAATTTTTCAGCGCCAAGCATTTTAGGAATTGAAGGACCATATATATCTGCATCAACCAGCGCAACTTTGTGTTTTAACTTTGCTAATGAGAGAGCAAGATTTAGCGCAACTGTGGACTTGCCCACACCGCCTTTACCAGAGGCCACAACGATTATATTTTTCACTCCTTCGATATGTAATTTAGCTTTTTGTTGCCCAGTTTGTTTTTGACAAGTAGCAACCACGGTCACTTTTGTCACCCCCGGTATAGCTTTAACAGCTTGCTCACAATTTCTTCTTAATTCTTCATTTGCTTGCGTGTTACCGGCAACTTCAAGCACAAAACCAACATCTTGACCTTTAATAATAATTGAGGATATTATGCCAAGAGCGATCACATCTTTACCGCTTTTTTGCTCTATGACTTTTTTTAAGTTCTCTCTTACAATTTTTTCGTTGATCATTAGCCTTTTAGGTGATTTCTTCCTGAAGTCGTTTAATCTCAGCTTGAGGAAGGCCGGTTGTCTGAGAGATAATATCAATAGAGATGTCAGCCTTAAGTAGGTTTTTTGCTACTTCAATCTTTCCTTCAATCTTTCCCTCATCAAGTTTTTTAGCGAGGATGCCTTCTTCTTTCAGCAGATCCATTATTCTTTCTTCATATGCTACTAAATCTTTTTCATTCCAGCTAAACCTGTCTAATTCATCGTAGGCTAACTTTATTATTGGTGCTTTTTCTGCTATTTTCCTTAAGTCTTCTTCCGTAGTTTCATCTGCATATTGTTGTCTAAGTGAAGAAGGTCGCCCCTCCTCACTCGACTTCAAAACCGTACGTGAGACTTTGAGCCTCATACGGCTTCTCTCTAATTTGGTGCTTTTCATGCACACCTCCTGTGTAATTCATCGTGACAATGTCCATGTAACAAAGATAAGTTTGTGATCATATTGTTTCGTCTATTCTGGTCTTTGTGATGTATTTTTATTGTATCATCACTTTTAAACCATAGTCTACAATTATCGCATTTACTTTGGTGCAACCTCAATAATTTTATTACTCCTAGTGGCTTATCTGGTATTTTTCTCAGACGTTTACCCCAATATACCCAATCACCATCATATGGGGATCTGGTTTTTTGCACTTTGTTTAATAACATGATCGCTGTGTATAGTAAGACGTACCTTGTTACTTGTCATAAAGCGCCAGTTTTCGTTATTATACTTCTTAAAGTACTTTCTTTTTATCCAGCATTTCCCTTTGTTTGGGTGCCTAAAGACTGACCTTACCCAGAAAAAGTGGAGAGAAAGAAAAGAGTTTTTTTGGGTAAAATAAAATTTTGGAGGATTAGAAATGGTAAGAGAATATACAGCAGAATTCAAATTGGAAGCTGTTAAACTGGCAAATGAACAAAGAAAGGCAGGTCAAACAATTACAAAAATAGCAAGAGATTTAGGAATAAAGGGTGGTTTATTAGGAAAATGGATAAAGAAACACAACGAAAAAAAGTCGGCAGCAGATGCATTTCCAGGTAGAGGTAACATGGCTCCTTACGACAAAGAGAGGTTTGATTTACAAAGCAAGAGTAACAAGGGAAAGAGACATTTAAAAAAAAGCCCTGGCCAGTCAAAAAGAGTAAAATATTTTTTTATATAGTAACTGCTATAAAGTACAGGAATTATGTAGGATTTTCTGCTAGTGGCTACTATAAGTGGACTACAAGAAAAATAAGCAGTAGAGAATCAGCAAATAAAGAGCTACTAGAAGCTATTCAAAAAATATATCAAGTTTCTAAATGTAGATATGGAGCTCCTAAAATTTATGCTGAATTGAAGGCTTTGGGTAAAAGTTGCAATTTGAAAACGGTGCAAAGTATTATGCAGAAAAATGACATCAGGGCTATACTGAGAAGAAAGTTTAAAATTAAAAAACAACAAACAGATAATAGAGCTGTAGCTCCCAATATACTAGATCAAAACTTTATTGTTGATCAACCAAATAAAGTATGGGATTACTTACATCAAAACCAAGGAGGGATGGCTATATTTGGCAGCAATAATTCTCACGTATGGTAGTTAATGAGTAGTGCAATAAATAAACAATTGGTTATGAACTCTTTATTAATGGCCATTAATAGGCGTAAACCTGTTAAAAATCTACTGCTGCACAGTGACCAAGGTTCACAATATACTGCGCAAGGGTATCAATATCTCTTAGCTGTAAAGAATATAGATGAGTAATAAAGGCTGTTGTTACGACAATTCTGTTGCAGAAAGCTTCTTTAGCTCATTGAAAAGAGAAATACTTATTGATACTTCACAACACTCTGCTCAACAAACTAGAACTGCAATATTTGAATACATAGAAATTTTTTATAACAAACAACGTCACTATTAACTATTGCATTCCAGAACAATTTGATGCATCATTCTTTTTGTAAAAAACATTCCACACTTTCTCTCCACTTTTTCTGGGTAAGGTCACTGACTCAATACCCAGTCAATATCCTTTCCACCAGTTCTTTTACTGCCGGTACGTAGCCATTCTCATAAAATGGATCTTGCTTAAATTTGTACACATTGTGCCCGGAAAACATGAGTTCGTTCTCAATATCACCATCGTGTATAACGTTTTGCAGTGTTTTTTGTATGCAAAAACTACGCGGATCTGGCTTTCGTCCTGTTGAATGGTCACCATGATCTTTCCAATTGCTAAACAAACAATGGCTCAAACATCCCATACAATTGATTTGATCTTCTCTTATTTGTTTAAATTTATCTGGCGTCACAAAAATAACAGTTGAATCTGGGGTTTTCATTGCTTCTGTGTACCCTGCTTTAGTCCATGTATTTGCCAGTTCTTTGTCTTTTGCAGTAAGGTAGATCTTTCTACCTCTGCTACCCATTGCAAATTCATTATTAAATTCTTCGCTAGCATTTTCTGAAAACTTTATTTGACGTGAATTCCGTTCCTGCAACTCACGTATGAAGTTATTTTTTACTGCAGATGAGTAAAACCCTGTTGGACTGAATTTATTTAAAAATACATCACCTTCTTCTAAAGTGAGTAGCTTCTTTTTCCACTCTGCAGAAATTGGGCTTTCTTTCGTCAAAAGTGGACGAGTGCCAAACTGAAAAGCTATTGGTCCAATTTGCAGATTGTTAAACCAATGTTCCCAATCTTTCAAATGCCACACTCCTCCTGCCATAACAATTGGTGTTTCTGAAAGACCGATCTCGTTCATGAAAGATCTAAGCTCTGCAACTCTTTCAAATGGAGCCTGTGGTAGCTCTGGATCTTCACTGTTACTGAGTCCATTGTGCCCTCCAGCAAGCCATGGATCTTCATACACTACTCCACCAAGCAAATAGGAAGATATTCTTTGGTAAGCACGCTTCCATAATGCTTTAAAAGCACGCACCGATGAGATAATAGGGTAATAATAAACCTGATATTTAGCTGCAATTTCTCCAAGCCTATAAGGCATACCAGCACCGCAGGTAATACCATGAATCAAACCTTTCGCTCCTTCTAATATGCCATGAAGCACGCGTTCTGCTGCTCCCATCTCCCAAAGTACATTCATGTGTATTCTTCCATGACCTTTTGATATTTCATTTGCTATTCTTGCCTGACTAATTCCAGCTTCAATACTATACTCAATCAATTCACTATGCTTTTCATTTCTTGTTTTGCCTTTATAAATTAGTGGCACTAACTTGCCATTATCATCAATAAGCTTAGCATTTGCACCAGAAAATGTACCCACAGCATCTGCTGCAGCAAATGCTCCGCTTGATCTTCCATCACTAACTGCAATGCCTTTGCCGCCCTCGATGATTGGCCACACTTCCTTTCCTGAAATTACTATCTTTTTTATCTTATTTTTCAAAACTTCCTCGCAATCTTTCACTCTATTTTACTTAATTACTAAAAAAATGATAGCTGTTTATTTTTTCTTGTATCATTAAAGCTTCTATAGCTACTCATGCTGTTGTAGTTTGAGAGCAGTTCCCATCGGAAGGGTGTCATTCCAGTGCTTGACACTGGAATGGCTTTGTTGCATCGCTAGCTATGATGGATTAAAGATAAAAAAGATAGGGAATATCAGTAGCTTATTATTCTGGTATTTATAACAAGAACGGTCAATGAATACCTAAATTTGAGTAAAAGAAATTTCACTACCATTTACCAATCCGGCTAAAATTCAAGAATTTCAATGCTTTAGCTATTTTCAATAGAATTAAATTTATTAATATAAATAACAAATTACTATTCTTAAATTTGATCAGATTGATTGCAAAAAAACAAGATTTTCAATAGGTTGCTTATAATCCTAACTATAGTTAGCCTTTCATAAGTAGCGATGCAACAAAGCCCACTGGAATCCAGTTTTTGATCAAAAATGTTGCTATAGTGCACAATCAATTTTCCTGGATCCCAGTGTCTGGGCACTGGGATGACACCATAGGGGGCTACTTGGATGACAGGGGAGGGAGGCTGCTGGGATCCTGACAACCGTCATCCCGCTGCTTGTTAGCGGGATCTAGAGATACCGCGGCGGTATGACGTAGAGCTACGTGTTTAGGTTTAATGAATCCACTATATCTTTTACTTGAGAAAAAACATACTCTTTGCTTACACTGGTATCGATAATAAAGTCACTCATCTTCCTTTTCTCCTCAATAGATAACTGAACATCGGAGATTAGATTAAGCTTTTCTTTATCTATGTTGCGTTCGTTAAGTCTTTGAGCTTGCACAACGCTATCTGCATGAACAAAAACAATAAGGTCGCAATATAAATAAAATTTTGTTTCTAATAGAAGTGGCACATCTAAAACTAAAAGTTTTCTATCGATCTTTTTTTCCTTGGCAATAAAAAATTCTAATTCACGCAGCACAGCAGAGTGAACCAAAGATTGAAATTGTTTCCAATTTTCATCGTAGGCTAAGAAATATTTAGACAGTACTGTTCTATCTATTTCACCATTTACTACCACTCCAGGAAAATTTTTCTCTGCATAACTTATTATGCTTTTATCCACTTTATAAAGTTGGTGTACAACAGAATCAGCATCAAATACAACAGCACCAAACTCTTGAAAGCAATTAGCTACAAAGCTCTTTCCTACCCCAATTCCGCCTGTTAGACTTATAATCATATAACAAAATACATTCGACTTCTTTTGAAACTATAGCTAAGGTTTCTCTATATATATTAACTAGATTTTCTAGATCCCAGTGTCAAGCACATAACTATACGAACATTGCAATTTGTAGGTGGTGTCATCCCAGTCTGGGATCTAGCTTTTTGGTAATTTTATCGAAAATGTTTGCTCGTTTACAATCAATTTTCCTGGATCGAAGTAGTCAAGGCACTGGGATGACACCCTACTTAACCGTCATACCGCCGCGGTATCTCTTAGCCACTAACACGTAGCGGGATGACGATTGTCGATAAATCTAAGTTACTTTAGCAACAGTTATTCTCCACTAAATTACTCTGAATTTTGGTTATATTATTTGCGGATTTCACTGCTGAAATCTCAAATTTTGAGCTTGTGTTCAAAAATGATTCAACTGACCTGCCAAAAAAATCATATCTCCATCCCTTGAATAATTTATCTGTCTGTCTAGATATTGACCCGGTTAACTCATCTTTTGAAGAAACTAATTTCCTTGATATGTTACTTTCTTTACATTTACTATCTAAAATAATTGAGAGTATATCAAGTACAGATTTATCATAATTACTCGATAAGGTGTTGTTTTGCTGCATCCAATTTCTCTCATTTTCATTAAAAATATTCACAAACTCTAGTAAATCCGCATCTTTTATATTTTTTGTATTCCTCTTGAGATCATCTAAAATCTCATCAACATGCTCTACATTTTTTTCAATAAAATCAGCTATTACAGCATTATTGATTATTTTATTACGGTTCATATTATAGCGCTGTGCTAAGGTTTCTTGCCACTCACTAACTGCTTTAACAGTTAGTATCAATCTTGGATTTACTTCATAATTAAATTTAATCCTCTTCCATGCATCTTTTGGGCTATGTAAATACTTATTTATATCAACTATTGATTCCATCTCTTCTTGAAACCAACCCATCCTATTATTTTCTTCAAGTTTATTGCACAATATTTGGTATAGGTCATATAGGTGTACCACGTCGTTTACTGCATAATCTAACTGATCTTCGGACAACGGACGCCTTAACCAATCTGAATTTTTAGCTTTAATTTTATCCAGTGCTATTCCTTGATATTGCTCCACTACTTTTGAGTAACCAATAAAGTCATGATAATAATGACAAAACATAGCAGCAACTTGGGTATCAAAAATGGGAGTGGGAATACATTTAAATACAGTGAGTAAGGATTCTATATCCTGCCGGCAGCTATGAAACACTTTGGTTATCCCCTGATTTAGCATTATTTTCTTAATGAATGATAAATCAATTTCTGGCACTAATGCGTCTACAATAAAACTCTTCTCTCCGTAAGAAATTTGAATTAACGATAATTTTGGGTAGTAGATTAAATTATTTCTAATGAACTCCGTGTCAACTGCTATAAATTTTGGCTTTTTTGCTATCAACCCCTCACATATGTCCTCCAGCTCCGACGTTGTATTAATTAACATATGTTTTTTATTCAGTGGTTCTACTTTACTACTTATATTAAATTTTGCAATTAGAGTCACTACGAAATTAGTAATGGAGCTTGCTAGTTACTTATAATATTATAAAGTGTTTGTTATGTAGTGGTGAAGTGTTATGGTAGATTTTATAGACCTTTTTCAAGGAAGTAAAGATTTTACGATGTGCATGCACAACGGTTCAGGGGATGCAATATATAATCGATGTATATCTGCTGTAAGAATGGACCCGCCATGTATGCATGGTGAATCTATTCAAGGTTTGTTTGAAAGTTCGTTTGAACAAGGTGTTGTGACTGTTAGAGTGAACTTAGACTTAGAAACTTTAAATGTAGTGGTATATAAATCTCCTCCAACTTCTGATAAGCTTGACGCATTTTCACTAGCATATCAAATAGACAGATATCACATAGATGAGAATACTATAGTTTTTGATGAGAAAGTAAATACAATAAAATTTGATATATCAAATCCTTTAAAACATAAATTTATTACATTTGAGATTTTTAAAAGATAAATTATAATTCTGGTTCATTTATAAAAGGCTAGACTTAACGTGCCAGGCAGGAATTAACTGAAAGAAAAATTGAAGTAGCAAGAATTGATCTAGTTTGATATTACTAATATAGTAAATCTCTGGATATATAATAAGAACTAGATTCCAGCGTCACGCGCTGGAATGACAGGGCTATAGGTATCATCCAAGTAGCCTCTTTCTTGTCATCCCAGTGTCCTGACACTGGTTTCCATCCAAAAGGGTGTCATTCCAGTCTGGAATCCAGATTGGACACTGAATTGGTGAGTGTAAAATTCTACTTCATACCGCCGCGGCGCTAACAAGAGATCCCGCTAACAAGCAGCGGGATGACGGTTGTCAGGCTAGCTGTCATCCGAGTAGCCTCCTTTTTTTGTCATCCCAGTGCCCAGACACTGGGATGACACCCTACTAGCGGAAGTTACTCTCAAATGTTTGTTCATGTTAGCCACAAACATTAAGAAATTTACCAAATGAAAAAAAAGGCAAAAGAAGCCCTGGGGTTATTATCCGCTTTAAAATATTGGCGTTTTTTATGTTTTAAACGCTTGACAAGCGAGATTCAGCCGCTTTTAATTGCAACTAACTTACGCTGCAAATGTTTAAGAAATTTACCAAGCAGAAAAAAAGACAAAGAATCCCCGAGTTAGCTAGTCTTTTACTATCTCTGTCGAGTATTGGCATTTTTTGATGTCTTGTAACGCTTTATAAGCGCGTTCAGCTTATTTAGATAAAAATCTAGATGTAGATGAAGTTTTGTAAAGACATACAGTATCTATATACTGCAAAAAATTGAACATAAGACGCCGATACATTAAGTAATCCTTACCTTTTAATCTGCAGATTGGCGAAAGCAAATACAATAGCTTCACTATCATGATAAGGGCGCTGGCGAAGGGTGTCAAGTAAGTTTTTCGTTTCTATAGCTACTACCACGATTGTATAGGTAATTCTTCACTTATAATAATGATTCAAGCCTTCAGCTCCTCAAATACCTCACTTGCTCTATTTAAAACAGAATCAGGAAAACCAGCAAGTTTTGCTACATGTATTCCATATGACTCATCTGCAATGCCTTCAATTACTTCATGTAGAAAGATAACCTCTCCGTTCCACTCTCTTATTTTTACACAAAAACATTTCACGTTCTTCAAGTATTTGCTTACTTTAGTTAATTCATGATAATGAGTTGCAAAAATGGCGCGGCACTTATTTACATTGTGAATATGTTCAATCACCGCCTGTGCAATAGATAATCCATCATACACCCCTGTGCCCCTACCAATTTCATCAAGTATCACCAAGGAACGGTCCGTTGCCTGATTTACTATCGTTGCTGTTTCGATCATCTCTACCATGAAGGTAGAATAACCAGCTGTTATATTATCCGTTGCGCCAACCCTGCTGAATATCTTGTCAATCACTCCAATATGTACACTCTCTGCTGGCACAAATGACCCCATGTGAGCTAAAATTGCAATGAGAGCGTTTTGCCTCAAGAAAGTGCTTTTTCCAGCCATATTAGGACCAGTAATTAGATGTATACCAGCTAAATTGATGCTATTTGCAATGAATTTATCGTTAACTTCAACCACTGGATGTCTTCCGCTACAGATATTGAACTCTTTGCTGTCATCAATAATGGGTTTTACGTAATTATTTTGCACTGCAAGCTCTGCAAACGCGGTTCTAATATCAAGTTTTGCCAAAGCATTTGCAGCAAGAGCAATTTTTTCAGACTCTTTAGCAACTTCACTACACAGTTCACTAAAAATTTTCATTTCTAAGCCGATTGCAGCATCACGTGCCGTAAGAATTTTATTTTCTAGTTCTTTCAATTCATTAGTAGTGTAGCGCATGCTATTTGCTAAGCTTTGCCTATGAATAAATATATCCGAAGTTATTTTGTGATTTGCTGATACTTCAACGTAATAACCGAGTATATTGTTGTGCAATATTTTGAGTGCGGCAATGCCAGTTAGGTCGCGATAAGATTCACGGAGCTTAGTTACCAACTTGTTACTGTTGTTCAATATATAAGATAACTCAGATAATTCTGAGTTGTATTTTGGGTAGATAAACCCTCCCTCTTTCACGGAACTGAGATTATTATCAAGTATAGCACTATTTAGCAGTTCAAATAGGTCTTTATGATTACCAAGGCTCTTATGTATTGTGCTGAGTTCACTCTCGTCACTACTTATCACCTGAGTAGTAGACACTGGTTCCTTTTCTCCGGTCAAGCACTGGAATGACATCTGAGAGTTAATTTCTGATTTTTCACTTAAACAATAATTATGCAAGGTAGACAGAAACTCAGACAACTCTAAAGTCTTTCCTAGGCCTATTTTCAATAGGTTCATATCCTTTGGTGAACCACGCCCTAGTATTAAGCGCGATAAAGACCTCTCAATATCTGGAATGTTAGATAATATCTCTCGTATTTTTCTGCGTGGCTCATGATTATTTACAAAAAATTGAGCGGTGCTGAGCCTCAAATTGATTGCCTTGGAGCAAGCAAGGGGTGAAGCGAGCATTTGTTTGAGCAGGCGTCCACCAGAAGCTGTAACTGTATGATCAATAACTGAAATTAGTGAACCTTTCTTTTCACCAAATTGAGTTGAAAACAACTCAAGATTTCTCCTTGCTGAAGCATCAATAAGCATGAAATTTTGTTGCTTATAGGTTTTTGGGAATTCAAGCCTTGGAATGGAGCCCCTTTGCGTTACTCTGACATATTCAAGCAGTGCACCACACGCCATGATTTCTACTTTGCTGAAATTTCCTATACTCCCAAGTTCCCTGATTTTATAAAACTCGCATAACGTTCTGTGAGATTTACTATACTCAAAAAAACTCTGTGCGTGTTGCGTAATTGATATTTTATAATTTTTTAAAATCGATCTAATTTTTTCATCCTCAGTGAATTTTTCAGAAATTAATAATTCTCTTGGTGATATACGCAATAAATCACTATCTAGAGCTTTCAAACTCGTTAAAGTGTGAAAAAATTTTCCCGTCGATAATTCAAGCCAACTAATAGCATATTCGTCATTTTGTTCAACTATGGACGCGAGATAATTATTGCTTTTATCCTCCAGTAGTGAATCTTCTATAATTGTACCTGGAGTTACAACTCGCACTACATCACGTTTTACTATGGATTTATAGCCCCTCTTTTTTGCTTCATCAGCAGTTTCTAATTGGTCACAGATTGCTACTTTGAATCCTAAATCTATTAGCTTGTGTAGGTAAGATTCATTACTGTGTGCTGGCACTCCACACATTGGTATTTCTTGCCCACACGAATTACCTCTCTTAGTGAGCACTATATTCAGCAATTTCGCAGCTTTAATAGCATCATCGAAAAACAATTCATAAAAATCTCCTAGCCTATAAAATAGCAGATGATCTTTGTATTGAGCTTTCAGGTTCAAATACTGCTCCATCACAGGGGTGTTTTTTTCTTTTACGAAGCTCATAATATTTTTTAATATATTGTATTGATAAACGTTATTATAGATTATATTGCACATGTGGATAACATAAATTTTAAATAGGTGTATAGAGGGAAAAATTTAAAACAATTAAATTTCTTGGATCCAAGTAGTCAGGACACTTGGATGACATAAAGAGTAGGAGTATTTGATGACAAAAAAACAAAAAACGCAGTTGTCATTCCAGCGCGTGACGCTGGAATCCAGCTTCTATGCAACCTCATCAAAAACATTCATTTAGTGTAAGATCAGCTACTTTCCATGCTAGTTTACAAGCAAACTTTTCTGGATCCCAGTGTCAAGCACTGGGATGACATCATAGGGGCGCTGGGATGACACCCTCCTTGTGTGTATTATAGCTAAAGTGACTTACGACAATTTGAAAAACGACACATTCGTCATTCCGCTACTAGTTAGCGGAATCTATACCGCGAATGAATCGCGGTATGACGTGTTGCTTGGGTCAGCTATATGTAAGTTGTGGCCCTTCTTTATTATTTTTATTAGCGGCAGTTGTATCATCAACAGATATTTCAGAGCTAACAGTGCTAATAGTTTTTTCTATCGCTTTAGCCTGTTCATAGTCTTGACTCAAAAAATACATGGCCAGTCCAATAGCTATACTAGCAACAAGAGAAGATGCTATCATTACACCTAGTATCATACCACCAGAAAGACTTACTGCAACACACACACCAGCTCCAAGTACAACACCAAGAAAACCACCAATTATTACGCCAGGCACCAAACTGCCTACCATAGCGCTTTCTTTTTTCGTATTAGCTTGTTTTTTCATACTTTTAATAAGCACTTCTTTTGTTTCTCCTTGAGCTAAATCTAAAGGAATTTTATTATCCGCGTTTTGTATCAAAGGATTTGCACTATATGTAACAAGAAGGGTGATTATTTCTTCAGTTTTATTACCTATAACTGCATGATGTAGTAATGTATTTCCCTCTTCATCTTTAAAGTTTATATGAGTACGAAATTCTTCATCTAGATTTCTTATTGGGTTGTTTTTTGCATATATCCCAGATTGTATTGCTCTATCTAAGCATTGTATCACTTGTTCTAGTGATTGCTCGCCAGGATTTTGTATAAAATGAAGCAGAATTTCGTGTACTATCGCTTCCTTTGTAGTTTTTGGGCATCGTAAAGCGTAATTAAATGTCTGTGTAGTAATAACTTCTTCTTTTCTTTTTTTAAGAACAACCCTTAAATCTTCAATCGCCTTTTCACCATCTTTTATTCCAAGAATTATTGAATCCAAATTATTTATCATGCTATCCTCCTTGGTTTGATTGCATTGCTCATTAATAAATAATATAATAAATCCTGCTAAAAGTCAAGCAATTAATTAATAAGTTAATATAATCCTCCAAAAGGAGCTCCTTACTTTTTGTTCAGCATGTCCATTGGATCAGACTCTTTAAGCTTGCTGTTTGCTGAATTTATTCATCACAATAGCTACAATGTGCTATCGAAGTTCTCTGTAATCTTAGTTGGTTCTTCTAGAATATTCAAAATATCAGTTGCACAATAAACCCGATCTCTCTTTCCTTGAGAAGTTTGTGAAACGATGCCTAAATCTTCAAGCTTTACGATTGCTCTTTGGGCTGTTGTAAATACGACACCTAAGTTTTCAACCACTTTCCTTATAGTAAAGTAAGGGTTTAAAGACTATTAACTAAATCATTGTCCCATTCAAATTTTGGTGGCAAGGGGCTTGGTATAAATGCCTGATAACCAGCGAATACTTTGCCTGATGGTGATCCTTTAATATACATTCATTCAACCTAGCACACTATTTTTATAGTATATATTATTTTCAAATAAAGTCAAAAATGAAAATAAGGCTTTATCTTATTTGCGTGCATGAAAATAAGAAACTCTCTTATTATTGATTTTGCTCAAAAACGAAAATAGAAGAAGCTGCTGAACTTTATATATCCTGTTTTTCTGGAGAACTGCTATAAAACTTCTGAGTGAAGTCACTTAATTTTTACACATCTATTGTAGAGTAAGAAGAACCGAATTTGAAACAAAAATGCTAACTGATGCTTGGACTTTACTGACACTTACACTACTTGAAACTATACTTAGTGTAGACAATTTAATCTTTATTTCTCTAGCAATAGATAAGGTACCAAATGCGCTGAGAGAAAGAGTGCGCCTTATGGGCCTTGGATTAGCACTATTAATGCGTTTTGTAATACTATTTTTTACATCATCTATATTGTCAATGCAAAAACCTATATTTCACACTGCATCAGCAAGGGATTTACTTATGATCGCAGGGGGATTATTCCTTATTGTTAAGAGCTCTATGGAGTTACGGGATGACATCTTTGTATGTAAGAAAAATAAAAAGAAAGCAAACGTTAAATCAAAATTTTTTTTAGTTGTGCTACAAATTATATTAATAGATTTAGTTTTTTCGGTTGATTCGATATTAACTGCTATAGCACTAACTTATAACATGGTAATAATTGCTACAGCATTTACATTTTCCATGCTAGCAATGCTGTTTTTATCAAGTTATACCGCCCAGTTAATCAAATCTAACCCAGGGTTAAAAATAATCGCCATTTTATTTATTTTACTTGTCGGTGTGTACCTCATACTTCATGGATTTCATATAGAATTACCAAAAGGATATTTGTATTCTTCATTTATGTTTGCACTGCTTGTGGAAATTATAAGCAAAATAAAGAAAATTAACCGTCATACCGCGATTCATTCGCGGTATCTCTAGATCCAGCTAACAAGCAGCGGGATCTTTTTGATTTACTCCCACTCAATAGTTGCGGGTGGTTTAGAAGTGATATCATAAACAACTCTATTTACTCCGGGAACATTATTAACAATTATACTGCCAACATTCTGTAAAAAATCCCAAAATACTAGCAAGTGTTGATCCTTATTTTCAAATGGAAATGCATCAGCTGTCATACCATCAGATGATGTTACAGCCCTTAAAGCACAAACATATCCATACGTACGACCATCTCCCATAACGCCTACAGTTTTTATTGGTAATAATACAGCAAAAGCTTGCCATATCTTATCATATAGATCGTAATTTTTCATCGTATTAATATATATTTCATCTACTTCTTGCAATATTTGCACCTTTTCTTTATCGACTTCACTTATAATCCTCACTGCAAGTCCGGGTCCAGGAAATGGATGTTGAAATATTATCTTGTCTGAAAGCCCAATTTCCTTTCCAAGTAGCCTTACCTCATCTTTAAAGAGGTAACGTAAAGGCTCCACTAACTTCAGATTCATCTTTTCTGGCAACCCACCAACATTATGGTGAGACTTAATTGTACTAGTGTTGTCTGAGGCATGCCCTGACTCAACTACATCAGAGTAGATGGTACCTTGCATCAAAAAATCCACATCACCTATTTTTTTTGCTTCTTCTTCAAACACTTCAATAAAAGTGTTACCGATAATTTTTCGTTTTTCTTCTGGATCAGTTATTCCCTTCAATCTACTCAAAAATAAATTTGATTTATCAACGTAGTTTATCGGAATCTCTTTCAACATAGCAATGGTCTGGTTCTTGCGTAACAACCCAGTATCGATAAAAATACAGTTTAATTGTTTTCCTATAGCTTTATATGTGAGAGCCGCTGCAACACTTGAATCAACCCCACCACTTACTGCAGCGATTACTTTTTTCTCTCCTACTACATTTTTGATTTTTTCCTTTTGCTCCTCAATAAACGACTTCATTGTCCAGTCTCTTTCGCAATTTGCAATATCCAAGAAGTTAGAGAGCAATTTACTGCCATTTGTTGTGGGCCTCACTTCAGGATGGAATTGAGTACAGTAAATCTTTCGCTGTTCGTTAACAATCATTGCAATTGTTTGATTTATCACACCTGATGCGATAACAGTAAATCCCTGTGGTATAGTATCAACACTGTCCGCATGGTTCATTAATACATCCACTTCAGAATTAACATCCCAGGTATCCTTTACAATGGGGGATTCTTTTAGTATCTTGATTTTAGTTCTACCAAACTCCTGTTTGAAACTCTCTTTTACTTTTGCTCCAAAATAATGACAAATGAGTTGCTGTCCATAGCATATTCCAAGTATAGGAACGCTTGTTGCCTCATTAAGTTTTATAATTTCATGTACTACTCTACTTGTTTCAGAACAATCATCATTTACAGATTGTGGTCCTCCAGAGAGAATAAACCCATTGAATTTTGATATTGTTTCAAAACTGATGTTGCTTGGAAATATCTCACAATAAACGCCCATTCCTCTTACTTGTCTTGCGATAAGCTGTGTAAACTGTGAACCAAAATCAATAATGGCAATTGCTGACAATTTGCTCCTCCATATTATTTAAAATGATATCTGATAATAAAGAAAATAATGGAGTAAGTAAACCAAGACCTGTTTAAAAGCTTTAACGCGTGGTACAAGTTAGCTATATAGCTAATTTTCCTACACCATACCGCTGCGGCGCTAACTAGTAGCGGAATGACAGCAATCTACGTCATACCGCCGCAGTATCTCAGCCGCTAACAAGTAGCGGGATTATCTTCATGCTGCCACGAACCGTCATACCGCGATTCATTCGCGGTATCTCGGCAATAGATCCCGCTAACAAGTAGCGGGATGACGATTGTCGTTTAGCCATAAATGTTTAAGAAATTTACCAAATGAAAAAAAAGGCAAAAGAAGCCCCGTAGTTGGCTAATTACTTACATTATACTTTCAAGTATGGCGTTTTTTTATTCTAAACGCTTAATAACCGCGACTCAGCTGCTTTTAAATGCAACTAACCTTAGCTATAAATGTTTAAGAAATTTACTAAACAGAAAAAAAGGCAAAAGAAACCCTAGGGTAGCTAGTTATTCACTATCCATTTTTTAAGTTGGCGTTTTTTTATGTTTTAAACGCTTTATAAGCGCGTTTCAGCTTATGTAGGTAGAAGTTTGATAAAGACATAAGGTGCACATAGTGCAAAAAATTAAACATGAGACGCCAGATACGTGAGTTTTTTTGTCATTTAATCTGTACAGAGAAGATAAATAAATAGCTTCAATTTTATGATAAGAGGGCTGGCGGAGTTTGTCAAGAAAGTTTTTTCGTTTCTATTCCCAATAAAAGTGCGTTATATGGTTATGCAAGAAGTCTATTTACCCATTTGCTTAACTTTCTCTCTACTTTTTTGAGTAAGGCCGCTATTGGCATGACAGACATTCATCGTAGTCAATATCTGTTTTTTGTTGCAATATTTCACTTTTTTTGAATATGTCATGCGAGACCTTATCGGCTCTCTGCATTGATTGTGATCTGCAGTAATATAAGCTCTTCAATCCTTTTTTCCAAGCAAGCATGTGTATTTTGTGCAAGTAACGTTTATGTACGTTGGCAGGTAAGAACAGATTTACTGATTGAGATTGACAAATATACGAAGTTCTATCACTTGCATGTTCTATAATCCATCTTTGGTCAAGCTCGTACGCTGTTTTAAATGTCAATTTTTCATGCTCACTAAGAAAATCTAAATGCTGAACGGAACCCTCGTTTGTTGAAATTGAAGACCATATTTTATCATTGTCTTGATTTTTTTCTGCTAATAGTTTTTGCAAGAATTTATTTCGCACTACAAATGAGCCTGTAAGTGTCTTTTGTATGAATACGTTTGCTGCATATGGTTCTATTCCAGGAGAGGTATTACCTGCAATAATGGAGATCGAAGCAGTAGGAGCAATAGCGAGTTTGTGTGTAAACCTTTCCATTAGATCAACTTCTTTGGCATCAGAACATGCTCCCTTTTCTTCTGCTAATTTTTTAGAAACTATATCTGCTTGCTCGCGTAAATACTTAAATATTTTTTTATTCCATTGTTGTGCTGTTACTGATTCAAAAGGAACCATTTTGCTTTGTAAAAATGAGTGAAAGCCCATCACACCAAGACCAATACTGCGTTCTCTGGCTGCAGAATATTTTGCTCGCTGCATTTCATTCGGTGCTTTATTTATGAAATCTTCCAATACATTATCAAGAAAGCGCATTATATCTTCTATGAAGAGTTTATTGTCTTTCCATTCTTCGTAGTACTCAAGGTTTACGGATGATAGACAACACACAGCAGTGCGTGACTTATTCAGGTGATCATAACCTGTGGTTAAAGTTATTTCACTGCATAGATTTGACATCTTGATGTCTAAGTTGAGCTTTTTGTAAGATTCTGGCTTATTGTTATTTGTTGCATCAAGGAAAATAATGTAAGGTTCTCCAGTTTCAACTCTTGCTGTTAATATTTTGATCCATATATCCCGCGCTTTTACAGTTGAAATAACCTTATTGTTGTGAGGGCTTATTAAATTCCATTCTTGATCATTCTCAACAGCCTGCATAAATTTATCTGTTACTATTACAGCATGATGTATATTTAACGCTTTGCGATTTGGGTCACCGCCTGTTGGCTTGCGTAAATCTAGAAACTCTTCTATCTCCGGATGAGATACAGGAAGGTAGACTGCTGAACTTCCTCGCCTTAGGGATCCCTGACTAATTGCAAGCGTTAGAGCATTTTGCACTACAATAAATGGAACAATTCCTGATGTTTTGCCGCTACCCTTTACGCTTTCGCCTATTGAGCGTAAATTTCCCCAATAACTACCTATGCCTCCTCCACGTGCAGCAAGCCAAACATTTTCATTCCATAGATCAACTATTCCCTGCAAGCTGTCTTCGGTTTCATTAAGAAAGCAAGAGATAGGTAACCCTCTCTTAGTGCCACCATTGCTGAGTATTGGTGTTGAAGGCATGAACCACAAGTTGCTCATGTAGTCATAAAGACGCTGCGCATGTTCTTTATTATCAGAATAGTAATTAGCAATACGTGCAAAGAGGTCTTGATAACTTTCATTTTCTATTAAATACCTGTCTGATAGAACTGCTTTTCCAAAGTTGGTTAATTTGCTGTCCTTTGCGTAATTAATGGTAATGTTATTCATAAAGTTCCTTTTATTCTTTTATTATATATAGATACTTAAAAGTCATTTTGAGCGATTTTTAAGTTAGGTTTTTCGGATTTTCTTGTTGATGCTGTAATGCAAACAAGATACCGTCAACCTGACTGCCATATATTTTACAGTAACTCATATAACTTATTTGCATATTTATTTCTTTTGCAACATGTTGAACATAACTTTCTGAGTGACGAAAATAGTCTCCTTTATTTACAAAGTCAATACCTTCACCTTCCTTTCTTCTTATTAAACATACAATAACCCCTTTTTTGCTCGTAGATCTTTTTGCTAATTCCAATTCTTCTTGAAAGTCATGTAGATAATGTAGCACTTCAGCAAAGATAATTACATCATACTGCTGGTTTTTCTCTTGTTTAAGAAACTCTTTCATTTCCATATGTATTAATTCATTGTAAACAGGCTTACCTTTTATAAAGCATCCTCTTGCGATATTTAGCATTCTACTTGAAATGTCAATTCCTATTATATGGTTTCCAATACTATTTATTTTCAAGAAATGACCACATATTCCAGTTCCACAACCAAGGTCGAGTATATTGAGCTCAGAAGTGGAGTTGTTGAAGATTTTTGTAATTATCATGTGTACAAGTTCATGCCCTCTATATTGTTTGGCAATCAACCAATGCTCAACAAAATATTCACCTGTGTAATCAAAATATTGTCTTATGAGGTTTTTTGGCAATTCTGTAATAGGCGCTGAGTTTGTCATTTTTTTTATATAGTAAGACGCCTCCTCGTGGTCATTATCTAATTTTAGTGCCCTTGTTAAATAATTATAAGCTTTGTTAGTATTCCCTACCGCAAAATGACACCTTCCGATGTTATACCAGACTATAGGTAAATAGGGGTAAAATATGCTAATTAACCAAAATCGTAACTTTGCATCTGATATGCTACCTTTATAAAAGTGATATAAACCGATTTCAATGTTGGTGTTTAACAGGTTCTTAGATTTTTTAAGAAGCACTGTCATTTCTTTATGAAGAGTATTATATTTATTCACAATGAAGTGTTTTACTTTCTTAATATTTAATACGCCAATGAGCTTAGACATACAATTTAAAGCAACGTTTTTTATAAAAGAGAGATTACTTTTCATACGTTAGAAATACTCCGAATGTTTGTTATCATTTTTAGGCAATTGATTTTAACACATTTTATCTTACAAAATATCTTTTTTATTAATTTTTACTGTATATATAAGTTTACCACATATTTCTCAGATTATACTGTTTAGGATTGCTAGTATATTGTTGTTGATAATATAAGTAAATGTTTTGTGCAAAAAGGCGTTGACATATTATTTATTAGGTTATAACATATAAAAGATTAATTTAGTTTTTAGATGTTTGACAAGTTTTATGGTAGAGATTAATTTAATCTCAATTCAATTTTAATAATATTTAACTCTGCATATTCTGCATATAGTCGGATAAATAAATTATTAAGAGCACTTGATGGATGCCTTGGCGTTAAGAGGCGATGAAGGACGTGGCAGGCTGCGATAAGCTGTGGGGAATTGTCAACAAATTTTGATCCGCAGATTTCCGAATGGGGAAACCCAACTAGTTTAGCTAGTTATTACGTACTAAGTATGTAAAGCAAACTTGGTGAACTGAAATATCTAAGTAGCCAAAGGAAAAGAAATCAACCGAGATTCTGTTAGTAGTGACGAGCGAAAGCGGAAAAGGCTAGTGATTTAAGAATAAGAATTAGAATACTCTGGAAATAGTAACCATAGAAGGTGATAGTCCTGTATAAGTAGAAAGTTTTTAAATCCTTGAGTAGAGCGGGGCACGTGAAATCCTGTTTGAATATGGGGGGACCATCCTCCAAGCCTAAATACTCCTTAACGACCGATAGTGAACAAGTACCGTGAGGGAAAGGTGAAAAGAACCCCGGGAGGGGAGTGAAATAGAATCTGAAATCAAGTGCTTACAAACAGTTGGAGCTCTATATCAATTTATTGATATTTAGAGTGACAGCGTACCTTTTGCATAATGGGTCAGCGAGTTAATCTATGAAGCAAGCTTAAGCCGTTAGGTGTAGGCGTAGCGAAAGCAAGTCTGAATAGGGCGTTTTAGTTTTATGGATTAGACCCGAAACCAAGTGATCTAGTCATGACCAGATTGAAGGTGTGGTAAAACACACTGGAGGATCGAACCAGTTAATGTTGCAACATTATTGGATGAGTTGTGATTAGGGGTGAAAGGCCAATCAAACTTGGAAATAGCTGGTTCTCCGCGAAATCTATTTAGGTAGAGCGTTGTATGTATGTTGTTGGGGGTAGAGCACTGGATAGACTAGGGGGATTCACCGTCTTACCAAATCTAACTAAACTCCGAATACCAACAATTAATTATATAGCAGGCACACTACGGGTGCTAAGTCCGTGGTGAAGAGGGAAACAACCCAGATCACTATCTAAGGTCCCAAAATTACAGCTAAGTGGGGAAGGAAGTAGAAAAACCATTACAGCTAGGAGGTTGGCTTGGAAGCAGCCATCCTTTAAAGAAAGCGTAACAGCTCACTTGTCTAAATAAGTTTTTCTGCGCCGAAAATGTACCGGGGCTAAAGCTGTATACCGAAGATGTGAGTGCTTATTGATTTCGATCAATAGGCGCGGTAGCGGAGCGTTCCGTAAGTCTGTGAAGGTGGTTTGTGAAAACTGCTGGAGATATCGGAAGTGAGAATGCTGACATAAGTAGCGTAAAAGAGTGTGAAAAACACTCTCACCAAAAATCTAAGGGTTCCTACGTTAAGTTAATCTGCGTAGGGTTAGTCGGTTCCTAAGGCGAGTCCGTAAAGGAGTAGTCGATGGCAATTAGGTTAATATTCCTAAACCTCTTAAGTGTGACGGGTTTCGTATTTGTATAGATCTTATTGGATTGATCTATGCTTAAAAGAAGCTCCAGGAAATAGCACTTATATTTATGAGGCCGTACCGCAAACCGACACTGGTGGATGAGTAGAGTATACTAAGGTGTTGAAAGAATGATGTTGAAGGAACTCGGCAAATTATACCTGTAACTTCGGAAGAAGGGTAACCTGCTTTTAGGCAACTATGAGTAGGTGGCACAAAATAGGGAGTAGCGACTGTTTACTAAAAACACAGGACTCTGCAAACACGTAAGTGGAAGTATAGGGTCTGACGCCTGCCCGGTGCTGGAAGGTTAATAGGAAGGGTGCAAGCTCCGAATTGAAGCCCCAGTAAACGGCGGCCGTAACACTGACGGTCCTAAGGTAGCGAAATTCCTTGTCGGGTAAGTTCCGACCCGCACGAATGGCGTAACGATTTCTCCACTGTCTCCAACATCACTTCAGCGAAATTGAATTCCCCGTGCAGATGCGGGGTACCCGCGGTTAGACGAAGAGACCCCGTGCACCTTTACTATAGCTTTACATTGCTATTAAAAGTGTGATGTGCAGGATAGGTGGGAGACTTTGAAGTTATGGCGCTAGCTATAATGGAGTCAACCTTGAGATACCACCCTTTACACTTTTGATATCTAACTATGTTTCATTATCTGGAACTAGGACATTGTATGGTGGGTAGTTTGACTGGGGCGGTCGCCTCCTAAAAAGTAACGGAGGCGTGCGAAGGTAAGCTAGAGCTGGTCGGAAATCAGCTTGATAGTATAATGGCATAAGCTTGCCTGACTGCGAGGCTGACAAGCCAAGCAGAGACGAAAGTCGGTCATAGTGATCCGGTGATTCTGTATGGAAGGGTCATCGCTCAACGGATAAAAGGTACGCCGGGGATAACAGGCTGATGGTGTTCGAGCGTTCATAGCGACGACACCGTTTGGCACCTCGATGTCGACTCATCACATCCTGGGGCTGAAGAAGGTCCCAAGGGTTCGGCTGTTCGCCGATTAAAGTGATACGTGAGTTGGGTTTAGAACGTCGTGAGACAGTTCGGTTTCTATCTGCCGTGGGTGAAGGAAATTTGAGAAGGTCTGACTCTAGTACGAGAGGACCGAGATGGATATACCTCTGGTGTACCAGCTGTTATGCCAATAGCATCGCTGGGTGGCTATGTATAGATGGGATAATTGCTGAAAGCATATAAGCAAGAAACCCTCTTCAAAAAGATTTCCCAATTAAGGCCGTGGAAGACTACCACGTTGATAGGCTAGGTGTGGAAGCATGGTAACATGTGAAGCTAACTAGTACTAATAGCCTGATTGATTTATTTGCTTTCTATATGTGTGTATGCAGTGTTAAATATTAAGTTAAAATTGTTAAGTTAGAAATTTTTATTGACTTGGTGGCTATAGCAAAAATGAACCACCCGATCTCATCTCGAACTCGGAAGTGAAACTTTTTAGCGCTGATGGTACTTGAAAAGGGAGAGTAGGTCGCCGCCAAGTTTATAAAAATTTCTTTGTTAATTAGACAGTAGGTATACTTATATTTTAACTTTCTTGTTTTGTTACTATTCTTTAAGTTTTTACTTTAACTATGATATCTTTTTTTTCTTATATGTTCTTGGTCATTTTCTACATTATTTAGCATTGTTCCTACTTCGCCTAATTGATTCCCTTTTGAAGGAGAATTACTGATTTCTGGTAATATTACATTACCTCCCACTTTTTTAAATAATTCTTCTTGTTGGCGAAATGCTGACCTCCAATCTGTTCCTGTTCCTTTAGGAAGAAATAAGAATTGATACATCTGACCAAAGCCTGTGTTATTTACCTCTTTTATATGCTCTACCATTCATCACACCCATTAACTATTTTTAAAAATTTTACCTATATTATCATAAAAAATATAGTTGTAAATACCTTAATTGAGATTTTTTTTATTTTATCTTTTTTAAGCAAATAGTTAGATCTTTTTGTAAATTTTTATAACTTGCTTGCATAATGTTTCTATGAGTTAGTATTATGTAGTAGTGCCCTATATTACTTATATTTAAAATGCTAATTTTAGCAAGCATTCGTAGTTGCCTTTTTATTTTATTTCTTTTTGCTGCTTTTCCGGTTTTTTTACTGATAGCCAGACCTACTCTAATAGTATGAATGTACTTTTCAGGTTCTCTTTCTTTTATAGCGTACAGTGATATATAAAGCCCACGATAAAAAAGACTGTTGAGTGCTAACTTATTTTTGAAAGCAGAAGAAAAATCTTTTTTTTTATACTTACTATGCGCATAATTTGTTACACCCTAATGAACGGCGCCTATTAAGGATTTTTCTTCCAGCTCTTGTTGCCATACGTGAACGAAATCCGTGTCTGCGCTTTCTTATCAAATTTTTTGGTTGAAATGTTCTCTTCATTGTTTTTATATTAATATAATTATTTATTTTAAATTGTTTTACTTTATTGTCAAATAATGGTGAACTTGTATGACATTTTCGTAGAATAAAATTTGATGCATGGAAGAATGAATTCGGTGATAGTCATACCTGTCTTACTAATCCTTTTATTTTGTTTTAGTAGGTTTCAAGAAGTAAATAAGGTTAAATCTTATCTATATCTTAGTTGTGTATGGATGCTAACTTGGTTGTTAGTATTCTATAATAATTGTTTTGTAACTTTTATTTCTATAGCGTTACTTTTTTTCATGCTTGCTTTTATCTTTAAAAATAAAAGAAATAAGATAATAAAACTTTCGTTATTTGTGGCTTTGGCCATATCATTTTTTATCACTTTATTTATAATGCTGTCTATTTTTATTCAATCCATTAGTTTTTTTAATAAAGTAGCTATTTCAGAATTCTTGTTTTGCTTGAAATGGGGCCACAATGTAGTCACTATCAATGAAGAGAAGATAGGATGTTTTGGTATAGCGCCGCTTTTAGTTGGTACATTACTTATAACTATTATAGCAATGTTAGTTGTCGTTCCGCTTGGTTTATTTTCTGCAATATATATTAGTGAATATGCGAGTGAGAAAGTGCGTTATATTGTTAATACAACTTTGCAAGTTTTGTCTGCTATTCCTACGGTTGTATATGGATATTTCGCGGTTGTGTTTTTGTCTTTCTTTATAAAGCAGGTAGCAAATTTTTTTGGTTTAAGTATACACTCAGAAAGTGCCTTAGTTGCCGGTTTATCGATTGGGATAATGATTCTTCCTTTTATTATTTCTTTACTCGAAGATGCCATAAGATCTGTTCCAAAAAGCTTGCGTTATGGCTTCATGGCACTTGGTGCAACTCCAGCGGAAACTATATGGCATATAACAATACCTTATGCAATGCCTACAATTTTAAGTGCAATTTTATTGTCAATTTCAAGAGTGATAGGTGAAACAATGATTGTGCTAATGGCTGTGGGAATCAACGCAAATTTGACTTTTAACCCTCTTAATTCAGTTACTACCATTACCGTGCAGATCGCTACATTACTTACCGGAGATCAGGATTTCAATAGTGTACAAACTCTTGCTGCTTATGCGCTTAGTTTAGTATTGTTTATTATTACTTGGCTATTAAATGCATTTGCATTGTTTGTAATGAAGCGTAACTAGTAAGCGTTTTAATGTTGCAAAATTTCTATTAATAATATAAAATTTATTTTCTTTAGAAGTTCTTTTATGGAATTATAGTGTTAGGTGATAAAAATAAAGAGATGAATATAGGTAGAGCGATTAAGGTAACTCAAGCAGTTGTTGATATAAAATTTGAAGGTGAATTGCCTAAAATATTTAATGCTTTAAAAAGCAAACTAAAATATAAGGATAAGGAGCTGGTTTTAGAAGTTTCGCAGCATATAGGTGACAATATAGTTCGTTGTATTGCTATGGATAGCACAGATGGCATGTCAAGGGGGGATGAATTTGTTGATACAGGTGCACCAATATCGGTGCCAATTGGGCGTTCAACTTTAGGAAGGATTTTTAATGTTGTTGGAGAGCTTATAGATGAGTGTGGTCCACTGAAGGGAAAGTATAACTTAGAGCCTATACACAGAGCACCTCCAAGTTTTACTGAACAGAGAATACAGGAAGAAGTTTTAGTTACGGGAATAAAAGTTATAGATCTTCTTGCACCTTATCTTAAAGGAGGAAAAATTGGCTTATTTGGTGGAGCCGGTGTTGGTAAAACAGTCCTAATAATGGAATTAATTAATAATATAGCAAAAGCTCATAAAGGATTTTCTGTGTTTGCCGGGGTAGGGGAGAGAACGCGTGAAGGTAACGATCTTTATCACGAGATGATCACTTCAAATGTAATAAATATAAATGAGCATGAAAAATCTCAAGCTGTTTTGGTTTATGGTCAGATGAATGAGCCTCCTGGAGCAAGGGCTAGAATTGCTTTAACAGCACTTACTATGGCAGAGTATTTTCGTGACCGTGAAAACCAAGATGTTCTATTTTTTGTGGATAATATCTTTAGATTTACACAAGCTGGTTCTGAAATTTCTGCTTTACTTGGAAGAATACCGTCAGCTGTTGGTTATCAGCCAACCCTTGCAACTGATATGGGTGCAATGCAAGAAAGAATAGCTTCAACAACTTCTGGCTCTATTACTTCTGTGCAAGCTATATATGTTCCTGCGGACGATTTAACTGATCCAGCCCCAGCAACTACATTCTCTCACCTTGATGCAACCACAGTGTTGTCAAGGCAAATAGCTGAAATGGGAATATACCCTGCTGTTGATCCACTTGATTCAACTTCTCAGTCTTTATCTGCTGAAATCATTGGTGAAGAACATTATAATGTAGCTTCTGAGGTGAAACGTATATTGCAAACTTATAAATCACTGCAAGATATTATCGCAATACTTGGTATGGATGAGCTATCTGATGAAGATAAAATTATTGTTGATAGGGCTCGTAAGATTCAGAAATTTCTTTCTCAACCTTTTCACGTTGCAGAAATATTTACTGGCATGCCTGGTAAATTTGTTTCACTTTCTGATACTGTTTCCAGTTTTAAAGGGATTGTTGAAGGCAAATATGATCACTTACCAGAGGCTGCTTTTTATATGGTGGGGAATATAGATGAAGCAATAAAAAAGGCTGAATTAATACAAGCTGAAGCTAAATAAAAGTTAAAGATTATGAATACTTTTAAAGTGCAATTTTTCTCTCCTGATGATCAAATTTCATTCAGTGGAGTGGTTTCTCTTTCAGTAACTGGGCTCGAAGGGGAGCTTATGATTTTAGCTCACCATGCTCCTTACTTAATTTATTTATTGCCTGGTATGATTACTGTTAAAATGAGTAACCAAATAGAAAAGAAGGTTGTAATTGATAGTGGCGTATTAGAAGTTGCAAATAATAGTTGTAGCATTATAACAAGTCAAATTCAGGTTTTTGATCGTGCAATTCATGATGAGAAATCGTTTAAAAATAAGAGAATTAGTATATATTTAAGTTATCTTGATGAGAAGTTTCTTTCTTAGTTATTTTAGGCAAAAAGTCAATTATCATTCAAGTGGCTATAAGATTTTTGCTCAGGGGGCTCTTTTTTGTCATCCCAGAAACCCCGGGGTGTCATCCCAGTGTCGGAGTACTTTAGGTGTATGATCCCAGAGTGTGATGGTATGGGACCATACACCTAATCAAATAAAAATTAAAGAAGGAGAGTTGGTTGTAACGGTTGGAGATAACGACTTTGTTTTACCTGGAATTTACGTTGGATAAACTACAAAAAATAACAGGTAAAAATCAACGTAAATTTAAGATAAATCGATTTTATTAGTATTATCAAATCAAAATCTGTTTTTAATTAATCAATAATACTTTTTTACATATTTTCATCCCCTTTCATGGATTTTTTAATTTTATAGATGATATCTAATATTATTAGAAGCATTGTAAAATATCTTATGAGAAAAGTTATAAAATATATTAGCATTATTGGTATTGCATGTTTAGTATTGTTATTTTTTATATCTAATGTGGAAACACGCGTAAAAACACAGGAAGAACAATTATTCCTAGCTGTAGAAGATGGTAATGCACAAGAAGTAAAACTATTACTCAAAAATGGTGCAGACCCAAATTGACCTTACCCAGAAAAAGTAGAGAGAAAGTTAAGACGTTTTTATCATGAGAATAAATTGTGCAGGAATGCAATAGTTAATAGTAGAATGTCTACGTTATTTGTTACAAAAGATTTCTATGTATTCAAATATGGCAGTTCTGGTTTGTTGAGCGAGAAGTATCAATAAGCAGCTCCCTTTTAAGTGAACTTTTCTGCAACAGAGTTATCGTAACAACAGCCCTTATGGCTCATGCTGGAAATGATGTTTTTTGTATTCAATAGAAATTGGTAATTTTGAGAGGTATACTGTGACCCTTGATCGCTATGTAACAGCAGATTTTTATCGGGTTTGCGTTTATCAACGGCCATCAATAAAGAATCTATAACTAATTATCATGTTACTCATTAACCACCATGCGTGAATATAGGTCAATTATTGCCGCCAACAACCTTCTTTAGTTTTTATGTAGGTAATCCCAAACTTTATTTGGCTGATCAGTAGTAAAATTTTGATCCAATGTGTTCGGAGCCACAACTCGGTTGCTTATTTGCTGTTTTTTATTTTTGAACCTTCGTCTAAGC
This sequence comes from Wolbachia endosymbiont (group A) of Udea olivalis, assembly GCF_964028365.1. Classification (NCBI taxonomy): domain Bacteria; kingdom Pseudomonadati; phylum Pseudomonadota; class Alphaproteobacteria; order Rickettsiales; family Anaplasmataceae; genus Wolbachia; species Wolbachia endosymbiont (group A) of Udea olivalis. Next base: position 566,341 of record NZ_OZ034773.1, read on the forward strand.
TTGGTTTTAATGCCATTTTCTTGCATAACACTTTGTACTGTTTTAATTTTTGCCTAAAGCTTTTAATTCAGCGTGAATTTTAGGGGCTCCATATCTGCATTTAGAATGCTTGATGTATTTTTTGAATATCTGCTAGAAGCCCTTCTTTTGCTAATTCTTTACTGCTTTTTTCCTTAGCAACCAATACCACCAGTACAAAACCCTACATAGTTCCTGTGTTTTATAGCAATTTCTATATAAAAGAATACTTTACTCTTTTTCTTTGCCCAGGGCTTTTTTTAAGATGTCTCTTTCTCTTATTAGCTCTTTTTTTAGATCAAATCTTTCTTTGTCATAAGGAGCCTTTGCCTGGAAATGCGTATGCTCCAGACATTTTTCCATCATATTTTCTTACTTAACATACTGCCATCTATACCTAGATCTTTTGCTATTTTTGTACTTGCTTGACCTGTTTCTTTAACCAGCTTAACAGCTTCTAATTTGAATTCTGCTGTATATTCTCTTCTATTTGTCATATTTTGAAAAAACGTTTTATTTTACTCCAAAAACGTCTTAACTTTCTCTCTACTTTTTCTGGGTAAGGTCACTTACAACTTACTTTTAATTAGTCTAACCCATGCGTGCCAATCCCTCTCACCAAGATTGCTTTCAAAAGATAGGAGATCCTTTACAGCTTTTGAGCAAATTTCTTCACTTGGAATTGATAACTCCTTATTCATTGCTAACGTTAAACATTGAGTTTTGCACGCTTGTTCTAAATGATACGTGTAAAACATTGCTTCTTGTATACTCCGACCACACGTTATAGATCCATGATTACGCATTAACATGACAAAATTTTCTTTCAGATCAGCTATTAACCTCTTTCCTTCTGTATCGCTAAGTGCTAGGGAATTATAATTATGGTAAGAGATTTTATTGTAAAAGTGCAGTGCCCATTGACTTATAGGAAGCAGCCCATCTTTGAGAGAAGAAACCGCTACAATAGAAGGTGTATGCAAGTGAAAAATTGCTTGAATATCTTTCCTTGCTTGATAAACAAAACCATGAATTATATAGCCAGTTCTATTATATTGATATTCTTTGCCTTCAACTACATCTCCATCAAATGATACTTTCATTAACGAACGTTCATCTACTTCATCAAAACGCATACCAAACGGATAAATATAAAACGACTTTTGATCTTCAGAACGCACTGAAAGGTGAGTATATGTATGATCATCGAACTTAAGGTAGGACAAAATCTGATAGGCATAGACTAGATCCCTTTTTACTCTGCTCTTTGTTAACAACACAATCCTCTGTTAGAATCTTCTGAAGGTTTATACGCGAAAAGAGACTTGTAGTAAACTAATAAGTCTATGCCACTCTGTCTTGCTTTCTGAATACCAAACACTTTTGTGTTGTAGCTTGCTTAAAAATAGTTATCGTTATTATAGAGTTTATATACAGAATTTATGTTTTTAAATTACACAATATCTTAACTACAAAAATAATTTTCTATATAATATTTCATATGTTTTAAAGCTTCATTTTTATGTTATTATAAATGTAAGTTTCAAGATTGAAAATAATATGGTAAATATTAACACAAAAAAACAGCCAGCAGGATTTTTCATATATCTCTCTGGTCTTTCGGGAAGTGGTAAACTTTCCACAGCAATAGAATTATCTAATATGATAGACGCATTAATTGTAAATAGCAAGTTCTATAACAATGTTCAAGCTTGCTCTATATACGATGGTGTCTTTGAACGTGATCCAATACCTAAAGAAGTTCAAGATAGAATATATGGCATTATGCAAATTATGCTTCAGGTAATAGAAAATTATCCGATTCACTCAAAAAATTACATATTTATTGATGAGTTGATGGAAAATAATGACCAGAACATGAGGATGTATGATTCAATAGTAAGGCTTAGTAAAAAAATGGGCACAGAAATCCTTCCTGTAGTACTCAGGTGCGATCTACTGACATTACAAAAGCGTATTGCATTAAAAAGGCAAAGAAAAAATAGGAGGGTGATTAATGTAAATAACGTTATAGAGAAATTGAGGACTAACGATTCATTTATACCACCGAGTGCCATAGAGATAGAAAATTCAAATATGAGTATAAAAGAAGTAGCTCAAGAGATAGTAAACCAGATGCACAAGCTTAGCCAAATTGCGTGTATGCAAAAGAATAATCTATAGCAATTTCATATACTGAGGCTCATTTAAATATAAAGCTTCAACTTCGTTTAATTTTTGCTTGTTCTTCAGTCTATAATGAACTAATAGTCCTGCATGGCTAGCATTTAAATTGCAATCCATATGTGTAATGCTTGTAGCGTGACCAGGGTCACATGCTGCAGTTGGACCAGACAGCGGCAATAAATTGAAATCAAATAACTGCGTATAAAACCCTTGAGCATTTTTGATTATAGCTCTGATATTTTTTTTGCTATTTTTACAAAGCAAAGATATTGCATAGGCTTGAACTTCCAGCGCACTAACTCCATATAACGGCTTATTTGTAGCAAGATTTATACCTTGTGCTGCTGATATACCAACTCTAATTCCAGTGAAACTTCCTGGTCCAACTACTACCGCTAAATGGTCTATTTTATCGTAGTTATAATTGTGCTTATTAAATAAAGTATTTAAAGTTTTAAAAAATGATTCTGCATGACTATTGCTGGCGGAATTGCGCTCTACAAAACAATTACCATCATAATCAACTATTGCTATTGAACTACCAATACCTACAGTATCAATCGCTAAAATAGACATTACTTAAGCTTATCATAGAGTTTTGCAAACATCATAGTAAAGGCACCATTACCCATAACATTTGCTGAAGTGATTATTGGATCAAACACTATATACAATGCTGTAATTAACGAAAGCATTTCTGGAGAGAATTTGAGATGTTTCTCAAGAATAGGTAGCATTACCATAATTCCTCCTGCCGGCACTGCCACGATAGCAAACTTAAATAACAAAAAATAGAGAAGAAAAGTTACATAATCTATTGTGAATAATGAATAACCGGAGGCAATTATCATTGATAATATTATAATAAAAAAGCAATCACCTACTAAATGAAAGCTAGCAGTTATTGGTACAACAGACGATGCTATGTCAGGTTGCTTTACATTTTTTTTGCTTCCTTCAAGAGTAAGCGGCATAGTTGCATTACTAGACATTGTGCTCATTGCAGTAATAAATGCCGGTATCATATTGCCTATACTAGCTATCCAGCTTGTAACCTTGAATGAATTTGCTGCTCCATATAAGAGGAAAACATAAAGGTAGGTTGCAGATGCTATAATAATGAAAATTATTGAGTAATCCTTAAATATTATAGATAAAACTTGATCATGCTGCATTTTTAAAGCAAGCCCAAGTACAAATATTGGAATAATCGGCGTCAAAAACGTTTTCAAAATAAAGAGAGTTAAATCTAACATTTTGTTCGAAAGCTCTTTGCTTTTCTTGGGTAGCAATGTGGACACTACTATGCTGGATACAAATCCACAAGCAAGGGCATAAAAATTAGAAAGGAGTAGCGGCAGCCTAAACGACCATAAAGGAACAATTGTTTCTTCATACGTTATATCTTGTATTGAATAAGTGTTTTGTATGATAAAATGCCCAACAGAATAAGCTATTAAACTTGAAGCCAGATTCGATAAGAAGATCATTATAATAAGTAATAATATAAACTTTATAGCTGACTGCTTAAGATTGTTAACACTGCTAAAGATTAACGCAAAAATAACAAAAGGCATTATAAATAGCAAAACCTCTTTTATACTAAGGCTCACTGAGTACAAGAAGGTTTTTATTTCCATTGGAACTAAATGACCAAAGAATGCAGCTGAAGTGATGACCGTGAGTAAGATTAGTAGTTGTAGCACGTTCTTATATACCAATGTTCTATGGACATATATATGGTAAGTTAGTTGTTAAGTAAAGCAAAACTGCCTAAACTGCACAGCAAATGGTGTAATGAAAGTAGCTGACACTGGAATGACAAAGAAGAGTGAAATTAGCACTCACTTATTATTCGTGTCGTTTTCAGTAAAAGCCTCCTCCCATGTGCCTTGAGTTGCTGCACGGCTATACTCTGTTACTCTATTTTCAAAGAAATTCGTATGTTCCACGCCATTTAGTATTTCATCAAGCCACGGAATAGGATTATCATTGACATCATATATGGACTCAAGACCTAATTGCATTAACCGTCTGTTTGCTACGTAGCGTATGTAATTGCGCACTTCTTCTGCGGATAGTCCTTCAACATCTCCTAAATCAAAGGCAAGCTTTATGAATTCGTCCTCAAGTTCAACGATGGTGCGACATGCAGAATATAATTCCTCTTTAAACTCGTTGTCCCAAATTTCATTATTCTCTTTAATAAATGTATTAAATAACATGATAATTGAATTGGTGTGCAAAGTTTCATCACGGGCTGACCAGGCGATTATCTGCCCCATTCCTTTCATTTTTCCAAAACGTTGGAAATTGAGCAAAATTGCAAATGATGTAAATAACTGCAACCCTTCAGTGAATGCACCAAACACTGCTAGAGTTTTAGCTACATGTTTTTTATCGTGTTTTTTGCTTTCCTCGAATTCCAACATATATTCATATTTCTTTCTCATAGCATCATACTTTAAAAATGCTTGATACTCACTTTCTGGCATGCCAATTGTGTCTAAAAGATAAGAATAAGCTGCAATGTGTATGGTTTCCATATTGGAAAAGCTTGCAAGCATCATGCATATTTCTGTTGGCTTAAATATATTTGAATAATGCCTCATGTAGCAGTTATTTACTTCAATGTCTGCCTGAGTAAAAAATCTAAAGATCTGGGTTAGTAGATTTTTTTCTACACTTGAAAGTTTAGTTTTCCAATCCTTCACGTCATCAGCGAGCGGAACTTCTTCAGGTATCCAATGGATTCTTTGTTGCTGCAGCCACGCATCATACGCCCAAGGGTAATTAAAAGGTTTGTATATTGGATCTGCTTCTAACAATGACATAAGACACCTATTATTTTCTAAAGTAAATATTATATTAAGTGATATTGAGAATCAGTCAATTTAACTTTTTTGAAATTTGACGGCAGATAATTTATTAGTGTATTATAGCTTCAAGTAATTTATCAACAGAAATGCGAGTATTAATATCTTTTATTTTATTATTTACAGTGAGCTGCACTCACACTATTCACAATCACGGAGCTCCTGGCATTAGTGTTGAATTGTGGAGCAAGATAAAAGTAGGTGACGATAAAGAAAAAGTGGTTCACACTTTAGGATCACCAACATTAGTATCAAAGTTCGATGACAATGTTTGGTACTATGTCTCATATAAAATTAAACAAGCCAATTTTTTAGGAAAAAGGAAGTATAGTAGTAAGTCTCTGCAAATTTCATTCGACCAGGACGGTAAAGTTGAAGATACAAAAGAAACTGACATCTTAGAGAGATCTTTGGCTGTTTCTGATTGAAAGTTTGCTCAGATCTTCCTACGTCATACCGCGGTTCATTCCATAACTGTACGAATATTGTGATTTTAGTCCACTAGGAAGGATGTTACCCAAGTAGCATGACACTTGTATCTGGAATCTATTTTGTACGCAATTCCATCATTGAATTACATTTTCGTGTGAAATGTGACGTTCACAACATTCATGCAGCTGCAATTACTTTAGCTATAGAATAAAGTCTAGTGTTACTTCACGCCAAATGTGGTGGTGCTGAATAGGCAAGCCGGTTAATGGGCTACATTTATATACTGCACGCATTGCGTTATCTGCTATCGACCTGAAAAGTGGATTATCTCGATAGGAACTACTGTCTGCTATATCGGCCATAATTATCTCACCTTGACTGGATAATAATAAGTTGATTTTTATACTAAAATTTTCTTTGTAAGCTATGCTTTCAGGAATGCTCCAGCATTTTGTAAGTTTGTCTCTTATAGAGTTAATAATTTCTGTTACAACTAATTCATCCTTTTTGCTCTCAACGCTTTTTTCGTTTCCTATTTCATTCTTTGCCTCTTTAACATCCCTTCTTAGTTTCTTCTCTACACTTTTTTTTCTTTTTGGAACAGGAATAAATTCTTTACCCTCGTTAATAATGACTTCTTCTTGCATTTCGATAATTTGCCTCGGTTGTGCTACAACAGTGTGCCCAACTGTTTCTTTTTTCCTTTGTGGTATAGAAACAACTGACGTATCATTCGTTTGGGCTTTTGTTGAAGGTAACGAAAAAAGCAGAAAACCACATGAAGATAAAAAAAGAATGTAATTAGAATAGAAAAAACGCATATGTTAAGCAGCTTGTTTTACTGGTTTAAAGCTAATATTGCATGTAAAGTCAATATATTTTAGTTGATGGACAAGTTTGAAGTAAATAAGGAATCCCTTCAAAGTTGCAGGCAAGCGAAAGATTGCCTTCTCGACAGACAAAGAATTGTATAATGGATTAAAAGGAACCGTATGACAAAAATTATAGGAAAAGAATATACAGAATTTTTAGAGCAGTTGAAAGATCGTATTGCAACAAGCCGTTATAAGGCAGCGCTTGCAGTAAATAGTAAGCTTATCTTGCTCTACCATTATATTGGAACAGAAATCTTAAAACGGCAAAGAGAACACGGCTGGGGAGTTAAGGTAATTGATCAATTAAGTAAGGATTTGAGAAGTACATTTCCAGAAATGAAAGGCTTTAGCACGAGAAATCTGAAGTATATGCGTAAGTTTGCCGAAGAATATCCTGATGTTGAATTTGTGCAGGAGCCTCTTGCACAATTAACTTGGTATCACAATATCACTCTTTTGGAAAAAATAGAAAGTCATGAAATAAGATTATTTTATGTAAAAAAAGCTATTGAACATACGTAACATTATGGTGATGCAGATAGAACTTGGACTACATAAACGTCAAGGAAAAGCAATAACTAATTTTAAAGAAAAATTACCATCTCCACAATCCGATCTAGCACATTACACATTAAAAGATCCGTATATTTTTGATTTTTTAAGTATAGGTAAGGATTCTCATGAAAGAGAAGTAGAAAAAGGACTCGTAGGGCATATGGAAAAATTTCTGTTAGAACTCGGTGAAGGATTTGCATTTGTTGGTAGACAATTTCATTTAGATGTTGGTAATAAAGACTTTTATATTGATTTATTATTCTATCATTTAAAGTTACGTTGCTTCGTAGTGATTGAACTAAAAGATAAGGATTTTAAGCCGGAATATGCTGGTAAAATGAATTTTTATCTTTCTGCAGTTGATGATTTACTGAAGCACTCGACAGATCAACCTTCTATAGGGTTAATCTTATGTAAATCTAAAGACGATGTACTTGCTAAATATACACTCCGAGACATGAACAAGCCAATAGGGCTAGCAGAATATCGAATAACTGAAAATCTACCAGAGAACATAAAAACAGCTTTACCGACGATAGAAGAATTAGAAGCTGAATTATCCAAAATTTCAGACGAGGAAAAGTAATGTTACTAAAATCATTCAAACAATTATTTAGCAAACCAAAAGCTCAGTATGAAATGCATCAGGCTCAGGAAGAAGAGTGGCAGCCAATAACTTACTCTCTCATAGCCTTGAAACTTTGGAAGCAAACAGTAACGGAGTAAGTGATTTTTATGGATTACACGCTCTAGGTGCACTATCCTATATATCATACGGTCAATACACTCTAAATGAGATGGAAAGATGAAGGCATCATTATAGCTGCTAAAAAATACGGCGATAAAAACTTAATTCTTTCTCTGTTTACAAAAAATCATGGAAAGCGCAGGGGATTAACTAAGCTAACAAACAATAGCAATTATAAGTTTCAGATAAGTAATCTATTACATGCAGAATGGAGTGCTAAGTTACCTGAAAATCTAGGTTTTTTTAAGTGCGAATTAATCGAATCTCCATTCCATCATTTCTTTCAAGATAGGTTAAAAAGCATTACTATTGTTTCTTTCTCCTCTATTTTAGAAAAAGTGCTTCCAGAAAGTGAACCCTGTGCCGTGCTGTATGACAATTTTCGATATTTCATCGATGTAATTAAACACAACAATCAGTCTTGGCAAAGCCATTATCTTAACTTAGAGCTTCTGCTTCTTACGCAATTGGGATTCAAATTAGACTTATCCAAATGCGCTGTAACAGGTGTTAAGGAAAATTTACAATTTATTTCTCCAAAAACTGGTAGAGCAGTGTCAAAAAAAGTAGGAGATTATTATGCAGATAAACTCCTACCTTTTCCACAAATGTTGCATGATGTATACAATAATACCCTACAAAACAGCTACTCATTCCAAGAATTTCAGTTAGGACTGAAAGTCACAGGATATTTTTTAAATAAGTATCTATTTTTGCAGTTAAACGTGAAATTTCCAGAGCTGAGAAACCTCATGTTGTCGCTTTAATCTTAGCAGTCCTACGTCATACCGCGATTCATTCGCGGTATCTCTTAGCATAGATCCAGCTAACAAGTAGCGGGATGACGAACTTATCGTCATGCCACCGCGAACCGTCATACCGTGATTTATTCACGGTATCTCTTAGCATAGATCCAGCTAACAAGCAGCGGGACGACGGTTGTCAGGGTGTCATCCCAGCGCCCCTATGATGTCATCCCAGCGCCCCTATGATGTCATCCCAGTGCCCAGACACTGGGATGGCTTTGTTGCATCGCTACTTATGAAAGGCTAACTATAGTTAGGATTATAAGCAACCTATTGAAAATCTTGTTTTTTTGCAATCAATCTGATCAAATTTAAGAATAGTAATTTATTATTTATATTAATAAATTTAATTCTATTGAAAATAGCTAAAGCATTGAAATTCTTGAATTTTAGCCGGATTAGTGAGTGGTAGTGAAATTTCTTTTACTCAAATTTAGGTATTCACTGACCGTTCTTGTTATAAATACCAGAATAATAAGCTACTGATATTCTCTACCTTTTTTATCTTTATCCATCATAGCTAGCGATGCAACAAAGCCCACTGGGATCCAGAAAAATTTGCTTGTGAACAAGCAAACTAGCATGGAAAGTGGTTACAACGTTTTCGATGAGATTATATGGAAAACTGGATTCCAGTGTCAAGCACTGGAATGACAAGGTATAAACCTTATCGTCATGCTGCCGCGAACCGTCATACCGCGATTCATTCGCGGTATCTCAGCATAGATTCCGCTAACTAGTAGCGGAATGACGGTTGTCGGCAAACTTAAGCCACTTTAGCTATAGCCAGTAACCACTCTATTTCTACCACTGTTTTTTGCTTTATATAAATATTTGTCGGCACGTACTATAAATTCTTTAATATTGTCAAGGTCAGATTCTTGCATTTCTGCAATTCCAATGCTCACAGTTACATCGTGGGTTGTATTTTTATCCGCAAGTATAAAAGGTTTTTTAGCAATAATTTTGCGTATTCTTTCCGCAATAGTATACGCATCTGATGTATCGGTATCTGGCATTACAACAACAAATTCCTCACCACCAAATCTAGCTAACAAATCTGTCACTCTAATATTTTCAGAAATTCTTCTCTGTATTTGCTTTAAAAGTTCATCTCCAGCACTATGCCCAAAACTGTCATTCACCATCTTAAAATAGTCTATATCAAGTATCATAAGAGACAACCTTCTATCCTTTTCCACAGAGTCCTTAACAATGTTTCTTAAGTGTGCATCAAAATATCTTCTATTATAACAGTTAGTTAATGGGTCCTTTATAGACATTTCCGCATTATTAAATAAATTCATTCTCAAGGCATCTTGATATCTTTTGCGTTTCACTTGCGAATTAACCCTTGCTATTAACTCACCCTCATCCAAAGGTACTGTTAAATAATCATTAGCACCTACATCAAGTGCTTTTACTAAATTGTTTTTATCATAATCCTCAGAAAGAATCAGAATTGGTGTATAACGTGTTTCCACCTTACTACGAAACTCAGAACACAAACGCAAGCCGTCAGTTTTTGAAAATTGCATATCAGAAATGATCAGGTCGTAACCATTCTCAATACCAACCTTCAATGCTTCTATTGGATCACTCAGTATTTTAATTGACCTAAAGCGTTGCTTTAATATATTATATATCTGCTCTGCTTGATGAACATCCTCATCTATAACAAGTATGTTAGCATCAAAAATCTGATTGGAATAATCCATAATACTGTTTCCTGCGACTCCACCAATCTCAGCGTTAGTTTCTCCTCTCAAACGCAATTCATCGATAATCATCTTTAAGCGTGTGAGAGACTTAATTCGTGCAGATAAAGCAGTTTTGTTTATTGGTTTAGTCAGAAAATCATCCGCGCCAGCATTAATACCTTGCACTCTATCATGAGTATCATGCAGCGCAGTTACCATAATTATTGGAATATGGGTTGTCAAGGGATCACTCTTTAGCTCCTTACAAACTTCAAAGCCATTCATCTTTGGCATCATGATATCAAGTAATATAATATCAGGCTGCTGCTTTGCTACTAAATCTATAGCTTCTTCACCATCATGAGCTACGATAACCGTATAGTACTCTGCTTTTAGTCGAGCTTCTAAAAGCTTGACATTAGATAGTACATCATCTACTACCAGAATCTTCGCTGTCATTATCTTTAGATGTATTATCTATATCGTAAGTAGGATAAAGCTTACCATTTTTACCAACTATGTAATTTACTTTCTCAGTATTACACTCTTTATATAAGTCTTCAATTCCGGCATCCTTCAATAACCTTCTGGCTTTTAACCTTACAATTGTAAAATACCTATATATAGTCTTAATAAAATCAATAAATACAGGTACCTTATTTTTATCAAGAACAATTATGCTCACTAAAGCTACAACTAAAATTTCTGAAAGACCTATATTGAACATTTTCCTATGAAGCAAGTACTTTAATCCTTCTGATTATAAATATTAATTTGCTTAAATCAAGTTTAGAAGCAACCATCTCATCTAAAAAACTATTATAACGTTCTATGTAGTCCTTATCATCACAAGCCCAGGTTTGAACCTTATCTTCGGGGTTATCAGTAGCTTTTATGACTTTAACAGCTAGCTTGTGATGGTAATTGCTTAAATCGTCCAATAAATCATTAACTAAGCTGCGATCCCAATAAGAAGAGCGGCTTTTCATCTTGATGGCAATTGTTCTAATCAGATCGAATCTTAACAGCGACTTTAACTCAAAGTATATTTTACCAGCATCAAGAATGGACAAAGATGTCTGTTCAGCAACAGATATAATGTCCAGTGCATAAGCAAGAACGCATAGATCAGCAACTTTTTTTGCTAGATCTTTATTTATATTAAGTTCTACTAAAGAAGTTGATCCATGCCTATAGATCTTTAATAGGTGTTCATCTAAAACATCAGTTAAGTTCTGGCCTAAAGTTTCAATTGCATCTTTAAATTTTGTAACATCATCCAATTCTACAAAGCTAAGCTTGCCAAGATTTTTCACTAGCCAAAATGATACTCTGCCAATAAATTTCTGCACGTTCCTCACTATTTGTAAGTATGAGTTAACATCAATTTTTCCATCCAATTCATCAATTTTCTGCCACAGGCTGTTTAAATCATACAGGTGGTTAACAACAATATATATGTTAACCGCTTCTTGTATCTTAATTCCAGTGTTCTCAGCCAAATTATTGATGAATATACAGCCCATTCTATTCACTACATCATTTGCAATGCAAGTAGAGATAATTTCTCTACGAAGTTGGTGTTTTAATATGAAATCCTTAAACTTTGTTACCATCTTTTTAGGAAAATAACCTAGCAAGTAGTCATGAGATATAAGATCTTTTTCAGACAGATCGGAATGTATAATTTCATTTTTTATTGCTGTTCTAGCATAAGACATTAGAACAGAGAGCTGAGGAGAACTGAAACCTTCTGCACCAGTTAACATCCTTGCTATCTCTTCTTCAGTTGGAAGAAATTCTACGCTTCGGTTTAACAGCCCAGATTTTTCTAAACTGAGCAGTAACCTGTGGTGCTGCTCCAATCTCTCTTTAGCTTGCAAACACTCAAGAAGTAATGCTTTTGTTTCAATTTTGTTGTGGTTCTCAAGCACTTTGGATGCAACTTCATCCACCATACTTGCCAGTATTTCATTCCTTTTTTCTAAAGAAATACCCCCTGCTTTCATAGCTGAAACAAATGCAATCTTAATGTTAACTTCAAGGTCCGAACATATCACTCCGGCTGAATTATCAACAAAGTCTGCATTGATATATCCACCTTTTTCAGCATATTCTATTCTTCCAAACTGTGTACAACCAAGATTTCCACCCTCTATAAACATAGAAGCTCTAATATCTTTACCATTCACTCTTAACTCATCGTTTGCTTTGTCACCGACCATGCTATGATTTTCACTCTTTGCCTTAACAAACGTGCCGATTCCTCCATTCCATATGAAGTCCACTTTTGCTTTCAACAGATATCTAATCAAATCACTTGGAGGTAGCATATCTTCTGTTATATCAAAGCACTTTTTTATTTCTTGAGAAATGTTTACTTGCTTACTGCTACGCTCAAATACTCCTCCACCCTGAGAGATCAAATCTTTGTTATAATCCATCCAGGTTGAAAATGGTAACTCAAAGAGACGTTTACGCTCTGTGAAACTCTTTTCTGCATCAGGGTTTGGGTCAACAAAAATATGCATATGGTTAAATGCGCCGATTAAATGTATATTTTTTGAAAGCAGCATACCGTTTCCAAATAGATCGCCAGCCATATCTCCAATCCCAATTACAGTTACATCTTGGTAAATATCCTTATTCATTTTCCAAAAATGCCTCTGTGCTGCAATCCATGCACCTCTTGCTGTGATACCCATCTTTTTGTGGTCATAACCTGCTGATCCACCAGATGCAAATGCATCACCAAGCCAAAAATTATACTCAGAGGCTATTTGGTTGGCATAATCAGAAAATGAAGCAGTGCCTTTATCTGCCGCAACCACCAAGTATGGATCGTCTTCATCATACCTAATCACATCCTTTGGTGGAATTATTTTACCATCAACTACATTATCAGTAATATCAAGCATTCCTCTAATGAAACTCTTATAGCACTCAACACTTTTCTCTCTTAAAATATTCTTATCTTTATAAGCTTGCTTTATTACAAACCCACCCTTTGCACCAACAGGGACAATAACCGCATTTTTTGTCATCTGAGCTTTCATGAGCCCCAAAACTTCAGTGCGAAAATCTTCCGTCCTATCCGACCACCTTAAGCCACCACGGGCTAATTTCCCTCCTCTTAGATGTATCCCCTCAAAAAGGTTTGAATAAATATACAATTCACGATACGGACGAGGATCAGGTAAACCATTTATTTTACTTGAGTCAAATTTTGTAGATAAATATGGTTTATCGTCTTGATAATAACTGGTCCTTAAAGTAGCCATTATCAAGTTAAATATCGAGCGCAAAACGTAATCATGTGAAACATTGCTGATCTCTTTTAGAAGTTCCTCAATTTTTTCTCTGACAATGTCCGTAGTTTCTGCTCTATCAATGTCTATGTTAGGATCAAATCTTGCATGAAATAGTTGTATCAAATACTTTACTATTTTTGGATGCTCTGAGACTACCTTTTGGATATATTCTGGATTGTAGTTAAATGACGTCTGCTTTAGGTAAGCACTTAACGCTCTAACCAGAAGCACTTCTTTCCACTTGAGCCCAGCAATAATGATCAAACTATTGAAATAGTCATTTTTAATTTCCTTGCTAAACACTTTCGCAAGTGTTATTTCAAATTGCTCTTTTAGAGTAATGTTGTCTATTAATTCATCGACTCTTGACAACACAAAATGGTGTATCCATATTCCGCCGTTAATTTCTATGTAATAGCCATTATGAGATAGAATCTTAGCTCCCAAATTCTTAGTAATTCTTAATATCTTCGATAATTCAAGACCTCCATTGCTCGAAGTGTAAACCTTTAATTGATAATTAAGATTGTCACGAGTAAGTCTTAAATCGACCTCGCTAACTCTTTTTTTCCTCACTATCTCCAATTTTTTCATATCGTAATATGCGTCATGAGGTTCGAAACTCTCTTGATAGCTTATTGGAAATGCCTTGCAATAACGGATGAATATATCCTCAACAGTGCTAAAAGTATTATATAAATTGTCTATAAAACGATCTTCCCATTTTTCCGTAATGTTCCTTAATTTGTTTTCGATACGCAAAACTTCATCATCAGGAATACTAGCGTTTTTAGCCTTTAGCACCACGTGCAATTTCATTAAGTCATATTCGTTTATAATGTGGTGGTTATAAATATCTGAACTTTCTGCATTTATCTCATCCTTCAATATATTGCTTATCTTGAGCATTAGCCTGGAGCTAGCATAACGCATCGGTATCAGCACTATACAACTAGTAAACGCTCCCTTACTTCTTAAGCATAACTTGACTCTTGGTCTTATTGCAAGGGACATAATAGAAGTACAAATTTGAAATAATTCTTTCTCATTAGACTGGAACAATTCATCACATGAGAATACTTGTAAAATATAAATTAGAGCTTTGTTATTGTGGCCCCCGGTTACAAACCCTGCACTTTTTTCTATAACTTTAACTTTATCTCTTATTATTGGAATAGTTCTAATATCTTGGACCTCCGCTACAGAAGTAAATAGCCCGAAAAAACGCCGTTCCTTTACCACATTACCCTGGTCATCAAATTCTTTTACTCCTATACAATTCATGTATGTACGCCGATGGACTATTGAGATTAGATCTGATCTCAATATGTATAGGGAATCAAGGTTTGCAGAAGGAATCAACGTACTTTGACCTACTCTCATCAGGCCAAGGTCCTTTTTGCTGTCACAGACGAGTTTTTCATCTTTACCAGCAATATATTCTTGATAACCTAGAAATACGAAGTTATTATTCTTTAACCAAACTAGAAAATCTTTTTGCTCTTGATTTCGGTCTGGTGTCATTCCAGTGCGTGACACTGGAATCCACGTGTCCTTTTCCTGGATCCCAGTATCAAGTACTGGGATGACAGAAAGACTTGCCTCATCAAGTTTCTTGAGCATTAAGTGCCAATCTTTCACAACGCAATTAACCGCTTTCAGCGTTTTCTGTAGAGATTCTTTTAATGTATCAACAAAGCTGTCACTTATACCTTTGATAATTACATATATGACTGACTCTTTGACTCCATTGCTTTCTTCCAAAGAGTAAATCTCGTCTATTAGGCCATCTTTTCTTTTAATGTTAATTATGCTGTTGCTGTAATAGCATATGGTTAAATTGTGCGATTTAATAGTTGCAATAACAGAATCAACCAAAAATGGCATATCATCGTTTGTTATCTTAATCGTGGTAAAATCGCCTTCTATTCCTGGTATATCATCTATATTGCTTACTACTAACTTACTTTCATCTTTCTCTTTTTGAGAAACAAAATTGTAAGCATCGTTTACAATATATAGCAAAAACTTATCATTGGCTTTTAGGTCGCTTTTATAAACAAAACTATAAAAATACTTAATGAATTTTTTAATTTTTTCTTTATCTTGCTGATTTTCTTGATCAGCTAGCTTAAATAAAGACTCAGTGTCAACATTATGATCTATACACATTTTTTTTAACAAAAATACACAGTGAACTTAAACCTTTTTAACTAAGATTTCATTATCAAGAGCGTACACTATTAGCTCATCATTTTCTACTACTTCCCCTGATAAAACTAATTTAGCTAAATTATTTTGAATACACTCTTGTATAACCCTTTTTAAGGGCCTTGCTCCATATTCAGGGTCATAGCCAGTTTGTGCTATTAGTTCTTTAGCTTCCTGCGACAAACTTATACCCAGTTTACGCTTAGCAAGTGTTTTTTGTAAATAAGAAAATTGAACATCTATAATTTTATAGATGTCATCTCTGGTTAAACTGTGAAATATAATAATTTCATCCAGCCTGTTTAAAAATTCTGGACGAAATGTTGATTTAACTATTTGCATCACTTCATTTCTTACAGAATCAACATTCCCTTTTAGCATTATCTCAGCGCCAAGGTTAGAAGTTAAAATCAGTATGGTGTTGCGAAAATCAATTAATTTACCATGACTATCAGTGAGTCTCCCCTCATCCAAGATCTGTAGCAATAGATTAAATATATCTGGATTTGCTTTCTCGATTTCATCAAACAGAATAACCTGATATGGCCTTCTTCTTACCGCTTCAGTTAATCTGCCACCTTGTTCATAGCCAACATACCCTGGAGGCGCGCCAATTAGCTTTGAAACAGAATGTTTTTCCATATATTCTGACATATCAAAACGCAGAAGCGCTGATTGATCGTCAAACAGAAATTCAGCTAAGGCTTTCGCAAGTTCGGTTTTACCAACCCCGGTTGAGCCTAAGAATAAGAATGAACCAAAAGGTCGATTAGTATCTTGCACCCCAGAGCGGGAGCGCCTAACTGCATTACTTATCGCTTCTATTGCATCTTTCTGCCCTATTACTCTTCTTCCTATTTCATTCTCCATGTTGAGAAGTTTTTCCTTTTCGCTGTGCATCATGTTATCAACTGGAATTCCTGTCCACTTTGAAACAATGTTTGCAATATCATCTCCAGTCACTTCTTTCTTTAAGAAACTATCAGTAACCTTTTCCTGATTTTTTAATTCATTCTCAAGCTGAGGAATCACACCATACATCAGCTCTCCTGCTCTTCCCAAATTCCCACTACGCTGAACTAATTCCAACTCTTTTCTAGCGTTATCTAATTTTTCGGCTGTTTCTTGTATTCTAGCTATTTTATTCTTTTCCATCTGCCATTTGCTGTTCAAGTCAGCAAATTTACTGTTTAGATTTTCGATCTCTTCATTTATCTTTTTTAAACGCTGTTTAGAATTTTCATCACTTTCTTTTTTTAAAGCCTCTGCTTCAATCTTTAGCTGTATAACCTTTCTCTCAAGTTCATCAATAACTTCAGGCTTGCTATCCATTTCAATTCTCACCCTGCTTGCTGCTTCATCAATCAAATCAATTGCTTTATCAGGTAAAAACCTATCTGTTATATATCTATTGGACAACGTTGCAGCAGCAATTATTGCACCATCTGTAATTCTTATACCATGATGCACCTCATATCTTTCCTTCAAACCCCTGAGTATTGAAATGGTATCAGTTTCAGTTGGTTGAGAGATAAACACAGGCTGAAAACGCCTTGCAAGTGCAGGATCTTTTTCTATATGCTGACGATATTCATCTAAAGTTGTGGCTCCTATACAGCGAATTTCTCCACGCGCAAGAGCAGGCTTCAGCAGATTCGAGGCATCCATTGCACCACTTGTTGCTCCTGCTCCAACTAAAGTGTGCAATTCATCGATGAATAATATAATTTTTCCCTCCGCTCTCGAAATCTCATTAATCACTGCTTTTAACCTTTCCTCAAACTCTCCTCTAAACTTAGTGCCAGCAATTAGTGCTCCAAGATCCAAAGCTAAGACCTTTGCATCATGCAAACCAAGTGGCACATCGTTTGCAACAATTCTATTTGCAAGCCCCTCAACTATTGCAGTTTTTCCAACACCAGGTTCACCGATCAGCACTGGATTATTTTTTGTCCGCCTCAGTGATACCTGCATAGTTCTTCTGATCTCTTCATCACGACCAATTACAGGATCAAGCTTTCCTTGCATAGCAAGCTCTGTAACATCTTTTGTATATTTCTTTGCCGCGTTTAATTTTTCCTCACTGTTTGGCGAGTCCGCACTGCTGCCTTGTCTCATTTCTGCAATAACTGAGTTCAGTTTTTGTAGAGTCACACCATTCTCTGCCAGAATTTTGCCTACAGTATCATCTTTTTGTGCAGTGAGGCCCTGTAGTAAACGCTCAACAGCAACAAATGAATCTTTATTTCTTCTTGCAATACCAATTGAATCTTCAAAAACTTTTGCTATTTCTCTTGAAAGTTGAAGGCCACCACTTCCTGGACCTTCAATTACTGGCAACTTTTTTATTGCGCTATCCACAGCATCAGAAATACTTTGCACACTTCCACCACAAGCGTTTATCAAATCCTGAACTAAACCTGATTCATCTTCAAGCATCACTTTTAGTAAATGCTCAGGCATAAAAATCTGATGCCCAGCTCCCAACGCTTTCATTTGAGCACTTTGAATTAGACTTTTTGCTTTTTCGGTAAATTTATTTAAGTCCATAACACCAGTTAAATTCGTATTTGCTGATGTATATAACAACTGATTTCATAAATTTAAACCTAAAGTTGTTTATTGTTAGGTATGAAATTTAAAACTTTCTTAAAAAAGGAACTATCATAGTAACCATACAAATATCTTGTATCTCAAGACCTTTGGTTTTTGTTGCTGAAAATGGTTGTATTATTTAAGTTATTAACAATATACAATACTAAGTTAATGTAATTTATTTGGAGATGACAGGAAAATTTATTGTAACTTTATATTCTAAATAGAATAAAGTTCTTTTGTTAGTATTGTCCTTTTTGTAAAAAATATTCCTAATTTCTTCATCATTTCTGTGGGTAAGGTCATCTGCTTCTCTACCTCAAGTGGTTAACAAAGTTTCTTGTCACGAGGGACCAAATGGAAATCTGCTCGTTTTCACGCGAATTAATGTTACAAATTCTATACATTTCGTTACAAAATGGCATTCGCTTTCTCCATTATCCTTTACCTGCATTTTCATCAGCGTTCCTTGCGGTTTGCTTGCCATATAGGCGGAAATACAGGCTTACCCTGTTCCTTCTGTCATACAACAGTGGGTTAGGTGACTTCTCTATACCGGTGATTTGCGTACATCCAGAAATGAAAAATGTCACATTACCTTTTGGTCGGAGCTTATCAGCATCTTTAGCTCTTTAATCGTTACGATACTTATGAAGCTTCACTTACGTTCACCATACCACTAAGCCTAGCTCTCCAACCACATGATGCTTGTAGTTTATGCTCCTTTCACGATTGAGCATCTTCTTTTTCAAGAGGAGGTTCATTGTCCGCATCGCTTGGCACCAACCGGTTACCCGATTCGCACTGATGCGTAGACTCAGATGGCAAAACATCTGGTTTAATAAGTTTTAGAACTCTTTTAGTTTCTTTCTGAAGGAATTCCTCTCCTTTTAAACAATATGACCTAAGACTTTCAGGTCGCACCATTTCAATAATTAGCTGGGTTCCAGCAGAATCAGTACAGAAAACATCAACAATACTTTGTTTTTTAGAGGCAATCTCAGCATCCATGATAGTGCTGAGAAATTCTATTTCTTCTATTTCATCTTTGCCAGCGAAGCCCAATATATCATTGAGAAAGTGAATGAGAATATCTTTATTTTTCTCAGTGCCAAATATTCTCTTGAACGCGAAATTGTTTTTTGGATCGAGAAATTTCGAAAAGGCCATAATTAAATACAATTAGGAGACGAATAATTATACACTATTTTTCGCAAATGTTCAACCTCTGATTACTCCTTATTCTTTGCCCTTCCTGCACGCTTACGTTCATTTGGATCAAGGAATTTCTTGCGTAAACGTATAGATTTTGGAGTTACTTCCACCAATTCATCATCATCTATATACGCTATCATATCCTCCAGTGTCATTATCTTTGGTGGAGTGAGCTTTATAGCTTCATCACTACCTGAAGCTCTTACGTTTGTTAATTGCTTACCCTTTAACACATTTATCTCCAAATCATTGTCACGGCTATGCTGGCCGACAACCATGCCACAATATACCTTATCCTGTGGCTTAATAAACATAATTCCCCTGTCTTGCAAATTGAAAATTGCATATGCCACAGCCTCACCCTTATCTGTAGAAATTAAAACTCCATTGCGCCTTCCAGAAATTGGACCTCTATGTGGAGCATAACTGTGAAATAAACGGTTAATTATGCCTGTGCCACGAGAATCAGTTAAAAACTCTCCTTGATAACCGATTAATCCTCTTGATGGCACTAAAAACGTTAATCTTGTCCTGCCATTACCAGAAGGTCTCATGTCAGTTACTTCACCTTTACGGAAGCTGAGTTTTTCCATGATGATTCCACTATATTCATCATCTACATCAATTACTACTTCCTCTATAGGTTCAAGTTTTTTACCGCCTTCTTCTTTAAATAACACGCGAGGGCGTGATACCGAAAGCTCAAAACCTTCTCTCCTCATATTTTCAATTAACACTCCAAGCTGTAACTCACCACGCCCACCTACTTCAAATGCTTCACCGCTTGGTGCCAAAGTCACAGTAATTGCAACATTTGTTTCTGCTTCCGCATATAAACGATCCTTTATAGCAGTTGAAGTAAGCTTTGTACCTTCTTGCCCAGCAAAAGGTGAATCATTAACGCTCAGAGTAATCGCCATTGTTGGCGGATCAACTGGAGTTGAGCTTACTGCAGTTGTAACTTCTGGTGCTGCTATAGTATCTGAAACCGAAGCTTCCTCAAGTCCTGCAATTGCAATTATGTCTCCCGCCACAGCTTGTTCTACTGGAATGCGTTTCAAGCCAGAAAATGAGAGCAACTTAGTTAATCTTCCTCGTTCAATTACTTTGCCATCGAGGTCAAGCACCTTAAGATCTGAATTAACTTGTGCAACACCCTGATAAACCTTTCCTGTCAATATTCTGCCAAGAAACTTATCAGACTCAAGTAGAGTGACCAACATAGCAAAAGGTGCATTTTGATCATAAACAGAAGGTTTTATATAATCTATAACCGTTGAAAATAATGGGCTTAAATCTTTTCTTTCATCAGAAAGCTCCTTAGCACACCAACCATTTCTACCTGAAGCATACAACACTGGAAAATCTAGCTGCTCGTTGGTTGCATCAAGGTTAAAAAATAACTCATATATTTCATTTAGTACTTCATCAATTCTGCTGTCTGGTCGATCAACCTTATTGATTATCACAATTGGCTTCAAATTTGCTTTTAGTGCTTTTGAGAGCACAAATTTTGTTTGTGGCATTGGACCTTCTGCAGCATCAACCAGCAGCAACACACCATCTGCCATGCACAATACCCTTTCCACTTCCCCACCAAAGTCCGCGTGCCCTGGCGTATCAATAATATTGATCTTTTCATCGCCCCACATTATTGATGTGCACTTTGCAAGTATTGTAATTCCGCGCTCACGTTCTTGGTCGCCACTATCCATAACTCGCTCTTGAACTTCTTGATTCTCACGAAACGTGCCACTTTGTTTTAACATGTTATCGAGTAAAGTAGTTTTCCCGTGGTCAACGTGTGCGATTATTGCTATATTTCGGATCGATTTAAATTCGTTCATTTTCTATCATTTCAAAATTAATTTAGTAATAAGTATACATAAAATACACTTAGAGTAAATAACTAAAGCTGTGCTGTGCTTCCAAGATATTATAGGATTACTTTGTTAAATATTCTCTACTCCCAGGTTTTGTTATGGGTAGTTGTTTTAATTCACTTGGAAGTTCTTCCTCGCTGTAGTTTTTGATGTTCAGTTCAATCAAAGATATGACAGGAAAAGGCAGTTTCGTTTCACTATTTCTCTTTATCAAAGAAGCTTCAGCAACAACTTTACCTCCTTCCCCTTCTGCACATTCCACTGCTTCAAGCGAAGATTTACCTGTGGTTATCACATCCTCAATAAGTAATATTTTTTCACCTTTTTTAATTTCAAATCCACGGCGTAATTCAAACTTGCCATTAACGCGCTCGCAAAACATTGTCTTTATTCCAAGCTGCCTGCCAATCTCATAACCCACAATTATTCCACCAATTGCAGGAGATAATATTAAATCTATGGAGCTATTTAATTCTTTTTTTATTTTATCTGCTAATAATGCGCAAACTTTCATGGCTCTGCTTGGATTTTCAAAAATCTTCGCACACTGTATGTATGTGCCACTATGCAGTCCGGATGATAAAACAAAATGCCCATGCAAAATTGCTTCTGCTTCTTTAAATTCTTTTATTATTAGGTTATTTTCGTCTAATATCATTTTTTAAGTTTCACTATTACATTCTTTATTAATTATCTGAGTTATGCAAATATCAGACCACACATTTATTGCAGTTTCAAACATATCGATGATTGTATAAATAGGCAAAATCAGTCCCATAATATGCAAAGGAACATTCATCGATACGAGATAACTGGTTGCCATAAAATAGCACCCCATAGGCACTCCAGCGTTACCAATTGCAGCCCCTGTAGCTAAAAAAATCCATATCAACATTTCGCTCAAGGAAAATGCGTATCCGTTCATTTCTGCAACAAACATTACAGTGATTAGTATAAATGCAGCACATGCATTCATATTAATTGTTGTGCATATTGGTAAAATAAAAGACGACAATTTCTTTGGCACCTTTAGCTTGTTCTGCACACATTCTATAGTTGTTGGCAATGTTGCACTGGATGATTTAGAGAAAAATGCGAGCGTCAACGCTGGCATAACCCCCCTTAGCGTTTGAATTGGTGATATGCCTTTATACCACATAAGTAGCGGTAAGATCAGAAATGCCTGCACAAAATTTGCAGACATTATGCAAACAAAATACCATAAAAGATTGTAGAACTCGCTACCACCTTTTAATTCATGCAAAAAACATGTAATAAAAGACCAAACAGCAAGCGGAATAAATTTTAATAACCCTTGAGCAATTTTAAGTAGTGTATCAAAAAGTGCAGAGAATATTTGATGTAATATATCCTGCTTTTCTTTTGAAAGTGAAATAATAGCTCCGCCCATCAAAAAAGCGATTAATATACTACCAATAATGTTATTCTCAAGAAAGACTTGCACAAAATTAGAAGGAATGAGTGATTTTAAATATGAAAAATAACTGTGGTTATTGCTGTTAACACTCCCTATTGTATTACTTATGAAATTTTTTCTTGCTGGATCTATTAACAAATAAAACGATAATGCAACAAACGCAGCTATAATAGTTGTAAGCAGCGTATAAAATAGTGTTTTCTTAACTAAGGTTTTAATTTCAATTGAGTCTTTGAGTCCTGAAATTGTGGAAACTATAGATAGAAAAACTAAAGGTAAACTTATTAATTTCAACAAACTAACAAATATGTCACTAAATAGCTTTGCTATTTCAAATATAACTTCGTTGTTTAAATAGTAAGCAACTATTGCAAGCAGTATAGAAAAAAGTATTGCAAACTTGTGCATTGAAAATAAAACTTCAAAGTAACATTATACAATAATTTTGCTGTTTTGGAATCAGATTGATAGACAAAATAACTTTACAGATTAGGGAAAGATAAGAGGATGTGTTTATTCGGAGACAGTGTAAGATTTCTTAATTTAAATTTAGGTGCACTTAGCCCATTCTGGTGATAACAAATTGGAATAGATAAGATATGATAACTAACTCTTCTGCGAGTATATAGTTTTGCCGGACACAACAGTACGTACTACGTGTCCTTTTACTTTGCGACCATCGAAAGGAGAATTCTTTGATTTACTAGCAAAGTTGTCAGTTTTAATTTCCCATTCATGATTGAGGTCAACTAAAATTAAGTCTGCAGCAAGGTTTTTTTGTATACGACCACGTGGTATGTGTATTATATCTGCAGGCTTATATGTCAATTTTGCGAGCACATCAAGTAGACCCATTTGCCCACTGTGATAGAGTTCAAGTGAAAGGGGCAGCATTGTTTCAAGGCCAACAATACCAAATGCAGCATTTTCAAGTGGCAGATCTTTAGAACTACGATCATGCGGAGCATGATCGGTTGCAATGCAATCAATCACACCTGTCTTTAAACCTTCAACCATAGCTAAACGATCTTCTTCAGTGCGAAGTGGCGGGTTCATTTTTGCAATTGCCCCATGTTGTTTTACTATATCTTCAGTCAAAGTGAAGTGATGAGGGGTTACTTCGCACGTAACATTTAATCCCAAATCTTTTGCACGTTTAATAGCATCAAGTGAATCTTTTGAAGAGACATGTAGAATATGGTAGTGCACATTCTCCATATCTTTCATGAGCAGTATATCGCGACTTACCATAACCGATTCTGACGCACTTAAGATCCCCTTTACTCCCAATTCTTCAGAAATTTTACCTTCGTTGATTGCACCACCTGCTGATAAATTTAAATCTTCTGCATGTTGAGCAATAGGAACACCCAGCATACTTGAATAAAGCAGCGCCTGTCTCATAATCATTGGGTTCATAACTGGCATGCCATCATCAGTGAACCCAACCGCACCTGCTTCCTTTAAAAGTGCCATTTCAGTCAACTTTTCTTCCGAAGTGGTGATTTTAGCGTAAAATTCAACGTTTACATGTGAAGTTTCAAGTGCTCTATATTTCAAATATTTAGCCAAAACAACGCTATCAATTGCTGGAATAGTGTTTGGCTGACAAACTACAGTTGTAACGCCTCCTGCAGCTGCAGATTTGCTACCTGTATATATAGTTTCTTTATGTTCCTGCCCTGGTTCACGAAAATGTACGTGAATGTCAATAAGGCCTGGCATTAGAACAAGCCCTTTACAGTCTATTGTTTCATCGACCCCACTTGTTGAAAATAATGATTCGCCAAAATCAACAATTTTATCCCCTTCAGTCAATAGCGAACCTTTTATATCAAGTTTAGTTTCCGGGTCGATAATACGAGCATTAGTATACGCAATTTTATAGCCTTCCTTTTGCCCTGTTTGTAACAAATTCCAAGTCTGTGTCATTATATTTGAGTATCGATTATGCAATAAATCTAAAGTTTTTTTAATAAAACACAACCAAATTAAAACACAGACTAAGAGCTGTCTTGAATTAAAATTATCCCAAAAACCCCGCCCTTATAACCTAGTTAGCTCAGTTTTAACGTTAATGTGTGAAACTCTTAGCTCTGTTGGAGGATTTTCCAGTTGAATATCTAGCTCATTCTGCATGTTCGATAAACAAATTAAAGCTGAATCAAAATCTTCATCGAACTGTTTTGCTTCATGTATACCATCGATTATTTCCTCTAATTCTTCCACATCATCCATTTCTTGCGGCGCACTTTTTAATATCGCTTTTATTTGGTTTAAGTTTTGACGAATTTTCTCCTGATATCCAACAATTCTCTCTTGATATATGTCAATCATTTTTTGACATGCGTTGCCTCTAAATGGATGTTCTTTTTTCTCTTTTATGTAAGAATTTTGAAAGTCTTTACAGTTAAGGATTGCTTCTCTATGTTTTTTTATGTCATTAATTGCGCTGATTATCGACTTATCTATTTTCTTTAAATTTTCTTCCCGTTCTTCTCTTTTAATTATACTTTTGGATTCATTTTTTATCTGGTTCATTTTGTCATACAGGTTTCTGCATCCTTTGTAAGATACCATTGGTTGTAATATTCCTTCTTTTACACCTTTATTGTAAAAATTCTTCAACTCATCACTTGATAGTATTGTTATAGCATCTTCCCTTTTACCTTGTGATTTAGGATACTTTTTATTCAATGAACTAACATGATTTAACAAGAAATCTTTAACTAGCTCTTCCTTTTTAACTTCAGCTAATTTTTCTAGTGTTTCTATATATTTTAGAACTTCCGCAAAGAGCTGTCCACCAGATGGAGCAAATCCTTGAAGTGGTTTACTCTGAGCTTTATAAAAATCGGTTTGTAAAAAATCTTCAGCTTGTTTTTTTATTACTGAAAGTTCATTAAAGGCTTTTTCTGGATTGATTTTTCTCAAAATACTAATAGCTTCTCTAATCGCTTTTTCTCTCTTTTTATCACCTTGTTTTTCATTTAATATTAGACGTTCAGCTTTGGTAAAAGCATCACTGCGATCACTCTTTGCAATGTTACAAACGATGCTTTTTACAACTTTTTCGGTTGCTGCATAATCTATTTCTTTTGCAAAGCAGTCAACAAATGATTGCCAAACTTTTTTATTAACAAGCTTACTTGTCTTATTTTCAAAATCTTCTATATCTTTGAATCCTAAAATAGTATAGAGATTTTTTTCGATTATTGGTTCGGCATGTTGTTTTGCCACTTTACCTTTTATATTGAATGGAAATTTACTAATCTTAGTTGTACCCACAATGTTACCTCAATATTAACGCTATCTATAAAAGTATAAAGATTTAATATTTAATTTTTAACTAATACTAGCACAGCTAACTATGGGAGCATTATGCTATAGCTGACCCAAGAAAGATTTCCCTACGTCATACCGCGATTCATTCGCGGTATAGATTCCGCTAACGAGTAGCGGAATGACGAATTTGTTGTTTTTCAAATTGTAGGTAAACCTAAGCCACTTTAGCTATAGCATCAATAGCAAGTGTCAATTAACACTTTAACTTCTTACTTGTCATCAGTAATATTGTTTATATAAAAACTATAATTTTTTATGCCTGAACTTGGGAATATATTGCTATTGCTAGCCTGCTTATTGTCTTTGACATATTTGTTTTTACCGCTTAGTTCTTGTCGGTTTATTACCACTGCCATATTTTTTTGTGTATCAACATCAATGGCTATTTTGATCTACTGCCACATTACAAATGATTTCTCACTCGAAAACGTATACTACCACTCACACACAACAAAACCTTTGATCTACAAGATTTGTGGTGTTTGGGGAAATAAAGAAGGATCTATGTTGCTTTGGACCTTAGTGCTTACCTTTTACCTATTTCTGATGGGTATTTTTATTGATAACGGCAGTAAATTGAAGAAAGTATCCTTGATCACCCAAGGCTTGATTTGCTTTTGTTTTTTACTGTTCACTTTACTTGAATCCAGCCCCTTCACTAAAATGCCAGGCATTGAAACAGATGGACTGGGTTTTAATCCGATATTGCAAGATATAGGCCTTGCTATTCATCCACCGATATTATATTTGGGGTACCTTGGGTTTAGCGTTCCTTTTTCGCTCTCTATAGCTGGATTAATTGCAAAAGTTGAAGGAAATGTTTGGGCTAAAATTGTCAGGCCTTGGGTACTTATTTCTTGGTCGCTGCTCACTTTGGGCATCAGCTTGGGTAGCTGGTGGGCATATCGCGAACTTGGGTGGGGTGGATTTTGGTTTTGGGATCCAGTGGAAAACGTTTCTTTGATGCCGTGGCTAATTGCAGTAACGCTGACACATTTGTTGCTCGTGGTACGGAATTTCAATGTTTTAAAGAACTTTGCTATTTTACTTACGCTTACAACTTTTATATTGAGTGTGACTGGAACATTTCTAGTCCGCTCAGGAATACTCACCTCAGTGCACACGTTTGCAGATGACCCAAGGTATGGACTGTATATATTAGCGCTACTTGGTGTAATTACAGTCAGTAGCTTAGTAATATTTGTAGTGTTTACGAGAAAAAATCACACATCTGCAATGTCATTCCAGTGCGTGACACTGGAATCTGAAAAGAAACTTGCTACTCAAGTGACAGAGGGTAGAAGACTCTTTTCACGCCTTACGATGATGCTGATGAACAATTTATTATTCATCACTGCCTTTTTCATTGTGTTCGTTGGCACTTTATACCCTACAGTGCTCGAATATTTAACCGGTGAATTAATTTCAGTTGGAGCACCATATTACAATTCTTTATTTAATCCTATTGCACTGGCTATTCTAGCCCTCACGATAATTGGGCAATACTGCAGTTGGCAGGGAAATAGTCTATTGCCAATATTCCGCGAATATAGATTTTCATTCTGCAGTGCTGCAGCTATTTTGCCGTTTATCTTTCACATGGAGCTAATAATTGTGCTATCAATTACTATCTCCATAGCATTATTAATCTTTGTTTTAGAAGCATACAGTAAAAGAATTCGTTTATTTAAGAGCGAATCAATTTTATTAGCAAAAAAAGTTTCTAAATCCTACTATGCAATGATGGCAGCTCATGCTGGAGTGGCAATTCTAGTGCTTGGTATAGCATATTCGGTTGGTTGGCAGGAGAAAAAAGAAAATTACTTAAAAATAGGGGATAGCATAACAGTCAATAAGTTTAAAGTTACTTTACGAAATATTGAGCTAATAAAAGAAAAAAATTTCCATGCAGTGAGGGGTACAATGGATATCAGGAATTTGCTGAATAATAAGATATTAGGTGAGATAACCCCTGAATATAGATTTTACCTTGTGGAAGGTCAGAAAAATGTTGAAAGCAGTATCTACCACAATTTATTTTCTGATATTTATGTTGTAATTGGAGAAATTGATAAGAGTAAGAGCAAAATTGCAGCTAAAGTGCACTATAAACCTGGAATGTCTATAATCTGGTTTGGATCCTTTCTTATCGCTTTTGGTTCGCTCCTTGCTGCTTTTCCTTTTAGTGGACGAGCAAGGATTGTCTAGCTGTCGTGGATTTATTAACAACGCTCCTAGGTCCAGAGTGCAACGTATGAGAAATTACCGAGCTATAGATACTGATTTGCAAAGGTTAGAACCAAAGAAAGTTATATTTTTTTATTGACAGACCTATATATTACGATATTCACTAAGGGATTAGTGAGTAATGGTTATACAATATGAATGGTGGGGTATCAGGCAAGGAAAAAGTTATACGCACTCCTTTCGATTTTAAGGAGCCTTACAGCGATTGGCGTCAAATTTTTAAACGTCCTAATCAACAGTATAACCCTTCCAACTATGATTCGTCGAGCGAAATAAATGAACACGATATAGAAACTCAAAAGATTGAAGAAGGTGATGGCCATGATTCAGGTATTAGTTCCGATGATGAGGATGACCGGACAACTTATACAGCAGTACAATTAACTAATGATTCTCTTGATAGCCAAAGATATACAGGAATATGCATTCCAACACCAACTGATGGTTGGGTAGGTGAAAATAATCATCAGACTGGTTTATCAGGTAATTTGCCAAACGGAAGTAATAATCCACAAATTTTTGAAAGTACTGATTCAGTACAGCTAGATAATATTGTTTTTAGCAATCTAATTCAGCTTTCCTTGATTAGTCAAGAGCATAATTCTACCTGCAATGATCATGTAATTTGTGATTCAGGTCACAATTCTGACGATGAGGATCAGTTTAAACTGTTGTACGAAAAGGAGAAAATAGAAGCACAAAATAATCAAAAATATACAGAAAATGTATGTAATCCAACAAATGGTGGTTTGTTAGGTGAAAGTGATAATCAACAGATTTCTGAAGATACAGAAATAACTTCTGATTGTAATCCAGATGATTCAGATCCAAAAGGGAATGAGGGCTATGGTTTAGATGGTTCTTGTGAAAGTAAAGAAAATTTGACAAAGGGCGCTGACGGTAGTAATCAGACTTTTGAAGGTGAACAGAAAAGCTCAGAATTTCCGAAAGTTGACAATTGGTCAGATAGTGATGGGAACTCAGAAGATAGTTCGGACTCAAAAAAGGGTTCGTACTATAGTTCAGGTAATCTTGATTCAATGGAGTTAACAGATGATTTGGATTCAGAAAATGATCGGGACCTAGAAGATGATAATCCTTTTCTAAAAGACTCACTTTTTATGAAACTAAAAATGTCGTTAACTCAAAGTAAACAGGATCTGATTGATAAATGCTGTGGGGAGGTGAGAGGTATAACAGAACAAAATGAACAAAAAGATATAAAAAATACTCCAGAAAGTATTAAGTGCATAGTAGCTAAATACTTAGAAAAAGAAGTAATGTTAAATTTAAAATGTAGTTGTTGTAACAAAACTGTAACAAATACAGTATTTGAAGAAATAAAAGATCTTACTAGTGGTAGTCATATAAGTAACAGAAGTAACACTTTTGTATTTGATAACTTTCCCTATCAAAGTAAAGATAAAAACTGTAACAAAGAAAGTAAAGGTCAAAACTGTAACAAAAAAAATGAAGTGTCCGAAGAGGACATTATCAAAAGCATTGTTAGTAATTTATTGTTAGAAGGTGGGAAAGTAAAACGCCATAATTTTTTCGATGGGAATGAGTTTGAGCAGATAGTTACTTGTAATGGATTTGATGATGGTCTTTCTGAGAAATGTAAGGAAATTGAAAGCAAGCTAAAAGGTTTAGCATATGAAAGTATTGTAAACAAAAGCAAGCAGACTCAAAATGTATTAGGAGTAGACAAGGATAATAGATATTTTTGTATAGAGTACTCGCAAGATAGTATTGTTGAAGTTGCAGAAATCCTAAACAATGAAAAAGCCAAAGACTTAAATTTAAGAGTTGGCATACTCAAAATTGGAGAAAGTATAGTAAGAGTTGAAAATGTAGAAGAAATAGGGGGAAAAAGAAATTACATGGATGTCTCAAAAGGTGGTATTGAAATGTCTTTTACTACTGAGGTAGGAGAGATAAGTATTTATCTAAGTCCTAGTGAGAAAGGCAGCAATAAAATAAAAGTGGAGATTGATGGGGAAAACAGAGCAAGGTTTAATGAGTTAAAAAATAGGGGAAAAAGTTTAGGGGAAAACTGTCTTTTAGGAGGAAAAAGTGTTGAGGAAGCTATAGAGCATGAAAGTTTTGAAAGATATGGCAGTGTACCTAACACTGCTATGAAGGAACCTAGCTTAGGTTGCGTTGCTAACATAGCAAGGGGGGGATAAGCTTG
Organism: Wolbachia endosymbiont (group A) of Udea olivalis; assembly: GCF_964028365.1. Classification (NCBI taxonomy): domain Bacteria; kingdom Pseudomonadati; phylum Pseudomonadota; class Alphaproteobacteria; order Rickettsiales; family Anaplasmataceae; genus Wolbachia; species Wolbachia endosymbiont (group A) of Udea olivalis. Next base: position 596,977 of record NZ_OZ034773.1, read on the forward strand.
CAGAGATAAAATGATGGGCCAAATTGGCAGTATTTTGCTCTTGTAATGTACTTCAAAATTGCAAAGTTTGCACTAGATAGAACTTAATTGACAGACAAGAATAACTGACAGAAAAATTTACATAGTCAAACAATCACAAAATAAACTAGTGAACTTTTTGAAAAGTATATAGAATTCAAATTATTACTTTAATTAAAGAAGATGGCACTTAGACTCATTCCAGATAACCTCGATATCAAGTTTAGTAAATATAGGGATTTGACTGCATTAATTAGCATTGTTCTTATCATCTTTTCAATATTCACTGTTGTGCTGCGTGGAGTGAACTTAGGCATAGACTTTGCAGGCGGGATTTTGATAGAGATAAAATCTTCAGATGAGAATCACTCTATTCTCGATGCATTAAAAGAAAATGGTTTTACAGTGCAAAGTTCAAAAGCGGGTGATAATTTAGTCATGCGTTTTAAAGATGAAGGAGATGAAGATAAAATCAAAAAGATAAAAAGCATACTAGAAGAAAAGCTGGGGAGCTCAATAAGCTATCGTAAAATAGACTATGTTGGCCCACAAATAAGCTCAACACAAATATTTGAAGGAATGTTATCCATGTTGATCGCGATTGTTGGAATATTTTTTTACGTTTGGTTTAGATTTAATTGGCAATGTGGATTCAGTGGAATAACAGCACTGATTCATGACGTGATTTTAACTGTTGGTTTTATTAGCCTAACTGGCATTGAGTTTAATATTTCATCAGTTGCAGCTCTCCTTACTGTCATTGGTTATTCAATCAATAACTCAGTAATTATATATGATCGGATTCGAGAGTATCGCAGGAGTGGTAAAAGTGGGCGGATGAGTGAGGTAGTAGATGCAAGTATCAACACTACATTATTTCGCACTATATTAACTTCTGGTACAACCCTTCTTGCTGCTCTTCCTTTGGTATTAATCTGCACAGATGCAGTGAGAGACTTCAGCTTGATCATTTTTTTTGGTATTTTGATTGGCACTTGTTCTGCAATATTTATTTCTGCTCCTATATTGACCTACAGAGCTTTGATAAGTAGATTGTAGAAGTGTTTAGTCGCGGTATAATATCAACTTATTATCTCTTATAGTGAAATGAAAATACCTTAAAAAGCTCATTCCAAGTAGTGAATGAGACATAGAATGAGTGTTAACGCTTGCCTGTACATCATTAATCAAAAAATTTCCTATTTTAACTTGAGGTATTTGGACCACTCCAGCTTTTATTTGACCTTTCGCAGTTTCATATATTTTAAAATCCTGAACGTTTTGTAAGTTAATACCAGCATGTAATGCGTCTTTTTGTGATAGAACAATATCGGTTGCTCCAGTATCAAGCAAAAACGTTATATTGCTATCATTGACTTGAGCCTGAATATAAAAGTGTCCATCGTATGATTTCGTAAATTCGATACTTCCACTATTTTGAATTCTTCCTTTATATGGTAAAAAAGTACTGAGAAATCTGTCGCTTAATTTGTCCCTTTGTGAATCAATAAGCATTGCAGTAGTGGCTATTATTAGTAACCAAATAACTAGATTTTTTACCGCGTTCATATTGTTAAAATTTGAAGCTATTAAAATAAATTTTAAAGATTAGCGTTAAAAGTTATTATTAAAAATAAGTAAATTTCATTGTTTTAGTACAATATTTAGTATACACTTTAAGAAGATATGTTTGATTTAATTTCATGTCAGAAGCAAAAAGTTTAATTTTGGCAGCTATCCTTTCCATGTTAATCATGGTGTCTTGGCGTATTATTTATGATAATTTTTTTAGTACAAACCAAAACCAGCCATTGATTGAAAATATTGAACATATCGAATCTTTTAACGACCTTGCTCCTATAATATACCAAAATCGTTCTGAAATTATTAATTCTACTCGAGAACAGAGGGTTAGTTTAACCAATAACATGATTAAAGGATCAATTTCTCTGAAAGGTGCAAGGTTTGATGACTTAATTTTAACTAATTACCACTTAGAACCGAATTCTTCTTCTCCACAAGTGGTGTTACTGTCACCTGCAGAATCAAAAGATGTATATTTCGCAGAATTTGGGTGGCTCGATCCGAATAACAAGATTAAAGTTCCAGATTCTAAGGCAGTTTGGCAAGCAGAGAAACTCAATCAAAAAGAGGTCAATTTATTTTGGGATAATGAAAATGGCATTGTGTTTAAAATGAAAATTAGCCTTGACGATAACTACATGTTTAAAATTGAGCAGATTGTTGAAAATAACACAAAAGATAATGTAGTTTTGGTTCCTTATGGTAAAATTAACCGTAAACGTGACAATATCAACGAATCTTATTGGATATCCCATGAAGGAGTACTGGGTGCATTTGATAATAAACTGGAGGAGTGGACGTATAAGGATATCTCCAAGAAACATTTAATAAAAGCAAATACAAGTGAAAAAAATTGGTTTGGTTTTGCTGATAAATACTGGCTCACAGCCATCATACCTGAAAAATCTGATAAAATAAATGTAAGCATTAAACATACTAACGCTAATGATATTGATAAATTTCAAGTAGATTTTGTTAAGTCTTATAAGAGTATACTTCCTGGTGCAAGCACTTCTAATGTGAATTATTTTTTTGCTGGAGCAAAAAAGTTGAATTTACTGGATTCTTATAAGGATACTCTCAATATACCTTTGTTTGATAAAGCTGTAGATTTTGGTGTTCTTTACTTTATAACTAAACCAGTGTTTTTACTGCTTGAATACTTTAACTTCGTTTTAAAGAATTTTGGCTTAGCAATATTATTGCTGACTTTAGTAATCAAACTTTTGATGCTTCCCTTATCTAATAGATCATATGTTTCAATATTCAAGGTGAAAAGCTTGCAGCCTGAGCTAACTCGTGTAAAAGAGTTGTATAAAAATGACAGCTTAAAGCAGCATAAAGAGACAATTGCATTGTTTAAGAGAAACAACGTAAATCCAATGTCGAGCATTTTTCCCATGCTAATACAAATACCGGTATTTTTTGCTCTATATAAAGTATTATTTGTTACTATAGAGATGAGGCATGCTCCTTTTTTTTTATGGATTAAGGATCTTTCAGCTCCTGACCCAACGAACATCTTTACATTATTTGGGTTGTTTAATTATAACTTTCCTATTTCTATAGGCATTTTACCTATAATTTTCGGTGCCACCATGATAATTCAGCAGAAGCTAAGTGAGAAAGATCAAACCAGTAAAGATGATATTCAAGTAAATGTTATGAAGTTTTTACCTTACATTTCTGTCTTTATTTTTTCTTCTTTTCCTGCCGGCCTGGTAATATATTGGATATTTAGTAATATTATAACTCTAATTCAACAATCATTAATAAAGTTGTTTTTAACAAAAAAAGTGGTAGTAAATGTCGAGAGTACTAATAGTTAATTCGATTTATTATACTGAAATAGCGAACCTTTTGCTTGAAGGTGCAATTGATAAATTAAAAGGCAGTAATGCCAGTTACGATGTAGTTGAGGTTCCTGGTACATTTGAGATACCAGCTACAATTCTTTTTGCAGTCAAGAGTGGGCATACTAATTATGATGGTTATTTAGCTCTTGGGTGCGTAATTCGCGGTGAAACCGATCATTATCAATATGTTTGTAAAGGAGTAATTGAAGGCTTAAATGCAGTTGTTATGCATTATGCAATGCCCCTTGGTATGGGCGTAATTACCGCTGACAGCAAAGATAAAGCACTAGTTAGAGCTGATAAAAACAAAAAGAACGTTGGTGGCCATGCAGCCTCAACTGTTTTGCATATGATAGATTTACACAATAAATTAAAATAATGGAGGAAAAACCAGTAGATAAAAAGTGGCGCATAAAAAGAAGCACGGCAAGATTTCTTGCTGTACAAATTGCTTATTCAAATATTTTCGTAGGTTACAACAAAAGCACTTTTAAACTGGGAAATTGTGAGCTTAAGGACTACATAAATAAGTTGAAAGATATATTTGAATGTGAAGAATTTGAACATCAGTTCTTAGAAAACTTGTTATATAAGGTTATAAAAAGCAGTGAAGAATATGATAAAATAATAGAGTCTTATTTACACCCAAGTTGGTCCCTTTCACGGTTAAATCTTATAAGCTTATCTATTTTGCGTGTTGCAATATGTGAGTTAGCTAATTGTGATACGCCAGTTCCAGTTGTCATTAATGAATATACTAACATTGCATCTGATTTACTTGATAAACCAAGCGAAATTGGTTTTATTAATGGGTTATTGGATAAGGCAAAAGATGCAGTTAAATTAAATAAAAATCCTTAGCAGCTTCTCACAACTATATAAAAGTTTATTTTTTAAGGCAATTCCCATTGAGTAACTGACACTAAAAAATAAAGAGGCAGACTTAGCCTGCCTCTTTTACTTCACTTGGCCATACTGTCTATTTTCCTTGTTGTTGAGAAGCAACTTGTTCAACAATAAGCGAGCCTAAATAAGTGTTAACTCCTTTATTCTCATTTTTGTTTAAACCTAATGTTTTATTCCATTCTGTTTTATCTACTGTCTCGAACTTACCTTCTTTGTTTTTCACTTCTAGTGAATTTATACCTAAGAATACAGTATCACCAAACTCCGCTTTACCATCACCAATTTCACCAGTAACATAGTAATTTTTGCCTTCTAAGCTGAAGTTTATACGATATTTATCTTTTATAACCTCACCTTTTTCATTCTTGTTTTGGTTATTTGCTTTTATATCTTCATGCACTTTTTTTGTTACTTGTAACATTACTGTACCATCCTTAATAGCAATCTTCGGAGCTTTCAACTCAGATGTTTTATTGTTTTTGCTGATAGCGTATATTGCTAGACTAGTTAGTGCAACAGCAACAATTGCTAATATACCGATTCCAAGTGGTGTAGCTGCAAAAGCTGCAAGTGGAGTAAGCATGCAAGTTGAAGACACCCAATATGGTGCTGAAAGTGCTATTGCTGCGCCTATGACATACAAAGAAGTAAGTGCAACAAGTGCAGTATTTGTTTTGTGAAATTGACCACAGTGATTTTGAAAAGTTAGCATAAACGACCTCGTTTAATAAAATATTAATATGCTTAAATTGTGTATAAAAAAATTGTCATAGTCAAGCTTTTTCGTAAGTTACCTACCACTTGAGCCAAAGCCCCCTGCATTGCGACCGGTTTCTTCTGTGCAGAACTCTTCTCTGTCATCCCAAATTACCTGAGATACCGGAGAAATAAGGATTTGTGCGATTCTATCTCCTCTTTTTATTTCGTATGGTTGATTACTTAGATTAATTAGGCAAATTTTAACCTCACCTCGATAATCAGAGTCTATAGTGCCCGGAGAGTTTAAGACAGTGATTCCATGTTTTGCAGCAAGACCAGAACGTGGGCGTACTTGCCCCTCAAAACCGTTTGGTATTGCAATCACAATTCCAGTTGGAATAAGTAATCTCTCAAGTGGATTTAAAACAGCAGAGTCATTCAATGCAGCATAAAGATCCATACCAGCACTCTGCGTAGTTGCATAACATGGAAGAGACAAGTCTTCTCCGTGTGATAATCTTTTTATTTCTACTTTAATTTTACTTCTTTGCACTCCAATTTACCATCTATGAAGACTCAATTATAGCATGTAAATTGTATCTGCAAAAGTGATAAATGTAAATGATGTCATTCCAGCGCGTGACGCTAGGCCATAAAATTCCTTGACAAGTTCAGTGCTCCTTTTTTTGTCATCCCAGTGCCCCTATGATGTCATTCCAGTCTGGAATCTAGTCCTTATTATGCAGCCACTTGGTTGAAATTAAGTCTTCTGGATCCCAGTGTCTGGGCACTGGGATGACACCCTGACAACCGTCATCCCGCTACTTGTTAGCGGGATCTAGAGATACCGCGAATGAATCGCGGTATGACGTAGATTGCTGTCATTCCAGTGTCAGCTACTTGAATGACACCCTCTTGGTATTCGTGTAGTTGTAAGCAGTATAGCTATAAATCACTCACAATCGATATGCTTGCATTACTCTCAGTAAATAAATCAAGCATAATGTTAGGTATTCTACCATCAACTATGTGAACAACTCCAGCACATTCCTCCGCCATTTTAACGTATGCCATAAGCCTTTCAATAAATTTTTCCCCTTTAATTTTCCCACAATCAATCGATGCATTTAAATTTTTAACAGATATCTTCCTGCCACCAATTTTATCTATTTCTTCATCTGTGTCACTCAAGATTATCATTTTAGATGCAGAAACTGCGATTGCGATTGCGCTTGCAGTGCTATCGGCATCAATATGATATGTTTCCCCATCTTTTCCATGACCAATTGGTGCAATAACTGGTATAAAATCTGATTCTTCAATAAAAAATAATATATCAGGATTGATTTCAGTGGGTCTACCGATGAACCCCATGTCTAATATCTTTTCGATATTATTTGATCTATCTTCTCTAAGCGTAGCGGTTATTTTTTCGGCTTTAATTAAGTTACCATCTTTTCCACATAATCCAATAGCTGAACCACCAGCAGAATTTATATACTGAACAATTTTTTTATTAACTGAACCACACAGTGCCATTTCAATGATTTTCATAGTGTCTTTGTCTGTAAGTCTGATACCATTCACAAACTTACTGTCCATACCCAGCATTTTTAACACCGAGTTAATTTCATATTCTCCGTCATGAATTATTACCGGATTTATACCAAGCTGCTTCAACAAGACAACATTATGCACAAAAGTATTAAATAGTGTTTCATCTAAGATTATTGTACCACCGCATTTAATGACAAAAGTCTCGCCTACAAAGCTAGGTATGTTAGATAGCACTTCAAGTAATATTTCTGCTTTTTGTTCAAATGATACCTCACCCTTTAAAAATTCGCTACTCTTCATTTTTTTATCTTGTAAACTTGAAAAACTCATCTCTTACCTTGGTTATTTTATGCTTAACACGGATGCTCATTTGATGAATTGACACATTCTCATTATTAATCCATTTTTGAATATCTTCTATAACAGCACCTAAGCTTTTTTGACTTACTTTATCTATTTTTGTTAGCACAATGTTAAAGTTAATGTTATTATATATTAACCAATAAATGAAGTCTTTGTCTATTTCTTTTAATCCTACCTTGCTATCTATCAACACAAACACTCTTCTTAGATTTCTTCTTTGAATTAGATAATACTCAATTAAGTTTAAATATTGTATAATTTCCTCCTTACCTGCATGAGAATAACCATACCCTGGCAGGTCAACAAGCCTGAACTTATCATTGTACATAGAGTAAAAATTTATTTGTCTAGTGCATCCAGGTTTAGAGGAAACTCTGGCAGCTTTTTTGCTGTTTATCAGTAAGTTAATCAGACTGGATTTTCCTACATTTGATCTACCAGCAAACGCAATCTCTGGAGCCGATTCATCTGGTAATGTTTTTATGTCCGAAGCTCCAAATATGAAATTGCAGTTTGATGTTATCTGTTTTGCCATTATATTCAACTAGAAGGTAGTAGGTATATTATAGTGTTATTGCTTGATATAAGAAATTTTTTATTTCAGTATATATTACTTAGCTAGATCTGTGCTATATGGATATGGAAAATAATTTACAAGACTTAAAGAAAAAATTTAATGATATAGAGAGGAATTTGGAAAATCCTACCAATTTAAGTCAAAAAGAATTCATTACCCTTTCAAAGGAATACTCTGAGCTCAGGCCAATAATCAAGATAATTGATGAATATAACACGCTGAAAGAGGAAATTTCAGACTTAGAAGAAATAATGAAAGATGAAAACAGCGAAGGTGATATAAAAGAGTTAGCAAAAGAAGAATTTTTCGAAAAGCAGAAGGTATTATTACCAAAAATAAAAGCAAAATTAAAGTTAGCATTACTGCCCAAAGATAAAGATGACTCAAGAAATGCAATATTAGAAATTAGAGCAGGTACAGGCGGAGAAGAAGCAGCATTATTTGCAGCAATGTTATTTCGTATGTATCAAAAATATGCAGAAAGAAGAAATTGGAAGTTCGAGCCAATAAGCATTTCTAATACAGGTATAGGTGGCTATAAGGAAGCTTCTGCACTCATTAATGGAACAGAAGTTTTTGCAAGGTTGAAATTTGAATCAGGGGTGCACAGAGTACAGAGAGTGCCAGAAACTGAATCCTCAGGAAGGTTGCATACCTCTGCCGCTACTGTTGCGATATTACCTGAAGTAGAAGAAGTTGACTTTAAAATAGAAGAAAAAGACTTACGAATAGATGTTTATAGATCCAGTGGTCCTGGAGGGCAATCAGTGAATACAACTGACAGCGCAGTAAGGGTCACCCACTTGCCAACAGGGATAGTTGTGATACAGCAAGATGAAAAATCGCAGCATAAAAATAAAGCTAAAGCGCTCAAAGTATTGAGGGCAAGGCTATACGAAATTGAAAGACAAAAAAAAGAAATGGAAAGGTCAACAATGAGGAAAAGTCAGATTGGCTCTGGTGATCGTTCCGAGCGCATAAGAACATATAATTTCCCACAATCAAGAATAACAGACCACAGAATTAATCTAACTTCACATCGGCTAGAGCAGATTATAAAAGAAGGCGAACTAGATGAATTTATTGAGGCATTAATCTCACGTAATGAAGCAGAAAGATTGGCAGGGGAAAGTTAGCAGCCTACAATGGAATATCTTTATTAATTACATAGGATCTTTTAAACGCAATAGATAGACAGTAAAAACAAGTTCTAGTACTATCGCGGATAAAACAAGAACAGCTACACTAATTGTTTGACCATTGTAAATGTAGCTTGTTAAGCCGATAAAAATAGCCATGATAAAAGCTCTAATGAACGAGACTGCAGAAGAAGCTGTGCCTTTAATTTCAGGGAAAACATTTATTGATGCATTAAAAATCACTGGCTGGAAAATTGCACAACCGATAGAAAAAATAATCATAGACAGTGTTACTAAGTAGAAAGAGTGGGGTACAATTATACTGAATATTACAAGCAATAGAGACCCAATAGCACCCACGCTCGTACCAGAAATTACACACTTTATTGCTCCAAGTTTCTGCAAGATTTTGCCAGCAAATAGACTGATGAGTGAGAAGCACCCAACTATTGCACCTTGATGTAGTGCATAAATAGTGCTAGATAAACCAAAAGTCTTCATATACAGAAAAGGTCCACAAGTAATGAATGACATATACGCAGCAGAAAAGAGGCTTGACATCAAAGACAACGTAACAAACCTCGGATTAGATAGTAGTTTTCTGTAATCTTTCATCGTTTTTTTTAAACTGAAAATATCGCGGTTCTTTTTTGTTTCTGGTAACGCTAAAAGCAGCAAAACCCAAGAGATCAAACAAAGTATTGCAACAGTTGCATAATTACCACGCCATCCTACAATTTCATTGATGAAACTGCCTAACACTGGCGCAATTGCCATGACAACTGTAAGAACAGAATTCATGATTCCAATAAATTTCACCGCTTCGTCGCCTTTGTAGCTGTCTGCAACGATTGCAAACACAACTACAGATGTGCTAACACCAATGCCCTGAACAAAGCGAGAGATTAAAAGCCAAAAAATCGACGGTGCAAAAACACAACCAACAGCGCCGATTAATAACAAAGTGTTACCTATGATCATAATTCTCCTTCTGCCATAGCATTCAGACAATGGACCAAAAAACAACCCTCCTATGCAAAAGCCTAGGAAATTATAAGCAATAGTTAATTGAATTATGCCTTCCGGTACGTTAAAATAGTGCACCATATCAGGAAAACTAGGTACGGAAATGTCAATTTCAATGAACTTGGCAATGAGAGACAGGATTAACAGAAATGGTAGTAACATTTGAGATTTTTAATTAATGAATAAAAATATCACATTTAAAGCGTTGAAAGAAAACATTTTTTACTGTTATTAAAATGGTTAGAAACACCTCATGTGAAGGAATGGTGGATAAATTGGACACTAGGGTTAATTAAAGAAAAATATGACAACTATGTTAAAGCTCTTACTCTCTGTCCTAACTTTACTTATTTCCTCTTACTTTTTCAACAGTCCGTCTAAATTACTACAAGCAGTTTAATTTTTAGTAAATATGTCATTATTCAAAAATATGCAAGAAGCTTTATAGAAACTTAACATAATTTTATCATAAAAATGTCATTCTTAAGTCCTATGTAAAAACGAATTTTGGCACCAAGTGAATCTTTTTTAATTAACTATGAGCTGGATAAATTGGAAAATAAATTTTGTTTACTTTTACAATACCTTAAGATCTAATATAACTTTATCAGTCAAAAGTATCACAATAGGCTAGTATGTTCTTTACTCTTTTCCTAAAAATATTACCTATTTATATTACGATATTTATTGGTTATTTAGCAGGAAAATGTCTTAAAATTGATAGAAACACTATATCTCAAATACTCTTTTATATAGCTAATCCAATAGTGATTTTATATGGAGTTTCTCATACAGAAGTTAATTTAAAAGTAATTTCTCTGCCGATTTTGATATGGTTTATAGGTAGCACTATGTCCTTATCAGTGTATTATCTTTCTTCTTTTTTATTTAAGGATAACACGAGAAACATATTAGCATTTAGTTCGGGCAGCACAAGTATGGGTTATTTTGGCCTGCCGATTGCCATGGCTTTATTTGATGAAGATTCAGTATCTGTATATGTTGTTTGTTATATAGGAATGGCGCTATTTGAAAACAGCTTAGGATTTTACATAGCTGCAAATGGTATTTATACCGCAAAAGAATGCATATTAAAGTTGTTCAAACTTCCTTCGCTTTATGCGATGGTTCTGGGCTTCTTTTTAAGTATATACGATATACAAATACCTACTTTTTTAACAGATGTTATGATGAACATTAGAAGTACATTTGTCACATTAGGAATGGTGCTACTTGGAGTGAGCATTGCGAATATTGCAAGCTTTAAAATAGATTGGAAGCTTGCTTTGATCACTATTACAGCAAAGTACGTATTCTGGCCACTGTTTGTTTTAGGAATTGTCCTTTTAGACAAGCATGTTATAGGTATATACGATGAGAGCATATATAAAGCACTGATGTTGCTGGCTATTATTCCAGTTTCTGGGTCCAGTATAATACTTGCTAATATTTTGAATTATCAACCAGATAAAGCTACTCTGTTGCTTCTAATCAGTACTGCAGTGGGACTGTTTTATGTTCCACTAATAATATCATTATTTTTTACTAAACTTGTTCCTTTTTGATCAAAAAATTAAGCGCTTGCACAACCATTATTTGGGTAACAACACAAGACATTGATAAAACTTGAATTTATAGCTAAAGCAACTTCTACAATTTGGTAACCCGTCATCCCGCTACTAGTTAGCGCCGCGGCGGTAAATTGACCTTACCCAGAAAAAGTAGAGAGAAAGTTAAGACGTTTTTGGAGTAAAATAAAACGTTTTTTCAAAATATGACAAATAGAAGAGAATATACAGCAGAATTCAAATTAGAAGCTGTTAAGCTGGTTAAAGAAACAGGTCAAGCAAGTACAAAAATAGCAAAAGATCTAGGTATAGATGGCAGTATGTTAAGTAAGAAAATATGATGGAAAAATGTCTGGAGCATACGCATTTCCAGGCAAAGGCTCCTTATGACAAAGAAAGATTTGATCTAAAAAAAGAGCTAATAAGAGAAAGAGACATCTTAAAAAAAGCCCTGGGCAAAGAAAAAGAGTAAAGTATTCTTTTATATAGAAATTGCTATAAAACACAGGAACTATGTAGGGTTTTGTACTGGTGGTATTGGTTGCTAAGGAAAAAAGCAGTAAAGAATTAGCAAAAGAAGGGCTTCTAGCAGATATTCAAAAAATACATCAAGCATTCTAAATGCAGATATGGAGCCCCTAAAATTCACGCTGAATTAAAAGCTTTAGGCAAAAATTAAAACAGTACAAAGTGTTATGCAAGAAAATGGCATTAAAACCAAGCTTAGACGAAGGTTCAAAAATAAAAAACAGCAAATAAGCAACCGAGTTGTGGCTCCGAACACATTGGATCAAAATTTTACTACTGATCAGCCAAATAAAGTTTGGGATTACCTACATAAAAACTAAAGAAGGTTGTTGGCGGCAATAATTGACCTATATTCACGCATGGTGGTTAATGAGTAACATGATAATTAGTTATAGATTCTTTATTGATGGCCGTTGATAAACGCAAACCCGATAAAAATCTGCTGTTACATAGCGATCAAGGGTCACAGTATACCTCTCAAAATTACCAATTTCTATTGAATACAAAAAACATCATTTCCAGCATGAGCCATAAGGGCTGTTGTTACGATAACTCTGTTGCAGAAAAGTTCACTTAAAAGGGAGCTGCTTATTGATACTTCTCGCTCAACAAACCAGAACTGCCATATTTGAATACATAGAAATCTTTTGTAACAAATAACGTAGACATTCTACTATTAACTATTGCATTCCTGCACAATTTATTCTCATGATAAAAACGTCTTAACTTTCTCTCTACTTTTTCTGGGTAAGGTCAAATAGAGAATTTTACAAAAATCTATTTTTAACTTACAATCAATTATTACAATTTTAAACATACAACTTATGTATAACAGACTTATAGTCAAATCTTTTTCAGTATTATGCATCTGTTTATTTGCTTTATACATAACACTGCCAAATTTCTTTGATAATAAGCTTTTTATTTCGAAAAAAAGAATAAACTTAGGCCTTGACCTGAAAGGAGGGGCATCTTTGCTTTTAAACATAGACTTAGACTTCTATTTTAAGGAAAAGCTAAGCATGCTAGCTAACGAAATAAAAGAGACATTGCTAACAAAAAATATTAAATCTAACGTACAAAATAGCGTTATAACTTTAAATAATATTGATGATTATAAAAAAGCATCTGTGTTGATTAATGCGATAAATCCAAATTTAGAGCTAAATAGAAAAGATTCTTCGATTCTCATTTCGTATAAACCCCATCATAAAAATTCTTTGATCAGTGAAGTAGCTGCAGAATCAATAAACAATGTCCAGCGCCGTTTGGACAAACTTGGCACAAAGGAAGTCAGCGTTCAAAAACAAGGGCAGAATAAAATATTAGTGCAGGTGCCTGGAGTAGAAGATACCAAGCAGATAAAATCTCTGCTTGGCAAAACTGCTAAGCTAGCTTTTCATTTGGCAAACACTAACATAGCCAAGGTGCAGGATATAGACCATGAAACCACTGTCATGCTCAAGGATTCTTTAGGTAATTCTTATCCAATATTCCGCAAAACTGAAATAGGTGGTGATTCGCTGGTTAACGCATCAGTTAGATTTGGTCACTTAGGTAAACCAACAGTGCATTTTAAATTTGACAGCATAGCGAGTAAAAGATTCGCAAAAATCACTAAAGAAAATGTGGGAAAACCTTTTGCAATTGTTCTGGATAACACAGTCTTAACAGTACCTACAATACGTGAGCCAATTTTAAATGGAGAGGGAGAAATTAGCGGTAATTTTACTGAAAAACAAGCAAGCGAACTTGCAATACTTTTAAAATCTGGAGCACTGCCAGCACCACTTAAAATAATTGAAGAAAAAAACATTGGCCCAAGTCTTGGAGAAGAATCAATAAAGGCAGGGGAAATGGCAGCAACAATCTCTATTATAGCCGTGGCTTTATTTATAATCATCACTTACGGTAAATTAGGTGTATTGGCCTCTGTTGCGCTTTTTTCTAATGTAATTCTTATATTATCAATTCTCACTCTGCTTGAAGCAACTCTAACTTTACCTGGAATTGCCGGTATTGCACTCACTGTCGGTATGGCGGTGGATGCAAATGTTTTAATATTTGAGCGAATTCGTGAGGAAATAAAATCTGGCAAGAGAGTGGAACGTGCTATTGAAGAAGGGTTTAAAAACGCTATAAAGACAATACTGGATTCAAATATCACTACATTAATTGCTGCAGGAATAATGTTCATTATTGGCAGTGGAGCAATTAGAGGCTTTTCTGTCACTTTATCAATAGGAATTTTATGTTCGATGTTTTCTGCAATCACAGTCACAAAACTCCTGATAGAGTTGTGTATGAACCCGAAGGAACTAGTGCTTTGTTAGTCAACTACCTTCATTCCCACAACGTTATATCCTGAATCAACGTGCAAAATTTCTCCAGTAGTGCCACTACTTAAATCGCTTAATAAGTATAGCGCTGCCTTGCCAACATCCTCTATTGTAACATTGCGTCTGAGCGGAGAATTATTTCTATTCCATTCTGATATGAAGTGAAAATCGCTTATTCCAGAAGATGCTAAAGTTCTGATTGGACCAGCGGAAATTGCATTTACTCTGATATTTTGTGGCCCGAGATCACATGCTATATATTTTACACTTGCTTCAAGTGCTGCTTTACATAAACCCATAACGTTATAATTTGGCATAACTTTTTCAGCGCCATAATAAGATAAAGTAAGCAAACTACCACCACCTGACATCATTTTTTCAGCTCTTTGTGCTAAAGCAGTGAAAGAATAGCACGATATATGCATTGCATTGAGGAAGTTATTCAGTGAAGTATTGACATATTTACCATCTAACTCATTTTTATCGGAGAATGCTATTGCATGCACCAAAAAGTCAAGAGTACCCCATTTTTTCTCTATTATTTCAAAAGCGTTATCTACGATTTTTTCATTTGAAACGTCACAGTGTAGTATTAGCTCCACATTTAATTCATCTGCTATTGGTAATAATTTTTCTTTTATTATTTCGTTCTGGTAGGTGATTGCAAGTTCTGCCCCGTGCTCTGAGAGAGCTTTTGCTATACCGCATGCTATCGATCTCTTATTTATTATTCCGGTTATTAATCCCTTTTTGCCTTGTAATAGACTTGTCGTCATAGAACTATCTGTTTTTTTATAATTTGGAATATTAACTAGGTAAAGTCAAGATATCACTATGTTTTAAAATATTTTTTGCAGTAACTTGAAGTCTATAAACAGTAATCTTGATTCTTCTACAACAAAGCCATCCCGTATGACATTTTGTCTATACCTAATTAAGCATATCAATAAGTAAGTAAATCTTAATATAATCTTATTATACTTATAAATACGCTGTATAGAATGAAAGTATGGATGATTTCATAACTGCAAGAAGAAAAGATGATGCTGTGGTATCTGTTTGTCAGGATAATAAGAAAAAAAACGTGTTAATTTTAGGGCTCAATCAAGCCGCAAGGAATTTGTTAAAATACGAGGAAGGGAATTTACTTAATAAGCCGTTAATCAATATTTTAAGTGCAAGAGCAGCTGACGACATGAAGAATTATTTAGAGTATACCGAAAATGGGCACGATTTACTTGATATATTACCTAAAGTGATAGATTTTTCCTTAACTGATGCTAAAGGAGAAGATATCAGGACAAAAGTAAAAGTTTTCCGCACTGCACAATTTGCCAGTAATAAAATAAATTATGAGCTGTTAATACGTGATATCAGTTTGTCCCATAAATTAGGAATCTTTAGAGATGAATATCTAATGGGTAAGAAATATAAAAACCATGACTTATTCGATATACCGGGCAATGAGTCCACTATTTTAGAGTTATACCTTATATTGAATTTCGCCTTTCAACATCAAATTAATGCAGCTATAGGAATAATTGGCTTAAATAGTAGCTGTAGCGAGACAAATGATGCACTGAAAGTTGTCATAGAACATTTTTATAAAAATTGCCGTAGTGATGATTTTCTAGGGTATATTGATGAGAATAAAGTGCTTTTTGTTTTGATTAACTGCGATGTAAAAAGTACATCTAAAATAATTAATCGTATACATTCTGCCATTAATAAGCAGTTATTAATGCAAAAATTACCAAGTGTATCAATAATTTATGGGAATATAGCTCAAAAACAGGCAGCAAAATCTACCAGCGGTGCCTTCTGAAAAGTTGTTTTTTATTTATATTGAGTTTAAACTTAAATTTTTATAAAGATTTAAGGTTATTTATGAAGTTAAAGTACTACCTGGTAGCACTGCTTTCATCATTGTTTTTGCAGAATAGTGCTAGCTCTAAAACAATTTTGGATAAGGAAATATTTTATGCAGAACTAGACGGAAAAATAGATTTGAGATTCGGCTACGCCTTCAACAGAGATTCTTTCAATGCTAAGCCTAAGGATAAAACTTCAAGTTATTCATACTTGCGCTTTCTTTATTTACAGCAAGTTTATCCAAATACTCAAATGGGGGTTAATGTTAAGGCAGGGGTTTCTGGTATTGCAAACCTAAAAGCGTTAGACATAGAAAAGTTAGACATGGAGGAATGGTATTTTATCATAAAAAACCAGGAACTTGGATCAATTGAATATGGTAAAAGAAGTTTAGTTGGTCAGAGCATGTTAATTAACACTTCAAAAATTTATGCAGCTGCTGGAGGAGTAAATGGTCATTGGACAAACTATGCAAATTTGCGCGGTGATCATAAAAAAGATGGTGACCCTGGATATGATCAAGACAAGGTGTTCTGGGTCAAGCCCAATATTTATAGCGATTATAATGAACTCGAACTAGGGTTAAAACAATCATCAATTAACTACATCTCCCCTGAAATCTATAACTTTCAACTCGGATTCAGTTATGTTCCAGGAAAAAATAACTTACAGTACAGCAATTTAATTGCTGCTGGCCTTTCCTATAAAAACAGCTTGTCAGATGATATAGGTTTTACTACTGCCTTAACTGGTGAATTTGCAAGAGAAAATTTAACTGATTGCTCAGATGGGACTTCTAAAAATTATGAATGCCGCAATCAATTACTACACTGGAATTTTGGTTTGAAGCTAAAATTGTTCGATCTTGATTGCATTTTTTCGTATGGTAATGGTGGTAAATCTGGTGAGAAGCGTAATCCTGAAACAAATAATACGTATTATATGAATGCAGGTATCGCTTACCGTTCTGATTCTTACAAATCGAGCTTAACATATTTTAGTAGTGGTAGGGATATTGCAGGCGAAGGTACAAACGAGTTAACATCATATGCTTTAAGTCTTGAAAATTCTCTTTTTTTAGGTACTTCATACTATTTCGATATTGTAAAGTTTAGTACAAAAGAGCCTAAAATAGAAAATAACAACTCTGGTTATGTGTTCTTGGCTGGACTGAAATTAAGTTTTTAATATTGCCTCCTTCCAACACTCTTTTCTGTCATCCAAGGTAACCGTTCACAGATTTCCACTTAATTTTTCAATCTCACTCATGGAGAGGCCAGTAAACTGACCTTACCCAGAAAAAGTGGAGAGAAAGAAAGGAGTTTTTTCGGGTAAAATAAAATTTTGGAGGATTAGAAATGGTAAGAGAATATACAGCAGAATTCAAATTGGAAGCTGTTAAACTGGCAAATGAACAAAGAAAGGCAGGTCAAACAATTACAAAAATAGCAAGAGATTTAGGAATAAAGGGTGGTTTATTAGGAAAATGGATAAAGAAACACAACGAAAAAAAGTCGGCAGCAGATGCATTTCCAGGTAGAGGTAACATGGCTCCTTACGACAAAGAGAGGTTTGATTTACAAAGCAAGAGTAACAAGGGAAAGAGACATTTAAAAAAAAGCCCTGGCCAGTCAAAAAGAGTAAAATATTTTTTTATATAGTAACTGCTATAAAGTACAGGAATTATGTAGGATTTTCTGCTAGTGGCTACTATAAGTGGACTACAAGAAAAATAAGCAGTAGAGAATCAGCAAATAAAGAGCTACTAGAAGCTATTCAAAAAATATATCAAGTTTCTAAATGTAGATATGGAGCTCCTAAAATTTATGCTGAATTGAAGGCTTTGGGTAAAAGTTGCAATTTGAAAACGGTGCAAAGTATTATGCAGAAAAATGACATCAGGGCTATACTGAGAAGAAAGTTTAAAATTAAAAAACAACAAACAGATAATAGAGCTGTAGCTCCCAATATACTAGATCAAAACTTTATTGTTGATCAACCAAATAAAGTATGGGATTACTTACATCAAAACCAAGGAGGGATGGCTATATTTGGCAGCAATAATTCTCACGTATGGTAGTTAATGAGTAGTGCAATAAATAAACAATTGGTTATGAACTCTTTATTAATGGCCATTAATAGGCGTAAACCTGTTAAAAATCTACTGCTGCACAGTGACCAAGGTTCACAATATACTGCGCAAGGGTATCAATATCTCTTAGCTGTAAAGAATATAGATGAGTAATAAAGGCTGTTGTTACGACAATTCTGTTGCAGAAAGCTTCTTTAGCTCATTGAAAAGAGAAATACTTATTGATACTTCACAACACTCTGCTCAACAAACTAGAACTGCAATATTTGAATACATAGAAATTTTTTATAACAAACAACGTCACTATTAACTATTGCATTCCAGAACAATTTGATGCATCATTCTTTTTGTAAAAAACATTCCACACTTTCTCTCCACTTTTTCTGGGTAAGGTCAGTTGGATTTTCACCAATTGTATTCTAAACGCTTACTTGGCGCACCCATAACAAAAATGCCTGAAAAACGTTAATAATTATATACTATTATTAATAATTATTCAACCATATTTTAAGCTTACAATTTTGAGCTTAACTGACGCTTATGGATAGGGGCAACTCTATCACCCTGTGTTATGTTTATTTTCTAACGGACGCTGATTTTTGTATCGTAATTTCTTGCTATAAATTGGTTATATAAGAGCTGGCTTCTAAAATTTTATAACCCTAATTTGAATTAACAGACAGTAGAATCGAAAGATTATTACAAGGAGAAATCTACACAGATCGACCCTTTTGTGAATCTGCGTTTCTGCTTTCTTCAACTTGTTTTGCAAAAGATGTTTCCTGTTTCTGAAGTGGTTTAGCAATTTCATGCACAATAGCAGCAACCGCTGTTAAAAACGTTTTTAACAATGCACCTAAAGCTCCACCAACTGCTTCCCTGCCATGTATATGAGCTTGCTTTTCGTTATCGTCAGCAGTTTCCCCTGCCCTCCTTCTTGGATCCATCCTATGAGCAATCACCGAAAACAACACTCCCCTGATTGAAGACTTCACTCGTTTCTTTGCTTCATCATCATGTGCTGTTTCATGTCCATGACTTAAGTGTTTAGCGTTCATTAGCTCCTTTTGTTGCTGGGCAAACATGCTACTTAATACTTCTTCTATCGCTTGCTTCCTTCTTTTCTCTCTAACTCTTTTCATAGATTCTGATTTATCGCGAGTATGCTTTGTGGTTTCAAATTCTGCATCAATATCTTCAGACGCAGCCTGACTATATAAAGTCTCTATGAGCCTGTCTATGCTTCGCTTTATTTGCATAGTCCTTTCGTAACTATCTAAATTATCAATTCCTTCGTCGATCTGATTTAGAATATCCTCAAAAACTTTCAAATAGTCTTGAATATACTGTATTATGTATTGCTTATCTTCCTCTTTGTGTTGTTCTTCTTGATTTTGCTGATTTTCATTTTCTAAACTTCTCTCTCTTTTATCATCGTTATTTTCTTCAATATTATCACCGTCTTCCTCGAAAAGGTCTTTGTCGTTCATGATTTTTTTTAATTTAGTTAAAATTCTCACCAGTTACTATTGTATATGAAAAAATTAAATTAACATTAATGAAAAGCGTTTACAACTTCAGCACTCGCTAAAATTACAGTAAAACTGTCAAAAGCAGCGGGGTCATAATACCTCTCATACAGTTCAACTGAACACCTAAGCCTTATCTTTTCCTTAGCCTTAAAACTAATTTCATAATCATTATTAGAGTTTAGCATAGCAGAATTACGTAATAATTCATCAGCTAATACAGAGTCTAAAATTCCATTAATTTTTATCGTAATATGTCTGCTTCCAGCAGAATCCAATACTTTTCTCCAGCCAAAAGAAGAAATATCTTTTACCTCTTCTCTGTTATTACGCAAAGTAAACCTTAGGTTTCGTATATTATTTAACACAATAAAATTATTGTCATGATCTTTAATTTTTAGCTGTAATTTGCTCATTATCACCTCCTTTTATTAAAATATCAAAATTAATTGTTGAATGTAAAATTTCATCGTGCTGATCCATAGCACAATTACTTTCTAAAATGACCTCACTACTAAAACCTTCAATGCTCTTAAGTATCAAGTTAATATGCCTTATAATGGCAAACATACTGTCTATATGATAAGTATATATGTCGCATGAAAATCTTGCCTTTGTAGCAAAATTGGACAGCATATGCAGGTTGCTATAATTCACTGCGCGCAATCTCAGGTAAGGAATGGTGACCTGTTTAGGTAAGTAGTCATAAATGTTAGTAACATATTTTCTTAAATCAGAATTTGCCTTTAGTGCTGCATAAATGCTATTGTACAACTCATTTATAGCTTGAATTTTTTCCATAATGAATCCTCGTAAAGATATATAGCTAAAACATAAGCAGCATTTCCCGATACAAACTCGTCATCCCGCTACTTGTTAGCGGGATCTATGCTAAGAGATACCGCGAATGAATCGCGGTATGACGTAGGACTGCTGTCATCCCGCTACTTGTTAGCGGGATCTATGTTAAGAGATACCGCGAATGAATCGCGGTATGACGATAAGGTTTATACCTCGTCATCCCGCTGCTTGTTAGCGGGATCTATCCGTAACGGTATGACGTAGTAGCCCAGTTTGGATGACAAGAAAGAGCTACAACACAACCTTTGGTTCGCGAAACGGAGAATATACCTTCTTCACTTCAGATAAATGGCTACTTACCTCCGATTCACGATTTTTGTAAAGAGCAGAAACATGCCGCATAATACCTAGTTTTATCTGCTCAGGAACATTGTCATAGCCAGCCTCGTATACAACATCAACTCTTATTGCATTCAAACAATTGAAAAACTCAACGTAGCCCCCTACATCACTAAAATAATACTTAAGTGTTCTCTTCTCTTGATTTTTAGACATCATTGCAGTAGCCAATACTATCTTACTCACAGGGCCATAGCTTAAATAGATCCTACGAGGTACATAATCTTCATATGAAACTTGCCATGTTTGCTTTACTAGTGACTTTTCCATATGCCACTCAGCATAATCAGTTGCCATAAAAATTAGATCTGAAATCAACTTATCATCCTGGTTGTTCTCAATACGTAAAAAAGATTTAACCTCTTCTAAAGTAACTGGAAAAGATTCAGGCTTAGATTTACGTTGCACAGATATTCTTGGTGAAGTAGATCTTATTGACATAATAACCCTCCTTTTTGATATAGCTAGAATAAGTAAGGTTTACCTCGTGATAGCATGGGGCAAATCTTACTTACTTTAGCTATGCAGCTTGCATGCAACATTAAGTTAGATTGGCGCAGCAACAACTCTGAGTGCTTTATCGTATGAATATATTAAGAAGAGAACGTATTAAAGCTGTTTCTCCTTTTTTGTTGATAAAATTTGAACTTATAGCATATTCAACTAGGCTAGATTTTAGTAGATTGACATTTTGAGAATGAATATTATTGAAGGTGGAGTTTAACTCTTTAGCAAGCAGACTGCGAAATTTCTGCACACTGTCATATGCGATGTTCTCAAGTTCATGTGCAAATTTATCTTGAGCTATAGTTGTTATATCTTCAATTTCCTTATTAAACTCCTCTAGCTTTTTTTCGTTATTTTTAAAATTTTTCGTAAAAGTTTTCATATCAATTAAACTCAACTACTATTATGATTATAATGACAATGAAAAACTACCGAAGTAAAAAATTCACACTACTGTGTAACTTGCAAATACTTTTTACTATAGCTAAAGTGGCTTAGGTTTACCTACAATTTGAAAAACAACAAATTCGTCATCCCGCTGCTTGTTAGCGGGATCTATGCTAAGAGATACCGTGACGGTATGACGGTTCGCGGCGGTATGACGTAGGACTGCTGGGAAACCTTTATTGGGTTAGTTATAGATTCCAGTGCAGCTACTTGCATCTGCCACCTGCAAACTGCAATGTTCGTACAGATGTAGGTGCTAAGTTTTACAAACACCGTTGTGCTGAACCTTGAATATTCACTTCTTTCAATTCAGTGTCAGGAGCGATGGGTTTTGATATTGTGTATGTAATGCCACCGGCTATCAGTGCAGATACCACAGAAGCTGCAACTATTAATAGAACAGACAATCCGGAAGCAATACTAAGAGCAGCACCTACTGCTAACATAGCTGCAAGGCTCGCGTAGGCAACTTTTGGGGAAAATTGTCTTTTTCCTACTTTTTCTAGTGACACTTCATTTGTTTTAGTTTTGCCCAGTTCACCCTCAAGTGGTGTGTTTTCATTCTCCAGACTTTTTATTTTTTGTGTTAGTGATTCATTCTCTTTATTGAATTGTTTCAACTTAGTCTCATGTCCAACTATGCAACTTTTTGATTCTGCTAGTTCCTTTTGCGCTTTTTCTAACAACACTTTTGTTTTAGAATGCTTATTTTCGTTTTCTTCTAATTCGCTATTAAGTGTTGTATTTTTACTTTCTAGATCTTGTATTTTTTGTTCTAGTGATTCATTCTCTTCATTGAGTTTCTCCAGTACTTCCAATTTAGTCTCATGTTCAGTGACACAATTTCTCAATTCTGTTAGTTCCTTTTGCGCTTTTTCTAATGGTACTTCGTTTTTTTTAGTTTTTGTTTTTTCTAATTCACCCTTAAGTGTTGTGTTTTCATTTTTTAGATTTTTTATTTCTTGTCTTAGTGATTCATTCTCTTCATTGAGTTTCTCCAGTGTGTCCAGCCTAGCTCCATGTCCAGTGATATAACTTTTCAATTCTGTTAGTTCCTTTTGCGCTTTTTCTAATGGTACTTCGTCTGTTTTAGTTTTTGTTTTTTCTAATTCACTATTAAGCGTTGTGTTTTTACTTTCTAGATCTTGTATTTTTTGTTTTAGCAATTCATTCTTTTTCTGCTCATCCTTTAGCTGAGTACGTAATTCTTTTAACTTAGCTTTACGTTTTTCAACCTTTTCTGCTTTTTCTGGAGTTTCCGTTGCGTTGTGTGTTTTGGAATGAGAAAAGGTACTAGGTACAACCTCAGATGGCTGATCACACATACTGTTTAGTCTATCTATTAGGTCTTCATCCTTTATCAATGAGCGATCTGCTCCATATTTTATCAAAAGTTTTGCTAATTCTTTATTGTCATTTGTAACAGAAAAGTATAAAGGGATATGTTCATCTTGATCTTGTGCATTAACATTTGCTCCATTATCTATTAGATACTTTGCAATCTCTACATAACCATGCACAGCAGCATAATGTAAAGGGGTATGTTTATCTCTATTTCGTGCATCAACATCTGCTCCATGTTTTATCAAAAGTTTTGCTAATTCTTTATTGTTATCTGCAACAGCCCAATGTAAAGGGGTCACGCCATCTTTATCTTGTGCATCAATGTCTTCTCCATTTTCTAATATAGATTGGCCTAAAGCTTCAGATCCATCTCCATCAAAACATATTCCACTGTCGTCACTACTACTTTTATTTAAAAAGGTCTGTTCCCCATTATATGTAGTATACTGCTCTGGATGTTGACTGTGCAAGTCATTATGTTCTATGCGCTTCTGATTATTGGCAAGTCTTTGTTCTGCCTCTTGCAACTTTTGCGCCACAGCATCTCTTTTAGCCAGTTCTCTTTCTAATGTATCATCTACTTTGTTTATATTGTTTTCATTAGTGATTGAGTTTGAAGAAGTCTGTTCATCCTCATCTTGTACATAGATTTTTCTGCTGTTTGGTGTAATTCCGTTGTTCTCTTTCTGATCTCTTGCGTTCCATGCTTGCACTGCAGCAGTTATTTTATTTCCGCCCATAGCTGAATCTCCTGGAGTTTTATTATTAGGCTGCGGTAAAGTGCCTTGTCTATAAGGTTGTCTTCTCGTAGCTCTTGTCTCAGCATAACGTTGTTCTCCTTCCTCTAACATTTTTATTATAGCCTTTTTACCTTTTACATCACCGACAATATCCCTTGGAGTTCGGCCTTGACTATCTTTTAGTGAAGGATTTGCGTTATTGTTCAATAAAAGCTGAGCTATCTCTTGATGACCATGCAAAGCAGCAATGTGCAAAGCAGTTAGCTTAGACTTAGCTTCATCAAGTTCATATATTGGTTCATTAACTTTTGCTTCCTTTGCTAGTAGGAGTTTTACTATTGGTACACTGTTACATTCCACAGCAAGATGTACCAACATATAATTTACAATTTTGTCTGAATCTAATATACTGAACATCTTATCTATCTTCAAATTGTTATAAGTGCTATATACTATTGAGTCTGCATCTTTTAGCTCACTTCCTATTCTTTCAAGTAAATTATTCTCATTTAAACCTTCACTCTTGCTTACCTCATTTATTATTTCAAAAAACTTTTTCTTTTCCATTGCCGTAACCTTTCCTCTCAATTTATTTATTATTGTTGAACAGTCTCACAAAAAAGTTAAGTTTGTCGAAATTCCATGTTTGATCTAAAAATTAGTCATAAACATTTTCTATGCAAGTAGCTGACACTGGTTCACTCTATAATGGTGTCACAGCAGTCCTACATCATGCCACCGCGAACCGTCATACCGCGATTCATTCGCGGTATCTCATCCGCTAACTGTTCTCCCTCATCATACCGTCACGGTATCTCCAGATCCCGCTAACAAGTAGCGGGATGACGAGCTTATCGTCACGCCACCGCGAACCGTCATACCGCGATTCATTCGCGGTATCTCTAGATCCCGCTAACACGTAGCGGGATGACGAATTACTTAACCATCATCTACACCGTCATACCGCGATTCATTCGCGGTATCTCAAAGCATAGATCCCGCTAACACGTAGCGGGATGACGAGGTCATGCCACCGCGCGAACCGTCATACCGTCACGGTATCTCTAGATCCCGCTAACACGTAGCGGGATGACGGTTGTCGTTTAGCCATAAATATTAAGAAATTTACCAAATAAAAAAAAAGGCAAAAGAAGCCCTGGGGTTATTATCTGCTTTAAAATATTGGCGTTTTTTATGTTTTAAACGCTTGACAAGCAAGATTTAGCTGCTTTTAATTGCAACTAACCTACGCTGCAAATGTTTAAGAAATTTACTAAGCAGAAAAAAAGACAAAGAATCCCCGAGTTAGCTAGTCTTTTACTATCTCTGTCGAGTATTGGCATTTTTTGATGTCTTGTAACGCTTTATAAGCGCGTTCAGCTTATTTAGATAAAAATCTAGATGTAGATGAAGTTTTGTAAAGACATACAGTACCTATATACTGCAAAAAATTGAATATAAGACGCCGATACATTAAGTAATCCTTACCTTTTAATCTGCAGATTGGCGAAAGCAAATACAATAGCTTCACTGTTATGATAAGGGGGCTGGCGGAGTTTGTCAAGGAAGTTTTTTTGTTTCTATTCCCAATAAAAGTTTGTTATATGGTTATGCAAGAAGTCTAATATTAAAAATGACACAACAACATAATTAAATTAGACTACTTTATTCTCTTAGTTACTTGCTTTTCTCTTGCTATTGCAAGGCTTTTTTCTGGTACATCCTCAACTATAACACTACCTGCTGCAATTACAGATTCATCATGAATATTAAGCGGCGCAATTAGTGAGCTATTGGCGCCAACAAAGCAATTGCTCCCTATATTCGTTTCATGTTTATTTTTCCCATCATAATTACAAACAATAGTGCCTGCTCCTATATTACTCTCCTGCCCTACTTTAGCATTTCCTATATAACTTAAGTGTTTTATTCTAGTGTTTTGACCAACTTCACTTGTTTTCACTTCCACAAAATTTCCTATTTTTGCCTTATTACCAATTGTTGTGTTTCCGCGTATTCTGGTAAATGGACCGACCTCAGCATTACTTTTAATTAAGCAATTTTCTAAATGCGAAAATGGCAGTATTTTCGCACCAGACTCTATTTTCACTCCAGTACCGAAAAAAACATATGGGTAAATAACTGAATCTCTGGCAATTTGCGTATCAAGAGAAAAGAAAACAGTCTCTGGTGCAACAAGCGTTACTCCGGAGTCGGTAAAAACTTTTCTTTTATTTTCTTGAAAGTAAAATTCAGCTTTTATAAGGTCATTTCTGTTATTTATTCCCGTTGCTTCTTCTCCACCGGTAATAACGTAACCGACATTTAAATTACTCTTCACTGCAATGGAAACTATATCGGTCAAGTAATATTCATGAGTTGAGCTATTGCACTCTATTTTCTCCACCAATTCACGTAAATTCTTTGCACATGCCACCATTATTCCAGCATTGGCAAGAAATTCTTCATGATTATTTTTATCACTCTTTGCTTCTACGATTTCTCTTAAGGAACCATTCTCAATAATTAACCTACCGTATTCTTTATTGCTTGTCCTAAAACCTAGGCAAACTAGAGCCTTGCCTTCTAAATAACTAATCATTTTAGTTATTGTGCTGCTTTTTATGAGCGGAGTATCCCCATACTGCACAACAACTATGCTTGAATCTGGCAATTCTCTTAGGTTTCTCATCGCAGTTTTGACCGCATCTCCCGTGCCAAGTGTTAATTCTTGTGTAATTAACTGTATATCCTTAAAACACTTTAGTCTTTCAATTAAAGGCTGATCAACTACAACAGCAATATTTTCAGGATTTAACTGTTTTGCATTGTAAATGACATGCTGGAGCATGGAAAAACTGCCTATTTTGTGTAGGACCTTAGGCAAATCTGAATTCATCCGCCTGCCATGCCCTGCAGCAAGTATAACGAACGTATGAGTTTTACTTATCACTTATCTTAAAGATGAAAAATGAAAACCGTAATGATCAAGCCAGCTGATTTTGTTGTCATAAAAGCTCCTCAAGTCGCTAATTTGATATTTTAGCA
The DNA here is from genome assembly GCF_964028365.1 of Wolbachia endosymbiont (group A) of Udea olivalis. NCBI lineage: Bacteria > Pseudomonadati > Pseudomonadota > Alphaproteobacteria > Rickettsiales > Anaplasmataceae > Wolbachia > Wolbachia endosymbiont (group A) of Udea olivalis. Next base: position 623,916 of record NZ_OZ034773.1, read on the forward strand.
TTGCAAGCCTTTCTATACCAATGCCAAACGCAAAACCGTTGTATTTAGTATGGTCTATTCCAACATTTTGAAATACATTTGGATGCGTCATACCGCATCCCAGTACTTCTATCCATTTACTACCTTTATAACTTATGTCCACTTCCGCAGAAGGCTCGGTAAAAGGGAAAAAACTATTACGAAAACGTATCTTCAGCCCTTTATCGCCAAAGAACTTATTAAGGAAGTGATGAATAGTAAATTTTAACTGGCCCATATTGACATTCTCATCGACATATAACCCCTCTATTTGATGGAACATAGGGGTGTGAGTTGCATCAAAGTCGTTTCTGTATACTCTACCTGCAGCTACTATTTTAATTGGGAACTTTTTTGTTTTTTCCATGGTTCTAATCTGTACAGATGAGGTGTGAGTGCGCAGTACCATTCTTTTATCATCTATTTTGTTCTTTAAGTAGAAGGTATCTTGCTCCTCTCGCGCAGGATGATGACTTGGAGTATTCAGTGCATCAAATACATGAAATTCATCTTCAATATCAGGGCCATCAACTGCTTTAAAACCCATATGTGCAAAAATAAGCTTTACTTCATTTATAACCTTACTGAGTGGATGGACCTTGCCCATTTTTTCTGGTCTAACGGGCAACGTGATATCAACCGCCTCGTTCTGCAATTTAAAGTTAACTTCTTCTGTTTTTAGCACATTTTCCCTATTCATGATAAGATGATCTATCTTATCACGTAAAGCGTTAATCACTGCACCTAAATCACGCTTTTTCTCTGCATTTTCTATCTTTTTTAAGTTATCAAAATACGCTCTAACTACACCCTTTTTTCCCAAATATAATAGCCTAACTTTTTCTAAATCTTGCAAAGAAGAAGCATTCTCAATTTCGGAAACTGCTTTATCTTCAAGTGAAAGTATGTCATCTAATAACTCTTTATTCATCTTAAAAACGCTGGCTTAAACTTTCATTATAGTGAAATTTTAAATATCATCAACAATCCGAAAAATTGCCCTATTCTGATTATTAATTTATTGACTAATTAATCTTTTTTATTTACCTTTGCGTTGATGAATTTGCTGTATCAACTATGCACAACAGTAACACTGAAACTAAGAATAAGTATAAAATAGAGGATTTACCTAAGCTCTTTAAGGAAAAATCCAGAAACATAAGTAAAGCATTTTCTAGCGAAACAATTAAGATCAGTGCTATTCGCTCGAGAAGTATTGAAAGCAATATACAAAAATTTTCATTTGAGCTAACAGCAACAGATAAAGACACCTTTAATATAAGATTATTTCGAATAAACCCTTTAATTGATTTTTTCAAAATCTGCCTTTCCCGGGAAAAAAAATTTACAGCCAACATAAAAGTGCCCAAAGAAAGCAGTGAACTATATAATAACTACTGTAAAACTAACAGTTATAAAACTGTAGAAGAATTCGTAAATAGTGCTCCGCCTCAAATCCTTCTGCAGGGCACAACGATAACGCTACAAACAGACGTTGAAAACATTAACCTGGACAACTTGTACCAAATCGAGTTATTTCTAAATGAAAAGCTACAACATGCAGAAAAAACTGAAAATGAAGACAAAAAAGAACAGAGTGAAACTAACCAAAAAAATGCACAAAATAAACAAATCGTACCAGTTACAGGCTCATTTGGCTTCGATGTAACAAATAATGGAAAACAAGTTACACGTGTTTCGATAGTAGTTGCTGCAATGCATGAAAACGTTTTCTGGTTTAGATCTTTTTTCTGTCTACCCAATTTTTTTAATACGTCACAATTCTTTTCCCAACAATTGCCAAAATTTTCTATACAGAGCAACAATATACCATTTGGTGTTATTCCAGCGTTTGACCAGGAAAAAAGAAACATGGATCCAAGTAGTCAAGCTACTCGGATGACAGGGGGTAGTATAGAAAATCCAATACCTCAAGAAGCAGAACAGAATGTAGGTCAAACTACTTCGCACACAGAGTATTTTAAAGCTAATAGAAAAAAATCGAAAAAGCAATCTCAAGAACTACCAGAAGAAGAAAAACAATCTACCATAAAACAAGCACGAAATGATGCTAGAGTAGCTGTGATAGATAACCAAATTGAGCACAGGGGGAAAAAGCTCGATAAAATATTTATTGAAGTGATGAGTGGATACAAAAATCAAGATCCAGAAACATTTTGCAATATTTTCAGCTCAGTATTCAATATTGTTTACTTTCAAGATAAACAATTACATGCAATATTAGAGCCAGGCGAAATATCAGAAGTATTACAGATACTCGAAAGGCCACAACCTCTTAGTAACTCACTTTTAGGTAAAGAATATTTACAAAAACAAGTATATAGAAAAAAAGAGCAATTGCTTAAATTAGTTTCAGGTGTTTATATACAACAACCTTCTCCACAACATGAAAATACTCCTCATAAATCTACAAACCCTTTACCAATTAAAGATCTTTCACCAGCAACAAATGAAGCTAAAACTCTACCACCTACTAACATTGCACTCAAATCACCGTTAAAAACTGTATCTTCCTCAAAAAAGGCTTATTTTTGTCTATTTATAATAGTAGCATCTGCATCAACACTTTGCTTATGGCATTTTCCATTAGGAAAAGTGTCAATGTTAAAAGGATTAGTGCCACCAGAAAAAAGGGAAAGTATTGGGTTAGCATTGAACATAGGGTTGCCAATATTAATCGCGCTGTGTATTTTGAATTTAGCTCGCTTTATATATTCTGAATATTCTATAGAATCTATTAAGCAAGTAAGTGAAAACGATCCCCTTTCTCGCGCCTATAGCTAGTGCAGGCTCAGTTTTCCTACGTCATACCGTCACGGTATCTCTAGATCCCGCTAACACGTAGCGGGATGACGAATTTGTCGTTTTTTAAATTGTCGGTAAACCAGAATTACTTTAACTATAACAAAATAGAAATAAGTTGTTGTAAAAAATTTTTCATGGTAAAATTATTTATTTTCACCATATGTTTAAAGGAATTATCACGGATATCGGGACTATAACTGATACTACCACTCACTCCAACTCTGATCAAATTTTCCATATCAAGACACAAAATTTATCCTCTATAAATAAAGGAGATTCAATAGCTTGCTCTGGTGTGTGTTTAACTGTTGTTGATATAATGAGCGATACATTTACAGTCCAAGCATCTCAAGAAACTATGAAGGTTGCTAACTTAAATACGTGGAGAATAGGAAAAAAAATAAATCTCGAACAAGCAATGAGATTAAGCGATAAGATCGATGGCCACCTGGTTCAGGGTCATGTTGATGGGATAGTAAAATTTTTAACAATTAATCAAAATTTAGATTCTCATGAAATCAAACTATCGTGCCCACAAGAATTAATTAAATTTGTTGCAAAAAAAAGCTCCGTTACACTAGATGGGGTTTCCCTCACAGTGAATTCAGTTGTTAATCAGGAATTTACAGTAAATATCACTCCCTATACATGGGAAAATACAACTTTTCAGTACAACAAAGTAAATGATTATTTGAATTTAGAAATTGACATGATCGCTAGGTATTTAGATCAATTGATGCAGCATAAATACAATTAATTTTACAACCTTGTTATTTACAACTATTATATCTTGAAAACCATATAGATATAAAACATGCTTTTCGATAGCCTAATTATCTTCATTGTTGTTCTATGCGTAATAATCTCGGTAACTAGAGGCTTTATAAAAGAGCTATGCGCACTAATGTTTCTATTTTTATCGGTCTTTCTGACAGCTAATCACTATGATTTTTTCACTCCAAATTATAGTAAATATTTTGATTCTAAAGTTACACTAAACATACTTTCTACAATCTCTGTATTTATTATACTTAATCTTATATTCATGATAATAAATAACTGGCTAATGTACATATTATTACCCATAAGGTTGGGGTTTATCGATAGAGTTACTGGAATCTTTCTCGGAGTGCTTAAAGGAATATTGCTCTCTTATGTATTATTTTTTGCTGTGCACTTATATTGCTACACAGTATATGACAAAAAAGAGGGAGAGTATAAAATAGAAGCAGAAGACATATTGCCTAATTGGATAATAAATTCACACTCTTATCAGGCTTTATTTGTGACAGCAGAAGAAGTAATTGACATGTATGTACCAGAGTCGTTGATACTAAAAATAAAAGAGATCGGTGGAGAAATGGTTGATCAAGAAAAACCTAAAAACAATAAAAAAGAAGAGTAAATATTTATTTATAAATATTTTCATTGGGAGTATTCAAAAAGCCATATGTGTCAGGTTAAGAGCACAGAATTTTTTACTGGAAATATTAATTTTGTTTTAGCAATAAATCAACTTAAGGTCATAATATCTTGACATTTATTTAATGTTGCTATATAATAGCTATGTACATTTTGTGTACTATAGCAATAAAATTACCTTGTAATAGGTGTATTGGACCCGAGGGCAGTACTCGGCGCCTCCACCATGTTTTTTAATTATACGGGGGCGATTAAGGATCGACATGCATAGTAAAGATGGTAGCTTTGCTCGGTTAGACACCACCGCTAAGAGTTCATAATTTAAATGCAAACGATAATTTTGCTGCTGAAGAATATCGTGTTGCTGCTTAATTTAGCACAACCGGTTTATTACTAAAGCACGGTTTAGGGAACGCCGGGTAACAGAAGTTCCCCCAAAATTTACGTATGTGAAAGTTATATGGAGCAAACAGATTACAAAAAACTGCTTAATTCTGCTAAGTTTCAAGTTATCAAAAAGACTTTAGATGTTATATCAGGTAATGGTTTTATCCCTCACTTAGAAATATTATTTTTCACATATTTTAATGGTGTGACCATGCCAGATCGTTTGAAAAAGTCATACCCTACTCAAATGCTTATTATATTACAGCATCAATTCTATGATTTAAAAGTTTCTGAGGATAAATTTAGCGTCAGTTTGAGTTTTCAAGGAAAACAAGAGCGAATTACTATACCGTTTTTTGCTATTAGTGAGTTTCGTGATAAAATTTCAGGAGATGTTTTAATATTTGACAAAATCAGTATCGACTCTGATAAAGAATACAAAAGTGAAAAATGTACTGAAAAACTATCAAACGGTAGTATTATATCCATAGATCAACTGCGTGATGAGTAACTGCTCATCTTTATAAACAAAAAATATTAATAGAAAAAAGTGGTCTAACTTAAGTAATAGAATAGAGGGTAGATAAATATGCTAAATTTTTAATTATTTATTAACGCAGGTGGCAAAATTTTTCTTACGTATCATCAACTTTCTTTATTGAAAAATTAAAAAAAATGTTGTATACTTGTTACAGTAGTAGAGTTCGGTAAAACATATGGCAAATTCAGGCATTAACATAGCTCTTAGCGAAGAAACTTTAAAGCATCTTGCTGAATTATCTGAATTTACTAAACAGCCCGTTCAAGAATTAGCAGGAAAACTATTTAGAGAAGCAGTTGAGCTTGAAATGGAGGATTTTTTAGTATCTAAAATTTCTGATGAGCGTGATGTTGAAGGTGCAGAAACAGTTGATTTTGAAGATATTAAGTGGGATTAGAGCGTTACAAGGTTAAGTCTCTAAAGAGTGTTGTTGAAAAAGATTTACCAAACCTTCCAAAGACAATAAGGCTAAGAGTTCAAAAGGCTATAAAAGAACGTCTTACAGTTGACCCAATAAATTTTGGTGAACCACTACATCATAACTTAAAAGGATGTAGAAGGCTAAGAGTTGGTGACTATCGTGTAATTTACAGAGTAAATCAATTAGATCATATAGTAACTATCACAGAGATAGGACATAGAGATGATATTTATAAGAAATAAATATCAACATTAATATATATTATACACCCCTCCTTCCTTGTCCATTCTCTACTTTAGGTGGCTTTGCGCAGCTCAAAAAATGAAGTTTTTTTTGGTTCAGCAAAAACAACATTTTGAGTTTGAAAAGGCTAAATACTTGTCTTTTATATAACTTTCGTGTAATAGATATGTATGCATCCAATCATATATCTACTCAATACGTTACTTGATCTTTATAGCTTCATTCTAATATGTTGGGTTGTCCTAAACTGGCTGGTTAAACTTAATATGGTGAACATATATAATGAAACTGTCAGTAGCATAATGCACATCTTGAACCAATTGACATATCCACCACTAAAGATTATTAGAAGATATATACCACCGTTCAACGGATTAGATTTATCTATAATGATATTGCTAATAACAATTCACTTTGTAAAATATACAGTAGCTTACTACTTTAGGTAGATGTTAAAAAAATATCTAAAATCAGCAATATATCTATCCCTTTTAATATATATATATATATCAGTTTTTAGCTATAACTATAAAGATCCTTCCTTAAACACAGCTACAAATGAGGAAGTGACAAATTTAGGTGGAATAGTAAGTTCATATTTAGCTGATATATTGGTTCAATTTCTTGGATTAACTAGTGTTACAATAGCTACAACCATAGTTTACTTGTTGATCTTCAGGCCATCAAAAAGGCTGCTAAAAATTCTCTATTTAATATTAATCAATTTAGGGATATGTGCTATACTACCACAACTTTCGCTAGGCATCACTGCAAGGTACAGACACAGTGGAATAATAGGGAATGCACTAATTAATAACTGCCCGTTTTATATATTTGTGATAGTAACATCAATAGGTCTTGTAGGATCTGTTGGTTGGAAGAGAACAATTTACTCTCTATTCTTCTTATGTAAAAAAATAGCTTGCTTATTTGTAAATGTTCCATTCTTCAGATCACATAAAACTACTGAGTATTCAATTGCACCATTAGTAGTAGAAGAAAAACATAGAACTAAAATCACTACTAAACAACAACCAAAAGAAAGACAGAAAAAAGCTACCGAGGAGGTTTTAAGTGAGTTTAAGTTTCCAAGTATCCATTTACTTTCTAAAGCAGAGGAGTCTTTGCAGAGAAAGCAGCTGAATGAAATGGAGAGCAATAAAAATTTATCTCTGCTGGAACAAGTCCTGAGTGATTTTGGCGTGCAAGGAAAAATTATCAGTGTATGCTATGGGCCGGTTGTGACTTTGTACAAACTTGAACCACAAGCTGGCACGAAATCTGCAAGAGTAATTGGCCTTGCAGATGACATTGCACGTTCGATGAGTGCACTCTCTGCACGTATTTCAATAATTCGTGGGCAAAATGCTATGGGAATAGAGTTGCCGAACAAGGAACGGGAAATTGTAATGCTGCGTGATTTGCTTGAATCCCCAGAATACCAAAATGCAAACTTAAATCTCCCAATTGCGCTTGGCAAAGAAATAAGTGGAAAACCAGTTATTGCAGATCTAACTAAAATGCCCCACTTGCTCGTTGCTGGAACCACAGGGTCTGGTAAATCAGTTGCGATTAACACTATGATTCTTTCACTCGTTTATCGATTAAGTCCTGATGAATGTAAGATGATAATGATCGACCCAAAAATGCTTGAGCTTTCAATATATGATGCAATACCGCATCTAATAACGCCAGTGGTAACAGAGCCAAAAAAGGCTGTAGTCGCTCTTAAGTGGATAGTAAAAGAGATGGAAAACCGCTATCGCATGATGTCCTATTTAAATGTGCGCAATGTAATAAACTATAACCAAAGAATCACAGAAGCGATGAATAGTGGAATAGAATTGGAGCGCGTTGTGCAGATTGGCTTTAACTCAACAACAGGCAAACCTTTGTTTGAAAAGCTGCCGATTAAAATGGAAACATTCCCATATATTGTAGTGATTGTAGATGAAATGGCAGATTTGATGCTTGTTGCCGGCAAAGAAATAGAGTGCTCTATTCAACGCTTAGCTCAGATGGCTCGTGCTGCAGGAATACACATCATAATGGCAACACAACGCCCATCTGTGGATGTGATCACAGGTGTGATAAAGGCGAACTTTCCAACGAGAATCAGTTTTGCTGTTACTTCTAAGATAGATAGTCGCACAATACTTGGCGAACAAGGGGCTGAACAATTGCTTGGTATGGGTGATATGCTTTATATGGCCTCTGGTGGTAAGATTATTCGAATTCACGGCCCATTTGTGAGCGATGATGAGGTACAAGATATAGTTGATCATCTGAAAATGCAAGGTGAGCCAAATTATATGGAGGAAATTACCAAAGAAGATGAAAATTCTTCTGTGGAATCAGAAGGTGAAACAGAGGATGAAGAAAACGACCTCTACAATCAAGCAGTGGCCATCATTCAAAGAGATCAAAAAGTTTCAACCAGTTACATTCAGCGACAACTTAGAATAGGCTATAACAGAGCTGCAAACATCGTTGAAAGAATGGAAAAAGAAGGTGTTGTCAGTGCTCCAAATTATTCAGGAAAGAGAGAGATATTAGTAGAATAACAGGGCTTCTGAGAACGTTCATGCGCGTTAAGTTAGGCCATAGATGGGTATCTTAAAATTTGCTGCAAATGCAACTTTCTTGGCTATCTTTTACAAAGTTAAAAGTTGTCTTCCTTAAAAATATAATTGAATAATTGTTAATAATAGTGTATAATTATTAATATTTTCAAGCATTCTTGCCATGGCTCTTTCTAAATTTCTCGATCCAAAGTTAGATTTAACATTTAAGAAAATCTTTGGTACTGAAAAAAATAAGAATATTCTTATCCATTTTTTAAATGATATTTTAGGATGTACTGAAGTCAATACTATACAAGAAGTAGAATTCTTAAGCACCATTATGGACCCTGAAATTGCCTCTGATAGACAAAGTATAGTTGATGTTCTTTGCAGGGATTCTAGTGGGTCAAGATATATAATTGAGATGCAGCTCGCTCGCGACAAGGGCTTTGAAAAGCGCGCACAACTCTATGCTGCTAAGGCTTACTCAAGGCAGGCTGATAAAAATTACATTAATTTAAAGAAGGTTTTCTTCATTGCTATTTCCAATGGTATGCTATTCCCTGAAGAGGTTGAGTATATTTCTACTCACAATATACGTGATATAAAAACCAACGGCCATTACTTAAAAGATTTTCAATTTGTCTTTATAGAATTACCTAAATTTTCAAAAAGCAGAGTGGAGGAACTAGAAAGCACAATAGAAAGGTGGTGCTTCTTTTTTAAGCATGCAGAAGAAACGACAGATGAAGATCTAAAGAAAATTGCAGAGGAATCACCAATAATAAAGCTAGCATACGATGAATTAGACAAGTTTCACTGGAGTGAAAAAGATCTCCTAGCTTATGAAGAAAGAGTGATGGATCTACAGAAAGAAGAAGCTATCCTTGAATACAGACTTGATCTTGCTGAAGAGAAAGGTGTACGGAAAGGAAAAATTGAAGTCGTAAAAGCAATGCTAGCTAATAATGTTGATGTCAACACTATTGTTAAGTTTACTGGCCTCTCCATGAGTGAGATCAAAGAATTGTAGAATTAAGTGTTAATGGTTACAAAAATACAATAAGCATTTTTCTTCATGTATTTCGTAAGTACCTTAATTTAAGTTTTCGCACTTTTAAAAAGCAAGTCAAACAAAATTATTAAAAGGTCAATACATAATGACAGTTAATTTAATAATAATTTAAACATTGGGAATGTAAAATTATAATATATTAATTAACTAGGGGGTTAAAATGTCAAATGTTTTTAGTAATGCTTGGTATAGTTTGTCTGGCAATGATAGGTTAGATATAACAGCATTGCAAAAAAGTCAAAAAATCGATGCTGAGCAGTTTGAAAAAGTTTTTGGTGCATTAAAAGAATGGCAAGAAGCTCAAAAGATAGATGCTAAACAGTTTGAAGAGGTATTTAGTGCATTAAAAGAATGGCAAGAAGCTCAAAAGATAGATGCTGAGCAGTTTGAAAAAGTTTTTAGTGCATTAGAAGACAAGATTGGTACTGAGCAGTTTCAAGCTATGCAAGAGCACTTAAACGGCCTACAAGAAAAAGTGGAAACACTTGCAGAGGCAGTAGCAGATCAAGAAAAAACACTACTAATTTGTACCATAGCCACTGCTGTTGCCGTAATAGCGATAACTAGTTTTGTTGCATTCTGTATCTATCAGGGAGTTAAGTGTGAAAGGGAGAAAGAAAAGAACTTGTCTAAAGATACGCCAGACACAAAACTTAATGATAAAGTTGATACTCAAGTGCAACAGAATAGCTTATACACTCCAAACTAAGTTGTATAACACTTTTCTTGAAAAGGTGTTACGCAACTTGTAACACCTTCCTCTTCTCTTAGCCTATGTAGATTTTTTGATAGTAAACATATCACTTTTTAGAAAAATATTTGTATTGTAAAGTTAGTAAAGATTCTGGTTTACTTAAAGTTTGTTAATTGCTATCTTTTAAAACACGATATTTACTATAGCACCATATGCTTAGGATTTTTTCTAAAGTCTTGTTTATATTAATGTTTTTGGTTTCTAGCTTTTTTACTGTGCATAGTGCTGAAGCTAAATCTAAGCTCAGTAAGAGATACATACCTCCTGGTAACCCTGGTGGTGCAAGCTTTCATACAGATGAGGATTTTGCTGAGTCATATAAGCTATATGAAAAGCGTAGGGAATTGCTCAAGAAAAAAAAGTCACAAGATCGAGCTATAAATAAAGAAGATCTAATCAAAAAATTAAAAGAGAAAAAAATTGCTAGTCTTGATAATGAGCCAAATGACATGGAAGCGTGCATAGTCGACGATGAAGAGAGCGCTATGATAAATCAGCATGGTATTAATATCGCGCGTTTAAGGGGTGCTGTATTTATAGATCAAGAGCCAGTTTTCCAGTATGAAAATAAGCAGCATGAAAGTGAACAACAAGAAGAGAAGAAAGTTACTTCAACACGAGAAAAAAAAGTTTCTCCTATGAATATCACTATAAAAAAAACTCCATCAAGAAAAACATGCTCACATGATTCTATTGCTAATTTGGATAACGTAGATGCTTATAGTTTGAATGGTTCGATTTCATTTGGCAGTGTAGCTGACACAGTAAAATAGTATCACAATATTGGCCATTAATAATATGCTAGATAAAGACCTGATATTGAATGATGATGCATATGAATTATTGCCGATTTCCAGGCACAAGACTCATGTTGTAGAAGTTGGAAAAGTAAAGATAGGTGGAAATAATCCTGTAGTTGTACAATCTATGGCGCTTGGCGTGCATATAGATTCTGATAATATAAAAAGTAGCGCAAAACATTATGCAAAAGAGATAACAGAACTAGCGCGTACAGGTTCAGAATTGGTGCGAATTGCCTTGAACTCAGAGGAGGTAGCAAGAGCAATACCTTATATAGTAGAAGAGATAAATAAAGAAGGTTTTGACGGTAAAATATTGGTAGGCTGTGGTCAGTATGAGCTAGATAAATTAGTTCAAGATTATCCAGACAACATCAAAATGCTGGGTAAAATTAGGATAAACCCAGGCAATATAGGTTTTGGCAACAAACGTGATGAGAAGTTTGAAAGGGTTATAGAGTATGCAATAATGCACGATCTTCCGGTTAGAATTGGGGTAAATTGGGGTAGTCTTGATAAATACCTTTTGCAAAAATTGATGGATGAAAACTCTTCGCTTAGTAATTCAAGGCCTTCTGACGTTATACTGCGCAAAGCACTTGTAATGTCTGCTCTTGATAGTGCAAAAAAAGCTGAAGAAATTGGTCTAAATTCAAACAAAATAATCATTTCATGTAAAGTTAGCAAAGTACAAGATTTAATTTTAGTTTATATGGCACTTGCAAAATCTTCCAATTATGCGCTGCATTTGGGTTTAACTGAGGCTGGTATGGGCAATAAAGGTGTGGTAAATACCGCAGCAGGGCTTATTTATTTATTGCAAAATGGCATTGGAGATACAATACGGGCTTCTTTGACTCAACGTCCTGGTGAATCGCGTACTAATGAAGTGGTGGTGTGTCAGGAAATATTGCAGTCTATAGGCTTGCGATACTTTAACCCTCAGGTTAATTCATGTCCTGGTTGTGGGCGCACGAGTAGCGATCGTTTTCGTATATTAACTGAAGAGGTGAATGGCTATATAAAAACTCATATACCGATATGGAAGAAAAAAAATCCAGGTGTAGAGCATATGAGCATTGCTGTTATGGGATGCATAGTAAACGGTCCTGGAGAAAGCAAACACGCAAATTTGGGAATCAGCTTGCCTGGATATGGAGAAAAACCTGTTTCAGCAGTCTACAAAGACGGCAAATATTTCAAAACTTTACAAGGTGATAATGTCTCTGAAGAATTTAAGGCAATTATTGATAATTATGTGAAGGAGCATTACACGTAACCTTTCACGGTTAATTAATAGATAAATCGCAAATAAAAAAGAAAATTAGACCTTGTTTTTCTTTTTTCGTTGGGAATGTTCAAAAAAGCATATGCGTCAAGTTAAGGAAATAAAGGTATGAAAGAGATAGAATAATAAGGTATAAGTTCTCCCAGATATACTTTTAGTGAGAGAACCAATGAATAAAATAACTTGCTTATCAAAAAAGCTCAAAGAATTTTTTAATGAAAAAGCAGAGAAAATCTCAATTACAACAAGGTTTATAAAAAGAAAGAGAAAGCTAAAAGGTTCATCATTCGTAAAAGCCATGGTCTTGGGTAATATAGGAGTTGATAATTGTAGCGTAGAAACAATGTGTCAATTACTAAACGAGGACTCGATAGATATAACAAAACAAGGTTTGGATTTTAGATTTACTGAAGAAGCAGTGGAATTTATGAAAAGGATGTATAATGAATCTGTGATTCTCTTTAAAAATATCTTGCAAGTTGATTGCAAAATCTTACAGCAATTTAATAGTGTTAAATTATTGGACAGTAGCTATATTACTCTACCTAACAGTATGGAAGAGATGTATAAAGGTTATGGTACTAGCTACAGTGGCTATGAAAGCAATACTAAGTCTGGAATAAAGTTACAATTAGTTTTCGATTACATGAATCAGATAATAGACCAACTTAATTTAACGGAGGGAATAAGATCAGACCAGGGATATAGGAAACATTTAAGTAATATATCAAGCAATGATTTGCTAATATCTGATCTCGGTTATTTTGTGCCAAGTTCTTTTAAACAAATCAATGAAATAGGAGCTTATTTCATAAGTCGTCGATACCAACGTATATGATGTAGAAACAAATCAAAAAATGGAGTTATTAGAATGTTTAGAGATTTTTAGAAAACGAGGTATTGTTAGGAAAAGAAGCAAAAATTAGAGTAAGAATTATATGTCAGAAACTAACTGAATATGGCCAGAAGAAGGAAAGCTAATAGATTAGCAAGATCGCAGGATCCTCTAAAAGAAATCAAAAATTGTTGAACTGGTATAACTAATGTTCCAGAAAATAAAATTAGTGCTGAGCAAGTATTAACGATTTACAGAGTAAGGTGGCAAATTATTTAAATTGTATAAAAGCCATATCAGGCTTGATAAGCTAAAAGGAAAGCCATGCAGAGTATTATGTGAACTATATGCTAAATTGTGCGCAATTCTTATATTTCACGGCATAGTTGGTTGCACAGAAGTGAAAAAGAATACAGAACTTAGCTTAACAAAGGCATTTATTGAGCTAAAAAGGCGGGTTAGAGAGTTATTTTTAGTATTAACCAAAATTAATAGTTTAAAAGCATTTCTTAAAAAACTCACTATAACTTGGTCGCGATTTTCATTAAAAGACAAACGTAGAAGGGCTAGAGTATCCACTTTAACCTCTCTAAATTTGCTCACAATCTCTTAACTTGACGCGTATGGTTCAAAAAAGTGTGTCAAACCGAAAAAAAAGTAATAAATTGATATAAAAAAAATGGAGGTTTGACAATGAGTCAGAAAGTAGTAAACAGAACTACCGATTTGGTAGATTACAAAGAACTGGAAGCAAATATACTGTCATCAATAAGGGAAGGCAGACCATTAACAGGAAGGGATGGAGCATTTGACCTTACCCAGAAAAAGTGGAGAGAAAGAAAGGAGTTTTTTCGGGTAAAATAAAATTTTGGAGGATTAGAAATGGCAAGAGAATATACGGCAGAATTCAAATTGGAAGCTGTTAAGCTGGCAAATGAACAAAGAAAGGTAGGTCAACCAGTTGCAAAAGTAGCAAGAGATCTAGGAATAAGGGATAGTGTATTAGGAAAATGGATGAAGAAATATAACGAAAAAAAGTCAGCGGCAAATGCATTTCCAGATGTAGCACCTTATGACAAAGAGAGATTTGATTTACAGAAAGAGTTAGCAAAAGTAACAAGAGAAAGAGACATTTTAAAAAAAGCCCTGGCCAGTCAAAAAGAGTAAAATATTTTTTCATAAAAGAGCATAGTAAACACTATAAAGTGCAGGAATTATGTAGGGTTTTCTGCTAGTGGCTACTATAAGTGGACTACAAGGAAAATAAGCAGTAGAGAATCAGCAAATAAAGAGTTATTAGCAGATATTCAAAAAATATATCAAGCTTCTAAATGTAGATATGGAGCTCCTAAAATTCATGCTGAATTAAAGGCTTTGGGTAAAAGTTGCAACTTAAAAACAGTGCAAAGTATTATGCAGAAAAATGGTATTCAGGCTATATTGAGAAGAAAATTTAAAATTAAGAAACAACAAACGGACAGTAGCTCCCAATATATTAGACCAAAACTTTATTGTCGATCAACCAAATAAAGTATGGGATTACTTATATAAAAACCAAAGAAGGATGACTATATTTGGCAACAATAATCGATCTATATTCACGCATGGTAGTTAATGAGCAGTTCAATAAATAAACAATTGGTTATGGACTCTTTATTAATGGACGTTAACAAGCGTAAACCTGCCAAAAATCTACTATTACATAGTGATCAAGGTTCACAATATACTTCGCAAGGTTATCAATATCTCTTATCCATAAAAAACATAGATGAGTCATAAAGGTTGTTGTTACAACAATTCTGTTGTGGAAAGCTTCTTTAGCTCATTGAAAAGAGAAATACTTATTGATACTTCACAACACTCTGCTCAACAAACTAGAACTGCAATATTTGAATACATAGAAATTTTTTATAACAAACAACGTCACTATTAACTATTGCATTCCTGAGCATTTTGATTCATCATTCTCTTTGTGAAAAACATTCCAAACTTTCTCTCCACTTTTTCTGGGTAAGGTCAATATATACAAGATTATCACGATGTTTTGTCGCTATAACCCTTGCAAATTGAGCTCGCTTTTCTTCATTTCTTTCTTTATATCCGTAGGTCTTTTTTTCTTGTAAATCCAATATTTTTAAGTGCGCGGTGAATCATTTGTCGACTCCAGAGTTTGGCCATCTCTGACTGAGTCTTGCCACCATGGTTTTTTGCAAATTCGGTGAAGACATTCCAGTCGGTAATTTTATGCTACGCTTCCAGGCTTTTTTGACTGAAAATCTCCCGTTTCCTCACGCCTTTTCTGCCACTCATATAAAGTCGTTTTTCCAATTTTAAATCTCTTGGCAACAGTTGCTCTACTTTCTCCTTCATCCAATGCTTCCATTGCTTTTTTCCTTAAGTCGTAACTATACGCTGCTGGCATACAAACCCCTCTACCATAAATCCATTCTTACCTTATTTGGATTATTATGAGAAGAGCTATAACTCTATGGGAGGGAAGCAAAATCTGGGATTCGGCCTTAATGGCATTAGCGTCGCATCAGCTTCACCCTCCCTGTGAGGTATTTTAGCTCTAATGCCTCACATCATAAAGATACAAGTGTCAAGCTACTTGGATGACAGGGGAGGGAGGCACTGGGATGACAGGAGAAGGTAGTGGGAGACACCCTGACAACCGTCATCCCGCTGCTTGTTAGCGGGATCTAGAGATACCGCGAATGAATCGCGGCATGACGTAGGACTGCTTTCATTCCAGTGCTTGACACTGGAATCCAGCCTTTCTGCAATCTCATCGAAAACGTTGTAACCACTTTCTATGCTAGTTTGCTTGTGAGCAACCTGGATTCCAGTGTCAAGCACTGGAATGACACCGTTATAAAGGAACCAGTGTCAGCTACTTGAATGACACAGTCTTTGCTTAAACCCGTAACGTTCGTACATTTTGCTAAAAGTTCAAATATCAACATCATGCACGTTGAGTGCATTGCTATTAATAAAATCACGGCGTGGTTCAACTATATCACCCATTAGTATTGAAAATATGGAATCAGCTTCTTCACAATCTTTTATTTCAACCTTCAGTAAAGTTCTAGCCTCAGGATTTAACGTAGTATCCCATAGCTGATCAGCATTCATTTCACCAAGACCTTTAAATCTCTGCAGAGTTAAACCCTTTTTACCATAGTCCATTATTATTTTTGCAAGCGTACTTGGAGAAGTGATTCTTATTTCAGTTTCTTGTGACTTTAAAAATGAATCACCATTAAATAAATTACTTATACCATCAAGCAAACTTAATATGCTTTGCATATCTTTGCCTTCAAGCATACTAAGTGCAAATATATATTTGTCTGCCAATCCTTGAAACAATTTAGAGATGTGAATTTCTTTTTCTTCATCTTTTATTTCTACTTCCCAAGTGTATTCGCTGTACATTAATTTTAAATACTTTAATATCTCATCAGCCGATGATAGAGCATTCTTTTTGCTTAAAATTAGCAATGACTCTAGGAGATTTTGTGGTATTTCTCTATCATAATTTTTGCTAATATTAGAAATGCTAACGCATTTATTCAAAATAAGGCGCAAGTCGTTAAATTCTGTAGCTGTACCACTTAGTGTTAATCTTTTAACTGCTGAGTTTATTATATACTCTTCAAAAGTTTCGTCATCTTTAATATAAGTGTCTTTGGCATTCTTTGTAACTTTATAGAGGGGTGGCTGTGCTATGTATAAGTAACCTTTTTCAATAACTTCACGCATATGTCTAAAAAAGAAAGTTAGAATCAAAGTTCTTATATGTGAACCATCAACATCTGCATCTGTCATGATGATAATTTTATGATATCTAGCTTTTTCAATATCGAAGTGTTCACTCCCTATTCCAGCACCAATTGCAGTGATTAAAGAGCCTATTTCTGCAGATGAAAAAATACGATCTAAACTTACACGTTCTACGTTTAGAATTTTTCCTCTTAAGGCAAGCACTGCTTGTGTTTTACGATTACGCCCCTGCTTTGCAGTACCACCTGCTGAATTACCCTCTACTATAAATAATTCCGATAACTCAGGAGCTTTTTCCTGACAATCAGCAAGCTTTCCTGGCAGAGTTGCAATATCAATATTGTTTTTGCTTTTAACTAGCTCGCGCGCTTTTCTTGCAGCTTCTCTTCCTTTTGCTGACCTGATTGCTCTTTCTACTATGCTTGCTGCCAATTTGGGATCAGTTTCAAGGATTGTGCTCAATTTATCAGAAACTATACTTTCTACAACTGCACGTGCTTCAGAACTAACTAGTTTATCTTTTGTTTGTGAAGAAAACTTAGGATCAGGCATCTTAAGAGATAAAACACAAGTTAAACCTTCTCTAACGTCCTCTCCAGTTAAATTTACTTTTGCTTTCTTTAAAAACCCTTCATTAGTTGCATAGGTATTGATACATCTAGTTAGTGCAGATCTAAATCCTGCCAAATGCGTACCACCATCTCGTTGCCGTATATTATTAGTGAAACACAACATATTCTCATAGTAGGAATCATTCCATTCCATCGATATTTCCAAGCTGATGCCAAGATCGTCTGCATCTCCTTTCATACTGGCAATTTTAGTTACATGTGTCTTATTCTTATCTAAATACTGCACAAAATTTGCTGTACCAAAATTGTCTTTAGATTGATTGCTCTGATTGAAATGAGATTCTGTATATGGTTCATTGCGCAGATCACGTAAAGTAATGTCGATATTTGAATTTAAAAATGCTAATTCTCTTATACGACTTTCAAGCGTTGAGTAACTGAAATTAATGCCATTAAAAGTCTCTGTTGATGGCATGAACGTGACTTTAGTTCCTCTTTTGTTTGTATTTTCGTTGACTACCTTTAAAGGTTCAATAGACTCACCATCTTCAAAACGCATAAAGTGTTCTTTCTTATTGCGCCAAATAGTTAATTCCAACCAGCTTGATAATGCATTCACAACTGAGATTCCAACACCATGTAATCCCCCAGAAACTTTATAGGTATTACTGTCAAATTTACCACCAGCATGGAGTTGAGTCATTATTACCTCTGCTGCTGATATTCCTTCTTCTTCATGAATGTCAGTTGGAATGCCACGACCATTGTCGGTTACTGATACTGAACCATCTTTATTTATGCTAACTTCAATTTTATCACAATATCCAGCTAAAGATTCATCTATTGCGTTGTCAACAACCTCATATACCATGTGATGCAAGCCAGATCCATCGTCAGTGTCACCAATGTACATACCTGGACGTTTCCTTACAGCATCAAGACCCCTTAAGA
Organism: Wolbachia endosymbiont (group A) of Udea olivalis; assembly: GCF_964028365.1. Classification (NCBI taxonomy): domain Bacteria; kingdom Pseudomonadati; phylum Pseudomonadota; class Alphaproteobacteria; order Rickettsiales; family Anaplasmataceae; genus Wolbachia; species Wolbachia endosymbiont (group A) of Udea olivalis. Next base: position 642,396 of record NZ_OZ034773.1, read on the forward strand.
TTTTTATTGCATCGGCATTATAACTATTTTCCATGGTATTGCTTCATTTATGAATGTTAATTAATATTACATTCATATATGCTGATTAGCAACATTTTTAAACTGATAACCCATATTAAAAGCACAATTTTACGAATGTTTATTTTTGAAAACAGCAAATAGTGTCATTCCAATGTGTCTTCCCGATGGAGATTAAATTATAACGCTCATGCAGTTGCGTGTTCGACTAATTAACAGAAAAATCTATAATTCAGTTTACGTATTTTCTGATCTCAGCCAAAATCTTATCAGATTGACTTTCGTCTGAATTTAAATCAGCTGCAAAGTGTGTAACATATTTTCCTCCAGGGCCAATAAGGTACATTATTGAAGAATGGTTGATTTCTTCTTCTCCACCAACTTTGCTAGCATATACTTTATACTTTGCAATTACTTCGTCTATTTTTTCTCTTTCACCAGTTAACATTTGTATTCTGTGGTCAAATTGCTGCTGAAATTCTTTAAGTCTTTCCGTGCTATCGCGCTCAGGATCAACTGTGATAAAAAATGTTTGTAGCTTGTTGTTAGTTTTCTCATCTAACCTTGCAAGTGTTTCTGAAATTATCCCAAGGTTCATAGGGCAAATTCTTTTGCATGAGGAAAACCCAAAGAAAATCATCATGTATTTATCTTTAAAATCACTACTGCGCAGGATCTGTCCGTCCTGATTAATTAAAGAAAAATCTCCGCCTATCTTAACTTCTGCGTTGTGAATCGCTGCTGGGGCAAATATGCCTTTTTTAGTGAAATAACAATAACCTAAAAAAACAACTGCTAATGCTGCTAGCACATTAGATAACAATCTTATAAACCTTACCATTAGGGTGCTCTCAGTAAAATTAAATTGTATCTTTATTAGTTGACCTATTCAATATATTTATTCCAAAGTGTATTGTTAATTTTGTCTAACAGTTTCTTATGTTCATCAATTTCTTCACTATTTGGTGAATGTTCTCTGGGAGTTAGATTACGCACTTTATGCTGAACGAATGTAGAGTTACTGTCCTGATTGCATTGATTATCAAACAGAAAGGTTTGTAACCCTCCTGTAAGTTCAACATATACCTTTGCAAGCAATTGAGCATCAACTAGTGCTCCGTGCAATTCTCTATTCTCTAGCGATATATCAAAACGCTTACATAATGCATTCAAAGAAGCAGGTGATCCTGCGAATTTTTTCCTCGCAAGAGGTAATGTATCTAGCACTCTATCTGAGGAAATTAACCCAGCATTCAGCTTGCTTAGCTCCATGTTAAGGAACTTAACATCGAATTCAGCGTTGTGAATTACCAAAATATCATTAGATATAAAGTCAAGAAATTCAAGTGCAACATTTGAAAATAATGGTTTATCTTCTAAAAATTCTTCACTAATACCGTGAATCTTAAACGAGTGATAAGGTATATCTCTTTCTGGGTTAAGGTACCGATGGAATACTTTACCTGTTGGAATGCGGTTAATTAATTCCACACACCCTATTTCAATAATTCGATGACCAGATTCAGTGTCAAGACCTGTCGTTTCAGTGTCAAGTACTATTTCGCGTAGCTTGCTTTCCATTTCAAAAAAAACTCATCTTACTTGTCATTTGTCTTATCGTTACTTGTCTTTTTATAGTGAATAGAAACAAGCAACCAGCTTGGGTCTGATGAATTAACATTTTTTTTGAATTGCCATACATCCTCAACTTTATTAATGGTGGATGTACTACCTGATATGATATCCCCTTTATTATTCTTAACGAAGTTAATTTGCTCTGAAAGGAAATATACTGCAATAAACACTGCGTTTTTTACTAGCTTTATTTCTAAAATCTTTTGTGAAACAATAGAAACAATTATAGACTCGTGCACCTCTTTACGATGTTTAATCTTCTCTGCAAAATTATCATATAAGTCTTTATCGAGAAGTGGTTTTAACTGAGACAAATTTCCTTGATTGAAACATTTTATTATTAATTCAAAAGCTATGCTTGAACCTTCTATAAAGTGGGAAATAGAAAAATCTTTGTTTTTTTTTAATATTTGTTTATAAGTAAATTTTATTGAATTTTCATCATTGCTATCAATGTAACCCTCAATGTTTTCTACTACATCTTCTCTACTTCGGCTTACATCCAATACATTAGTTAGCTTTTTTAGGTTGAGGTTGGCTGACCTTCCTAAAGAATTATACAAACGTGAAAAAATGAACGCCGCTAATAAAGCATATATTACAAGCTCTATCATAGTAACTCAACTCCTTGGCATATAAAGTATCCGAACATTATTAATTATTAATGAAAATATGTTTTTCATATCAACTTATAATCAGGTTTGCTATTCGTTTGTAAATGAATATATTATATAAGAAAGTATTAAATATCTCAACTTAATTAAAGGAGACGTAAGAAATGCCACAACAAAAAATGAGAATTCACGGTCAATATGTTAAAGATCTATCATTTGAGAATCCGAATTCGCCATTCCTTTCTTCTAGTAAAGCTCCAGATATTAATGTAATGGTTAATATCAATTCAGCAAAATTAGAAGGGACGAAAAACAAAGAAGAAGTGAATGAAGAAAAATCTTTTCATGAAATTACTTTGCATATAGAAGTCAAAGCAACGGTAAAAGATGAAGGCATAAAAGATGGTGTAGCTTTCATTTGTGAGACGAAATATTGTGGCATTTTTTCAATAGAAAATTTAAAAGAGTTGAGTGAGGAAGAGGTAAGACAAGCTTTGTTTATTGGCGGACCTACTTTTCTTTTCCCTTTTGCAAGAGAAATAATTGCAAGAGTTACAAGTAGTGGTGGATTTCCCCCACTGATGCTAGATCCTATAGATTTTGAAACTATGTATGAGCAGCAAGGTCAACAACAAAAAAGTAACGGTAGTAATTCCAATTTTAACTAATATAGTGTGATAGGATGAACAATTCTTTAAACGCAAAAACGACTTTAAACATTGACGGGAAGTCATACAACTATTTTAGCCTAAGTAGTGCTAGTGAATTTTTAGGGACAGATGTAACTAAATTGCCCTGCTCACTTAAGGTGCTGCTTGAAAATTTATTGCGTAATGAAGATGGAGTAAACGTAAAGCTGGATGACATAAGAGTACTAGCAGACTGCGTTAATAAACACACTAATCACGAAATTAGCTATAAACCAGCAAGGGTGTTGATGCAAGATTTTACAGGGGTTCCTGCTGTTGTTGATTTAGCTTCAATGCGGAGTTATGTCAAGAAAAATGGAGGAAGCCCGAGCAACATAAATCCTTCTGTACCGGTTGATCTTGTGATTGACCATTCTGTTCAAGTAGATAGTTATGGAAGTGTTTCCGCATTCAGTAAGAATGTTGAGTTAGAAGTAAAAAGAAATTTGGAGAGATATCAATTTTTAAAGTGGGGAGAATCGTCCTTCACAAATTTTAGAGTAGTGCCGCCTGGCACAGGGATTTGCCACCAAGTGAATCTTGAATATTTAGCGCAAGTTGTGTGTAATAATGATGGAGTCATATATCCTGATACTTTAGTTGGTACTGACAGCCATACTACAATGATTAACGGGTTATCAGTCCTTGGTTGGGGTGTTGGAGGCATAGAAGCTGAGTCTGTGATGCTTGGTCAACCAATTAGTATGGTGATTCCAGAAGTAGTTGGATTTAAATTAATTGGCAGATTGTCGGAAGGAGTAACTGCGACCGATTTAGTGCTGACGGTTACCAATATCCTAAGAACAAAAGGCGTTGTTGGTAAGTTTGTAGAATTTTATGGTGATGGTTTAGATTATTTATCTTTGGCAGATAGAGCCACTATAGCAAACATGGCCCCGGAGTATGGCGCAACTTGTGGATTTTTTCCAATTGATCAAAAAACGCTAGATTATTTAAGCTTAACCGGAAGGCCAGAAAAGCTGATTAAGCTAGTTGAGGCTTATGCGAAAGAGCAAGGACTGTGGCGTAGCAATAATGAGTTAGCATTTTTTGACACACTAGAACTTGATTTATCAAGCGTGAAGCCAGTAATGGCTGGTCCCAAAAGACCACAAGATAAAGTTTTTCTTTCACAAGTGGCAGAGTCTTTTTCTAAATCATTTTCAGTTAATGAGTCAAAGGAAAACGATAAACTCCAAGATGGAAGTGTAGTTATTGCAGCAATAACAAGCTGCACTAATACCTCAAATCCAAGTGTGATGATTGCTGCAGGTCTTGTAGCTCGTAATGCAATTAAACTTGGATTAAAATCAAAGCCTTGGGTTAAAACTTCTCTTGCTCCAGGGTCACAAGTTGTAACAGAATATTTAGAAAAGTCTGGATTGCAGGTAGATCTAAATGCTCTGGGCTTTAATTTAGTTGGATATGGTTGCACAACTTGCATTGGGAATTCTGGTCCACTTAATAAAGATATAGAAGATGGCATTAAAAACAAAAACTTAACCGTTGCTGCAGTTTTATCTGGTAATCGTAACTTTGAAGGAAGAATTCATCCGTTAGTCAAAGCTAATTACTTGGCATCTCCGCCACTTGTTGTTGCATATGCACTTGCTGGTACTGTGCAAATTGATCTGACAAAAGATTCAATATGCAAAGATAAGAATGGAAATGATGTCTATCTCAAAGATATATGGCCAACAAACAATGAAATCGAAGATTGTGTTAAAAGTGTGGTAACACGTGAGATGTTCATACAAAAGTATAAGGATGTTTTTTCTGGTGATGAACATTGGCGAAAGATAAAGTGTGAAAAAAGTGAAATCTATAATTGGGATGCAAATAGCACTTACATACAAAATCCGCCCTATTTTGATAATTTATCACCTAAAAATAATAAAATCGATATAAAAGGTGCACAAATATTGGCAATGTTTGGCGATAGCGTAACCACTGACCACATTTCCCCTGCTGGAAATATTGCCTCAAGTAGTCCTGCAGGTATATATTTAAAAAATCTTGGAATTGAGCCACAGGACTTTAATTCGTATGGGTCTCGTCGTGGTAACCACAATGTAATGATGCGTGGGACTTTTGCTAACATTAGAATAAAAAATGAAATGGTAAGCATTGAAGGCGGCTATACAAAATATATTCCTTCTCAAGAAACTATGTCGATTTTTGATGCAGCAATGCGCTACAAGGAAGCTCTCATCATTGTGGCAGGAAAGGAGTATGGCACAGGTTCAAGTAGGGATTGGGCAGCAAAGGGTACTTTATTGTTGGGGGTTAAAGTTGTCATTGCAGAAAGCTTTGAGCGTATACATAGGTCCAACTTGGTCGGCATGGGTGTTCTTCCACTTATATTCCAAAATGGAATAACCAGAAAGATATTTGATGGTAGCGAGGTAATAAGCATAAAAGGTGAAATAGTGCCAGGTGGAAATCTAGAATGCATCATCAAAAGAAAGGATAATTCAAAGCAATCAATTCAACTCAAATGCTGTGTACAAACCGCAACTGAGACTAAATACTTGATGTGTGGTGGAGTGTTGAGCTACATACTTGCACAATCTTTTTGATTTAGTGAAGTTATTGCATGGACTTCTTTTAGCCAGCCCTGATCCCTTTGTAAATAGCAATTTGCTCTGCGCAAAGTTATGATATAATTTCACCATACATATGGTGTCGGAGTATTTTTTGGAGATAATTATATATGATAAGCTCTATACAAGAACCTAACGAATTGAGAAAACGTTTACAAGGATTTTATCGTACTGATGAAAAGAGTTATATACGTTATCTTGTAGAAAAAGCAGAGCTTTCGGCTGATTCAAAAAATAGAATTTATAATATTGCAAAACAAGTTATTGAAAAAATCAAACACAATAAATTAAGTATTGTAGATTCCTTTATGCAGCAATACTCGCTTTCCAATGATGAAGGAATAGCATTGATGTGCCTTGCTGAATCGCTACTTAGAATACCAGATGATTATACAATAGACGAGCTAATCAAAGATAAAATTGCCAATCAAGAATGGAGTAAATATTTAGGATATTCTTCTTCATTGTTCGTCAATGCTTCCACGTGGAGTTTAATGATAGGTAGCAGTATATTGAGAGACAATGAAGGCGATTCGAAGTTCTATTACGCAATTTCTAAGTTACTTAAGAATTTAGGAGAACCGATCATTCGCAAAGCAGTAAAACAAGCAATGTCTATGCTTGGTAATCATTTTGTTGTTGGAGAAACCATAGAAGAAGCTTTAAGGTACGCAAAACTAGATGACAATAGTAAGTTTTTATACTCTTTTGATATGCTTGGTGAAGCTGCTCACACAGCTGAGGATGCAGAAGAGTATTTTAATTCATATATGCATTCAATAAAAGCTATAGGTGAATCCACTGAAATAAATGATTGTTTTAAATCCCATGGAATTTCAATCAAACTTTCTGCTTTACACCCATGTTATGAATTCAGCCAATTTGACCGAATTGCTGGTGAGATATTCACTAAGGTTTTAGAGCTCTGCCGCGAGGCAAAAAAATACAACATTTCATTATGCATAGATGCAGAAGAATCAGAAAGGCTTGAAATTTCCTTAATCTTGTTTGAACAATTACGGCTTGATGAATCACTTTCTGAGTGGGAAGGGCTTGGCTTGGCTGTGCAAGCATATCAAAAGAGCGCTTTATCTGTTCTTGACTTTGTTGAAGATGTTGCTATCCGATCAAAGCACAAAATTATGTTGAGGCTTGTAAAAGGTGCATATTGGGATTCAGAAATCAAGCGTACGCAAGAATTGGGATTAAATGATTACTCAGTATTTACAAGAAAAAGCTATACTGACGTATCTTACCTCGTGTGCGCACAGAAACTTTTGAGTAAACCAAACAGCTTTTACCCATGCTTTGGAACTCATAACGTCTATACTTTTGCTTCTATCATGGAACTTGCTGATAAAAACCACCCTGGATTTGAATTTCAACGCTTACATGGAATGGCAAAAGACTTATATGATTATGCAATGTCAGAGCTTGCAACAAATGTTAGCTGTCGTGTCTACGCACCCGTTGGGGAACATAGTGACTTGTTGCCTTATCTTATAAGACGTCTTCTTGAAAATGGAGCTAATAGTTCGTTTGTTAATCAAATAAGTGATCCTAACGTTAAAATCGATGAGTTAATTTCAGATCCACTGGAAAAAGCTATAAATTTTAATTATGAGCCTCATCCAGGCATTCCATTACCACAAGATATTTTGGGACCAGAAAGAAAAAATTCTTTGGGAATGGATATTAGTGATTCTGTGATAGTCTCACAATTTGCAGATGATATAAAGGGTTTTAGTGAAAAAAAGTGGCAAGTTGGACCAATAATTGATGGAAAAGCACTATTTGATAGTGCTGAATTTATCGAAGTAGTGAATCCTGCACATTTAGAAAATGTAATTGGAGAAGTGTCAAATACAACAAGTGTTCAAGCTTTAAACGCTCTTGAAATAGCACATAATGCTTTTACTGAATGGCAGAATGTTTCAGCAGTAGAGCGCGCTAAATGCCTTGAAAAAGCTGCAGATTTGCTTGAAGAAAGGATGAAAGAGTTGATTTACATTCTGATCGTAGAAGCAGGAAAAATTTTATCTGATGCAATAGCGGAAGTAAGAGAGGCAGTGGATTTCTTACGTTACTACGCAACGATAGCAAAAAATGAACTGAGCGACTGGAGAAAATTGCCAGGGCCAACAGGTGAAGATAACTTCATCTTTTTTGAAGGCAGAGGAGTTTTCTTATGCATATCACCGTGGAATTTTCCGCTCGCTATCTTCATTGGGCAGGTTTCAGCTGCACTTGCAGCAGGTAATGCAGTGCTGGCAAAACCGGCAGAGCAAACGCCGATTATTGCCTATGAAGCTGTTAAGATACTACATGAAGCTGGGATATCAAAAAATGTGTTGCACCTCATTCCTGGGGATGGTGGATATTTAGGCAAAATATTAGTTCCAGACAATAGAATTTCCGGTGTAGCTTTTACTGGTTCAACACAAACCGCTCAAATAATTAATAGAATGCTTGCAAATAGGGATGGTCCTATTGTGCCATTTATTGCTGAAACTGGCGGATTAAATGCTATGATTGTTGATAGCTCTGCTCTCTTAGAGCAAGTGACTACGGATGTTTTGCTTTCTGCGTTTCGCAGCGCTGGCCAACGCTGTTCTGCGCTTAGAGTGCTGTTTATTCAAGAGGACATAGCAGAGAAGCAGATAAAAATGATATGCGGTGCAGCGCAAGAACTCAAGATTGGTGACCCAATACAACTTAGTACTGATATTGGTCCAATAATTGATAAAGCATCTATCGATATGCTCACTCAACATACGCAAAAAATGTCAGAGGATAAAGATTCAAATCTGTTATTTAAAGTACCCATGGATACAAATTCTCATAATGGTTATTTCTTTCCTCCATATATTTATGAGATACAAAAAATTTCGCAATTAAAGCAAGAAGTATTTGGTCCTATTTTACATATCATACGTTTTAACAAGTCACAATTAAATGAAGTTATAAGTGATATAAATAGTACTGGATATGGGCTTACGTTTTCTTTGCAGAGTCGTATACAAAGTCAAATTGACACTATAAGTAAAAAAATATCAGTTGGAAATGTCTACATCAACCGTAACCAGATAGGTGCAGCAGTTGGGATACAACCATTTGGTGGTAGAGGACTATCTGGCACTGGGCCAAAAGCTGGTGGTCCTCATTATTTACAGCGTTTTTCTACAGAAAAAGTTGTAAGTGTTAACACTACAGCATTTGGTGTTAACACTACACTTATGTGTTTGGATTAATTTGCGGGCCCTAATTTTTCTTACCCCTAAACTAGACGTTCGTGCAGTTATGTACACAGCGCTAAAATCCGAAAAGGACCAGCTCATGCACTGAAATAAATCGTATCCGTTCAGCCAATGGCGTCAACTTAAGAACTTTCATTAGCAAACTCTCCTAAAGACATGATGGCGTTTAGGCTTATCTACTTTATTGCGGCTGTCCCGGTCGGATTTTAACTTTAGCGCGTATACTTAAAAAGGGCTTGAAAGTTTTTTGGCGCAATAAGTACCTGATAGAGTTTCTGCCTCATTACACCAAATAAAACTGAAAAATTTAAACGATACTCAGTAATTTGATCTGGGTTCCAAGGCCCTTGTGCATCACACATATGAAGCGATAATATATTGCACATGACCAAGTTTGCCCAAAATTCTTGTAATACAGCCTCTCCAGAAAAATTCTCTAACTCTGCTCCTACTTTGAGTCGTTTATAGCACTCCTCTATGTGCCACCTTAACACATAAGCTTTGCTCCAAAGTCTCGGTCAAAAACTCTGTTTCTCAGTTGGCTAATGTCAGCACTATAACTCTTACTTTCTGTCCTTTCATTTTATTTTTTAGCTTTTCATTTTCTAATATAAAATCAAAATCTAATTCGCCAGCGTTCCCATAGCTTACTATAATTTCTTTTTTGCAAGCGAAAAATAAAATCTACTTCCAAATCATAATGCTGCTGAATGAATTTTACTGAAGACGATCATAGATAAATAATAATTTCTCTTGATTTAATAAACGCATTTGAGTGATAACTTCGGGTAATTGCTCTGCCGCCAACGTTTGTTCACCTATATTCCAAGCTGCAAGACGAGCACTACAAATTAGCGAAGTACACAAATCAACAAACAAATTGCCAATGGTGCCTGTTGTTCCATTTGGTTCAAACTCGGATACAATTTCCCCAGAGCTGGGTAATCTCATACCAGAACCATCTTCTGCAATAAGTCTATAGCCTCTCCAACTCAGGTTCATCCTGATAGGCTGTTTGGATGCTTAAATTCTTGAAAGCCTGTATGGCAAATCTTATACCTTGCTTTAGAAAAAGCTTGCTTTGAGGGTACATGTCAATGGCTCCATAAGTTCACATTCTATTCCCAAACTTTTTTTAACTAACTTTAAAATCATAGAAAATACTGTCGAAAAAGGAAGTTTTCTTGTTCGTGTAAAACTCAACACAATGGATTTTCTGAAAAGTTTTCGAGTATATTATATTTTTAATTTGTAGAATAAGGTTTTTTCCTTTTTGCATATTTCACCTAAAAAGGACACATTTTAGACTTCTTTGTTGAAATAAAACAGAAACAAAAGTGCTGTCCCTTGCACTCTTTGGATAATTTAATGATAAAAAATTTAGAGAGAAATTTTATACACTATCGCTGATATTTTTCCTTAAGTTGACGCCATTGTGTGAACGGTTACGGTTTCCCGTCTTCACCATGCTATATAGAAAAAAGTCTGGATTCCAATTTGCATGACAATATGGAGTATCTGCTTCTTTCATCCCAGTGGGATCTTTTATTCCATTTTATCAACAGTTTGTTTTGCAGTATCAAACAATTTTAATCCTATAATCCCGAATGTAACTAAAATCAAGCATATTACTTCGAATAAATTAACTGGTTCATCAAATAGGTAAACTCCAAGTATCGAAGCTCCTATAGCGCCCACTCCAGTCCAAATTGCATAGCATACTCCGATAGGTATAGAACGTGTAGCGAGCGAAAGTAAATATGTACTAAGAGCCATGGAGAGTATGCTAATTATTGATGGTACGAGATGAGTAAATCCATAACTATGCTTAAGTGTTATGACCCAGAACACTTCAATTAGTGACGATAAGAGTAAATATATCCAATTCATGCATAAATTTTTAGGTTTAAATAGAGAGCTTCAGCCCTATGCTTCCTATTACAATTAAAACGATACATAAAACTTGAGATAAATTAATATTCTCTGTGAAAGTGGTTGCACCAATTATAGTTATTCCAATTGTGCATATTCCAGAGGAAACTGCATAGCATACCCTAATAGGTAGAAAGCATGCTGCAAGAGATAAAAAGTAAATGCTAATGATCATAATTACCAATGTTGCAATCGAAGGCACAACTTTAGTAAAACTGTTACTAAACTTTAGCGTTACAGCCCACAGTATCTCTAGGATACTAGACAGCAACAAATACAACCAGCACATTTTCGTAACATTTCAATCTTGTATTGTAACAGAAATTGTTAGTTAAAACTACACTAAAGTGCAATAGATCTCTCTTTCGGAATTGCTTTAATATCAAACTTAAAACAACATCCTAAAAAACTTTTCTACGAAATTCAATTCCTGCACGTCATTTGCTGCATAAAGTGGTGTAGTTTGTTGCTCAATACCTGGTATTTCTACAAAAACTTTGCCCACTTCTTGACCTTTTTTAATGGGTGCAGGTATCATATCTTTATATTCAATACGCACCTTAATTTGGTCATGCAATTTGCGGTTGTAAGTTATGGTAACATCGTTTGCAACTGTAATAGGCACTTTTCTATCTTTTCCATAGAGAACATTTACTTCCTCAACTACGCTGTCTTTAACGAATATTTTCTTAGTGTTAAAATGATTTAAGGAGTATTGTATCAATCTTTTTGCTTCTTCTATTCGCTCTTTCTCAGTGTTTAAACCATTTACGACAGCAAAAATTCTCCTATCATTTCGTTTTGCAGATGCTACAATGCCGTAACCACCAGCATTTGTATAACCGGTTTTTAAGCCATCAACCCCAATATCGTGAAAAAGTAGAAGATTTTTATTCTTTTGTACAATTTCATTATATGTCAAATATTGTTCGGAAAATAAATCATAATATTCAGGAAAATCGGTGAAAATCCTTTTTGCCAGCATTACCAAGTCTTTTGCGTTCATAAAATGATCTTCATCTGGCCACCCGCTTGAGTTGACAAAATGACTGTCATTCAGATTCAAATTTTGTGCAACTTCATTCATTTCAGCCACAAAATTCTCTTCTGATCCTGCAATGCCCTCGGCTAGTGTTATGCAGGCATCATTGCCTGAGACTATTGTAATTCCTTCAAGTAATTCCCTCACCGTAACGGATTGACCTTCTTTCAAAAACATGGAAGAGCCTCTCCTTTCCCACGCTTTTCTACTTACTCGAAATTTATCCTCCATGTGTATTATTCCAGCTTTTAGATAATCGAAGGCTATATATAAAGTCATTAGCTTGCTCATTGAAGATGGGGCCATTTTTTCATCAGAATTATGGTCAAAAATGAATGAGTCTGAAGCTAAATCTAAGACTACTGCTTGCTTTGCTTTGGTTCTAAACTGGTATGAGTATGAAGAAAAAGGAAGTATAAAAACTAATAGCAAAATTACCAATCTGCTTAACATATCTATAATTTTAAATTTATAGTGTACTAATTAATAGTATAATTTTACAGGGGCATTTCAATAGATCTCTTGCATAAAAATTCCTTGACAAACCTCGCCAGCCCCCTTATCATGAAACTGAAGCTATTTATTTATCTTCTCTGTACAGATTAAATGACAAAAAAACTCACGTATCTGGCGTCTCATGTTTAATTTTTTGCACTATGTGCACCTTATGTCTTTATAAAACTTCTAGGTTTTTACCTAATATAAGCTAAAATGCGCTTATAAAGCATTTAAAACATAAAAAAACGCCAACTTAAAAAATGGATAGTGAATAACTAGCTACCCTAGGGTTTCTTTTGCCTTTTTTTCTGTTTAGTAAATTTCTTAATGTTTATAATTTAGATTAGTTGCGGCTTAAAAGCAACTGAATCGCGGTTATTAAACGTTTAGAATAAAAAAACGCCATACTTGAAAGTATAATGTAAGTAATTAGCCAACCACGGGGCTTCTTTTGCCTTTTTTTTCGTTTGGTAAATTTCTTAATATTTATGGCTAAACGACAATCGTCATCCCGCTGCTTGTTAGCGGGATCTCTTGTTAGCGGCTGAGATACCGCGAATGAATCGCGGTATGACGGTTCGCGGCGGTATGACGGTTTGCGACGGCGTGACGATAAGCTCGTCATCCCGCTACGTGTTAGCGGGATCTATGTTAAGAGATACCGCGAATGAATCGCGGTATGACGGTTCGTGACGGTATGACGGTTCGCGGTGACATGACGATAACCTCGTCATCCCGCTACGTGTTAGCGGGATCTATGTTAAGGTATGGCGGTTAAATAAGGGATCTATGTTAAGAGATACCGCGAATGAATCGCGGTATGACGGTTCGCGGCGGGATTCCAGTGTCTGGGCACTGGGATGACAGGAAAAGGGGCTACTTGGATGACAGCAGATCACCTCTTCACAAAAATTTTATCAGTAATACGCATATCAATAATACTCCAATCGCTGAAAGTAAAATCAGTTGTATTGTGTAAGTGGTTTAAATAGTCCCATGCACTATAAGGGTTATCTTCAGGCAGTTTTACTGTGGAATCGTTATCAAGTATGATATTCCATCTTCTATTCCCTATATAAGCAAAAGAAGAAATGTGGTCTCTTAATTGAGTTTTACTCTCCAACACATCTCTAACAAATTCTAGGTTTGATAACGAGTTTTGTCCTTTAATTACAACAAGATCATCTACTAGATAGTCATCTACGATCACTTTACCTTCAAAATCAATTACCGAGGTTTTGTTATTATCTTTCCAGAGAGCAAACGGTTTATGCTCATCTATATTAATGTGTAGAGTATTGGGCAAAATTCTGTGAACTCTTACGTGTTTTATCCACCTGCTTACGGATTGTATGTTACCGGCAAGTTTTGAAAGTGATATATACAGGATAGGTTGCGTTCTATCTGTCAAACTTAGAATATCCTTTTTGTTTGTAAATTTATTGCCGCTCACGACTACTTCGTCGATTGAAAATCCACTACTGAGTAATAAACTAGATAGGCAGTCATTATACCAAGTAAAGTAGTAATTAAATCGATTTATTATTTTATCAAGTGAGCTGTAAAGTATTAGCGTAAGAAAAAGTGCTGTGATAATAACCAAGGCACACTTACGCAAAAAACTCCTTTGGCTTCTAGTAATACTGCTCAACATGACTTAAATCCCTAATATTTTTGTGCTGCAAACTATCTTCAATAATAATTTTAACTAATTCATTAAAATTGATTCCTTTTGCCAATTTTGCAATTTCTGGCACTAACGATAACTCAGTAAACCCAGGATGTGTATTAATCTCAAGCATTTTTAAAGTGTTATTTTTGGGATTATAACGGAAATCTGAGCGGGAAATAGTTTTGCATCCTAAAAATTGATGAACTTTCAGTGCGTGTTCCAAGGTCATTTTATATATATTGTTAGGAATTTCAGCGGGAAATATATGTTCTGCAAATCCATCTGTATACTTTGCTTCATAATCATAGAATTTATTTTTTGGTCGTACTTCTATAGTGCCAATTGCTTCATCCAGCAATACAGCAGTATGTAACTCTATGCCCGGTATGTATTCTTCTACGATCATCTTTTCCATTATAGTAGAACTATTATCTTTCAGTTCTAAGTAATCCTCGTGCGAGAAAATTATGTACACTCCAATACTTGAACCTTCATTAATTGGTTTTAAGACGTACGGATAATCGATTTTAATATTATTTTTTAGTAGATCTTCTCGGCTAATTACATAACCTTTTGGAGTGTCGATACTAAGGGACCGAAATATATGCTTTGACATCACTTTATTCATAGCAACAGCAGAAGCCATAACTCCTGAGTGTGTATATTTTATACCTAAAATCTCCAATAAACCTTGAATGCAGCCATCTTCACCATAAGGTCCATGCAGAGCGATAAAAGCAAGGCCCGAATTAATTTTTCTAAGCTTTTCAGCAATGTTACTGTCAACATCTATTTCTATTGCATTATATGAAAGGCTATCGAGCGCCTTCTTTACTGCTTTTCCGCTCATAAGCGATATTTCTCTCTCACAAGAAAACCCACCACTTAAAATTGCTATAGTTGGAACCATAAGCATTCTATGTTTTACTATATAGCATATATAATGGTTACATTAAGCTTATTAAATACCTACTTTGGCTAACTATAAGACCTTCTTACTTTCCTTTAAGCACTTTTTTTATCCACTTCAAATAGCGTGCTCGGCAACGGTACTGGCGTGTTTGCTGCACCTTTATACTGTTCACAGACAAGCTTTTCTAAATCCTCAGCAGATTGTTCTTTTGCTTCTTCTTTTTTCACTACTCCACTAGTTACTAAATCAATTAAGGCTGTAGTGTGTATTATCATTCGATTATTTAGCTCAAATATCTTTTTTGTATCAAGTGAGGGGTTTCTAATTAAGGCAGATAGTGCATGCATATATTTGTCTATATCAGAAAGACTTTTGCTTGTATCATAGTTGCTAACTAATATATATTCCTTCAAACGCTCAATTTCTTCTGGAGTAAACTTGTAAACTTCATCAAGTTTCCTTATTAAAGATATAGTAAGTATTCTACTTAGAACTCTTAATTCTCTAATAAATTGTACTCCTTCTCCTTCAGGATAAGACATTTCTTCCTTTTTATATTTCTTGAATAATTCTTGATCATAAGACTTCTTAAAATCTGACATTATTGCCAATGCTAACTCTTTTGAACCTAACTTATAAGCTTCGTTGAAGCTGCTTGCGTTGGCATCTTGTGCACCGCCTGCAGTAATTCCACAACTCCAAGAAATCTTTTTAAACAAGCTATAATACTCTTTTATCATCTCTTCCAGCAATATTTTAATATCATCTTCGGTTAACTTTACTGTTGATAATAGATCACATGTTTTTTCAAGATTACCGTTCGCTTGAAAAAGTAACCCTTCAATCTTTTTAATGGTTTCTCTTTTATTTATACTCATAACTTACCCCCAAGATTTAATGCTAACAGCTAGTTTTATAATCAAATATTTCAAAAGTCAATAAGCCTTTTTCCTTAATCCTTAAATTAATCGATACTAATTTATCAGCATAACAACTTAGATAACGCAACTATTTTCAGCAACCAAAAACAATAACCCTGAAATACAAAAAGTTTCTTTTCCTTCAGCAGTATTATTCTAAATTTTCCTCAAAATAAGTTGTTTTATCCTTTTTTTCCTTATACTCTTCTGCTGTATAGAGAGGTTGCTTCTTAGCTGTGATATTTGGCCATTTTTGTGAGTATTCTACGTTTATGTTGTAAAATGATTTGAAGATTTTTTGTTCACTGTTCAGTAACTCTTCATCTAGTTCTAAAATATCTTTTATGGAATCATCAGTTACAATTGCATCTACTGGACACTCAGGTATGCACACTCCGCAATCAATACATTCATCTGGGTTAATCACGAGCATGTTTTTACCTTCATAGAAGCAGTCAACGGGACATACTTCCACACAGTCCGTATATTTACATTTTATGCATTTATCTGTAACAAAATGCGTCATAAAACACTGTATATTTGCATTATCTTGGGTACACTAAATTGATAAGAAATTCAAGCCTTTTATGAAGATAAATAAATTGAACAACAAAGAATTAGAAGTATGGTTAAGCTTGGCTAGAACTATAGGACCAACAAAGTTTTTTAGTATACTAAGAACACATGGATCGCTAGATGAGGTGCTAAAATATCTCAATAGGGTGGCTAATAATAAGGTGTATGGCATTCAAGATGCACGAGAAGAAATCAATAATGCAGAAAGAATTGGAGCTAAAATTATACCCGCATGTGACCCAGATTACCCTGATCTTTTAAGAAATATCTCTAGTTGTCCTCCTGTAATAACTGCGCTTGGTGATATATCATTATTAAGCCGTGAGATAATTGCAATAATCGGTGGGCGTAACTCTTCAATGAATGGAAGAAATTTTGCCAATAAGTTGGCACTTGATTTAAGCGAAGCTGGTTTTGTTATCGTTTCTGGACTTGCAAAAGGAATCGATACTGCAGCAAACAGTGTAATATACAAAAATCATCCCACTATTGCTGTTACAGCAAGCGGAATTGATGTGGTGTATCCAAAAGAGAATTTTGATCTATACAAAAAAATCACTGGGAACGGTGGGTTAGTAATTACTGAGCTTCCATTTGCTACTAAACCAAAGCCTCAGTATTTTCCTCAGAGGAATCGAATTATATCTGGCCTATCGCTAGGTGTTGCAGTGATTGAAGCATCGAAACGTTCTGGCTCTCTAATAACAGCAGATTTTGCTTTAAATCAAGGGAGAGAGGTGTTTGCAGTTTCTGGTTTCCCTTTAGATTCACGCTGTAGTGGTAGTAATTATTTAATTAAAAACGGTGCTAAGCTTATCGAATCCGCTGATGACATAATAGAGAGTATTAGGTTTAGTCTACCTCCGCAGCAAAAAAAACTATTTGATGTTGAGCACTATGCTGTTAACCAAAAACAAGAAAAATTACAACAGGCAAAATCTGTTATAGTTGATCATATTAACTCTGTACCTGTTGATATAGATGAACTTATATTAGCAAGCGGACTTTCTACCAACATAGCTCTAATGGCTCTTTTGGAACTAGAGTTGGAAAACAGAATAGAGCGTTCCCCGGGGAATAAAATATCGTTAATTTTCTAGATTACTTTAGCTATAGCTAGGTCGTTTTACTAGATGTTCGTACAGATATAGCTAAAGTGGCTTAGGTTTACCTACAATTTGAAAAACAACAAATTCGTCATCCCGCTACGTGTTAGCGGGATCTAGAGATACCGCGAATGAATCGCGGTATGACGTAGGGAAACCTTTCTTGGGTTAGCTATATATGCTTGACACTGAAATGATGTCATTTGTTATAGGATTCTTAGTTGCTGATTTTAGAATTGATAAGAGAAAACTTTTTTTCAACTTGTTGTATAATTTTATAAAAGTGATCGAAATCTAAGCTTGCACTGCCAATTAAAACTCCTGATAAATTTGAGATACTGAGCAAATTTTCTATATTTTCTGAACTGACTGAACCACCATATATAATGTGTTTTTTACTAGTACACAATTTTATTACCTCTATCACCTTAGCAATTGCATCATTATTTGGCACATGACCTGTGCCTATTGCCCATATTGGCTCATATGCTACGGTATATTCACCGTGTGTTGGCAAGCGGTTTTTACATTGATATTCTATTACTTCTTTTGTTTTTTCATTCTTATAATCTTCTGAATTTTCACCTACACAGATAATTGGGTGTAAGCCTGATTCTATTGCTATTTCCGACTTAAGTTTTATTTCACTATCTTTTTCATTAGCCCTTTCAGAATGCCCAAGTATTACGTAAGTACACCCTAGTTCTTTTAACATTTCTGCACTAATTTCACCTGTGTAAGAACCGAACTTTTTATGATGGCAATTCTGTGCTCCTATATTAATATTATTGTTCAACTCTATACTGCTTGGAAATGATGTAAAAGGAGGGCAAATCACTAGCTTAGAGGTAATTTCGTTGCTCTTGTTGTTAAGTTTGCCTATAAAGTCAACAAATGAAGAACGCATTCCATTCATTTTCCAATTTGCTACTATTAAAAAGGACATCAACTTTACTTATATGAGTGAGAGTGCCGGCTGTCGGACTTGAACTGACAACCTACTGATTACAAGTCAGTTGCTCTACCAATTGAGCTAAGCCGGCGTTAAACACATTAATAATATACAATTATCAATGAATTTTAGTCAACTAATTTTTAAAATACTGTATAATGAAAATAATATGAAAAAATTTTTACTGAAGCCAAAAAAGAGTCTAGGGCAAAATTTTATTTTATCGAGTGAGATAACAAAAAAAATAGTCGCTTTAGCTGGTAGTCTGGAGAATTTTAATGTCATTGAAATTGGTCCTGGATATGGTGCATTAACAAGAGAAATATTGGTGCATAATCCAAAGTCTCTACTTTCTATAGAAAAAGATAGAGATTTAGTAAAACACCATGATCAACTGCTAAATGAGCATCAAGGAAAGTATAAAATTATAGAAGCAGATGCACTGCACGTTATAGAAGAAGAGCTGATAGAACGTCCAGTTAAAGTTATTGCTAACTTGCCTTACAATATCTCGGTAGTGTTATTTTTAAAGTGGTTAAATAATATAAAATTTTTTACGAACTTGACATTAATGTTTCAAAAAGAGGTAGCAGATCGCATTACGGCAAGACCCAATTCTAAAGATTATGGTTCCTTATCAGTGCTAAGCCAGTTACTATGTGATATAAAAAAGGAATTTGATATTGAACCTAAAGAGTTTTTTCCAAGACCAAAAATACATTCTTCAGTAATTACAGTAAATCCTTTGCCTATCCCAAAATTTGCAGTAAATTTGGAAACCTTAACAAGATTAACACGTGCTGTTTTTTCTCAAAGAAGAAAGATGCTGAGAAATAGCTTGCAAAATATAACGAACCACGCTGAAACTGTCCTTGAAAACGCTAAATTGAGCGGAAACCAGCGTCCAGAAAACTTAACTATTGAGCAGTTTTGTTTGCTGGCAAATAATGTAGAATGCTTATTTTGCAATAAAATGTATTAGCAACTATATAGCTTTTCTATCTCCTAAAAACAGTTAGAGCTATACAATTAAAGGCTCCTAGCTAATTTTGCCTATTGCAATTTAATTAATTGGCGTATAAGCTTTAAATAAAGCCTATGAAAAAAATCGAAGCTTGTTATTCGTTTGACGATATACTTCTTTTGCCAGCCTATTCTAATATATTGCCTTGCGATGCAGATACAAAAACTTATTTAACAAATAGTATAGAACTAAATATCCCTCTCATATCCTCTGCAATGGATACTGTTACTGAATCGGGCTTTGCAATAGCTATTGCCCAACATGGAGGGATAGGTTGCATACATAAGAATTTATCAATAGATGAACAAGTTTTAGAAGTAAGAAGGGTGAAAAAATATGAAAGTTGGATCGTGTATAACCCAATTACGATTTCACCGGATAAAACAGTTGCGGAAGCAATTTCATTAATGAGAGAGCACAATTATTCTGGCATTCCTGTAGTCGATCAACGCAAGTTAGTTGGAATTTTAACTAACCGAGATGTGAGATTTATTGAAGACCAGAACATGAATGTAAAAGTTTCCGAAGTGATGACAAAAGATAAGTTAGTGACAGTGCGGGAGCAGGGAGTGAATAGTGCCTCAGCAATGAAATTGTTGCATGAAAATAGAATAGAAAAGCTTTTGGTCGTAGATGAAAATTCTTGTTGTATAGGTTTAATTACGGTTAAAGACATTGAAAAATACAATAGATACCCAAATTCATGTAAAGACAGTAAAGGGCGTCTCAGAGTTGCCGCTGCAATTGGCACTGGTAAAAAAGATGGTATAGACAGATGTGAAGCTTTGATCGGAGAAGAAGTTGATGTAGTTGTTGTGGATACTGCTCACGGTCATTCCGAAAACGTTATCAATACCATTAGGGAAATAAAAAAGATGTATCCTAATACGCAATTAATTGGCGGAAACATTGCAACAAAGGAGGCTGCTGAAGCGTTGATTGATGCGGGTGTTGATGCAGTGAAGGTTGGAATAGGACCAGGATCAATCTGTACAACCAGAATAGTTACAGGTGTTGGTGTGCCACAATTCTCTGCAATCAAGAATGTTGCAGAGGCGTGTAGAGCAAGAAACGTCAGACTAATTGCTGATGGTGGGGTAAAATACTCAGGAGATGTTGCAAAAGCTATTGCAGCTGGTGCTGACTCTGTGATGATTGGTTCGATTTTTGCTGGCACTGACGAAAGCCCAGGTGAGATTATTATGTATAAGGGCAGAGCATATAAAGGCTATCGAGGAATGGGATCTATTAGTGCAATGAAACGAGGTTCAGCTAGCCGTTATTTTCAAGATAAAGATTCAAAACTCAAATTAGTTCCACAAGGAGTGGAAGGAAGAGTTCCATTCAAAGGTCCAGCTTCAGGAGTAATCCATCAATTGATTGGCGGATTGCAAGCTGCAATGGGGTATACTGGTAATAGGAATATAGAAGAGATGAAAAAAAATTGTAAATTTGTTACTATTACTGCATCAGGATTAAGAGAGAGTCACGCTCATGATATAGTCATTACACAAGAAGCTCCAAATTATGCTTATCAAACGTCCAATTTGTCAACCGATTCGGAGTAGTCCAGAAAAAGTAGAGAGAAAGTTAAGACGTTTTTGGAGTAAAATAAAACGTTTTTTCAAAATATGACAAATAGAAGAGAATATACAGCAGAATTCAAATTAGAAGCTGTTAAGCTGGTTAAAGAAACAGGTCAAGCAAGTACAAAAATAGCAAAAGATCTAGGTATAGATGGCAGTATGTTAAGTAAGAAAATATGATGGAAAAATGTCTGGAGCATACGCATTTCCAGGCAAAGGCTCCTTATGACAAAGAAAGATTTGATCTAAAAAAAGAGCTAATAAGAGAAAGAGACATCTTAAAAAAAGCCCTGGGCAAAGAAAAAGAGTAAAGTATTCTTTTATATAGAAATTGCTATAAAACACAGGAACTATGTAGGGTTTTGTACTGGTGGTATTGGTTGCTAAGGAAAAAAGCAGTAAAGAATTAGCAAAAGAAGGGCTTCTAGCAGATATTCAAAAAATACATCAAGCATTCTAAATGCAGATATGGAGCCCCTAAAATTCACGCTGAATTAAAAGCTTTAGGCAAAAATTAAAACAGTACAAAGTGTTATGCAAGAAAATGGCATTAAAACCAAGCTTAGACGAAGGTTCAAAAATAAAAAACAGCAAATAAGCAACCGAGTTGTGGCTCCGAACACATTGGATCAAAATTTTACTACTGATCAGCCAAATAAAGTTTGGGATTACCTACATAAAAACTAAAGAAGGTTGTTGGCGGCAATAATTGACCTATATTCACGCATGGTGGTTAATGAGTAACATGATAATTAGTTATAGATTCTTTATTGATGGCCGTTGATAAACGCAAACCCGATAAAAATCTGCTGTTACATAGCGATCAAGGGTCACAGTATACCTCTCAAAATTACCAATTTCTATTGAATACAAAAAACATCATTTCCAGCATGAGCCATAAGGGCTGTTGTTACGATAACTCTGTTGCAGAAAAGTTCACTTAAAAGGGAGCTGCTTATTGATACTTCTCGCTCAACAAACCAGAACTGCCATATTTGAATACATAGAAATCTTTTGTAACAAATAACGTAGACATTCTACTATTAACTATTGCATTCCTGCACAATTTATTCTCATGATAAAAACGTCTTAACTTTCTCTCTACTTTTTCTGGGTAAGGTCACCTCTTTAGGTGCTCCTTTTTTCTTTCTTATACACACAAAAATCATATAGAATTGTAAATACAGCTTTTTTATTCTGATGCTTTTCAATTCTATAGCTCTGGTTGTCTCTCTATTACTATTTTTCTACATTATCGTAAAAAAACTGAGCGAAAAGAAAGCAAACCTTGAGGGTAATTTATGTAAATTAGAGCAAGAACTTCAAGAAACAAAGCAAACTTTGCTTACGAAGAATGAAGAAATAGTTGATTTAAGGGTCAAAAGAGCAGAACTTGAAGTAACTCTGCAAAAAGAACGTGAGGAAAAGAAAAAGGAAATAGAATTACTAACAAAAGCAGAGGAGAGATTAACAAACACTTTTAAAGCGCTCTCTCTTGATGCTTTGCAAACAAATAACAATAATTTTCTGAACTTAGCAAAGGAAGTAATCGATAGTAAATTAAAAGAAACGGAAAGCGATTTCAAAAAAAGACAAGCAACGATCAACGAAGTTGTAACTCCAATAAAAGAAAAATTAGAAAAATTCGATAATGAAATACGTGAGCTAGAAAAGGAGAGGGTAGGGGCCTATGAAGGTTTAAAGGAGCAAATTGGAGCGCTGATGAACCAAACTTCCAACCTTGCTAATGCCCTGAGGAAACCTCACATTAGGGGCAAATGGGGTGAAATGCAACTCAAAAGAGTGGTAGAAATGGCAGGAATGATTGAGTATTGCGATTTTTTTACTCAGCCGTCAGTGATTGATAAAAACGAGGATAATTTATTGCGTCCTGATTTAATAATCAAAATGCCATCTGGAAAGCAAATAATAATAGATGCTAAAGTGCCGCTTGATTCTTACATGGATGCTATATCACAAAATGATTTGCAAATACAAAAGGAGAAATTAAAGAACCATTCCCTGGCAATAAAAAAACACATAAATGACTTGGGTAAAAAAGAGTATTGGAATCAATTTGAAAATACGCCAGAACTTGTGGTGCTTTTCTTAACAGGGGAGGGGGTTTTTAGCGCAGCACTGGAATATGAGCCTGCTTTGATAGAGATTGGAGTGGAAAAAAAAGTGATCATTGCAACACCGATCACTCTAATTGCGTTGCTGAGAGCAATAGCGTATGGATGGAAGCAAGAGATGATAGCTGAAAACGCAAAGAAAATCAGTGAACTAGGTCATATTTTATATGAGCGCATTTGCACAATGGGTGAAAACTTTGATAATTTGCGCAGGAGCTTAAAAAGTGCTGTTGATCATTATAATAAAACTGCTGGCTCTCTTGAAGCAAGGGTGTTTCCTGCTGCTCGAGAATTCAATAAGCTTGGTATACATGCAAAAAATAAAAGTTTAAGTGCTGCAAAGGAATTAGAGTCTTTACCACGCAGTTTACATACTGAGGGGCTGAAAGTAGATTAGGCATCTTAACAGGGAATGTTCAAAAAACCATACGCGTCAAGTTAAGGAATGTAGAGAGCTTAAAGTAGATACCCTGGTCTTCCTATATCTGTCTTTCAAAGAAAACTTTGACCAGATTATAGTAAGCTTTTTTAGAAAAATTTTTAAATTATTGACAATATTGTTTAATATCAAAAAGAGCTCTCTAACCCGCCTTTTCAATTCAATAAATGCCTTTGTTAAACTGAGCTCCGTGTTCTTTTTTAGTTTTACACAGCCAATCATTCCGTGAAATACGAGAATAGCACATAATTTTGCGTATAGCTCGCACAATACTCTAAATGGATTTGTCTTTCCTTTTAGTTTATCAAGATTGATATGACTTTTATATAGTTTAAATAGTAATTCGATTTGCCATCTTACTCTATAAACCGTCAATATTTGTTCAGCATTAATTTTACTCTCTGGAACATTAGTTATAAATATTGACCAATCTAATAACTTTTGATTCTTTTGAGAAGATGTATATCCATGTGACTTTGCTAATTTATTAGCCTTTCTTCTTCTAGCCATAGACTGTTCTTCAGTTAGCTTTTGACATATAATTCTTACCTTAATTTTTACTTCCTTTCCTAATAATACTTCTTTTTCTGAAGATAATTGACCTTCCAAATACTCCAATAGCTCTATTTTTTGATTTGTTTCTATATCATATATATTGGTATCAGACTTATAACGACTAACAAAATATGCACCTGCTTCATCAATCTGTTTAAAAGAACTAGGCACAAAGTAGCCCAAGTCAAATATTAGCAAATCATTGGCTGATAAACCGTTCAGATAATCCCTATAACCTTGATCCGACCTTATTCCTTCCATAAAATTTAACTTATCTAGCGCTTGATTCAGGTAATCAAAGACTAACTGTAGCTTTATTCCTGATTTGGTATTATTCTCACAATCTCTATAGCTACTGCCATATCCTTTGTACATATCTTCCATGCTACTGGGCAGGCTAATGTAGCTGCTATCCAATAATTTAACGCTTCCAAATTGCTGTAAAATTTTGCAATCAATCTGTAGACTTTTTTTAAATAAACACAAAGCTTCGTTATACATTTTTTTCATGAACTCAACTGCTTCTTCACTAAACCTAAAATCTAAACCCTGTTTTGTAATTTCTATCGAGTCTTCATTTAGCAATTGGCACATTGTTTCTATGCTGCAATCATCAACTCCTATGTTACCAAAAACCATAGCTTTTATGAATGATGAGCCATTAAGTTTTCTCTTTCTTTTTATAAAACCTACTGCAATTGATATTTCGTCTGCTTTTTCATTAAAGAATTCATTGAGGTCTTTTGATAAGCAAGCTATTCTGTCCATTGTAAGTTCTCTCATTCATATATCCAAGAGAATTTATACCTTATTATTTTCCTTCACTCTATCAACTTTACTTACACTTTTCCTTAACTTGACGCGTATGGCTTGCATAACTGACCCACGGTACCATCATAACTTTGACCCACGTTGCCATAACCGCTTTGACTCGCGGCATGATGGACTCGAATTAAATATACAGCTTCCCGAATTCGATTTAAATATACCACCTTGTCCTGATACTGTTTGTCCCCCTGCTCCTGCTTGTCCTGCTTGTCCTGATACTGTTTGCCCCCCTGCTCCTGCTTGCCCCCCTGCTCCTGCTTGTCCTGATACTGTTTGCCCCCCTGCTCCTGCTTGCCCCCCTGCTCCTGCTTGTCCTGCTTGTCCCCCTTGTCCACAAGTTAAGCCTGAACCTGAATCTAAAACAATCGTTGATTTTTCAAAGCTTGCAATAACGGTCAACCCAATAACTGATGATATTCTTGATATTGAGACCAGAGAGCCAACAGGCTACAAGTTTAAAGAATGTGCAAAAACTATTCAGAATGCTAAAAACAACCTTCAGGTTATAGATGGTAAACTTGTGGGCAGTTGTGAAAACAATTCTGAATGTGATAAATGTGTAGAAGTAATAAACTCTTCTATATTAGATGCAAAAAGTGCTGAAGCCTTTTTTTCTACCCACAATATGTCAGTGTTAGAAGGCACTGTTCATATTATATAAAAGTAATACAGTGTGTACATTGTTAGTACACACTTCCATCTTATGGTTAATTTTTTAATAATTTTATTTACTAATGGAGATATTTTATGCCAACGAATACTTTTTCTTGTCCGAATCAAAAAAATGCAAATCATGTACGTATATTGCCACTTGATACGTGCTATGTCAGTGATATGTTGAAAATTAATTTGTTCACAAAGTTGGATGATTGTAAAGTCAACAAGGGTAAGTTGATTTATGATAAATGTGGTAAAGATCTTAAGTGTAAGATTGATGATAAGACTATGAATGAACTGAAAGAAAATATTAAGAATGAACTGGAGAAAAGTCTTAAGTTTGAGATTGATGATAAGACTAAGAATGAACTGAAAGAAAATATTAAGAATGAACTGGAGAAAGGTCTTAAGTTTGAGATTGATGATAAGACTAAGAATGAACTGAAAGAAAATATTAAGAATGAACTGGAGAAAGGTCTTAAGTGTGAGATTGATGATAAGACTAAGAATGAACTGAAAGAAAATATTAAGAATGAACTGGAGAAAAGTCTTAAGTTTGAGATTGATGATAAGACTAAGAATGAACTGAAAGAAAATATTAAGAATGAACTGGAGAAAGGTCTTAAGTGTGAGATTGATGATAAGACTATGAATAAACTGAAAGAAAATATTAAGAATGAACTGGAGAAAAGTCTTAAGTTTGAGATTGATGATAAGACTAAGAATGAACTGAAAGAAAATATTAAGAATGAACTGGAGAAAGGTCTTAAGTGTGAGATTGATGATAAGACTATGAATAAACTGAAAGAAAGTATTAAGAATGAACTGAAGAAAGGTCTTAAGTGTGAGATTGATGATAAGACTAAGAATGAACTGAAAGAAAATATTAAGAATGAACTAAAGAAAGAGAAAGAGCCTGATGATGTTAAAGAACCTGATGGTGTTAAAGAACCTGATGATGTTAAAGAACCTGATGATGTTAAAGAACCTGATGATGTTGAAGAGCCTGATGCTGGTAATGATGGTTACAGCAAAGGTATGGCTTTCTCTTACCATGGTTACGGCAACGACTTAATATAAACTCTGATCCAGGAAGATAAAATAGTTAAGATAAACCTTCAACTAGTCCCACTTATTCACTATACTGCTATAGATTTTATAGCAATATAGTGAATGAACATTTTTAAGCAGATTTCCTCTCTAATATTTAGTAAATTGAATGAGTTGAAACAAAGGGGTGTTATAAGCACAAGTGCAGCAAACTTTATCATAGAGCCTCCAAGCAATAGAGTCCATGGAGACATTTACACAAATGTTGCTATGGTGCTTGCAAAGCATGAAAAGAAGAATCCCATTGAAATTGCAGAGGTTTTAGCCAAAGAATTTGAACTTTTTGATGAAGTTGCAAAAGTGGAAATAGCAGGCTCTGGTTTCATCAACATGCACTTAAAAATAGAAGTGTGGCATGGAATTTTAAAACAAATAAATGAGCTAAAAACAGAGTTTGGCACCCTAGATATAGGGAACAATCAGGCCATCAATGTTGAATTTGTATCTGCAAATCCAACTGGTCCACTGCATATTGGTCATGCAAGAGGGGCAGTATTTGGTGACGTTCTGGCAAATTTATTGAAAAAAGTTGGTTATAAAGTTACTAAGGAATACTATATTAATGATGCTGGAGCACAGATAGATACGCTAATTCGGTCAGTGTATTTGCGATATAAAGAAGCTCTGGGAGAAAAAATTAGTGTTGAAAAAGGTTTATACCCAGGTGAATATTTAAAACCGATAGGGGAGGGGCTGGCCAAAAAATATGGCGCAGAGCTTCTAGAAAAGCAAGATAATCAAGTGATTAGAGACTATACTTTAAGTTCTATCTTAGAAATTATAAAGGAAGACATGAACTTACTTGGAGTAAATCATGATGTTTTTACTTCAGAGTATGAGCTACAAAAAAGTGGCAAAATTGAAGAGAGTATAAAGATATTGTCTGACAAGGGTCTAGTGTATGAAGGGTACCTGGAGAAACCAAAAGGCAAAGAAAGCGAAAATTGGACTTCCAGAAAAGAGATGCTATTTCGCTCTACAAAATTTGGTGATGACGTTGACCGTGCATTGAAGAAAGAGGACGGCAGTTGGACTTATTTTGCCTCGGATATCGCTTACCATTTTGATAAGATATCGCGTGGTTTTAACAATATGATCGTAGAGCTTGGTAGTGACCACGGCGGTTATGTCAAAAGACTCAAAGCAGTTGTCTCTGCGCTCAGTGATGATCAAGCAAAAATAGAGGTAAAACTGCATAATATTGTGAATTTTTTCGAGAACGGCAAACCTGTTAAGATGTCCAAAAGATCAGGAAATTTCCTCACAGCAAGGGATGTAGTGGAAGAAGTTGGCAGGGACATAACTCGTTTTATAATGCTAACACGCAAGAATGATATGGTCTTGGACTTTGATTTTGCTAAAGTTAAAGAACAGTCAAAAGACAACCCTATTTTTTACGTGCAATATGCGCATGCTCGTGCTCATTCGTTAATGCGTAATGCTCCAAAAGAGCTCCCAACAGCAGATCCTTCACTTTTAAGGACAGGTGGAGAGCTCTTCCTCATAAAAACCTTAGCAAAGTGGCCAGATGTGGTAGAAATTGCAGCAAGGCTTTGTGAGCCACACAGAATTACTTTCTACTTACTTGAAGTTGCAGAAGCGTTTCACGTTTTATGGGGGTATGGCAAGAGTGATTTAAACATGCGTTTCATACTGGAAGACAACTTAAACCTCACCGCTGCAAGAATGTTTCTCGTGCAAGCCTTAGCGCACGTCATCGCTTCTGGACTTTCTATCTTCAATATAGAGCCTTTGGAAGAGATGAGTTGATTTTTTTATGCAAGATTGTTTTTTCAACGAATAGAGAAGTTGACAAAATTAAGTAAAAATGTTATAGTTTATTGACCTTACCCAGAAAAAGTGGAGAGAAAGTTTGGAATGTTTTTTACAAAAAGAATGATGCATCAAATTGTTCTGGAATGCAATAGTTAATAGTGACGTTGTTTGTTATAAAAAATTTCTATATATTCAAATATAGCAGTTTTGATATGCTGTTTAGAGTGCCGAGAGGTGTCTATTGGTAACTCCCTTTTTAGAGAACTGAAGAAGCTTTCCACAACAGAATTGTCGTAACAACAACCTTTATGACTCATCTATGTTTTTTATGGATAAGAGATATTGATAACCTTGCAAAGTATATTGTGAACCTTGATCACTATGTAATAGTAGATTTTTGGCAGGTTTACGCTTGTTAACGTCCATTAATAAAGAGTCCATAACCAATTGTTTATTTATTGAACTGCTCATTAACTACCATGCGTGAATATAGATCGATTATTGTTGCCAAATATAGCCATCCTTCTTTGGTTTTTATATAAGTAATCCCATACTTTATTTGGTTGATCGACAATAAAGTTTTGGTCTAATATATTGGGAGCTACTGTCCGTTTGTTGTTTCTTAATTTTAAATTTTCTTCTCAATATAGCCTGAATACCATTTTTCTGCATAATACTTTGCACTGTTTTTAAGTTGCAACTTTTACCCAAAGCCTTTAATTCAGCATGAATTTTAGGAGCTCCATATCTACATTTAGAAGCTTGATATATTTTTTGAATATCTGCTAATAACTCTTTATTTGCTGATTCTCTACTGCTTATTTTTCTTGTGGTCCACTTATAGTAGCCACTAGCAGAAAATCCTACATAATTCCTGTACTTTATAGCAGTTACTATATAAAAAAATATTTTACTCTTTTTGACTGGCCAGGGCTTTTTTTTTAATGTCTCTTTCCCTTGTTACTCTTGCTTTGTAAATCAAATCTCTCTTTGTCATAAGGTGCTACATCTGGAAATGCATTTGCCGCTGACTTTTTTTCGTTATATTTCTTCATCCATTTTCCTAATACACTATCCCTTATTCCTAGATCTCTTGCTACTTTTGCAACTGGTTGACTTACCTTTCTTTGTTCATTTGCCAGCTTAACAGCTTCCAATTTGAATTCTGCCGTATATTCTCTTGCCATTTCTAATCCTCCAAAATTTTATTTTACCCGAAAAAACTCCTTTCTTTCTCTCCACTTTTTCTGGGTAAGGTCAGTTTAGCTATAGGCAGCAATTTTCTGTATTTATTTTAAATTGAAGGAAGCTCAAATGAAAGATCATGTTTTGCTAAAAATCACAGAATGCAGTCTAACAGTGAACGGTTACGCTTTTAATCGAAAATGTTGTATAGTACACAATCAATTTTTCTGGATCCAAGTAGTCAAGGCACTGCCTTTGTGTTTGAGGCAAAATCGGCTATAACACTTAACATACTGCCTTTGCAAACAAATGTTCGTACAGTTATGTGTCAGCTACTTGCATGACGCCATTGCCTGAACGGGTACCAATGATTACCTATCAATCTCACCAAAAACTATATCGAGTGAGCCAATAATTGCTGCAACGTCAGCAAGCATGTGTCCTTTTGCCATAAAGTCTAAGGCTTGTAAATGCGCAAAGCCAGGTGCTCTTATTCGGCACCTATAAGGTCTATTGGTACCATCTGAAACTATATACACTCCAAACTCACCTTTTGGTGCCTCAACAACTGCGTAAGCCTCACCTTCTGGTACGTGATATCCTTCTGAATAGAGCTTAAAATGGTGAATCAGAGCTTCCATAGATTTTTTCATCTCTGCTCTTGACGGTGGAGAAATTTTTCTATCTTCAGTTTTTATTTGCCCTTCAGGCATTTTCTCTATGCACTGCTTCACCAAACTGATAGATTGCCTAATCTCTGCCATTCTAACTAGATAACGGTCATAACAGTCGCCATTTTGGCCGATCGGTATATCAAAATCTAGTTGATCATATATCTCATATGGCTGGCTTTTTCGCAAATCCCAAGCAAGCCCAGCAGCGCGCAACATTGGGCCACTAAAGCCCCAATCAAGTGCCTGTTTAATTGATATTTCACTAATTCCTACAGTGCGTTGCTTCCATATCCTATTTTCTGTTAAAAGTTCATCAACATCGTCTATATATTTTGGAAATTGCTCTATAAACTTTGCAATATCCTCAATCAAATCTTCTGGAACATCTGCTGCAATTCCACCTGGCCTGATGTAAGCTGCGTGAAACCTTGCACCTGAAGCTCTTTCGTAAAATTCCAGTATTTTTTCTCTTTCTTCAAAGAGCCATAAAAGAGGGGTCATTGCTCCAACATCAAGTGCTTGAGAAGAAACGTTCAGTAAATGATTTAGTATTCTCGTCAGTTCACAAAACAAGACACGTAAATACTTTGCCCTAATTGGCACTTCACATTGCAACAATTTCTCCACACAAAGTGAATATGCATGCTCTTGTGACATTGGTGATACGTAATCAAGGCGATCAAAATAAGGCAAAGCTTGAAGATACGTTTTATGTTCTATTAATTTTTCAGTACCGCGGTGCAGAAGCCCAATATGGGGATCTGCCCTCTCGATCACTTCACCATCCATCTCTAAAACAAGACGCAACACTCCATGTGCAGCTGGGTGCTGAGGTCCAAAATTTAACATCATTGTCTTTAGATCGGGCATGTCCAGTAGTTTAAGATATTAAAATTGTATAGGCTAAAGTGCGCTCAAAGTCAATAAACTTCTTGCATAGGCTACAACTATCATTCAATAGAAACAAAAACTTTTACAATGGCTAATAAGTGTTGGTAAAACCAAGTCACTTTAGCTATAGAATGACAAAAAAGGTTTGCATTAGCCAAATTTTTAGTTGAAGTAGCATAAGAGGTTAAAGGAAAAGCTTTGTGTTAATGGATTCATTTCAGGTATAGTATAGATAACACCACAATACTTATAAAATGGATCATGTTGTTAATGCGTATAATAGACTTGACACTCCTATAGTTAGGGGAGAAGGGGTATATCTTTTTGATAGAGGTGGTAAAAAATATTTAGATTTTGCTGCAGGTATTTCTACAACTTCTTTAGGGCATTGTCATCCATACATTACAGATAAGCTGAAAGAGCAATTGAGCTCACTATGGCACTGCTCTAACATTTTTACTATTCCCGAGCAAGAAAGGCTTGCCGAGCGTTTAACAACTCTTACTTTTGCAGATAAAGTTTTTTTCTGCTCAAGTGGGCTTGAAGCAACAGAAGCTGCAATTAAGTTTATTCGTCGTTATTTTTACTTGAAAGGGCAAGCAAAACGTAATCGTATTATTACAATTGAAGGAGGGTTTCATGGCCGCAGTATTGCTGCAATTTCTGCTGGAGGCA
This sequence comes from Wolbachia endosymbiont (group A) of Udea olivalis, assembly GCF_964028365.1. Lineage (NCBI taxonomy): Bacteria > Pseudomonadati > Pseudomonadota > Alphaproteobacteria > Rickettsiales > Anaplasmataceae > Wolbachia > Wolbachia endosymbiont (group A) of Udea olivalis. The sequence continues at coordinate 674,358 of NZ_OZ034773.1, forward strand.
GTGAAAAATCACGCGAAGGTTTTGCTCCGCTTCTTTCTGGTTTTGATAAAGTGCCAAGAAATGACATTAAAGCTTTGGAGAAAAAAATCAGCGATGAGACAGCTGCTGTGTTTTTAGAGCCCATACAAAGTGAAGGTGGAGTATATCCACTAGACGTAGAATATCTTCAAAAAGTAAGGGAAATAACAAAAGCTCAAGGAATAATTTTGTGCTTTGATGAAGTGCAGTGCGGATATGGACGCATCGGTTCTTTATTTCATTATCAAAATGTCGGCATTGAACCTGATATGCTAACCTGTGCGAAGGCTATGGGTAACGGTTTTCCTGTAGCTGCATGTTTAGTGAAAGATTATATAGCAGAAGCAATTACTCCAGGAACTCATGGATCAACCTATGGTGGCAATCCACTTGCCATGACTGTTGGTAATGCAGTGCTCGATATAATGCTAAAAGAAGGCTTTTTTGATCATGTTAAAAGAATTAGTAAATATTTAAAAGAAAAGCTGTTGCTTTTAGCTAAAGAATTTCCTGAGATGATTTTAGAAGTTCGTGGAGAAGGGTTACTAATGGGAATAGAACTAGCAACTCTTGTAGCTGATAAAATTATTAGTCGATCTCTTGATAAAGGTTTAATAATAACTAGGGTTTTAAACAACAAAGTAGTAAGGGTAACCCCACCACTTATCATTGAGGATGAGCATGTGAACGCAGCGTGTAATATGCTTTATGATTTGTTTTTTAAGATTAAAGGTATATAAAATTCGGCAATATAAATTCAGGCTTGCAAATGCCTCTCATAACATGTAAAATTAATTTTATTTTTTATCACAATAACATCGTACTTTAATGGATTGGTTATTGGTCTTAGTATCATCAGCAATTTTTGTTTTGTTAGTTTTATCGTTTTTGTTCTCAGGAGCAGAAATAGGCTTAACCTCAATTAGCCGTTCTCGAGTTAATAAGCTAAAGCTAGACGGTAACAAAAAAGCCAGGGTAATAGATCGCTTATTAAATAGGAAAGAATTGACAATAGGAACGGTATTGCTCGGCAATACAATTATTAATATTACTTGCTCTGCTTTATTTACAGCAATATTTATCAATCTTTTTGGAAATGAGGGCATTCTCCTATCAACAATTATAATGACATTTTGTATTTTATTGTTCTGCGAAGTTCTACCAAAAACTTATGCTATTCAAAATCCTGAAAAATTTGCATCATTTTCTGCTTATTTTGTATTGTTTTTTGTAAAGATTTTTTCTCCATTGACACTAGGTATTCAATTTATTGTTAACCTCATCCTAAAATTATGTGGGCTGCATAAAGATAAGGAAGTGATATCTGCAGCGGATGCAATGCGTAATATGATTACTCTTCACCGCAGTGAAGGAACTATGTTGCAACAGGATTTAGATATGCTAAGCAGCATACTTGATTTGGCTGAGACAGAGATATCACAAATTATGACCCATAGAAGAAACCTATTTTCTCTTGATATAGATCGGAATAAAGAAGAGTTAATAAGAGAGATTTTAACCAGCAGTCACAGTAGAGTACCTTTATGGCAGAAGGAACCAGATAACATTGTAGGTGTAATTCACGTGAAAGCTCTAATAAATGCTTTGCGTGAAAAGAATAATAAAGCGGAAGGAGTTGACATTACCCAAGTTATGTCAAGGCCTTGGTTCATACCAGAAAGTACACCGCTCAGCGTGCAACTTCACAACTTCCGTAAGAACAGGAAACACCTTGCATTTGTTATTGATGAGTATGGAGCACTGCAGGGAATTGTAACTCTTGAGGATATACTGGAAGAAATAGTTGGAGAAATTTCGGATGAACATGATTTGATTACGGAGAATTTTATAAAGAAAATATCTGATAATATGTATCACATAGAAGGAAAATCTACTATTAGGGACATTAACAGGCAGTTATACTGGAATCTCCCTGATGAAGAAGCTACAACTCTAGCAGGTATGATTGTGAATGAAATAGAGCGCATTCCTGACGAAGGCGAGGAGTTTTCCATGTATGGTTTTCGCTTTAAGATTTTAAAAAAAGATAAAAATATTATTACTGTTGTTGAAGTGCAAGTAAAAACTGGTAATATTAGTGGCAGCAATTAATTAGTGGAGTTTCATGGAAGATACAGTAAAAATAACGGCTGAAGAGTTGAAGGGTTACATAGAGAGAATCGAAAAACTTGAACAAGAAAAGAGGGATGTGCAAGATCACATTCGTGATGTATATGCAAAAGCCGCAGATGAAGGTTGGGATATAAAAGTGATGAAACAAATTATTAGGCTGAGGAAGATGGATGATGATGACAGAGAGGAACAAGAAATATTGCTTGATACCTATAAACGTGCATTGGGAATGAGCTACGAAGAAGAGTTAAGTGAATAGCAGAATTGTAATTGGAATAAGTGGAGCATCTGGTTCTATTTACGGTGTGCGTATTTTAGAAGCGTTGAAAGACGTCGATTATGAAACTCATTTAGTGATAAGTCGTGCTGGGAAAATAACTTTAGCTCACGAGATTAAAGAAAAACTTGAAGATATTACATCACTTGCAGATTTTTACTATTCTGAAGAAAAGATTGGAGAAAAAATAGCAAGCGGCTCATTTAAAACCTCAGGGATGATTGTAGCACCATGCTCTATGAAGACAATGTCTGAAATCGCATCAGGTGTTACTTCCAATCTATTGACAAGGGCTGCAGATGTAACGCTAAAAGAAAGAAGAAAGTTAGTTCTTATGGTGCGAGAGTCACCACTGCATCTTGGGCATTTACAAAATATGTTAAAATTAACGGAGATGGGAGCAATTATTGCTCCACCAGTACCAGCTTTTTATATTAAACCAAAATCGTTGGATGATATTATTAATCATTCTGTTGGCAAAGTATTGGATTTATTTGATATCAAATTACCCGACTTTAAGGAGTGGCAAGGAAGTGACAATTATTATTGATGGTAAAAAAATAGCAAACGACCTATGTGAGAGGCTATCACAAAAAATTGATATTTTAAAGAGAGAGTATAACATTTTTCCTTGCCTGAAAGTAATTCTCGTGGGCAGCAATCCAGCAAGTCAGGTTTATGTTCGCAACAAACAGAAAAAAGCAGAATCAATAGGCATAAGTTCTGAGACCATTGTTTTGCCTGATAATATTTCAGAAGATGAATTAATTGAAAAAATCAATGAATTAAATGAAGATCCATCTGTGCATGGCATTTTAGTGCAATTGCCTTTACCAAATCATATTAGTGCAAGCAGAGTAATTAACACAGTAAGTGTTGAAAAAGATGTAGATGGCTTTCATGATGAAAACGTTGGCAAATTAGTTAAAGGTGAAAAAAACTGCCTTATACCTTGCACTCCTAAAGGTTCTTTGCATTTAATTAAGTCAATTGAAGAGAACCTTTCCGGTAAAAACGCAGTGGTAATTGGTAGGTCAAATATCGTGGGCAAGCCAATGTTTTACCTGCTATTGCAAGAAAACTGCACTGTCACCATCTTGCATTCACAAAGCAAAGATTTAGCTGAATATTGCTCTAAAGCGGATATAGTAGTTGCAGCAGTCGGAAAGCCAAATTTTGTTCAAGCAGACTGGATAAAGAAAGGTGCAATAGTGATCGATGTTGGCATAAATAGCGTTAACGTAGGAGAACAAAGTAAGCTCGTAGGTGATGTTGACTTCGGGGGAATAAAAGAAAAAGTCAAAGCTATTACCCCAGTACCCGGGGGCGTTGGCCCAATGACCATTGCATTTCTAATGATGAACACTGTTATTGCTGCTTGCTTGCAGAAGGGAGTTGATGCTTCTAATTTCATTAGTTGAGGTATGAAGAGGAAGCTGTATGAAGATAGAATGTACCACATCTCACAATTAATAAAAAATTGAGATTTTTGAAATTCCTCGGTAGTCAAATTTATTAAATATTTAGGATCATCATCTATTCTTTTTTCTCTACAAGTATAGCTAAAGTGGCTTAGGTTTACCTACAATTTGAAAAACAACAAATTCGTCATTCCGCTACTCGTTAGCGGAATCTATGCTGAGATACCGCGGCGGTATGACGTAGGGAAACCTTTCTTGGGTTAGCTATAGTTAGTGGAATTGCAAAGTTTCTAGGCATAAAAAGCTTTGAACCTAATATATGAGCCAAACTTGATTTTCCAACCGTAGATACACCTGTAATAAAAATAATAGTCTTCATTTTATGAATTTACTTGCTATATGAACTATCGGAGAAATTTTTTTATAGTTTATAGTATCTATACTTTGCCATATACAACCATCAGAATCTTTTCCATCAGATTCTCGCTTTATTTCTCCTATGATTTCAATTTTGTATAAAACTGCTATATGTTTTAGACATTTATTTACATTGTCTTCATTATAATGATATAGGCTAGTAACTGTTTGGATTTGGTCGTATTGTTTCACTAAACAACCTGTTTCTTCTCTAATTTCTCTTACAAGTGCCTCTTCAAGCGTTTCAGCAATTTCTACCTGGTAAATCAAACAACCCTTTATAAGGACCTCGACTTTTTTTCACCAAAACTATACTTTTAGGTTTTAAAATTAAACCGTATACGCCTAAGTGAGAGTGATAAATAATATCATCTTTCATTAAATCAAAAATATTAGAGTTAATATAATAATTTAAAAAATCAATTATACAAAATAATGTATTATAAATACAATTACTCAATATAAAAATTCCACTTAACAAATTTATAAAAGTATAGCTTCTACGTCATACCGTCACGGTATCTCTTAGCATAGATCCTGCTAACAAGTAGCGGGATACTTAACCGTCATACCGCCGCGGTATCTCTTAGCCGCTAACACGTAGCGGTATGACGATTGTCGTTTAACTATAAATATTTAAGAAATTTACCAAATGAAAAAAAAGGCAAAAGAAACCCCGTAGTGCGAGTTTTGACTCTCTAATACTTTAAATTGGCGCTATAATAATGTGCTGACGCTTAGTTTAAGCGCGATTTGGCTGAATGTAGAAAAATTTTAAAAGACATGCAGCCGCTATAATGTTATGTAATCCGCCAAAAGATACCCTGAGTTTTTTACTGAATTTTGTCATTGAGCCTGCAGGTCAAAAACAAGTTTTGAGTCATAAATACCCTTAATGCCATGACGTGTATAATAATGTTACAAAAAATAATATCATAGAATTCAATAGGATAATCCCTAGAGAATTACTCATCTACAAAAAGCCAAATCGTGTTAATGCTGTTTAGATGTAAAAGATAAGCTAAATCTTTACAGGGAATTTAAAACAGTAGAATACCTTTGATTGAAAAAAAGAACCAAACTAGGCAACTTAACCGGTTTGCTATTTCAACTACTACAACTAAATCAATAAATCTTAATAGGGGGAAAAACATCATGAGTGCGCCAAGAAGTGCGTAAAGTTCAGTTGGTGAAAATCCAACCCAGGCAAAGCCTAGCCAGCAACCTGGAACGAACCATTATGCTGCGTAAGGTGACGAGCGTAGTAAAGCTAGTGGAAGGTGTAAAAGACAAGATTTGATCTGACAGAGAAGAATTAATTGACAGAAGAATTGAGGTAGTCAAAACTAATATCAGGCTCTTGTGTAATGCTACTAATATTTTTCTGAAAAGCAATATATTTGCTATCAAGAAAAGTGTATTAAATAAGACTTGACCTGACACTTTAAAAAAGTAAGTTAAAAATAATAAAAATAAAGGAGTGTTAGATATGAGTACAATACAGACAAAAATATTAAAACCAAAGCTAGGATTATTAGAACTAGCAAAACAACTAGGAAATGTGTCTCAAGCATGCAAAGTGATGGGATACTCAAGAGATACATTTTATCGCTTTAAGGAGTTATATGAAAATGGAGGAGAGGAAGCATTACATGAAATAAGTAAGAAAAAACCGCTATTAGCAAACAGAGTTTCCGACGATATAGAAAGAGCAGTGATTGGTATAGCAACAGAATTTCCAGCATATGGGCAAGAAAGAGCTGCAAATGAACTGAGAAAAAGAGGTATAATAATTTCTCAGGGAGGAGTAAGGTCTGTATGGCTAAGAAATGACCTTGAAACTCTCAAAAAGAGACTTAAAGCACTAGAGACAAAAGTAGCTCAAGACGGAATCATTTTAACTGAAGAACAACTTGCAGCTTTAGAAAAAGTGAAAGAACAAAGGGAAGCTCATGGTGAAATTGAGACGCAACATCCAGGTTATTTGGGTTCTCAAGATACCTATTATGTGGGCAATATCAAAGGTATAGGGCGCATTTATCAGCAAACTTTTGTTGATACTTATTCCAGAGTTGCAATGGTTAAACTTTACACGGACAGAACAGCTATTACAGCTGCAGATCTTCTCAACGATAGAGTTATTCCATTTTTTGATGAGCAGAAAATTCCATTATTACGCATTTTAACTGATAGGGGTACGGAGTACTGTGGCAAGCCCGAAAATCACGCTTATCAGCTTTATTTGGGCATAGAAAACATCGATCATTCTAGAACTAAAGCCAACTCTCCACAGACTAATGGCATATGTAAAAGGTTTCATAGAACCATGCAAGATGAGTGTTACAATATCATCTTTAGAAAGAAAATCTACAGTTCTTTGGAAGATCTACAGATTGATGTTGATCATTGGTTGCGTTCTTATAATGAGACAAGACCTCACTCGGGTAAATATTGCTATGGCAAAACGCCTATGCAAACTTTTCTTGATAGCAAATATATTGCTTTTCAGAAAAATATTAGTAGCATTACACAAGAGCCTGATATTAGTTTTGACTACCTCAATTCTTCTGTCAGTTAATTCTTGTCTGTCAGATCAAATCTTGTCTTTTACAGGCTGAACAGATACAAATAAGACAAATTTCTCAAAAAATCTTTTAAAATGTTAACTTAACATCACCATCACTTCATTATAGAGAACGGCCTACTGTTTCTTCAAGACTTGAAGCTTTTCTCATTTTTTCGCGCTTTGCCCAAGGGCCCACTTTTGTTGCATCAGATTGACTAATTGTTTCAGAACGAATCAACTCTCCAGATCTAGTAAAAAAACCTCGTTCAATAGCATCACGTACTGAACACCCACCAAGCAAACATTTTTCCCCTATTCGTTCCTCACAATTCTGTAATTTTTTCCACTTTTCTTGATCTTCTACTTCTACCTTTATTAGATTTTGCTTATCAGGGTATAATCTCACTTCCAACTCTCCCAAGCCAGTATCGAAAGTCAATACTATATTACTACCATCTGCTAGGCCTACATAATTCCTTATAGCGTTTTCCGTTATAATTTCTACCTCACTCTTACCTATCTTTATTATATTTCTTCCGTATTGTACACCTTCCTGAGTGATACCTAAACCCCTTGCTCCATTTGTAATCTTTGCAACATCTACTTTACTATCCTGTGAATATTCAAGACAGAGAGTAGAGTTGTCGATTTTTACGTCTCTTACCTTACCACTTGTTGCGCTTTGAACGATTGTTATGAAATCTAAAGCACGATTCTCATAATCTGCATAAGCGTTTTTCATATTAGCTTTGTGGCTTTCAAACTCTTCCAGTTCGTCAATTACATATATACTGCTTATGTTGTACAAAATTGCCCCTTTTGATATCAATTGACATACTATACCACTAGCAACCTCTATATTCCTTGAACCTTCGGAACTCTTTCTTAATTCACTAATCTTTCTTATCACAAAATCTGTAAAACTATATTCCTTTTCATATACCTTTCCGTATATACTACCCTGGTTAGGAAAGTTCAGCCTTACCCCAAGTTCTATAGCTTCGTTTACAACGCGTTTTAACTCATCTATATCTTTGGATTTATTTACCCTACCCAAAAATATTTTCAACTTTTCCGACTGATCTAATATTAAATCATCCCATAGAGTTCTAAGCTTAGGCAAACGTTTTTTGTCCTTCCACTCTTCGTAATCAATCGCTCCTGCTTCTAGCAGCAACTTTTTTGCTTCTTTGAAATGAGTTTCATTACCATAACAAGCCTCCCTAATCTTTTGAAAAACTCGAGACTTTCCTTCGCAATCACGGAGATTGAGAATCTCTTTAAGACCTTCATTTCCTTTGTGCTGATTGAAAAACTTTCTTAGTCGATTAGTGTTAAAGCTATGACCGCAAACACCTTCTAAATCATTTTTTGCTTCCAATTGCTCCTGAGTTAAAAAGATCTGTTCTAAAAGATTCACTTCAAAAGGTTTTTTGTTAATAATTACAATGTCTAGAGGAGTTTTTCCTTGTCTGTCAGGTTGACTACGTGCTCCTTTTTTCAGAAGCAAAGGTATATTTAAAGTATTATAATAAGCAGCATAGTGCAAAGGTGTTTGCCCTTCACTGTTAACTATGTTAGGATCAGCACCAGATTTTAAAAGTAAAGTCATAAATGCACTAACTGCACAACCTATGTCTTTTTCCACTGCTAAATACTCCATACCTTGTATTACATGTAGTATTGTCAATTTGGATTCTCCCCTTTAAAGATTGAGAACAGCTTTTAGATCATCACCTTTGTTATCGTGTAAAAAGTCCTCAAACCTTGTAATGTCACAAAATGGAAAGTCTGTAAGAAGATTTAACAGTGCCTTATTCAAATTTTTTTGGTTATCTTTTAAATCAGGTACGTTGAAAGACCAATCAGATATTAAATTTTTGAATTTTTCCCTTTTAATAATAGAGGTCAAAGAGCTGTTATCACTAAGCAGCAACGAGTATTTAATTGACTCATACTTATCATCTACCCGCCCCTCCTTCTGTTCTACCTTTACCTCCTTTAAATACTCTGTATCATCATCTTTAATGCGTTTAGCTAGATCCTTTAAAAATTCAATATCTCTGTTTTCCAGTAAAGGGAATGCTCCCTTCTTCATGAGAATCGAGACCATTTGTGTACTTCGTCCAGCTAAGTATAATGGAGTGCGCCGTTTTTCATCTAACGCATTAACATCAGCCCCATTGTTTATAAGATACTCTACTATTTTTATTTTTTGGCTCAAGACAGCATGATGTAGAGGAGTGCTTCCGTCATTATACTTCTTATTAACACTTGCTCCATTTTTTATTAGGATCTCTACCATTCTTGTGTTCCCTTGTGAGATAGCATAATATAATGGATCACGATTGTACGCATCAATTGTGTTAACATCAGCTCCTCCTTTTATAAGGGTTTCTACCATTTGTTTGTTGTTTTTTAAAACAGCAAAACTTAATTGGCACAATGTACCTGGATCTACTTGTTTTAATCTCTCTTCTATTTTACTAACTACATTACTCTTACTTAAACCAACATCAGCGTTAGCAGTACTTAATACTTCCTGCAATTTATTCAATTCCATAACTCCACCTCGGTTAAAAATACTACGCACCATTTTTACACGCATGACATAAAATGCAAGAACTAATATGACATGCAACATTCGTCCTTAGGCATTTGAGGTAAGCTTTGCCTATTCACTTCACATTCATTTAGCCTACTACTAGGCTTTAATACTGCATATGTAATGCCACCAGCAATGGCCCCAACAATCAATGCAGCAGTAGCTGATATTGATAAACTAAGATGAATAGCAATACATCCAATAGCTACACTTGTCAACATGGTCATTATGCCTACACAGAAACTGGTCTTTATTGCTCTATTAGTTATAGTTAGGTGTTTATTTTCTGTCACTTTTTGATACTGTATCACATTTTTATTGTCAGCCAGACTTCCCGAGGTTTTGGGACACTCCCTTACTCGAAGACTAAGATACTTAACTATATCTTTGTAACCATTGGAATCCGCCAAATCGGAAGGAGTCTCACATCTAAAGTTTTTTACATCAATAGTAGCCTTTTCTTCCTCTACAAGATATTCAACTATATCGTAGCGATTCATTCTAGCAGCTTCATGTAATGGAGTATCGCCATTTTTTTTGCTTACTACATTAACATCAGATCCCTTTTCTAACAGAGCTTTAACTATGCCTAAATAGCCCACCTCACAAGCAATATGCAAAGCAGTGCATCCTTCTTCGTTTCGTGCTTCAAAACTAGCTCCTTTGTCTAACAAAAATTGAACTACTTTCAAACGACCACATCCAGCAGCTTCATTTAAAGCAGTATCGCCGTCATAGTTTGTTGCATTAATATCAGTACCTTTGTCTAATAGAGCTTTAACGATTTCTAAGTAACCCTTTCGAGCAGCAATATGCAAGACACATTTGAAACTATTCTTTCGTATGTCAGCATTATTCATTTTGCCCAATAAAAACTGAACTATTTTCAAGTTTCCCCCTATAGCAGCACAATGCAAAGCAGTGCAGTCTTGATAACCTCGTATCTCAAAACTAGCACCTCTTTTTAACAGAAATTGAACTACTTCTAATTTGCCTGCTTCAGCAGCAATATGTAAGGCAGTGTCACCATTATATTTTTGCGCATCAACATCAGTACCATTATCTAGCAGAAATTGAACTACGTTTAAGTGACCCATCTGAGCAGCGACATGCAGCGCAGTAGCGCCTTCATCGTCTATTACCTTAAAACTAGCACCTCTTTTTAACAGAAATTGAACTACTTCTAATTTGCCTGCTTCAGCAGCAATATGTAAGGCAGTGTCACCATTATATTTTTGCGCATCAACATCAGTACCATTATCTAGCAGAAATTGAACTACGTTTAAGTGACCCATCTGAGCAGCAATATGCAGCGTAGTAGCGCCTTCATTGTTTTTTACCTCAACAGTAGCCCCTTTTTCTAACAGGGCTTCAACGATTACGAAGTGGCCCTTGCTAGCAGCAAAATGCAAAGGCGTGTTACCATCGTTGTCTTCTGTCTCAACGCTAGCTCCTTTGTTTAATAGATCTTGAACTTTCTCTAAGGAACCATGAAAAGCAAAATTAAGTAAGTCAGTATGTATATTACTTTCGTGTACACAATGCTCATCTGTTTTTAAGTGACTATCGAGCGTAGCTAAATATGAATACGTAATATTTTGATTAACTTGATAAATTGGTATTGTCTGTGTTGCATAAAAACCTTGTTCTTTTGACCGCTTTTCTATTCCATCAACCATACTGTTCTCTTCTAAATCTGCTTGAATATTTATTGGATTAGATACTTCTTCCAATTGATTACCCATAACACTACCTTAACTTAAAAACTTATGTTTTAATTATTACACAATTATTATAATTAGCAATAGTTTTATATTTTTTCAGAATTACAAATTTATTGTATTCAGATATAGGAAAATACCTTTTGTCTCTAAAAAACATTGCAACCAAGTATTACAAAGATTTCAATTATTTACTTCTTCAAAGATCCCAAAAAGATCGTATCTTTGTGAGAACAAGCTACGTAAAAGTAGGGTTATGAAAATAGGAACTTGCAATCTTTGCAACAAAGTCAGGGAAATTAGTTCGTATGTGGATTTAGCGAAAGTGAGCCAATGTAGCTGGTTTTGGCATATAATAAAATTATAATATAAAAAAGTTCGCACAGATCATTTGGTAGACCATGCCATCCCAAGAAAAACACTTCTCACCGCCCTTGGTTTTGAGTGGTAGAAATGGTTATATTATTTAATTCATTAGCAATATATAATATTAAATTAATAGTAATTCATTTGACAATAAGTATTAAGATAAACTTATAAAAAACAGAATTTAAAATAAACAAAACGTCATGTATCTCTCATATTAAGAGGCTTTTGTTGAGAGTTATTCAAGTCTAAAAAAAATTTTCAAATTGAGGATTGACAAAACCTAAAAACGTGATATCTTGCTTGAAATGGCATCAAGTTACTATAGTGTATGTTAGACGTAACAGTTTCCATTTTTTTCCATTCATAAAGAGGTGATCATGCTACGTTCAGATATTCCAAAAGTTTTATTTTCGTCTATTAAAGAGGATGATCCTTATAGAGCATCTAAGCTTTTTCAAATTGAACGCTGGTGCTATGCAAATTGGCATCTGCACCAAAAAAGTGGCAAAAAAGGACGTAATTTTCTTGCACAGGTATTGTCTAGTGAGGATTGTTGGAAAAAAGTAGACAATTTACATGGAGTTAAGCTTGATAGGCAAGTCGTAGGCAAAAAGTTAATTGCGCCAGATTCAGGTAATCTCTTTGATAAGTATGCCATTGCCTGTCGTTGCTGTCTAGAAGAAGATATTATTGCTTTGTTTGAGGAAAGAAAAGAGGAATTATCAGCTCAAGGTAAGAGTAGTCTATTGGAGTATGAGCACTTAGTTAGGTGTTGCGGATCTGGTCTTTTAGCGCAGTTTTGGTCACATTTTGTTAGTGGTTACATCTCTAAACTAAATTTAGATGGCTGTCATCCATATGAGTACGGGCTTAAATGTGCTGTGAGTCTTAAGCAAGAGCAGGCAGTGGAATTCTTCTGGAATAAAATAAAATCATTACCTGAAAGTGAGATGAGCGAACAGAAAAAGGATGAAATCTTGATGAAGACAGCAGTATATGTAGCAGGGAACCGTTGTAATAGTTATCCTGAAATATTCGAGTTTTGTTTTAGTCAAATAAGTCCTGATAAATATCCAGAACTTCTAAAAAGAGACTTAGCTGAAAATGGTTATTATGGTAGTCTAAACACGCTACAGGGTGCACTTCGCTTTGATCAATTTCAGGAATTATTTGATTGTTTAAAGCCAAATGATGTTCCAGAAGATGATTATAATATCTGGTTAGACATGGAAATCAAAAAACATTCAGAGCCTTATGTAAGTGAAAGTGTAAAGCTTTTTATGCATATGTGGATGAAGGAAGGATTTGATAGCCATCGTGCTTTAGTGATAAGAGAGGAACTAGAGGATAAATCACCTCTTTTCTGTACAGTTTTATTAACACCTTTAGTAGAAAAGGGCTGTATGGAACCAGTATGGGCGTTATTAAATAAAGCTAATTCTGATCAGGTTAAAGAGTTTATGTGTTCTAAACAGGCAGGCTACATACGATCTATATTGGAAAAAAGAGATGCTGATTCATTGAATAAGTTTCTAGCATATAGAAAGTCTACAGATGAAGAGTTCACTAGCTTAACTGAAGTTGAATTAAGCAAAGCATGTGAGCAATTAGGGTTAAGCAATTAAGGTATTATAAGGCAATTCTATAAAGTAGGTGGTGGTTTCTTGTTACTACTTTAGCTTCTGTCAAAAAGATGTTGCATTGTAATACAAATGTTATATACACAAGTCAGCATGTAGGCAAAAATAGCTTTTATTATTGATATCTCTGATGGTTATACAATAAGCTTGGTATAGTGGGTTTAGTATAATATAATGAAGGGGGTTTATGTTCAAGATACAATATCCAACAGATCATCTAAAAAAAGAAGATGTTAATTCAAAGATTACTGAATTATCGGATGAAGTGCAATATATAGAGCAAGCTAGAGAATTTTCTCAACTTAAGCGTTATCGGAGATCTGATGTTGATTCCGAAAGTGGAAGTCAGATTAAGAGAATCGATGTTCCAGGAGACGGTAGTTGCTTGTTTTGGTCTGTTACTATGGCTTACTTAATACCCGTCAGAAACGACGATGCTTTATTTCGACAAAGGTATGAAGTACTATTTGGAAATGATGGAACTGTAACCCAAAATTTAGATCATATTAGAGGTTTGGTTCGGAATTTAGGTGCTGCGAATTATGATGATACATTTGCAAATTTAGTAAGAAACTTATTTCGTAATCGAGTAGTTGATCACATAAGTTCTTATAGAAATGAGTTCAGAGATTTTGTTGAAGGTGATTTTGAGCGTTACTTGGAAAACATGAGGAACCCTGATACTTGGGGAGGTGAACCTGAAATAAGAGCAATGAGTGGAATGCTTAGCGCAACGATTAGTGTTTCTGGTGAAGTTGAGACTCAATATGGTAATGGGGATATTCAAATACAATTATTTCATGTTGGTGCACCAGGTAAACGAAACCATTATAATTTTGGTCTTGAAAGGAATATTATTGATAATGATAAAGAGCTTGCAAAAGGCTTAAAAAGAGTCATGGGTAAAGTAAGACCACAAGACTTTGAGTTAATACAGTTATTGATAGAGGAAGCAGATAAAGAAGTTGGTATAAGCCGGCAAGATGAGGATTTTAAATCTTTTGAACCGAGATTTCAGTCATTTGTGGATCAGATTCCATCTTATTTACACTCTGTAGAAAAAGCAGGGTTTTTTACACACTTCTTCCTAGGTAGTTTTTCTACTTTGTTGGATACAGAGATGGCAAAAAAGCTAGACATCAAGGAGATTTATTTTAGCTTTGACGGTGCAAAGACTTTGAAGGTAGCTATTATAAAAAATGGTGAAATGAAGAGTCAAAAAGATGTGATCGATAAAGTAAAATTATTTGTTATATCAGAAAGTGGTTCTCATTCTTACACTCAAGAGTTTGATCAAGGTGAATTGAAGGAGGTATTAGGCAAGCTTTACTCTCTTATTGAAAATAACCTAGATAAAATTAAAGTTAAATCAATAAAAATCATTAAAGATGCCGGTCATCAGGGAGAAATAGTTGTTGATGTGAAAGATAAAGGAGTAGACATAGAACATAATTCTGAAGTTCAATTTAAAAAAGTGAGAAAAGGGTTATGGAGGGATCCCGAAGTCGATATAGCGAAGCTAGCTATTTCCAATCAGCGAACAGTTAAAGCATCTTTAAGGAGAATTCTTGATAAGATTTACACAATTCACTCCGAATATGCAGACTCACTAATCTATGCTAGCAGAGCACGTGAAGCAGCACATCATGGATTTATGGTAGGCGTTTTCATGAATTTCCACTATAGGTATAATCTTAGAGTTTACCCAGAGCAATTTGCAGGAAGGGGTTATGCAGATATTATCTTGCTGGCTCGTGGTCCTGATCGTGCATTGGATTCTATTCCCATTATTATTGAATTAAAAGCGGGAGCAGGTTCTAATGCTACTCCAGATAAGGCTTTGCAGCAAGCAGAAAAGTATGCACAAGGCTTTCAACCAAATGTTCAGCGAGTTCTAACCACTGCAGATGACATTTTATGTGTTGGTGTCAATCTTGATAATCCATCTCCTATCTCTGATATTAAAGTATCAAATCGTGGAGAAGAAATAATTCCTCTTTTTCAAGATATGCTAAAATCTGCTGATGACTGGGATACGCAAAGGATTGGAACAATAGAATTAAAGGGACAGGTGAAAGATAATCTAGAACGTATTTATCATACGTTTCCTGGTACACCTGAGAAGGGAGATAATCATTATTTTAGTAGGTTTTTACTAGGGCAATCACTATTGTTAAATAGAGTTGAAGATTTAAAAACTGGTTTTAAAAAATACATTTTTATCTATGGAGACAATATACCTACTGAAGTGCATCCTAATCTTCGTAGGCTTAGACGTCCAGCAGCTGAAAGAGCCAGAGAAAGATTGTCAGCTAATCTTGATGCAAGCCATGCAGTTGTAACGATGGTGCTCATTCCAGAAAATATAGAGAAGTTGGTTTATGTGATAAATATTATTGAAGCTAATAGAAAAGATGTTCTGAACATGCTAAATGAAGTGCTCCCTCTTGAGAGGTTAAACAGAGAAATAGGAAATAGAGAAATAGTCGAATTAAATCTTAATTTTGATACTAGATACAAGTCAGATTTTAAAAGATATCTTACTGTTTGGACTGAAAAATATAATTCTTTACAAGAATACAACAATGGAGCTGAGAGATTTCAAGGTACTTTCAAAAAAGTTACTTATCCTAATGAGTTAAAAGAAACATTTGATAAAGCACTAGATATCCAATCCTTATCAATAAGAGGATATAGTAGATTATTAGAAAAAATTGGAGAAGGAATCTTTCCTTTTAAGAGTCTCGTTAATAAAGAAGCTCATTTCCAGGGAATATTGAATGGAGTGTTTAGTTATTATAGTGACTTAAAATTACAGGAATCACCAGAAACTAGAGCATTAGTTTTAACTGAGTTTCAAACTGGTAGAGGGGAACGTATTGACATGCTAGTTCATGGTATTAAGTTTGTGGCTCAAGGTGGAAATGCTGAGGAGTACACTCCAATAGGGTTAGAACTTAAGGCATCAAGGCAGGGTAAAGGGGCTCAAGCTTTATTGAGGGAAGCAAATGATCAAATAAATGAAGAGTACAAAGAAGGTGTTACCTATAAAACACTTACAGATGGTGATGAGGTAAAATTTATCGGTGTTGTTTTCGATAAAGGATCTAATAATCCGAATAAACTTATTTTAACAAGTAGGACAACCGAGGAAGGATTTATTCCTGTTGGAGTAGTTCATAGTTCACATCATATGTTGCCTACTGTAGGGCAGTGTTCTAAAAGAAAATCTTCATCGCCGGAGTATCCACCAAGTAAAAAGCCAAGAAGAGAAAGAAGTGTAAGTATGGCCTGCATAGATTCGTTTGATGAAGAAAAGATTACAAAGGAAGAAAAAAAGCAACGTGTTAAAGAGCTATTTGATATTGATAATGCTAAGGATTTAACTAATGAAATTGTAGATATAGGTCGTGAGCAAGTGTTTGATATGATAGGCAATGCTGATAGGACTGATGTATATGTAAAAGTAAAAGATAACAATGGTAATGATAAAAAATTGATAATAGGTGATATTATAGAAATGAAGAATGCAGAAAGATATTTTGTAGATGATTATAGTGATGGTATTGAGATCTTAGTAAAAGTAGGCAGAGATAAGGATCGCGTTATAAAAGAAAAAATAAAAGGACAAAATATTGAGTATTATTTAAGCATCGATGGCTATGAAGTAAAATTCGATGATATAATTAAAAATTTTACTACAGATGCAGAAAGAGAGAAAATTCATAATAAATTACATCAACTATCAAATGATAAGCAGTTGTTAGAGAATAAAAAATACATTGAAGATATAGGTGATGTTCAAACTAATCAAGATTACTCTAATATTGTAGAGGAAATTAAACAGAACTTGCTAGCAAAAGGTGTTAGGGAAGATACTTTTGATACGTTTAAAAATCATTTTGATGATCTTGGTGAAAAAGTTTTTGCAGATTATATTAGTAATGTAGAAAGCAGCCTTCAAGAAAAAGGAATTGCATTTGATCGTGATAAATTTGATTCAGCGAAAATAAAAGGAGCAAAAGGTGGAAAGTTTTTTTCCATGATGGCTATATATGACTTGCTTGATAGTATAAGTGATACAGCAACACTTGGACGACATGATAATAATGCTTTAAAGCAAGTATTTGGTATCAATGGTATACTAGATGCTATGGATGATGTTAGGACAAGCGTAAGTATTTCTCCTAATAGTAAAGTGGGAAAATTGATTAGTAAGGTACCACAGCCTGTACGTCAAACGTTTGTTAAGATTATCAGTAATCCTATAGTTCAAAGTATTACATTTGCAACTATTGCTTATCAATTTGGATATAGTATAAACGAAATAGCTCAAGGTAATCATCATCCACTAAATTATTATTGGACAGCTAGTAGTGGTATAAAACTAGCAAGCATGAGTATAAGGCCTATAAGTGCAGGAGTTAGTTTTACAATAAAAAGTGTAAGTGCTACTACTAAGATTTTAAGAGGGTTATCTGCTGCAGGCAAAGTTTTAGGTAGGATGTCAGTATTTACTATGGTTCCTGATATTGTGTTTTCATTGCATCAGTCCTTATACAGTAGAACAATGGAAGCGCAAGCAATAGCAGCACAAATTCCTATATCTAATATCGATCGTACTAAAATATTTTTTTCAAATTCCGAAAAAGCAATATACGAAGACTATATAAGGATAAAGGGTTATTTAAATACTGTGAAAAGCAATGCCATAAATTACCTTAATTCTGACCCTAATATAGCTGCAGTTGTACAATATGTTTCTTCCATTCAGGAAAAGTACCATGAGGTAATTACTACCATTAAAGAAAGGACCATTTGTATGGGTAGCGGGATTGGTTGCAATACTGTGTGGGAGTGTGAATTAGAAAAAAAATATGATGGCATCTCCTTTGATGTAACTTCTAATATAAAAACTGATTTATCTTCATTAAATATATCTAGACCTCTCTACTTAGAATTTTATCAGCTGGATGACATAGGCGCTACAAGATTTAAGAGTACTAAAAAATATGAAGAGTTTCTTGCAAAACAAGAAAAGAAAAAAGTTTATTTGATTAGTAAAGAGGCAAAGTACCTTCCCCATATAACTCAAGACGAGTACAATAGCGGGCTGAGAGTCGTAATGGCCCCATCAGGACATTTAATACCACAACATCAATGTAGTGGCATAATTAATGAACAACGTATATTCCGGCCCTACGCTTTGGATAAGGTATATATGCCTTGCAATACTGGCAAAACCTATAGAAACTGTCAAGAGAGCTTTACTCTCTCAGGTGAACCTTTTATTTTTACTAGTCCAACAATAAAAGATCCTAGTAATACAAAAAAGCAAACCTTTCCTAAAGGATCAGTATTATACATTTCAGGACCGAAAACATTGACAGCAGCTGCAAATTATCCAGCAGTAATGCATATTCCAGAGGGTAGTAATATACGTTATATTGGCTCTAAAAACAATGAAACTATTTTTATTATTAATAATTCTATGTCTGGTACCCTCAAAGGTGGAGCAGGAAAAGAAAATACTCTAGTAATGAATGTTAAAGCTAATAATATCGCTGCAAATTTGCATAGTGGAACTATACGTTATGGTAATAGTAATAACATAAGATTGGTTAACACATATAACTATGTATCTAACTCTGACAACAAGCAAAATATTACTACTCACTGTGAAACGAGATTAATTAATGTAAAAAACGCGGAAGTTTGGCAAAATTCATCTAACTGCACAGATAAAGATTATGAAGTTAGAGTGGTCAACAAAGAAAATGTACATCACAGAGGATTGAAGCAAACAGTGTTTATTATTAATGAAAACAGTGATAGTGCTAGGATAGTAAGTGATTTAGGCAGTACAGGAAAAATAAAGGGGAATATTGACGTAATAAGTGTTCAAGTTGCTAATATCACACAGTGGGGAATAAGTGAAGATATAGAAAAGGTCGGCTATAGCTTAGATCTTTTAGCTAATGATACACAAAGTATTGTTTCAAGTACTAAAATCGATGATTTTAAAAATCTAATAATTCAAGTAAACTGTAGTGGAGTAACAGAATCTGTTGCAATACAAGACAAGTCTTTGTTTGATACGGCGGAGGATATTAGGTATCAAAAGTTGAAAAATTCAGGCAATGATATTAGTGGAGAAGTTATACAGGATAGTGAAAAGAAGTTAAAAGCATTTATACAAGCAAGTATTCTAGGTCAAGAATTGCCTAGCACTTACCAAATTGCAAAAGATATTGCTAGTAAGAGTAATTTGGACATACCAATATCTCAAATAGAAGTCATCAAAAATCACATGGGAATACCTAGTGAAAAAGTGATAATTGCTGATATGTACTCAGGTCAGGTAGTTGTTGATTTTAGCTATAATAATTCTGATGTTACAAGTAGTTATCAGAAATATCATAATAATGGAGGAAGCCTTAATTATGATCGCTATATGGTAGCATGTAATCACTATCAAGATGTGACGGTAGAAGGAGAAAAAGGGCAACATCAGTATGTTATCAGACTACCAGATACATTAAATCACGAAATCTCGTTATTCCCCATAAGACTTAATTTAAAAATAAAAAGCAAAGCAGTGCCTTATCAGAACGTACCTTACAATATTATTGATTTTGCTGGGTTGAATGTAACAGATATTGATAGTATAGGTATAGAAGAAGGTGAAAGGAGTTATATAAATGAATGTTATAACAAATCAATCTCTGACCTTACAGAGGACAGTTTAGAGATAAAAGATATTACAGTACTTGATAGCAAAGGTACTAAGTGGTCTTTGTCTATTGGTTTAGTTGATTACTTTAAAAGTCCAGAGCATCAGCAAATTGTATTACAAATGAACAATAAGCTTTATAAAATTGACAGTACAAATTTAAAGCTTGAGCATGTAGAGATGGATCCTAACTCTTTCAGATACTATCAGCCAGATGAACAAGGATTACAGATTTATCATAATCAACCTATTGACAAGAATGATGTTGGGTTGGTTGATTTTAGAGATAAGTCTATATTGGGTTTTGATATGGAGATTGTTGATGATAGTTTAGTGCTATCATATGGAAATAGTACCATTGCAAAAGTGGAGAATTGGAGTAATTATCAGCCTGCAAGAGAAATGATGTTCGCTTTTAATGATACAATGGTTTCTAATGCGGAATGCATATTCTCTGCTTGTAATTCAGAAGATATTATAGAGGACTTTAATAAGGAGAAAGTGACTTTATTAAAGGAGCAAATGTTTGATGCTATAGTGCGAGATAATATTAATGAAGCTAAAGATTTAATTAGAAAAATTGAAAGTATTAATATTGAAAGTAGGCATGAATTAACACCTTTGTACGTTGCTATTCAAGCAGGTAGGCTGGACATAGTAGAAATTCTTTTTGATAGGAAGCATTTTAGTGTTAAAGATAAAGACATCCATCCCCTGCACTGGGCCGCTCAGCAAGGCAATTTGAATATAGCTAAGTTTCTTGTGGATCAAGGTGCTGATATTGGAGCTAAAGATAATAATGGTAGAACTCCTCTGCGTGTAGCCGCTTATAGTGGTGACCTAGATATGGTCAAATTTTTTTTTGATAGGAACATGAATATTGAGGTTAAAAATAATGATCCATATAAGGTGATGGGAGTAGTTGAGGGCGTAAAGAACGAAATTATTAACCAAGCAGATACTGCACCTAATGTAAAAAGATGGGCAGAGTTTTTTGTAGAGAAGTTAAGATATTCAATAAAAAGTGTAGCAAAAGAGAAGCTAAAGGATGGCATGTTGCATAATAGGTATAGTTCAGTTAATGAACTTGCTAATGAAATTTATAAATCAGATGGAAAGCTGTTTGATGATATAATTAAAGAAGTTGTAGATGATGCATATGGAAGAGTAGATACGAAAAAAATATTAAGCTGTGTACATAATCATGGTGATATTGGTCAGTTGATTTCAGGTTACATAGCTGTATTTGATGCAATGCAAAAGAGTGGTGATCTAAATGATAATGCAATATTTAAGTTAGCTTCTTACATTAAAGAAGCAATGGAGATGAAGGATTATCCTAATGTTCCTTTAGAAAAAAGATCTAGCCTTGAAAAGCTAGAAAATAGATTACCAAAATCAGTAAGGAATGCAATATTTGCTTCAAAAGTATGTATTAAGAATGTTTATCAGGGTGAATATTTATATGCTGCTAACAAATGTTTCAATTATGATAATGACAGACGAATGGCATTTACTTGGACTCCAAAGAATGAAAAAAATGATAAGTTTAGGTGGAAGATTAAACTTGATGGTGACAATTTTTATATAGTGAATGTTGCATTTAATGAAACCTTGTATGCTGCTAGTAACTATTTTAATTATGATAATGATAGACGAATGGTATTTACTTGTATTTCAGGAGGAAGAGTTGCACGAGATGTGTGGAAGCTTGGACCTGATGGTGATAACTGTTCTATAATGAATGTTAAGCTTAATGAATATTTATATGCTGCTAATTATGCTAAATATGACAATGATAGGCGTAGAGTATTTACTTGGATTCCAGGAGGTCAGGTTCCGCAAGGGATGTGGGTGATTGAAGATTGTGGGTCTAATGTAAGAAAAGTGAGAAATGCAGATGCTGGTTCTAGTTTAGATATAGTAAAGGTTTCAAGGCAAGCACAATTAGATCATGCATTGTTGAATGTAACAAAAGTTGGCAATATTAGTGAAGTAACAGGCCTTGTTAATCAAGGAGCTAATGTTAATACTGAAGACAGAGATGGTAATACCCCTGCACGCAATGCTGTATTAAAAGGTCACTTTGGTATATTTAAATACCTTGTTGAAAATGGTGTTAGTTTAGAGGGTAAAGATCATCGTTGTGGTCCCTCTATATGTGATGCTTCTTATAGTGGTAATTTGGATATACTAAAGTACCTTATTAGCAAATGTGTTGATATTAATGATACTGATAAAAATGGTTGGACACCGCTACATTTTGCTGCATGGAGAGGCTACTTAGAAGTTGCTAACTTTTTAATAGAAAAGGGTGCTGATATTAACGCTGAGAACATTTTTGGCAGAAAACCTATACACATTGCCGCTGAAAACAATAACAAAGACATTATAGATTTTTTTCTCAGCAAGGGAATGAGCATCGATGATTTTGATAGATATGGTCGAACACCACTATACTGTGCTTCTTGGAATGGTCACTTGGGTATAGTAAAGTACCTTGTAGATAGGGGAGCTGACGTTTATACTCAAGACAAAGGTGGTAAAACATTGCTGGATATTGCTACTGATCAAAAACACAATAATATTGTAGAGTATTTAAAACAAGTGCAATTAGATAAAGAATTATTGATTGCAGCACAATATGGAAATCTTAGCAAAGTTGAAGATCTTGTAAGTCAAGGGGCTAGCTTAAGTGCTAAGTATAGCGATGGCCGAACTCTTATGCATTGTGCTGCTTATGGGGGCGAGCTAAATGTAGTAAAATATCTTGTGGTAGGTGAAAAGAGTAGTTTAAAAATTAAAGATAATAGTGGTAGAATTCCCCTTCACTATGCTGCTTACAATGGTAAACTAGATATAGTAAAATATTTTATAGACGAAGAAAAAATTGATGTTAATATTAAAGATCATGGTGGCTGGGCGCCTCTATATTATGCTTCTTGTAGTGGTTATTCTAATGTAGTAAACTACCTTGATAAAATACATAATTTAGATTTGATAAGTAACTTACAAGAAAATTCTGCGTCTTTAGAAATCCCAAATAGTAATAACATTGAGGTTCAAGACAAACTTGGTAGAACCCCCTTACATCTTGCTGTCAAAGCAGGTGATCTGAGCAAAATAAACCTTCTTTGTGATTATGGTGTTAATATTGAAGCTCAAGACAATTTTGGTTGTACACCAATTTTTTTCGCTATTCGATCAGGAAAATTGAATGTAGTGAGTCTTGTTCTTTATTATGGTGCTAATATTAATGCTCAAGATATGTATGGTTCTACGCCTTTACACTATGCTGCTCAAGAAGGTAACTTAGGTATGATTCAGCTTCTTCTTAGTAGATGTGCTAGGATTGAGCTTCTAGATAGGAATGGTTGGACACCTATACTTTTTGCTGCTCGAGAAAGTAAATGGAATGCAGTAGAACTTCTCGTTAGTAAGGGTGCTAAATTTAATAATGAAATAACGTATCAGGGAACACCTTTACATTTTGCTGTTCGAGAGGGTAATTTGGATACGGTTAAATTTCTTATTGATAAAGGTGCTAATATTGAGTCTCAAGACGACTATAATAACAAACCTTTACATCTTGCTGTTAGGGTGAACAGATTGGATATAGTAAAATTTCTTCTTGATAAGCACGCTAACATTGAGGCTAAAGACATGGATGGTGATATACCTTTAGAATTGGCTATTCAAAGTGGTTACAAAGATATAGAGGAAGTTTTAAGGCAAGCACAATTAGATCTAGATAAAGAATTATTGAATGCTGCAAAAAGCGGAGACCTTGATAAAGTTAAAGAATGTATAAAACGGGGTGCTTATATTAATACTAAGAGTAGTAATGGAAGGACTTCTCTACACTGGGCTGCATTTGAAGGTTGCTTACCAGGAGTAGAGTATCTTATAAAGGAAGTTGCTGACATTAATGCTAAGGATAACACTAGTAGGGCTCCTCTACACTATGCTGCTAGAAATGGTCATTTAGATGTAGTAAAATACTTTATAGAAGAAGGTGCTAACTTTGATGTTAAAGATAAAGATGATAAAACACCGTTGGATCTTGCCTCTTGGCAAAAACATAATGATGTTGTAAAATATTTAGAGGAAATCAAAGAAGAAAAAGACAAAACTGTTCAACGCAAACGCCGTCATCACCATGGAGATCATAGTCGTCATCATAATCACTTATCGCGTAAACCTCTTGCTATAGATTTAGGTGATCGACCTGAGATAGCAACAAGTAGTGGAGCAAGACCATCTTCATGGATAAATAATTTGTTTAGTTGGGTAAAAAGCTCTGTAGGTGGATTATTAAATTCTAAACCTACATTACCTGAGGAAACATCAAGCACTTCAAGTCCAATATCACAAGTAGATGCAAAAATGGATGTAAATGGTTCAATAATATTATTTGACTTATTGATTAGAAGGGTTACAGGTCAGAAGTATATTTCCACAGTAGTTCAGTCTATATCACCATTAGAAGCACAGGGCTATGCATTAAATATTATAGAGGAATTTGAGAAAGTAGTAGAGCAAGCTGGATTAAAAAGTGGTGTATCAATGCACCGGTTAAATATTGATTATATGGGAATGCAGAAAGAGATTACTAGAAAAGTCATGAGTGGTAAATTTGATGAGGTTTCAGGGATTTTAAGCTCATATGTAGAGAAAGCGTGCCCTGGTAGAGAAGCAGGATGCCCTGGTAAATTAAGCGAGAAAAGGTTTAATGAGTTTATGGCTAAATTTAATAAAGGATTAGATGTAACATTAAATCAATCAATAGAGCAGATATTACACAATGGAGGTGATACATTAGAGGTTAATAATATAGAAGAACAGCAAGGACCTAGGAGTTATTTAAATAATACTTCTATTCAAGGCCATTTGACTCGGAATAAGGTTAAATTAATTTCTTAATCTCATCTAAAGAAAGGCCGGTTATTTCAGCGATAACATCAATAGATACACCGGCCTTGAGTGAGTTTTTTGCAACTTCAATTTTACCTTCAATTTTACCTTTTTGATGTCCGATGAGGATGCCTTCATGAAGTTTTTCTTCAAGACTAGATAAATAATCATCGGTACGTTTCTTAGCTTGGTCATAAGCAAGACGTTCTTCTTTACTCCAATTATATTGGTTCAGCTCATCATAAGCCCTGCCAATAATTAAATCACTTCCTATTATTTTTTTTAGATCATCTTCACTTGTTTCACCGGCGTGTTTAAAAAAATAACACCATTTCTCTACTACATTTTCTAATTGATCTTCTCTTTTTTTAAATTTAGGTAACTCTATAAAAGTAAAACTAAAGTCTTTGAGATCATGTTCAAAAGTTATCTTATCAAAAGTAACATGATCAGACTTATAAGCTAGCTTATTAGGAAATAAGATAAAATCGGCAATGGCAATAAAGATAACGCCTTTAAGATCATGATACTGATCACCTACATCAGCTTGACTTGAATAGGCCTTAGCGGCATAGTATTGGGCACGTTTTTCAAAGCCAGTAGTTTTAGCGACTTGCATCTCAATTATTGTTTTTATGCCTGTAGAATCAACACAGAGAACATCAACAATGCTTTGCTTTTGAGAAGCAATGACAGGGTCTTGAATGGGACTGAGAAAGGAGACATCTTTAATCTTATTGTCATCGGTAAGACCTAGTATATCATTAAGAAAGTGAATAAGAATATCTTTATTTTTTTCGGTACCAAAGATACGGCGAAAAGCTATATCATTGCGAGCATCAAGAAACTTCGAAAGAGCCATGAGAAAGTAAGTTAAAAAGTATTAATGATTATACACAATTGTGAAGAAATGTTCAACGTTTTTATGCTGAAGTCTATTAAAGTGGTAAATTTAGCTAAATTTCAAGAGTTGGCAAAAAACTACCTTCATAGATGACCCTAGAATGCTACTACGCATCTTAGACGGTCCTTTTCTATATCTTTTTATCACCCTTCTGTAAAGTGCCTTAAAAGACCAGCAAATGGATATCATGAATTTAAAGCTGTGGGAGACATCAAATTGGTGTATAAAAACACGAATCTACAACGACATCGCTTAAGGAAATCAGTATCTATTAATATATTAATTTATTCATAAAAAAATAAATAAAAAAGATTGAGAAATTGATTTGACTTCACTCGGAAGCTATGGCTTCATGCCAATGCTGATAAAAAAACAGCAGTAAATAATTAAAAACAATTTGTTGTTAGTGAAAGGTAAATTATATGAATAAAAGTAAAGAAGAAATAGAATTCAGAATATTAGAAAGCAAAGGTAAAGCACTACTTGATCGTGAAATAATGGAAACGTTTCTAAGTGCAGTACATGAAAGGCCACAAGCTCAAGAAATTGCTAAAAATCTGGTGAATACCTATACGGGAGTAGGAAGGATTTTAGGTAGAGAAATGGACGACCTGAAAGTTATAGAAGGAGTAACTGATTCTGCAGTAGCAATGATTATGTGTGTTAAGGAAACACTAGAAAGGGTACTGAGAGAAAAGCTCAAAAGTGAGCCAATAATGGACTTACAAGGGTTAGTAGAGTACTTAAACGTAAGTATAGGCCACTCAGAAAGGGAATGTGTAAAAATACTGTACTTGAATAAAAGGCGCCAATTAATCGGAGAAGAATCCTATATTGGTGAAATGGAAAAAGCACCAGTATATATAAAGGAGATTATAAGAAAAGCATTAATAAAAAATGCAACATTAATAATAATGTCACACAACCACCCTGGGGGAAGTTTAGAGCCTTCAGAAGAAGATCAAGAAGTAACGAAGAGCTTAGCAGCAGCATGTAGTACTGTAAGCGTAAAATTGTTTGACCATATTATCATCACAAGTGGAGGCTATTTCAGCTTTCGAGAAAACGGATTGTTATAGCAGAAAGTATTTGCAAATCTACTCACTATAATTTATAATGAGTAATAAAATGTATAATAATAAAGTTTATTGTACGCTTAAAAAGTATTTTTAATAGTGAGGATAATATGGGTAATAAAATAATTGTACCTTTTGATGATCAAGAAGGAGGTACTTACGAGTTAAACATTGATCTTGATAGATTATCGAAGGGTGAAATATCAAATTCTATTAGAGGTATTGGTCGTACTAGCCAGCAGCCTACCTTTGTGAGCAAAATTAATAAGGCTAAAAAGCTTGGAGAAGTGCCCTCCCCTGATAGAGACGTTCAAATCAACTACGGAAAAGGGCTCGACTACATATATGGTACAAAACCTTTAAATGATCAAGAAGATAAAAATCCATTTGCTTCAGCTTTGCAAAAAATAAAGCCAAGTATAAGCGAAAGCGAAAAGTTGAGCTGGTTTAAAAGTGAAGTGGTAGAGGCAAAAAACGTAAATGAATTGCACAAAACTATAGACCAAGTACTAGCCTCTGGAGCAAGAATAAATGCATATAACGATGGGGAATGGAGCATTGCAGAGTATGTAGTATTGGGTACACATTTTCATAAGTTAGAAAAAAGTGATCGAAAAAAGATAATGCGGAAGCTAATGCTAAGTGGTGCAGAGTTTCATAATACTTTATTGCAGAATAAACTGATAGGTGAAATCTATAATGAGTTACAACCAGAAGTTCAGCCACAGATAGATAAGAGACTAGAAGAACTAGAGAAGGCTGGCGAAAGTGCTGTGCAAGAAGGAGAATTAATAGATATCGAGATAGACAATGCAACATTATATATAGAATTTTCTGAGGACAGTAAAGTAGAGGTTGCCAAAATACTGAGAGAGTTAGGAAGTAATATTTTAAAAATTGGCAATGATGCAGTTGAGGTTAAAAGTGAGAAGGGAGGTATAAGAAACTATACCGATATTTCAGATGGCAGCTCTGTCATGTTAGAATTTCCTACAAGCATTGGTAAACTAAATATTATATTGTACCACGATGTAAAAAAATATGATCAAGTACAAGTAAGAGTAGAAAATAAGGAAATATGGTCTAAATTACAAGAAAGAGGAGAAGAAATTGGAAAAAATTGCCTTTTCGGGGGAGTAAAACTTAAAGAAGCAATAGAGAGAGGTAGTTTCACTAGATGTGGCATATGGAGTGAAAAGTATGCTATAAAAGAGATTAGTAATGATGAAGTATTGTCTCCGTGGGTAAATAGGATACGTGAAGGTAGTAAAGAAACTTTTAGAAAACTTTAATGTGTCTACAGTCAACTTTAAGGTTCCAGAGGTTTTTTCTTACCATTATATCTGGAGCCTTAACAAAATTGAGCTATAGTAGAAAATATTATACGCATGGTTGTTTTCGTGGAAAAAAGTCTAGATTGTGAAGTAGGGGAAAAAGTGAAAAATTGGAGGTTAGAGAGAGGTCATACTCAGAAGGATTTAGCGAGGAAAATTGGTGTAAAGTACTGGGTGATACTACAATATGAAAAAGGGAATCGTAGAATTTCAATTGAAAGGTTGTACGCTATAGCGGAAGCATTGTCAGTAAGTATTGTGGATCTAATTCCTGTATCAAGTGAGAAAATTTGCCTTGAAAATGAAGAAGAAGAGATACTCAATCTGGTAAGAAAATATAAAAAGATTAACGATAAAGAGCTACGTAAAATGTTTTGTTTATTCACCAAATTTGTCCAAGTTAGTGAAAAAAGTAGTAGGAAAGACTATAGATTAAGATATTACGTTCCGAAAGCAGCCCCAGTACAAGATGTTATAAACTTTGGTAAGAATCTGCTAGGAAAGCGTAGTGCGGGAAAACTGCATGCTGCGTTTGACGAGGCGGGAGCTGGAAACGTAAACATGGGAATTTTGGATTGAGGCCCAACATGAAAATAATGGATCAGCCACCAAGCCCTAAAGAGGCGCGCCAGTTCTCGACCCTACCTCTTCGTAACATTTTTAACTCAAGTGAATATGGCAATGAAAACGACAATAGCGCTATGCTATTCTTTTTGCAAAAAACACTTGAAAGACTGAGAAATGTTATTAACCCAGATTCGGGCATAATACTTACCCACCATACAAAAAAACTATCCAAGAAAATGTTAGAAGAAGATCCATTTCAGGGTTTGAGCGGAGCTGGATCTTTAAGAGGTTTCTACAGTACTGGGATGGTAATGTTTGCTTATGACGAAGAAAGTACTGTACGTCAGATAGTAT
The DNA here is from genome assembly GCF_964028365.1 of Wolbachia endosymbiont (group A) of Udea olivalis. NCBI lineage: Bacteria > Pseudomonadati > Pseudomonadota > Alphaproteobacteria > Rickettsiales > Anaplasmataceae > Wolbachia > Wolbachia endosymbiont (group A) of Udea olivalis. The sequence goes on from NZ_OZ034773.1 coordinate 703,407, forward strand.
TTGAGCTTCGTAATGGTGAACGTGTAGCAAATAAGCTTGTTGATAAGATAGATGGTCGTTGGAAGCTTGCAGACCAATGGAGTAACTGATTTTTACTTAATTTATAGGAGACAATATGTTATCAGATTTTTTAACTGATTTTAATACTGCAAAAATACAGAGTAGTTTGATACCCAAAGGTACAATAGTTAAGGTAAAAATGGCAATAAAGCCTGGAGGTTATGAGAATTGGTTCACGAAAAGCTACACTACTGGCAGCATCTATTTAAACGCTGAATTTACTATCACTGAAGGTCCATATGCAAAACGCAAGATTTTTCAGATTATAGGTGTCAAAAGTGGCAAAGCAGAAGGTGAAGAAGACATCTGGGGAGAATCTGGACGTTCTATGCTTAGAAGCATTTTGGAGTCAGCACGAAATATTCATGCACATGACACTTCAGAGAAAGCAGTTACTGCTAGAAAAATCAACTCTATAGCTGATTTTAACGGGTTAGAGTTTACTGCAAAAGTTGGTATTGAAGCCGACAGTAGATACGGGAACAGGAACAGAATTGCTACAGTTGTTACTCCAGAACGGCAGTCTGATCCTCAGAAAGGGGACTGGATACCCTTCTAGCAAGCAAAAGAATTATTTTTTATATTAGAGGACTCTTATGAATAAATTTCAAAAAACACTATTAATTAATAATCTTAAAGAATGTCTATCTTATTTATTGTCTGACAATCATGAAACAGCAGATGATCTTTCTAAGCGAGATGTAGCTAAACTTTTGACTTCAGTTATAAATGATATAAATCTTGCTAAAGATTTACTAAATAAGACTACTAAACAGCGTTGGAGAAGAGAGTATGATACTATTTTGCAGTTAATTGATAAGAAGTCACATGGAGGAGTTCCTTATGCTAAGAACTCGTTTAGTTACCTTTTTGAATATAAATTTGGCCTTAAGGGTTGTCATTCTATTCGCAAACATATTAACACTTTAGCTGCTGCTGGTTATATTAAATTTTATGAGAAAGAAATACCAGAAAGTAAAAGGCGAATCAAAGTTATGAAAGTAGTTGCAAATTTAAAAACGGCAAATCCATACCAACAAAATTCATAAAACGGACGCTGAGCTTAGTCAAACTTCAAATTAATTAAATTATAAACATATTGGAGATTGTATGGATACATATTGTGATTTTAATACAGCAGCTCCACTAAAGAATGGAAATTATAAGCCATTAGAGGAGAAAGAACAGTTAAAAGATCAACTTCTACTAAATATCAGGTCTTGTCTTTCATACCTATTACCAAGAGGAATTTTTCGTGGTGATAAGTTTTATGTAGGCAATATACAAGGTGATAAAGGCAAGAGTCTAGTAGTAGAATTAAGTGGCAATGAAGCTGGCCTATGGCATGATTTTGCAACAGGAGAAGGTGGTGACATTATCGACCTTTGGGCAGAAGTGCATAGAAAAAGTACTAGAACAGAGTTTACTGAAGTAATGGACTCTATAGCTGAATGGCTTGGTCATTTTAAAAAGATCAAAACTGACAAAACTGCAGGTAATCCAACTGCATATTGGGATTATTACGATGAAAACGGCCAAGCTATTGTTAGGGTCTATCGTTATGATGATAATAATGGAAAGCGATATCTTCCTTTTGATATAAAAAAATCTGACTTTGGTGCACCGAAGATAAGGCCACTCTATAATATTCCAGGTATTTTGAAATCCGATAAAGTTATTTTTGTTGAAGGGGAAAAATGTGCAGAAGCGCTGATAGAGAAAGGAATAACTGCAACAACAGCAATGTCTGGAGCAAATGCACCTATTGAGAAGACAGATTGGACTCCACTTAAAGGTAAACACATTATTATATGGCCAGATAATGATGAACCAGGTAAACGATATGCTGAAAATGCTGCAAAAAAGCTTTTAGAGATCGGAGTTGCATCACTTGTTAAGCTTAAGATACCACAAGATAGGCCGAAAGGTTGGGATGCTGCTGATTGTGTAAAGGAGGGTATAAGCATTGAAGAATTTTTAGCTTCAACTCCTTTACTTACTATTGATACCCCATCTACTGACATTCCAAATACTTCAAATATGAAAAGTTTAGAAAGATCTACAAAACAGCCGCTTAACATTTTAGACTGGAGTGTGAGTCGTTATTTAGGTTCAGTACCAATACAAAGGTTTCTTGTTGAAGGTTTATTTCCTTTAGGTGTTACCTCAATAGTAGCTGCTATGGGAGATACAGGTAAAGGTATGCTACTCCTTGACTTGGCACTTAAGGTTGCAAGTGATGCAGATCAGATATGTGGTTTTGGTTCCCTTGTTACAGAGCATGGATCAGTAGTGATTTTTTCAGCAGAAGATGATGCAGGTGAGATACACCGTCGTCTTGATCGTCTTGATCCTGGTAGCAAGAGAGCAGAATATCAAAATCGATTATTTATTATACCTATTCCAAATACGGGAGAGCCCTTTTCTATAGTGAAAAGCAACATGCGTGGTAAATGTCCTGAAACTTCAGATAAATTTGAAGACATCTGTAGACAATTAGATAAAGTAAAAGATCTAAAACTAATAGTATTTGATCCACTAGTATCATTTGTCCATGCTAATATAAACTCAGACCCAGAAATGGGATATTACGCAATGGGGTTACTTGCAAACTTAGCAAATGAAACAGGAGCAGCTGTAATTGTAGCACATCATATGAGAAAACCCAAGTGCAGTGAACCGATTACGACTGTGGAACAGGCAAGAGATGCGATAAGAGGTACAACTGCACTTGTTGATGGAGTTAGGTGTTCTTTTGCATTATGGCCTGCTTCAAAAGAGCATCAGAATACTGTGTTTAATACATTAAAGGTTAGTAAAGTTAATAATGCAGTATACCAAGGAGCTATAGTTAAGTCTAATGGAGCAACAGATAGGAATATAAGAACTTACTTACGCTCCTCAACTGGCTTGCTTGAGGATATATCTGAGGAATTTAAGCTTGGAAAATTATCTGATGAATACTTAAAAAAGATACTGATGCAAGCTATTGCAGTGTCAGCAGAAGAAGGTCATCCGTTTACTCATACAGGTGGACCAGGAGTGTTTCAACAACGGCATAGATTACCAGCTGCATTTCATGGTGTTAGTAGGCATAGACTTGAACGTTTAGCACAGGAACTATTAAACGAAAGAAAAATAGTAAAAGGTATGGCTACAAACTCAAAAGAGGATAAATGGCTTGATATCAAAACTGGTTCTTTTGCCAGAGGAGAAGGTAAGTTTAAGCTAGGTGCAGGAAGGTTTGAAATAGGTAACTTCTAAAAAATACTTAAAGCTCACTTATGAAAGTTTTGTGGGTTCATTTTGTCTCTCTGAAAGTAAGGTTTTAAGAACAAAAAATGAATTCCACACGACCAAATTTCCATGATTTCCGGAAAATTTATCAAGATTTGGAAATTAGAGTATATTCACACTTAAACTATTGAAATTCGTTGATTTTTAGCCATCTAATATAAGAAATATTACGTTTCCATTTCCAAAAAATTTAGCTAATTTGGTAACACTCAAACCCGCTACAGTGGCTAATTTCCACTTTCCGAGAATCTTATATATTATATATATATAAATAATAATAAATGATATAATAATAAACTAATATAAAATACAATAACTATAGTAATGGTTCATAATAGCTTTTAACTAGTAAGCGAAAAGAAAGAAGTTTGGAAAGGTTGTCACAAAACATTATTAAGATATTTACATTTAATGAAAGATACAATTAGCGCGGTTTTAAAACGATTCTACGACTTCAGGGTAGAATTATTACCACCAAAATCTAAGTTACTCATGTAGGGTAGCTTAAAACTCGATTACGAGGCATTTCTAAATTATTTTTTATCTAAAACTTTTATTTATTACAAAAAACCCTACAGTTAGTTTATCGTGTTTTTTGTTAGTTGCAAAGAAAATCTTTCAAACCTAAAGAACAAATGGTTAGTAGACTTTTTGAAACGTTATTTTTGCAACAGCCAACTTATGTCACTTCTATCATAGAGAGGGTAACAAAACGCTCCTACCCTTTAAAACGCTTTAGGAGGTCCTTACAACACTATTTGTAATTTAGATTGTGATAGTTCGTCTTTTTTAAATTAACGCGTGTAGCCTCCCTAAAAACTCGAATAAAAGGCATCTTTAGTAACCCAACTGTTGCAAAGTAAACTTACCAGTAAGTTTAACACATTTTTTACACTTTACAAAGAAAATTCTTCAAAAAAGATTGAACGACTTGTGGTGAGTATAAGGGGTTAATGGAGACTTTATGAAAATACAACAACTTTTATTGCAAATCTCTGAGCAATTAATTGCAAAACTCTCAGTAATGAAATTAGCAAATTGTAGAGGTAGCTCAAGGAAAAAAGTTTGAAGTTACTGCCATAGAAGAAGAAACAGAAGCTCGTAAAACTTGATTGCCCCTTAAAATGGAGACAAAGATCTAAATTTATTTATTTACGTCTCCAATTTTATCTAGTATAACGGAGACAAAGATTTATATTTCGTATTTTATGTCTCCATCATTTATTGGTAGGCAAACTGAGTTAAAACAACTACTGGAGCTTACAGAAAAAAATACTGCATCTTTTGTAGTAGTCAAAGGAAGGCGTCGTATAGGAAAAAGTCGTTTAATTCAAGAGTTTGGTAAGTATTTTGAACAATATTACTCCTTTATAGGTTTGCCACCAGAAAAGCATACTACAATGTCCTACCAACTTAATGAATTTTCTAGACAAGTTGCTAGACAATTTAATACATCTTTTGCTAGGTATGATGACTGGAGCGATTTACTATGGGCAGTTGGTGAACGTCTACTATCAGGAAAAACATTATTGCTGTTTGATGAAATTTCTTGGATGGGCTCAAAAGATCCAACCTTTTTAGGAAAAATAAAAAATTTTTGGGATACGCAGCTAAAAAATAATAACAAGCTAATTTTCGTTGTTTGTGGATCAGCTTCATCCTGGATCGAGAAAAATATACTTAGTAGTACTGGTTTCGTAGGGAGAATATCGTTAACTTTAACACTCGGAGAATTATCGCTTTCTGATTGTAACGAATTTTGGCCAAAAAATATTTCAGCATATGAAAAGTTTAAGGTGCTTGCAGTAACTGGCGGAATTCCAAAGTATTTAGAGGAGGTAAATTTTAAGCATAGCGCTGAAGAAAATATTAAAAGGCTTTGTTTTACAAAAGGTGGGTTTTTAGTTGAAGAATTTAATCAAATATTCTCAGATTTATTCATGCGAAAAACGGCTTTTTATAAGCAAATAGTCAGAGCTCTTTCTACTGGAGCTAAAGAACAAGAAGAAATTTGTGCTACTTTAAATATCGTAAGACATGGACGCATTTCTGAGTATCTATATGAACTTGAGCTTGCTGGTTTTATAGCAAAGGATCATACTTGGAGTATAAAAACTGGTACTGATTCACGACTCAGGAGATACAGACTTCAAGATAATTATTTAAGGTTTTATCTAAAATATATCGAAAAAGATCTAGGGAAAATTAGTCGTGACACCTATTCTATAGGGTTCTTACCAGAGTGGTATACAATTATTGGGCTTCAATTTGAAAATTTGGTGCTGAACAATAGAAAGAATATACATAATATCTTAGGAGTTGATGGAATAATAAGCGAGAATCCATTTTTTCAGAAGAGAACGCGTAATAGTGCAGGTTGTCAAATTGATTATATGATTCAAACGAAGTTTAACACTCTCTACATTTGCGAAATCAAATTTTCAAAAGATAAAATTGGTCATTCAATAATACAAGAGGTACAAAAGAAAATAGATGCACTAAATCGTCCAAAAGGATTTTCATGTCGTCCAGTCCTTATCCACGTCAATGATGTAAGTGATGATGTTATAGATAGTGGTTACTTTTCACACATCATTGATTTTGGAAAATTATTGAATTGTAAGTAATGTTTTTTCTGACTTAAAAATAATGTCTTTTTAGTTTTTACGTTTATTCTTAACTTATAGAGGTTGCTTATGACTGATACTTTAACTTTAAAAGAAGGAGATATTGAAACTACTGCTTTTGATAATAGCAGTTTTACTAGAGTACTACATGATGGAGAGTGGTGGTATGTAATAACAGAAGTAATAGCTTTTCTGACAGGTAGTAAGAACCCATCTGACTATCTAAAAAAGATAAAAAGCAGAGATATAGGGCTTTCTGAAGGATGGGGACAATTTGTCACCCCCCTTGAAATTAAAACAAAAGGTGGTAAACAGAATGTTAATTGTACAAATGTTGAGGGGTTGTTTCGTATTTTGCAGTCTATTCCTTCCAAAAGAGTTGAGCAATTTAAACGTTGGCTTGCAAAAGTTGGGTATGAAAGACTACAAGAATATGAAAACCCTGAACTTGCACTCAAACGAATCTATGCCGATTATGCTGCAAAAGGGTACCCTCAAGAATGGATACAAAAGAGAATAGAATCAATAGCTGTCAGAAATCAACTAACAAAAGAATGGGGTAATAGAAATATATCTGACCACAATAACAAGTATATTGAAGGTAGGGAATACGCAATATTGACAGACGTAATTTCTGAGGGAACATTTGGAGTAAAAACAAAGCATCATAAGGAAATAAAAGGCTTGAAGAAACAGCCTTTAAGAGATCATATGACGCCGATTGAGCTAATTTTCAATATGCTAGGAGAACAGGCTACAATTGATGAGATAAAGGATAAAGATGCGCAGGGTTATAATAAAAATTTAGAGGCGGCAAAGGAAGGAGGTAAGAACGCAGGCACAGCAAGAGAGGCATTTGAAAGAGCTAGAGGTGTGAAAGTCGTTTCTTCAGATAACTTTTTAAAGAGGATTAAAGATTAAAGTTCTCACTATGAGAAATCTCTGAATTTTATGATTTAAAACGTTTTAGAAGGCTATTATAGCGTTATCTCTAATTTAGATAGTTTGTTTTGTATGCTTTTACCAAAAACTCATGTAATTTCTGAGCTGCATTAAAATTATTTAAACTTTTTTTGAGAAAATCCCGGAAAAAGTAGTAAGAAATCCGGTATATATTAGTATAGGGGCATTGAGTGTAGATGTGCTTCAAACACAAAAGTCGGCAAACGGACAGAGTAGAAAAGATTGAAGAAAGCAAAAGAAATTTAGGCTTTTGGTAAGTTACATAATTGAGAATTTGTATTTTTTTAGATGAGACAAAAACTGTATTTTAAAGCTAGATGTGACTTCAGGGTAAAATACCAACCAAAGAACGCTTCTTTAAAACTTGATCACAAGCCTTGTCACAAATTTTACTTTTTCCATTATAACATCTTTTACTTCTCTTTAACACAGTTAACGAACTACTTTTATCAGCACAGTGAAAGGGTTAATATGGTAGCCATAATCTTTACGCGATGATCCAGGCCAACCAACTGTTTGAATCACATCATTACGTTCGATGTTTAATCCTAACTTTTTAGCTAAAGTGGTTTTTATTGTTCTTTGGATTGTGTTTATTGGTTTTCTAATGTAATGTTCTGGGTCTGCTTCTGGATCAAGATTTAGGCGCTTTTCTATTTCAGTTATGCTAAGCAACATGTGTTTTTCAGGGGGTAATTCTTTTTTACAATCATGCAAAAATTGTTCAAATAATATGCGAAAAACTTTCATACATGTTACAGCTTTCTTATTTAGAATCTCTATATTGTTTACGTAAAGTGAGCCCTCTATCAATTGCAACTTTAGTAATTCCTTCTCTTTAGGAGGTTCAATTAGATTAAGTGAAGTATGCAAAATTTGCATTGAAGTATTTGGTATTAACTCTGGTACTCCTCTTTGTACTGCTTCTTGAAATACTTCAATTAAAGTCTGATGCTGAAAGAAAAGGTCAACCATTTTTACTATGGGCAAATCAAGAGGTATGTTTGATGGATTTTTTCTCAGTATTATTAATACAGTTGGATTAGCTTTAAGCTTATCTATCGTTAAGAATGTTGGATTGGTGCAAAAATCAAGTATGATTAAACTTACAATCTTACCTTGTCCACCAACATGATAAACTCCACTTTCCACTTTTTGCCACATAAAATTTGTATCACTTAGCTGACCTTCAAACCAATTCATAAATTTCTCTGGGTTTAAATATACAGATAAGCGATGAAATCTTTGCTTCTTGTAGGTATTAGGTAAAATATCACGGTTGCAATTTTCACAAATTATGTTATCGCATGCTTCGTTAAAGTCCTCATCAATGAAAATCTCATTGTTACAGTATGGATCAACTATATTTGGCCAATCTAATTTATCTTGTCTACGAGAGCAGATAATGTAAGACCTCTCTTGCATCTGAATTAATTTAAGATCTGACAAATACCTTGCTGCTTTGATGTAATTTTGATTTGGATTAACCCAAGAGCTGCCAGAATTAAGAAGATCAGAGATTTGCTCTTGGCAAGATTGTAAGACCATAAAATTGTTTTATGTATGCTTTAAAATCCTCTCTTTCCCTTTTATTCAGAGGATGTTCAGAGTAGTAAATTGCTATATACTCATCACTTCGCTTGAAAAATAAGCCTATCTTTTTGCCTTGAAATATTACTTTAATCGACTCTATAAATGGCACTATGTCTCCTACAAATGGCTTTAAAACATGCAATTCCGGTGCAATAGGATCATATGGAGCAACAGTCAAAGTGATATTAGTATAGCTGTAATTGAAACGATTTGACTGAAACTTTAACTCAAAAACACGAATATTTGAATCAGATTCATTAATACAAGTTTCTATAAATTTATGCACCTGTTCCGCGAAGTTTTTATCCTGCACATCTACAAAAATACATTCGCAGCCAAAGTAACAACTTGCAATGCTATTTGCTATTTCTATAGCTTGATCAATATTTCTAGCACCAAGATCTACCTGAGTGCCATTTAGTAGAAAATCCAAAATCATCCACTCTGCCTTATGGCCATGAATGACTTTGTTTGAATTTAACAACAAATCTATATCGCTAGCTTTTCGTATTAACACATATAAACGATTCTGATGATAGAAGAAACCTTGTAGTTGATTCTCGAAACTGTCATTTCTCTTAATGTTATCTTCTTTCAGTATTTGTTGTATGATTTCCTCTGAGATAAAGTCTTTAAATGGAGTACTTGGTCGTCTTGGTATTTTTTGTAAGGCAAAAGACATGAAACTCTTTCTTTGTATTTTTTCAAAGTGATAGACAGACTTTAAAAGATTGTAATCTGCATGAAACAGTAGAAACAGCAAAGACTTCTTATCATATTTATTATTATTTTTTACAAGGTAGGATTTCATGAGTTCTGTAGTTAATGCAGATCTTGCAATTTCACTGACAGTAACTTCTAGTTTTGCACGGTCAAAACAGGTAATCAAGTAGTAAGTAACGAGAGAATCGGAATAATTAGCAATCACTTTACGTTTGTATTGTACAGATGTATTATCGTAGCTTTCATCATCAAAGAGTTGAGCATTTAATTTATCTTTAAAGGAGTTTTGAAAAATAATATTTAATTGCTTACCAGAAAGTGAATCTATCCAAGACTGACGTATTTTTGTATTGTGAAAACGATCAAGCAAATGGTTAACAGGGACTTCTAAATCATCTTCCTAAAATTTACGATTTGGATAAATGTTCATAAGAAACTAACCACACCATAATAGCATAATAGACTATTTAAATAGTTAAGATAGAAATCTGAAAGTCTTGACCAATAATTATGCAAGGGCTGTTTACTGATTTTTAACCAAGCTTTTTCTAAAAAGTTTACTTAAGAAGAAGATTTTTTGGACAAAATTTTTTCAAATCCTGAATATATATTATATAGCACTCTAGCGAAACAAATTCTGAATATAAATGTCAATCCTAACACTCGACCTCGGCAAACAAACGGGCTGGGCAATTCTAACAGATGGAATAATTGAAAGTGGAAGCAAAAGTTTTCATGGTAGTCGTTTCAGTGGAGGTGGAATGTGCTTCTTAAACTTTCGTAATTGGCTCAATTCTTTGAAAGACATTTCTGCAGTTTATTTTGAAGAAGTAAGAAGACATCTAGGAACTGATGCAGCGCATTGCTACGGTGGTTTTCTTGCAGTTCTCTCTGCTTGGTGTGAAGAGAACAATATTCCCTACCAAGGTGTTAATGTTAAAACTATCAAACGCTTTATAACGGGCAAAGGCAATGCAAGTAAGAGTGAAGTTATTGAAGCTGTAAAGAAAAAAGGGGGTTCACCTAGAGATGATAATGAGGCCGATGCTTTGGCATTAATGTTCTATGTTAGTAAAGATTTTAATAGTCTAAAAATACCATAAAAGTGGGTCCTTTCAGCCATAATGGCGGATTTGGTGGTGCTGACCCCAGGCCTTCTTTAGCGTCAGAGATATTTTAAATATTAACCTTTTAGTTATTAAGAATTTAAATTATATGAATTTAGCAATCCACTATTATCCTACTCGAGATCTCGTCGAATATGAGCGTAATCCTCGTAAAAATGACGATGTGGTCAACAGAATGTGTGCTTCTATTCGAGAATTCGGCTTTCGTATACCAATAGTTGCAAAAAGCGATGGAACTGTGGTTGATGGTCATTTAAGACTTAAAGCAGCAAGAAAGCTTGGTATGGAGAGTATTCCAGTGGTTTTAAGTGATAATTTAAATGAACCACAAACCAAAGCTTTTCGATTACTGGCCAATCAATCAGCTAATTGGGCAAAGTGGGATGATGAGCTTTTGAAAGTAGAAATTCAAGAGTTAGAAGATTTACAGTTTGATCTTAAAATGACAGGATTTGAATTAGAAAAAGTTCAACATTTCCTTGATGATTTAGATAGTGAAAAAGAAGATTTTTCTGACTTGGTTGGTGATGAAAAAAGGGTAGAAATAACAAAACCAGGTGATTTATGGATTTTAGGTGATCATCGAATCTATTGTGGTGATAGCTCTTTAGTTGAATCATATAAAGCGGTATTAGATAATAAAATGGCAGATATTACCGTATGTGATCCTCCATATAACGTTGATTACGTTGCGACGCGAAGGCGTCAGAAGTAGCTGTTTCTCAGGATTTTCTAGGTTTTCTTAGAAAGATCAAGAAGAAACCGTCCGTGTTGCCGGATGAATCTAGGGGCATGAATTAAGTAGCTGCCCTGACAATGTAACAAAGCATTATGCGGGATACAAATTGCAAAAGGCGTATTCTCCCTCAAACCATACAGAGGGTAAGTGCTAGATAGTGAATAAGGTGAAGGTAACTGAACCTGTGATAAAGACCGTAAACGTTGACAAGCGAAAGCGGTTGATACGCTTGGGCCAAAAGGCATTGGAAGCAGGAGGAACATCTCGTAGTTGTGTTCCCGTAACCTATAAGCTTCTCGGTCGACAGCAGGCACCTAAGTTCACAAGCTACTTTTGGGGAAGCGTGGAAACCCTGTACTTGCTCCCTACCATAGTGGGGACAGCAAACTGTAAGGAATGCTTATGGCAGTGCAGGTTTGGGATGTCGGAAAAAGCAAAGGTCTCACTGTAATGGTGGGAATACCAGTTGAAACATTACTGGACATAAAAGTGTGCCCACGTCCGATAGGTCTTTCTTTGTAAGAGATTTTGGAGAACTTTTTATATATGAGGAAAAGCAAATGACAACACTGACATATTCAGCGATTGGTGCATCCTCTACACCTACAATTACATGGGAATCTATTAATTGGACTAAAGTGATAATAGGTGTCAAAAAGCTCCAGATGCGTATTGCAAAGGCTGTTCGAGAAAGAAGGTACGGCAAAGTGAAAGCTTTGCAATGGATATTGACACATTCGTTTACTGCAAAACTTTTGGCTGTTAAACGAGTCACTCAAAATCAAGGAAAAAACACCCCTGGGGTTGATGGCTTAGTTTGGCGCACACCGCAACAAAAGATCAAAGCTGTTCAATCGTTAAAGCGTCGAGGATATTGCGTCCAACCGCTCCGACGAGTATGGATTCCAAAAAGAGCAGGAAAAAAACGTCCTTTGGGAATACCAACTATGAAGGATCGGGCAATGCAGGCTCTTTATCTGCAAGCACTTGAACCAGTTTCAGAATCAATTTTAGATCGTCATGCCTATGGTTTTCGGCATAAAAGATCAGCTGCTGATGCTATTGACCAATGTTTTAAAACGTTGTGCCAAAAAGTATCGGCACCATGGATCCTAGAAGCAGATATCAAATCTTGTTATGACTCCATTAGTCATGCATGGCTTTTAGAACACTGCCCTATGGATAAGAAAATTCTGAAAAAATGGCTGACAGCAGGATACATGGATAAGAACACTTTTTATATCATTAAAGAAGGTACTCCTCAAGGAGGGATCATCTCTCCTACACTGATGAATATTACCCTTAGAGGCTTAGAAAAGACAGCCCAAAAATCTGCCTTTTGGCGCGATAAGGTTAATACTACCGCCTACGCTGATGACTTTATTATTACAGGAAGATCGAAAGAAGTCCTTGAAAACAAAGTAAAACCAGCAGTGTGTGCCTTTTTGAAGGAGCGTGGATTGGAATTCTCAGTAGAAAAAACTAAGATTACTTCCATTGATGAAGGATTTGATTTTCTAGGATTTACGATTCGAAAGTATCGAGGAAAGCTCTTGATCATGCCTTCTAAAGCAAGTATCAAAGAGTTCCTAAAAATGATCCTGGAAACCATGAGACTTCACAGCACAATAACAACGGAACAACTTATCTACACCTTGAATCCTAAGATCAGAGGATGGACAAATTATTACCGTCATGTTGTGTCAAAGAAAGTGTTCAACTATGTCGATCATAAGATCTTTGGTGCGCTTTTGAGATGGATTAAAAGAAGGCATCCAAATAAAAATTTTCAATGGAGAAAGCAGAGATACTTTTGCACCATTGGCAATAATAACTGGACCTTCTTTGCTAAGTCTTCAAAAGATAAAGGACAAGGTAGCATGGTAACTTTAATGCAAGCTGCCTCAATTCCGATTGTGAGACATGTCAAAATAAGAGCAGATGCTAATCCCTATGATCCAAAGTTTAATTCATACTTTTTCAAGCGAAATCTTGAAAGAAAGAAATACCAACATTGTATTAAGGAGAAGTAATTATGACGAAACTTGAGAACCAGTCTTCTATCGATAACAGCCGGGCAAATAAATCTGCCTTTGAAAGGCTTGAGCCGTATGACGGAAAACTGTCAAGTACGGTTCTTAGGGGGAAAAGGAGCGGCAACGCTTCTCTTTCTACCCGGCGTAGCAGTCAGGAAAGAGAAGATAAAAAAATACTAAACGATAATCAAGGTGAAAAGTACGAACTTTTTCTCTACTACATTTGTTCCAATATTTTAGCATATACGAAAGGAGCAATTTACATCTGCATATCATCATCAGAGTTTTCGACGTTGCAAAAAGCATTTGAAGAAGCAGGTGGACGTTGGTCGACATTTATCATTTGGGCGAAGAATCACTTTACACTAGGCAGATCTGATTATCAAAGACAATACGAAGCAATGCTTTATGGATGGAAAAGTGGCAATAAACGTGAGTGGTATGGAGGTAGAAATCAAAGTGACCTCTGGTTTTATGATAAGCCAACACACAACTCACTACATCCAACGATGAAGCCAGTAGAGCTAATGGAGAGAGCAATAGTAAACAGCAGTAGATCTGGAGACATAGTACTTGATCCATTTAGCGGTTCTGGCAGCACACTGATTGCATGTGAGAGAACAGGAAGAATTTGTAGAACAATAGAGCTAGATTCAAAGTTTGTAGATGTAACGATAAAACGTTGGCAAGTGTATACAGGCAGGGAAGCAATTCTTTCTGGTACTGGTAAAACTTTTCAAGAGATTCAAGAAGAAAAAAAGGAGCAAAAAAAGTGAAGTTAATAACACAAACAGAATGGGCAAGAGAACAAGGATTTTCAAAGCAATATGTCTGTTATTTAGTAAAAAAAGGAATAGTTGAGCTGGAGGATGGACTCATTGACCGAGAACAAGCAAACAGGGCTATAGAAACAATCAGAGATCCAAGTCAACCACTGAGAAGAAAAAACTATTCAGAAAGCGGAGAAAAACTTTCCACGATGTTGCTTAAAACGCGAATAAAAAATGAAATGGAACGTGGTAAACTGCTTGAGGCAAAAGCTAAGGCTGAAATAGGAGAGCTTGTAGCAGTAGAAGAAGTGAAAAACGAAGCATTTAATGTAGCAAGAGTTGTACGTAATAATTTGCTTAATATTCCAAATAGAGTTTCAGCACTACTTGCATCACTGAGTGATACTGAAAAGATTCATATGGCGCTAACTGAAGAGATTACAAACTCGCTTGAAGAATTATCTAACACTAAATTTTAAATATAAAATGTCTGCTCACTTAAGTTTAGAACTAATAAAGTGTTTAATTAATCAACCTGGATTAGATGTTAATGTTAGAGGATTAAATGGAAAGATACCACTACATTGCGCTATAGAGTTTGATGAATTAAGCATGGTGGATCTGCTACTTACGAAGAAGAACATTAATCCTTTTGTGGAAGATAATGATGGTAAAACATCTCTTGATTACGCCAAAGAAGGGAAAAAAGCAGAAATATTAAAAGCGCTAATTAATAATAAATACGGGTCAGAACAAGATAGCTTACTTCATTTAGCTGCAATGGTGGGTGAGGTAAATGCTGTAAGGTACCTAATAAATAGAGGCATCGATGTTAATTCGCGTAATGCAATATTTCATACACCATTACATTTGGCAGCCGGTATTGGACATGTAGAAGTTGTAAAGATTTTAGTCAGAGAAGGAAATGCTGAAATCGAGGTTTTTGATGCACGAAATCAGACACCGATGCACTATGCAGTTAACAACAAAAAATTAGAGATAGTAAAGTTATTACTGGAGCTAGGAGCAGATGTAAATAGCGCACGTGTAGGACAAAATTCAATGAAATTATCACCAGTGCATATAGCTGTAAGTAACACTAATTACGATGAAAGAGATTTGTGTCTCGATATTCTCAAATGCTTAATAAAGGAGCCTAATGCTCAAGTTAATTTACAGGATTACGAAAATAAAACGCCACTACATTATGCTGAAAGACTTAAAACAATAGAGGTTTTACTAACGCGAGAAGATATAGATCCTCTGGTAAAAGACGATAGTGGCAAAACACCATTTGATTACGCTAAACCTGAGATAAAGAAGACTTTGATGAGCAATAAGTATGGTTCTGAGAAGAATAGTCTACTCCATTTAGCTGCACAAATGGGAGAAATTGAGCTTGTAGAGTCTATCTTAAAAGAAGAAATTGATATTGATATTTCAAACAATAAGAGTCTATCACCGATTTACCTTGCTGCAGAAAAAGGACATTTACATGTAGTAAAATTACTACTGAAAAAAGGAGCAAACTATACACCTGTTCTGCACTTAGCAATCAAGTCAAATAATTTAGAATTGCTAAAAACTTTATTTAAAGAAAAGAGCATCAAATTACCAGACGAGATAGGCAAGTCTGTACCAGTTTATTATAGGTGTATAGAACATAGAGATGCAAAAGTAAGAAAATACACCAATGTGATCTGTGTTTTTACCTCAGTAAGTGCAGTAGCAATAGCGGTATGTATAGGGTTAACAGCAACAACAATAAGCAGTGCAATAATTTTTGCAACAATAACAGGGATATTTGCGCTTGTTATAGCAATAATGATAAGTGAGGTGAGCAAAAGATATATAGAAAACGAATTTCAGAAAAAGATGTTTATGGAATTGGAAGAGTGTAGTTCTACTGTTAACAATATTGAGAT
The DNA here is from genome assembly GCF_964028365.1 of Wolbachia endosymbiont (group A) of Udea olivalis. Taxonomy (NCBI): domain Bacteria; kingdom Pseudomonadati; phylum Pseudomonadota; class Alphaproteobacteria; order Rickettsiales; family Anaplasmataceae; genus Wolbachia; species Wolbachia endosymbiont (group A) of Udea olivalis. Next base: position 719,267 of record NZ_OZ034773.1, read on the forward strand.
AGAACCAATTATGAGTAGATGCAGACAATGATATACGCTAGAGCTTTTTCTGAAGGTTTAAGACCAGATCCCCAGCTTAAAGTATCAGAGTGGGCGAATGAGTATCGAGTTTTAGCAGCAACTGCAGCATCAGAGCCAGGTAAATGGAGAACAGAAAGAACTCCTTATTTAAAAGAAATAATGGATTCACTATCACCATCTTCACCTGCAGAAAAAGTAGTATTTATGAAGGGAGCGCAGATTGGGGGAACAGAAGCTGGCAACAATTGGATTGGCTATATCATCGATCAAACACCAGGTCCAATGCTGGTAGTACAGCCAACAGTTGAAATGGGAAAACGTTGGTCGAAGGGAAGATTTGCACCGTTAATAGAGAGTACACCATGTTTAAAAAGTAAAGTAAAAGACCCAAGGTCAAGAGATTCAGGGAATACTGTACAAAGTAAGGAGTTTCCAGGTGGAATAGTAGTAATAACTGGAGCGAATAGTAGTGTAGGACTGAGATCTATGCCAGTAAAATATCTCTTTCTTGATGAAATAGATGCCTACCCAGGAGATTCAGGAGGAGAAGGAGATCCAGTACTGCTCAGTATTGCTCGAACTAATACATTTGCACGGCGAAAGATTTTTTTAGTATCAACACCAACGATTCATGGAATAAGCAGAATTGAAAAAGAATTTGAAGCAACAGATAAGAGATACTTTTTTGTTCCATGTCCGCATTGTAATTACTATCAAGTTCTAAAATGGTCACAAATAAAGTGGGAGAACAATGATGCAAAAACAGCACATTATGTCTGCACTGAATGTAGTGGCAAAATAGAAAATCATCAAAAGACAGAAATGCTTGAACGTGGAGAATGGAGAGCTACAAATCAAACCTCAAGTAACAAAATAGCAGGTTTTCATCTATCAAGTCTTTATAGTCCTGTTGGCTGGTATAGTTGGCAACAAGCAGTAGAGGACTTTCTCCATGCAAAGGAAAGTGAACAATTACTGAAAGTTTGGATAAATACCACTTTAGGAGAAACTTGGGTAGATAAAGGAGAAGTACCAGACTGGAAGCAATTATTCAACAGAAGAGAATTTTTTCCCGTAGGCACAGTACCAAAAGGCGAAGTAGTTCTTACAGCAGGAGTAGATGTACAAAAAGATCGGTTAGAAGTAGAAGTTGTAGCATGGGGAAAAAGCCGCGAAAGTTGGTCAATAGACTATCGAGTATTTGAAGGAGATACAGGAGGAGGAGAAGTATGGGGAAAACTTTCGGAGCTTCTGAGTCATCATTTTATCGGTGAAAATGGGCTTGAGTATATGATAAGTATGATGGCAGTAGATGCTGGATATGCAACACAAGAAGTATACAATTGGATAAGAGGTCATCAAGGATCTGGAAGAGTAATGGCAGTCAAAGGTGTAAATAAAGCACTAGTACCACTTAGCAGCCCAAGTAGAGTAGATATAACAGTTGGTGGTCAAAAGCTAAAGAGAGGAATAAAGCTCTGGCCAGTAGGAGTATCGATATTAAAGTCAGAGCTTTTTCAATTACTTAATGTTTTAAAAGAAGGTGAAGAAGCTCCAGCAGGATACTGTCATTTTCCGGAGTATGCACCTGAATATTTTAAGCAGCTAACGGCAGAGCAATTAGTCAGTAAGGTAGTAAAAGGATACACCAAACAAGAGTGGCAAAAGGTAAGAGAAAGAAATGAAGTACTAGATTGCCGAATTTATGCGAGAGCTGCATCTATTGCACTTGGAATTGATCGTTGGCCAGAGAGTAAATGGAATAGTTTGAGTGAAAAACCAGAAAGTAAAAAACCTAAAAAAGTAAGACAGAGTAAGTGGTTGAAAAATGTATAACGAAGAGTATTTGTTTCAAGTTGAACAAGCAATAAAGAAGCTGCAAAGCGGAGAGCGAGTAGTATCAATTGCATATGGTGACCATGTTGTGAGATATGCTGAAGTGCAAATAAACGATCTTTTAAACTTAAGACAAAGAATCAAGGCTGAGCTCAAGGTTGAAGGTCAAAAACCAAAAAGAAAGATTGTTATTTCAACGAATAAAGGAGTGGTATGAGAAGTTGCATGGTAGAAAATGGATACCCAGATTTTCTAGAGCATTTGAGGTATATGATAGCTACCGCTACACCAGGTATGCTTATAAATGCAGTAATAGATTTGTCGCACTGGAATCAGGACATAGATTTTAGATTAACAAAAGAAGATGGCATAGTAGGCATAATTCACAAAGCCACCCAGGGGGTAAAGTACGTAGATCCTGAATATACAAAAAGGAAAAAAGCCGCTGAAAAAGAGGAATTGCTTTGGGGTGCATACCATTTTGGTGTCGGGGAAAAAAGCGGCAAAGACCAAGCTGAGCATTTTCTCGAAACAATTGGTGATAGTTCAAATATATTGTTAGCCCTTGACATTGAGGAAAACAAAGATGGAAAAAGCATAATGCCAAAACAAGCAGAGGACTTTGTAAATAGGGTCTATTTAGTAACCGGACGTTTGCCGTTAATTTATGGAAGCCCTAGTTTTCTCAAGGATTTTGCCACCCCAACTTTAACAGAATGTCCACTATGGTTAGCAAAATGGGGAACAAAACTGACATTACCAATAGGATGGAGGAACTGGACTCTATGGCAATATACCGACGGTCAAACAGGAGCAAAGCCGCATGAAGTAGAAGGAATAGGAAAATGTGACAGAAATAAATTTAACGGAACTTTGAAAGAATTAAGAGAATTTTGGTTATCAGGATGTTAAAAACCTTCAAACAATTATTTGGCAAGCCAAAAATCAAAAGTTCTGCATGGGATGCAGCAGGCTCAGGAAGAAGGGTAATGTATTGGCAAGGAGAAGCAGGAAGCATAAATAATTTGCTTTCTCAAAGCCTTGAGCACTTGCGTAGTCGATCACGTGACATGGTGAGAAAAAATCCTTACGCTGCAAATATAATTGATACAATAGTAAGTAACTCTATTGGAACAGGAATAAAACCACAATCAAAAGCAAGAGATGGAGAATTTCGCAAAAAAGTACAAGAATTATGGCTAAAATGGACAGATGAAGCAGACAGTAATGGAGTAAGTGATTTTTATGGATTACAAGCTCTAGTATGCAGAAGTATGATAGAGGGAGGAGAATGTTTTGTACGTTTGCGGATCCGAAAACCTGAAGATGGTCTATGTGTACCTCTGCAATTACAAGTACTTGAGTCTGAACATTTAGATAATAAGAGCAATCAAACACTTGCAAATGGCAATATTATTCGTAGTGGCATTGAATTTAACCGACTTGGTCAAAGAGAAGCATATTACTTATTTAGAGAGCACCCAGGTGAAGGTTCGTTTGGAGAATCAGTTAGAGTACCGGCAAATGATGTTTTACATATCTACAAACCTTTAAGACCTGGGCAAATCAGAGGGGAGCCTTGGCTTTCTAATATACTGCTAAAGCTCTATGAACTTGATCAATATGATGATGCAGAACTAGTGAGAAAAAAGACAGCAGCGATGTTTGCAGGGTTTATTACGAGACTCGATCCAGAAGCAAATATCATGGGAGAAGGTGAAAGTAATGAGCAAGGAGTAGCACTATCAGGTTTAGAGCCAGGAACAATGCAGCTTTTAGACCCAGGAGAAGACATAAAATTTTCAGAGCCGTCTGATGTTGGGGGAAGTTATGAAGCATTTATGAGACAGCAACTGAGGGCAATAGCGATTGGTACAGGGATAACATATGAACAGCTAACAGGAGATTTAACAGGTGTTAATTATTCATCCATTCGAGCAGGATTAATAGAGTTTCGTCGTAGATGTGCTATGCTGCAACACAACATTATGGTATTTCAATTTTGCAGACCAGTATGGAGTAGATGGCTAGAGTTAGCAGTACTTTCTGGAGAACTGAGTACAGATGAAAAAGTAGTGAAAGAAGAAGTAAAATGGATACCACAGGGATTTGATTGGGTAGATCCACTGAAAGACCAGCAAGCACAGCAAATGGCGGTAAGAAATGGCTTCAAGAGCCGCTCAGAAGTAGTATCAGAAATGGGTTACGATGTAGAAGAAATTGACCAAGAAATAGCAGAAGATCAAAAGCGTGCTGATTCTCTCAACCTTTTCTTTGATTCTGATGTTAGGACACAAACAAAATAAATCTCGTTTACTTTATGGAAATTTTACAAACCAACTGGCTATGTAGGCCGATGATGATAGAGCAAAAAAGCTTTGACCTGTTGTCACTATATAACGGAAAACAACCTATCTTTAAAAATATAAAACATGCAGTAAATCAGAATATAGAAAAAACAGCAGTAATAGCAATACATGGAATTTTGACCAAAAAACCAGGAGCTTTTGACGTCTTTCTGGGAATGACATCATATGAGCAAATAGAAGAACAAATTACACAAGCATTAGCAGATAGTAGCATAGAGACAATTATACTGGAAATAGACAGCCCCGGAGGAGAGGTAAACGGTATATTTGACCTGGCTGATTTTATTTATGAATCAAGAGCAAAAAAGAGAATTATTGCAATAGCAAATGATGATGCATATTCTGCTGCGTACGCTATAGCCTCTAGCGCTGAAAAGATTTTTCTCACCCGCACTTCAGGAATTGGGAGTATAGGAGTAATAGCAAGTCATATAGATCAAAGTGGATTTGACGAAAAACAGGGAATAAAATATACCACAATATTTGCTGGTAGTCGGAAGAATGATTTAAATCCGCATGAGCCAATGACGTCTGAAAGTTTAGAAAGCTTACAAAAAGAAGTAGGAAGACTATATGAAATGTTTTTGCAGCTAATAGCAAGAAACAGAGGTCTTTCAATTGAAAAGATTCGATCAACAGAAGCAGGTCTATATTTTGGCGAGAAAGCAGTAGAAATAGGCCTTGCAGACGGAATGACAATTCTTTCATCTATTAATAAAAACAGGAGTATTACTATGAACGAACAAACTATAACTGACCTAGAAACTAATAATTTAACTAAGTATCGTACTGAAGTTCTTGAATTAATACGTTTATGTAATATATCAAAGATGCCAGAAAAGATAGGAGAATTTATTGAGCAGGGCGTAAGTGTTGAGCAAGCACGGGAAGTTTTAATGGAACTGCTAGCAGAGCGAACGAAGAAGACAGAAATACTGAGTGCAATACCACAGAATTCAGGAGAAGATTTAATGATACAGGTAGCAAGAAGTCGTAGGAGTTAAAGTATTTTTATAACCGCCGCGTACAATAACTACAAACATGGCGGTAAAACTAAAGGAAAAAAAGGAGAAAAGAAAATATGACATGTATAATCGAACAAAATAATCTAGGTGACTTATTAAAGTATGAGGCATCAAGTCTATATTCAAGAGATCAAATAACAGTAGCTAAAGGTCAAAATCTTAAGCTTGGTGCAGTAGTTGCCAAAAAGACGGAAGATGGTTTTATTAGAGTCCTTAATCCCACTGGAACAGACGGCACACAAACAGCAATAGGTGCAATAGTAAGTGATGTAAATGCGACAGAAAATGCCAAAGCAGTAATTATTACTCGTGGTGCAATACTAGCAGATCATGCAGTTGTGTGGCCAGCAAATATCACTGAAGAACAGAAAGCTGAAGCAATAAAGCAACTTGAAGGACGAGGGATCATTATCCGCAAGGGAGCTTAAAAAAAACTATTAAAAACACAAAAGGGGGGAAATAAAAAATGCAAAATCCATTTACAAATACAGCATTTAGCATGACGGCACTAACAAATGCGATGAATATATTGCCGATTAATTTTGGTAGAACTGAAAGTTTAAAGTTATTTCCAGGCAAATCAGTAAGGTTTCGTCATATTACTATAGAAGAACAAAACGGTGTGTTAAGTTTGCTGCCAACACAAGTTCCAGGAGCACCAGCAACAGTAGGAAAAAGAGGAAAAAGAAAGGTAAGAACATTTACGATTCCGCACATTCCGCATGATGATGTAGTGCTGCCAGAAGAAGTACAAGGAATAAGGGCATTTGGATCAGAGAGTGAACTTAAAGCGCTGGCAGATGTAATAACTGATCATTTGCAGCTAATGAGAAACAAACATGCAATAACATTAGAGCATTTGCGAATGGGAGCGCTGAAAGGAATAATTTTAGATGCTGATGGGTCAGAATTATTAAATCTGTACAACGAATTTGAAATCACACCAAAAGTAGTAAATTTTGCACTAGGAACTGCAACAACTGATGTAAAGCGTAAGTGTATGGAAGTACTCCGGCATATAGAAGATAATCTAAGTGGTGAATATATGACGGGAATTCATGCCTTGGTAAGCCCTGAGTTTTTTGATGCACTAACTTCGCATAGTAAAGTGAAAGAAGCATACGAGAGATGGCAAGAAGGAGCAGCGCTAAGGAATGATATGAGATCAGGATTTACGTTTTGTGGTATAACATTTGAGGAGTATAGAGGGCAAGCAACTGACCCTGAAGGAACTGTGAGAAGATTTATTGAGAAAGATACAGGGCACTGTTTTCCACTAGGAACAGCGAGCACATTTACAACATATTTTGCACCAGCAGATTTTAATGAGACAGTAAATACTCTTGGACAGCCACTATATGCAAAACAAGAGCCAAGGAGGTTTGATAGAGGAACTGATTTACATACACAGTCAAATCCTCTGCCAGTGTGCCACAGACCAGGAACATTAGTAAAAGTCGTTGCAGCATAACAATACTGGTAGATTAACTACAAGTTGGTGAGGCACAAGAGTAGTATATACCTTATTAGCATACTTATGAAAGAATGCAAGAGAATATTAAGAGATTACTAAAAGATTGTTTTGCCCATTTAGGAGAAGTGGCTTTGTATAAATCAAAGGATAAGTCATACATGGTACAAGTATTAAAGCAACAGCCAGATAAATTATACGAGATTGGTGAAGGACAATTTGTGGGGGAGATGTTGATTTTGGAGGTGAGTGTCTTTGATATATTAAAGCCAATGGTAGGAGATATCTTCGTTATTGGTAACTGTAAGTATAAGGTGCACTCACTACCACTTAGAGATAAATCTGGAATGATCTGGCGAATCGAAGCATCTGGGGTGTAAATGTCTATTCATATAGAAGTTAATAGTAATAAGGTAATAGAAAGTGTAAACGCTAAAAGAAGAAAAATAGAATTAGCAACGGTAAAGGCATTAAACAAAACGGCACTATGGTTAAAAGCGCAAGCAGCTAAGGAAATTAGTGAGGAAAAGAAGATAAAATTGACGTTAATGAGAAGAAGGCTAAGAATTTTTAAGGCGAAAACTAGCAGATTAGAAGTGTTAATTAGAGCAAATCTCTATGACATTAGAGCATCGACAATTGGTAAAATACAAAAAACAAGAAGAGGATCGAAAGTAGGAAAGCATGAGTTTATAGGAGGATTTGCAGCAGTTATGCCAAAAGGAAATAGCGGTATTTTTAAGCGTGAAGGAAGAACAGCATTACCAATAAAGGAAATTAAGTTGCTACTAGAACCAGAGGCTTCAAGGATAATAGGTAATCTTGTTAATTATGAAGTTGAAAAGGTATTTGAAAAATTCTTCCACCGCGAATTAAGTTACATTACATCTATATGAATTGGCAAGATTTACATAAAGCAATTTGCACTAAGTTAAAAGAAGAAATATCAGCAATTCAAACTTGTGATATTTATCCATCGATAAGAAAAGAATTATTAGCGCCAGCGTTATTTGTAGAGCTTGTGAGTTTAGAATCGGGAAAAGATCCAGGAACAGAGGAATTAGCACTGAAAGCAAGATTTGAAGCACGAATTGTGATTGATAGCACAATAGAAAATGCAGCTATTATTGTCAGAACATTAGCAGCAGAAGTAGCAAGAGTAGTAAATAAAAATACTTGGAATGTGGAAAATGTTTCACCAGGAGAATTTATATCTGCGGAAATTGACGGATTTAGACCCGAATTAGATGCGTATTTGGTGTGGTTGGTTGAGTGGAGTCATCAGCTTCATTTAGGTAAATCGATATGGACAGAAAATACGATTAAGCCACATACGATTACAATAGGAGAAAATGTTAGAGAGTAATTTTGCTATTTCAGAGCTGCAAAGAAAGTTAGCAAACATTGTACGAATAGGAATTGTAAAAGAAATAGATTATGAAAAAGCAAAAGTAAGAGTGAAAATAGGAGAATTTTTAACAGATTGGTTGCCATGGATAACAAGCAAAGCAGGAAAAGATAGAAATTGGTCTCCGCCAGATATTGATGAGCAAGTAGTTATACTTTCCCCGCTGGGAGAATTATCTTTAGGAGTAGTACTTCCTGGAATATATCAACAAAAGTACTCTGCACCAGAAAATAAAAAAGAGGTGAGTAGCTTAACATTTCAAGATGGAACAAAGTTGTCATACGATAAAGATAAACATCATTTAGAGATTGAAGTAGTAGACAAAATAACACTGAAAGCTGGGGAATCAAGTATAGAAATGACAAAAAGTGGAATAAAATTGAAGGCAGATAAAATAAACCTTAATTGATGAATAAATCGGTTGTGCGAGTAGGAGATCATTGTGCAGAAGCAACACCACATTTTTGCATTAGCGGCAGTAATAATGTTTTTGTGAATGGTAAACCAGTTTGCCGAAAAGGAGATAATTTTACAGAAAGTAGAGTATTAACTGAAGGGTCAAAAACAGTGTTTACAAATGGGTATGGTATAGGAAGAGTTGGAGATTCAATATCTTGTGGTTCTAAAGTAATGAGTGGTAGTAATAATGTTTTTTCAGGATAAAAATAAACCATCTGTTATACTTACAAAAAGTAAGGTTATGAACATGGATATAACTACTAGCCTATTAGGAGACGTTAGTAATTTAATAGATAGAGCAAAGAATCATCTTTCTGTTCAATTCAACTCTACTCTAGTATTGCTAAACTGGCAAATTGGCTCCAGAATTGACCAAGATATTCTAAAGCACAAACGCGCAGATTATGGGAAGCAAATCATCTCCCAACTTGCAAAAGAACTTCAGATTAAATATGGACGTGGGTTTGATAGAGCGTCATTATTTCGTATGGTGCAATTTTCTAAATTCTTTCCTGATCAAGAGATTGTCGCGACACTGTCACAACAATTGAGTTGGTCACATTTTGTAGAAATTATTGCAATTTCTGATGAGCTGAAGCGTAATTATTATATAGAAATGTGTCGTATTGAAAGGTGGAGTGTTAGGGCACTACGTAGTAAAATCGATACTATGTTGTATGAACGTACAGCACTAGCAAAAAAACCTGAAGATTTCATAAGAAGGAGTATAAAAAATTTACGTGAAGAAAATATGTTAGCACCAGAATTCATTTTTCATGACCCATACTTCCTTAGCTTCATGGAATTGCCATCAAGTTATAGTGAGACTGATCTAGAAAATACAATCTTGGATGAACTGACAAAATTTTTACAAGAGTTTGGAAATGATTTTTGTTTTGTAACACGTCAAAAAAGGATGAGTACTAAAGCAACTGACAGGTATTTGGACCTGCTATTTTTTCACAGAGGATTAAAACGCCTTATAGCAATAGAACTAAAAATAGGTCGCTTTGAACCAGCTTATAAAGGACAGATGGAATGGTATTTAAATTGGTTGAATAAAAATGAACGAAAAGTAGGTGAAGAAAAACCGTTAGGGATTATTTTATGTGCTGATAAGGATCAAGAGGATATAGAATATCTTGAGCTCGAAGGCTCTAATATTCATGTTGCACAGTATTTAACACAGCTTCCTTCTAAAGAAATTCTTGAAAAGAAGTTGAGAAAGGCTATTTCTATAGCACGTGAAAAACATGCAAGTATTCAGTCAGAGCCATGAAAAATATATGCGAGGAATGGATGCTAAAACAGGAAAAGCATTAGAAGGAATAGAGCACTTAAAGCAGTCGATAATTGATATACTGACCACTCCTATTAACAGTAGAGTAATGAGAAGAGATTATGGTTCTCGATTATTTGAATTAGTAGATAAGCCAATAAATAGAGATTTAACTTTGGAAATCTATGCAGCAACAGCAGAAGCACTGGGGAAATTTGAGAAGAGATTTAAGTTAGAAAAAGTAAAGATTGCTGAAGCTAAAGAAGGAAAAATGACTCTTGTACTTGAAGGTATGTATCTTTCAGAAGGCAAATTCATAGGTATTAGTGGAGTAGTTGTTTAAAAATGCAGCAGCCTGAATCACTGAACTTCGAAGAGATTTTTGCTCGGATGAAAGAAGAATTAATAAGTCGAGATAAAAGTTTTACAGCACTAATTGAAAGTGACCCAGCGATGAAGATTTTAGAAGTAGCAGCATGGCGAGAACTTTTGCTTAGAGAAAGAATAAACGAAGCAATAAAAAGTAATGTACTGAAGTTTGCAAGGGGAGAAGATCTTGATAATTTAGCTGAGTTTTATGTTGTAGAAAGAGAAAAAGGGGAAGATGATGAACGATTTAGAAAAAGAATTAAAGCAAAGATAGCAGGTTGGTCAACAGGAGGAAGTAAGGAATATTATAAATATCATGCACTGTCAGCAGATAGTAGAGTAAAAGATGCACTAGTGGAATCAACTATACCAGGGAAAGTACAAATTTCAATCTTATCAACACAATTATCCACAACTGGCATAGCGTTAGAAGAGCTACTTGAAATTGTAAAAAAGCAGGTTACTAGAGATGATATAAGGGTTTTAACAGATACAGTAACAGTAGTTGGTTGCAATATTATGGAAATAGATATTCACAGCAGAATGAGCATAAGTCCTTTAATATCAGAAGAAGAAATCAAGAAGCAGTTTATTGAAAGGTTTGAATTAGCAAAAAGATTAGGGTGGAGTGTGACAAGATCTTGGATAATAGCGAATTTATTTGTAGATGGTGTAGAAAATGTGGAATTAATCGAGCCAAAAGAGGATGTTGTGGTACTGGGGAATGAGTGTGCAAATTTGCGAAATTTAAAATGCTATTGCCACTAAACGCAACAAAACAAGAAAAAGCATTGGTAGATGCGATAGATTATAAAGTAGATCCAAACTGTATCAGAGGATTTAAGTTTAGTCTTAAAGAAGAAACATTGCCGTGGATAATAGAAGAATATGGTTTAGAAGAGATACTGCGTTGGGTAAAAGATAGAAGAAAAGCCGTAGTAGAAGGAGTAAAATTTCAAAGACTACGTGGAACCCCAGCATCACTCAAAATAGCACTCAAGTGGGCAAATATAGAAGATATTACAATTATTGAAGAGCCACCCGGTAAACATTTTTTCGAGTTGCAAATAGGAATAAAGGATGTTCCAAATGACTTTTTTGTGGATGCAGTAGTAGAACTTGCAAAACTATCATTACCAGCAAGATCAAGGCTAATGAGGATTTTCAATGATCACTACAATGTTGACAGGTTTATTTTAGATGAAAGCTTTTTTGGAAGTTTGTTGTCGGATTACTCAGGTAGAAAAGTTGAAAAAGATGGGCCAGTGTTATCGTTTGGAAGAATAAATTTTTTCAGGTCTAGTGGTCCAGTTATTAGGATTATAGAAAACTATCTACGCGATCATTATGAACGAGCTTTAAGCAATGATATATATCGCCTAGATGTAGCAATCCTTGGAGAAACCGAGCCTCACACAAAGAATTATAACGGTATTTATGAAAGAAATCATTTGTGGTACAATTTAAAAGCACTATATCCATTACCACAGAGCTTATTGCCAGAAATAAAGTTTGCAAAAGCGCAGATAGTATTATCAAACAGTTGGGATTTAGGAGACATAAATACGTGCTTTCCAGTTAGTAGCGTAGAAGAAAGAGGAAATAAATTTGTATTGGGAAGCGATAAACTTTCAGGGCAACATTGGAATCTAAAACACAAGCCAATTTTAGAAAGATTTAGCGTTACTCACAACTATAAAGTAGAAAATTATACAGATCAGAAGGTCAGAAAATATGTTTTAGCAGAACACAACGTTTACTATAAAAATGACTCAGATTCAGAGCAAAAAGACTCAATACACGAATTAGAAAAGCACATTTTAGTATTTTACCCGGGAGTACTGAAGTGGCACGAACATCGACATTTGCACAGAAGTTGGAAAAATAGTCAAGTAATATGTCTAATAAGTTAAGTACTTATATTTAGATACTCATATATTATATTAATAATAGGTAAAAGTGTATGAAATAAAAAGAAAAAGACTTGCTTTCTCATGCTAAAAAGGACATGACTTGAATAGCAGCAGGTAAATATAAGAAATTTGTCTGGCGCTAGAAAAGCTAATTTTGTGAGGTATGAAATGAGTTTTAGCAAGAGTAAGTTTTTTAAAGAAGTATCAAGTAAGGATATTAATAAAAGAAATGAAGAAGGAGAGACGATATTACACCAAGCAGTAGAAATCTCCAATTACAAAACAGTGAGGTTCTTAATAAAGAAAGGAGCAGAGGTAAATGCAAGAGACAAAAATGGTTATACACCTCTGCACTGTGCAGTATTCGCAAAAAGTTTAGAAAATGTAAAAGTGCTGCTAAGAGAAGGAGCGGAAGTAAATGCTACTCAATATGTCACTGGATGTACGCCACTCCACTCTGCGTGCAAAATAGGAGGAGCAGGAGTTGAAATAATAAAAGAGCTAGTGAAGGCCGGAGCTGAGGTTAATCAACTGAATAAATATGGTGCAACACCAATGTATTACATTTGGGAAAGTGAAAAGTATTGTTCATGGAATAGAGAAGAGAATGAAAAGGCGAGTAAATTTCTGAGAGAACAAGGAGGAATAACAAGAAGTAGAGAACTGACATGCTATGGAATAGAGAGGCTAGTGGGAGAAATAGCAGACATGTTGAATGGGAGCTACATGCCGGAGCTAAAAATAATAGAGATAGGAGAAATAAGGAAGAGAGACAAATCGCTAATAAAGGAAGAATGTAAAAATTTAGCAAGCAAAATAATGAGCCAAGTGAACGAAATGATAGATGAGGTAGCGAAAAGGAAGGTTTAAAAGAGGGATTTAAATTTAAAGAAAAGGTGAGGTGGATTATGTTAAAGCTTGGCAAATTTAATAAATCAGCAAAAGAATTATTAGAGAACTCATATAAAAATATTTATGCAAGAGACGAGAATGGAAGAACAGCTCTGCATTATGCAATAAACGCAAAAACAGTGAGGGTATTAGTTGAAAAAGGAGTGAATGTAAATGCAGCAGATGTAGGAGGATATACAGCACTGCATCTAGCGGTAACGGAGAAACGTCTAGAAACCGTGAGAGAATTGATAAAATCAGGAGGGAATGTAAATGCGGAAGAATATGGAAATAAATGCACACCGCTGCACCTTGCATGCATGATAGGCGAAAAAGAGATAGTGAAAGAATTAGTGAAGGCTGGAGGAGAAATAGAACAAGCGGATAAATTTGGAATGACAGCAATGGATTATGCGAAAAACAGTAAGGAGATCACTGAAATATTGAAGAAAGAAATAGACAGAATTGAAAAGCTATTTATGAAGGGCTAAAAATATGGAGAAAGAAATAGAAAAGAAAGTAATGAATTTAGAGAAAAAACCTTTGGGTGAAATGAGAAAAATATGGAAGAAGGTATATGGGGAAGAGGCGCCTAGATACTCAAAGAAATATCTGATACCAAGATTAGCTTATAGAATGCAGGAAAAAGCATATGGAGAAATGTCAAGAAAAGGAGCAAAAAGACTAGAGTATCTGGCAGATCGGCTAGAGAAGGGAAAAAGAATAAGTAGTGACAAATTACCAGTAGCAGGAACAGAGTTGATACTAGAGAGAGGAGAAGAGACGCATGCGGTAATGGTGACAGATAAGGGTTTAATCTACAGAGAAGAATTTTTTACGTCATTGTCAGCAGTAGCCGGGAAAATAATGGGAATGAGCTACAACGGACCTTTATTATTCGGGATGCGTGACAAAAGTGGAAATTGAGGAGAGAGAATGCTAAAAGAAGTAAGATGTGCAATATATACGAGAAAATCAAATGAAGATGGTCTAGAACAAAAGTTTAATAGTCTTGATGCGCAACGTGTAGCATGTGAAAAATATATAAAAAGCCGAGAAGGATGGGTAGCATTGGCAAAAAGGTACGATGATGGCGGATATTCAGGAAAAAACTTAGAAAGACCAGCAATAAAGGAGTTATTTGAAGATGTTAAAGGAGGAGAAGTAGATTGTGTAGTAGTATATACGCTAGACAGGTTATCAAGGGAAACAAAAGACAGCATCGAAGTAACGTCATTTTTTAGAAGACATAGAGTAAATTTTGTAGCAGTAACGCAGATATTTGACAATAATACGCCAATGGGAAAGTTCGTACAAACGGTGTTATCAGGAGCAGCACAACTAGAAAGAGAAATGATAGTGGAAAGAGTAAAAAATAAAATAGCAACATCAAAAGAACAAGGATTATGGATGGGTGGAACTTTACCGCTTGGGTATGATGTGAAAGATAAGGAATTAATAATAAATGAAAAAGAAGCAAAGTTGGTAAAACATATATTTGAGAGGTATATAGAGCTGAAGTCAATGGTAGAACTGGCAAGAGAGTTAAACAGCCAAGGGTACCGGACGAAATCAGGTATCTTTAAAAAGGCAACGGTGAGAAGAATAATAACAAATCCAATATATATGGGAAAAATTAGGCATTATGACAAACAGTATGAGGGAAAGCATGAAGCAATAATAAAAGAGGAAAAATGGCAAAAAGCGCAAGAGTTAATAAAGAATCAGCCATATAGAAAAGCAAAATATGAGGAAGCGCTGCTAAAGGGAATAATTAAGTGCAAGAGCTGTGATGTAAATATGACACTGACATACTCGAAAAAAGAGAATAAAAGGTATCGATACTATGTATGTAACAATCATCTAGGAGGGAAAAATTGTGAATCGGTAAATCGAACTATAGTAGCTGGAGAAATAGAAAAAGAAGTGATGAAAGAAGCAGAGCAATTATATGAAAAACGGGGAGAAAAAGCGGAAGAGTGGAAAAATTTAAGCTTTGGAAAGCAGAAAGAAGTAGTGAAAAAGTTAATAAAAGCAGTATTGGTGAGAGAGGATGGAATAGAGTTATGTTCTGAATCAGAGGAAAAATTTATATCAATAAAGAAGAAAGGAAATAAATGCACAGTAATCGAGCCAGAAGGAAAAACAAATAATGCATTGCTAAAAGCAGTGGTGGGGGCTCACCTATGGAAACGTCAGCTAGAGGAAGGAAAATACGCAAATATAAAAGAGCTGAGTGCTAAAGTTAATATAGGTACAAGACGTATACAACAAATTTTAAGATTAAATTATTTAGCACCAAAAATTAAAGAAGATATAGTAAATGGGAGGCAGCCAAGGGGTTTGAGGTTAGTGGATTTAAGAGAAATACCGATGCTGTGGGGTGAGCAATTAGAGAAATTTTATGGATTAGGGGCGTAATTACACCATTTATAAAAAGAACAAAAGGAGAGAAACTGAAAACACCAAAAACTATTGAAAGGTATTGCTGAGAAATAGGAAAAATAGCCAAATTGCCGCTACTGCAGTTGATATAGAGGAATCAAGGACCATACCAAAAGATGTTGAGATTGATATAGAAAAGTAAATCAATGTTACAAAAGTTGACACCTAATTATGCGAAGATATCAATATAAATATTGAAGATTTTAACAGACTAGATACGACAATGGTAGAAAATGTATCCAATTTTAGCTGCATATTTTAATAGTAGATCTGGAGTGTAAAAGGCAGCCCAGCCATTGTATGTTCCATATCCTCATTTTGTAGCCAGCTTAAAAACAACATAAAAGAGTATTCTTAGAAGACATTGGTACGAACTCCTTAACCTATAAATTATAGTAGTTTATATTTAAATAATAATCTTCAACTTTTTTAGCAAATCAATCTACCTAGAAACTTCTCTCCTAGGATCAGAAGTCCTTCTTAACTCTTCACGTTCTGTCCATTTGTTGTTAGACTCGCTTATTACTTCAGGACGCATTAATCCACCAGATCTTTCAAAATATCCCTGTTCAATAGCATCGTAGACCCAGTAGTTACCAAGCTCGCAATCATTGCCTAACTCTTCTTCGCGACCTTTGAATTTTTCTAATATTTCTTCTCTATTACTCACTTCTACTATAATTTTGCTTTTATTCTGTACGTCAGGATACAGCCTAACGTCTACATTTCCCAAACTAGTATAGAAAGTTAATGCTATACTGCTACCTTCTGTAAGATCTGTGTAATTCCTTATGCCATCTTCAGTTTTAATTTCTACTTCACTTTTACCGATCTTTACTATATTTCTTCCACACTTTACATCCCCATCGGTTAGACCTAAATCCCTTGTCCCATCTGTTATCTTTATAATGTCTATTTTACTATCTTTAGAATATTCTAAGTAAAAAACGGAGTTGTCTACTCTTGCATCTTTTAGCTCGCTATTGGTTGCACTTTTTGCGATTTCAATAAATTTATGAGAATTGCTAATATAATCTCTATAAGCTTTTTTTAGGTTAGTTTTATGCTCTTTAAATTCTGATGTCAGTGTGTTAGCATCAACTGTATTACCAAACACTGCTCCTTTTGATACTAATTGACATATTATACTACTAGCAACTTTAGGATTTTTTTCCAACTCACTGATTTTTTTCATCACATAATCGGTAAAAGTGTACTCATTACCTAAAAAAAAATCTTGTGAAGAAGAATAATTTAAACGTACACCAGACTTTATAGCATCATTTACAATCTCTTCAAGTTCAGCCATGTTTTGAGCTCGAAATACCTTATCAGAAAAATTATTTAACTTCTCCTTTTGATTTGAAGTTAAATTAACGAGTAATTTACTGGCCTGTCCTTTCTTTTGCTGACGATAAATATTTATATCATAATCTAATGCTCCTGCTTCTAAAAATATCTTTCTTAACTCTTGAGCAAGACCTTCATTGTCCCAAGCAAAACGATCAACATACGAAAACACTTTTGATTCACCCATTCCTTGCCGAATATTTAGCACTACTTTTAGGTCTGAATCTCTTTTATGCTTACTTAAAAACTCCTTTAAATTTTTAGTGCAGTCTGAATCGAGTACAAGTAAGTCATACAATTCTGCATTTAACTTTTTCTGTTTATCAGTTAGAAATAATTCTTCTATATTATAGCAGAGTTTATTAGTTGCTATTTGTTGTGGAGTTTTGCCCTTTCTACTTGTTATATTAGGGTTAGCTCCTTTTAAGAAAAGAGAGTTTGCATTATTGTAATGACCTTTGGCAGCAGCAATGTATAATGGTGTTTTTCCTTTACTATCCTGTATGTTAGGATCTGCGCCTGCTTCTAAGAGTAAATCTACAGCCTGATTTCCTGTGCGACGAAATCCACCAATATTTGCTCCTGCAATCGCATGCAATACTGTTGATTGAGATTCTCCTCTTCTTAGGTTAAGAATCACTTTTAAATCTTTATTGTTTTTATTATCATGTAAAAATTCTTCAAGGGGCTCAGTATTATCAAATGAACCACAGTTAGAAGCTAAACATTTTAGAGCACTAAGTAACTTTTTGTTTAAAATTTTTTGACTTGGCGTAAGATCATGGTCCAGAGCAAACCAAACACAAATTTGCTCGCTTAGTCCAAGTTTGCTATCAATTAAAGAAGGTAGTTCATTATGATTTCTAACTGATGGTAAGTCTCCTGAGTACCACATATCATTCATCAGCTCATTTAATAAATGCTCTTTAGATGATAGATGTTCTATAATGGACTCATATTCGAAATCATATAGTTCTGATTTGGATTTTGGCTTTAGTAGATTGATGATAGATTTTACCATCCCAGTAGACTCACTCATACTTACCCCTTAAGCTAAGATATATGATATATTGTATGCGATATGTAACATTAAGTCAATAACCATAATCTTTTTACTGCTCACGTCGTTAAGCTTTTGTTAAGTTTTTATGGTGAGTAACAATGGAGTATATAGAGAGGTTAAAAGTTGCTTATGACTCCAAATTTGAGCTAATTTTACTATAAATCAACATGGTTAAGACCTATACTTGATATCACTACTATAAGAGCATGATGCTTTAAAGGAGCACGGAAACTGCTGAAGCTTATACAGTAACCTGCGGAGCCACTTCAGCAGAATAAACAAACACATGCCAGTATTAGTAGAGAATTATTTATAAGTCAACTAACTTTTTCAAAAATATTTTAGCAAGAACATCAGTGTTGTGAAAAAAAGTTCAAAACCTTCCAGCCTTGGTAACTATTTACACAATACATACTTTTAGCTCTTAGCTATCTAAGGAATTCACTGGAGATTGATTACTATAAATGTAATTCATATTATGCTTAGTAATAAATGTATCGGAAAACGAACTTTTAACAGCACTCCATGTACTCGTATCAGGATCATTTTGTTTTCCTTCTATAACTTTGTCACAAAACTTCCCGACAGCATAACCTACTTAAGATGACTATTTCTTAAGACTAGATCACTGATTAACTGCTCGAGATAGACCTGCTTGTTTAACATAAGGTTGTTGGAGACTACCTGGCTGTTGACCAAAAGCAACCACAGAGCTATGTCTTACATCTACCTCTACAAACTCATTACCAATTTTTATAAGGGAACCTTCATCTGTTGCACCTTTATTAAAAACAGCATATATCAGTTTCACTTTGCCAGCATCAGTAATTACCTTATACGCTTCACCTTCTTTATATCTTTTCAACTGGTCCTTAGCATCTTTTTCTTTTTTATCCAATTCTCCTTTCTTAGCAAATTTTAGCTCTATTCCAACTGGGGGGTATTCTTTTTTTTGATCAGTAGCATTTATAACCAACATAACATCCAACTTCTCTCCACCACCTATTTGAAATTCAGTAATAACTTTTATATTATCTTCTCCGTAGCTACTAAATAAACCATGCAATACAGCTTGAAATGTAGCCTCATTGCTTATTAATGATTTGAAAGGATGTAGTATATGAGAAATTTCTTCAAATAGTTTTTTGTAATCATCATATTTACCAGATTCTATAGCTTTGCTCAAAGCTGCTTTAAATTTTTTATTTTCCACAATTCGAGTAAAATTACCTTGTAAAATTTCTTTACCTCTTTTGTATTTGTCCAATGAGTCATACGTATTTACTGTAATTCCCTTATTCTTATTACAGTACTGATCAAATGGATTCTTATTACTAGGCGTACTGTATAAGTTACAGGTTATTTCTTGTATCTTTATGTCATTGACGTTTTGAATTCTCCTAATATTTTCAATAGGAATTCCTTTATTATCTGGCATTCTCAATGCAAATTCATTTTTTTCATTTATGTTGAGTATAAGCACCTTCTTACCTAAAGTTAGCACTATAGTTGTAACACAATCCTCAATACTTTCTTTTGCTGCTTCTGGGCGTTTCTGTGATCCAGTAACCATTTTATCATTTTGATCATAAATAAAAATATGTTTACCTAACTTTTCACGCTTAATAATATTAGAAATAAGTACTAGCTGACCTAAGATCATTCTGCTGACATAATTAATATTATCACTTCCACCATTGCTCCAAACAATTCCATAGTAAAGATACTCTAGCTGTGTTCTTATCACCTCAGCATTCGTTGCTTCAGTGCCAAGTAACTTTTCTATTACAGAATTACCTTCTCGACTAAGAAAATTTTCTACATCAATTTTAACATTTTCGTGATGAACCATGTCAAAATTTAATCCTACACAAATAGCTTCATTAGCTATAGTAATCATTCTTATAGAGTTAGAAAAAGAGCCCTTAACATAATCTTGTGCTTGCTTCAATGCTTTTATCACTGTACTTATCTCACCAGTACCTGCTTTAAGCTCAATAATAATAGGAATAGAGCTTAGCGACTTATCAGAACCGCGCACAAGCAAAATAATGTCTGCGTAACCTTTTCCAGCAAATAATTCGAGATAAAGTTTTAGGTGAAAACGATACTTAAAATTTATCAAAAACCCAGCTAAAAACCCATGATGACTTGATTCTTTACCGCTAAATAGAGTTTCTTTTTCATATTTCTTATAGACATTTGTAATATAATTAAACATTCTTCTAGCGTTCTTTTTTACTTCTTCGAAATCTTGATTACTCAATTTTGAAATTAAGCTCTCTAGGTCTTGTTGGTCACGATCTTTTTCTATTTCTGTAAAACCTTTTTGTGAATAATCAGTCTTTTTACTAAAAGCTGGATCAACCTTTCCGTGCTTTACTTCTTTTCCTGTAATTGTTATTTCATGCTCTTCTTTTTCTAGTTTATCAAACTCTGCTCCCATTTTCCATTTCTGTGCTATTTTTTCTAACTCTCCTTGAGAGAACTTTAGATGCATGTTACCATCAACTTGATCAGACATCGTTATACACTTAAGTCCCTCATTAGTTAATATAGCTATTTTTAAAGTTCTATTATCATCAAAACGAAAATGAAGTTTTTTAATACCAATTTTAGTAGCAAGTTCTGTGTCTAATACAGTAGCAAACATACCAAAAAAGAAACTAGGGAAAAAGCCTGGCTTTCCAACTGAATGCAAAAAAGAAGGAGATTGATTGATAAACGATTGGAACCTTTTTTGAAAATCTAGGAACTCGTCTTTTGATTTATTTCTCATTAACAGAAGCTGTACCAACTCAAGCGGCTTGACATTACTTGGCATATTACTCCTATTTGCTATGGCTTAAAGATTTTATATTATATGGGGTATCAGTCGTACTGAGACTTGACTGTGGCAAAGTATCACCAGCTTCACGCAAAATTGATTCTTTAGAAGCTTCTTGAGCTAATTTAGAAAATACTTGTTCTCCTAACTGCAATTTTTTACCCCCATGAAATAACTGAATTTTACTTAATACAGAATCTTTAACCTTTATCATCTCTTCACCACTCATTTCTTTTACGTGCTTTAATATCTTCCCTAATATTTCTTCTTTACTTACCCCTTGTCTACTTGGATCCACAATTAAATTTGCTATTGTATATGTAACTGAATAGTCTACAAAAATAGAGGAAATAGATTGCTCCCCGCGGTCTTGAGTTTTTAATTTTATTATACGTTCCCAAACATTCATCATACATTTTTTTGTTTCTTCAGACAGATCTGGATTCTTCAGTACTTGATCTGATAATGAAGATAAAAAAGTTGTGTAACGTTCACATTCAATCTGACTACACAATCGGCTTAATTCCATAAAAGAATCAAAGTAATACTGACCTACTAGCACATTCAACACTGCATAATAAGTATTTTCCTTATAATCTCTATCTAGTAATTTTTTCTTTTGCTCATCATCCATTTTAGACAGGCAAAACTCTATGGTGTCTACTTCTTTGTAACCCTTTACTGCAGATAAAGCTGCTTCAATTAACAGATCATCTTTATCTTGACTAGAAATACTGGAATCATTGTGTAATTTATTATAGAAGAACTCTATACCTTCTTCCCAGTTTTTATTAGAATTTATCTGTATGGATTTTTGCAAACCTTCAACTGATTTATATTCGTTTAGTTTTCCAATCTGCTTATCAATAAGAAAAGACCAGAAAGCTTCTATAGGGCTAGTTTCTTCGATATTTTCCAATAATTCTCTTCTCAGATCATCATCAGATCCATCTTCTTCAAAGGCACTTCTCTTAAATCTCATAAATACTTGTTCAAATAATCCAGGAATCTTATCTTCTAGACAATATTTACATGCCAAGTAATATCTATCTGCAAGATCAAGCGGATTTTCTTTTCCATTTTTATTTTTTTCTTCAGTTAGCCTTTCACCAACAGCTTTATTCTTTAATTTTATTCCATCCCAACAAGAATTATCAGAGAATATATCAGAAAAAAAAATTAGTTTTTCCTCATCAAAATCTTCAATTAATTGAATATAAGCCCTCAACCATCTTTCTACTCTAAGGTGTTTTCTTGCTTTAACTTGATTATCGTCGCCTTTAATAGCACCTTTTAATATATCAAGTATTTTATTGTAATTGTGATCCAAACCAGATTCCATACCCGCAACCCCATTTTGTATTTTAATATAAACTTTAGTCTAGTAAATTATCGTTGCCAAGCCAATCTTTTTCTCCAAACCTTACCACTGCACAACAGGAAATTTCTTGAGAGCCAAGTATGATATTTTCATTCTAATAATTAATTGTAAAACACTTTTACTTACGAAAAAATAGACCTTGCTGTAACTAAAGAAATTCCTATTTTAGTGCCACAAAAATTTGAATTATTGACTCTTCCTAAGATTGCAAAAAGGGTCGTATATTTGTGAGAACAAGCCGCGTAAAAATAAGGTTATAAAAATAGAAGATTTAAATTATTTTCATAAGCTTAGGCAAAACAGTTCGTACGTAGGTTTAGTAAAAGTGAGCCAATATAGCTGATTTCAGCGTATAATGAAATTATTATCTAGAAAAGTTCGTATGTATCGTTTGGTAGACCAACTCATCCCAAAACAAACTCTTCTCTCAATAGCTGATTTTGAGTGCTAGAAATAGTTATTTTGCTTGAGATCTTAATAATATATTTTGCTAAATTAATATTGATTTACTTGCGGAAGAATAATGAAGACAAGCCCATGACGAAACAAAATTCAAAATAAATAAAATGTCATATATTGAGTCTATTAAGGGTCTTTTGCCTAAAACTACTTTGGGTTAGAAAATTTTTCTATACATAATGGTAATTGACAAAGTTTTAAAGGTAGAGCAACATGTCTAAAATATATTAAATCTTGTTAGGAGGTAAGTATGGGTTACGAAAATGTACAAAAGGTATTACTAACTTCCATTAAAGAGGATGATCCTCATAAAGGGCTTAAAGAGTTAGAGATTAAAAGATGGTGTATTGCATATCAGACATTGCTGAATAAATGGGATAGCACAATAATACCACCCCTTTTTAAGAAAGTTTTAGAAGATGAAACTTGTTGGAAGATAGAAGATGCTTCAGGACAAATTAGACTCAATAGGTATACTTTCGGGGAAAAATTGTTAGCCTTGAAAACTTTGGATGGGCAAAGAAGTCTTATTAGACCCTTTGATCGCTATAGAATTGCCTGCTGGTGTTGTTTTGAAGACGAGATAAGAGCCATTTTTGAAGAATTTAAATTAACATTAGGTAGTAAACCAGTAGAGAGTTTAGTTAAGGGATGTGATAAAGGGGCTTTAATGATCTATTGGTCACATGCTATGAATAACCAAGAACATCAGTTAGAACTAAATAATGAGCATCCATACGTTTATGCTTTTAAATGCGCAATGCTAGAAAAGCATGTTGAAGCTTTGGAATTCTTCTGGGATAAGTTACAGTCAATTGATTCTGTATCTCCAAAAAGGAAAGAAGATTTATTAATGGAAGTAGCATATAATAAAGGACGTTTTTCTACTGATGATGTTGGAATGGTTGATTTTTGTCTACGTTATCTTGATTCTAACAGATATCATGAATTATTAAAAAGAGATTTTAAACAGCATGGGTGTTATTATACTTTAAGTATATTAAGAAGAAACCATTCTTTCGAAAATGCCAGAAAGCTGTTTGAACATTTAAAGCCAGAAGATTTATCTCCTGAAGCTTATAGTACATCAATGTTTTCAGCATTAAACTCGCTTGTTTCTGCACCAGGTGATAATTTTGTTAAATCTGGCAGTGATATGCTTGCCTCTATGTGGAATTGTCCTGGCTTTGATGCTCATAGACAACACTATTTACATAATCTAAGCATAAGATTATCATCCAGAGATTTAATTGTTCATCTTATCAAGGACAACAAAGCTACTAAAGTAGTATCAGAAATTATCAATTCTCTTAGTCAGGAGCAAATGCAGTCTATTATGGAACGCAACAAGTCAGAGTATGAGGTGTTTATTAGAGTTAGAAACACGCAATTGGATTGTGGAGCAGGTGATAGTCAGTTACCAAGTTCATCATTAGATGTAGAATCTGTAAAACAGGAAGTTACTGATATTAGAAGCAAAGTATAGTATTTCTGTTTTAGGAAATTCAGTTACTTAGACTTAAACGAAAGCATGCAAAGAGCTTAGTGAGGATAAAATTTGTAAAGGGTTAAAATCGGGGGCTAGTTATGGTTAATAACAATCAACAGCAAGAAAAACCACAAGGTTTCGAGTTAATTGAGTTGCTTTTGGGGAAAGTAGATTCTTCAACTTCTAATGCAGTAGATCAATCTTTTGAAGCAAGATATCAGTCGTTGGTTGATCAAATACAATCTTATTTACATTCTAGTGAAAAGCCTGGCTTTTTTCCCCATAGATTCTTAGGTTCTTTTTCTAGTGTATTAGATACTAAACTTAATGACAAGCTAGGCATAAAAAAATTGCACTTTCGTTTTGAGGGAGCAAGAACTTTAAAGGTTGTAGCAGAAACAGAGTCCAAAACACATGTTTTTATTTTCACTGAAGATATAGAAGCTCAACATTCTAAACAAACAAATACTAAGAATTTCGAATTCACCACAGGTGAGTGGAAGAATGTGATGGGTAGAGATTATACTAAATCAGATGCGCGTAAGCTTCAAATTGATGTAATAAAAATCTTGAAAGATAAGTATGAGTTAGTAAAAAGCAAACCTAAATCAGACAAAGATGTTAAATCAAAGAAGTTATACTTATATCTGAAAAGTGATGGTGTGTTAGAGTATAAAGCTAAGAATGTATATGGTAATGTTAAAACAATTGAGATTAGTCGTGATCAACTAAAAGGTAAGGTTTTCGATGAAGTCAAGCAATTTCTAGGTAAGCAAGGTAAAGATCTTAGTGATGATGCCAGGAAGGAGTTATCTAGAATGACTTCAGAAAAGGGATATACCTTAAAGAGTGATGGAGAAGATGAAAAAATAAATATTAAGGTAGAAAGTAAAAAGAAAATTGTAGATCAACCCATTGAGCCTACAATAAAGTTTCAGGAAGTGACAAAAAAGTTAGGTAAATCTGTCTATCTAGAAAATTATATTGAAAAGCTTGTTAATCCAGATGCAGAAATAGATCAAGTTCAGGATAATCTTAAAGAAATTCTAACTTACATAAAAGAAGTTCATACTAATTTAAATTTACAAGGTAATGTTTATGGTATTAAAGCTCGCGAAGCCGATCAACATGGCTTTGTAGCAGGAATATTTGATAACTTTCGATATCGTGATAATACCAAACTCTATCTGGAGCAGTTTGCTGGGGGAGGTTACGCTGATATTGTTTTGCTTGTTCGTGGGCCTAATCGTGCTGTTGATTCAGTCCCAATTCTTATTGAACTCAAGGCTGGAACTGAAGGACAAGTTGATCCAAGTGATGCGCTGGAGCAAGCTAAAGGTTACATTGAAGGTTTTAGACCAAATAAGATGAGGATTTTAACCAATGCAGATAATGCTATTGCTGTTGGGTTGAATTTAGATAATGCGGAACCGTTTAAAACTGAAGTAAAACCTATTAAACAACCACCAGCTCCTTTGATGGAGGAATTTATCGAACTAGTTGGCGAGTGGGATAATCAATCAATTTCTGAGGAAGTTTTTAAGCGAAAGGTAAAAGATTTGTTATCAAGCGAATACCATACTTTTCCAGCGAATAAAGAAACAAAAGATCATTACTATTTCAGTAGAGATATACTAGGTCAATCAATTTTAATCAACAAGATTGGTCAAGATCAGGGTAACGTAAAAAAATATATATATTCATACAATGAGTATTCGCTAAATTGGTCTCAGGGAACAGAATACACTTTATCTAAAAGCCCTGTTACAACATTAATATTTGTTCAAGGTAATGAAGGGCAAGAGAAAACAGCATTCATTTTTCATATCAGAGAATCCAATACGAGAGAATTTTATGCTGATAAAAAAATTCCAGTGCTGGACATACCCGGAATAGGAAGAGTAGGCAATGTCATAGAAATTAAAATGAGTCTCAAAAAATATGAAACAGGGTTATCTTTTGAAGAACTTTTTGAAATAGAACAGATAAGTAAGTATAAACCAAATGGTGCCGATCAGCAATTTACAGGTAGTTTTCTTAAGATACCTAATTCTGATGAATTAAAGGGAAAACTTGATCAAGCAATTACTTCTCAACATGCTTCTGACGTTGAGGCTTCATTGCAAGCCTATAAAGTGTTGCTTACTGAAGTAGCAGATATGATTTACCCTATTAAAGATTTGATTACTAATGAAGCAAGATTGCAAGCTGTGCTTAATGGTTTACTTAGTAGCTACAGTGATTTGAAGCTAAAAGAGACTTCTGCGAAACAAGAGGATTCTGCAAAAATTGTAATTATACCTGAATTTCAAGTAGGAGCAGGTGGTCGTGTTGATATGGTAATTCAAGGTATTGGTCCTTCACCTCATGGTACTAAAGAATATACTCCTATAGCGCTGGAATTTAAGCTTATAGATAAAAACTTAGACGAAAAAGGAATGAAAGAAGAAGTTGATAAATTAACACAAGAACAAAATGTTAGATATGCTAAAGGGGCGGCACTGAAAGCAATCACAGATAGTGACAAAATGCTTTTCATGGGAGTAGTTGTTAATGTGAAAGCTAAAGATAAAAATTCTTTAATATTAACAAGTAATAAGTTTGTTCCTGCTCTAGTAGTTCATAGTTCTATTGACATAGCTAAGAGAAAACATTTAGAAGGAATACAAGAAGTAACCCAGAGACTCAAAGATATGGGTATACAAGAAGAGAACCTAAGTACATTAGAGTCTGCAACAGCAGAAAAGGATTATCATTACTGGCTTCAACAACACGATATAGCTGATATTGCAAGAATAGAATATGGCTATGGTACTGATGGGGCTAACACATTGTTTGAAGTAGTGGGATCACCGAAGCATATAGCTAATCAATTACAACAGTTTCAGAATAGCGTAGCAACAAGAGGTGAAAAACGGCCATTAACTTTAATTGTTAATTTAGATAATAATCACTGGGTTACGTTAGTCATTTCCCATCAAAATGGGCAATATAATGGACACTATGTAGACTCGTTGGGTAATGATATTCCAGGTAATATTCGTCAAGTTCTAAAACGTGCTCGAATTACCGTTAATGACGTTTCTATTGCTCAACAAACAGATGGTCACAATTGCGGCTTATGGGCATTAGAAAATGCTCACTCCCTAAACCAAATGATAGCAAATGGCTATGATTCCGATTGGGTTAGAGATCTGTTACTATTTAATCGAAATGAAGCATATTTTCAAGAACAAAGAGAAAATATTTCAGATAGATTAAGTATAGATCCACAACGTATAGCTAACTTAGATGAAGCTATACTTGCTGAAACACAAGCAAATAGGAAGAAATTCAACCTAAACAGTTGTGTAAGGTCTGGTGGTAGAAGCAAAAGAAGTGTCAATCCTTGTTTATTTTCAAAGGGTGATGTAGAAAAGTTTAGTAAAGGAAAGGTAGATGAAAATAATGTAGACAAAACTATAATTGATAGTGAAAAGTTCCTAACTTATGTTAAAAATAGTCAAGATGAAGCAAAAAACGCTCAACTAGTAGAGTTTGTTGGAGATAAAAGTATTGAAGGTGATCGTAAGTATTTACTTGATAAGGTTGTTGGAGATCAAGGGTATGAACGCTATGTTCAGAATGAACGTGTTAAGAATTTGCATGGAGATATCTCACAGCAAGCTAGCAGTGCAACAAAAGGCTCAAAATTAAAAGGCAGGTTAATGAATGCTGCTGGTGGGATACAATTAATAAGAGGGATCCATGGTGCTATCGTATCTTGCAAGGAAGGGACAGCCACAGATTGTGGATTAAATCTAGGCGGAATAGGATGGTCTTTTGCATCTCAACCGATTGAAAATGTAATGGTTAAAATTACTCCAAAAGTTGTAGCATCAGCTGAAAAGGTTGTGGGAAAAATTATACCAGGTACTTTAGGTAAACAGACAAAATTTGCTATTCGAGTTGTGGGAGTAAAATTTGGAAGTACAATAGCAAGAGGTACAGCAGGAGCTATAACTGGCGTCTTTGATATTGTTGATATAGGCATGTCAGCAAACAATCTTGTTGATTGTAAAAAAAGAGAGAATAGTGATAATCCATGTGGAGAGAAAGAAATAAGAGATAATATAGCAACTATATCTTTTTCCACTATATCGTTTATGTCTGGTGTTGCTCTTACAGCACTTGGTATGCCTGGAATCGGCATTGCAGTTGGAGTTGCATTGATGGTAGCTTCCGGAGTTTATAGTGGTGTTAGCAATATCGTGGAGTACGAGAAAAAGTATGATACAACCCATGATGAAAATTGGCGTATTTTTTGGCATACATTTGCTTTTCAACCTGTACCACAAGATGTACAACATCTTGCAGCAAGAAAGGAAATGGTTAATAGTCTAGCTAAAGGAGTTTGGAAAGCTTTAAATAATGACCCTAGTAATGTTGTTGCTTATGGTATTGGTCTTGGAAAAATAAACGGTAATACTCTTCGTCCAGATTATGCAACGATTATGATGAATAGGAAAAATGCCAATACACAAGATCTTTCGCGTGTTATACCTGATTATATTGAAGGTGCTAGCATGATTTGTTTGCCACACAGTACTAGTCAAGATTACGAAAAGGGTATTAAAAGCTCAGTTCCATCGGCTAAGTACTATTGTGATAATGCAATGGTTATTAGCCATGATAAGAGAGTAAATATGATGCAAAAGGACAAAACAATTATTTATGATTTAAGCAATGTGGACAGAGGTATCGTCGTTGGAAGTAACGAGTGGAACAATAATTTTCTAATTGGCTCAGGTACAGCAAACATAACTGGTGGTAGTAATAAGGTAGTAAATAGGTTTGTTGTAAATAACGTTGACTTCTCAGGTAAAATTATTGGTGAAAGTAACTCTGTTAATATACTTGATTTGAGCCAATTGAAAGATACAGTTATAGGAGTGAATGTTAACTATCGTTTTAAGCCTAGTGCCTCTGGGTCATTAAAGGCAAGAGTAAATGGTCGTTGGCTAATCAATGATCAAATTGATAATAATGGCATCTTTAATTACTACTATGTTGGAAGAAAGAACAAGGTGGATGAGATTTTGTGCATGGGTTACTCTGAACACTTTACAGGAATCGATGATCGTGAGGTTATCATAGATAGTGGTGGTGGCTCTAACAACAATGAGAAAGATATAGTTGAAAATTGCAAAAAAGTAATTATTTTGCCGTATACTACAGTCAAGGGTGGAAAGAGCAACTATACTTTTTACGTAAAAGCTGCAGACTACAAAGGTAAGGGTTTGCATTCAGAAATTGATGTAGATGGAACAGGAACTGTAATTTTTCCGGAAATTAATTTATTAGGTGATTGTGATCAAATAACTTACTTTAAAAACAGTAATACTTTATCTTTAAAAATAAATTTTGGTCAAAACAATCAATTTACTCTTGATGTAAAAAATTATGTTGAGCAAAGCAGTAATAAACCTCGCTTTGCACTAATAGATAAAAATGGTAGTAATATTGTTCCTAAGATTGAAAGATCAGACTCATCAACTATAAAAATTACTTCATTTGAATTACATTCAGAACATTCCCTAGATAATTTTGACAATGTTGAAAGTCATTACAAGAAAATTCTAAACAATAACAAGGATTACAAAGTCTTTAGTGTTATCAGAGATAGAGTACAGAATCAGGGTAATAGTGCAGTTCTACATATGGTTTTTGGTTCTTTAGAAGAAGATGTAATTAACTTTGATCAAGGCACCATGTTTGCTAGAGGCGGAGAAGGAAGTGATGTATACATTATTGGTAATGATATAAATAGTAGAGAAGTTAAAATTGATAATAACTCAAGTGATAAAAAACTAGATACACTATTTATGTCGGCAGTTGAGAAAGATTTTTCAATTCAGCAATGTGATCTGTATTTAAAATACAATAATAGTAACATTCGAGTGAAAAACTACTTTCAAGATCCTAATTATAGGCATCTTATAATTATGAACAAAAAAGGAGAAACTTTTATCCCCAATATACAATCAATGTCTTGTTCTCCCTCTTCTTCGGGAAAGGGTAAATTAGCTCCTTTTTTACAGGCTACACAAACTCAGAATATGTTTTTGTTACCTAAGGATTTTCAAGGTGATCATGTAGTAATAGATTCTCGTCTTGAAGATATTGAGAAATATAAAGATAGAGAAGATCTTTTATTAATAAGAGAAAGTGGAAATCCTTTTATCATTAGAATAGAAGGTTTTTATACTGATCGAAGTAAATGGGAGAATATTTCCTATTCTCTCTGGAATAACAATGATCTTTTTCCATCTCCTGAGTTATTAGGAAATGTTGATAATGTAATGGAGCATAAGAATAAACTTAGAGATGATTATGAAAGAATTGTAAAAGAATATGTTGAAGATTTTAGTGACTCTACTAGTGTTATTCAGCACAATCAAAAGTTGGAAAAAAATGTTTCTACTTTCGTAGGAGAAGACAAAGAACGCATAGGAGTAATGATGTTAAAGAATATTACTCCGGATCAGGTTGAAGTTTCTAGTAGTGGTACAGATCTGATATTTCGTGATAAGAAGTCTAATCATACGATCAATATAAAAGATTGGGATAATAACGAATCTTATAGGATTTCTACATTGGAATTTGATCCAGGCTTAGAACCAATAACACTCCGTAAATTAGGTAGATTTAGCTTATCTGAGGTAGGAAAAATACAGTATTTAATTGGTAAAGCTTCAGAAAATTATCAGAATAGGGATAAATATACTCTGAAAGTAGAAAACGACTTTAAATGTTTAATGTCAGTTGACGATTTTGAAAGAGGAAATAGAGATCCAGTACATCAGTGTCTTGGTTTTCCTTCACTGCAAAACCAGGTTAGCTTTACAGAAAATTCCTGTAGTTTAGAGCAAATTGAGGAACTCAAAAATATAACGTCAAATAGTAATCAGATTTTAACATTGCTTGAAAAGTTAGAAAACAACCTTTTGCTGAATGGTTATGATTCAAACATAATAGATCAGTGCAATAAGTGGATGATAACTTCAGGATTGGGGGTATTAAAACCATTGGTAAGCACGGCAATTTATGAAGGTAAATGGAATGAAGTTAAAACTCTTCTTGATAAAACTGCTAAAAAAAGTAAGGATGATGTTGAACATAAAAGTCAGTGTTCGGAAAAATGGATGCCTTTGCATTATGCTGTTTACAACGGTAATGTGAAATTAAGCGAAAGTATATTTAAATCATTTTTAGAGAAGAAAGGTGACATTAATGCCTTAACTAGTTGCAACGATGATAATTGGGCACTTTTACACTATGCTGTTCATTACGGCAATCTTGATATGGTTAGCTTTCTTGTAGATAAGGGTGCTAACGTTGAAATTAGAAGTAAGAAAGGTAAGGCACCTCTGCATTTGGCTGTTGAAGAATCCAAGCAAAACATAATTAATCTTCTTCTTGATAGAGGTGCTGATATCGAGGCTAAAAACAACGATGGTAAAATACCTCTGTACTTAGCCGCTTACAATAATGACTCAGATATAATCAAGCTTCTTTGTAACAGGATCAAGACTAAAAGTAATGATGCATTTAAAATGATAAAACAGGTTGAATTTTTAAAGAAGGAAGTTGTTAACCAAGCAAATATTCCATCTAATCCAAAAAGATCGGTAGAGTCTTGTATAAGTAGTTTAAGAGATTCAATAAAAAGTGCAGCAAAAAAGGTGTTAAAGGATGGTATGCTGCATAGTCGTAATGCTTCGACTATTGAACTTATAGATAAGGTTTATAATTTCGATGAAAGGTTGTTTAATGAAGCAATTAAGGAAGCTGTGAATGACACATACGCAGGTGTAGGTATAAAAGGAATATTAAAGTTTATAAGCAGTCACCATTATATTGGCCAGTTTATTCCAGGATATATAGCTGTATTTGATAAAATACCAAAGAATGATGGTGCAATGTTTAAATTAGCTTACTTTATTAGAGAGACCATGAAAATACCTAGGGTCAGTTCAGAAGAGAAATCTTATCTTGAAAAGCTAAAAAACAAATTACCAGAATCAGTGAGGAATGCAGTATTTTCTTCAGCGATATGTATTAAAAATGTTGAGTATGGAAGGTACTTATATTCACCTAATAATAATTGTATGTACCACTTAAACGATTGTGACAGCGACAGGCGGTATGTGTTTACCTGGCCTTCAAATGGAAGAAATGGTCAATTTAAGTGGAAGGTTGAGTTTAATGGCGATAATGTATATTTAAAGAATGTTGAGTATGGAAGGTACTTGTATTCACCTAATGATGATTGTACGTACCACTTAAACGATTGTGACAGCGACAGGCGGTATGTGTTCACTTGGCCTTCAAATAGAAATAATGATCAATTTAAGTGGAAAGTTGAGCTTGATGGGGGTAATGTGTATCTAAAAAATGTTAAGTATGGAAGGTACTTGTACTCACCTAATAATGATTGTATGTACCACTTAAACAATTGTGACAGGGATAGGCGGTATGTGTTTACCTGGCCTTCAAATGGAAAAGGTGGTCAATTTAAGTGGAAAATTGAAAATTGTGGATCTACTCGCAATAGACGTAGTATACAAGAATCAAATGGTTATAATCAAACTGTAGTAAACTATCAGTCAATATTGACTGAAGAAAATAGTCAGCAAATAGCAAGTAGAATATCTGCTATAGTTGAAGATGTTGAAAGGCACACCTTTTTAAATCAGTCAAAAAATAAGTTAGATTTAGATAGTTATTTAAATAATAGAGAGAGAAGCGATGCTGCGGGTTCTATGAGGAGAGAAGTGTGTAGTGAACTCAATGCAAGTGGGAGAAGAAATATTGTTCTAAGCAGAAACGATGTATGTGCAATTACTTCAGGTTATGAAACACTTGATATTGAAAACTTCCCTATTCAAGAAGTAGTGATTAATGATGATGTCAATGGAAAGAAAAGTGTAAAAAGAACATTAGATTTGCATCAGTTAGTGAAACAAGTAAATAGGGATTTGAGTATAAAACCGATACCAACAGTTATTAAAGACAAAAGTGATTTATTAATTAAGTTATCTATATCGGCTACTGGCTTGCAGCAAGATGTAATAACAGTCAGGATGAAAGGTGCACTTATAAATAAGTGGTATAAAAAATTACAAATTATTTTTGATAATACCCCTGTGGAAATAGATGATAATTTAGATTTAAAGTCTTCATTCTTTATTTCTGATGAAAAAATTATTGTAGTAACACCTCAAGACATAGAAGAAAAGAATAAATTAGTAATATCTAAAAAAGCAGGGCAGTATACCTATCTTCATGATAAGTACGACTTGATAGTTACCAATGCCTTTAATGCTGATGTAGAAGCAAGCGAGTTATGTATTATACGGTTTAAGGATTTCTATAAAGAATCTAAAATGAAAACATTAACTATAAAATTTACTGACAAAGAGATATTATTAAGTAACGAAATAGATAAAATAAATAATTCAGACAGTATTGATAAATTAAATAATGTGAGTTCTATTGTTAATTCACAAGAGAGTTCTATACATTCAGAGGTTCCAAACAGTGGAAACATAAATGCTCAAGGTAAACTTGACAGAACACTGTTGCATCTTGCTTCCGAGGCGGGTGAATTTGATAAGGTGAAACTTCTTCTTGATAGAGGTGCTAATATTGAAGTTCAAGATAAATTTGGGTACACACCAATATTTCTTGCTACTCAGTCAGGTAAATGGAGTATAGTAAAACTACTCCTTGATAGAGGAGCTAATATTGATGCTCAAGATGAGAAAGGTCAAACACTTTTACACTTTGCTGCGTCAGGGAATAATTTAGATATGGTTCAATTCCTTCTTGACAGAAGCGCTAATATTGAAATTCAAGACAAGCTTGCTTGGACACCAATACTTTATGCTGCTCAGTCAGGTAAATGGAGTATAGTAAAACTACTCCTTGATAGAGGAGCTAATATTGATGCTCAAGATGAGAAAGGTCAAACACTTTTACACTTTGCTGCGTCAGGGAATAATTTAGATATGGTTCAATTCCTTCTTGACAGAAGCGCTAATATTGAAATTCAAGACAAGCTTGCTTGGACACCAATACTTTATGCTGCTCAGTCAGGTAAATGGAATGTGGTAAAACTTCTTATTAGTAACGGTGCTAAATTTAATAATGAAATAACGATTCAAGGAACGCCTTTACATTTTGCTGTGCAAGAGGGTAATTTAGATATGGTCAGATTTCTTCTTGATGAAGGTGTTGACACTGAATCTCAAGACAAAGATAATAAAAAGCCTTTGCATCTTGCTGTTGATGCGAACAGGTTGAGTGTAGTCAAACTCCTTCTTGATAGAGGTGCTAGTGTCAACGTTACGGACATGAATAGCCAAACGCCTTTAGGTTTAGCTACTAAAGGAAATATGATAGAAATTTTGAAGAAGGCGGAGTTGGATCAAGGGTTATTAATTAATGCAAGGGGTGGTAATCTTGATAAAGTAAAAGATCTTATCGCTCAAGGTGCCAATTTAGAGACTAACGATAATACTGCTTTACATAATGCTTGTAGTAATGGTCACTTGAAGGTAGTAGAATATCTCATCGACAAGGGAGCTAGTTTAAAGGCTAAAAATAAAGATGGTAAAATACCTTTAGAGTTGGCTGAGCAAAAGGGTTACACAGATATAGTAGAAATTTTAAAACAAACACAATTAAATCTGGATAGAGAGTTATTGATTGCTGTAGAAAAAGAAGATCTTGGCAAAGTTAAAGACAATATCAGACGAGGTGCTAATGTTAATGCTCAAAGTAGGCTGGGTTGGGCCTCTGTGTTCTGGGCAATTCAAAAGAATAATTTAAATATAGTTAAACTTCTCGTAAATAACGGTGCTGATATTAATGCCAAAGATAATGAAAGTTGGATGCCTCTTCATTGGGCTGTTCAATTGGGTTCATTAGATGTAGTTAAGTATTTTGTTGAGAGAGGTGCTAATATTAATGCTTTAACTGCTGACGGTAGAACATCTTTAGAATTAGCCGTTCAAAAGAATTGCGTAGATACAATAGAATTTTTGAAAAAAGCACAGTTGGATTTAGACAAAGGATTATTGACTGCAGTGCAAGATGGAGATCTCAATAAAGTTGAAGGCCTTGCAAATCGAGGTGCTAGCTTGGATACTAAAGATAATAATGATTGGACACTCTTACACTTTGCTGCTTCTAGCAACAAGTTCGACATAGTTAAGTTTCTTCTTGATAAGAACGCTAATATCAAAGCTAAAGATGTGTATGGCAATACACCTTTACATGTGGCTGCTCAGTATGATAGTAAGCTTGAAATAGTCGAATTTCTTTTAGATAAAAATGCTAGTGGCATTAATGATGTAAATAATAATGGTTCAACACCTTTGCATGTAGCTACACAAGGAAATAAACCAAGTACAGTCAAGCTTCTTCTTAATAGGGGTGCTCGTATTGAAGTTAAAGACAGCCGTAATAGGACACCTTTAGATTTAGCTAAGCAAGAAGGTTACACAAACATAGTACAAATGATAGAACAAAGACAATCAGATTTAGATGAAGAATTGTTGACTGCAGTACGAGATGGTAATCTCAATGAAGTTGAGGATCTTGTTAGTCAGAATGCTAATGTTAATACTACAGATATATACAGTTGGACACCACTACATTGGGCTACATTTAAAGATCATTTAGAAATTGCAAGGTTTTTGATAAAAAAAGGCGCTGATATTAATGCTGCAGATAAAGGCCCTTATGGTAAAAAGCCTATACATGTTGCTGCTGAGAATAATAGTAAAGATATCATAGAGTTTTTTCTTAGCAAGGGAGTAGGTATTAATGATACTGACAAGCAAGGTTACACACCACTGCACTATGCTGCATGGAGAGGGCGTTTAGAGGTTGCAAAATTCTTGATAGAAGAATATGCTAATTCAATATTTAAATACAATAATGGTAGCACTCTTCCATGTAATGCTCCTTTAAAGAATCATTTACATGTAATGAAATGCTCTATAGGTAATAGAAATATTTTAGAAATTAGAGATAATAGTGGCAGAGTTCCCCTGCACTGTGCTGCTTCCAACGGTAAGTTAGATATGGTAAAGTATTTTATAGATGAAGAGAAAGTTGATGTTAATATAAAAGATAATGGTTACTGGACACCACTACATTGGGCTTCTTGGGGTGGTCATCTAGATGTAGCAAAGTATCTTGTAGATAAAAGGGCTAATATTAATGCCAAAGATAAGGGCAGTAAAATACCGTTAAATGTTGCTATCGATCAAAAACATAATGATGTTGTAAAATATCTAGAACAAGCACAATTAGATTTGAATAAAGAATTGTTAATCGCAGCAAAAGGTGGTGATCTTAATAAAGTTATAGATCTGATAAGCAAGGGAGCTAATGTTAATGTTAAAGATAACAATGATGATACCCCTCTACACCTTGCTGTTGGTTATTTAGATGTAGTAAAATACCTTATAAGTAAGGGAGCCAACATTAATGCTAAGTGCAAGGCTGGTAAAACAACGCTAGATATTGCTAGAGATAGAGGACATAATAATGTTATCAATTATTTAGAGAAAGAGCTTAATCAAGAAAGAGGAAGCCCTGCACAACGCAAACTCCTTCATCTTGCCGTGGATTTAAGTGATCAACCTGAGATAGCAGCAAGTAGTGGCATAAGACCATCTTCATGGATGGGTAGTTGTATTTCTTGGGCAAAAAACTTAGCAGCTAGCACTTTTTCTATAATTCCTGGATTACCTACTCAATACAACATTGCAGATAAGAATAATGTAAAAAGTGATAATAAAAACATACCAAAAAGTACATCATCTGTTGGTTGGAATAATTTCCTAAATAATGAAAATATTGCTCTTGCGAATTGTGTTGCCGATGCGTTAGATAATACTCCAAGTAGACGCTATCAAAATTTAATAAGTAAAGGAATAGAAGTTATACCAAGTAGAAAAGTTGCAGTTGAGTTTGCTCTTAGGAAATTTGATTCATTTGTAGAAGGTAAAATAAGAAACCTAGACTCAAAAGAACAAGCTAGAATACGTGTTGAACTTAAAGGTGCGTATCCAGAAATAATAGCAAGCTTGGAAAGAGGAGTTGAATTTAGTGGTAATGTTGGGTTAGATGATGTTTTAGAAAAGTGCAAGAAGTGCTTTTGTACAAATGTCCCTACCAAAAAGGATAAAGTATCAACTTGTCTTTCTGAGATAGGAATAACCAAGCTCGGAGGTAATCTCAATAGGTAGGTTATAATATAAGAGGTGGAGCTATAATATGCCAAGTAGTAGAAAATTTACGGTAGAATTTTAAGTAAAGGCTGTAGAATTAGCCAAAAAATTAGGGAGACCAGCAGCAAGTTTGAGGGTCCTAAATGGATGAAGCATAAATTAGAGGTACAAGACTGGGATTAGGAAATAAGTGGTAATGTACTCTCCATATTAAACTTACAGTATTTATTTTTGATATGGAAGGCTGAATAGGAGGGTTTCGTTATGATAGTAATCTATGTAATTCTATGTGTAATCTTTATAGCTATTTTAGACAGTTCATTAGACTCTTAATTAGGGGATATGTCTAACTTAGAAAAGGTTTTCATAAATGTTAAAGTGAATAAGTAGGAGTATTATGTTTTTTCTTTGAGTTGTGAAATTTCAGAATGAGAGAGACCGGTAATTTGAGCTATAACATCAATAGAGACACCGGCCTTGAGTGAGTTTTTTGCAACTTCGATTTTTTCTTCTTGCCTACCTTCTTGTCTACCTTTTTCTTGACCAACTTTAAGACCCTCATCAAATTTTTGAGCAAAAGCAGCAATCTCATCCATTATGCGTTTTTTCATTTGTTCATATGCTAGTAACTCTTCTTCTGACCAATTAAACTTATTCATCTCTTCATAAGCTCGTTTTATTATTACGTCACTACCAACTATCTTATCTAGATCCTCTTCCCTTGTTTCTGCTGCATATCGGAAAAAATAACACCATTTTTCTACTATATTTTCTAGTTGGTCTTCTTTTGTCTTTGTAAATTTAGGTAGTTCTATGAATACGAAGTAAAAATCCTTTAAGTCATGTTCAAAGCTATTTTGATCTAAAATGACATGATTAGATTTGTACTCAGTCTTATCTGGAAAAATAATACAATCAGCAACAGCTATGAAGATAATTTCCTTGAGATTATGATAATTATCACCTTGATCAGCTTGACTTGAGTAGGCTTTAGCAGCATAATATTGAGCACGCTTTTCGAAGCCTTTGGTCTTGGTGAACTGCATTTCTATAATATATCTTGAACCTTGAGAGTCTTTACAAAGAACATCGACAATACTTTGCTTTTTAGCGGCAATTTCAGGATCCAAAATGGTAGCTAAGAATTCAACATCGTGAATAGCAGCTAAGCCAGTGAAGCCTAAAATATCGTTCAAGAAATGAATGAGGATATCTTTATTCTTCTCGGTGCCAAATATTCTTTTGAAGGCATAATCATTGCGTGCATCAAGAAATTTAGAAAAAGCCATGATAAATTAACCTAAAAAGCATTAATAATTATACACAATTGTGAAGAAATATTCAACTAAAATTGAAACGTAGAAGTTTTTGTATATCTTTATTTGGTAGTATTAACCTGTATAATATTTATGGCAAATACCTTGATAAAGTATCAGATAGCACAAAAAGTAAGGAGCTGGAGGTTAAAGCGAGGTTATACTCAAAAAGATTTAGCGGGAAAAATTGGCGTAACGTATCAAATAGTACTACAATATGAAAAAGGAACACGTAAAATTTCGATTGAAAAGTTGTATGCTATAGCAGAGATATTGTCGATTGGTATTGTAGACCTAATTCCTGTATCAAATGAAAAAATCTGTTTTGAAGATGAGGAACTAAATCTAGTAAGAAAATATAAAACGATTAATGATCAGGAATTACGTAGAATGTTTTGTTTACTAACCAAATTTGTTCAAGTTAGTGAGAAAAATAGTAAAAAAACGGAGAGAATAAAAATTGCAAAAGGTCTGGTTAAAGGAGGAGTTTCTGTTGATATTGTTGCAAAAACAATTGGTCTCTCTGCTGATGAATGTGTTGAAGAAAAAGGAGGTTCTATTTACTGCCAAATAGGAAAGAAGATAAAAGAATGGAAGAGAGTATACTCAAAAGGATTTGGCTGAGAAAATGGATACAACACGTGACGAAATAAGCAACTATGAACAAGGACGTGTGGCTATTCCACTGGAAAAATTGTATGCAATAGCGGAAACATTATCGATTAATATTACAGATCTACTAATAGAAGAAGATGAAGGTAGTAAAGTGGAAAATGAACTACCTGATTTGATTAAAGAATACAAAGAAATTGAGAGCCAAGAACTACGTAATGTACTAATAAAATCTATGTTTAAAAGCATACAAATTTGTGAGGAGAAAATTAGAGAAGAAGAAAGAATCAAAATTGTAAAAGACTTAGTGAAAGGAGGAATTTCTATTGATATTATTTTGCAAGCGGTAGGCATCTCTTTAGACGAAATTCAACAATAAAAAATCATCATATATTAATATCTTAACCTATCCATGAAAAAATAAGTAAAAAAGATTGAAAAATTGATTTGACTTCACTCGGAAGCTATGGCTCTATGCCAATGCTGATAAAAAACAGCAGTAAATATCTAAAAAAAGTTTGTTGTTAGTGAAAGGTAAATTATATGAATAAAAGTAAAGAGGAAATAGAGTTTAGAATATTAGAAAGCAAAGGCAAAGCACTACTTGATCGTGAAATAATGGAAACATTTTTAAGTGCAGTACATGAAAGGCCACAAGCTCAAGAAATTGCTAAAAATCTGGTGAATAGCTATACGGGAGTAGGAAGGATTTTAGGCCGAGAAATGGATGACCTGAAAGTTATAGAAGGAGTAACTGACTCTGCAGTAGCAATGATTATGTGCGTTAAGGAAACACTAGAAAGGGTACTGAGAGAAAAGCTCAAAAGTGAGCCAATAATGGACTTACAAGGGTTAGTAGAGTACTTAAACGTAAGTATAGGCCACTCAGAAAGGGAATGTGTAAAAATACTGTACTTGAATAAAAGACGCCAATTAATTGGAGAAGAATCCTATATTGGTGAAATGGAAAAAGCACCAGTATATATAAAGGAGATTATAAGAAAAGCATTAATAAAAAATGCAACATTAATAATAATGTCACACAACCACCCTGGGGGAAGTTTAGAGCCTTCAGAAGAAGATCAAGAAGTAACGAAGAGCTTAGCAGCAGCATGTAGTACTGTAAGCGTAAAATTGTTTGACCATATTATCATCACAAGTGGAGGCTATTTCAGCTTTCGAGAAAACGGATTGTTATAGCAGAAAGTATTTGCAAATCTACTCACTATAATTTATAATGAGTAATAAAATGTATAATAATAAAGTTTATTGTACGCTTAAAAAGTATTTTTAATAGTGAGGATAATATGGGTAATAAAATAATTGTACCTTTTGATGATCAAGAAGGAGGTACTTACGAGTTAAACATTGATCTTGATAGATTATCGAAGGGTGAAATATCAAATTCTATTAGAGGTATTGGTCGTACTAGCCAGCAGCCTACCTTTGTGAGCAAAATTAATAAGGCTAAAAAGCTTGGAGAAGTGCCCTCCCCTGATAGAGACGTTCAAATCAACTACGGAAAAGGGCTCGACTACATATATGGTACAAAACCTTTAAATGATCAAGAAGATAAAAATCCATTTGCTTCAGCTTTGCAAAAAATAAAGCCAAGTATAAGCGAAAGCGAAAAGTTGAGCTGGTTTAAAAGTGAAGTGGTAGAGGCAAAAAACGTAAATGAATTGCACAAAACTATAGACCAAGTACTAGCCTCTGGAGCAAGAATAAATGCATATAACGATGGGGAATGGAGCATTGCAGAGTATGTAGTATTGGGTACACATTTTCATAAGTTAGAAAAAAGTGATCGAAAAAAGATAATGCGGAAGCTAATGCTAAGTGGTGCAGAGTTTCATAATACTTTATTGCAGAATAAACTGATAGGTGAAATCTATAATGAGTTACAACCAGAAGTTCAGCCACAGATAGATAAGAGACTAGAAGAACTAGAGAAGGCTGGCGAAAGTGCTGTGCAAGAAGGAGAATTAATAGATATCGAGATAGACAATGCAACATTATATATAGAATTTTCTGAGGACAGTAAAGTAGAGGTTGCCAAAATACTGAGAGAGTTAGGAAGTAATATTTTAAAAATTGGCAATGATGCAGTTGAGGTTAAAAGTGAGAAGGGAGGTATAAGAAACTATACCGATATTTCAGATGGCAGCTCTGTCATGTTAGAATTTCCTACAAGCATTGGTAAACTAAATATTATATTGTACCACGATGTAAAAAAATATGATCAAGTACAAGTAAGAGTAGAAAATAAGGAAATATGGTCTAAATTACAAGAAAGAGGAGAAGAAATTGGAAAAAATTGCCTTTTCGGGGGAGTAAAACTTAAAGAAGCAATAGAGAGAGGTAGTTTCACTAGATGTGGCATATGGAGTGAAAAGTATGCTATAAAAGAGATTAGTAATGATGAAGTATTGTCTCCGTGGGTAAATAGGATACGTGAAGGTAGTAAAGAAACTTTTAGAAAACTTTAATGTGTCTACAGTCAACTTTAAGGTTCCAGAGGTTTTTTCTTACCATTATATCTGGAGCCTTAACAAAATTGAGCTATAGTAGAAAATATTATACGCATGGTTGTTTTCGTGGAAAAAAGTCTAGATTGTGAAGTAGGGGAAAAAGTGAAAAATTGGAGGTTAGAGAGAGGTCATACTCAGAAGGATTTAGCGAGGAAAATTGGTGTAAAGTACTGGGTGATACTACAATATGAAAAAGGGAATCGTAGAATTTCAATTGAAAGGTTGTACGCTATAGCGGAAGCATTGTCAGTAAGTATTGTGGATCTAATTCCTGTATCAAGTGAGAAAATTTGCCTTGAAAATGAAGAAGAAGAGATACTCAATCTGGTAAGAAAATATAAAAAGATTAACGATAAAGAGCTACGTAAAATGTTTTGTTTATTCACCAAATTTGTCCAAGTTAGTGAAAAAAGTAGTAGGAAAGCAGAGAAAGTAAAAATTGCAAAGGGCTTGATTAAAGCAGGGGTTTCTGTTGATATTGTTGCGAAAACAATTGGTCTCTCTGCTGATGAATGTATTGAAGAAAAGGTTGGTTCTATCTACTACCAAATAGGAAAGAAGATAAAAGAATGGAGGCTAGTGAGAGAGTATACTCAAAAAGATTTAGCAGAGAAAATGAATACAACCCGTCACGAAATAAGCAACTATGAGCAAGGAAGGACTTCTGTTCCACTTGATAAATTATATGAAATGACAGAAAAATTATCGATTAATATTACGGATCTACTAATAGATGAAGGTAGTAAAGTAGAAAATGAGCTACCTGATTTGATTAAAGAATACAAAGAAATTGAGAGCCAAGAATTACGTAATGCATTAATAAAATCTCTGTTTGAAAGCATACAAATTTGTGATGAGAAAGTGAGAGAGGTAGAAAGGATTAAAGTTGGAAGGGATTTAGTAAAAGGGGGAATTTCTATTGATATTATTTTGCAAGCGGTAGGTTTACCTGTTGATGTAGTTTTAGATGGATAGCTCGTAAAAAAATTATAGCAATAAAGTTTTTTCTTAAATGGAGGTATATGTGTTTGTTTCTGCAAGCAATGTTAGTTATGGAATGGGGCGAAAAATAGAAAATTGTAGGTTAATGCGAGGGCATACTCAAACAGGATTAGCAAGCCAAATAGGTTTAACATACAAAGAAGTAAACAGCTATGAAAATGGGTATATTTCTATTCCAATTGAAGTATTATATATAATAGCAAAAGCATTATCAGCTAGTGTTACAGATCTACTACCTGAATCAGTAGTAGTAAGAGAATATAAAGATGAAGATGAGGAAATACTCTATCTAACAAAAATATACGAGAATCAAAAGTTAGGCAAAATAGTACCTTCATTAGTCAGGTTTGTTCATATTAGCGAAAAAATTAATCAAGAAGAGGCAAGATTAGAGGTAGCAAAAAATCTAGTAAAAGAAGGAGTTTCAGTTGACATAGTTTCCCAAGCAACCAGCTTATCTATTTACGAGTATGATAATAAAGAGAGAGAAATCTGCACTGATTCTATATACTACAGAATAGGGCAAAGAATAAGAGAGTGGAGGCTAATAAGAAGATATACTCAAAAAGATTTGGCAGATAAAGTTGGTGTAACACTCAAGGAAATACACGAGTATGAAATAGGATACACCGCCATATCATTTGACAAATTATATGAAATAGCAGGAGGATTATCAGTGAATATTAAAGTTCTGCTGCCTAAAACAAATGAGGATAATAAAGAAGAAAATAAGCTACTGAGTTTAATCAGAGAAGATGAAAATCAAGAATCACTAGTCAAATCTCTAACTGAAGGTATGAAAAGTAGCAAAGAAAAAGTTAAAAAAACAGAGAAAATCAAGGTTGCAAAAAATCTAGTTAGGGCGGGTGTTTCTACTGATGTTATTTTGCGAGCAAGTGGCCTAACTGCTGATGAGTGTGAAAATTGAATTGTGTTAAATAATATATTAAGATATAAGTAAAAATAGTTATATATTTAATATTTCTATACAGAATTTCTCTATCAGTTCCTGATTGTCCTCTATCATTGCCTTTGCCTCTTGCTGAAGAGATTTGATATTTTTTGATGTAATGTTATCCATGTCAGCCGACGCTAGCTTCAATTGCGATTGTATTCTTACGTATCTATTGCCTATTACTTGATTCATCTGATAATTTACGCAGTCCAGTCCAGAGGCAAACATCACATTTAACAAGGGTTTTATCCATCCTATTTTTCCGAATCTCTTTGAATTGGCTATGCTTCTATCTGTTCTGCCAGTACCTATCGATAACAGTAGAATATCATCATTTGGAAATAACCTCTTACCACTTGCATATGCACAAGCCGCTGGATTATTGGCAAACACCCCGCCATCCACTAATACTCTGTTTATCTGGTCAATTTTTAGATGTTTTGGTATAAAATAAGTAGGTGCAGCCGTTGCAGCTCTTAACACATCCCTTAATTTAATAAAATTTCTATCCTCTTTCCAGCTTTTAAAGAAAAATGGGCAGTTATTCTGAATATCGTAACTGGTAAGCAGTACATTATTTAAAGTGTTTTGTAGAGTATCATCACCAAAATATTTTTCTAATATCGATTCGATGTTTTTGTGTGGATATTGTGCACAGTTAAACCAAGATAGTATTGATTGTCTAAAAAACGAAGACTTGAAAATATATGGTCCATATTCCCGATAGAACTCAACCAAATCATTGGCTGAATATTGAGGGCTTCCTTGTTTATCTTTTTTACATAATCCAACTACAACAATTCCACCGGTTGAAGTACCTGCCATAAGATCAAAGATTTCAGCTACCCTCTTTCTTGTTCTTTTTTCTATTTCTGCGAGAATAATGGCTGGTATGATGCCTCTAATTCCACCTCCATCAACGGATAAAATATATTTAATCAATTGTAAATTTAGGTAAAGATATTAAGATTTAATTTTTCCGTTTAAAACCTGCAATTTAAACTCATCTAATTCTTCAGAAAGATTTTTTACCCTTTCCTCAAGTACTAACACTTTTTCCATTAAACCATATTCCATGAGCTTATCGTGAAGTTGTACTCTTGAGTCTAACTTGGATAACCACCATATCAATGCTACGGTTTGGATTAATATGGTGATAATTACCGTAATTGGGATTTTTTGATTTTGCATAATGATTTAAAATGTGAATTTATT
Organism: Wolbachia endosymbiont (group A) of Udea olivalis; assembly: GCF_964028365.1. Taxonomy (NCBI): domain Bacteria; kingdom Pseudomonadati; phylum Pseudomonadota; class Alphaproteobacteria; order Rickettsiales; family Anaplasmataceae; genus Wolbachia; species Wolbachia endosymbiont (group A) of Udea olivalis. Next base: position 764,242 of record NZ_OZ034773.1, read on the forward strand.
ATGGATAGCTAATTTGGTAACTACTATTTTGATTTATGCTGTTCCTCTGCATTTGCAAGTAGCTTAATAATTTCTCTGTAAGGTTTATTTTTATCGTGTCGCGATGCCATTACAGCCATTTTTCTAGCTCCTTTTCCGTCGTTATCTTTTATGTTAGGATTCGCACCTTTTTCTAATAAGAATCTTACAATCCCTAAATGCCCTTCACCTGCAGCATGATGTAAAGCTGTCCTTTTAAAGGCATTTCTGTCGATTACATTTATATTTACTTTCTCTTCTAATATTAGAAATTTGATAATATCTAAACATCCTTTTCTTGCCGCATAATGTAACGCTGTTTCACTCAAGTTTTGCGCCATATCCTTTACTAAAAGTTTTACTATTTCTAAGTTACAATTACTAGTAGCCGCTCGTAATGTTTTGTTATAATTATCTGTAGCTTTGGATTTTTGATAGCAATATGTAATAACAACACATACCATTAATATTATAAACCATACAAAATGTATTTTTTCCTTTTCATTATATTTTAGTTGACTCATATTCAGTAGTTTCTTTACATTGAACAGACTATATACTTATTTTTCCTTAACATCGTTTTCATTTACTTAAAGATGCTGATAATATAGTAAGATAACCTGAGCTATTTAAAGTATGCTCCGCTCTATTAATTATCCATTCACCATCTACCGCTTGATTAAAACCTATAAGACTAAGTTTAGCTTCTGCAAATAACTCCGGATTACCAGGCATAGTTATATCTAAAGTTTCATTGTTACGCTTCAATTGTTTTAATTTGGCATTTGCTGCACTTAGTGCTGACTCTGCATTTGAGTAAAGTTCCAGCATAATATAACTTGGCTCACTGCTACCAACTGTTTCTTTAATAGTTTCGCCCTTTTCATAGCTATGCCATTTTGCTACTACTGAATTGTATTTATCACGTACGGTAAAATGCACTTTCCAATTAATTGTGTCTTGAGGTCTAATAGTAGTTGTTCCTAAAGCTTTTCCTGTGGCTGATTTTGCCATATTTTTTGAAATAAATAATATGTACCCACCAGCTAATTTTGCCATTGCTTCGCGTTCTACTGCTATTTTAGTTAACAAACTGATATCACTTCCATCTATTTGGTTAATGTGGGGTATCAATATATCCTTAAATTCTTCAGCAACTTTATATCCATATCCATGTTTTTGAGCTATTTCTTTCACTAAGTTTTCTATGGTAATTTGATGCCATTCTTTTGATACCTTTGCTTTTAAAGATATTCTTAAATTTGTTGCATGAGCTTTTATTAGTAGAGTTTTAGGTGGACCCTGTATAGTCACTTCGTTGACTGTATATATACCCATTGGAAAGATTCCCGTTTCCTTATAACCTAATGATATGTTCAATTCATTTGGAACTTCTACATTTTCATTGTCATAGTTAACACATATCTCTGCAACATCGTCTATGGTACCAGATTCATCAGTAAGATGTACCGATATTACATGATCTTTTATTCCTTCAATGCTGAATTCAGGTTTCATTTACTCCCATACTTTTAACTTCGATTTTTTTAATTGCTTTTGTATTATAGGTAACCTGATCTTTAATCCTGCAGGCAAAAAACTTCCATATTCTGCAAGGCCTGGATTTTCAAGCAATAGTTCCTCTACTGTTCCAGAGCTATGTCCATAGTGTTTAAAACATATGTAATCTAACATTTCTTTTTCTCGGGTTATATAATGTACTGTCATACATAACTCCTTAAACTTAAGCTAAATTCAACCTTTTTTGGTAATCCACAGGGAAAATACGACGTTTGCTTTTCTTCTAACCGCACAATAACAAATCTTCCCAAAACATTTCCTAAACTGTCTACTAAGATACTTGGTTCCTGATTTTTCTCAGCTTCTTTCATACTTTTTAATCGATTTAAATCATTGAGATTATGGAAATAAATTACTCCTTCTAAGTCTATATTTTCTGTGCCTTGGCCAATATTTTGTAATGAAGGTATTTTACCAATGCACTCAATTGTACTCCAACGATTTTCTTTACTGCACCTTACACTTGTTGGAGAAAGCTTATGTTGACCAAGTGATAGCATTAGTAAATTGGTTCTATTGAATCAAACAGAACGTCTCGCGATTTTTCTCTTATTCTTTTTATTACTGCATCAGCAAGACTACGTACATCTTGGTTAGGTTCTGCTTTTATACTTATATTAAATGTAAAAGTTTGATTGAAAATTTTTTGTTCACACTTTTCACAGTCTTTTAAAACTTTCTCTGAATTATCTGCTACAGAACTTTTTTCTGTAATCACACTTTCAATATTCGTTCTACTATTCGAAATTCCACTAAAAGCATTATTGTGCAGTAAAGGATTTCCTTTACTAAAAACATTATTTTTACTGATTATCTTAGTTGTACCGCCTATTTTTGCTTTTACTGGTTTCTCTAATGCTTTTATTGGACTATCATTAAACAATTTTCCCAAACCAATCCAATTTTCTATAGGTTTTGCAATTGATTTCCAGATACTTGAGAAAAAGTCCTTTACCTTTTGCCAATTAGCGATTACAAGCGCTGCACCAACTGATAGTCCAGCAACAGCAGCTCCTATAGGATTGGTAACCACGGCTAACGTTAAGGCTTTCAGTCCCATGATTACTGCTGGAATTACTCGAGCTGATAACGAAGTTAATACTGGCAAAAGTGTTCCGTGTAAAATAGCCTTAAAAGTTAATATTCCACCTCCAGCCAATGCAAATGCATAACCAAAACCTACCACTGCAATCTTGCCAATAATAAGAGCTGAAATTATGCTCATAACTCCTGTGGTCAAAATTGGACACTTCTCTGCGAACCAAGCTATACCTATAGATATAGACCTCAAAATCTTACTTATCCAATTTAAAGGAGGTAGCATAACTGACCCTAAGTTCATTCCTAGCTCTGCTATTGTATTTTTAAGTAGCTGCAAATTATTTGCTGTAGTACTTGCACGGTTATTAAATTCCTTTTGCATAGATTTGTTATACTTTTCTTTATCAGCCACAAAATCTATTGCTTTTTTATATTCTTCCAAACTTCCAACTATCAATGCAATATCATCTTGATATTCTTGACCAAAGAGATTGAGAAGGATTTGTGAACGTTCCTGTCTATCTACTTTTTCTAGAGTTTCAAAAAAATAAAGTAGAGCGTTTTGCCCGTTTTCAGCAACCTTTTGTGACATTTCCTCTGCAGTGATACCTATCGATTCCAATGCTGCTTTGAACTCTTTTCCTTGCCCTTCAGCAGTTTGAAGTTTAGAAAGCAGAGCATTGACAGCAGTTGCTGCTTTTTCAGGTTGTTTACCTAAACTAATGAAGGCATTTACTAAACTACTTGTCTGATTAATATCTAAACCAAATTGTTTTGCATTACCACCCACTCTAGCAAGTGCTTCAATCATATCGTTTGCCTTAGCTGCAGTATTATCTGATAGGTAATTTATAACATCACCAACTCCTTCCATCTTCTCTACTGCAATTCCATAAATGTTAGCGAGTTTAGCTATGGAATCACCAGCTTGTTCGGCAGACATATCAAATGCTGTGGCCATTTTAGCTACTGTTGTGGTAAATTCAAGCAGCTTACCTTTGTTGATACCAAGCTGTCCACCACTTGCAGCTATTTGTGCTAACTCTGCAGCTGATAATGGTATTTCACGGGATAATTTCTTCAATTTTTGAGCAAATTCTTCGGCTTCATTTGTTCCATCCTTGAAATTTACTACCTTTTTAACATCAGCCATAGCACTTTCAAAGTCAATCGCAACTTTAATTGGTGCTGCAAGTGAAAGACCTAGTCCTATAGTTTCCATTACTTGTGATCTATAATGCGCTTTTTTTGCCAAAGCATTTTGCTGTTTTTGTATTACAGATCCTAATTTACTGTATTTTCCTTTAAGTACTTCAATAGATGAACCAAGTTTAGTTTGATCCCTCACTAAAGATTTAATATCCTTTCCACTTTTCCTGATTTCTTCATTCAATGTGTGAAGTGTATCTCTCTTTTTAATATAAGCCTCTTTTGCCTTTGATGCTGATGCTTTCAATTTTTCAAATTCATTTCTCAGTGCTTTGCTTGGCTCTTTTTTTTCCTTCTTCTCTTTAGCAATTGCTGCGGCTGATTCTTTTGCTTTCTTCTCCGCTTCCTTCTAATTCTTCATAGCTTCAAGGGCATCATGATTTAGTTGCTTAAATTTGGAAACCGATTTCATTGACGAATCAAGCTGCTTTATACTATCACCCAACTTAGAAAGCTTTGCTGCACTACCTGTCATTGCATTATTAAAACTGCCATCTAACGTTGCACCTATTTTTATTGAAAGCATTGACATTTTTTTGTTACTCCTTCACTTACTTCTAACCACTTTAGAAACTCTTTTATACTCATATTAATAATTTGCTCAATTCCACTTCCTGTTGTTGAGCTAAGTTTTAAAATATTGAATCTTAACTCCTCTGTTCCAGCGGCGACAAAAAACCTTTTAGCACCTTCTGTATTTCTACATAATCTTTAATACATAAATCTTCAACTACTTCTTTTGGTACTGATGCTAGATTAGCAATTAAAGCTACTTCTTTTAAAGCTTCGCCTTCTATGCGTTCTATAGCAAGTAAATCTCTTACTTTAGGTTCACGCATCGATAATTCTGAGACAGAAATCCCGTCAACTGTTATTGGGTTATTAAGTGTTATAGCTTGCATGTTCCTCCTTAAAAAGTTAATTAAATAAAAGTCTATATCGGCTTTTACATAACTAATTTCTTTGTATGGTGCTATAAATAGGATTAGCTTTGATAAGAATCTTTTCTGTGTTCAATTGAAGTAATAACTACTGTATGTTCTGGTACATCTATATAATAAAGTATACGATAGGTACTCACCCGTAGACTACGTTGTCCACTTAAGTTATGCTTTAATGGCTTTCCAAGTCCAATTGGATCAACTGTTAGACGCTCCATTATTGCCTTCTTAATCATTAACTTTACTTTTGCTGGAAGAGCCGGAATGTCTCTCTTTATAACAGATTCTGAATAGTCTATATTGTAAGGCTTAATCCCAGAAGGCATCTTGATGTTTAACCCTCTTTTCTTTATAGCGTTCGTCAGCAATCTTAGATAATTCCATATCTTCAATTTCTTCTTCCATTAATTCAGTTAATAACTTTAAAACGGACTTGTCCTGAGATTGTGCTACACTAACAAGTAAACCAGTTAGCTGCTCTATGGAATTTGTATGAGCTTTAGAATCCATATTAACTATATACCTACAACTTCTTATATTTTAACATTTTTATGTAATTTTGTCAACCATATTAGATCCCTAGAATCGTTTGTAGCAAGGCCATTTGATCAACACCATTTATCTTTCTTATCATATTTTCAGCATCGATCTCTATCAGTTCATTACCACCTATAGTAAGTTTATAGTAATGAGCAGCTACAGTACACTTCAGCGTTGCTTTTTCAGCAGGTTTCCAGCTACCAAAGTCAAATTCTTTGAATATGCCCCTGAGGTTGATAATTACTCCTTCAATATCATTGCTTCCGCTGCCTTGTAATCCACCTCTGAGCGTCAAAGATACCGAATTTCCATTTATCAACCCAAATAGCCGAAAGAGCTCTGTATCGTATTCAGCAAAAGTGAAATCTGCTTCTAACTTTTCCATACCCATGTCAATATTTATTGGAATATCCATACCACCAGCTCTATATTCATCTGTTTTAATGGTGAGCTTTGGCAAGGTTACTTCATCTATTTTTCCTGCATAACCACGACCATCAACGAATACGTTAAAATTTCTCAGTATTTTTGGTAACACTTTGCTTTCTCCTAACTTATATTTACAAGATGAGATCTGAATATTATTTGCTCAGCCGGATACGGTGGTGTAAACTCGAAGTCAAAATACACTTTCCCGCTTGCAATATTTGCCGGTGTATTGAGTTCGGGAGTTGCATAACATTTTCCACTGATAATAGCTCCTTGCGCTTTTAAATTGGCCAAATAAGAATTCACCCCCTCAATCACATCATCTATATAAGTTTTGGTGATATTGCGATCAACTGCCCATAAATGAGCTCGAAGTAGACTATCATTGATTAAATCTGCAGTCCTTCTCACTGACAGAAAAGCCCATTTTGAGTCATTTGAACATGTTCTATTTCCCCAAAGCCTATAGCCGTTTTGATGAATTATCGTTGTTACTTCATTTTCATTTAAGTGGTTTGCTCTGCAATTTGTATTACCGAGCGTAAAATCAATAGGCCTGCTTGTTCCAACAATACCATTTATCTCTTGATTTGAAGGTGAGTGCCAAAACCCATGCTCATTGTCAATTTTTGCAATTAATCCTGCAACAAACGGACTTGGAGGCAAAATTTCTTCTTCAATAAATACTTTAACCCATGGATCAACTACGTAAACTCTTGAGCTGCCTACACTTTTTCTCCATTTGATTGCTTCTTCATCAACAGTATTTGGTCCGTCTGCAACAATAATTGCTCTTAATTTTTCTGCTATGGAAATTAAAGCACTCACTACTGGATTTACTCCATCTATTTCAGGTAACTGATGAGTAAACTGAGGTGCAATTAATATTCTTGGAGCAACATGAACTATGCTTTCACTGCTGAGAAATGCCTCAATTCCCTGATATTCTCCGGTTTCTTTATCAACACCGCCAATTATATTCTTCAGCGTCTCTTCTTCTTTTAATTTTGGATCACTGTTTTCACTTTCTTTGACTCGAATTACTACTACTGTTGCACCAACTTGTGTAAAGATAGAGCTTACTGCTTGTGGAAGGGTACCTGTTTTACCAAGCTTCGCAGCCTCTTTTAAGCTTCCTGCAATTAACACTGGCTTATTCAGTGGAAATTTTTGCTCATCTGCTTCAGGAGCAGTACCAATTACACCTATCACTGATGATTTAGCTGTACGTACTGTCTTTGCTCCTGAGGTTACCTCAATAACATTTACTCCGTGTAAAAATTCTTCAGCCATTTCTTTGTATTTTTTTCCTGAAATCATCGAGCAAAGTCTGTAGCTCATTTTCACTTTTGGCTTCTGCAATTTTCTTCTTGGTAATGTCTTCCAACTCTTCACATTTAATTATTTCTTTTACTGCTTTTTTTACTTTTTCTTCAATTATTCTTGCCATTTCGATAATTGTAATACCACGGACTTTTGCTAAAGGCTCTATAATTTCTTTATCCTTTTCATCTATAGATTCTGGTGCTGCTAGAATGCTTTTTGCGGCTTCCGCTTGAATCTCATAAGATTTAGCTTTTTGGTGAGAATAACCTGCATATTGGTGAGTATGATTATCATAATAGAAACGCATACTATCAAATGCACAAAGCTTCGCATTATCCAGTAACTCCTTTTGTATATCTTCTTTAGTACGCTGAGCAATTTCTCCTCCTTCTGTTAACTGATAACTCTTTTGCCAGTCGAAATTCTTTGGCGCTTCATACCAATCATTTCCAGTTGGCTTACTTTCAAGCGTTGTTGTTTCTACTTGTTTGTTATGTTCAAATCTAATATAAATTGGCATTGGTTTTCTCCGTTTTTAATTCCAAATTTTATGAGTGGCATCTAATCCTGGGCATTGCCACGCTCTTAGTGTTCTCTCTACATCTATTTCAAGTCCTGTAGTCAGAAAATTGCTGCGAAAGTTATATATTCCCCACTGAATAAATTGACCATAGATTGTGCTATACGTGTGCTCACTTGCAAAGAACTCAGGTGTCTCACCAACTCTTTCACCTTCTGAGTGAAGATTAGATGACGTATAAAGTAACACTGTAACGGTTTTTCCTGCTGGAATGATTATGTTACCTGATGCAATAAATTCAGGACTGCTAATTTCATGCTGGTAAATACGTGTCCAAGTAATTCTCGAAATCTCTGACTTCCTTGTATTAGTTTTATCAGGTGTACCTATAAATAATCCTGCTCCTCCATAATTAACTTCATCTTTATACCACATTGCAGATCCAACAAAGTTTAGAGTTTTACTTATATCTACATTACTTGTGTTTTTTACGAATATTACTCCCAATGCAGCATAAGGGTATTTCAGCATATTGAATTGCTCAGAAAATCCATCATACATGAATCTTGGGTATGATTCTCCATAGATAAATGTACCTTTGCTTCCCTCTAAAAAGCACAATTGTCTTGGCCGATAAAAACTAACATAGCTTGTATCATATGTGTGAGTACCTGCTAGTAGTTGTAGCATATAGTCTGTTTTTGTTATATCACTACTCCACTGACCAAGCTCAGTTGTAAAAGTTCCGTGACCAAAGTAATTATTTTTTCTACTTAGTACACCAAATAAAAAAGGTAATGCTCCAGGTTCAATCATGTGACGATTTCTTACTTCTTTCATGATTGATGAGCCGCTTAGTACATCATTAACAGTACGGAAGTTATTCACTAAACCTTTAAGACCATCTTTATGATCATTGCCAACACTGTTTATTGCTGCAATATTGGCATTCTTTCTCGTATCAAGTAGCGATAAATTTGTTGTTCCTTTTTCATCAATTCTCTTTAATAACTGCTTCTCTGATTCAGAGATCACTGCTAAAGAACTAGCTTTTTTATTATCCAGATCAGTTAAGTGTTTTTTTGCACTATCAAGAAGTTCTTTTAGCTTACCATCAGTCATCTGTACAATTTCAGAAACCGCACTTTTGTCGATTATTGATTCCAGTGCTTTAGCAAGATATGCTAATTGATCTGGTGTACTGTTTACTGCTAAATCCTTAAGCCTCTTTTGTAGTGCATCAATTATCTCTTTTACCTCAGTCATCTGCACAATGTCAGCAATAGCTTTTTTATCTGCTATCAATTCCAGCGATTTTGCAAGATATGCCAGTTGATCAGGTGTGCTGTTTGCTGCTAAATCCTTTATCCTTTGATGTAATGCTTCTATTGCTTCTTTCATTCCCAAAAATTCAAAAAAGTTTCAAATCTAAATCGTTTAAAATTATTTTTTAGTTGATTATGCTCATCTTCTCTTTCGGTAATATCTTCATCTACTTTTTCTATAGCTCTTCGAATACGTACTACATCTTCCACTGCAATATTTTCTGGATGAGGTAATGGATACTCTCTGCTTGTTTTATCATTTGGCATTTTTTTTATGTTATAACAATCCGCAAGTTTTTTACCTTTGGCCGATAAACAACCGTTCCACTTAAAACCAATTTTATCCTTGTCTCATTAGCATTAAAGTTTGTCAGTACATGAGTTCTCTCCACCCAGCTTTCTCCAATTGGTTTTCCTGATGTTAAATTTACTAATTGCCAATCCACGTTTTTTTGTACATATGCTTTAACATCTGCAGTGCCAGGTATCAGCGCATCATAGGTAATTGTTATCTTAGTGTTAGCTCCTGCTGTAATACTTCTTGTAACATAATCTCCTTTTTCCCCTATATTACCCATAACTAGCTGTAACCCAGGATAAAGAACTGGACTTTTTTCTCGCCCTCCTTTTAGGCTTGCTTTTACCGTTAATTCCCCATTTATTCTTTCACGCAGTGCGAGCGGCAAATTATCAGATAGAAAGTTTTCTTTTCCCTCTTCATCTGTTAAGATAAATTCTACATTGGTATCAAATGCTACTTTTTCAACATTTGTTAAAACTATTAAATCTGATACGTTGTTTACAGTAACTTTCCCAAGATCAATAACATAAGAATTTTCACTAAATTTTGCAGCTAGTAGTCGAAACGTTAAATCTAAATTTTGATGTGGAGTCCAGGTGCTTGCATTGCTTGATGACAGTAATACTCCTACTTGATATGGCTGGCTTGTTACCCAACGGCTATTTACTGCATCATATTTGCCAAGTTCTGCTATCTTTACTGCAGTACCAGGATCATCAGTAAGCAGTACTATTGCATACTCCTCTCCTGCATGGCAAAACACTGGTGACCAAGTTATACGTGTTGCTGTGCCATCTATCTTTATATCTTTTGGCTCAATATAACTTTTAGCAATGACAGTCTGCGAGGGCATTCCCACTGCTGTTTCTCTAATCTGCACAGCAACACGTTTTTTGCCGTTATTTACAAACCATAACTCTAGACCTCCTATGTGTCTGCTCTCATTTAAAGTAAATGTTTGCGCTAAAGGATCAACTCTTCTTGCTGCGATAACTCTTCTTCTTTCTTCTATAGTAATAGTTTTTTTACCAGTATAAGTTGCCTCTCCATAGCTTCCTTTATCCCCATAAAACTGTACTAATTTAGTACCTGCTGGAATGTTTGCTGGTACTTTCACCTTTCCCTTTAATTTTCCCTGGTTGTTAGCTCTTTTTTCCACTTTTTTTTCCTCTATGCCATAGGTATAATAGAAATGCCATCAAATTTTATTTCCTTAAGCTTTTCATCTGGCTCAAAACCTTCAATTTCAAAATTCTGTACTGCTTCTCTCATAAATTCAGTTTCGTATGAAGTACTTGACAGCAGCTCTGTCGTTTCTTTAACATTAAATACTCTTGTTACTGGACTTTTCCAATTTGTTTTTACCTCCGTCCAGTGATCTATATTTTTATTTAGAGTAATTTGTGCCGGTACTGGATCAAAAGCTTGGTATGGATTGATCTTTTCTCCTTTAGTCTGTAAAAGCTGCTCCAGTACCGGTTCAAGTTCATACGGCAAAAGATATCTTTCCCCACCTTTTTCAATATCTGCAACTTCTACATCTATTGGCAGAACTAGCTCTCTATTTACTATTGCTGCAGACTGCGAAATTCCTTGATCACGCATATCATCATCAAAGAATGAATCAACAAATACTCCTTTTTTGGTGGTAGGTTCTCTTGAATTTGCATCATTGCGTAGACGTTCCTCTGCAACCAGCGCATAAAGATCATTTATTCCTTTTTTCATTGCTTCAAGCTCATTCATCGGTACAGCATGAATAGCATTATTCACTATTTTTACCCCTTCGCCTTTTTTCCACGTCTGATGAATGTAGCAGAGCAAAAGTTGTCCAGAAGGCGCTTTAGGCATCGATGGTCGCCAAGGGTGAGAAATTCCTTTTATTCTTCTTACTACTCCTTTGCTATCGATAGTAATTAAATCATAGCGGGGCATTTTCCAGGTGTAATCAATTAGAACCAGACTATTATCAACTGCTCCCCTTACTTTACATCCCTCTTCATTTATATCTTCAGGACTTATATGAGTGCGACAGCGATAGGTTATCAGGTAACTACTTCCAGGTGCTGGTTCTTTGCCAGGTAATGACCAATCAACGTTTCCTGCGTTTAATTTGTAATCTATACTATTTTCATAAATAACATTGCCTTGTTTAATTTGAATAATCTCAAGTACTGCAGAGTCAGGTATCGGATCAATAGCTCCAGAATATGAACCGTGAGTAATGGTAATGGTTTTTTGAACAGTTATATCTACTTTTTTAATTTCACTTATTGGAAAATCATTCACCTTCAGTTCCATTACTCTTTGGCTATTTGGCTGAAAAGTATGTGGTTCTAATTCAACTGATTTTATATCTGGATCGTCATCAAAAGAAACACGAATACTGTGAGGAAGTTCAATCTCATAGCCATCAACATGAGCTTTGCCCTCATTAATCACAAATATTTTTTTTTTCCCCTTTTCGTCCCCTTCTTCTCTCTGCAAACACATTACTTCAAGGCCATTTACTACGTAAGATCCATTTGCTTCTTTATCATAACGAGCAAGAGCTGTAGTTACTATGTTTGCTTGTGGTGGCGGTGAATGTTCTATTAATACTCCATTTTCAATGTTATAAATTGGATAAAATTCTCCTTCAGAAAAACGTGGAGAAAGACCTTCTGCTTGATAACCCCAAATGGTGGAAACTTTAAGCCTTGCAGCTCCTACTTCCTGATAGTTTCTTGTACCAACAGCAGGATCACGAAGATTTTCGTCCTCAAGTTCTGTAATTGTAGATTCTAGATAATAAACACCTATACGAACTGTGGTACTCAGTGGAATAACAAACTCTTCTTTTTCGACTTTTCTAACTGCTCCACGCAGATAGATTTTTCCTCCTTCAAGAGTAACTTTACCAGTTTCTCTATCTATAATACAATTACTTCCTGTTACAACATCACCATCACGAAATATTGCATCTCCTATGCCTTTAAGCTTAGAAAGAGCATACTCCTGAGTTTCATTTAATTCTGCAGACTGTAAACCTCTTCCTGCCAGGAACAAGCTTTTTTCGTATTCTTTGTCAGGATTAAAACGGTTATAATAGGCGTTTAAAGTCATTTTGTTTCAAAAAGTTACAACAAATGAAAAAGTTTCCCGAGTTGCAGATGTTCTGATAAGTGGTACGGTATGTTCCAAAACCAATAAAATCCCATGGTCTTCTATATCTTGAGGTTCAAAATATCTCTGTCCTTCAGGTAATTCTTTTTTTACTTTAGTACCAACCATAACCCCTAGCTCTCTGATTACTCGATTTGCTGCATCCGTGAAATCGAAAGTGAATTTGAGAAAAAGATTATTGGTTGGTACATCAGAAGGCCTAAACCTTCCAGAAGGAGTTATAAGTTCGCCGTTTTCATCACCTGTGCAGAATAGCACTTCATCTGCAGTACGTCTGCCAAGTTCATTCAAGAGCTTTATAGAATTTATAGGTTCAGGTGGTGTGCTTTGAATGTACTCTATGGTAACTTTATCACTTACTGGAATAGAGCTATTTTCCGTACGTTTAATTACACCAGTACTGCTATCAACTGTATAGTCAACACTTGGCTGATGCATTGTTTGTCCTGTAACAACCTTCACATCTTTAACAGGTTGATGATCAAGTTTTATTTCACCCTTAACGAAAGTTTTTTCTACTTTATGGCTACTTCCAGAGCTTCCATCACCACTTCCCCAAGCAAGATGGATAGATTGCTTTTTTATGCTGGCTGCTATTGCTGCTCTGCCTGATTGCGTTAGAATTGACATTATCTGTTTTCAACCCTCCTATTATATATAATCGCTTTTTCTCTTCAATTTGTTCAATTTTTTTTTATTATTTTTTTATGGTAGTATTGACGCAACTGTTTAATATACTACAGTTATCATAATATTTTTTCTTTTGGATAATGATTGCCAATCAAGAATTCTGGGAAGATGATCTTGAAGTTCCTGCTACTGAGTTACTATTGAGTTTTCAAAATCCTGATTTGTACAAAAGTTGGATTAACTCTCTTAATAATAAGCAATTAAATGTTATTCTTAAACAACACTTCAATTATCAACAGCATTTGTTTGATAATAGTCCTTATTATGACTATAGGTCAGTTCAGCAAAAGCGTAAATTCCTTATCGACAGCAACCTTGATTATTTACCTAATTATTATTTAATCAGCTACTTTAGCCGTTTGAAGTCTGATTCAGCCATAATTGAGATAGCAAAGCCTATATTGAGTGGCGATGTAAAATATGATAAAAAATCTATACTATTTACTCTCTTTCTTATTGACCATAACTTGCTGAAGCACGTCTTTCTTTTTAATAAAGTTCAAAAAAGAAGTTTTTCATCATTTATTTTAAATAATCCTCCAAGACAAAGACAGAGCTCATTTAAAGATTTTTTGTCGAAAGAGGTACTGCCAGAGATATTAACTCAACATGATTCTCTAGCAAATGACAACTTTGAAAGTAAGTTCAAAGGTTTTTTTTACTACCAAGACCGCATTTACTTATTTATACGTCGTGCTAGTGATTCAGACCTGGTACTTAGCTCAAACCAAGTAATACACGGTTACAAACCTGACTGGATTATTCTTGACTTCTCTTTAAATAGCAATCAGGTAAATTTGTGTACTAAAAACCTCAAACGTGGCTTAGAAATAGCAAACAGCATTGCCAGTCGATATTTTCAACGTGAATGCTCATTTATTAATCTACGTAATCAGAATAAAGTTGCCCAAGTGCGTACATTCTTGACTGACTGTGTACATGAATTAATAAAAGACATCAAATTAATTGAATTAAAGTTTACGTCACCTGAACCAAGCACTTATTTTACATTAAACACAAATTCCATAGAAAAGTGGTTAAAGGTGTTAGAGCCTTCAATTGGCAGTATAATCTACAATATTAGTCTTGTTCAACATATAAAGGTGATATTTAGAAACAAAAAAGTTACTCTATCTTTTCATGCCAATACAGACTATATAGCGATCAATTATTCAGAACACGTACTTGATAAAAAAGAACGTGAAGATTTTAAGTTAATGTTTTCCAATACTTATGGACTTACCATTCTGTCAAAAGCAAAATCCAACTTTCTACAGGCAAATAGTTACTAATCTGCTACGGTGGAGTGACTCTTATGATACACCTAGCAGAGATTATTTAGAAGTTGCACAATACCTGTCAAGTCTTGGGTTTGTAAATTTAAGAGAATATTACTTTATAATCTGTGCTAATGATGAAGATGAGTTTGATTTTCATGTAATAAATCCTTTCTGCAACAATAGATTAGAAATTGTCAGCGATTATGATGAAGATTATGATAACCCAATAATGTGTGACCTCTGTGAACGTGATATTTTACCTGATACTTATAAAAAACAGCGTTACTTTTCTTTAGAGGTAAAAGTTAATCATTTGAAAGTTATAGAATGGTTTGAAAAGCAATTAGCAAGTTTAAAGATTACTTGTAATAAAGTAGCAACCGGAGTTTATTATGTTATTGTTGACACAAGCCTTATCAGCTTAATTATTCCCGAATGCTGTCCTGATAACTCATACTCTGCTGTGGATAAGTTAAAAACCACCCCTACTGCTTTAATAACTTTTAATAAGGAGAGTCTTAAGCCACCACTGAATCTACACATTGTTCCTATAGCAGATCTAATTTGCGAAGATCAAAGTTTAAATGAAGTATTGCATCAAACAGTAGAAAAAGGAGTACCAGAATTATTACCTAATGTTTCTTTTCAGGCATTCAATTGCTATTCTTACATTCCATTGCAACAGACTAAGTCTACTCCAGCAGAAAAGACTTTTCAGCTCCATATTAAAGGCAATGACATTTGTGTTAATGGTATAGGAGTTATCGAAACACAGTCAAAGTCTGGAAGAATATTTTTTATTTTCTTAGATCAATTTTTTCATGACTTTAGAAGTGGAATTTCTCCAGAGCAATACAAAACTTTAAACGTTGGAGAAATTGCAAATCGCTTAGAAAACATTCACGATGTTGAACAACAAATTCGCAAACCAATAAATAGAATGCAAAAAACTATAGCAGAGAAATTGGCTATAACTTTAGGTTTAAATGTCAAAAAAGACGATATTATTCAAACTCTGCCATGGTCAGGGATAGGTACTAAGGAATATGGCTACAGGCTTAATCCTTTTACTATTGTTCTTAAAAAATGAGTGTTATTAAATATCTCTCCTCGTTAAATGCTCAGCCACTTTCATAACTTTTACGCGCTCTGGTATTTCTTTTTCATAGAATTTAATATAACCTGAAGCAACTAATGCGTTAACATATCTACGAATGGAATGACAACTCTTCAAACCAAATGTATCTTCAAATAAATAGCAAAATTGGCTTTTAGTATAAAATTTTCCCTTAGCTGCTCTCTCATTAATTAACCGTAAAATGATGTCATAACTTTTTTTTCGACGTTGTTTTACAGTTGGTTTTTCTGATACAGTTTGCCAACTGTCATTTACTTTTTCGATCTGCATAGGTAAAATAGATTTACCATTTCTAAGTTCAAATATCAATTGACGAGTATTTTGTTCTCCGTTTGGCTTGATCATCATTATCCCTGAAGTATAAAAACTTCTTAAAGCCGATGCTCCGCTAAAGTTTTGAAATGGTTCCTCTACTAATGACTTTTTCGATACCTTGTTAGTATTGTGCGTTAAAATGATTCCACAACTAGGGTTTGTTATAGACCTCAATTTTTCAACTCTATCTTTTAAAAAACAAAACATCGAGCTATTACTATTTTCTCCTTTATATTGATTGAAATCAAAAACACCACGTAGTGTATCTATAGCAATGATATCAACTGTTTTAACGTCTAGTCTCTCTGCTATAATATCTTTTACTTCTTCTACTCCTTGAGAATTCAAAAGTAAGCTTGTTTTTGGTGTAATAATTAAATTTTTTGATATTAATTCTAGAGATTTATCATCAAATTTCAATTGTTGTAGCCGTTCCTTAATGTAGGGATATTCAAGATCAGTTTGAAGATAAAAGATCTTTAATGGTCTAATTGGAACCATACTCAAAAACGGTATTCCCGCTGACAGATGTGCTAACCAAGAAAGCAGTAGATCAGTCTTGCCAACCTTTGGAGCTCCTCCAAGTAGTAAAAGTCCTCCAGGAGTAAGAATTCTCGGTAAAATTATATCCTCTGGTGATGGAGATTTATCATTTAGATAATGACTAGCAGGAAATGCTTTTTTCTCAGATAATACACTTAAACTTTCACGGTTCTCAGATGATATACCTAAACTTTCAGGATTCTCACAGGACATACCTAAATTGTCTAGTTCCACTGCTACTTTTTTAACATATTGTTCATCTTTTTCCGGCCAAATTATTATATGCTTATCTGTTAGCATAGACCAATCCGTTTTCTCAATATCATCATCTATTGCAGTTGTTGCTGTAAAACCTCTCTTTATTAAACTATCAGCACGGTTTTCACCTTTAACTATAATCACTTCATCAGACTTAATAATACCGGGAATGTTATATAATGGCTTCAGACCATTCCTAGAGGTTCTTAGATTCCATATATGTCTATAATTGTTTTTATACAAATAAACATAAGCTATAGCCTCATTATTTTTATCAAGGTAGCTATATTTTGCTATTATACGCTCACTAAGCCACTTGGTTATAAGGCTGGTAATCTCAGAAAAATCAGTTTTATTGGTTATTATGCTCCAGAGTTCAATAATATCTCCGTTAGTTTTCTTATCACAGTTATACCAAGTGCCAGTTTGCTTACCTTCTGCCACTACCATCAAGTGGTCTTTATTAATATTTCCAGAATAGAACCCATAACCAAATTTACCACCAGGCAATAAGTAAGACAGACACTCTTTAATATTGTGAGCCAATAACATTTTTATCTCTTGTCTTGATTCAGTAATGCAAAACTCCATGTAACCTCCGATTAATTTACTATAAAAATAGTTGCAATTTATTTAGAATGGTATCCAATCAGCGTCTGAATTTTTCTCTTGTTCAGGAGTAATGACCGTAGCAATTCTGTTCCTATCTCCATAGGTATTATTAGCCTCAATGCCTACTTTTGCTGTGAACTCCAGGCCGTTTAAATCTGCAATTGAGTTGATTTTTCGCGCAAGAACTGCTTTTTCTGATGTGTCATTTGTATGAATATTACGAGCTGACTCTAAAATACTGCGAATCATAGAACGTCCAGATTCTCCCCAAGTATCTTCTTTACCTTCTGATTTGCCACTTTTAATACCAATTATTTGGTAAATCTTACATTTTGCGTATGGACCTTCAATGACGGTAAATTCAGCGTTTAAATAGATGCTGCCAGTATCATAGCTTTTAGTGAACCAATTTTCGTAACCACCAGGCTTAATTGCCATTTTTACCTTGACTATTGTACCTTTAGGTATTAAACTACTCTGTAGTTTCGCATTATTGAAATCAGTTAAAAAATCTTGCAGCATAAGTTGCCCCCTATATATCAATTGATTTTTAAAAAAAGCTCAGTTATTCCATTGATCAAGAAGCTGCCAGCTACCGTTGATCTTATCGATAAGTTTATTTGGCACACGTTCACCATTGCGTAGCTCAAATACTATTTGACGTCTGGTACTTTCCTCATCATAAGCAACCATCACCATGCCAGTAGTGTAAAATCCCCTGAGAGATCCAGCACCACTTAAGCCCTGAAATGGATCTTCTTCGAGCATTTTCTTGGATAATTTTTTCGTGTGATGCGTTAATATTATTCCAGCATTTGGGTTAATAGCATTACGTAGTTTTTCAAGAGTTTTTTGCAGAAAGAATAGCATAGCGCTATTATCGTTTTCATTGCCATACTCACTACTAAAGATGTTGCGCAGAGGGTCCACTGCCAAAATATCAGGCTTAAAGCGTTCCTTCGCAATTTCTTTTATGTAATTTATTTCTTCATGGCAAAATGATAAATGCACTTTTGGCGTAATTATTAGGTTATTAGCAGCTATTGCCAAAAGTTCTGGATCAAGTTGAAGACATTGCAAACGTTCCTTCATATATTCGTATTCAATTTCAGTTTGCATTTAGAAGATTTTCAAAGGTCTACTTGGAGTCATACCAAGAAAAGAAACACCTGCAGCCATATGGACAAGCCAAGAGATCAAAAAGTCACTTTTACCTATTTTAGGAGGGCCACCTAGAACCAATAAACTTCTCTGAGTTAAAATTCTTGGTGAGACGATGTCTTTCGGTATAGGTGATTGGTCATTCAAATATTCTTTCATACTGAAAAAGGGAATCTTTTGACCAGTAGTTAAAAAGTCTTGTAACATATGTAACCTCCAAAAGTTAGTTGTGTGGCATAAATTGAGTAGAAGTAGAAAAGGTTTTAGTTTTGATTTTTGTAAGTAATTTACCTAAATGCGGCTCTTCAACCATATCAAGGCAACCACTACGATCTTTAGCAGGATATCCCCAAGAATTAATAGTATGGCAAACAAAGGAACGTACCTCTGTACCATCATCCTTCTTGATGCTTACCATGCTAATTACTTCATCAACAATACCAGGTATTTCACTGGCAGTTTTAGCTCCTTCGCATTGTGGTAGCCAAGTTGGGCGATTGAAGTCATCTAAATATTGACCTAACGTACCAACTGTAATGATATCTTTATTGGGAATATGTTGAAACTGATTGAGCCAAGCCATCATTTCTTGAGCAAGTAACCCGTATGCAGCTCTCATGTCTTGTTTGCCATTTCTGTCAGAGAAAGCTTCTGGTTGCATTTTTGCCCATAAAAGACATAACCGCGAGGCTACTGTAATACTGTCGATAAAAATACAGCTATATTTAGAGAATTCTAGATCTTTGTACTTACTGAATACATGCTCATAGTGTCTTTGACTATATGCTGAATCAGATTTTAATGCAGGATTAGGTCCACCAATTAGGCAGGCAATATCGCGAGCTTGATTCCAGGTACGAATACTTATAGAATCCCCTTGCCAATCTTGAACAGCAAGTAGCCCAGCTTCAAAATCAAGACAAAGTGTCGGTTCATTCAAAGTTTTAAGCAGACTGGTCTTACCAATTCCATATGGTCCGAAGATTACTATCTTCACACCTGTTACCATTTTTACTCTTTGTTCACTATTTATTATTTTTAAAGTCATAGTTTTATTACCCCTTCATAATATGTAATCGCAAAATGACGACGATTTGTTCAAAAATTTTCATAAATATATTTTGAGATGAGCAAGTTTAGCGCGTATTTGTTCTCTAATGTCATAGATGGTTGTTCTAGATATTCCATGTATTTCTGCGATTTCAGAGATACTATGAGATTCAAGCTGATAACAAATGTCCTGCCAGAGCTTTGGTAGTTTTGAAATTGCTTCGTTTATATCAACACTAGCTGCTACTTTATCTGCAAAATTACTATTTTCATCAATAACATCATCCAAGTCAGTAATATCAACAAATGCTACGCCTGCTTTACTACCACGTTTAGCACAGGATTGTTTGCGTAGAAGGCTTATTGCATGGTTTTTTATGACACTATGAATAAATGCATTTCTACCACTTTCTTCACCATTATACTGGCTTAAATCAGACCAAGTTTCACATAAGAGCTGCTGCTTTATATCTTCAATATCAGAATTAACACAGCATTTATAAGATTTAATTTGTCTAGCACGTTTTCGTATTTGTTTAATGATTGAAGGATCAATACCAGGATATTTATTTTTAGATTGCATATAGCACTCCATGAAAGATTGAAAGGAATAAGGATGAAGGGTTTTAACCTCACTTTGTACGGCATGGGAAAAATTCGTTCCCCCATATGAAAAAATAAAACTATTGATATTCTGGCCTTTTTTCTTGAAGCATCCCCCATGTGAAAAATTTGTTCAGACATGGTTCGGTGAAAAGAAGAAAAATAGGTTGATCCAATAAGATTTCTACTAAAGAATTAAAGATTTTATAAAACTTTTTTAACCCTATAAAGAAAGGTGAATTTTTTTGTCAGGCTTGTAAGAAATTTCTTTACAAACAAAAAGCGTTATTGCATAGAGGTAGTATAATTCATTACAGAATCGTCTTGAAACGCAATTGAAGGTCATTTTATTTTTTTCTAAGCATTTGTTTAACCGCTTCTTTCTGGAGCATCTAAAATTCATAGTCCTCTATAATAATTATACCGGATTAGTCACAACTTTTTCCGGAAATTTTTCAAAAAAAGTTTAAATAATTTTAAAATTGGTTCGATAAAGCTCATCAAAAAGACAAAAATGATTAGGCCTTTTAAATCTACTAAAGACTTTGATTTTAAAACTCAGCATGTTTATCCTTCCACTGTTTGTTAGGTTTTTTATGTTCTTTCAAGTTAATTCAGCTTTAAAAAAAATTTCTTTATAACTAAAATAAAACATGATAAAGTTGGGTAGGAATCTTTTGCGAAGTTTAAATGTAGTGTTAATTGCCTTTTAATCGGTTTTAATGTGGTTTATAAGCGTTCTTTAGTTCAAGGTAGTATAATTGACCTTAAAGTCGTAGAATCTTTTAAAAACGCTATTGTGAGTCATTTGTTCTTTTTTATTCAATTTAAATATCTTAGTAATATTTTTGTAGTCTTTTTACTTTCATTAACATTTTATACTGTTTGTAATTTACTATTATTTATATTTATTATTACTTTTATTTATTACTCATATATATTATATAATAATATAAGGGTTTTAGGAACGTAGAATCAGCCATAATGGCCAACTTTAGAGGGGTGCTTTCTAGGAACACTTTTAGGAATAGAGAGTATAAAGTTTAGGTTTCTAGAGGTATTTTTCATTCCTTAATTTCTGATTACTGATTCAGTAACGCAGGAATAGGAACATAATTCAATTATTAGTGGTATGATTTTTTATATATTCTATCAACTTCTAGTTGAAGTTATAATATATAATGTATTCCAATGCTTGTAATAAAAAAATAGGGTAAACCCTCAGATGCTTGAAGAGCTTACCCGTAATTTTATCTACAACTAATTTTGTTATTGGAAAGACAAATAGAACATATTATGAATTTGCTTAAACTCTTCAATTATAGTCAAAAAGGGCTGTTTCTAATTTGTCTTGTTAGCAATGAGATTTGGTATAATACCTTCAGCTCCATGAGTAAATTTTCCAACACCACGAGCAAAAGGGCCTTCTCTAACATCAAGCCATTTATCTTCTCTCGAGCCTGTAGACATTCCTTTTACTAACTTCTTTGTTTGTAGAAGTTCTTGTACTATACGCTCTAGTCTATCTCTCCCTAGACCATGAAGAATATCAGGTAATCTGTGCCGTTGTTTGTATACTCCTGTATTTCCTGTATGAGTGAATGGATGCCCTGCAACAGCAGATCTTGCAATTGCATCAACAAGATACATTTTAAGGTCTTTTTCACTAGCATTTTTACCTTTTAGTTGCACTGTTATATCTTCTAATAGCCCTGTTTCTTGGTTTCTCAGGTAAGTACGTACAGTTCGGTCAGCTAAACCATTTGCCTTAACAACTGCTCCATAAAATAACGCATTCTGTCTTGGAGCTTCTCCTATTGATTGAAAGATCTCTGGCTTAGCTGTACCTTCTACTGGCCAAAAAGCATATGAGCATCTGACACCATTAACAAGAGCAGATGTGCCTCTAATTGCATCACGTGCTTGTTCAGCAGTTAATATAGGCTTTTCTCCTTTTGGTTTTCTCAGATGATGAGCAGTAACTATCGAAGCTCCGGTACTACATGCTAAATCAGACAATAAACACATTAGATAATCTCCTACAGCAGGATCAGCATTTATGTCTGCATGAATAAACGATGCAAGAGGATCAAACACAACTAATTTCAGATCTTTAATTTTATCAAGTTGTTTTATTATAGACTCAAATTCAGGCGAAACTTCAATAATTTTACCACGAATACTTCTCAGTATTGTCAGTGATCCTCTTACGTTTGGTAGTGGTACTATAAACAGCTTATCTTTAAATTTTAATCTTTTACATTCAGGATCAAGACGTTCAAGCCGACGGTGTACCTCGCCTGCATCATCTTCTGCTGAAAAGATTACTACTGATCCATGTTCAGTAACAGGTGAACCAAAACCACATATCTGATCTGTGTCACTTGCAACCTTAAGCGCCAAATCGAGGAGTAGCATACCCTTACCTGTATCTCCCATAGCAGCTACTATTGAAGTAACACCCAAAGGAAATATTCCTTCAACAAGAAACTTTTGCTCTGGTACTGGACCTACAAAACGATCTGCACTCCAGTCTAAAATGTTCAGTGGTGGTCTAATAATTACCTTTTTCAAGTTATTTTCAATGAAGTCAGAAACATTTGTGTTTTCTTGTACATAGTCCGCAGCATCCCAACCTTTTGGTTTACCTTCTGGAATTTTGACTATAGAAAGCGATGCAATACCTAAGCTGAGAAGTTTTGTAGTAGCATTTTCAGCATATTGTTTACCAGGCTCATCGTTATCCGGCCAAATAACAATATGCTTGCCTTTAAGTTGTGACCAGTCAGTTTTGTCCGCATCTGCATTTGCTCCAGACATTGTGGTTGTTGCAGTAATTCCTTTTTCTATTAGTGCTTCTGCGCATTTTTCACCTTCAACAAGAATGATTTTATCAGACTTCAAAATACCAGGGATATTGTATAGTGGTCTTGTATCAGGTGCTTTATAACTCAACGTTTTAACATTAAAAGGCTTGTATACTTTTTTCTTTCCAGGAAAATCAGAACGGTAAACTTTTACAATCACCTGACCATTTTCATCATAATAATTCCAACTGTAGGTAATAAATTTCTCAAAGTCTTCGTCAATGTATTGCTTCTCTGTATATTTTTTGTTATACCCAAGACACTCAGCTATAGAAGCCATTATCTCATGAAATTCTGTTTTGGAGTGTACTTCTGCCCAAAGATCAATAATATCACCACCTTGATTTGTTGCAAAATCTTTCCAAAGCCCAGCTTTACTACCAGTTAATTCTACTACTAAACTTTTTCCTCGATTACCATGTACATCACCTACATAAAACCTATTACCATGAAAAACCCCATTTGGTAGCAAGTAAGAAAGACAAGATCTGAGATCGGCCAGAAGCCTTAATTTTATGTTCGCTGTTTCTTCTGATGATGGTAGATAACTTTGTGAAATAGTATTGTTGAAATCGCATGAAATATTCATAAATTCTCCATTAAAACTTATCAGGGATTTTTTCTGTTTCCTCATAAGTAATTAATCGCAAAATGAAATGAATTTGTTCAGCGTAATTTGAAAAAACATAAAAAATAATATTTTTTTGAACATTCTGTGAAGTTTTTGCGATATATATTAGTAGAGGGGTATGAAAGTTTGAAACTCGTAATTTTCACTCCCACTATTTTCAAGAGGTAACTTAAGTGTCCATGTTATTGCTTAGGCTACCTCCAAACAAATATCTTACAGAATGTCAATACTAACACTAGATTTAGGGAAACAAACCGGATGGGCTATTCTACATGATGGAATAGTTCAAAGTGGCAGAGAAAAAAGATGACCTTAAATAGCTATTATAACCGCTTTAATCCTGACAAAGAATACGAAAAAAGCTTGTTCCTGGCAGGAAGAGGTTTACAGTCTGCAGAATTAAATGAAACTCAGGAGTATGCTCTTTCTAAGCTTAAAGGCATAGGAGATGCAATATTTCGTGATGGTGATGTTGTAACAGGAAGTAATTGTATTATAGATAGAGAAACTGGTAAAGTTACTCTTGAAGGAGGAAAAATCTATCTGCGTGGAGCAGTTAGAAAAGTCGAAAAAGAAGAGTTTGTTATTCCACTGAGTACCACAGTTCGTATAGGTGTTTATTATCTAGAATCTACAATTACAGAACTTGAGGACGAAAATCTTCGTGATCCTGCTGTTGGTACAAGAAACTATCAGGAAGTAGGAGCTGCAAGGCTTAAAGTTTCCACCATTTGGGGTTATCAAGCAGAAGGTCTTTCTCCACGTTTTTCTGAAGGAGAATTTTATCCAATTTATAACATTGAAAATGGAGTATTAATAGAACATTCACCGCCACCACAAGCAAACATAGTAACTACAGCTCTTGCTCGTTATGATAAAGAAGCAAATGGATCTTACGTAGTAAATGGCCTTGAAGTAATGTGTTTGCAGAGAGAAGAAGGGGACGAAAAGGGGAAAAAAAAATATTTGTGATTAATGAGGGCAAAGCTCATGTTGATGGCTATGAGATTGAACTTCCTCACAGTATTCGTGTTTCTTTTGATGACGATCCAGATATAAAATCAGTTGAATTAGAACCACATACTTTTCAGCCAAATAGCCAAAGAGTAATGGAACTGAAGGTGAATGATTTTCCAATAAGTGAAATTAAAAAAGTAGATATAACTGTTCAAAAAACCATTACCATTACTCACGGTTCATATTCTGGAGCTATTGATCCGATACCTGACTCTGCAGTACTTGAGATTATTCAAATTAAACAAGGCAATGTTATTTATGAAAATAGTATAGATTACAAATTAAACGCAGGAAACGTTGATTGGTCATTACCTGGCAAAGAACCAGCACCTGGAAGTAGTTACCTGATAACCTATCGCTGTCGCACTCATATAAGTCCTGAAGATATAAATGAAGAGGGATGTAAAGTAAGGGGAGCAGTTGATAATAGTCTGGTTCTAATTGATTACACCTGGAAAATGCCCCGCTATGATTTAATTACTATCGATAGCAAAGGAGTAGTAAGAAGAATAAAAGGAATTTCTCACCCTTGGCGACCATCGATGCCTAAAGCGCCTTCTGGACAACTTTTGCTCTGCTACATTCATCAGACGTGGAAAAAAGGCGAAGGGGTAAAAATAGTGAATAATGCTATTCATGCTGTACCGATGAATGAGCTTGAAGCAATGAAAAAAGGAATAAATGATCTTTATGCGCTGGTTGCAGAGGAACGTCTACGCAATGATGCAAATTCAAGAGAACCTACCACCAAAAAAGGAGTATTTGTTGATTCATTCTTTGATGATGATATGCGTGATCAAGGAATTTCGCAGTCTGCAGCAATAGTAAATAGAGAGCTAGTTCTGCCAATAGATGTAGAAGTTGCAGATATTGAAAAAGGTGGGGAAAGATATCTTTTGCCGTATGAACTTGAACCGGTACTGGAGCAGCTTTTACAGACTAAAGGAGAAAAGATCAATCCATACCAAGCTTTTGATCCAGTACCGGCACAAATTACTCTAAATAAAAATATAGATCACTGGACGGAGGTAAAAACAAATTGGAAAAGTCCAGTAACAAGAGTATTTAATGTTAAAGAAACGACAGAGCTGCTGTCAAGTACTTCATACGAAACTGAATTTATGAGAGAAGCAGTACAGAATTTTGAAATTGAAGGTTTTGAGCCAGATGAAAAGCTTAAGGAAATAAAATTTGATGGCATTTCTATTATACCTATGGCATAGAGGAAAAAAAAGTGGAAAAAAGAGCTAACAACCAGGGAAAATTAAAGGGAAAGGTGAAAGTACCAGCAAACATTCCAGCAGGTACTAAATTAGTACAGTTTTATGGGGATAAAGGAAGCTATGGAGAGGCAACTTATACTGGTAAAAAAACTATTACTATAGAAGAAAGAAGAAGAGTTATCGCAGCAAGAAGAGTTGATCCTTTAGCGCAAACATTTACTTTAAATGAGAGCAGACACATAGGAGGTCTAGAGTTATGGTTTGTAAATAACGGCAAAAAACGTGTTGCTGTGCAGATTAGAGAAACAGCAGTGGGAATGCCCTCGCAGACTGTCATTGCTAAAAGTTATATTGAGCCAAAAGATATAAAGATAGATGGCACAGCAACACGTATAACTTGGTCACCAGTGTTTTGCCATGCAGGAGAGGAGTATGCAATAGTACTGCTTACTGATGATCCTGGTACTGCAGTAAAGATAGCAGAACTTGGCAAATATGATGCAGTAAATAGCCGTTGGGTAACAAGCCAGCCATATCAAGTAGGAGTATTACTGTCATCAAGCAATGCAAGCACCTGGACTCCACATCAAAATTTAGATTTAACGTTTCGACTACTAGCTGCAAAATTTAGTGAAAATTCTTATGTTATTGATCTTGGGAAAGTTACTGTAAACAACGTATCAGATTTAATAGTTTTAACAAATGTTGAAAAAGTAGCATTTGATACCAATGTAGAATTTATCTTAACAGATGAAGAGGGAAAAGAAAACTTTCTATCTGATAATTTGCCGCTCGCGCTGCGTGAAAGACTATCTGGAGAGTTAACAGTAAAGGCAAATTTAAAAGGGTCAAAAGAAAAAAGTCCAGTGCTATATCCAGGGTTACAGCTAGTTCTGGGTAATCTTTCAGAGTCCGGAGATTATGTTACAAGAAGTATTACAGCAGGAGCTAACACTAAAATTACCATAACATATGATGCGCTGATACCTGGCACTGCAGATGTTAAAGCATATGTACAAAAAAACGTGGATTGGCAATTAGTAAATTTAACATCAGGAAAACCAATTGGAGAAAGCTGGGTGGAGAGAACTCATGTACTATCAAATTTTAGTGCTAATGAGACGAGGGTAAAATTGGTTTTAAGTGGAACGGTTGTTTATCGTCCTAAAGTCAAAAATCTCAGAGTAATAGTAACATAAAATTTAAATGACTTTTGATCAAACCAAACGAGGATATCCATTGCCACATCCAGAGAATATTGCAGTTCAAGATGTAGTACGTATTCGCAGAGCTATAGAAAAAATAGATGAAGATATTACCGAAAGAGAAGATGAGCATAATCAACTAAAAAATAATTTTAAACGATTTAGATTTGAAGATTTTTTAAATTTATGGGGTAATGAATGACAATTGCCAAAGAAGTAGTTTATGCATTGCATCAGAGACTAAAAGATTTATCCGTAAATGCTACCCCTGATCAACTCGCCTATCTTGCAAAATCTCTAGAATCTATTGCTGGGCAAAGTACAGTACTTGATATTGTACAGATGACTGATGCAAAATTAAAAGAGCTTCTTGACAGTAGCACAAGTCATTTAAATAAATTAGATAGTAGTAAAAACAATGCATTAGCGGCAATCTCTGAATTAGAAGGAAAGTCGTTAAAGAAAATAGATGAAAAAGGAACTACAAATTTATCACTACTTGATACGAGAAAGAATGCCAATATTGCAGCAATCAACAGTACTGGAGCAGATCAACTTTCCACGTTAAAAGGCTTGGTCAAAAACTTCGAAGTTATTAATGATGTGCCAAGTGGGTCATCAATTATAAAAGAGATAAAAAAGCGCAATATGGTTGAATCTGGGTCATTACCATTTTTATTTGGCGTTTTGAGTAGGAATAATGACTATAACTGGGGAAGTGGCCATTTTACAACTGAGCTTGGTAAATGGTATATCGATACGTCATACACTAACAATATGTTTAGCCTTATAGTAGGTTGTCATAACTATAGCACAAATTATGTTTCATTTTATAAGCCACCAAGCATATATTTTATTCAAGGTAAAAACGGAACATTTATCTATAGAGAGTTGTATTCGCGTTATACGGCTTCTTCGAATGAGTACTCTTATCCATATGCACTACTGGGAGTAATATTTGTAAAAAACACTGCAAGCAGTAACATAACCAGAACATTAAATTTTGTTGGTTCAGCGTCTTGGAGTTCACAATATGAAGGAGCAGGAGCATTTGTAGGAACGCCTAATAATACCAACACTAATAAAGGGCAAATATCATCAATTAGTTGGCAAAATATTTATAATTTAGGAAGTTCAAGCAGTGGATTTTCTAGTTCTGGTGGCGTAGTTATTCCAAGTAATAAAACAGTAGCAATCTTATTTTACACATCACCGTACTATTATACGAGTAGCAATAATTATTACACTCAATTTATGCAATGGGGAGTATACAATTTTCGCAGCAATTTTTTAACTACAGGGCTTGAGATAGATGTAGAGAGAACGCTAAAAGCTTGGCAATGTCCAGGATTAGAACGAACTGATCAAATATGGCAATGAGGAGGAATTTGTGACTATTTATATACGTTTTGAAAACCACAAGCAGATTGAAACAACAACACTTGAAAACAAGCCAACTGGAAATGATTGGTATGAAGCGCCAAAGAATTTCGACTGGCAAAAGAGTTATCAGTTAACAGAAGGAGGAGAAATTGCTCAGCGTACTAAAGAAGATATACAAAAGGAGTTACTGGATAATGCGAAGCTTTGTGCATTTGATAGTATGCGTTTCTATTATGATAATCATACTCACCAATATGCAGGTTATTCTCACCAAAAAGCTAAATCTTATGAGATTCAAGCGGAAGCCGCAAAAAGCATTCTAGCAGCACCAGAATCTATAGATGAAAAGGATAAAGAAATTATAGAGCCTTTAGCAAAAGTCCGTGGTATTACAATTATCGAAATGGCAAGAATAATTGAAGAAAAAGTAAAAAAAGCAGTAAAAGAAATAATTAAATGTGAAGAGTTGGAAGACATTACCAAGAAGAAAATTGCAGAAGCCAAAAGTGAAAATGAGCTGGAGAACTTACTAAACGATTTTAAACAAAAGATACAAAGAAATGGCTGAAGAATTTTTACATGGAGTAAATGTTATTGAGGTAACCTCAGGAGCAAAAACAGTACGTACAGCTAAATCATCAGTGATAGGTGTAATTGGTACTGCACCTGAAGCTGATGAGCAAAAGTTTCCGCTAAATAAACCAGTGTTAATTGCAGGAAGCTTAAAGGAAGCAGCAAAGCTCGGAAAGAGTGGCAGTTTACCTTCTGCAGTAAATGGAATATTTTCCCAAATCGGTGCAACAGTAGTAGTTATTCGAGTTGAAGAAAGTGAAAACAGCGATCTAAAATTAAAAGAAGAAGAGACGCTAAAGAATATAATTGGTGGAGTTGACGAAGAAACTGGAGAATATCAGGGAATAGAGGCATTCCTCAGCAGTGAAAGTATAATTCATGTTGCCCCAAGAATATTAATTGCACCTCAATTTACTCACCAACTCCCAGAAGCTGAAGATGGCAAAAATCCAGTGGTTGCAGCATTAATTCCTATAGCAGAAAAGCTGAGAAGCATAATAGTAGCAGATGGACCAAATACCAATGATGAAGAAGCAATCAAGTGGAGAAAAAGTGTAGGCAGCTCAAGAGTTTACGTAGTTGATCCATGGGTGAAGGTACTTATTGAAGAAGAAATCTTGCCAGCAAGCCCATTTGTAGCTGGTTTAATAGCAAAAGTAGATAGCGAACAAGGATTTTGGCATTCACCTTCAAATAAAGAGATAAATGGTATTGTTGGAACAAGCAGGCCTATTGATTTTACGCTCGGTAATATAAATTGTAGAGCAAACCACTTGAATGAAAATGAAGTAACAACGATAATTCATCAAAATGGCTATAGGCTTTGGGGAAATAGGACATGTTCAAATGACTCAAAATGGGCTTTTCTGTCAGTGAGAAGGACTGCAGATTTAATTAACGATAGTTTACTTCGAGCTCATTTATGGGCAGTTGATCGCAATATTACCAAAACTTATATAGATGATGTAATTGAGGGGGTGAATTCTTATTTGGCCAATTTAAAAGCACAAGGAGCTATTATTAGCGGAAAATGTTATGCAACACCTGAACTCAATACACCGGCAAATATTGCAAGCGGGAAAGTGTCTTTTGATTTTGAGTTCACGCCACCATATCCAGCTGAGCAGATTACTTTCAGGTCACATCTTGTGAGTGGTACAATATTATAAAAATGGGAGAAAGAGATGTTACCGAAGATTTTAAAGAATTTTAATGTATTCGTAGATGGTCGGGGTTATGCAGGAAAAATTGATGAGATAACGTTACCAAAGCTCACCATAAAAACCGAAGAATATCGTGCTGGTGGTATGGATATCCCAATAAATATTGACATGGGCATGGAAAAGCTTGAAGCAGACTTTACTTTCGCTGAGTATGATTCAGAACTATTTAGACTTTTTGGCTTGATAAATGGAAACTCAGTATCTTTAACGCTCCGTGGAGGAATGCAAGGTAGTGGTAGCAATGATATTGAAGGAGTAATAATCAATTTAAGGGGCATATTCAAAGAATTTGATTTTGGTAGCTGGAAACCTGCTGAAAAAGCCACTCTCAAATGCACTGTAGCTGCCCATTATTATAAACTTACGATAGGTGGTAATGAACTGATAGAGATCGACGCTGAAAATATGATTAGAAAGATAAATGGTGTTGATCAGATGGCCTTGCTGCAAACGATTCTAGGAATATGAAAACTTATTTGAAATTTTATTTTTTAAGGAGAAGTATATTAAAATAACTTTAAAAGTGTAAAAATATTTTATTTTTTAGGAGAATTTTATGGAAACTATAACACTTAATAACCCAATAACAGTTGATGGAATTTCTGTCTCAGAACTTACTATTAGACGTCCAAAAGTTAGAGACTATTTGGCAATAGAACGCATTAATGGTAGTGACCTAAATAAGGAAGTAACTTTGACTGCCAATTTGACATCAGTTGCAAAAGAAGCAATTGAAGAGTTAGATATTGCTGATTATGTAAAAGTACAAGAGGTATTAAAGGATTTTTTTTCACCAGTTATTCAAAGGACTTGAGGTCAGAAGTATTAATGTTCAGCTCTGTTGTAGGGGGCGGGGTTGAGCAAATACTTGAAATGGAAATTAATGAATTTATCCTATGGAATGAAGCAGCGAGGAAGGTACAATGTCAACGTTATCTATAAAAATTGGAGCAGTCCTAGATGGCAGTTTCAGTACTGTAATAAAAGGAAGTAGCAGTCAACTTACTCATCTTGGTGAGAATATAAGAAAGCTTGACTCATCTTTAAAATCAGTATCAAAGTTTAAGCAGTTAGGTCATGATGTTTTGACTAGCAAGAGGTCATGGAAAGGCTTTGAAGATCAAGTAAAATCTTTAGCTAAACAAATGAAGGCAATAGAGAAACCGAGCAAAACTTTAAAAGCTGAGTTTGATAAAGCTAAATTTTCTGCAACAAAAGCAAAAGAGGCATACTTAAGGAAGAGAGATGCTTTGCATTCATTCAATGAGGAAGTAAGAAAAAGTGGAAGAAATATTAAGTCATTAGTAAGTGATCAATATAAACTTGGTTCTTCTATTGAAGTGCTAAAAGGTAAGTATGGTAAGCTTGGGTCTGCAATACGTAGTCACCAAAGTTTTTTAGCAAGCAAAGCACATTTTAAGTCACAAATTATAGAGACTGTTGGACTAGGTCTTTCGCTTGCAGCGCCAATTAAAGTTGCGATTGATTTTGAAAGTGCTATGGCTGATGTTACAAAAGTGGTTGATTTTGACGAAAAGACAAAGGAAGCTGATAAATTTGCCAAGAAGTTAAAAGAGATGTCACGTACTATACCATTATCAGCCGCAGAATTAGCACAAATAGCTGCAAGTGGTGGACAGCTTGGTATCAAGAAAGAAGACCTTTTTAATTTTACAGAAACAGTGGCAAAAATGTCTACAGCATTTGATATGTCTGCAGAGCAAGCAGGCGATTCCATAGCTAAACTCTCTAATGTTTATGGAATTAATGTTAGTGAAATGGAACACGTTGGTAATGTAATCAATCACTTGTCAGATAACACTGCTGCTAAAGCAAAAGATATGGTTGAAGCTCTAGCAATAGTTGGTGGTACTGCAAAGCAATTTGGATTAAAGTTTGAACAAACAAGCAGCTTAGTAAATGCTTTCATTAGTTTAGGCAAACAACCAGCAAAAGCTGCAACTGCAATCAATGCACTACTTTCAAGGCTTCAAACTGCTGAAGGACAAGGAAAAGTGTTTAAAGCAGCATTAGAAGAAATGGGAATAACTGCAGAAGAAATGGCCCAAAGAGTAAGCGAAAATGGTCAAGAAGCATTGCTATATTTTTTCCAAACTCTAAAAAAAATGGATAACCAGGAGCGTTCTCAAATCCTGATGAAACTTTTTGGCCAAGAATTTCAAGATGATATTGCATTATTAGCTGGAAGTTTTAACAAATACGAAGATGCAATAAAGTTACTAGCTGACACAGAAGAGTACAAAAGCTCTCTGCAAAAAGAATTTAAAAATCGTGTAGACACTACAGCTAGTAAATTACGACTTCTTCGAAATGCAATAGCTGAAGTTGGTATGAATCTGGGCTCAGTGATGCTGCCTACTTTAAAATCTATAGCTGAACTTTTACAAGAAAAAACTAGATATATAGCAGAGTTTGCAGAAAAATATCCAACTTTAACGACGGCGATCATGGGTACTGTAGCAGCTTTGATAAGTTTAAAAATTGCAGCAGTAGGACTAGGATACGGATTTACATTGCTAGGAAGTACGATTTTTGGTCTGAAAGCAAACCTACTTGGAGTATTTTCATTTTTATCAGCTACAGTTTTTCCTGCAGTTATAACAGGGCTAAGAGCAATAACACTCACTGTAATGAGTAACCCAGTTGGACTTTTAATAGCAAGTCTTGTCACTGGTGCAGCTCTTGTTATAACTAACTGGCAAAAGGTGAAAGACTTTTTCTCTAGCTTTTGGGGATATATAAAATCGATAATAAAACCCATAGAAGAAGCTTTTTCATGGATGGGAAATACAGTTAGTAGCACATTTGGAAAAATCTCTGAAAATAGTCCACTGAAAGAATTTGAAAAAAGAAAAAGTATTGTTACTGAAATAAAAGCAGTACATAGTCCCCTAAAGAGTAATATTCTCAACAGTGGAAATCCTTTGCTAGGTAACAGTATAATTAAAGAACTTTCCAAGAGAAATCAGAATAGCTTCAGAATCAAAAGCCTTATTGAGGAGAAAAAGTTTACAGAGAGCGATAATGATAAGATATTTGCAAGGAGTAAATTTGAAAATAAAGAACAAAATAAAACTCAGAACATCACTAATAATTACACTATCAGCATTAAAGCAGAGCCAAATCAAGATGTTCGTAGTCTTGCAGATGAAGTAATAAAAAGGATAAGAGAAAAATCACGTGATGTTTTATTTGATACAGTAGAGACGTTTTATTGATCAATTATGTTTTTTAAAATTTTTTGAATTTAGTCTCATTTGTTGATAATTTTGTATTTTTATTCAATTGAAAAATGTATTTTGGCAACAAAGATCTTAGTTTATACAGAAAGAAATTTATATCAAACAGCAACCACTGCTTAGATTTTATGGTTAACGAATATGTGCTTTAAATGTTATCTCTTGGTCCATATAAATTTACTCCGATAAGTTTGAAGTATAGTAAAGAAAATCGTTGGAGTGTAATTGAATGTATCGATAAAATGCCTTCACTACAAAATATTGGTCAAGGAGTGGAAAATATAGACTTAGAGGGAATAACTTATTTTCATAACCCTGGAAATTTAAGTCAATTAAATAGTGCAAAAGAAGCAGAAGAACCTCACACTTTGGTTGACAACATGGGAAATGTTTTTGGACAGTTTGTGATTACAAAATTAGAAGAAAAGCAAACATCATTTTTCCCTTGTGGATTGCCGAAAAAAGTTGAATTTAATTTAAGCTTGAAGCGTTATTCATGACTATATACTACTTAGCAAAAGAAAATGATATGCTAGACTACATTTGCTGGAAGCACTATGGATTTACTTCAGGAGCAGGAGCAGTAGAAATAGTATTAGAAGAAAACCCTGGACTTGCGGAATACGGAAGCTTTTTGCCTGCTGGATTAAAGATAAAGCTTCCTGTTATTCAGAAACCAATGCAAAAGTCAAAATTAAAGGTCTGGGAATAAATGCATCCAGATTTTATAATAGATAAATGTGAATCAATTAGAGATAGAGTTATATCATTGCGCCTTACAGATGAATCTGGGACAATAGACGATGTAGTTGAAGTGTATGTTGATTACAGAGATGAAAACTTAAATATCCCGAATGAATTGAATATTTCTTTAGGGTACAGGGAAATCGGAGTGACGCCCATGGGTGTATACACAATTAATGAAATTACAGTACAGAGTCCACCTAAAACCTTACTAATAAAGGCTCATGCAACAAATTTAAGACTATCATTAAAGGAGAAAGTATCTAAAGAATGGCATCAAATTACTCTAGGTAACTTGGTTAAGGAAATAGCAGAAAAGCACGGGTATGGATGCAGAGTTGCAGAAGAATTTGAAAATGTGTTGATTCCACATATTAATCAAATAGAAGAAAGTGATATAAGTTTATTAACAAAAATAGCAATAGAATATGAGGCAATGGCAAAGCTAGCTGGCGGATACATACTTTTTATTCCAAAAGGCAAAGCAAAGTCGGCAACTGGAAAAGCTTTAGGAACAACAGCTATTAGACCTCAAGACACAATAAATTGGAAGGTTCACTTTACCGTGAGTAGGTACAACTCAGTAATTGCAAAATGGCATAGCTATGAAAAAGGTGAAACTATATCAGAAATAGCTGGTTCTGGTAGTCCAAGTTATACTATACAAACGCTTTACTCTAATGTAGAATCAGCATTAAGTGCAGCAAATGCTAAGTTAAAACAATTAAAGCGAAATAATGCAGTATTGGATGTCACTATGCCTGGTAATCCAGAACTATTTGCAGAGGCAAAACTTAGCTTGTTAGGATTTCATCAAGACATAGATGGTGAATGGATAATTGACAGAGCAGAACACATGTTAGATGGTTCAGGTTATCGCACTGTGTTATCAGCATCAACGTTAAAGAAAAATCAGTAAAACAAATGTTTAATATTGAAAAAGGTATTGAATATGAATAGAGACTCAAGAAATAAGCTACATTTTTGGTGGTTTATAGTAACAGTAGTATGTGTTATTATTACTTATTGCTATATGAAAGCAAAAGCTACGGATAATTATAAAACAATATTGCAGATTGCATCTGAGAATTGTAACTTAGAAGTTGTGAAGTTTTCAGTAAAAAATTTATTAGATATAGATACACAAATTTCTAAACTTACTACACTACATTATGCTGCAGGAGAAGGATGCTTAGAAGTTGTCAAGTTTTTGATAGATGAAGGAATTAATGTAAATATTATCAACGGGTATGGAAGTACAGCACTTCACAATGCTGCATATCGAGGAGATTTAGAAATCATAAGGTTTTTATTGAAGAAAGGCGCAAATCCTACAATCAGAAATAAGGATGGGAAAAACCCAAGAGATGTAGCTGTACTAAGATCAAGGCACAATAAAGATAAACCTTACAGAGAAATAATAAAGCTACTTGCAGAAGCAGAGGACCGATACGAATCAACAAAAAGTAATCACTAAAGCTATAAGTTTTCTATGATCTGTATATAAACTTCCAAAACTATCCATAATAGATTAATACTTTCACATGAAAAAGCAAAAAGTTCCAGTTACAGTAATTATCACGTTATTAATCCAAACAGTAGCAATCATATGGTGGTTATCCAAGCTAGACTCAAGGGTACAATTTCACGATAAACTTATTGAATATGGTTTAATGGAAAAAGTGTTAGTACTTGAGGAAAGGGTGAAAAATCTTTCTGAGGAATTGGATGAGCTTAAGGCTGATTTAAAGTAATTATTCTTCTACTTTTGGTGTGTAAGCATCAGATTGAGATTGACGATCTTTCCAATTTTTGATGTATTGCTCAACTAATGGAGGGTCTCCTGTTATAATTAGTAGATTCTCAGCGTTTCTTTTCTGCGCAGCGTCAGAGAAATTGAAAGATCCTGTTATGATTTTTTGCTCATCAATAATAATTACCTTGCTATGAGCAATAGCGGGTTTAAAGTCAATCCATATCGGGATTTTGTGCTCAAATAACTCGTTAATTACACTATGTTTTGAACTAGTTTGTGATTCATCTAGAATAACCTTAATATCAACTCCACGCTTTTTAGCTTGAACCAAGGATTCAGCAATAGGCTTTGAGGTAAATTGGTATGCCTGAACCAACACAGATTTTTTAGCATAGTCTACGGAATCAATTATTAGGTTGGTGCAATTTTCTCCAGGCGTGAAGCAGACTGTGGCTTTTGGGCAGGAAACACATCCCGATAAAAGCGAACAAGTTAATAAAATCAATAAATACCTAACCATGGCAAAATACATCCTTTCAGTTGACGGCGGAGGCATAAGAGGCATCATACCAGCCATTATACTAGCAGAAATAGAAAAGAGGGCAAGGAAACCGATAGCTGAAATCTTTCACTTAATGGCAGGAACCTCAACCGGTGGAATTGTTATAGCAGGATTATGTAAAAAAGATAAACAAGGAAATCCTCAATATTCAGCCAATGATTTAGTCGAGCTTTACCAAAAATACGGGTCATATATTTTTAAATCTTCATTTTTTAGGAGATCAATATTATCTTGGTTTAACTGTGCACAATATCCACATAAAAATATTGAATTTGTACTGGATAAATATTTTGGAGAGGATATTCTAAAAAACACATTAAGTAAGGTACTGATACCAAGTTACGATATTAACAATAATTGTCCACTTTTTTTCAAAAGCTGGAAAGAAGATAGAAATTTTATCAAATTGAATGATGCATTACGAGCTACAACTGCAGCACCTACTTACTTTGCACCTAAATATTTAAAAGTCAACCAAAAGGAAATGGTATTAGTGGATGGAGGGGTTTTTGCCAATAATCCAGCGGCTTGTGCATATGCAAGTAGTAAAAGGTTATTTCCAAATGATGATATTGTACTGTTATCGATAGGTACTGGAAGAAGAGATAGAAGCATAGCTAATTCAAAGAGATTTGGAAAAATAGGCTGGATAAAACCTTTGTTAAATGTGATGTTTGCCTCTGGACTGGACTGCGTAAATTATCAGATGAATCAAGTAATAGGCAATAGATACGTAAGAATACAATCGCAATTGAAGCTAGCGTCGGCTGACATGGATAACATTACATCAAAAAATATCAAATCTCTTCAACAAGAGGCAAAGGCAATGATAGAGGACAATCAGAAATTAATAGATAAACTTTGCGATTTCATATCTTAATTTATACCAAGCAAAATTCAACTGAGCCAAAAAAGTTGGTTAGCAAATTCTGCTGGTTAAATCATTAACTAACTTTACTTATATCTTAAATACATTCAATTTTCACACTCACCCAACTCATCAGCAGTTAGGCCACTTGCTCGCACAATAATATCAATAGCAACACCTTCCTTAACTAGATCTTTTGCAATCTTGATTTTCTCTGCTTTTTTAACCTTTTCCTTGCCACTTTTCATATCTTCAGATAGAGATTTGACTAATGATTCTTGTTCTCCGTACTCATCCATTAAACTCAATAGCTTTTTGCTTTCTCTTGTTTTAGGTAGCAGAACTTTAATATTCACTGATAATGCATCTGATATTTCATATAATTTATCAAATGTTATAGCAGTATACCCTCTTTCATAGTCGTGTATTTCCTTGAGTGTTAAACCAACTTTATCCGCCAAATCTTTTTGAGTGTATCTCCTTATCAATCTCCATTCTCTTATTCTTTGCCCTACTCTGTAATATATAGAATCAGTGCAGACTTCTTTCTCTGTATTATCATACTCGTAAATAGATAAGCCGGTTGCTTGGGAAATTATGTCAACTGACACTCCTTCTTTCACTAGATTTTTTGCTATTTCCAACCTTGCCTCTTCTTGATTGATTTTTTCGCTAATATGAACAAACCTGACTAATGAAGGTACTATTTTGCCTAACTTTTGATTCTCGTATATTTTTGTTAGATAGAGTATTTCTTCGTCTTCATCTTTATACTCTCTTACTGTTATTGGTTTAGGTAATAGATCTATAGCATTAACTGATAATACTCTTGCTATTACATATAGTACTCCAATTGGAATAGGAGTATAACCATTCTCATAGCTGTTCACTTCTTGGTATGTTAAACCTACTTGACCTGCTAATCCTATTTGAGTATGCCCTCGCATTAACCTACAATTTTCTATTTTTCGCCCCATTCCATAACTAACATTGCTTGCAGAAACAAACACATATACCTCCATTTAAGAAAAAACTTTATTGCTATAATTTTTTTACGAGCTATCCATCTAAAACTACATCAACAGGTAAACCTACCGCTTGCAAAATAATATCAATAGAAATTCCCCCTTTTACTAAATCCCTTCCAACTTTAATCCTTTCTACCTCTCTCACTTTCTCCTCACAAATACGTATGCCTTCAAACAAAGATTTTATTAATGCATTACGTAGTTCTTGGCTCTCAATTTCTTTGTATTCTTTAATCAAATCAGGTAGCTCATTTTCTACTCTACTACCTTCATCTATTAGTAGATCCGTAATATTAATCGATAATACCTCTGCTATCTCATATAATTTCCCCAGTGGAGTAGCTACACGTCCTTGTTCATAGTTGCTTATTTCGTGACGGGTTGTATTCATTTTCTTTCCTAAATCTTTTTGAGTATACTCTTTTACTAGCCTCCATTCTTTTATCTTCTTTCCTATTTGGCAGTAAATAGAACCAACTTTTTCTTCAACACATTCATCAGCAGAGAGACTGATTGTTTTTGCAATAACATCAACAGAAACTCCTGCTTCAACCAAACCCTTTGCAATTTTTACTTTCTCTGCTTTCCTACTACTTTTTTCACTAACTTGGACAAATTGGGTTAATAAACAAAACATCTTACGTAACTCCTGATCATTAATCTTTTTATATTCTCTTACTAGATTTAATATTTCTTCTTCCTCATCTTCAAGACAGATTTTTTCATTTGATACAGGAATAAGATCCGTAATACTGATTGATAGTGCCTCAGCTATAGCATATAACCTTTCAATTGAAATTCTACGATTCCCTTTTTCATATTGCAGTATTGCCCAGTACTTTACACCAACCTTCTCCGCTAAATCCTTTTGAGTATACCCTCTCTCTAACCTCCAACTTTTCACTTTTTGCCCTACTTCACAGTCTAGATTTTTTTCCATACAAAGAACCATACATATAATATCTTCTACTATAGCTCAAAGGCTCCAGATATAACGGCAAGAAAAAACCTCTGGAACCTTAAAGTTGCCTGTAGACGCATTAAAGTTCTCTAAAGGTTTCTTTACTACCTTCACGTATTCTATTTACCCACGGAGACAATACTTCATTATTGCTAACCTCTTTTATAGCATACTTTTCACTCCATATGCCACATCTAGTGAAATTACCTTTCTCTACTGCTTCTTGAAGTTTCACTCCTCCAAAAAGGCAGTTTTTTCCTATTTCTTCGCCTCTTTTTTGTAACTCAGCCCACATTTCTTTGTTTTCTACTCTCACTTGTACTTGATCATATTTTTTTACATCGTGGTACAATATAATATTTAGCTGACCAATGCTTGTAGGAAATTCTAATATAATAGAGCTTTCATCTGACATATCGATATAGTTTCTTACACCTCCTTTCTCACTTTTAACCTCAACTGCATCATTACCAATTTTTAAAATATTACTTCCTAACTCTCTCAGTATTTTGGCTACTTCTATCTTACTATTTTCAGAGAACTCTATATACGATGTTGTATTGTCTATCTCAATATCTATTAATTCTCCTTCTTGAAGAGCACTTTCGCCAGCTTTCTCTAGTTCTTCTAGTCTCTCATCTATCTGTGGCTGAACTTCTGGCTGTAGCTCATTATAGATTTCACCTATCAATTTATTCTCCAATAAAGTATCATGAAACTCTGCACCGCTTAGCATTAATTTACGTATTAGCTTTTTACGATCAACCTTATCAAATTTATGAAAATGTGTACCTAATACTACATACTCTTATATGTTAAAAACAAGTCTTTATAAATGTCACGAAATGGCGGTATAAAGACACGCAGAGAGGAGGAACCGTACATACTCTTGGTCATAAGGACCGTTTTGCAGCAAGGTTCTCCTCTCTGGTTTATTATACTGAAAGTTCCGAACAACTGGTTGAGCTTTTAGGCTCGTATATAAGGGTGGAAAATGCAGTATACACATTATTTATGGAGGGATTATGAATTTATCAAATATTATTACTGGCATTGATATTAGCAAAAATAAACTAGATATCCATATTCATCCACTTGGACATCATAAAGTATTTGAAAATAACGTTCAAGCTGCAAAACTCCATTCCCCGTCATCACATGAATTTATTCTTGCTCCTGAGGCTAGTACTTTGTCTATAACTTTGTGCAATTCATTTACATTCTTTGCCTCTACCACTTCACTTTTTAACCAGCTCAAAGTTTCTGCACTCGGCTTTATTTTTTTCAAAGCTGAAGCAAATGGATTTTTATCTTCTTGATCACTTACAGGTTTTGTGCCATAAACATAGTCAAATCCTTTCCCATAGTTGATTTTGTTTTCGCGAACTTCTCTACCAGGGAAAGGTGCTATTTCTTGAGACTTTTTAGCCTTATTAATTTTGCTTACAAAAGTGGACTGCTCTTTAGTACGACCAATTCCTACAATAGCATTTGATATTTCACCCTTCGATAATCTATCAAGATCAATGTTTAATTCGTAAGTACCTCCCTTTTTATCATTAAAAGGTACAATTGTTTTATTACCCATATTATCCTCACTATTAAAAATACTTTTCAAAAACTTTGTTATTATACATTCTATTACTCATTATAAATTATAGTGAGTAGATTTGCAAATACTTTCTACTATAACAATCCATTTTCTCGAAAGCTGAAATAGCCTCCACTTGTGATGATAATATGGTCAAACAATTTTACGCTTACAGTACTACATGCTGCTGCTAAGCTCTTCGTTACTTCTTGATCTTCTTCTGATGGTTCTAAGCGTCCCCCAGGATGGTTGTGTGACATTATTACTAATGTTGCATTCTTTATTAATGCTTTTCTTATAATTTCCTTTATGTACACCGGTGCTTTTTCCATTTCACCAATATAGGATTCTTCTCCGATTAATTGGCGCCTCTTATTCAAATACAGTATTTTTACACATTCCCTTTCTGAGTGTCCTATACTTACGTTCAAATACTCTACTAGCCCTTGTAAGTCCATTATTGGCTCACTTTTGAGCTTTTCTCTCAGTACCCTTTCTAGTGTTTCCTTAACACACATAATCATTGCTACTGCAGAATCAGTTACTCCTTCTATAACTTTCAGGTCATCCATTTCTCGTCCTAAAATCCTTCCTACTCCTGTATAAGTATT
The DNA here is from genome assembly GCF_964028365.1 of Wolbachia endosymbiont (group A) of Udea olivalis. Taxonomy (NCBI): domain Bacteria; kingdom Pseudomonadati; phylum Pseudomonadota; class Alphaproteobacteria; order Rickettsiales; family Anaplasmataceae; genus Wolbachia; species Wolbachia endosymbiont (group A) of Udea olivalis. The sequence goes on from NZ_OZ034773.1 coordinate 805,791, forward strand.
CACCAGATTTTTAGCAATTTCTTGAGCTTGTGGCCTTTCATGTACTGCACTTAGAAACGTTTCCATTATTTCACGATCAAGTAGTGCTTTGCCTTTGCTTTCTAATATTCTGAATTCTATTTCTTCTTTATTCTTATTATTATTCATATAATTTACCCTTCACTAACAACAAACTTTTTTTTAATATTTACTGCTTTATCAGCATTGGCATAGAGCCATAACTTTTGAGTGAAGTCAAATCAATTTTTCAATCTTCTTTACTTATTTTTTCATCAAAAAGTAAAGATATTAATAGATACTGATTTTTTTACTTAAATTTGTTGAATTTCGTCTAAAGAGATGCCTATTGTTTTTAAAATAATATTGATAGAAATTCCTTTTTTTACTAAGTCTTTTGCAATTTTGATCTTTTCTGCTCTTTTCACTTTTTCTTCGCAAATCCGTATGCCTTCAAATAGAGATCTGATTAATGCATTACGTAGTTCTTGACTTTCAATCTTTTTGTATTCTTTTATTAAATCAGGTAGTTCATTTTCTACTATCTCATCTTCTTCTATTAGTAGATCTGTAATATTAATCGATAATGTTTCTGCTATTGCATACAATTTTTCCAGTGGAATAGCCACACGTCCTTGTTCATAGTTCATCACGTGTTGTATTCATTTTCTCTGCTAAATCCTTTTGAGTATACTCTCTTCCATTCTTTTATCTTTTTTCCTATTTGGCAGTAAATAGAACCTCCTTTTTCTTCAACACATTCATCAGCAGATAGACCAATTGTTTTTGAAACAGTATCAACAGAAACTCCTGCTTTAACCAGACCCTTTGCAATTTTTACTTTCTCTGCTTTCCTACTACTTCTTTCACTGACTTGGACAAATTTGGTTAGTAAACAAAATATCTTACGTAACTCCTGATCGTTAATCTTCCTATACTTTCTTATTAGATTTAATATCTCTTCTTCTTCAGTTTTAAGGCAAATTTTCTCATTTGATACAGGAATTAGGTCTACAATACCAATCGACAATATCTCTGCTATAGCATACAACTTTTCAATCGAAATTTTACGTGTTCCTTTTTCATATTGTAGTACTACTTGATATGTTACGCCGATTTTTCCCGCTAAATCTTTTTGAGTATAGCCTCGCTTTAACCTCCAGCTCCTTACTTTTTGTGCTATTTGGTACCTTATTAGGATGTTTGCCATAAATATTATGCAGGTTAATACTACCAAGTAAAGATATACAAAATGTTTGCATTTTAGTTGAATATTTCTTCAGAATTGTGTATAATTATTAATGTTTTTCTCATTATTTTCTTATGGCTCTTTCGAAGTTTCTCGATCCTAAGAAGGATATATCGTTCAAGCGCATCTTTAGTACTGAAAAAAATAAAGATATTCTTATTCACTTCCTTAATGATATCCTTGGCTTCACTGGCAAAAGCACAATACAGGATATAGAGTTCTTAAGTACTATTCAAGACCCTGATATTGCTTCTAAAAAACAAAGCATTGTTGATGTTCTTTGTAGAGATGAAAATGGGCTGCAAGTCATAGTCGAAATGCAGGTCGCTAAAACTAAGGGCTTTGAAAAACGTGCTCAATACTATGCTGCTAAAGCCTATTCAAGACAGGCTGACAAAGGCGATCAATATCATGACCTTAAGGAAATTATCTTTATTGCTATAGCAGACTGTATTTTATTTCCTGATAAGTCTGAGTACAAATCAAAGCATACTATTCGCGATGAAGATACTAATGAGCATGATCTAAAAGATTTTTACTTTATATTTATTGAGTTACCTAAATTTCCAAAAACCAAAGAAGATCAGCTTTCAAGTATAGTTGAAAAATGGGTCTACTTCTTTAGTGCGACCTGGAAGGTCATGGTTTTGTGGTGGTTAAATTCCATCTTCCCAGACATCAGGGATAATGTATATCTCACATTTCAAAGAGTGGCAACCTCTGGGATGCAAGCATGAGATAAAAGCAGGTAACACTAAATCTCGTGGTGAATCCCTGCAAACAGAGTTAGATATGATTACGAGAGAAACCTATGTTTGAATTGTCGTCAAAGCATAATATGCGAAAAGAGATTGAACTACGCATAGACCAAAATGGTACGAAGCAAAAAGGGAACTAAAGATTGAAGACTTTAGTTATTGATGTTCCAAGCTTCCGGCAAATAGTAGGAATCTAAGTTTAACGTGAAACGAAGCCATGGAACAGAGTAACCACATAGAAGCTCTTATATTCATTAAAATATAAGTAAGTAGCCAGCCACAAGCTACTATGTGGAAGGATTGTTTAAGAAGCTAATGCCCAAAGTAATATCTGGGATATGCAGACGTAAACACTTTAATTTGGAAGGTAAAGTGGTGAATAGTAGTGAATATGTTATGGACCAGCAAAAAGTTAGGTATGAATGGAATGGAATTCCTTGGCGCAAGCTAAAGAAATCTTCATTTAAGCTACAAAAACGAATTTACCAAGCTTCTAAATGTGATGATATCAAAAAGATGCATAATCTTCAGAGATTATTACTCAAATCAACAAGTGCAAAAACACTCGCTGTTAAGAAAGTAACACAGGACAATAGGGGGAAGAAGACTGCAGGTATTGATGGAAAAGCTAACCTTAATCAAAAAGAAAGATTACAACTATCATATTCTTTAGATATAAAAGAAAAAGCAAAGCCATCAAGACGTGTCTGGATTCCAAAATCTGGTAAGCCATCGGAGCATCGCCCACTTGGTATACCCACTATATCGTGTCGAGCAAAACAAACACTTGTAAAAATGGCTTTAGAACCAGAATGGGAGGCAAAACTTGAGCCAAACACTTATGGTTTTAGACCTGGTAGATCATGTCATGATGCAATTGAAGCCATATTTGATGTGCTAAAACAGAAAACAGCATATGTATTAGATGCTGATATTTCTGGATGCTTTGGCAATATTAACCATAATAAATTGCTTGAAAAGCTCAATACCACACCAACATTAAAGAAAATCATAAAAGGATGGTTAGGAGCTGGTGTTATGGAAGATGGAAAGCTTCAATCCACAAAACGTGGTACAATTCAAGGAGGGACGATCTCACCGTTGCTAGCTTGTGTTGCATTACACGGATTAGAGCAACATGTCAAAAAAGCATTAACAAACGAACTCTTTCAATGCATGAAAAGAAAATATGGTAGGATATCGCATAGAAACGCGCAAAAGTCTATTAGTGTAATTTTCTACTGTGATGATTTTGTCATCATACATGAAAACGAAGAGATTATTCTTAAAGCAAAAATTTTAGTTGAAGAATGGTTAGAAACCATTGGACTAAAATTAAAGCCCTCTAAAACAAGAGTTTCTCATACATTAAGAACCATTGACGAAACAAAACCAGGATTTGATTTTCTTGGATTTTCAATAAGACAATATCCAATAAAAGAAAGTAAGAAAGGTTACAAGTAAACCAAGTCGTAATTCTATAAAACAGCATACACTAGCTATTAAACATAAACTCAGAGAAATGCGTGGAGCACCACAAGAACGGGTGATAAAGGATCTCAATCCAATAAACAGAGGATGGAGTCAATATTACTCCTCGGTAGTTTCATGTAAAATCTTTAGCTCATTGGATAATATTATGCATAGAAAACTCTGGAAGTGGGCAGTTTTTAGGCACCCAAACAAAGGAAGATGCTGGATAAAAAGAAAGTACTTTAAGAAGTATAATAACGAAAACTGGCGCTTTATGACAAGTAACAAGGTACGTCTTACTATACACAGCGATCATGTTATTAAACGACATATCAAAGTGCAAAAAACCAGATCCCCATATGATGGTGATTGGGTATATTAGGGTAAACGTCTGAGAAAAATACCAGATAAGCCACTAGGAGTAATAAAATTATTGAGGTTGCAACAAAGTAAATGCGATAATTGTAGACTATGGTTTAAAAGTGATGATACAATAGAAATACATCACAAAGACCGGAATAGACGAAACAATATGATCACAAACTTATCTTTGTTACATGGACATTGTCACGATGAATTACACAGGAGGTGTGCATGAAAAGCACCAAATTAGAGAGAAGCCGTATGAGGCGCAAAGTCTCACGTACGGTTTTGCAGTCGAGTGAGGAAGGGCGACCTTCTTCACTTAGACAACGATATGCAGACGAAACTAGTGAGGAAGAGCTAGAGAGAATAATAGGAAGTGATCTAATAATTAAAAGAGCATATGAAGAGCTAAATAGGTTCAACTGGTCTGAAAAAGAATTTATTGCTTATGAACAGGAAATAAAACGTATTCGTGATGAACAGGCTGTCCTCGCTCAAAAACTCGATGATGCTAAACATGAAGGAATCCAAATTGGAGAAGAGAAGGGCAGGAAAGAAGGCATCTACCGTCTTAAACATCAAGATAAAAATTATTGTTTTTTATCATAGCATTTAAACAAATGATGATTTGGGAACGTTCAAAGAAGCATACGCGTCAAGTTAAGGAATGTAGAGAGCTTAAAGTAGATACCCTGGTCTTCCTATATCTGTCTTTCAAAGAAAACTTTGACCAGATTATAGTAAGCTTTTTTAGAAAAATTTTTAAATTATTGACAATATTGTTTAATATCAAAAAGAGCTCTCTAACCCGCCTTTTCAATTCAATAAATGCCTTTGTTAAACTGAGCTCCGTGTTCTTTTTTAGTTTTACACAGCCAATCATTCCGTGAAATACGAGAATAGCACATAATTTTGCGTATAGCTCGCACAATACTCTAAATGGATTTGTCTTTCCTTTTAGTTTATCAAGATTGATATGACTTTTATATAGTTTAAATAGTAATTCGATTTGCCATCTTACTCTATAAACCGTCAATATTTGTTCAGCATTAATTTTACTCTCTGGAACATTAGTTATAAATATTGACCAATCTAATAACTTTTGATTCTTTTGAGAAGATGTATATCCATGTGACTTTGCTAATTTATTAGCCTTTCTTCTTCTAGCCATAGACTGTTCTTCAGTTAGCTTTTGACATATAATTCTTACCTTAATTTTTACTTCCTTTCCTAATAATACTTCTTTTTCTGAAGATAATTGACCTTCCAAATACTCCAATAGCTCTATTTTTTGATTTGTTTCTATATCATATATATTGGTATCAGACTTATAACGACTAACAAAATATGCACCTGCTTCATCAATCTGTTTAAAAGAACTAGGCACAAAGTAGCCCAAGTCAAATATTAGCAAATCATTGGCTGATAAACCGTTCAGATAATCCCTATAACCTTGATCCGACCTTATTCCTTCCATAAAATTTAACTTATCTAGCGCTTGATTCAGGTAATCAAAGACTAACTGTAGCTTTATTCCTGATTTGGTATTATTCTCACAATCTCTATAGCTACTGCCATATCCTTTGTACATATCTTCCATGCTACTGGGCAGGCTAATGTAGCTGCTATCCAATAATTTAACGCTTCCAAATTGCTGTAAAATTTTGCAATCAATCTGTAGACTTTTTTTAAATAAACACAAAGCTTCGTTATACATTTTTTTCATGAACTCAACTGCTTCTTCACTAAACCTAAAATCTAAACCCTGTTTTGTAATTTCTATCGAGTCTTCATTTAGCAATTGGCACATTGTTTCTATGCTGCAATCATCAACTCCTATGTTACCAAAAACCATAGCTTTTATGAATGATGAGCCATTAAGTTTTCTCTTTCTTTTTATAAAACCTACTGCAATTGATATTTCGTCTGCTTTTTCATTAAAGAATTCATTGAGGTCTTTTGATAAGCAAGCTATTCTGTCCATTGTAAGTTCTCTCATTCATATATCCAAGAGAATTTATACCTTATTATTTTCCTTCACTCTATCAACTTTACTTACACTTTTCCTTAACTTGACGCGTATGCTTCTTTGAACGTTCCCGATGATTTTTCTCATTACAGCAACTAAAGCAACTTTAGCGGCTTTGCCGGAGTCAACTAAACGCTGGTAAAATACTTTCATTTTTTTATTATGACGCATTGCAACCACAGCAGACATGTATAATGCTTTTCGAGCATAAAATCTGCCACCTATGACTTGGGCCTTGCTCACTTTCCTTCCGCTTTCACTAGTTTTTGGTGCAACTCCAACTAGACAAGCTATTTCCTTATTATCTAACCTGCCAAGTTCAGGTACCTCTATGAGTAGGATACTTGCGGTTTTCCGTCCAACACCTTTATAGCTAGTTAGCAGTTTGCTTTTTTCCTTCAAATCAGGATCAGAGTTTATTATATCTTCTATGTCTTGCCTAACTTGCTCTAATTGTTTTTTGCAAATTCTATCTGTTTTTCTATATATTCCCTGGCTTTTCCTGTAACCTTATGCAAACGACACTTATTTGCGTGAACTTCATCGTTTAGATTGCGCTCAATTGCTCTTAGCTCTTTTAGTTCTTCTTGCTTTTGTGAAACTATGTATTCTATTACTTCGTCATTTTTTGTGATAAATTCAGCATATTTTTCTAGTAATTTTGCATCTAATTTATCTGTTTTTGCAAAGTGGTTGCAGGCTTTTGCAAATGCATATACCCGATTTGGGTGAGCTCTGTGAACAGCTATGTTATATTCCCGTAACAACTTTATGACAAGTTTTTCATAACCACCTGTTTACACATAACCTAACAAATACGTTAACTATTTTTGACTTTATAAACTCAGATATAGCTCTTTCTACATTTTCTATACGCTGATGTTTATTATTAATTGAGATATCAAGTGTTTCTTTTGAAATATCAATACCAATGAAAACTGTTCTAGCCATTTTTGTACCTATAAATATAATCAAATAATAATGTAAATGTTGTACAGCGATCTTTTTGATCCCCCTACCGTTCGTACTCCATTTTTTAAAGCAAGGAGTGTACTGAGATGCCTACTATTTCTATCAATCAATCCAATTGACAGTATCACTCCTTCTCATTATAGCCTTGCGGCTTTGATTTAATATACAATCCAAATCGGTCATGAAAAAGGCAGAGAAGCAGAAAAAATTGAAGTGGCTAAAAACTCACTTAAGGCCGGCGTTTCTATAGATGTTATTGCTGAAATAACAGGCCTTTCTGTCGATTATATTAAGACAATTCAAGAAAAGAAGTTTTAGCCATAACGTTTTTTTATTAAACCCTCTATTCTGGTAATTTTAATATTGCAATCCATTCTAATGTCTGTACAATGCCTTTTTTACATGACACTGTTAATACTTAATAGGGGGGGATAATGCCAACACAGAAAGAGCTTCGGGCTACGATGTCCAAAAAATTACAGGAAGCTATTAAACATCCAGATCCAACAGTTGCTGCCGGGAGGAAGTCAGCTATCAAGAGATGGGTGGGGGTCCTTCATGACAACTTTATGGAGCACATAAAATACTTTAAGGGTGATAAGTTGAAGTTTTTGCACAATGTATTTCAAGATGAAGGTTGCTGGTCAGGTGTAAGGTTGGATAATGCTGCTTTAGGTCAAAGGTTTACTGAAGAAAAAATAGGTGGAATAGATAATCCACTTCGCAAATATGAGATGGCTTGTAGTTACTGTGTAGTGGATAAAATTCATCCTCTCTTTCAAAAAAGATTTGAATCTTATAGGAACAAGTTTCCTCCTGGTGCATTTGATGGTAAAACTGAAACTGAATTTGGCAAATACGTACGAAACTCGTTACTAGATAGCATAAAGAGGAAAGGTCCTGTATTTGATTTCTGGATCGATAGAGAATCTGGGGAATTAAAGAAGTATGATGCAGTAGAAGGTTTTGACAGTGCTGTAAAACTTAAGTGGAGTGAAGGAGTAGAGTATTTTTATAATCATCTAAAAGAAGAAGATAAAGAAAAGAAGCTTACAGAAGCCATTATTGCTCTATCTCGCGTTCAATCTGTTGAGAAAGATGCTCCTATTTTAGATTTTTGTGTAAATAAGGTAGCTGACAAAGATACTCTTTTGCAGAAATTATCGCAGAAAGATAAAGGAGTATATTCCCTTTTTGCTGAATTAGTAGATTCGTATTTTTTTGATACAGTGCATGATTTAGTACAGTGCTGGTGTTATAAAGGAGTTTCAGAACGTCGAGGCGGAGATCATTCAGAGAAAATATTCTCATATGAAGAATATAAACTTCTTCTTTCCTCACTTTCAAATGTTATGTTGGAAAATCCTGAGTTTAATGCTCAAGCTAGATCTCTTATTATGGAAATGTGGAGATGTGGTCGCTTTTATAAACACAAGGAGGCTGCTGTCGATACTTCTAACTTCCAAGTTCCTATAGAAAATGCACTTGCAGGGTTAGTGGTTAATTGGGAACGATCTGGTCGTAAGTCTGATGAAAAAAAAGAAATATTAGAGATAATATTATTTGCCAAGGATCGCTTTCCTGAAAAGTTTGAGTCCTTCAAAGAAGTTATGATAGAAGACCTTAGATTATGTGGTAGGGAAGGAATGGAAGAAAGTATAAACTACGATGATTTGGCGAAAGAATTGTTTTCTGAGTTAGAAAAAACAACTTTACCTCCTGGAGGTGATGGTCCTAGGTATAATTTACGGACACGATCTCAAGCTCATGATAGTAAGAAAACATCTTTGCCACTTGATGGTTCTGGTGATGGTCCACAGTCCAAGTTTGAAGCTCCTAGTGTGAGTGGTGTTTCTGGTCGTAGTAAATAAGGAGTATTTTGTATGAGTAATGGTGATGGGTTTGTCAGAAGTTTAGTGGATGGAGATCTTGAAGGGTTCAGACAAAGATTTGAATCTTTTTTAGATCAATGTCCATCTTTCTTGCATTATGTGAATGCAGGTCGTTTTCTTCCTATATGCTTTTTTAGTATGTTTGCTACTGCACATGATGCTAATATCTTAAATGCAAATGAGAGAGTCTATTTTCGTTTTGATAACCATGGTGTTAATCCACGTAATGGTGAAAATCGAAATACAGGAAACCTAAAAGTCGCTGTTTATCGTGACGGACAGCAAGTTGTCAGATGTTATAGTATTTCTGATCGTCCTAATAGTGATGGGTTAAGGTTCAGTACAAGGGAGAGAAATGCTCTAGTACAAGAGATTAGACGGCAAAATCCAAATTTAAGGGAAGAAGACCTAAATTTTGAGCAATACAAAATATGCATGCATGGAAAGGGCAAGAGTCAGGGAGAGGCAATTGCAACAGTATTCGAGGTAATTCGTGAAAAAGATCGTCAAGGTAGGGATAAATTTGCCAAATATTCAGCATCTGAAATCAATCTTATTAGACGGCTCTTAGGAGATCACAGACTAACAATTAAGGAAATAGAAGGAAGACAACTCAATCAAAATCAGCGTAGACAACTTGGTAGGTTGGTCAATTTTGTGCAAATTTCACCAGGTCAACAAAGAATTGATAACTTTGCGGAAATGTTAAGAAGTGGAGTTGTACGAACTTTACGAGACAATAGCACAGTAATTTTTAGATATATAACTCGAATCTATCGTCATTACGCAGGCACATTAGAAAATGATATTCAAGATCGCAATCAAAAGTTTGAGAGTCATGGGTTTTTATTAGGTTTTTTAGCGAATTTTAGTCATCTTTGCACAATAGATATTGACCTTGACTTATCTCCTAGAAACTCACATGTTGCATTTCTTGTACGTCATCAAGCAGAAAGAGAAAATATTCCTATTGTTGTCAATCTTGCTACAAGGGCACCGTCCAATATCGCATTAAACCGCGCCAGAAGTCACGCTGAAAGATTGCATGTTTTTTCATTTATACCTATCCATACTGAATCAAGAAATACTGTCTGTATTGGATTAAATTTTAATTTAAATCGAATTCCTTTTAGGGTTGATACAGTAGGGCTTCAACAGGGTAGGTTTCCTTTAGTACAAAGATTGTTTGAGTATATAGAAGATGAAGAGGTTGGAGAGAATATTAGAGATTTCTTGCTTCAACATCTTCCTGGTGAAATACCAAGAAATGCAGAGAATCATGATAGAATATTTGATTGCATAACTGGCTTTGCTTTTGGAAGTAGTGCTTTTGATAGGCACCCTTTAGAACTAGAAGAGGAAGACGAAGCACCTATAACAAAGTACATATTTAGACATGGTGATGAGGGTTTAAGATGTTTAACTATGGTCTTTCATGCTGAAGGTTCTGATATAGTTATACTTCATATTAGAGCTCACGATGCGCAACAACAAGGAGCCATCAATTTACAGACTCTTAATGTTAATGGAAATGATGTTCATGTGTGGGAAGTTTCATGCACACTTAATAATCAACTTGAACTAGATATTGATCTACCAAATGACTTTGGTTTATATCACGATTACCAAAATAATAATGCAAATAATTTTCTTGCTGGTGATCTTGTACAAGGGCCCAATACTGAAAATGTACATAATACTTTAAATCAAGTTGTGAATGATGGCTGGAAAAATATAGCTCAGCATAGAGGATTATTTCAAGAGATCTCTGGAGCATTGATGCCGCTTGTGGATACAATAAATGTTAATAGTGAGGATAAGTTCCGTTCTATACTACATGGTACATTTTATGCTAGTGATAATCCTTATAAAGTGCTTGCTATGTATAAAGTTGGTCAAACATATAGTTTAAAAAGGGGGCAGGAAGAAGAAGGAGAAAGGGTAATACTCACAAGAATTACAGAACAGAGATTAGATCTTTTATTATTAAGACAACCTAGAGAGAATGACCTAGATACTCACCCAATTGGATATGTGTTAAGGCTTGCTAATAATGCAGAAGAAGTAGGACAACAGCAAAATGATGCGAGACAAGAAATCGGAAGACTTAAGAAACAACACAGAGGATTTATACCTATTACTTCTGGAAATGAGGTGGTTTTGTTTCCTATTGTGTTTAATAGAGATGCACGCGAAGCAGGTAATCTTATACTTTTCCCAGAAGGGATAGGAAGAGAAGAGTATGTACACAGGCTTGATCGTCATGTTCGCGGCTCAAGACCAGGAGGATTAGTGGGACCTGAAAGTGTTATTGATGAGAATCCACCAGAAGGTCTATTATCAGATCAGACTCGTGAAAACTTTAGGCGTTTTTACGAAGAAAAAGCACCAGGACAAAATTCGATTTTTTTGCTTGATATAGGCGACAATCTACAAGCAGTGTATTTGGAAAAATCTCTGAGAATAGTCCACTGAAAGAGTTTGAAAAAAGGAAAAGTATTGTTACTGAAGTAAAAGCAGTCCATACTCCCTTAAAGAGTAATATTCTCAACAGTGGAAATCCTTTGCTAGATAACAGTATAATTAAAAAATTTTCCAATAGAAATCAGAATAGCTTCAGAATCAAAAGCCTTATTGAGGAAAAAAAATCCACAGAAAATGATAGGATATTTGCAGATTTTGCAACGAGTAAATTTGAAAACAAAGAACAGAAAACTATGAATCAAACTCAGAACATCACTAATAATTACACTATCAGCATTAAAGCAGAGCCAAATCAAGATATTCGTAATCTTGCAGATGAAGTAATAAAAAGAATAAGAGAAAAATCACGTGATGTTATGTTCGATACGGTAGATCCCATTTACTGATGCTATCCCTTGGTCCATATAAATTTACTCCGATAAGTTTGAAATATAGCAAAGAGAAGCGTTGGAGTGTGGTTGAGTGTATTGGTAAGCAATTACTACAGAATATTGGCCAGGGAGCAGAAAATATAGATTTAGAAGGAGTAATTTATCTTCATAATGGATTAGATCAGTTAAAGAATATAAAAGAGGCAGAAGAACCTCACACTTTAGTTGATAGCATGGGAAATGTTTTGGGGCAATTTGTAATTACTCGCTTTGAAGAAAAGCAAACATCATTTTTCTCTTGTGGATTGCCAAAAAAAGTTGAATTCAGTTTAAGTTTGAAGCGTTATTCATGACTATATATTACTTAGCAAAAGAAAATGATATGTTAGACTATATTTGCTGGAAGCACTATGGATTTACTTCAGGAGCAGTAGAAATAGTATTAGAAGAAAACCCTGGACTTGCGGAATATGGAATTTTTACCGGCAGGACTGAAAATTAAGCTGCCTATAATTGAGAAACCTCTACAGAAATCAACCTTGAAGATTTGGGGGTAAGATGCAACCAGAGTTTATCATTGAAGGGTATGAATTAGCAAAAGACCGCTTGGTGTCAATGCATGTTACTGATGAATCAGGGACTATAGAAGATATAGCTGAAATATGTGTCGATTACAGGGATGATAACATAAAAGTTCCAAAAGAGCTAAAGATTGCTTTGGGATATAGAGAAACAGAGGTACTACCCATAGGTATATATAGAGTCAATGAAATTACAGTACAAAGTCCACCAAAAACCTTAATAATCAAAGCTCATGCAACAAATTTGATGATATCGCTAAAGGAAAAAGTATCCAGAGAATGGCACCAGATTACGTTAGGTAATTTAGTCAAGGAAATAGCAAATAAACATGGATATGGATACAAAGTTGCTGAGGAATTTAAAGACATATTAATACTACATATTGACCAAACTGAAGAGAGCGATATAAGTTTGTTGACTAGAATAGCTATAGAGCGCGAAGCCATGGCAAAACTGGCAGGAGGGTATATATTGTTTATTCCAAAAGGTGCAGCAAAGTCAGCAACGGGAAAAGCTTTAGGAACGACAACTATTAGACCTCAAGATACAATTAATTGGAAAGTGCATTTTACTGTACGTGATAAATACAATTCAGTAGTAGCGAAATGGCATAACTATGAAAAGGGAGAGACTATATCGGAAAGAGTAGGTAGCGGTGAACCAAGTTACGCTATACAAACAGTTTACTCAAATGCAGAATCAGCTTTAAGCTCTGCAAATGCCAGATTTAAACAACTACAGCGTAACAATGAGAATCTAGAGATGACAATACCAGGTAATCCAGAGTTATGTGCAGAGGCAAAACTTAATCTTGTAGGGTTCAATCAGGATATAGATGGTGAATGGGTAATTGATAGAGCAGAACATATTTTAAATAGCTCAGGATATCGTACTACATTATCAGCTTCTTTGAGTAATTATGTTTAAGAGAAAATAAGTACATTGTTGATTTAATGCAAAAAAAATGCCGAACATGAGCAAGAAACAAGCTACATTGTGGTTTATAGTGGTCATAGTATGTGTTGTTATTACGTATTACTATCAAAAACCCAAGGCTGCTGAGGAGTATCAGAAAATGTTAGAAGTAGCAGCTAAGAACTGTGACTTAGAAACTGTGAAATCATTAGTAAAAAAAAGTAGAAGTGATTCAAGTATTAGTGAAAAGGCATTATATTATGTTTCAGAGAAAGGATGCTTAGAAATTGTTACATTTCTATTAGATGAAGGAGTAGATATAAATATTAGCTTAGCACTACTTGGTGCTGCTGACGGTGGTCAATTAGAAGTTGTAAAACTTTTGTTGAAGAGAGGAGCCAACCCTTATATTAGAGGTTGGAAAGAACAAACTCCAAGAGCTAGAGCATTTAAAAGATCATTTTATTATAGAGATAAACCTTACAGAGAAATTATAGACCTGCTTGATCAGGCGGAAAAGCAATATAAGTCAGAGCAATAAAATTATAGTTATTTTCTCACAACACGCAGTACAAATTTTCAATAACACAAATTATGAAAAATCAAAAAATCCCAATTACAGTAATTATCACGTTATTAATACAAACAGTAGCATTCATATGGTGGTTATCCAAGCTAGACTCAAGGGTACAGCTTCACGATAAACTTATTGAATATGGTTTAATGGAAAAAGTGTTAGTACTTGAGGAGAGGGTAAAAAATCTTTCTGAAGAATTAGATGAGTTTAAATTGCAGGTTTTAAGCGGAAAAATTAAATCTTAATACCTTTACCTAAACTTACAATGATTAAATACATTTTGTCCGTTGATGGAGGTGGTATTAGAGGAATAATACCAGCCATTATTCTAGCAGAAATAGAGCAAAGGACAAGGAAACCGATAGCTGAAATCTTTGATCTAATGGCTGGTACTTCAACTGGTGGGATTGTTGTAGCAGGGTTATGCAGGAAAGATGAACAAGGAAATCCCCAATACTCAGCCAATGATTTAGTTGAATTTTACCAAGAATACGGGTCATATATTTTTAAATCTTCATTCTTCAGGCGATCAATATTATCTTGGTTTAACTGTACACAATACCCACATAAAAATATTGAATTTGTACTGGATAAATATTTTGGAGAGGATATTCTAAAAAACACATTAAGTAAGGTACTGATAACAAGTTATGATATTAACAACAACTATCCTTTCTTTTTTAAGAGCTGGAGAGAAGACAGAAATTTTATCAGGCTAAAAGATGCACTCAGAGCTACAACTGCAGCGCCCACTTATTTCATACCAAAACATCTAAAAATTGATCAGATAGACAGAGTATTAGTAGATGGTGGGGTATTTGCCAATAATCCTGCGGCTTGCGCATATGCAAGTGGTAAGAGGTTATTTCCAAATGATGAGATTATACTGTTATCAATAGGTACTGGCAGAACAGATAGAAGCATAGAGTATGCCAATTCAAAGAGATTTGGAAAAATAGGCTGGATAAAACCTTTGTTAAATGTGATGTTTGCCTCTGGATTGGACTGCGTAAATTATCAGATGAATCAAGTAATAGGCAATAGATACGTAAGAATACAATCGCAATTGAAGCTAGCGTCGGCTGACATGGATAATATTACATCAAAAAATATCAAATCTCTTCAGCAAGAGGCAAAGGCAATGATAGAGGATAATCAAAAAGTGATAGAGAAATTCTGTGATGTTTTATCTTGATACGTCAAATTCTGCAGAGCTAAACAAGTTTTTAGAATAGATATATTAAATACATAACTATTTTTACTTATATCTTAATATATTATTTAACACAATTCAATTTTCAAACTCATCAGTAGTTAAGCCACTTGCTCGCACAATAATATCAATAGCAACACCTGCCTTTGCTAGATTTTTTGCAACTTTGATCCTTTCTGTTTTTTTAACTTTTTCCTTGCCACTTTTCATATCTTCAGATAGAGATTTGACTAATGATTCTTGTTCTCCGTACTCATCCATTAAACTCAATAGCTTTTTGCTTTCTCTTGTTTTAGGTAGCAGAACTTTAATATTCACTGATAATGCATCTGATATTTTATATAATTTATCAAATGTTATAGCAGTATACCCTCTTTCATATTCGTGTATTTCCTTGAGTGTTAAACCAACTTTATCAGCCAAATCTTTTTGAGTGTATCTCCTTATCAATCTCCATTCTCTTATTCTTTGTCCTATTCTGTAATATATAGAATCAGTGCAGATTTCTCTCTCTGTACTATCATACTCGTAAATAGATAAACCCGTTGCCTGGGAAATAACATCAGTAGAAACTTCTTCTTTCACTAGATTTTTTGCTATTTCCAACCTTGCCTCTTCTTGATTAATTTTTTCGCTAATATGAACAAACCTGACTAATGAAGGTACTATTTTGCCTAACTTTTGATTCTCGTATATTTTTGTTAGATAAAGTATTTCCTCGTCTTCATCTTCATACTCTCTTACTGTTATTGATTTAGGTAATAGATCTACAACATTAACTGACAACACTCTTGCTATTACATATAGTACTTCAATTGGAATAGCGCTATAGCCATTCTCATAGCTGTTCACTTCTTGGTATGTTAAACCTATTTGACCTGCTAATCCTATTTGAGTATGACCTCGCATTAACCTACAATTTTCTATTTTTTGCCCTATTCCATAGCTAACATTGCTTGCAGAAACAAACACATATACCTCCTTTTAAGAAAAAAACTTTATTACTATAATTTTTTTACGAGCTATCCATCTAAAACCATATCAATAGATAAACCTACCGCTTGCAAAATAATATCAATAGAAATTCCACCTTTTACTAGATCCTTTGCAGCTTTGATCCTTTCCGCTTTTCTCACTTTTTCTTCACAAATCCTTATACCTTCAAACAGAGACTCTCTTAATGCATTACGTAGTTCTTGGCTCTCAATTTCTTTGTATTCTTTAATCAAATCAGGTAGCTCATTTTTCACTTTACTCCCTTCCTCTATTAGTAGATCCGTAATATTAATCGATAATGCTTCTGCCATTTCATATAATTTATCAAGTGGAACAGCAGTCCTTCCTTGTTCATAGTTACTTATTTCGTCACGTGTTGTGCTCATTCTCTCTGCTAAGTCCTTTTGAGTATACTCTCTCACTAGCCTCCATTCTTTTATCTTTTTTCCTATTTGGCAGTAGATAGAACCAACTTTTTCTTCAACACATTCATCAGCAGAGAGACCGATTGTTTTTGCAACAACATCAACAGAAATTCCTGCTTTAACCAGATCCTTTGCAATTTTTATTTTTTCCGATTTTCTACTACTTTTTTCACTGACTTGGACAAATTTGGTTAGCAAACAAAACATTCTACGTAACTCCTGATCGTTAATCTTTTTATATTCTCTTACTAGATTTAATATTTCTCCTTCCTCATTCTTAAAGCCGATTTTCTCCTTTGATGCAGGAATGAGATCAGTGATACTTACTGACAATGCTTCTGCTATAGCGTACAACCTTTCGATTGAAATTCTACGGTTCCCTTTCTCATATTGCAGTATTACCCAGTACTTTACACCAATTTTCTCAGCTAAATCCTTCTGAGTATAACCTCTCTCTAACCTCCAATTTTTCACTTTTTCCCCTACTTCACAGTCTAGACTTTTTTCCACGAAAACAACCATGCGTATAATATTTTCTACTATGGCTCAATTTTGTTAAGGCTCCAGATATAATGGTAAGAAAAAACCTCTGGAACCTTAAAGTTGACTGTAGACACATTAAAGTTTTCTAAAAGTTTCTTTACTACCTTCACGTATCCTATTTACCCACGGAGACAATACTTCATCATTACTAATCTCTTTTATAGCATACTTTTCATTCCATATGCCACATCTAGTGAAATTACCTCTTTCTACCACTTCCTTAAGCTTCACTCCCCCAAAGAGGCAATTTTTTCCTATTTCTTCGCCTCTTTTTTGTAACTCAGCCCACATTTCCTTGTTTTCTACTCTGACTTGTACTTGATCATATTTTTTTACATCGTGGTACAATATAACATTTAGCTTACCAATGCTCGTAGGAAATTCTAATACAACAGAACTTCCATCTGACATATCGGTATAGTTTCTTACACCTCCTTTCTCACTTTTAACCTCAACTGCATCATTACCAATTTTTAAAATACTACTTCCTAATTCTCTCAGTATTTTGGCTACTTCTATCTTACTATTCCCAGAAAATTCTATATACGATGTTGTATTATCTATCTCAACATCTATTAATTCTCCTTCTTGCACAGCACTTTCGCTAGCCTTCTCTAGTTCTTCTAGTCTCTTATCTATCTGTGGCTGAACTTCTGGCTGTAGCTCATTATAGATTTCACCTATCAATTTATTCTCCAATAAAGTATCATGAAACTCTGCACCGTTTAGCATTAATTTACGCATTATCTTTTTTCGATCAGTCTTATCAAATTTATGAAAATGTGTACCCAATACTACATACTCTGCAATGCTCCATTCCCCATCATTACATGCATTTAGCCTTGCTCCAGCAGCTAGCGCTTCGTCTACAGCCTTGTGCAGTTCATTTAGACTTTTTGCTCTTACCACAGCACTTTGAAGCCAGCTCAACTTTTCTGCACTTGGCTTTATTTTTTGCAAAGCTGAAGCAAATGGATTCAACCCTTCTGGATAATCTGCTTGATTACTCAAAGGTTTTGTGCCATATATGTAGTCAAGTCCTTTTCCATAGTTGATTTTGTTTTCGTGAATGTTTCTGCTAGGGAAAGGCATTGTATCTTCCGGTTTTATCTCCTTCTGATTATTAATTTTGCTCACAAACTTAGACTGCTTTATATCAACGCCTTCAAGAGCACCAAATATTTTCTTCAATAACTTGTCTTTACTAGTCATATAACCCCCATATTAAAAATACTTTTTAAGTATATAAATCTTAGTTTATACATTCTATTACTCAGTATAAATTATAATGAGTAGATTTGCAAATACTTTCTACTATAACAATCCGTTCTCTCGAAAGCTGAAATAGCCTCCACTTGTGATGATAATATGGTCAAACAATTTTACGCTTGCAGTACTACATGCTGCTGCTAAGCTCTTCGTTACTGCTTGATCTTCTTCTGACGGCTCTAAGCTTCCTCCAGGATGGTTATGTGACATTATTATTAATGTTGCATTTTTTATTAATGCTTTTTTTATAATCTCCTTTATGTATACCGGTGCTTTTTCCATTTCACCAATATAGGATTCTTCTCCGATTAGTTGGCGCCTTTTATTCAAATACAGTATTTTTACACATTCCCTTTCTGAGTGTCCTATACTTACGTTCAAATACTCTACTAGCCCTTGTAAGTCCATTATTGGCTCACTCTTGAGCTTTTCTCTCAGTACTCTTTCTAGTGTTTCCTTAACACACATAATCATTGCTACTGCAGAATCAGTTACTCCTTCTATAACTTTCAGGTCATCCATTTCTCTACCTAAAATCTTTCCTACTCCCGTATAAGTATTCACCAGATTTTTAGCAATTTCTTGAGCCTGTGGCCTTTCATGTACTGCACTTAGAAATGTTTCCATTATTTCACGATCAAGTAGTGCTTTGCCTTTGCTTTCTAATATTCTGAATTCGATTTCTTCTTTACTTTTATTCATATAATTTACCCTTCACTAACAACAAACTTTTTTTAAATATTTACTGCTGTTTTTTTATCAGCATTGGCATAGAGCCATAGCTTCCGAGTGAAGTCAAATCAATTTCTCAATCTTTTTTACTTATTTTTTTATCAAAAAGTAAAGATGTTAATAGATACTGATTTTTTTACTTAAATTTGTTGAATTTCGTCTAAAGAGATGCCTATTGTTTTTAAAATAATATTGATAGAAATTCCTTTTTTTACTAAGTCTTTTGCAATTTTGATCTTTTCTGCTCTTTTCACTTTTTCTTCGCAAATCCGTATGCCTTCAAATAGAGATCTTATTAATGCATTACGTAGTTCTTGACTTTCAATCTTTTTGTATTCTTTTATTAAATCAGGTAGTTCATTTTCTACTATCTCATCTTCTTCTATGAGCAGATCTGTAATGCTAATTGATAATGTTTCTGCTATTGCATATAATTTTTCCAGTGGAATGGCCACACGTCCTTGCTCATAGTTGCTTATTTCATCACGTGTTGTACTCATTTTTTCTGCTAAATCCTTCTGAGTATATTCCCGCACTAGTCTCCATTCTTTTATCTTTTTTCCTATTTGGTAGTAGATAGAACCCGTTTTTTCTTCAACACATTCATCAGCAGATAGACCAATTGTTTTTGAAACAGTATCAACAGAAACTCCTGCTTTAACCAGACCCTTTGCAATTTTTACTTTCTCTGCTTTCCTACTACTTCTTTCACTGACTTGGACAAATTTGGTTAGCAAACAAAACATCTTACGTAATTCCTGATCATTAATCTTTTTATATTCTCTTACTAGATTTAGTATTTCTTCTCCCTCATCTTCAAGACAGATTTTTTCATTTGATACAGGAATTAGGTCTACAATACCAATCGACAATATCTCTGCTATAGCATACAACTTTTCAATCGAAATTTTACGTGTTCCTTTTTCATATTGTAGTACTACTTGATACGTTACACTGACTTTCTTCGCTAAATCTTTTTGAGTATATCCTCGCTTTAACCTCCAGTTCCTTACTTTTTGTGCTATCTGATACCTTATTGAGATGTTTGCCATAAATATTATACATGTTAATACTACCAAACAAAGATATACAAAAACTTCTATGTTTGCATTTTAGTTGAATATTTCTTCACAATTGTGTATAATTATTAATGCTTTTTAAGTCGATTCCCTATGGCTCTTTCAAAATTTTTAGATCCTAAGCTTGATTTAACATTTAAGAAAATATTCGGTACTGAAAAAAATAAGAATATCCTTATTCACTTTTTGAATGATATTTTGGGGTTTACTGAAATAAATACTATACAAGAAGTTGAATTCCTTAGCACCATTATGGACCCTGAAATTGCCTCTGATAAGCAGAGTATTGTTGATGTTCTGTGCAGAGATTCCACTGGGGCCAGATACGTGATTGAGATGCAACTCGCTCGTGATAAAGGCTTCGAAAAACGGGCTCAATTATATGCTGCTAAGGCTTACTCAAGGCAGGCTGATAAAGGTGGTAAGTACATTGATTTAAAGAAGGTTTTCTTTATTGCTATTTCTAATTGTAATTTATTTCCTGATAAGCTTGATTATATATCTAGCCATACCATAAGAGATGAAAAAACTAATGAGCATGACTTAAAAGATTTTCAATTTATCTTCATTGAGTTACCAAAGTTTCCCAAAAGTAGAGAAGAGCAGCTAGAAAATGTAGTAGATCGTTGGCTATTTTTCTTTAAATATGCAGAAGAAACAACTGATGAAGATTTAAGAAAAATAGCAGAAAAATCACCAATAATAAAGCTAGCATATGATGAATTAGATAAGTTCCATTGGAATGAGAAGGACCTATTAGCTTATGAAGAAAGGGTAATGGATTTACAGAAAGAAGCTGCTATCTTGGAACAAAAACTTGATGATGCTAAACATGAAGGCATCCAAATCGGCCATCAAAAAGGTAAAATTGAAGGTAAAATTGAAGTAGCAAAAAACTCGCTCAAGGCCGGTGTTTCTATAGATGTTATAGCTCAAATTACTGGTCTCTCTCATTCTGAAATTTCACAACTCAAAGAAAAAACATAATATCCCTACTTATTCACTTCAACATTGATGAAAATCTTTCCTAAGTTAGACATATCCCCTAATTAAGAATCTAGTGAACTGTCTAAAATGGCTATAAAGATTGCACATAGAATTATATAAATTACTATCATAACATTACCCAAACTTCTATATCAAAGCTACGTGCTGTAAGTTCAATATGGAAAACACATTAACCACTTATTTACCAATTCTAGTCTTGTATTTCTTATTCCTATTTCATCCATTTTAGTATTGGGATCATCAAACTTAGTCTGGTATCCCTAATTATTTTGGCTACCCTCACTTTAAATTTTCCACTACTTGGCATATTATAGCTCCACCTCTTATATTATAACCTACCTATTGAGATTACCCCTCCAAGTTTGGTTACTCCTATCTCAGAAAGACAATTTGATACTTCTGAATAGCTGTGAACTGAAGCATTACTTAAATAACTTTGAGGCTCTAAATTCATTTGCTTTGCACCATCAACTTCTAATCTACCATCTCCGTTGTGTAATATCTGCTCTATTGATTGACTTAGCAGCCCATTATTAAATTGAGCTATAAACTTGTCAAACTTTTTAGAACTTAATTTACCAGGACATCCTGCTTCTCTACTAGGACATGCTTTCTCTAAATACGAGCTTAAAACTCCTGAGATCTCATTAAATTGACCTCTTACGACTTTTCTAACAATATCTTTCTGCATTCCCATATAATCAATATTTAGTCGATGCATTGATACACCACTTTTTAATCCAGCTTGCTCTACTACTTTCTCAAATCCCTTTGTAATATTGAGTGCATAGCCCTGTGCTTCTAGTGGAGATATAGACTGATCTACTGTAGAAATATACTTCTGACCTGTAAATCTTCTAATCAATAAGTCAAATAAAATTATTGTACCATTAAAGTCAACCTGTGATAGATAGTGATCTCCCATTTCTAATATTGTATTTCTACCCTTAGGCTTAAATTTAACAGGTGCTTGCCTTTCACACATTCGTTTTAGATTTGCATTTACATAATCGACGTTGTCTCGAAAGAAACCTCCATTTTTTTGTCTTTTATCTGTATCATCAGATGGTAATGTGGTACCTGTGAGACTACTATTACTTATCGACGCTTTGGCAAATTGCCCATCAAATTGTGATACTGAACTTGCAGTCCCCTCAGATTGAGAACTCAATAATCTACCTACAGAGCTTTTCACCAAAGAAATACAATAATTTATCCATGAAAATGGTCTTATACCACTGCTTGCTGCTATTTCAGGTTGATTACTTGAATTTATAGCAAGAGGTTTACGTGATAAGTGATGACGACTATGATCTCCATGATGATGACGGCGTTTGCGTCCTCCTCTTCCTTCACTGAGCTTTTCTTCTAAATATTCCACAATCTTATTGTGCCCCTTATCTTTAGCAATATCTAGAGGTGCTCTACCGTCAGCAGTTAAAGCATTGACATCAGCACCCTTTTCAACAAAATATTTAACTACATTTAATGAACCCAATTGAACAGCCCAATGAAGAGGTGTCCAACCTTCATTATCTTTGACCTTAATATCAGCACTGTTATCTAAAAGAAGTTCAATTATATTAAAATTATTCTTTTGAATGGCCCAAAATAAAGGAGTCCAACCCTGCCTATCTTGAATATTAACATTAGCACCTCGTCTGATACTTTCTCTCACTTTTTCAAGATCTCCTTTTTCTGCAGCAATTAATAATTCTTTATCTAGATTTAATTGTTTTTGTTTCAAAACTTCTACTATATCTTCGTAACCCTTTTGAATAGCTAGGTCTAAGGATGTCTTGCCGTACATGTCTGTAGCCTTTAAATTAGCACCCCTGTCAAGAAGTAGATTTACTACATTTAACCTGTTTACATCAACAGCAATATGCAAAGGTTTCCTATTGTATGCATCTTGAGCCTCAATATTAGCACCTTTGTCAAGAAGAAATTGAACCATATTTGAATTACCTTCTTGAGCTGCAAAGTGCAAGGGTGTTCCTTGATATGTGATCTCATTATTAAACTTGGCACCCTGAGCTATAAGGAACTTGACCGCATCCCATTTACTTCCCTGAGCGGCATAGATTATAGGTGTCCAACCATTATTACTATCTTGAGTATCTAAGCTAGCGCCTCGAACTACAAAATCCTTAACTTCATTAAGATTACCACCTTGTACTGCAGTTAACAACTGCCTATCTAGACCTAATTGTGTTTGTTGTAAGTATTCTACAACATTATTATATCCTTTATCTCTAGCAAGATCTAGCGGTGTTTTACCATTCCTATCTTTAGCATTGACATTGGCTCCCTTACCTACCAGGTATTCTATTATATTAAGATGGCCATTCCAAGAAGCCCAGTGCAGAGACATCCAGCCGTCTTTGTCAACCTCATTAACACTTACTCCTTTATTAAGAAGAAGTTCTATAATATTTTTATTATCGTGCTCAGCAGCAATGTGTATAGGCTCTCTGCCATAAACGTTTTGAGCATTAATACTA
Source organism: Wolbachia endosymbiont (group A) of Udea olivalis (assembly GCF_964028365.1). Taxonomy (NCBI): domain Bacteria; kingdom Pseudomonadati; phylum Pseudomonadota; class Alphaproteobacteria; order Rickettsiales; family Anaplasmataceae; genus Wolbachia; species Wolbachia endosymbiont (group A) of Udea olivalis. The sequence goes on from NZ_OZ034773.1 coordinate 829,225, forward strand.
GCCCCTTTGTCAATGAGAAACTTTGCAACTTCTAAACAGCCTTTCGACGCTGTATAATGTAGCGGTGTCCAACCATAGTTACTGGTATCATCAACGCTTACCCCCTTACCGAGAAGGAACTCTATAATATCTTTGTAATTCTTTTCAGCAGCAATGTGTATAGGTTTCCTACCAAAAATGCCCACTTCTATAGCATTAACACTAGCACCCTGACCAACAAATTTTTTGACTTCAGAGAGATCTCCATTTTCTGTGGCAGTCAATAATTTTTTGTCTAATTCTGTTTGTTTTAAAAATCCTACTATGTCTGTATAATTCCCTTGAATAGCCAAGTCTAAAGGTGTTTTTCCATCGCTAGTTTTAGCTTCAATATTAGCCCCTCGACTTGAAAGTACTCTAACTATATCAAGCCTGTCTTTGAAAACTGCATGATGTAAAGGTGTCTGGTCATCTTTGATTTTAGCTTCAATGTTAACACCTTTATCTATAAGAAATTCAATTATTTTAGGTGTAGTATTATTGTGCTGAATAGCCACATGCAAAGGTGTTAAACCATCATTAGTTTTAGCTTCAATGTTAGCCCTTTTATCTATAAGAAGCTCAATTATTTTCAATTGACCATAAGCATTTGCTATATGTAACGGTGTTTCTCCAATATTAGTTTTAGCCTCAATATTAGCATTTCGATTTAAAATTGCCCTGGATGTATCAAGCTTATTATCGTTATCAGAAGCATAGTGCAAAGGTGCCCAACCACGCCTATCTCTAATATTAACATCTGCACCCATACTGAGAAGATTCTTAACTTCACTAAGATTATTTCGTCTCACAGCATCAAACAGTTGCTCTGTAGATAGAATTGCTTTTTCTTTATTAAATTCCACTATAACATCTTCTGAGTTACAAATAGAAGCTATACACTTTGAGTTAGAAACTATTGCATCATTAAAAGCAAACATCATTTCTCTTGCTGGTTGGTAAGTATTCCAATTTTCTATTTTTACAAGAGTGTTATTTTTATGTGATAGCAATAAGGTATCATTCATAACTTTCATATCGAAATCTAATATAGACTTACCTTTCAAATCAACCAAACCAATATCATTCTTATTAATAGGCTGATTATGATAAATCTGTAACCCTTGCTCATCTGGTTGGTAATATCTGAAAGAACTAAATTCATCAGCTCTTTCTCCAAATTCTTCTGGTTCCATAATTTTGTCGCTCAACTCTATGGATAAATCCCAGTTTTTATGAACAGAAGAATAGTAATCCGATATTGATAATGCTCCTCTATCTGATAACAATAGCAAATCATTATTTAGCTTCAAAAAAAGTACTTTGTCTGAGTCAAATGTGAAACAATTATGATGATTTAAAAGATCAGTACCATTAACACTAAATCTTCCATCTATTCTCAAACTATGAGAGCAATAATCTCGCTCTAATTCTCCATTCTGAAGTTTGTAATATTCTTCCCCATCAAATGTAACTGTGACATCTTTATAATCTGGTAGCAAGGTTACATTTAGGCCATTTTTATTAATCTTTATTTCCCCTTTATCGTTTTCTATAAATGGCATATCATTTAATGTACTATTTAATTGGCTAAAATCTAATATACCATTTGCTTGAGCAATCGTAATATTAGCGTTTCTGTTATCGAAAAGATAAAGATGACTTATATTACTTGGAGCTTCCCAGTAAAAATTATGATGTTCTTTATCAGGATAAAAAATATGATTACTGGAACTACCTATAGTACTATGATAATTAGCACTTGATAATTGCTTTGTAATATTAAAGTTTGAATTTTCTATTTTTCTTAAATTATCTAATTCATCATCTAACACAATATCACCTCTCAAGCTTTTTGTCACATGCAAGTTTGTTACTATGCCAGTCTTATCATCTATTTTCGTTGGTGTTACAAATAAACCATCTGCTGTTTTTACCGATGTTTGTTTATCTACACTTATAAAAGCCCCACTTTTATTATAGATGGTTGTTATGTTATTAACGTGGGTTATGTTATCTATATCATTAAAATTTATCGGTAATAATACTAAACCTTTCCCATGAATTGAATCACCAAAATAACCCCTGATTGTAGTAAAGTTTTTTACTGTTATTACATCATTGCCACCTTTACCATCTATATAATCTGCATGAGAAACTTCTATATGATTAGCTTTGTTGCTGCCAATAATAGAATGTATGTTTATTGAATCTGTAGTAAGATTACCTTGTGTTATAACTATGTTCTTTTGTCCATCTGCTTCTAAATCACAAGAAAACTTTCCTGTTATATAAAAAAAATTGCTACCTGGATTATGCACCTTACAGCTATCTAGCAACTTTTCAAAATAGTACCTATTCTCTCTCCTTCTATTTTGATTACCGTTAAGAGCATCCTTTTCTTGAAAAACAACATCAATATTAGCATTTTGAGATGGTATATAATACATGCTTCCATACCCACGTGAATTTGTATTTCTATATATAACTGCATTATAACAGTCGCTAGGGTATTCTTGTAAAAACCACTTTTCAAATGTTCTATTCAGCAATATGTTACTATGACTATATAAATCATCACATCCTGAACCAATTCCATTTACGACACAGTCATTACAGGGAGAGTTATCAACTTTTACTTTAATATCACTATCACGTGGTCCACAAACAACATTATAACTTTCAATGTTTGTAGGAATCATTCTAGAATTAATATCACTGATATAAAACGGATATTTAACATTCGTACTAAACTCAAAATCAAACTTAGTATCAACTATTTTTGTGTTAGTACGACAGTAAACTCTGAAGAGTTGTATCTCCGCATCACCACGCTTTTCCTTTGTAACCAATATATTAGGTAACGACATAACTATTTTATCATAATTACCTTTATATTGGCTTATAAGCTTTAATATATATTGTTTATATATACTTTTTGCTTCTATATCATTTTCTATATAATCTGGTACTTTTTTACCAAGAAAGAAATCCCAATACAAGTCATGTTTCTCTTGATCTGTAAGTTTTATATGTTCTCCTAATTTTTCTACCTCAAGTCCTGCTTCTACAAATTGTGCTATAATGATTACAGTAACTGAAATAGCAGCGCCAACCGGACCGGCAAATTCTCCTACTATTCCAGTTTCTAGACCTGCTACTGACATTGTTTCTGTAACAATTGCAGGTACATCTGCAGCTATAAAAATGGAATTAGTTGCGATGTTTAGGTCAGCAATCTTCATATCTATAGGATCTGTCGCACTCTGACGAGCTTTTATTGATTCCGCTAACCCTAAAAATGCCGCAAAATTACTTATAGCACGCCCCATAACTGGAGCAAACCCCTTCAACATCTGAGAATCAAGCTTTGTTCCCAACTCTAATATCTTTCCAGAGATTTTTTCACCAATTTTTGGCATTACCCAGAGATTTAATGCATCGTAGCCTAATCCCTCTATATCTCCATTTGCTATATGCTTACCAACTAAAAATGCTGTAAAGGCAAGACCTGCACCTTCTGCTACTTTTCCTATTTTTTCTGCCACTCCGGATCTTCTCAGAATATTTTTCACTTCTTCTTTGTTCTCTATATTATCCTTCATTTCTTTCACAATATCCCTAATCTCTGGATCTATTGAACCTAGATCTATATCTTTAATCTTTGCTACAAATGCTTCTTCAACATTTTTATCTATAATTTCACCTTCAGATATCTTCTGAGAAACCTTGAAAAGCTGATCATAAAACTCAATATTCTTTACTCTTTCTGCTACCTTGTCAGCATTGAATAACTCTTTGATACGCTGTTCTTTTTCCTCCTCTGTAATCTTTTCTTCATCAAATGAATCCATGCAGGCCATATTTACACTTCTTTCTCTTCTTGGTTTTTTACTTGGTGGATATTCCGGTGATGAAGATTCTCTTTTAGAACACCGCCTTAAATGAGGGCGTAAAATATGAGAGCTATGACCTACTTTAAGAGAAATAAACCCTTCCTTATTCGTTCTGCTTGTTAAAATCAGTTTACGCGGATCATCAGACCCTTTATCAAAAACAACACCGATAAATTTTACCTCATCACCATCTGTTAGTGTTTTATAGGTAACACCTTCTTTGTATTCTTCATTTATTTGATCATTTGCTTCCCTCAATAAAGCTTGAGCTCCTTTGCCCTGCCTTGATGTCTTAAGTTCCAACCCTATTGGTGTGTACTCCTCAGCATTTCCACCTTGAGCTACAAACTTAATACCATGAACTAGCATATCAATACGTTCCCCTCTACCAGTTTGAAACTCAGTTAAAACTAACGCTCTAGTTTCTGGTGATTCTTGTAATTTTAGGTCGCTATAATAACTAAACACTCCATTCAATATTCCTTGGAAATGAGCTTCTTTATTAACGAGACTCTTAAAAGGGAATATTCCTTCTCCAATTTTTTCTAACAATTTATTATATTCGTCTATTGATAAAGACTGAGCATCTAATGCTTGATCAAATGTTTCTTTTAACTTACTAGAATAAGGAACTTCTTTGAAAGTACCTTGAAATCTCTCAGCTCCGTTGTTGTATTCTTGTAAAGAATTGTATTTTTCAGTCCAAATAGTAAGATATCTTTTAAAATCTGACTTGTATCTAGTATCAAAATTAAGATTTAATTCGACTATTTCCCTATTCCCTATTTCTCTGTTTAACCTATCAAGAGGGAGCACTTCATTTAGCATGTTCAGAACATCTTTTCTGTTAGCTTCAACAATATTTATCACATAAACCAACTTCTCTATATTCTCTGGAATGAGCACCATTGTTACAACTGCATGGCTTGCATCAAGATTAGCCGATAGTCTTTCTCTGGCTCTTTCAGCTGCTGGACGTCTAATCCTACGAAGATTAGGATGTACCTCGGTAGGTATATTGTTTCCATAGATAAAAATGTATTTTTTGAAACCAGTTTTTAAATCTTCAATTCTATTTAACAGTAGTGATTGTCCCAGTAAAAACCTGCTAAAATAATGATTATCTCCCTTCTCCGGTGTACCAGGAAACGTATGATAAATACGCTCTAAATTATCTTTCACCTGTCCTTTTAATTCTATTGTTCCAATCCTTTGCGTATCCCAGTCATCAGCAGATTTTAGCATATCTTGAAAAAGAGGGATTATTTCTTCTCCACGATTTGATACTTTAATATCAGAGATAGGAGACGGATTATCAAGGTTGACACCAACACATAAAATGTTATCCGCAGTAGTTAAAACTCGCTGAACATTTGGTTGGAAACCTTGTGCATACCTTTCTGCTTGTTGCAAAGCCTTATCTGGAGTAGAATTAGGACCTTCTCCCGCTTTTAACTCAATAATAATGGGAATAGAGTCTAATGCACGATCAGGACCACGAGCTAGCAGGATAATATCTGCATAACCCCTACCTGCAAATTGCTCTGGATAAACTCTAAGATTATACCTATAGTGGAAATTCATGAAAACGCCTACCATAAATCCATGATGTGCTGCTTCACGTGCACTATTATCATAGACTACTGATCCTGTATATTTAGAGTGAACATTACTAATTTTTTTGACAATTTCCTTCAAAGACCTACTAACTGTCCGTGCACGGGAACTAACCAGTTTTTCTATATCACCTTCTGGATTACTCCATATTCCTTTTTCCACTTCATGAAATTCTCTGCTAGTAGCAGAATCAAGTATCCCTTTAGTTTCCATATCAACAAAAATACCATCCTTTCCTTTATAGATCTGTACTAATCTGGATTTTATTCTATCTTGAATTTCATTCTTAATATTTAGGATCTCATTCTCAACGTTTCGATTTCTAATCCTACCTCTATCTATATTATTTCTTAATATGCTCTCCAATTCATTAACAGTAAACTGATGGCCACGCTTACCTTCTGAAATGGAAAATAAATCTATATTATTAATAGCGTCTTCAGCATTTCCAATTTGACCATTTTTAACAATAGCTACTTTTAAAGTTTTCGAAGTATCAAAACTAAAATAAATCTTTTTAATATTTAACTTTTCTGCAATCTTTGTATCCGGCAAAATAGAAAAACTACCTAGGAAGAAGTGCGTAAAAAACCCTGCTTTTTTTACAGAGTGTAAATAAGATGGAATCTGATCCACAAATGACTGAAATCTTGTTTCGAAAGATCTAAAATCCTCTTCTTGCTTGCTTGTGCCAACTTCTGTACCTGCTTCCTCTATTAATAACTGTATCAACTCAAAATCTTGTGGCCTTCCTTTACCCATGACTTTTTTTAAACCTTTTGCAAGCTCTTTATTATTAGAGATAATATTCCTTTCAAGACCAAAATTATAATGGTTTCGGTTGCCTGGAGTACCAACATGAAATAACTGTATTTGAATATTCCCGTTGTTATATTGACTTCTAGTTGCACCAGAAACACTAATCCTTGCGCTAAGCATTTCACTCATTGCTCTTATTTCAGGTTCATCTCCCCAAGTATTAAGTTTTCTCATATTTTCTAAGTAATCTTCGAAACTGAGTCCACTTTCACCTTCAACAAAATCTCTGAACTCGTTTCTATGAGAACTTATGTGATCAACTACTCGATTACGAAATACGTTTCTTACTAAATTTGCAAATGTATCATCATAATTGGCAGTACTTAAATTCCTTACCAAATTCCTAATACGATCTAAATTTTGAATTACAGCTCCTTCATTTCCAAATAGTACTTCATACCTTTGTCGAAATAAAGCATCGTCGTTTCTGACAGGTATTAAGTAAGCCATAGTAACAGACCAAAACAAGCAACTACCGTCTCCTGGAACATCGATTCTTTTAAATCTACTTTCACTTTCAGAATTAGAGTCAGACCTACGATAACGCTTGAAATGAGGAAATTCTCTAGCTTGCTCTATATATTGCATTTCATCCGATAATTCAGTAATCTTTGAATTAACATCTTCTTTTTTTAGATGATCTGTTGGATATTGTATCTTGAACATAAACCCCCTTCATTATATCATATTAAACCCACTATGCCAAGCTTATTATATAACCATCAGAGATATCAATAATAAAAGCTATTTTTGCTTATATGCTGACTTGTGTATATAACATTTGCATTACAACGCAACATCTTTTTGACAGAAGCTAAAGTAGTAACAAGAAACCACCACCTACTTTATAGAATTGCCTTATAATACCTCTTAATTACTCAACTCTAATTGCTCACATGCTTTGCTTAATTTAACCTCAGTTAAGCTAGTAAGCTCTTCAGCTGTAGACTTTCCATATGCTAGAAACTTATTCAGTGAATCAGTATCTCTTTTTTCCAACACAGATCGTATATACCCCGCTTGCCTAGAATCCATAAATTCTTTGATTTGATCAGGATTAGCCTTATCTAGTATTGCCCATATTGGCTCCATACAGCCCTTTTCTACTAAAGGTGTTAATAAATTTGTACAGAAAAGAGGGGATTTATCCTCTAGTTCCTCTCTTATCACTAAAGCACGATGACTATCAAATCCTTCCTTTATCCACATATGCATAAAAAGCTTTACACTTTCGCTTACATAAGGCTCTGAATGTTTTTTGATTTCCATGTCTAACCAGATATTATAATTGTCTTCTGAGACATCACTTGGCCCTAAGCAGTCAAACAATTTTTGGAATTGATCAAAGCGAAGTGCACTCTGTAGCGTATCTAAACTACCATAATAACCATTTTCAGCTAAGTCTCTTTTTAGAAGTTCTAGATACCTATCAGGAGTTATTTGACTAAAACAAAATTCGAATATTTCAGGATAACTATTACAACGACTACCTGCTGCATATACCGCTGTTTTCATCAAGATCTCATCTTTTTTCTGTGCGTTCATTTCATTTTCAGGTAATAACTTTATTTTATTCCAGAAGAATTCCACTGCCTGCTCTTGCTTAAAACTCATAGCACATTTAAGCCCGTACTCATATGGATGACAGCCATCTAAATTTAGTTTAGAGATGTAACCACTGATAAAATGTGACCAAAACTGCGCTAAAAGACCCGACCCGCAACACCTAACTAAGTGCTCATACTCCAATAGACTACTCTTACCTTGAGCTGATAATTCCTCTTTTCTTTTCTCAAATAAAGCAATAATATCTTCTTCTAGACAGTACCGACAGGCAATAGCATACTTATCAAAGAGATTACCTGAATCTGGCGCAATTAACTTTTTGCCTACCACTTGCCTATCAAGCTTAACTTCATGTAAATTGTCTACTTTTTTCCAACAATCCTCACTAGACAATACCTGTGCAAGAAAATTACGTCCTTTCTTGCCACTTTTTTGGTGCAGACGCCAATTTGCATAGCACCAGCGTTCAATTTGAAAAAGCTTAGATGCTCTATAAGGATCATCCTCTTTAATAGACGAAAATAAAACCTTTGGAATATCTGAACGCAGCATAATCACCCCTCTATTAACGGAAAAACATAGAAACTGTTACGTCTAACATACACTATAGTAACTTGATACCATTTTGAGTAGGGTATCCCGTTTTTAGGTTTTGTCAATCCTCAATTTGAAAATTTTTTTTAGGCTTGAATAACTTTCGATAAAAGCCTCTCAACAGGCTCGATATAAGATCTTTTATCTACTTCTAAATTCTTTTTTTATTATAAATTTACCTTAATTCTTCCACAAGCAAATTATATTAATTTAGCAAAATATATTATTAAGATCTCAAGTAATATAACCATTTCCAGCGCTCAAAACTAAGGACGGTGAGAAGTGTTTTTCTTGGGATGGGATGGTAGACCAACTGATCCCAAAAAAACTTGTTCTCACGCTTGTTATTTTAAGTTGCTGAAAGTGGTTGTATCGGTTAGGTTATTAGTAATATATTTTACTAAATTAATACCAATTCATTTGAGGATAAAAAGGAAAACTAAGGTAAATTTATAGCAAAAAAGGTTTGTGCTCATCTTATGACAAAGATGCAATAGAAACTCTCATGGAAAAGAGGCAAAGATTGTGGAAGTATATAGAAAAAGCTTTATGACGCTCAACGAAAAAAGGGAGGCGTTTGGCTTGCTGATGTTGCAGGTGATGATGAATTGAATTAAAAATTTTATATATAATGTAAGTGTAGTAATATTAATAAATATCAAATATTTATACTGCATTATCATCTAGCATACTAACAAATTAGAGGTAATTTATGAACGAAATACAACAAAGAGAGTTAAATGAACAACTTTTTAATGCTGTTGTACAGGGTAATATAGGGCAAATTGAGGAGTTAATAGTAGCTGGAGCAGAGGTTAATGCGGTAGATGAGGGTGAAAAAGCTTTTTCACGTCTTTCTGCTTTAAGTAATACAAGGGAAAGAGGGGTAGTAGAGGCAGCGAATATTCAGCAACTTAGACTCACTCCTTTACATTATGCTGTTTTAAGTGGCAGAGAGATGGTAGAGCTTTTAATCGAAAAAGGGGCAAATATTAATATGGTAAGTGAAGATGGACCTACTCTTTTACATTATGCTGCTGCTTTCAGTGACAAAAGAGAGGTGGTAGAGCTTTTAATCAAAGAAGGGGCGAATGTTGATGCGGTGGATGATAATGGCAATACTCCTTTATTTTCTGCTGCTTTAAGTGGCAAAAGAGAGATGGTAGAGCTTTTAATCGAAAAAAGGGCGAATGTTGATGCGGTGAATAAGGTTAAAAATACTCCTTTACATGCTGCTGCTTTAAGTGGCAAAAGAGAAGTAGTAGAGTTCTTAATCGAAAAAGGGGCGAATATTAATGCGGTGAATGAGAGTAAAAATACTCCTTTACATGCTGCTACTTTAAGTGGCAAAAGAGAAGTGGTAGAGCTTTTAATCGGAGAGGGGGCGCATATTGATGCGATAGATGATAATGGCAATACTCCTTTAAGTTGGGCTGCTGAACATAGCCAAAAAGGTGTGATAGAGTCTTTACTTGAAAAAGGAGCGAATATTGATGTGATAGATGGTGATGGCAATACTCCTTTAAATTGCGTTATTATCTCGAATAAAATAGACAATGCTGAGTTAATAGTAAATCACATAGCAAAACTGGAAGCTACTGGCTTATATGTCAGTCCAGAGAATATACAACTTAAAGCTCAGATAATGCCAGAAATAGAAAAAAGAATATTTCTACATAATCATAAACCATTGATTGATGCTTTATCGACGCATTATGGAAGTAATTTTCAAGCAATGACATTTACTGGTATAAAGAACAGGAGTACGAAATAATACACTAATTTACTTTGTAGACTTCGAAGATGTTACAACAAGACATGTTCCTACACTGAAAGTCAAGACATTTGCAGAGATGGTTAAAAATAAAGATATAAATAGTAACCTTGAGTGCCCAAGCACTGAACAAACTCAAGGAGCTAGTCATTCTCTTAATTAAAGAAGGATACATGGAGACCTGCTGCGAAAACAAGAAGAGGTGTTCCTCGCTTGTATGAAGTATTTTTAAACGTGGTTTTTTTAAAGATCATAATTACCACAAAAACTGGGCTTTCCTTTTGCAGCAGGTCTTAAGCCTCCGCAGCGGACCTTCCGATTCCAAAGCAACTTCTTCTCTGTTGCATTTATTGGTTTGTGGAATAGTAGAAATATTGTTTTAATATCTACATAAAGACATACATATAATTAAGAAAAAGACAGAAGAAAAGAATATAAGAAATTAGAACTGACAAGCAAAAACTTGCTTTTTTATTAAATACGTGTACAATTTAGGCATGTGTTTTTAATTTTGAGGTATAGGTATGATAGACTTTATGAAGAATGAATTTGAAATAATATTGCAGGGGATAGAGGAAAATCCAAGTATATACAGCAATAACACAACTACAAGAATAGCAAATGAATTACAAGAATATAATTCAAGAAGGTCAAGCGAAATTAATGAATCTAGTGAATCTATTCACCACAAAATGCAGCTATTGGATGAAAACTATAACAGAGAGACACAGTTATTGAGTGAAAACTATGGCAGAAAGATACAGTCGTTAAACTACCAGTACAATAGTAAATTGTTACAGGAGCTGCATAACAATGCCAATAGTAGTAAATCCAATTATGATTCTAGACATGCTATACCTGATTATGATTGGGAATATGAAAGGTATAATAATAGTTTGAAAGATAGCGAAGCAAAATTTAATATGGAATTCAAGAAATATGAGAATGAGCTCAGAGAGTTAGAGCAGGAGCGTTGTAGTATAAAACATATAATGCATGAATGTAATCAGTGGAAAAAACATGGGTTTGATATAAATTACATTTTCAAAGTACAAGATGATTCTAACCATACAAAAGAATATACATTATTACATTTTGCTGCAAATTTTGGGGATATAAATGTTACAAAATTACTGTTAGAAGGAGGAGCAGGTGTTGATATAAAAGATCAAAACGGAAATACTTCTTTGCACTTATCCGCATCCAATGGCTATATAGACATAGTAGAACTTCTAGTGAAAGAAGGATCAGACCCTAATGTAGTGAATAAAGACGGAAATACTTCCTTGCACTTAGCTGCTGCAAATGGCCATATAGACATAATAGAACTTCTAGTGAAAGAAGGATCAGACCTTAATGTAGTGAATAAAGACGGAAATACTTCCTTGCACTTAGCTGCTGCAAATGGCCATATAGACATAATAGAACTTCTAGTGAAAAAAGGATCAGATCTTAATGTAGTGAATAAAGACGGAAATACTCCTTTACATAGTGCTTTCTATAATAATTGCACAAAGGTAGTTAAGTATTTAATAGGAAAAGAACCAAGTATGAAAGAAGTTGTAGAGCATCTAGTGAGGTGTGTAGTAGAAGATAGAGCACATACGTTACTAAAAGGTCGTACTCCTTTACATTTAGCTGCTATTTATGACTGCACAGAAGTAGCAGAGTCTTTACTGAAAAAGTGGGAAAATCCTTTGTTAAAAGACACTAATGGTAAAACTCCAAGAGAGTTAGCCACAGATGAAAGTTTAATACAGCTTTTCGGGGAAGCAGAAATAAAACAACAAGAATATAATGCAACCAAGTGGGGTCTTGTTAGTGGCGGATCAACAGCAGTATTAGGTATAGCTGCGACAACCATTTTTGCAACAGTATTTACAATTGGATTTCTGCCTATAGTAGGGGCGGTTGCTGCAGCCACAACACTTGCGTTAGCGGTTGGTGGGACTACATATATGATATTAAAGCCCAGTGCTAAAATAGAGAGAATCGAATGTGAAGAAACATACATCTGCAGAACTTAGGCTTGTTGAAGTTTAGCTCCTTGTGTATGGAATATGCAACTACTATCGGCTTGATGTGCATCCCCAAAGTGTAGTGGTATGGGCGGTATCTGACTCATAGACGTCGTTTCAATTATTAAATATGTTAAAGTACAAACATGAATGAGTTAGAAAAAGTTTGTTCAAGCTATATGAAAAAGTGAAAAATCTAGGGGTAGTGTGCTGCAAAACCTACCCATTCCAAAAAAAAATTGTTCTCACGCTGGCTGGTTTTGGTTGCTGGAAATGGTTGCATCGTTTAAATTTATTAATGTTATACACTACCAAATTATAAGAACCTCCTTCAACTTTACCCAACTCGACACATATACTTTTTGAAACATTGCTGCAAGTAGAAAAAAACAGGTTACCCACCTTAACTTCTTTAAATTTGCTCACAATCTTTACTTGATGCATAAGGTTTTTGTTACACTCCTTTCATCTACCGATTACCTCTACCTACCGCCTTTACCTTTGCTAAGGTCAGAAACACGACTAGCTTCAGGACCTTCTAAACTCGACTGTGGCAGGCCACCAAAATTACTGGAATCACTAACACTAAGCGATATAGGTGCTTCTACTGGTCCACACCCTCCTCCCACTCTGTGATATCCTAATTCTAGATAAGTACGTAGTAATGGATCAATTTGTTCTCTATTTTGAATGTATGCTTGCAATTGCACACTTTGAAATCCCGGATCATTCCTGAATAATTGTGAAATGCCCACTCTTATGTTCTGAAAGTAATTTCTATCTCTGTTTGGGTGGCCTCTTCCAAGAAAATCGCGTATTATATTTATGATATTCTGCACTTGCCCAACAGGATTTTCGTTTAGAACTCGATTAATATCACTAGCATTTTCTAATGCCCATAAACCACAATTCCAACCATCTGTTTGCTGACTAACAGAAACATTATTAATCCTGATATTATTTCCTAAGTTATTTTGAATGATATCAGTAATACCACCTGGAACAGCAGTAGCAGTTGAATCAGCATAGTACCCAACATAGTTCCCATTTTGACGTTCAATCACTAGTGTAACCCAATGAGTATTATTTAAAGTAATGATTAAAGTTAAACGCTGTTGTTTTTCATTTTCCCTAAATTGATTTAATACTCTAACAATGTGCTCGTTACCGTCATTCCTTGCCAAATTAGCTACTTCAAAAGTGTGATTACCTTCAGTACGAAGCTGATATCGCAATCTTCCAGCGTGAGCTATATCAATTTGTTGAAGCCAGTAATCATAATGTCCATTTCTCGTCGCAAATTCTAGCGTAAGTAGATCATTTACTTCTATCCCTTGATTTCTAAGAATATCTCTTATTTGTCTTCTTATCTCTTGTGCTGTAGGAATGGAATTATCACCTCTCCTTATTCTTGACTTTAATGTTTCTATTACCTGTGCTCTAGTACCTTGCAAGTAACTAAATGGAACGTGCAGATTATCATCTATATCAAGCAAAAAAATCGAGTTCTGTCCTGGTTTTCTTTCCGTGTAAAAGCGCCTGAAATTTTCACGAGTCTGATCTGATAATAGACCCTCTGGTGGATTTTCATCAATAACACTTTCAGGTCCCACTAATACTCCTGGTCTTGAGTCACGACCACCACGATCAAGTCTATGTACATACTCTTCTCTTCCTATTCCTTCTGGAATAGATATAAGACCTTCTACTCTCTCTGCACCTGCATTAAATATAAGAGGAAGTAAAACCACCTCATTTCCAGAAGTAATAGGCACATATCCTCTCTGCTTGTTTATAAGTTCTTTTATTTGATCTTTTGCGTTATTCTCCTTTTGTATTATTTCTTCTGCATTACCAGCAAATCTTAATATATATCCAATTGGATGAGTATCTGCTGTAGGTTGCCTTAATAATAAAAGGTCTAATCTCTGTTCTGTAATTCTTGTGAGTATTGCCCTTTCTCCTTCTTCTTCCTGACCCCTTTTCAAACTATATGTTTGACCAACTTTATACATAGCAAGCACTTTATAAGGATTATCACTAGCATAAAATGTACCATGTAGTATAGAACGAAACTTATCCTCACTATTAACATTTATTGCGTCCCTAAGTGGCATCAATGCTCCAGAGATCTCTTGAAATAGTTCTCTATGCTGACCTACATTTTTCCAGCCATCATTCATAACCCTTTCTGAAATACCATGTACATTTTCAGCATTAGGTACTTGTACAAGATCACCATCAAGAAAATTATTTGCATTATTATTTTGGTAATCGTGATATAAACCAAGGTCATTTGGTTGATCAATATCTAGCTCAAATTGGTCATTAAGTGTGCATGAAACTTCCCATACATGAACATTATTTCTATTAACATTAAGAGCTTGTAAATCGATAGCTTCTTGCTGTTGCGCATCGTAAGCTCTAATATGAAGTGTAACTATATTATAACCCTGAGCATAAGAGACCATAGTTAAAGTATGTCTTCTTAAATCTCCATCACCGTATCTAAATATATACTTTCTTACACGTACTCGATCTTCTCCTTCTTCCAGCTCTAAATACTCTCTATCAAAAGCACTACTTCCAAAAGCAAAACCAGTTATACAATCAAATATTCTGTTATAATTCTCTGCATTTCTTGGTATTTCACCAGGAAGATGTTGAAGCAAGAAATCTCTAATATTCTCTCCAACCTCTTCATCTTCTATATACTCAAACAATCTTTGTACTAAAGGAAACCTGCCCTGTTGAAGCCCTACTGTATCAACCCTAAAAGGAATTCGATTTAAATTAAAATTTAATCCAACACAGACAGTATTTCTTGATTCAGTATGGATAGGTATAAATGAAGAATTGTGTAACCTTCCAGCGTAGCCTATGGCACAGTTTAATGCAACATCTGACGGTGTGTCAAATATAGCAAGATTAATAACAATAGGAATATTTTCTCTTTCTGCTTGATGATGTATAAGAAATGCAACATGTGAGTTTCTAGGAGATAAGTCAAGATCGATGCCTATTGTGTAGCGATGACTAAAATTTGCTAAAAAACCTAATAAAAACCCGTGACTCTCAAATTTTTGATTGCGATTTTCAATATTATTTTCTAGCGCTTGTCTGCAATTATCATAGATGTCAGTTATATATGGCAAAACTTCCCTGTGCATTCTACGTTCTACATTTTGTCTTTGGTTATTTGCTAGTATTTCCATAAAGTTGTCAATCCTTTGTTGACCTTGTGCTACCTGTGCAAAATTGACTGATCTATCAAGTTGTCTGAGCTGATTTTGATTGAGTTGTCTTCCTTTTATTTCCTGAATTGTCAATCTGTGATCTCCTAAGAGTTGTCTAAGAAGACTAATCTCAGATGCTGAATATTTGGCAAATTTATCTCTACCCCTAAAATCCTTTTCACGAATCACCTCGAATACTGTTGCAATTGCCTCTCCCTGACTCTTGCCTTTTCCATGCATGCATACTTTATATTGCTCAAAATCTAGGTCTCCTTCCCTTAAATCTGGATTTTGCTGTATAATCTTTTGTATTAGAGCATTTCTCTCCCTTGTACTAAACCTTAACCCATCACTGTTAGGGCGATCAGAAATGCTGTAACACTTGACAACTCGCTGTCCGTCACGACTACGAGTTAAAACAGCAACCTTTAAGTTTCCTGTATTTCTATTCCTACCACCTGTATCAATACCATGATTATCAAAACGAAAATAGACTCTCTCATTTGCATCCAAGATATCAGCATCATGTGCAGTAGCAAACATGCTAAAAAAGAATACAGGAAGGAAACGACCTGCACTTACATGATACAAGAAAGATGGACATTGATCTAAAAAAGATTCAAATCCTTGTCTGAATCCTTCAAGATCTCCATCCACCAAACTCCTAATAAGTCCATCACCATTACTCATACAAAATACCCCTTATTTACTACGACCAGAAACACCAAGAGTTCATAAGTAGATTACTTATTACCACTAAGCGTAAAGACGCTTTTTTTCTTATAAGAAGAAACACCACTTACACTAGGAGTTCCAAGCTCAGACTGCGGACCATCATCAACTGGCAAAGTTGTTTCCTTACTACCATGAGCTTTAGATCGTGACCGTAAATTATTCCAAGGACCATCACCTACAGGACCAAGAGGTAGAGTTGTTTTCTCTAACTCAGAGAATAACTCTTCTGCAAACAAACCGTAATCTACGTAATCCTTCATTCCTTCCCTACCGCATAATCTAAGGTTTTTTATTATCTTTTCCTTAAAGAACTCAAACTTTTCAGGAAAGCAATCTTTAGCAAATAATATTACATCTAATATTTCTTTTTTCTCTACTTCTTTTTCCTCATCAGACTTATAAATGTCTTCTCGTTTCCAGTTAATTATTAACCCTGCAAGCATGTCCTGTATAGGAACTATACAATTAGAAATATTAACAGAAATCTTTCTGTATTCAATAAAGCAGTCACATTTCCAAATCTTCATAATAAGAGATCTAGCTTGAACATTTGATTCAGGATTTTTCAACATTACATTTGAAAGTGAGTAAAGAAGGAGGTCATACTCATCCTGTGAGAGTATTTCCTTTGAATGATCACCTCGTGCTGAAGCTTCCTCATAACACCAGCACTGTACCAAATCATGAACCGTATCAAAAAAACATGACTCTATTAATTCAGCAAAAAGGGAATATATTCCTTTATCTTTCTGCGATAATTTCTGTAAAAGAGTATCTTTATCAGCTATATTCCTTACACAAAAATCTAAAATAGGAGCATCTTTCTCAACAGATTGAGGACGAGAAAGAGCAATAATAGCTTCTGTAAGCTTCTTCTCTTTATCTTCTTCTTTTAAATGATTATAAAAATACTCTACTCCCTCACTCCACCTAAGTTTTACAGCACTGTCAAAGCCTTCTACTGCATCATACTTCTTTAATTCCCCAGATTCTCTATCGATCCAGAAATCAAATACAGGACCTTTCCTTCGAATGCCACCCAAAAGCGAGTTTCGTATGTACTCATCAGTTATAGGATTACCTCTACTATCAAGTTCATCAGAAGAAAATCCATTTTTGTAGGATTCAAATGCTTTTTGAAAGAGTGGATGAATTTTATCTACCACACAGTAACTACAAGCCATCTCATATTTGCGAAGTGGATTATCTATTCCACCTATTTTTTCTTCAGTAAACCTTTGACCTAAAGCAGCATTATCCAACCTTACACCTGACCAGCAACCTTCATCTTGGAATACATTGTGCAAAAACTTCAACTTATCACCCTTAAAGTATTTTATGTGCTCCATAAAGTTATCTTGAAGGACTCCCACCCATCTCTTGATAGCTGACTTCCTCCCGGCAGCAACTGCTGGATCTGGATGTTTAATAGCTTCCTGTAATTTTTTGGACATCGTAGCCCGAAGCTCTTTCTGTGTTGGCATTAACCCCTCCTATTAAGTATTTATATAAAAAAGGCATTGTACATACATTAGAATGGATTGCAACATAAAAATTACTAGAATAGAGGACTTAATAAAAAAAACGTTATGGCTAAAACTTTTCTTCTTGAATGTCCTTAATGTAATCAATAGAAAGGCCGATCATTTTAGCTATAACATCTATAGAGACACCGGCCTTAAGTGAATTCTTTGCAACTTCGATTTTCTCTGCTTTTCTGCCTTCGGCTCTGCCTTTTTCATGTCCGATTTGGATGGCTTCTCTATTTATGAGCTGTATTAGCTGTGGTGTTGTGTAGCAGATTATCCAATCTGGTGCTTCTCTGCCATTTTCCCACTTAGCAAATCTCATCTTTTCCTTGAGATAATATCTCCTATAAGCTTCCACAGCACTGCTGCATTTATACTGATCCGGCAGTGCTTGTATAAAAGCTTGCATATCAGTTGATCGAAAAATGAGTAAATCCTTATTACTATCACACCAATTTATTACTTCCTCTGATTTATGCTTCCTTTTGTATCGCTGTGTATACTCTTTACACAATTCTTTTCCATACTCTATCAACCAACAAAAGTTTCCTTTCGATTGCCTAGCCCACAAAGAACAAGGATGATTGCTGTGAGTGAGTTTATATGGAACTTCTATATCCTGATCTATGACACTAACAAAAGGATTTGGCGCTTTTAATGCTATTGAAAAAACATTACTTAATAACTGAGCAGTTTCTAATGGCATTTTTACTATATGCTTATCACATAACATTTTTGCCGCAATCTCTGGGTTTTCATCTAGTACAAAGATGTTCATCTAAACATCCAAAGATAGAATCAGCTTAAGTCTTTAATTTCATTAGCTGTAAGACCAGTAGTTTGAGCTATAATATCAATAGAAACACCTGCTTTTAGTAGATTCTTTGCGACCTCAATTTTCTCTGCTTTTCTGCCTTTTTCATGTCCGATAAGGATGCCTTCTTCTCTACCTTTTTCAGTAGCATCATCAAGTTTTTGAGCGAGGACAGCCTGTTCATCAAGAATACGTTTTATTTCCTGTTCATAGGCAATAAATTCTTTTTCTGACCAGTTAAATCTATTTAGTTCTTCATAGGCCTTTTTAATTATTACATCACTACCTATTATTTTTTCCAGCTCTTCTTCACTAGTCTCATCTGCATATTTAAAGAAGTAGATCCATTTTTCAACTATATTTGAAAGCTGATCCTCTTTGGTTTTTGGAAATTTTGGCAATTCAATAAATATGAAGTAAAAATCTTTTAGATCGTGTTCATTAGTATCTTCATCCCGAATAGTATGCTTTGATTTATACTCAGACTTGTCCGGAAACAGGATACAATCTGCTATAGCAATGAAGATAATTTCCTTAAGGTCTTGGTATTGATCACCTTTATCGGCTTGTCTTGAATACGCTTTAGCTGCATAGTATTGGGCACGTTTTTCAAAGCCTTTAGTTTTAGCGACCTGCATCTCGACGATCACTTGCACCCCATCTTCATCTCTACAGAGAACGTCAACAATACTTTGCTTTTTAGCAGCAATATCAGGGTCTTGAATAGTACTTAGAAACTCTATATCCTTTATTGCACTTTTGTCAGTGAAGCCAAGGATATCATTGAGGAAGTGAATAAGAATATCTTTATTTTTTTCAGTACCGAAGATACGGCGAAAAGATATATCATTTTTGGGGTCGAGAAACTTCGAAAGAGCCATGAGAAAAAAACCTAAAAAGCATTAATAATTATACACAATTGTGAAGAAATGTTCAAGTTTTTTATTTTTTTAAGTTTTGAATGCGTTGATGAAGAAAACGGCTGTCAGAGATCATCTTAGAATAGCATCCTCTACTTTAGACGTCCTTTTGTACATCTTTTATCAACCATGCTGTAAAGCACCTTACAAGCCCAGGAAATGGATGACAATGAATTTGGAGCTGTAGGAGACATCAAAGATACGCTTTTTGGTGTATAAAAATACGAATCTACAACGACATCGTTTAAAGAAATTAGCAGCTATTAATATCTTCTACCTTTTCATAAAAAAATAAACAAAAAAAAATTGAAAATTTGATTTGACTTCACCCAAAAGCTATGGCTTTATGCCAATACTGCTAAGAAAATAACAGTAAACATTTAAAAATAATTTATTATTAGTGAAGGGTGTATTATATGAATAATTAGAATAAAAGTAAAGAAGAAAATAAACGTAAAAAAGAAATAGAATTCAGAATCTTGGAAAGCAAAGGGAAGGCTCTGCTTGATCGTGAAATAATAGAAACATTTCTGAGTGCAGTGCATGATAGGGCCCAGGCTCAAGCAATTGCTAAAAACCTAGTGGATACTTGTACAGGGATAGGAAGGATTTTAGGTCGCGAAATGGATGAGCTGAAAAGTATAGAAGGTGTAGCAGACTCTACAGTTTCAATGATTTTTTGTGTCAAGGAAACTTTGACTAGGGTATTAAAGGAAGAGCTAAAAAAAGGGCCGATACTAGATAACCTAGATAAGCTTATAGAATATTTAAGGGTAAGTATCGGCTATTCAGATAAGGAGAATATTACAATAATGTATTTGAATCAAGGGTGCCATTTGATAGGGGAAGAAGTATTTGCTGGCAGGCGCCTGTCTATACAAGGGAAATAATAAAAAAAGCATTATTAAAAAATACAACATCAATCGTAATTTCACATAACCATCCCGGCGGAAGTGAAAAACCATCTGAAGCTGATAAAACCATGACTAAGAGTTTAGCTTTAGCGTGTCATAGTGTAGGTATCAAATTTCTTGATCATATTATCATTACAGGCGACGATTATTTTAGTTTTCGACAAAACGGATTGTTGTAGAGTTTTGGGCATCTGCTGTAAGCCTCTTTTTTATGTACATTTTTCTCGCAGTTGAGCTGCAATCTAACGAAAAGAAAATTGCTACTTGTTGATTTGAGGCTTTCAGTGATGAAGAAGGTATAGGAAATAATAGCGTTTATTTTTCTCTCATGATTAGTTTATTAAATTCCTCCTCACTTAAAATTTCAACACCTAGCTCCAAAGCTTTGTGATACTTTGACCCTGGATCTTTACCTATAACCACAAAATCCGTATTTTTGGACACACTAGAGCTAACTTTTACACCTAAAGATTCGGCTTTTGCTTGCGCTTCCTTTCTTTTCATTCCTGATAATTCTCCTGTGATGACCACTGTTTTGCCGCTAAGAGGGGAATTTAGCACTTACAGGCTCAATCTTTAGTTGAGAGGCGAGATTCTTTACCATTTCAACATTATCCTCATCAGAGAAAAATTCCTCCAAGGAAGTTATGGTCTCTTCGCCTACGCCTATTATCATTAATTTATCAGGAGCTTCTCTATCATAAGGTAATTGAGCCATCCAATTTTCATAAGATTGATAATGTTTTGCTAGTAATTTTGCTACGTGTGGTCCGACCAATTTAATTCCCAAAGAAGTTATAAACTTTTCAAGCGTTACAGTTCTTTTGCTGTTGATAGAGTGCAATAAATTAAATATGGATTGTTTATCCCATCCCCTTTGTTCACTTAAGTTGAAATTTTTGAGTTTTTCTTCGAGAGCAAAAATATCAGATATTTTCCTTATCAAACCAAGGTCATAAAGGAACTCCACTTGTTTACCGCCAAAACCTTTAATGTCAAGAACTTCCACAAAATGTTTTAACTTTCCTATTCGCTGTGCTGGGCAAACGTTTTCTCCGGTACATCTAATCGTAGCTTCCCAGTCATCAACTCTACTGCCACATTCCGGGCAAATATCAGGAAAAACAAACTTTGGTGCTTTTCGAGAACGAGCACTTTTATCTACATCTATAATTTTAGGAATCACATCTCCTGCCCTTTTGATTGTTACAATATCTCCTTCCCTTATGTCCTTACGCTTAATTTCATCCTTATTATGCAAATTTACCCTTGTAATGAGAACCCCTCCTATATTTATTGGAATTACTTTTGCAACCGGATTCAATTTACCCGTTTTGCCTACTTGTATTAATATTTTAACTATCTTAGTTTTTCCTTGAGCTGCAGGAAATTTATGAGCTATAGCTCCTCGAAGTAGTCTTTGCCAAACTTTTTCCCGTTTTTTAGTCGTTCACTATCTAAAGCAAATCCTTTGATAATAAAATCCTTCAAAACTTTTGTAGCCCATACTCTGAATAATGTTGCTTTTTTAGAATTAACTCGATAACCAACAGCTATAATTGTATCTAAATTGTAAAGTTGTGTTGGGTAATTTTTACCGTCTGCAGCGGTTACCTCAAAAGTGGAAACAACTTCTTTTTCCTGTAATTCACCAGATTCAAATATGTTCTTGATATGCTTACTAATAGCTGGCAGTTGTACATCAAATAATTCAGCCATCCTTTTTTGCGTAAGCCAAAGATTTTCATCTCTGCATAAAACTTCAATTTCTATATTTCCACCTGGAGTAGTATAAAATACAATCTTATTCTCATCCATTATCTATCTCCTATAACTTACAAACAAACCATTGATCATCAATAGGAATTTAACCAATTAATTGTCTCTACTGCAACTAAATTCTTTAAAACGTCTTTAGAGGGCTATTATAACTTATTAATGAGCTAGATAGAGGGGAAGTATCTGTTTTATCAAAAATTCATGTGACCTCTTCTCAGCTCCAGTAAACAGTTATTTCCAAAATGGAAACAACTCAAATAGTAAGGTGTCTAGGAGGTCGGACTTCCGTTTAGCGGGTTCTTAAAGTTTAGGCTCTTTTTAATTTCTTAGCTGCATTCAAATTATTTTAACTTTTTTTCAGAAAATCCCGGAAAAAGTGGTGAGAAATCCGGAGTATAGGGGCATTGAGTGTAGATGTGCTTCAAACACAAAAGCTTAAATTCGGCAAACAAGAAAAGATTGAAGAAAGCAAAAGAAATTTAGGTTTTTGGTAAGTTACGTAATTGAGAAGAAACAGCTTTATATTTTTTTAGATGAGGCAAAAACTTTGTTTTAAAGCTAGATGTAACTTTAGGGTACTAAAATACTACCATTACCAAAGAACGCATATAATGCCCCTTAGAACTCGAATAAATGGCATTCTTAGCAATTCTATTGCTGTATAGTAAACTCACAAGTGAGTTTAGCACGTTTTTTACGCTTTGCAAAGAAAAATTAAAAAAAAGTGAACAGTTTTTGTAAAATCGGTGAATATATATAATAGCAAGTCCTAACTAAGGTAGTAGCATAAGATTCTTGTCATTGGCCAATAAAAACCCATTCATAGCGTATTTTGAAGGAACCAAATGATATTTAGTGCTACTTGCAGTTTTAAATTATAGCAAATGTCAATCTTAACACTAGACCTCGGCAAACAAACCGGCTGGGCTATTCTTACAGATGGAGTAATTCAAAGTGGGAGCAAAAACTTTCATGGTAGCCGTTTCAGCGGAGGTGGAATGCACTTCTTAAATTTTCGTAGGTGGCTCAATGAGATGAGGGAAAGATTTTCAGATATTGAAGCAGTGTATTTTGAAGAAGTGAGAAGACATTTAGGTACTGACGCTGCACATTGTTATGGTGGTTTTTTTGCCATTTTAACTGCTTGGTGTGAAGAGCATCATATACCATACAAAGGTGTTCCGGTGAAGACGATAAAACGTTTCATAGCAGGCAAAGGCAATGCAAGTAAGGGTGAAGTTATTGAAGCTGTAAGGGGCAAAGGTTTTTTCCCTCAAGACGATAATGAAGCTGATGCTTTGGCATTGATGTTCTATGTTAATAATTTTAGTAAAGATTTTAATATGCTAGATAACACATAGGAAGTGGGTCCTTTCGGCCAGAATGGCGGACTTGGGAGCGAAACCCCGGGCCCTCTCTAGCGTCAGACGTATTTTGATTATTAACTTTTTAACAAGTTATTAAGAATTTAAACATAGCAATTATATGAATTTAGCAATCCACTATTACCCCGTTGAAAATCTTGTCGAATACGATCGTAACCCTCGCAAGAATGACGATGTAGTAAACAGAATGTGTGCCTCTATTCGGGAATTTGGTTTTCGTATCCCAATAGTTGCAAAAAGCGATGGCACTGTGGTTGATGGTCATTTACGCCTCAAAGCAGCAAGAAAACTGGGTATGGAGAGTATTCCCGTAGTCCTCAGTGATAACTTAAGTGAAGCCCAAACCAAAGCTTTTCGTTTACTTGCCAATCAATCAGCTAACTGGGCAAAGTGGGACGATGATCTTTTAAAAGTGGAAATTCAAGAGTTAGAAGATTTGCAGTTTGACCTTAAAATGACCGGATTTGAGCTGGAAAAGGTTCAACGTTTTCTTGATGATTTAGATGGAGAAAACAGTGAAAAAGAAGATTTTTCCGACTTAGCCGGTGATAGCAAAAAGGTAAAAATAACAAAACCAGGGGATCTATGGATTTTAGGTGGTCATCGAATCTACTGTGGTGATAGTTGTCTGGTTGAATCATTTAAAGCGGTATTAGACGATAAAATGGCAGATATTACCGTGTGTGACCCTCCGTATAACTTAGCATATGGTGACAGTCAGGAAAGAGAAGACAAAAAAATACTAAACGATGATCAAGGTGAAAAATACGAACTTTTTCTGTATGACATTTGTTCTCACGTTTTAGCGTACACCAAAGGTGCAATTTACATCTGTGCATCATCATCCGAGCTGGCAACGCTGCAAAAGGTATTTGAAGAAGCAGGTGGTCGTTGGTCGACATTTATAATTTGGGCAAAGAATCATTTTACGCTAGGAAGATCTGATTATCAAAGACAATACGAAACAATATTCTACGGTTGGAAAAATGGCAATAAGCGTGAGTGGCATGGAGGACGTAATCAAAGTGATCTCTGGTTTTACGATAAGCCAACGTACAACTCACTGCACCCAACGATGAAACCAGTGGAGTTAATGGAGAGAGCGATAGTAAACAGCAGTAGACCAGGGGACATAGTTCTTGATCCATTTAGCGGGTCTGGGAGTACGTTGATTGCATGTGAGAGGACAGGAAGAATCTGTAGAACGATAGAGCTAGATCCTACGTTTGTAGATGTGACCATAAAACGTTGGCAAGTATACACGGGAAGAGAAGCGATACTT
The DNA here is from genome assembly GCF_964028365.1 of Wolbachia endosymbiont (group A) of Udea olivalis. Classification (NCBI taxonomy): domain Bacteria; kingdom Pseudomonadati; phylum Pseudomonadota; class Alphaproteobacteria; order Rickettsiales; family Anaplasmataceae; genus Wolbachia; species Wolbachia endosymbiont (group A) of Udea olivalis. The sequence goes on from NZ_OZ034773.1 coordinate 854,121, forward strand.
TCCAATACTGGCAAAACCTTTGCACAAATTCAAGAAGAAAAACGGTAAAAGAAAGGAGAAAAAAGTGGAAGGAGGAAAAATCACGCAGACGGAATGGGCAAGGGAACTGGGAGTTTCAAAGCAATACGTCTGTTATTTAGTAAAGAAAGGAATAGTTGAGCTGGAGGATGGTGTATTAAATAAGACTTGACCTGACACTTTAAAAAAGTAAGTTAAAAATAATAAAAATAAAGGAGTGTTAGATATGAGTACAATACAGACAAAAATATTAAAACCAAAGCTAGGATTATTAGAACTAGCAAAACAACTAGGAAATGTGTCTCAAGCATGCAAAGTGATGGGATACTCAAGAGATACATTTTATCGCTTTAAGGAGTTATATGAAAATGGAGGAGAGGAAGCATTACATGAAATAAGTAAGAAAAAACCGCTATTAGCAAACAGAGTTTCCGACGATATAGAAAGAGCAGTGATTGGTATAGCAACAGAATTTCCAGCATATGGGCAAGAAAGAGCTGCAAATGAACTGAGAAAAAGAGGTATAATAATTTCTCAGGGAGGAGTAAGGTCTGTATGGCTAAGAAATGACCTTGAAACTCTCAAAAAGAGACTTAAAGCACTAGAGACAAAAGTAGCTCAAGACGGAATCATTTTAACTGAAGAACAACTTGCAGCTTTAGAAAAAGTGAAAGAACAAAGGGAAGCTCATGGTGAAATTGAGACGCAACATCCAGGTTATTTGGGTTCTCAAGATACCTATTATGTGGGCAATATCAAAGGTATAGGGCGCATTTATCAGCAAACTTTTGTTGATACTTATTCCAGAGTTGCAATGGTTAAACTTTACACGGACAGAACAGCTATTACAGCTGCAGATCTTCTCAACGATAGAGTTATTCCATTTTTTGATGAGCAGAAAATTCCATTATTACGCATTTTAACTGATAGGGGTACGGAGTACTGTGGCAAGCCCGAAAATCACGCTTATCAGCTTTATTTGGGCATAGAAAACATCGATCATTCTAGAACTAAAGCCAACTCTCCACAGACTAATGGCATATGTAAAAGGTTTCATAGAACCATGCAAGATGAGTGTTACAATATCATCTTTAGAAAGAAAATCTACAGTTCTTTGGAAGATCTACAGATTGATGTTGATCATTGGTTGCGTTCTTATAATGAGACAAGACCTCACTCGGGTAAATATTGCTATGGCAAAACGCCTATGCAAACTTTTCTTGATAGCAAATATATTGCTTTTCAGAAAAATATTAGTAGCATTACACAAGAGCCTGATATTAGTTTTGACTACCTCAATTCTTCTGTCAGTTAATTCTTGTCTGTCAGATCAAATCTTGTCTTTTACAGCTGATAAACCGTTCAGATAATCCCTATAACCTTGATCCGACCTTATTCCTTCCATAAAATTTAACTTATCTAGCGCTTGATTCAGGTAATCAAAGACTAACTGTAGCTTTATTCCTGATTTGGTATTATTCTCACAATCTCTATAGCTACTGCCATATCCTTTGTACATATCTTCCATGCTACTGGGCAGGCTAATGTAGCTGCTATCCAATAATTTAACGCTTCCAAATTGCTGTAAAATTTTGCAATCAATCTGTAGACTTTTTTTAAATAAACACAAAGCTTCGTTATACATTTTTTTCATGAACTCAACTGCTTCTTCACTAAACCTAAAATCTAAACCCTGTTTTGTAATTTCTATCGAGTCTTCATTTAGCAATTGGCACATTGTTTCTATGCTGCAATCATCAACTCCTATGTTACCAAAAACCATAGCTTTTATGAATGATGAGCCATTAAGTTTTCTCTTTCTTTTTATAAAACCTACTGCAATTGATATTTCGTCTGCTTTTTCATTAAAGAATTCATTGAGGTCTTTTGATAAGCAAGCTATTCTGTCCATTGTAAGTTCTCTCATTCATATATCCAAGAGAATTTATACCTTATTATTTTCCTTCACTCTATCAACTTTACTTACACTTTTCCTTAACTTGACGCGTATGGTTTATTTAACACTCCCGAATTTTTTGCAACTTCAATTTTACCTTTTTATATCCAATTTGGATGCATTCTCTACCTATGAGCTGTATGCCTGTAGCATTAAATTTTCCGTTGTCCAATCTTCTGCTCTTTTCCCACTTAGCAAATCTCATCTTTTCCTGTAAATAGTACTTTCTATAGGCTTTTATGGAACTACCACATTTATAGCGATCAGACAGTGCTTGTATAAAAGTTGAAAAATTAGCAAATCCTTATTACTATCACACCAATCTACTATTTCTTCGGATTTATGCGTTCTTTTGTATCGCCAAGTGTACTCTTTACATAATTCTCTTCCGAACCAATAAAAGTTCCCTTCTGATTGCCTAGCCCACAAAGAACAAGGATGATTGTTGTGAGTCAGTTTATATGGGACTTCTATATTCTGATTTATGATACTGACAAAAGGATTTGGATGCTGTTGAAAAAACATTACTCAATAATTGAGCAGTTTCTAATGGCATTTTTACTATATACATAACATTTGCGCCGCAATTGCTGGGTTTTCATCTAGTACAAAGATGTTCATCTAGACATCCAAAGATAAAATTAGCTTAAGTTTTTGATTTCGTCAGCTGTAAGACCAGTAGTTTGGGCTATAATATCAATAGAAACTCCTGCTTTAAGTAGGTTTTTTGCGACCTCAATTTTCTCTGCTTTTCTGCCTTTTTCATGTCCGATTTGGATGCCTTCGTCTCTAGCATCATCAAGTTTTTGAGCGAGGATGCCTTCTTCTTTCCGCAGATCCATTATCCTTTCTTCGTACGCTATCAGATCTTTCTCATTCCAGCGAAACTTGTCTAACTCATCGTATGCTAGCTTTATTATTGGCGATTTTTCTGCAATATCTTTTAGGTCTTCATCTGTAGTATCTTCTGCGTACTTGAAAAAAAAGCACCAGCGCTCTATTGTACTTTCTAGCTGCTCTACTTTGTTTTTTGCGAATTTAGGCAACTCAATAAATATAAAATAGAAATCTTTTAGATCATGCTCATTAGTGTCTTCATCTCGAATAGTATGCTTTGATTTGTACTCAGATTTATTAGGAAACAGTACACAATCTGCTATAGCAATGAAGATAATTTCCTTAAGGTTATGATACTGGTCACCTTTATCAGCTTGCCTTGAGTAAGCTTTAGCAGCATATAGCTGAGCACGTTTCTCAAAGCCCCTATCACGAGCGAGTTGCATCTCGATTACATATCTGAACCCACTAGAATCCTTGCAAAGGACTTCAACGATGCTTTGTTTATCAGAGGCGACTTCAGGATCCATGTAGGTGCTAAGAAACTCAACTTCTTGTATAGTATCTATCCCGGTAAATCCTAAGATATCATTGAGGAAGTGAATAAGAATGTTCTTATTTTTTTCGGTACCAAAGACCTTTTTGAAGGTTAAGTCTAATTTTGGATTGAGAAACTTAGAAAGAGCCATAGCGAGAGTACCTAAAAAGCATTAATAATTATACACAATTCTGAAGAAATATTCAACTTCTTTATTTTTAGTTTATTTTTTAAGTTTTGAATGTGTTGATGAAAAAAATGTCTTCCATAAATGATCTGAGAATAGCATTTCATACTCTAGACTCCTTTTGTACTCTTTTATCAACCATTCTGTAAAGTATCTTAAAAGGCCAGCAAATGGATGTCATGAATTTAGCAACTGTAATGGCCATCAAAGATACCCTTCAATAGCGTTTATTTTTCTCTCATATTAAATTCCTCCTCGGTTAAAATTTTAATACCCAGCTTTTTAGCCTTTTCGAGCTTTGACCCAGGTTTTTCGCCGACAACCAAGAAGTCCGTTTTAGGCGATACACTTGAATGACCTTACCCAGAAAAAGTGGAGAGAAAGTTTAGAATGTTTTTTACAAAAAGAATGATGCATCAAATTGTTCTGGAATGCAATAGTTAATAGTGACGTTGTTTGTTATAAAAAATTTCTATATATTCAAATATAGCAGTTTTGATATGCTGTTTAGAGTGCCGAGAGGTGTCTATTGGTAACTCCCTTTTTAGAGAACTGAAGAAGCTTTCCACAACAGAATTGTCGTAACAACAACCTTTATGACTCATCTATGTTTTTTATGGATAAGAGATATTGATAACCTTGCAAAGTATATTGTGAACCTTGATCACTATGTAATAGTAGATTTTTGGCAGGTTTACGCTTGTTAACGTCCATTAATAAAGAGTCCATAACCAATTGTTTATTTATTGAACTGCTCATTAACTACCATGCGTGAATATAGATCGATTATTGTTGCCAAATATAGCCATCCTTCTTTGGTTTTTATATAAGTAATCCCATACTTTATTTGGTTGATCGACAATAAAGTTTTGGTCTAATATATTGGGAGCTACTGTCCGTTTGTTGTTTCTTAATTTTAAATTTTCTTCTCAATATAGCCTGAATACCATTTTTCTGCATAATACTTTGCACTGTTTTTAAGTTGCAACTTTTACCCAAAGCCTTTAATTCAGCATGAATTTTAGGAGCTCCATATCTACATTTAGAAGCTTGATATATTTTTTGAATATCTGCTAATAACTCTTTATTTGCTGATTCTCTACTGCTTATTTTCCTTGTAGTCCACTTATAGTAGCCACTAGCAGAAAATCCTACATAATTCCTGTACTTTATAGCAGTTACTATATAAAAAAATATTTTACTCTTTTTGACTGGCCAGGGCTTTTTTTAAAATGTCTCTTTCTCTTGTTACTTTTGCTAACTCTTTCTGTAAATCAAATCTCTCTTTGTCATAAGGTGCTACATCTGGAAATGCATTTGCCGCTGACTTTTTTTCGTTATATTTCTTCATCCATTTTCCTAATACACTATCCCTTATTCCTAGATCTCTTGCTACTTTTGCAACTGGTTGACCTACCTTTCTTTGTTCATTTGCCAGCTTAACAGCTTCCAATTTGAATTCTGCCGTATATTCTCTTGCCATTTCTAATCCTCCAAAATTTTATTTTACCCGAAAAAACTCCTTTCTTTCTCTCCACTTTTTCTGGGTAAGGTCAAAGGCGGGCTCAGTAATGCTAGAAGTCAAACCAAAAAAAAGCAACAGCCGGCGAACTCACTCTATTTATAGTACAGATGAAGAGAATTGGATTTATATACCAGTGCCGAAAATAGTTGACAAAGATTGTGTATACTTATTACAATTGTTTGGGTACCAGAAGTTTTTACGGCAACAAAGTATGCACTAACTATAAGTAAGGAAGACTTTAAGCAGGCAATAAAAAAAATGAAGGAACGTTTAAAAGAGATTAAAGGAGAGAAGAAAAAGGTAAAAGGGAATACGGCAGAAAATGAATCTTATTACAAATAGCATAAAGGGCTTTTATTCTAGTGTTAAATCGGACCTAGATTGGCAAGCCAAACGTAGTCTTATTAGGACATTAGTAAAAGAAGTCAACATTGATCTTGATAAAGTAGATGTAGTATTTAAGATCAAAGAACTTGAAAACCCCGCCCAGAATGGACAAAATCAAAAGATGGTACATTGTCTAAGGGGTCTGGGCACTGGGATGACATCTTTTTTCTTGGTACAAATTACTCTTATGTCTCAATATTTGTACAGTTGTGTTATCGGCTGTTTGATGTTTACAACGCAGGAAGTTCATACGGTTGTAAGTCAAGCGGTAGGATGACAAGATTTTGCAAGGGTATTTTTTTTATAGGAGATTAACATGGAAATTTTTCTTGATAGCGTTGATTTAAATGAAATTAAAGGACTAAAGGAGTTCATTGACGGCATAACAACTAATCCTTCTTTAATAGCAAAGTCCGGGCGTAAAGATAAATACGAGGATTTAGTGCGTGAAATATGCTCTATTATAAAAGGGCCTGTTAGTGTTGAAGTTGTTGCAGATAGCCATGAAGAGATGATCACAGAAGGTCTGAATTTAGCAAAAATTGCTGATAATGTTGTGATCAAATTACCTCTTACACATGAAGGATTAATTTCTTGTAAAAAGTTATGGACAGAGCATAAAATACCTGTTAACATCACATTATGTTTTTCTCCTGGACAAGCACTGCTTGCCGCTAAGGTCGGTGCTTGTTTTATTTCCCCCTTTGTTGGTCGCCTTGATGATATAAGCTATGATGGCTTATCGCTAATAGAAGATATATGTACTATATATTCTAATTACGGTTTTGATACTAAAGTTCTTGTTGCATCAGTGAGAAGCCCAGCGCATGTAATAGAAGCTGCAAGGTTTGGTGCTGATTCAATTACTGTGCCAGCAAAAGTACTTAGACAATTAATTAATCACCCACTTACTGACCAAGGGCTAGCAATATTTGAAAAAGACTGGGGTGTAAAATAATAAACGGTTACAAATGAACATAAAAATTGGCGTATCCGTTCAGGCAATGGCGTCAACTTAAGAGCCTTCATTAGCAAACTCTCCTAAAGACATGATGGCGTTTGCTACCTTATTGCGGCTGCCCTGGTCGAATCTTAACTTTATAGCTAACCCAAGAAAGGTTTCCCTACATCATACCGCCGAGGCGCTAACGAGTAGCGGAATGACGAATTTGTTGTTTTTCAAATTGTAGGTAAACCTAAAGCTATAGAAAAAAAGAAGAACCAGTTTCTTAGTTTTTCATTGACATAATCCACTCCATATGCCATAATAAAATTTTATATCTTGGAGAAGGAAATGACATTAAGGTTAATACTACAAGAAGTCAACAGTAGTCCAGATCTGAGTAAGGAAAATTTAATTGATAGAATTAAAGATAAGCTGCAGCAGGAAAATCAACTTATATATGATGAGTGGAAAAAAAACGAATTTGATATAAATTACACGTTTATAGTGCTCAAGTGCAATTTATTACTTATAGCAGCTGAAAATGGCTATGAAAAAGTAGTAAGATACTTAACAAAAAACGGAGCTAATGTTAATGTACAAGATGAATGGGAAAAAACCTCCTTACATTATTCTGCTCAGCATGGGCATGCACAAGTAGTAGAAGTTTTGCTAGAAGAAGGAGCAGACGTTAATGCACAAAATGAAGATAAAGGGACTCCTTTGCATTATGCTGCTTATAGTGGTCATATAGAAGTAGTAAAACATCTTATAAAAAAAGAGGCAGATGTTAATGTAGTGGACAGATATGGAAGAAGTCCTTTACATTATGCTGCTGAGAATGGATACACACAAGTAGTAGAAGTTTTGCTAGAAGAGGGAGCAGACGTTAATGCACAAGATAAAGACGGAAGAACTCCTTTATATTATGCTGTTTATTACACTCATGGTGAACATCCAAGACTAAATTATCAACATCCAAAAGTAGCGAAACTTCTGCTAAATTATGGTGCAGATCCATCATTTATTCATAGACCTAAAGCTATAACAGCAGGAATTACTGTAGGTATATTAGCTGCCATTGTTGCTCCATTAGCACTCATTTATGCTACTGCATTACCTGCACTAGCAATAGTTGTAATTACTGTGGCATCTGCACTGATCGTTGGTGGAATTTCCTATGGGGTTGCATATAAGTCATCAGAGCATTCATTAAACAGTAAGCTAAGTGAGGTTAGCTGCAGTAATGTTGATGGAAATAAACAAACTGTACAACCATAATTATTAATTCACCACAGTAACCGCGCCGTGGCAGTGTTTGTACTTCTTTCCAGAATTACAAGGGCACTTGTCGTTTCTTGAGACTTTGGGAAGTCTGCTATTTCTAGCAGAATGTAACCTATTGCCTATCTCTTGGTTATCTGCCAACTTAAAGTGCGCTAGGCGGTGAATGGTGAGTTCCTTCCATTTTTCAAGCATTGACTCAAACATCAAGAAAGCTTCGCGTTTAAATTCATTCAGTGGATCTTTCTGCCCCATGGCACGTAGGCTTATGCTTTGTCTTAGGCTCTCTAGAACTGAAAGGTGTTCCCTCCATAAATGATCAAGTGTCATTATCATCATTTGCTTCACGATCGTATTCCACAAATCTGTAGTGTGCTGACTGTTGAAATATTTTTCTTTCTCAGTAAAAAATTCTTGTATCTTATCATTTATATAATCCAAAACTTCTTGTTTGTTTAAAAACTTTGCTAAATCTTCTTTATCAAGCGTTATTCCATACCTTGTATGGAATTCTTTGACTATATCTTCAATATAATCCTCATAATAGCCACTTTGGACTATACCTTCTATTACGCTCTCATTTACTTCGCTATATACTTCAAGTAAATCATTAATTTCGTTGCCTAAGATATTGTTTCTCTGCTTAAAAATAACTTTACGTTGGTTGTTGATTACGTCATCAAACTTAAGTAGAGATTTCCGCACGTCATAGTTTCTAGCTTCAACTTTCTTTTGTGCTTTTTCGAGTGCCTTATTGATCCATGGATGATGAATAGCTTCGTTATTCTTTAGCCCTACTTTTTGTAAAAAACTTCTCATTCTATCAGAGCCAAATATTCTCATTAGGTCATCTTCGAGCGATAAAAAGAACTTAGAAAGTCCAGGATCCCCCTGACGACCAGAACGGCCGCGTAATTGATCATCTATTCTCCTGCTTTCATGTCTTTCGGTTCCAACCACACATAAACCACCAGCTTTTATAGCAATTTCCTTATCTTTTTTTACTCTTTCAACTATTTCTTGGTATTTTTTTTCTCTTTCATCAGCATTTTTTATCTTCTTTAGCTCCACCTTTGCAATCATTTCAGCATTTCCACCAAGCTGAATATCAGTTCCACGTCCTGCCATGTTAGTTGCTATGGTGACACTGCCTGGCACTCCAGCTTGTGCTATTATGTACGCCTCTTGTTCATGATAACGAGCGTTTAATACGGAATGCTTAAGAGAATGGCTTTGCAAAAGCGCAGAAAGCTTCTCAGAGTTTTCGATGCTTACCGTGCCGACAAGGACCGGTTGAAGGCGTTTATGGCATTCTTCTATGAACTTTAACACAGCATTAAATTTTTCTTTTCCTGTGCCATAAATTTCATCATCAATATCAACTCTTTTTACAGATACATTGGTTGGAATTTTTACTACATTTAATCTGTATATATCACTAAACTCTTCTGCCTCTGTTGCTGCTGTTCCAGTCATTCCGGAAAGTTTATTGTACATACGAAAGTAATTCTGAAATGTGACCGATGCTAAAGTTCGGTTTTCATGCTGAATTTCAAGATTCTCCTTCGCTTCAAGTGCCTGATGAAGACCATCGGAATATCTCCTGCCCTCCATCATACGCCCAGTAAATTCATCAATAATCACTACCTTGCCATCCTTTACTATATAATCTTTATCAGCAGTAAACAGCTTATGTGCACGTAATGCTTGGTCTATATAATGAGTCATTATCATGCTGTCAGTATCATAGAGCGAGGAATTTTCAGGAATGAGATTGTATGACCTTAGTAGTTCCTCCACTCGTGAAATACCATCTTCAGTCAAGAATACCGTTCTACCTTTTTCATCTACTTCATAATCGGAGTCAACTAATTTGGTTGCTATTTTATTGATATGCTTATATATCTGATTGTTTTCCTCAACCGGGCCAGAAATAATAAGCGGAGTGCGAGCTTCATCAATGAGTATTGAGTCCACTTCATCAACTATTCCGTAGTGAAAGCCTCTCTGAACCATGTCTTCTTGAGAAAATTTCATATTGTCTCGCAGGTAATCAAAGGCAAGCTCGTTATTTGTGGAATACACGATATCTGCACTGTAAGCCTCTTTCCTCTCTTCGTCTGTCAAGTTATTCGTAATAAACGCAACAGAAACCCCAAGAGAATTATATAATTTGCTCATCCACTCTGTGTCTCGTTTTGCAAGATAATCGTTAACAGTTACGACGTGTACGCCTTTCCCTTCTAAAGAATTAAGGTATGCAGCTAAAGTTGCAACGAGTGTCTTTCCCTCTCCTGTTTTCATTTCTGATATCATGCCATTGTGGAGCACCATTCCACCAATCAGTTGAACATCAAAGTGCCTCATGTTAAGAAATCTTCGAGAGGCTTCACGCACAACTGCAAATGCAGGTACGAGAAGATCATTTAACGTTTTCCCATTTTTCAATTCTCGATTGAATTCTTCAGTTTTACCAGCAAGCTCCTCATCAGATAAGCTCTGCATTTCTGTTTCTAATGCATTTATTTGCTGAACAATTTTCCTAAAGGATTTTATTATCTTCTTATTTGTTGACCCAAATATCTTTCTTATAAAAAAGAATGACAACGTAAAAATGAAAAATATAAGAATGGCTGTCAAAATTAGCGGAGAATCTAGCATAAACTTAAGTAAAGTCTTATTTAATATGAGATTATATTACTAAATGCAGCCTACAGCAATTACATATTAGATTTGGGGAGTCTTTATGCTTAAGACAGCAAACAAAATTGACCCTGTTCGGCACTGTTATTACAATGTTAAAGAATCTGTTGCATTATCTTAGGCACTTGGTGACTTTAATTTTTTATAGAAAGAAGTTATTCGTAGGTTTAGTAGGGTATGAATGTAGAAAACAAACAGTCTGAAGTACTTAGTAATCGTACATTTAAGAAGAGAGATGGCACATCAACAGGTGATCATGGTCGCAAGTATGAAGTAAAATTATTAATGCTGTATCTACTTCATGGGTTAAGTAGTAAAATTGACTTTTGGTTAGCATCAAACATAGAAGGTTTTGGAGCCTTTGATGATATTTTTTTTGAGTATAAAGATCAGAAGAACAAATCGAGAATTATCTTGGTTCAAGCTAAGCACTGCAATACACATCGCTCTTCGAAGAATATTACTTTTGAAGATTTGTTTATTGATGGAAATGATAGAAAGCAACAGAAAGAAGATTTCGGGTTAAACAAATATTTTGAATCTCATCCTGAGATTAAGCAAAACCCTGAGTGTAAGAACAGTGATATTACGCTTGTCATTCATACTAATGTCAATGTGAACCTAAAAAAAGGTACAGAGAAGCAAGGAAGCGTAGAAACATTAGAGAAGTATCTGGAAGAGTCAAAGTTAACAAATGATAACACTTTAAATATTTATGAAGGTCAAAAAGGAACGTGCTACAAAATAAAAAATCATACTGAACTGAAAAAATACTTCAGTTGTGGTAGTGACGATGAAATAGAAGATTTTTTACTTAGAATAAGGTTTGTAGTTGATCAACCTAATCATTCAAAATTAGATGATATTATTAAGAAAGAAATAGGGAATATATACAAAATATCAGGGGAAGAAGATATTGATACAGTTTTTGTCCGTGTATATGATAAGGTAGGGAAATGGTGGGCACAACAGGGTAGCAAAGTTTCTTATCTAACAAGAAAAGACGATTATTTTAGGGAAGTTATAGAACATCTTTATAGTCTCAAACCTAGAGAAGATCTATTTGAACGGTGGAACATTCCACCTAAAATAGCTAGTGGAAATTTCATTGAACGAGAATATCTCAATGAAGAAATAGTAAATCATCTAAAGACAAAAAATGAGCCAGTTATATTAACCATACGCGTCAAGTTAAGGAATGTAGAGAGCTTAAAGTAGATACCCTGGTCTTCCTATATCTGTCTTTCAAAGAAAACTTTGACCAGATTATAGTAAGCTTTTTTAGAAAAATTTTTAAATTATTGACAATATTGTTTAATATCAAAAAGAGCTCTCTAACCCGCCTTTTCAATTCAATAAATGCCTTTGTTAAACTGAGCTCCGTGTTCTTTTTTAGTTTTACACAGCCAATCATTCCGTGAAATACGAGAATAGCACATAATTTTGCGTATAGCTCGCACAATACTCTAAATGGATTTGTCTTTCCTTTTAGTTTATCAAGATTGATATGACTTTTATATAGTTTAAATAGTAATTCGATTTGCCATCTTACTCTATAAACCGTCAATATTTGTTCAGCATTAATTTTACTCTCTGGAACATTAGTTATAAATATTGACCAATCTAATAACTTTTGATTCTTTTGAGAAGATGTATATCCATGTGACTTTGCTAATTTATTAGCCTTTCTTCTTCTAGCCATAGACTGTTCTTCAGTTAGCTTTTGACATATAATTCTTACCTTAATTTTTACTTCCTTTCCTAATAATACTTCTTTTTCTGAAGATAATTGACCTTCCAAATACTCCAATAGCTCTATTTTTTGATTTGTTTCTATATCATATATATTGGTATCAGACTTATAACGACTAACAAAATATGCACCTGCTTCATCAATCTGTTTAAAAGAACTAGGCACAAAGTAGCCCAAGTCAAATATTAGCAAATCATTGGCTGATAAACCGTTCAGATAATCCCTATAACCTTGATCCGACCTTATTCCTTCCATAAAATTTAACTTATCTAGCGCTTGATTCAGGTAATCAAAGACTAACTGTAGCTTTATTCCTGATTTGGTATTATTCTCACAATCTCTATAGCTACTGCCATATCCTTTGTACATATCTTCCATGCTACTGGGCAGGCTAATGTAGCTGCTATCCAATAATTTAACGCTTCCAAATTGCTGTAAAATTTTGCAATCAATCTGTAGACTTTTTTTAAATAAACACAAAGCTTCGTTATACATTTTTTTCATGAACTCAACTGCTTCTTCACTAAACCTAAAATCTAAACCCTGTTTTGTAATTTCTATCGAGTCTTCATTTAGCAATTGGCACATTGTTTCTATGCTGCAATCATCAACTCCTATGTTACCAAAAACCATAGCTTTTATGAATGATGAGCCATTAAGTTTTCTCTTTCTTTTTATAAAACCTACTGCAATTGATATTTCGTCTGCTTTTTCATTAAAGAATTCATTGAGGTCTTTTGATAAGCAAGCTATTCTGTCCATTGTAAGTTCTCTCATTCATATATCCAAGAGAATTTATACCTTATTATTTTCCTTCACTCTATCAACTTTACTTACACTTTTCCTTAACTTGACGCGTATGGTTTATTTAACACTCCCAAAAAATTTCTATATATTCAAATATAGCAGTTTTGATATGCTGTTTAGAGTGCCGAGAGGTGTCTATTGGTAACTCCCTTTTTAGAGAACTGAAGAAGCTTTCCACAACAGAATTGTTGTAACAACAACCTTTATGACTCATCTATGTTTTTTATGGATAAGAGATATTGATAACCTTGCGAAGTATATTGTGAACCTTGATCACTATGTAATAGTAGATTTTTGGCAGGTTTACGCTTGTTAACGTCCATTAATAAAGAGTCCATAACCAATTGTTTATTTATTGAACTGCTCATTAACTACCATGCGTGAGAATTATTGCTGCCAAATATAGTCATCCTTCTTTGGTTTTTATATAAGTAATCCCATACTTTATTTGGTTGATCGACAATAAAGTTTTGGTCTAATATATTGGGAGCTACTGTCCGTTTGTTGTTTCTTAATTTTAAATTTTCTTCTCAATATAGCCTGAATACCATTTTTCTGCATAATACTTTGCACTGTTTTTAAGTTGCAACTTTTACCCAAAGCCTTTAATTCAGCATGAATTTTAGGAGCTCCATATCTACATTTAGAAGCTTGATATATTTTTTGAATATCTGCTAATAACTCTTTATTTGCTGATTCTCTACTGCTTATTTTCCTTGTAGTCCACTTATAGTAGCCACTAGCAGAAAACCCTACATAATTCCTGCACTTTATAGTGTTTACTATGCTCTTTTATGAAAAAATATTTTACTCTTTTTGACTGGCCAGGGCTTTTTTTAAAATGTCTCTTTCTCTTGTTACTTTTGCTAACTCTTTCTGTAAATCAAATCTCTCTTTGTCATAAGGTGCTACATCTGGAAATGCATTTGCCGCTGACTTTTTTTCGTTATATTTCTTCATCCATTTTCCTAATACACTATCCCTTATTCCTAGATCTCTTGCTACTTTTGCAACTGGTTGACCTACCTTTCTTTGTTCATTTGCCAGCTTAACAGCTTCCAATTTGAATTCTGCCGTATATTCTCTTGCCATTTCTAATCCTCCAAAATTTTATTTTACCCAAAAAAACTCTTTTCTTTCTCTCCACTTTTTCTGGGTAAGGTCAGTATGGGAAAAGGTGAAAGATGTACTAAAAAACCCAGAGATGATAAAAAAGGAATACCAACGTAGAGTATTAGAAAATAAAAATGATGAATCATCAGAGAAAAAGTTTGCAAGAAGAGAAAATCAAATAAAAGAAGGTATCGAAAAATTAATGGAAGATTATTATAGTCAAGAAAATGCAGGAGAGAAAGGATATATAAGCGAGGAAGAATTTAAACAGACAATGAGAAAAATGAAAGAACGCTTACAAGGGATAGAAGAAGAGAAAAAAAAGGTAGTTGATCAGAAGGCAGTAGAAAAAGGAATAAGTCTTATTATAAATAGCATAAAGAATTTTTATTCTAGTGTAAAATCGAACCTGGAACAGCTAGATTGGCAAACTAAGCGCGGCATTATTAAAGCATTAATAGGACAAATTAACATTGGTTGTGATCAGGTAGAAGTAGGATTTCAGATCGAAGAACCAGCACAGGATGGGGGAATTCTTAATTTGTATCATTGTACTACACATCATAATAAGGGGGTTGGCGAAGGGTGTCAAGTAATTCCGTTCCTTATGGGTAAAAAAAGAGAAACTCTAAGTTGCAGCCGCACAATGTTTCTCTTTTCTGCTGTTGATGATTATTTCGCCTATTGTAACTGCCGCTAGAATAAAGCAATAATATACCTGTGTTAATAAAGAAATAGGTGATACAGAGGCGATGCTACCTGCTAGCAATAGTTGGGAACCATAAGGTAAGATACCTTTTGTAGCACAAGCAAAAACATCTAATAAGTATGCGCTGCGATGTGGCGCAATACTGTGTTTTTGTGCAAGCCTTTTTGCAATGCCACCACTTAGTAAAATAGCAATGGTATTATTGGCAACTAAGGTAGTAAACATAGACGCAATTCCTGCTATCACAAATTCAGCTTTAGTTTTTGTGATATTGCTTTCATCGATGAGTTTATGCAACGCTTTTTGACCTTGCTTGTACATTATATGGCTCAATCCACCGATAAATAGAGCAAATATCACTATTTCGTTTACTTTTTTGAAACCGTCATACACGTCATGAGGAAATTGAATGATAGCATAGTCAAAAAAAGTTATTCCTAGCACACCAGCAATAATTATGTTTATAGTTATTGTTACTAAAGTGGCGACTTCAAGCAGCCCCATGATTATTAAAGAAATGTAAGGAATAATTTTTATTATAGAATAATAATCTAAATTTGATATAGAAATAATTTTTGTACTATTTGAGGCAACTGCTAGGTAGATGAGTGTTATAATGCTGGCAATAAGTGCAACTTTAGAGTTCATTTTAAGTTTATCTTTTGCTGAAGCTTCCTGTGAAGAAACAGATGCAATGGTGGTATCAGATATCATCGAAAGGTTATCGCCAAACACGGCACCACCTACTACAGTTGCAGTTCCTATTTCGAGACCAAAAGCTCCACTTTTTGCCAGATTAACAGCTATAGGTACCATCAGCGCAACAACTCCCATAGATGTGCCAATTGCAGTTGAAATAAAAGCAGAAGCCAAAAATACTCCAGGCAGCAGTAATCTTGCTGGAAGGAAATTAAGAATTAAATTAGCAACAGTGTCTGCGCTACCGATTGATTGAGTCACCGCAGAAAATGCTCCAGAAAATAAAAAAATTAAACACATAGTAAGGGTGTTTTTGTCACCCATGCCCTTGATAACAGTATCGATGTTATGCTGAATTTTATTTGTACCACGTGAGACAGCAAAAAATAGTGCTGGTAATAAGCAGATTACTGGTGAAACCTGATGAAGTGGATTATCAGTTCCGATAAAAGAAAAATAAGCACCACTTCCAAGATACAAGATTAAAAAAATAATCAAGGGGACAAAAGCTGTCATTTTGCTGTACCTAAACTTATAACTATAACTAATTAAGTGGTTTTAAGCAAGTTTGGTTTTCACTAGTTCTACAGGAAGTCAATAGCAGAGTTTTAAACTTCATATTTAATCTACTAAATAAATAGCACATGTAGCTTATTGCTTGACAATAGGATCTAATTGTTGTCTAGATTCCAGCATCACGCGCACAACTGTACGAACATTTGTTTGCGAAGAAATGTTATAGCTGGTTTTGCTTCAAACACAAAGATATCATCCGAGTAGCTGAATACTTGGATCCAGAAAATTTTGCTGCGAATAAGCAAATTTGTTTGGTGAGCATAGAAAGTGGAATGTGTAAGCGCAGCCTCAACAGGGTGTCATCCAAGTAGCTGACTACTTGGATCCAGATTGGATACTGAGTTGGTGAGTATAAAAGTATAGCTAACGCGAGCTCTACGTCATACCGCCGCAGAATAATTAACCGTCATACCGCGATTCATTCGCAGTATCCCTTCGCGGTATCCCTTAGCCGCTAACAAGCAGCGGGATGACGGTTGTCGTTTAGCCATAAACATTAAGGAATTTACCAAATAAAAAAAAAGGCAAAAGAAGCCCCGTGGTTGGCTAATTACTTACATTATACTTTCAAGTATGGCGTTTTTTTATTCTAAACGCTTAATAACCGCGATTTAGCTGCTTTTTAATGCAACTAACCTTTAGTCATAAATGTTTAAGAAATTTACTAAACAGAAAAAAAGGCAAAAGAAACCCTAGGGTAGCTAATTATTCACTATCCATTTTTTAAGTTGGCGTTTTTTGATGTTTTAAATGCTTTATAAGCGTATTTCAGCTTGTATAGGTAAAAACCTAGAAATTTGATAAAGACATAGAGTGCACATAGTGCAAAAAATTAAACATGAGACGCCAGATACGTGAGTTTTTTTGTCATTTAATCTGTACAGAGAAGATAAATAAATAGCTTCAGTTTCATGATAAGGAGGCTGGCGGAGTTTGTCAAGGAAGTTTTTTCGTTTCTAATGGTTGTTAACGTGCTGCCAAAAACTATGCAAGAAGTCTATTGAAATCGCGTATATCAATCGTTGTAAAATCACACAATTGCTCTGTAGAGCTATGCCCTGTAATAATTACTATACCATTTTGCTCAGAGCGTATTGAGATTAAGTTCAGCACTAATTCACACGTTGCACTATCAAGATTACAAAATGGTTCATCTATCAGCCAAACGTTTGCATTAGAAATCAAGAGGCGAGCAAGCGCAACTCTCCTTTTCCAGCCTGCAGAAAGTTCGCCATATCTAATATTAAGTACAGGTTGCAACTGCAAGCAACAAATAGCTGCCACAATCAATTCTCTAGTATTTCGTATTCCTGCCCAGAATTCTACGTTTTGAGCAACAGTTAAGCTATCTTTACAGGCATTCTTATGGCCTATATAGACCATAGAAGATATATAGGATTTTGGATCATCATATATATCTTTTCCGCAGTGCCTTATATTGCCTGATACCGGCGGTAAAAGTCCAGATAAACTTCTAATTAAGCTGGTTTTACCACTACCATTTGGACCAGTGATTAGAATCTTTGATTTTAGCTCAGCTTTAAAACTGAGATTCTTAAATAGTACCTTATTATTACGAGTGCAGGATAAATTTTCACATTCAAGCATGGATTATCTGCCCTTTCCCTTATGTTTACCTTGAGTTGAAGCCTGAGCTTTTACAAACAGCTCCCAAAATCCTTTCTGTCCGCCTTCTCTATGTATCAATTGTGCAAAACGCTGCATTAAACCATTACCCATCATAACCATCTTTGTCCATTTACCTACCGGTTTTGCTATGTCAACTATTTCTGGATCTTCTTTATAAACTTGCACATCTTTTTGTTTCTCGCGTAGCGTTTCTTGTTGTTTCAGCAACTCTTTTTGCTTATTTTTTTGATATAATTCATTGAATTTTCTGTCTTCTTCCCACTCTTCTTTAAAAACTTTTCTAGGAAATATGATTTTTCTAATGCGATTTTTGTATATTTTTCTCAAAAAGAGAAATACTGCAGCTACAGCAAGTAATGTTACGCTATATAATATGATCTGTGTAAGTGGCATTTCCTGTATCTAATTCATTAAAAATACCCTTGCTATTATACCATAATTATAGAAATTGTGCAATTTTTTTGCGGGTAAAGACAATATAAAAGCAGTACTGCTCTATTTCGAAAATTGCGCAAATATCTGACGAACGGGCTTGTATGTAATAAGGTTTATTTCTATACTTCTTAAAGAATTTAGAAGTAAAACAAATATGAACTGCTATAAAACTCATACGTGCAATGAACTGAGGAAGAACGACGTAGAAAAGGAAGTTACCCTTTCTGGATGGTTATATCGTAAGCGCGACCATGGTAACCTAATTTTTGTTGATTTAAGGGACTTCTACGGAATCACTCAGCTAGTATTTAATAATGACAAAGACTTTTTTGATGAGATATCAAATTTAAAATTGGAGAGTGTAATTACTGTTACAGGAATAGTTGAAGCTAGAACTGAAGATACGGTAAACAGCTCTATTTCTACCGGAGAAATCGAGGTGATAGTCAACAATTTGCGCGTTGAGTCGGAAGTTGAGTTCCACTTTGATGAAGAAATAGCAAAAGAAGAAAGAAGTATATTGGCAAGCATTACCGGCGAGCAAGAATACCCAGAAAACATGAGATTTAAATATCGATTTCTTGACTTAAGACGTGAAAAAGTCCGCAACAATATTATTTTGCGCTCACAAATTATTGCAGAGCTCCGCAAGCTCATGATAGAGCGAGGATTTTTAGAGATTCAAACTCCAATACTCACTGCTTCCTCTCCTGAAGGAGCACGCGACTACCTAGTGCCAAGCAGGCTAAATCCTGGCAAGTTCTATGCATTGCCACAAGCTCCGCAGATTTTCAAACAGTTGCTCATGGTTTCAGGGTTTGATAAATATTTCCAAATTGCACCATGTTTTCGTGATGAAGACGCAAGGGCTGACCGTTCTCCGGGAGAGTTTTATCAGCTAGATCTTGAAATGTCTTTTGTGACTCAAGAGGACATATTTGACGTTATTGAATCTGCTTTATATAAAGTGTTCGCCAAATTTTCTCGCAAGTCTGTCGATAAAGATTTTCCACGCATTACATACAAAGAGGCAATGCTTAAGTATGGTTCTGACAAGCCAGATTTGCGTAATCCACTATTAATCAGCGATGTTACAGAAATTTTTCGTGATTCAGGGTTCAATATTTTCAAAAGCAATATTGAGCGTGGTATGGTAGTGAGAGCCATCCCTGCACCTAAAACAGCAGAGGAACCACGCAGCTTCTTTGATAAAAAGATAGAACATGCGCAAAAAGAATTCGGTGCTAAGGGTCTTGGATATATAACGTTTGATAAAGATGGAACTGCGAAAGGCCCAATTGCTAAATTTCTTGATGAAAATAGGCTAAACCACATAAGAGAAGCAACAAACATAGAGCCAGGAGATAGTGTATTTTTTGCTTCTGACAAAGAGAATGAGGCGGCAAACATTGCAGGAAAAGTACGCACTCTTTTAGGGTCAGAACTCAGTCTTATAGATGATAATATCTTCAAGTTTTGTTGGATCATTGATTTTCCATATTTTGTATATGACGATAAAAGTAAAAAAATAGATTTCTTTCATAACCCATTCTCCATGCCACACGGTGGTCTGAAAGATTTAGAGGACAAAAATCCACTGGATATCCTTGCTTACCAATATGATCTTGTTTGCAATGGAATAGAACTGTCAAGTGGGGCGATTCGTAATAACAAACTGGATATCATGTATAAAGCTTTTGCCATTGCAGGTTATAGCCGGGGAGAAGTTGATACAAGATTCGGTGCACTTGTACGTGCATTCAGATTTGGTGTTCCTCCTCATGGTGGAATAGCACCAGGAGTTGATAGAATAGTTATGCTGCTTGCTGATGAGCCAAATATTCGTGAAGTAATCTGTTTTCCTATGAACCAGCAAGGTGAAGATGTTCTAATGGGTGCTCCTTCCAAGTTGGAGGATAAGCATTTACGTGAATTATCCTTGAAGGTTATTGAATGAAAAATTTTATAGCAAGGAGCACCGGTTAATGATATATTAGGTTATGTTAAATTGAAAGACCATGAATAATATCCGAAAAGCAATACTATCGGGCATGATCTGTAACATGATTGTGTGGTATGAACTCACTCTTTTTGGAGTATTAACAGATACAATCATCAACGTTTTTTTCCCATCAGAAGATCATTATTTGAGTACACTCAAATTCCTTGGTGTTTTTGCAATTGGTTTTGCGTTTAGACCAATTGGTGCAGTAATTTTTGGTTATATGGGAGATAAGTATGGCAGAAGAAAGACTTTACTTACTTCAGTAATATTAATTTCAATATCATCCACAATTATGGGAATTATACCTGGGTATAAAGAAATAGGGTTGCTTTCACCTGTATTGCTTGTGTTTTGTAGAATAGTGCAAGGAATAACTGCAGGAGGTGAAACAAGCATTAATACAGCATTTACGATAGAGCATTCAAAAGATAAAAAAAATCTAGGTTTCTTAGGAAGTATGAAGCCCTTTAGCGGAGCCCTTGGAACGCTCTTATGCATAACAATGATATTTATCTGCAAAAGAGTTACAGGTGAGAACTATGAAATATGGGGATGGAAGTTGCTTTTTTATTTTTGCTTTTTTTTGGGGACAATAGGTTTTTTAACTAGGTACATATTAAAAGAAAGCTTAGGATATAAAACTAATAAGTACGCTAATAATTTAGCACATTCACCATTGTTAGAACTAGTAAGAAACTATAAAAGACCGCTTATTATTTCAATCAATCTGGGAATTGCTCAGAATGCAATTGTCTACGCAGCAATAATGTTTTATAATATATCAATAAAAGAGCTAGTTATTTTATCTATTAGTGTTAAAGATTTAATGAGGATAGTAATACAGGTTGTATTTGCAGCATCTGCGGTACTTTTTGCAATTTTATCTGATAAAGTTGGAAGAAAACGCGTAATGATTCCTGTACTGATTATGCTATCTCTGATTGGTACATGTGTATTACCATTATTATCTTCCGTTAACCACTATGTCGTAATAATAACTTACTTATTGATTACTATACCAGTAGGTGCATCTTTTGGAATATATGGTTCTGTTATTTGTGAACTGTTTCCAACAAAAGTAAGATGCACTGGCGTAAGCTTAGCAAATAATATATCTGCAGGAATTTTTGGTGGCCTTTCTCCATACATATGCATGTGGCTTATAGAAAAAACCGAAACAAAACTTGCAGCAGGCATTTATCTTACTGCCTGCACATTAATTAGCCTAATATCTGTGCTTCAAATTAAAGCCAAAGACAGAAAAGTTGATTGGTGAAATCGTTTCAGTCGAAAAATAGCGCTTCAATGGATTTTTCGATGTGTTTAGTGATAGGAGCGGTGATAGTGATTTCTTTATTGTTTGGCAGTTTTAAAGATAAAGAATGCGAATGAAGGTGAATTTTATTTGCTATCCCATCAATAAAAGCTTTTTTACCACCATATTTACCGTCACCAAGAATAGGGCAATTTATATGAGCTAAATGTGCACGTAACTGATGGGTTCTGCCGGTAATTGGTTGTAATTTTAAATAAGCAACATTGTGTTTGGATTTTGCTATAATTGAAAAATGCGTAGTGGCATTCTGAGGTGAATTTTCATCAACGACCACTTTTTCTTGACCTGAAACATATTTTTTCACCAATGGATAGTCTATTGTTCCACTATCCTTGCTCGGTATGCCAGAAGTTAATGCTAAATAAGTTTTTTTTACTCTTCGTCCTTTAAATTCTTCCATAAGGTATCTGGCAACATTAGCGTTGCGTGCGAATATTATCACTCCACTCGTATCTCTATCTAGCCTATGGACAATTTTAAATGTTTCTCCCTCTCTTATTTGGTCAAGCAAATCACTCATGCTAATCTTTACTTTTACGCCACCTTGAACGATGACCCCTGCGGGTTTGTTTATAGCTAGTATATATTCGTCTTCATATAATATGTTCTCTCTTAGTAGATTCACTAACTTTTCATTATATTTGCGATCAGAATTAGCGTTTTCAATATAATTCAAGTGCTTCAGCGTTATAGTTTGCCCAGAATTTACTCTATCACTGGACTTTGCTTTGCAATCATCAACTTTGATTAATCCTTTCCTTAAAGATTTTTCAATTACAGATTGCTTTAGATCAGGAAAGATTCTTCTGATGTACCTATCCAGCCTAACGTTATCGTCTTCTATTAATATGGTTTTTATACTTTGTAGCATTCCATTATTTATAATGAATATCTAGTGAAATGTCAATTATTGGTGTCATTCCAGTGTCAAGCACTGGAATGACACCGAAGGGGTTACTGCCGTCATAAAGGAACCAGTGTCAGCTACTCGGATGACAGGAGAAGGAGACTACTGAGATGACAGCTAGCCTGACAACCGTCATCCCGCTGCTTGTTAGCGGGATCTAGAGATACCGCGAATGAATCGCGGTATGACGGTTCGCGGCGGCATGACGTAGAGCTTGCGTTAGCTATACTTTTATACTCACCAACTCAGCTGGATCCAAGTAGTCAGAGCACTGGGATGACAAAAAAAGGAGGGCACTTGGATGACGGGAGAAGGAGCTATTTGGATGACATCGTTTACTATACAATGTTTGTACAGTTCTGGATAAAAAAATTAGCTAACAAATTTATAAACATCAGTATACAGCTCATCAACGCTTGGTTCTTTACTATTTTTGGCAAAATCTTCCGACTTTTTTACTAAATCACGTATTTCCTTATCAATTACTTTGCACTCTTCTTCTGAAGCCATTTTATTATCTGTCATGTATTTCTTTAAAGTGCTTATAGGGTCATGATTTTGCTTCATATCTTCAACTTCTTCTTTTAAGCGATAAGTAGCAGGATCTGACATTGAGTGACCGCGATATCGATATGTCTTCATTTCAAGCAGGATAGGCCCTTTTCCGCTGCGTGTGTGTTCCGCTGCTTCGCTTGTAGCCTCATAAACAGAGAAAAAATCCATTCCATCAACTTGTTTTCCAGGAATACCAAAACTTTCTCCTCTTTTATATAACTCTGTTACTAAAGTTGACCTTTGCACGGAGGTTCCCATTGCGTATTCATTATTTTCTATGATGTAAACCACAGGCAACTCCCACAAAGATGCCATATTAAACGATTCATATACTTGTCCTTGATTTGCAGCACCGTCGCCAAAATATGTAAATACCACATTATCTTTTTTCTTATATTTATTAGCAAATGCTATTCCTGTGCCAATTGGAACTTGTGCTCCCACTATTCCATGCCCGCCGAAGAATTTTTTTTCAACGTCAAATACGTGCATCGAACCACCTTTACCTTTCGAGCATCCTGTTTCTTTGCCGGTAAGCTCTGCCATTACAACATTTGGATCAGAATCACATGCGAGCATTAAGCCATGGTCTCTATAACTTGTGATAAAAGCGTCACCTAATTTTGATGCAGCTTGAGTTCCAACTGCAACTGCTTCTTGTCCTATTGATAGGTGACAGAACCCGCCTATTAATCCCATCCCATATAATTGTCCTGCTTTTTCCTCAAATCTGCGTATGAGTAGCATTTTCCTGTAGAATCCAATTATCTGTTCTTTAGTGAAATTTTCTGCTTTCATATCGATTTCTTTTTCATTAAACTAACACAATACCAGGAATTTTAAATTTTTGCTAATGAACTATTACCACTGGCTTGAGGCTTTTCACGTTATCTCTGTTATCATGTGGATGGCAGGTATGCTTTATTTACCCAGGCTTTATGTCTACCATGCAACTGTAAAACCGGGATCGGAAAATGATAGCTTGCTTCAAACAATGGAAAAGAGGCTACTTAGATATATCATAAACCCTGCAATGCTTTTCTCACTTGGTCTTGGAATTACACTAATGGTTATTAGGGAAGCATATCGTGAAGGATGGTTTCATGTAAAAGCATTTGCAATACTTTTGATGTTAATTATTCATATGCTACTTGCAAAATATAGGAAAAATTTTGCAATGGGTTCGAATAAGAAGTCACATATTTATTTTCGCGTTTTAAATGAAGCAGTTACAGTATTGATAATAGTTATAGTTATTATGGTTGTTGTAAAACCTTTTTGACTGACCTTACCCAAAAAAAGCAGAAAGCTCGTATCTGTTCAGATGCATGGCTAATGTACAATACTGAAATAAAAATTCCAGTGCTCCCTTTCTTGTCATTCCAGTGCTTGACACTGGGATCCAGCTTTCTTTACAAATTCACCAAAAGTGCTTCATTCTATAACGCAAAACCCATACTCACCAAACTCAATGCATTACTTGCAATTAAGTTTCCTGGATGCCAGTGTCAAGCTACTCGGATGACACCATTCTTTTTCCTGGATCCCAGTGTCAAGCACTGGGATGACAAGAAGAGGGCACTGCCCTCTTGGATGGAAGCCAGTGTTAGCTACTTTCATGACACCCTGACAACCGTCATCCCGCTACTTGTTAGCGGGATCTAGAGATACCGTGATGGTATGACGTAGGGGTTGCCGAGAACTTGTCATCCAAGTGCTTGACACTGAGATCCAGTTTTTCGTATAATTTTGTCAAAATCTATTGTGCTAGCAAGTTCACTAGCGTCACGCGCTGGTCTGTTAGACATTTACGTGTAGGGTGAAGAAATTTTGAAAAAGACATACCAAATATGAAAGGCCTATATATTAAAACTTACGGCTGTCAGATGAACGTTTATGACTCCGTTTTAATGGAAAATGTAATTAAACCTTTGGGGTTCAACGTTGTTAGTGATGCAGGGAAAGCCGATTTAGTGATACTGAATACTTGTCACATTAGAGAGAAGGCAGCAGAAAAACTTTACTCAGAGCTTGGGAAGATTCATTCGTTACGAAAAGAAATGACTATAGTGGTGGCTGGGTGTGTAGCGCAAGCAGAGGGAGAAGAAGTGTTCAGAAGGGCTCCTTTTGTTGATATTGTTGTTGGTCCGCAGAGTATCGCTACCTTACCGGAGCTGATAGTCAAAGCAAGCAGAAGTAAAGGTCATGTAATAAACACTGATTTTCCTGAAGTTGCAAAGTTTGATAAATTGCCAGATGAATGCTATGGCAATAGCCAGGGGTCTTCTGCGTTTCTTGCCATACAAGAGGGTTGTGATAAATTTTGTACGTTTTGTGTAGTGCCCTATACTCGTGGAGCTGAGTATTCACGGCCAGTGAATGAAATATTTCGTGAAGCATTGAAATTAGTTGCAAATGGGGCAAATGAGATCAATTTGCTTGGTCAGAACGTCAATGCTTACCATGGGGAGTGCGAAGGGGAAGTGTGGGATTTAGGAAAATTAATTAGTCATATTGCTAAAATTGAAAAGCTAGAGAGGATTCGTTATACAACTTCTCATCCAAGAGATATGCATGAATCTCTCTACTTGGCACATGCGGAAGAGCCAAAGCTCATGCCGTTTGTTCACCTGCCTGTGCAGTCTGGTTCGAATAAAATATTGCACGCGATGAACAGGAAACACACTGCAGAGGAGTATTTGGAAATAATAGACAGATTTCGCAAATTGAAACCTGAAATCGAATTTTCTTCTGATTTTATTGTTGGTTTTCCTGGAGAAACCGAAAAAGATTTTGAAGAAACTATGAAATTAGTAGAAAAAGTTAGATATGCTCAGGCTTATAGTTTTAAATACAGCCCAAGACCAGGCACACCGGGAGCGGAAAGAAAAGATCAAGTACCAGAAGAGGTTAAAACAGAGCGCCTTCTTCGTTTACAGAAATTAATTAGTAAGCAACAACTTGAGTTTAACCAGAGTATGGTAGGTAAAACTATACCTGTTCTATTTAGCGATAAAAAAGGTAAACACCAAAACCAAATTATTGGTAAAAGCCCATATATGCAATCAGTGTGCATTGATGATTCTGAAGATAAATACAGGGACAAAATAGTAAATGTGAAAGTGTTGGAAGCTCGGCAGAGTAGTTTGCTGGGGTGTGCATTTCACTGATTTTAAGCAGCGTTAAATATAAATCTTAAGCAAAGAGTATTGAAAAAATGCAATCATAATCTTTTTCAAAAGTTACAAAGTTTAATTGCTACCTCTGCTGAACGGGTACCTTAAACCTACAAATTTGAGCTTACCTATATCAATTTTTTGTACAAGATGAGTTAGTAACAACTTTATGTATAAAATTGAAGAAGAATAAAAATACAATAACGAGCATTAAATTAAATATTCCCACCTTTAAAAAACCCTCTTTATATATTTCTAAAGATTCTAAATAATTTATTTTACCATTTACTGAAGGAACTGACATAAATTTTGATATTGCAACTCCGGCTAGGTTAGAAAACGCTAATGACAGCATTACTATACCCATCACTACTCCTCTAAGGTTTTTGGGGGCTAGTGTAGTTGCTTGTTCTTGGACTAATGGAGCAATACATAATTCTCCCAGTCCCATAAAGGAGATAGCAATTATTAAATATAAGTATTCTACTTTACCTTCAATGTTAGAGTTTAAACATCCTATGTACAGTGTGAAAAAACACATAGCCATTGTCAGAAGGCCAAGGGTAAACATGGAAGTTGCATATTTTTGCTTAAACTTCATGTATGTTCCAAAAAGAAAGCCAAATATTATAATTGACAAAGGATTTATGGCTTGAGAAACTGAAGCTGGGATTGTTATACCTAATACATTGTTAATAACGTTTCTTTCGGTGAATAAGTTAACCAAAGAGCCAAGCTGCATTTCTAAAGCAAAAAAACACAAGAAAAATACCACAAGAATAGATAATGCCACTAATTTTCGTCTTTGTTCTGCTGATAATTTAGATATTATATAAATAAATATGCCCAGAGCTGTTATTCCAATAAATATGAGCATATTAGTAAAAAATTCACTATGTATAAGCATTTTAGCAATTATTGATGATGACAAAAAGCTTCCTATCAATACTATACCAAAAATTTTAATCCCTAATATGCGCTTATTCATAAGCTCTGGATAAGGAGAAAGGCCGCTATCTCCTAAAAGATTCTGAAATTTGAGAAAAAAGATTAGCCCTATAGACATCCCAATACCAGCTAAACCAAAGCCGTAGTGCCAGCCAAACAAGTGGGCTACATAACCACATGAAATAGAAGCCAATATTGCTCCAATATTCACACCTACGTAAAATAAAGTAAAGCCTCTGCTACGTTCAGGATCGTCTTTGCCATAGCATGAACTAAGTAAGTTAGTTACGTTCCCTTTAAACATACCAGTACCTATGGCTATTAGAGATAAACCTAAATATAATAAACCTGGTTCAAACTTAACCAATGACATGCAAGCATGACCTGCTATCATCACTATCCCTCCAAGCAACACCATGTTGCGGAATCCCATCAACTTATCAGCTAAAAAACCTCCAAGTATTGGTATAGCATAACCTGTTGCAGCAAATAATGAGTAAATAGTAAAGGCCCTCTCATCAGTGAAACCTAAGTGAGAAGTCAAAAATAGGACCAAAAGTGCCCTCATTCCATAGTAAGAGAAACGTTCCCACATTTCAACAAAGCACAACATTTTTAAAAATTGTGGAAACTTATCTGTCTTCTGATCCATAAAATACCCCTAAAGCCTGGGTTAATGTTAAGTAAAACAATAAAAACTGCAAGTAAAACTTAAAAAAAGGTATTGGAAGCTCGGCAGAATAGTTTGTTGGGGTGTGAGCTACGGAAATATTTTTGAATTTGTAATTTTTCAGAAAGCCCTATATTCTTTAGTTTTACATAGCGAACATGAAGTCAAAGCATTATCCTGATACAGTAAGTAGTCCTGATTTTTCATCGTTAGAAAAGGAAATCATAAAATTTTGGCAGGAAAACAAAGTTTTTGAGCGGTCAGTTGAAGAACGTTCCAAGGATAATTGTTTTGTCTTTTACGATGGGCCTCCGTTTGCAAATGGACTTCCGCATTATGGACATTTACTCACTGGTTTCATCAAAGACGCATTTGCAAGATATCAAACTATGCTTCAAAAAAGGGTTGAACGTAGATTTGGCTGGGATTGCCATGGATTACCGGCTGAGATGGGAGCAGAAAAGGAACTTGGAATATCTGGCAGAACTGAGGTAGAGAAGTTTGGTATTGATAAATTTAACGATCATTGCCGTACTTCTGTGATGAAATTTTCATCAGAGTGGGAGAAGTATGTAAATAGGCAAGCAAGGTGGGTAGACTTTCACAATGACTATAAGACTATGGATAAATCATTCATGGAGTCGGTCATGTGGGCATTCAAGCAGCTTTATGATAAGGGTCTGGTGTATGAATCAATGCGCGTTGTACCATATAGCTGGGCATGCGAAACTCCATTATCTAATTTCGAAACAAGGCTTGATAACGCGTATAGAGAAAAAGTTAGCAAAGCTGTAACTGTTGCATTTGAGCTTTTAGAAAACCCACAGCAATTTAAAAGTGTTAAACGAAAGTGTAAATTACTTGCTTGGACTACAACTCCTTGGACGTTGCCGAGCAACTTGGCTTTGGCGATAGGGAAAGATATTGAGTATTGTGCAGTTTCAGTTCACTCCTTGATGTCATTCCAGCGCGTGACGCTGGAATCTATTTCTGGATCCCAGTGTCGAAGCACTGGGATGACAGAAGTTAATGAAAGGAGTTCAGTGAACAGTGAAATTTATATTTTTGCTGAAAGCTACCTAGAGAAATTTATCAGCCACTCTGAACAAAACAATATTCCATATGAAAACTGCAATATAAAACTTAAAGCGAATGATCTTGCAGGTCTTCCTTATAAACCACTATTTGATTACTTTAAAGATACGAAAAATGCATTCCGCGTTTTCATCGCTGATTATGTGACAGAAGAAGATGGTACTGGCGTTGTGCATACTGCTCCTGGATTTGGTGAGGAAGATTTTTACCTTTGCCAAAGCCATGATATTCCAGTTATTTGTCCAATTGATAACAGTGGAAAATTTACTGCTGAAGTTTCAGATTTGGCAGGGGTTCATGTTTTTGATACCAATGATACAGTAATAAAAAAATTAAAAGAGCAAGGGAATTGGTTTAAAACTGAGCAATATATTCACAATTATCCACACTGCTGGAGAACTGACACTCCTTTGATCTATCGCACTATGCCTTCTTGGTATGTTGCAGTTACAAAATTCAAAAGCAGAATGGTAGAGCTAAATAAGAGAGTTAATTGGATACCAAACCACATTAGAGATGGTCAATTTGGAAAATGGCTTGAAGGGGCACACGACTGGTCAATTTCACGCAATCGATTCTGGGGTACGCCAATCCCTGTATGGAAATCAGATGATGCGAGATATCCAAGAGTAGATGTATATGGTTCAATAGAAGAACTGGAGAGAGATTTTAATGTTAAAATAGACGACTTGCACAGACCATTTATCGATACTTTAACAAGACCAAATCCTGATGATCCAACAGGAAAATCAGTTATGCGCCGTGTACCTGACGTGTTTGACTGCTGGTTTGAATCTGGCTCGATGCCATTTGCGCAAATCCACTATCCGTTTGAAAATAAGGAGTGGTTTGAATCTGCGGATTTTATCACTGAATACATAGCGCAAACCAGGGGGTGGTTTTATACGCTCTTTGTATTGTCCACTGCTTTGTTTGATAGGGAACCATTTAAGAACTGCATATGCCACGGTGTTGTTTTGGATGTAAAAGGGCAAAAATTGTCCAAACGTTTGAATAACTATGCAGATCCAATGGAGGTTTTTGATAGATACGGTTCTGATGCACTGCGTTTTCTTATGCTTTCTGGATCTATTGTTTGTGGTGGTAATTTGCTACTCGATAAAGAAGGAAACTCAATACGAGATGTTCTGAAAAACGTAATAAAACCTATTTGGAATAGCTATCACTTTTTTACCATGTATGCAAATGCAGATGGGATTAAAGCTGAAGTTTGTAAGGATTATCAAAGCACTATTGATCGTTACATGATTTCCAAGTGTTTTGAAGCTGTAGAAGGTATCCAAGCTTCTATGAACAACTATAACTCCCAAGAGGCTTGCAAAATTTTAATGAACTTTTTTGAAGTGCTAAATAATTGGTATATTCGTCGCAGTCGCGAGCGTTTTTGGAAAAGTGATTTGGATCAGGATAAAACTGATGCTTATAATGTTCTATATACGGTTTTTTATTACATACTAAGAGCTGCAGCTCCTTTGTTGCCACTTATAACAGAGAATATATGGCAAGGGCTTAAGTATGAAGAAACATCTGTTCATTTGGCTAATTTTCCACAATTAGAGAAGTTTGATAGTCAGCTCATTGCCAAGATGGATTTGGTGAGAGAGATATGCAACTCTGCACTCTCTATTAGAAACACTTTTAACATACGTATCAGACAGCCACTTGGCAGTATGATCATTTATCATCAGTCTTCCTGTAGTTTTCTTGAAGGTGAGCCGTTTTCTGTCATCCCAGAGTTCTCTCCTGTCATCCGAGTAGCTGACACTGGGATCCAGAAAGAAAAAAGTGCTGGAATGACACCAAGCATGAATGAATATCAAGAGATGATAAAAGATGAGGTAAATGTAAAAAAACTGGAGTTAGTAAACAGACTTGAAGATATTGCATCACTAGAGTTAAAGCTAAGTTTTCCGCTGCTTGGAAAGAGAATACCAGATAAAATTAAGAAACTAGTTCAATATGTCAAAGAGGGAAAATGGAAGCAAGTTGAAAATGAGCAAGTTTTTTTAGGTAATGAGTCAGAAAATTACATCATAGAAAAAGGCGAATATGAACTATTGTTAAAAGCAAATAGTGGATATTCTGCTGTGTTTGATAACAACAAAGGAGTTGTCATTCTAAATACTGAACTAAATGATGAATTAATTCTAGAAGGGTTAGCGAGAGATGTCGTGAGGCTCATTCAAGAAACCAGAAAACAAGCTGATTTTCATATATCAGATAGAATCAGAGTAATAATCAAAACAGAAGAAGAGAAAATTAAGGAAGCAATAAATACGTGGTTTGAATATATAAAAGAGCAGACCCTTGCCTTATCTTTGGACATTAATACAGAAATTGGAACTAACTTCTATTCTAAGGAATATCAGGATTTAAGTGTTGGTATTAGGTTAAATTATTAGTAGTTGAAAGTTGTCATTGTTTATGCTATACTTAGGTTACTTGAGGTAAGGTTATAATATGAATAAGGCTGTTGCAGATGATTATGAAAAAGTTGTTGATTTGAATAACAATAGTGATGATTTAGGTAAAGTAGAATCTGTTGCTACTTTGGAGGAGGAAGAAGAATTTTTTGATGCTGTGGAAGAACAAGAGCCGTTAGCTAATTTTAACGTTCCACTCAGTATATTTCATTATAAAGATTATAACTCTGATTTTTTTACTTCTTGGTATAATATATCAAGTAGAATATTTAAAGAGGTAAATCGAGCTTGCCCGGAGAAGAAAGTATTAAATTTAGCTCTATCAGTTTTAATGTTTCCTTATATAGTTTTCACTGCGTTAGGATTAGCCGTATATAATAAATTAAAAACAAATGATAAGACACAAATCAGTTCAGAGGAGAATAAAACAAAAAAAAGTGAAGTAAGTGAAAGTACAGCAAAAAGATTGGCATATGGTGTTCTTGCTGCAATAGTGATTCTTGTTAATATCGCTGTGCTTGTAGCATTACTTATTCCTGCAACACTCGCTTTGGCTACTTTTTATCTTTTAAATAAAAAATTATCTCATTTTTTGATTGCTGCTATTAAAATAAGTAATGGGTTATGTCAAAATGAACACCAAAATATTGAGGTGTCTTTTCATGAGATAGAGGCTATTGAAGCAGACATTAAGTGGAATATGGAAGTTAAGTTTCCACCGCAATTTAAACAACTAGTTAGAGATTTATACGAAGATAAAGATGGTAGTTGGTTTAATGTTGCACGTGATTCAGAACATAATACCATACTGAAATTATCAGCTAATATCCACTTAAAAAATGGTCTTAAGCCTTTACGTAATGAGATCAAGAATGTGCTTGCAACTTCTATTCAAGAATTTGCGAAGACTATGGAAGAACTGATAAAACTAGAAAAGAAAGAGATTACATATGATAAATTGAAGGAATTGTTGGACGAATTCAGGTTAAAAGTGGTAAGTAGCATAGATTTTAAGTTGACAACTCACTTAATATACAACGCCTATCAAGTTGCCTTTATACAAGCAATTAAGTTTCAGCGAGATAGACGGGGAGAAGATTTTTCGCTGGAAGATGAGATAAAAAATTCTTTAGTGAGACAGGAATTAGAGAGCCAAGGTAAGGAATTACCAAGTAGAAAAGAGATTATAATAGAAGATTTGAAAAACGCAGGAATGGAAGTAGAAGACTCAAAAGATGATGAATTTTCTGTACATGAGGCGGAATGGAAAAAGCTTATAAAGGAAGGCGAAATAGTTAAAAGGACAGTAATTGATATTTATAAAAATAAGCATCTCCAAGCAACAGAGAAAGCCTTAGGTAATGCGAAAGAAGAAATTGAACGTTTAAGAGGAATAGGTCAAACAAGGTGTAACAATATATATAAGAAATTAAAAGAAATACATGAAAACAGTAGCTTAACAAATGACACCTTAAAAAGGGGGTTAGAAGACCTTTTTAAATTCGAATATCATGATCAAGAGATTGAGCGCAGGCTGATAAAATCAGTAATGAAAAAAGTTCAAGGTAAGTTAAGTCAATCAGATATACCGGATAAGGAGAAGCAAAGCCTAAGGAAGCAGCTTGAAGATTTAGAAAAAAAAGTAAAGGTTCCATCGGATAAGGAAGCTTCAGCTAAAATAAATGACTTTATAGAAAAGATGTATTTAGAAATAAAAAAATATAAAGTGCAAAGGTTACTTCGAGAACAAAAAAAGGGTGTTTTACGTTTATGCAAGAAATTAAGAAAATATGGTGAATCAGGTCTAGCAGAAATAATTGAAGCTTTTCGCGTGCAAGATGAAGGACATTTAGAAAAATCTACATTAGAACAAACACTCAAAGATCAAAATAAGCGTTTACAAGCTGAACAAAATAACAGGGAAAAAGGGCATCCGGGTACAAGATCAATAGAAGTGCTCTTAAAAAGGAATGAAGAAATTCTGAAAGCATTAAAACAGTTAGAATTAGGCAAAAAAGAATTATTGATAAATGAAGAAACAAAAAATGATTATAAAGAAGAACTAACGTCTCGTGAAAAAATAAAATTTGCAGTAATAGAAGATGATTTACTGAAGGTATTCAAGCTTGAAACTTTTGATGAAAAAGAAATCAAGAAGTTATTAGAAAGAGCAGAACTGGAGTACTGTTTAGCAGAAAAACGCATCAAATATCCTGTAATTAAAACAAAAGATAATATCAAACATTTTAGTCAAAATTTATTGTCTCCTTTGATAGACAATTTGACAAAAAATATAATAAATAATATACCAGGAAATAGTGAAGGTTGTATACAGAAAGTTAAGAACTGGAGTAAAGTTATGTTTGGTGCAATAAAGATTGGAGCATCAAATGCTTATAAAGAGACTACAGAGAGAAAAGCGTTAAATGTGGCACATAATACTTATAAAGAAGGAGAGACATTTCTTCAATGTTTTCAGTCAAATTATGAAGGTATTGGAGCCTTTTTAGGTAATTTATTTTCTGATGATGGGGTAACATTTAAAAATGATGTGTGGCCTAAAATAGAAGAGCATTTGCATGGAATGTGGGATAGATTTTTCAAGGATATTGAATTCAATATTGGAAATAAATTGGATGAAGTAAGTGTGACACAGCAACGGCAGGAAACTATGATTGTGACTCAACGATAAGTTCTCAAAGTTCCTCCGGTATTTTCACATACTAAATTAACTATAGCACTTGATTCTTTTTGGATCTCTTTTTCAGTTAAAGTGTGGATTGGAGAGCAAAAAGTAACTGACAACGCTATAGACATCTTATTCGGTTCTATATTATTTCCATGGTATACATCGAATATCAAAACTTCTGTGATGAGCTCTGAGCTTTTTTTTATCACATTGATTATGTTACCTACTTCCACATCCTTATTTACTATAAATGCAAAATCACGTTTTACACTTTGGTATTTATAATCGATAAATTTCTTTCTACTTACAGGTAAATTTTCAATATTTTCTAGTATTACCTCAAAACCTACAACTTTTTGCTTGATATCAAAAAGATCTAATATATTAGGATGCAACTCTCCAAAATAACCTGCTACTTTATTCTTAAAAGAGAGAGTGCCTGACTTTCCTGGGTGGTAATGTTCTTTTTCTGCTTTCTCTATCGTTAAATTATCACAATTAACGTTAAAAAACTCCAAAGCTGCTATGCAATCAGCCTTTGCGTCAAAAACATCTACTTTCCTATCAGTATTATAATGGTTTCGCGGTAAATTATTTCCTGACCTAATTCCACTTAAAACATACTTAGACTGAGCTTCACCATCGTAAATCGGCCCGATTTCGAAGATTGCAAGATCAGATATTCCATGGGCAATATTATCAGCAGTAACTTGCAATAAATTTGGCATAATACTTGGTCTCATTATATTAAAGCTATTGTTAAACGGATTATCGATGATAAATAACTTATTCGAGTAACCAAATTTTTCAGCTGTTGATTCACTCATAAACGACCAGGTTAGCACTTCATGAAACCCTCTGTTTGTCATCAAAATACGCAAATTGTCGTATGTACTATCTACTTCTTCAACATTATTTGGTAGTGGTTCTTCTTTTATTTTGTCATAGCCGTATATCCTTGTTACTTCTTCGATTAGGTCAGCCGGTATTGTCACGTCCGGTCTCCAGCTTGGTACTTGTACATTCCAATTGCCTTCGGTTTTTTTATCAATACTAAACCCTAGTTTCGTTAAGATATCAAGCACCTCATCAGGCGATACAGACACACTTCCAAACTTGTTCACATCCTGATAATCAAAGCTCACCTTGGTGTCAGCACTATCTAAACTGCCAGCAGACACTACGCTTGAGGTTTCTCCACCACATAAGTCCAGAATCATTTTAGCTGCAAGGTTGAGTCCATCAAAAGTAAATCCAGGATCAACTGAACGTGCAAATCTGTAACTAGCGTCTGTGGAGATGCCGAGCTGCCTTGAAGATTTAGTAATAGAGATGGGATCGAACCAAGCAGACTCTAAAAAGATATCAGTAGTTTCAAGAGTACATTCACTGCACTTACCACCTATAATTCCAGCAATTCCATGAATATTTTTATCACCTGCAATAACGCTTATGTCTTTGTTTAATAAGTATTCTTTACCGTTCAAACCAGCAAATTTTTCTCCGTCGTTTGCTTTGCGTACTGTGAGCTCTCCTTCTATTTTTTTTGCATCATACGCGTGCATTGGGCGGCTGAAAGATATCATAATATAGTTCGTGATATCAACTATTGCAGAAATGGAGCGCATTCCTATCGATTCCAGCCTATCTTTTAACCATTTTGGGCTTTCTTGATTTTTTACATTGGCGATGTATATTCCACTAATAAAACTTTCCCCGTCAGTAACTTCAACATCGATTGGTGAATTTATGGAGCTGGTAAGTTGTGGAATGCTTAAAGTCTTTAATGTCCCAATTCCAGTTGCAGCAAGGTCGCGAGCTATTCCATAAATGCCTAAGCAATCTCCACGATTTGGAGTAACATTTATATCAATTACAGGGTCACAATTGAAAAATTTATCCCCTACTTTATAATCATCGGAAAGCTCGATTATTCCTTCACTTTTCTCTTGAACCAGCGCAAGTTCAGAAGCAGAGCAGAGCATCCCTTCACTTAGCATTCCTCGTATTTTTGTGGACTTAATTGTGAGATCACTTTCTGGCAACGTGCTACCAAGAGATGCAAGTACAGTTTTCATACCTTCTCTAACATTGTTTGCTCCACAGACTATTTGTAGAATTTTACTTCCATCATTTACTTTACATAATTTTAATTTATCAGCATTTGGATGAGGTACGACTTCTAATACCTCTGCAACGATAAACCCAGTCAATCTGGAATTATCGATCACATCTTCTACTTCTAACCCTATGTGAGTTAATTTATCGGTAATTTCTTCTAAACTAGCATTGGTTTCTAAATACTCCAGTAACCAAGATAACGTGAATTTCATCGATCTAACAAGAAATAAAAAAGTTATTGTAATATAAAATGTAGTGCTTTTAAAGCTTGTTGTAGTGGAATACTTCTACATCATAAACAATGATGTAGAAGCTTTTGTAACTTTATATCTTCTTGCGAAGAGAAAGAATTTTTTCTATGTCACCTTTTAAATCTATCTCCGGAAAGAATTTAAGACTTCCATAATCCCAGGCATCCTCATCAATGTTACCATCAAAAACGAAGTGTTTTATTGCATTATGGCTTTCATCTAGTACGTTGAGTCCTATGTAATAATCGCGAGTATCTTCGTCAAGGAAACAATCTACAAATTCGATGTATCCGTTACCAAATTCCTGCTCCAAATTTAAAAGATGATTAATGTTAATAAAATCTATTTCGTTCATTATATACCTCACTAAAAATTAAATTATAATCAAAATAAGATATTAAGTCAAGATATTGAATAATTTAACAAGATTAGTAAATTTTAAAATACAGAGCTGACTGTAATTAACATTCTAATTACATATTTTGTTAATATGTTAATGTTATAATAATACAGAGCCTTATCTTAATTCTTGACTTTGTCCTATAAAATTCATACTTTATTTACTGTTTATAATTCAGATTAAAATGGCACTAAATCCACTGGAACAGTTTAAGGTATATACAATAATAGAGTTACCTAGGTTATTTGGGTATGACGTAAGCTTTACCAATTCATCTTTTTTCACGATGATTTCGGTGATATTGATGATACTCTTTTTGCTTTTTGGAATAAAGAAGGGGTCAGTAATACCAGGATATTTGCAAGCTGCAGTTGAGTATGTATATGATTTTGTTATTTCAATAATAGAAAATAACACTGGAAGCAAAGGCTTGCAGCACATTCCATTGATATTCACAGTATTTATTTTCATTTTATCGTGTAATTTAGTTGGTGTTCTTCCTCATAGTTTCACGGTCACAAGTCATGTGATAGTCACCTTCGCTTTATCGATGGTGGTTTTTATTTATATAACGATTGTTGGATTTAAAGAAAGGGGAGTAGAATTTTTACGCATATTGCTACCAAAAGGAACTCCTTCGTGGCTTGCACCTATAATAATTATTATTAAGTTGTTTGCTTATTTAGTAAGACCGATTAGCCTATCAATAAGGCTTGCAGCAAATATGATTGCTGGTCATACAATCATCAAAGTGATAGCAGGGTTTATTGTAAATATGAACATATTTTTCACTCCTGCGCCGTTTTTGTTCATAATTGCATTGATAGGATTTGAAGTATTTGTTGCAATTTTACAAGCTTATATATTTACTATATTAACATGTGTATATTTGTCAGATGCAGTAAAGTAATTGACTTCCTTGTAGAATATTTTACAATTATATTATAAAGAAATAATTAAAGGTAATATATGGATTTAGTAGCTTTAAAATTTATAGCAATTGGTTTAGCTGTGTTTGGAATGCTCGGCGCTGGTTTAGGTATAGCTAATATCTTCTCTGCTATGTTAAATGGGATTGCGAGGAACCCTGAATCAGAAGGTAAAATGAAAAGTTACGTTTATATTGGTGCTGCCATGGTTGAAATCATGGGATTGCTTGCGTTTGTACTTGCAATGTTATTAATATTTGCTGCTTAACAGATGCCACAGCTTGATGTTTCAACCTTCTTTTCTCAAGTTTTTTGGTTTTTAATTTTTTTCTCTTCACTTTTTTTCGTAGTAAGTTGTTTATTTTTGCCAAAGTTAGATGAAATAATAAGCACTAGAAGTAAAGAAGTATTGGATTCTTTTAATAGTTCTGTTCATCTTTTAAGACTCACGGAAGATCAGGTTGCCAAGTATAACGCAGCTTTAACCCAAGCTAGAATACAGGCAAAAAAAATCATAGATGATGCACTTGCTCAGGTAGAAGAAATGAGAGCTAATGTAAAGAATATATTAGAAGAGGAAGACAAAAAAAAGAGCAAGCTTATTGAAGAAAAAGTGGCAGAATTTAAATCTGAATATACTGATCAGTTAAAACAAATGGCTACTAGTATTGCTTTAATTTATTATACTAAATTGACCAATTCTGAAATTGAAGAGGAGTTTGTTGCTGATTTGGTGTCCAAAGAATTTTAGGGGTTTTTATGTCTACATCACTGATTATCGGTCTTGCCTTTTTGGTAATTTTTGTCCTTTCGTATAAATTGCTGAAGAAAGTGATAAAAAATGCGCTTAACAATAAGCGTAACAAAAGCAAATTTTCAAGTGAAGAAACTGAAAAATTCAGGAAAGATATGTTGGAGTATTACAAAAAATCTTCTGAAAAATACAAAAAATTAGATGCAGAAGTTAATGAAATGATGAATGAAGCACTTGATAAAGCTAATAGTATCATTAAGCACAATAGACAGCAGCTAGATCAGACATTAGATGACAATGCCCATTCTAACTTGAAGAAAGTCACTGACCAAGTTGAAAAAGCTCTTGGAGATTTACAGGCTAACACAGCGAGTATAGCTGCTGATGCTGTAAAAAAAATAATGCATGAACGTAAAGATGATAAGCGTAGTAGCGAGGTCATATCTTCATTTTCACGTGACTTAAATAAAAAATTGCATTAGGTTTAATGCCTATACTTCAAGCTGATAATGTAGAAAAAATTAAGTTTGATTCTAGTTTATGCAAAGAGCAAGAGAAACTTTTTTACTATAAATTTAATATAATTCCTTGGCAAAAATTAAATGATACTACTTTTTTTATGGTTGAAGACACAAGTCTAGATATCACCCGTTGGGTCGAAACTCATTACGGTATTGACTATGTATTAATAAAAGTGGATAGCGAACAGATTTTAAATCTTCTTAACTCGCACTTTGGTATTTCAGAATTTGCAAGCAACTACTTATATTACAAGAATCCTAATTTTTCAGCCAAAAGCATTAAACTAAGCTCAATATTTTTTGCTTCTTTCTTTATTGTAACTTCAATTTTAACACTCACAGAGAAATGTACATATTTTGCTTTGATGTTGATATTTATAATCGGATGTTCTAGTTATTTATTCAAGTTTATAGCTACAGTTTTTAGCTTATGTGAAATCTCTAATCAAAAAGTGGATTATAGTAAGTTGAATGAACCTATATATACTATTTTACTGCCTGTATTTGAAGAAAGTGCAGTAATAGGGCAATTAATTGAAAGCGTTAAAAGTTTGGATTATCCAAAGTCGAAATTAGATGTAAAGCTTCTGGTAGAAAGTGATGACCAGGAAACGCTAGCAGCTATAGAAAAGTACACTTTACCACAGTATTTTGAAGTAATAAAAGTGCCTCATTCTTTGCCTAGAACAAAAGCCAAGTCATGCAATTATGCTATGAGCTTTGCTAGAGGAAAGTATGCAGTAATATATGATGCGGACGATAAACCAGACCCATTGCAGTTAAAAAAAGCACTGATTGAATTTAATAAGGGCGACGATAAGCTTGCCTGTGTACAGGCGAAATTAAATTACTATAATTGTGATTATAATTTTCTCACAAAATCCTTTTCTCTGGAGTATATGAACTGGTTTCAATACTTATTGCCTGGATTCCAAAAAATGAACATGCCGATGCCTTTGGGTGGTAGCAGTAATCATTTTTCAGTAAAAATTCTAAAAAAAGTGTTTTTCTGGGATGCTTATAGTGTTACCGAAGATGCTGACCTCGGTTTGAGACTTGCGCAAATGGGATATAAAACCAGGATGATTGACTCAGAAACATTGGAAGAGTCACCAATTGCTGTATTTGCTTGGATTAAGCAAAGAGCGCGCTGGATCAAAGGCTATATGCAAACTTATATTGTTCATTTAAAAAATATAAAGTCACTTTATAAACACACTGGATTTAAGGGAATTTTGCTATTGAATCTTTTTGTTGGCTCTGCAGCTTTTATATTTTTTACTACTCCATTTTTACTGCTTTCATTGATATTAACTAAAGTTTTAAATGAATTATTTTTGTACTACTTTGTAGTGGTATACGTTACTAACCTGATTCTTTTGGTAATAGCTGTCAAACAGCAAAAGATGCCTTTTTATTTTTATATAGTATCGATATTTTTTCCGGTCTATAGTCTGCTACATAGTGTTGCAGCTTTTCTTGCCTTGTGGGAGTTTATTCTTTACCCTGAGCGATGGAACAAAACTAAACATGGTTTATGGAAGCAAAACCTGTAGCCATTTGGCTTTTTCTCTGCTGTATTATGGTAATTCTTATGGTAGGAATTGGTGGATTTACCAGACTTACAAGAGCGGGATTGTCAATCACGGAGTGGAAACCTATTACTGGAACATTACCACCACTGAGTAAACAAGACTGGCTACAAGAAAAATTAAAATACGAAGCTACACCTGAATATAAAGCACTTAACTATGGTATTAGTATGGAGGAGTTTCGCGCTATATACTTAATAGAATATGTACACAGATTGGTGGCAAGACTAACAGGTTTAGTTTTTGTCCTGCCATTTATATATTTTACATTAAGAAGAAAAATATCTAAAAAGGTAGTAATAAAGCTATTTGTGGCATTATTATTTGGAGCTTTACAAGCTTTTGCTGGTTGGTATATGGTTAAAAGTGGTTTAGTAACTGAACCTCATGTTAGCCACTATAGGCTTGCACTTCACTTATTATTAGCATTAATTATCTTTGCATTATTGTCATATCAATTTTTTGATTATCAGATAAGGCCACAACAAACAAAACTTAAGGTTAGTGGTAACACTATATACTACGCAAGGATGATTTTGGTCCTAATTGTAATACAAATAATTTTCGGCGCATTTGTTGCGGGATTAAATGCTGGTTTGATTTACAATACCTTTCCACTAATGGACGGACAAGTCGTTCCAGAAGATTTATTTTTCTTACAGCCTATATGGCTGAATATCTTTGAGAACAGAGCGACAGTGCAATTTATACATCGAGCACTGGCATTGCTAATACTAACTTTGGTAGTAATACTCACAGTAAAAAATGCTAGCGTAAAACCGGTATATATTATGCTGCTCTCCATCATCATTCAGATAATTTTAGGAGTGGTTACTCTTTTGTTACACATACCAATAGCCATTGCCATAGCTCATCAAGTGTTTTCATTTATCTTGTTTGGGTCAAGTTTGTACTTCTTGTGTTATTTAAGAAAGCAGACTACATCACCAATCTGCACATTTTTTCCTTCTTGAACGGGAATATTTTTTATCACCATTGCTGCTTCAGCACATATGATATTTTCCATTTTCATTGCCTCCACCACAAATAAAGGTTGTCCTATTTCCACCTGATCTCCTACATTTACGTGCAACTTAACTAATAAGCCAGATATTGGGGATTTTACAGCATCTGCTGAAATCCCTTCTGTTTCATTATTTAGCATTAACCTACTTAATTCAGCTACATGAGGCTTAAATATACAACACTCAGCTTTCATGCCTGCATGTCTTATGAAGTACTTGCTGCCTTGTCTTTCTATTTTAAGTGCTATATTGGTATCGTCATTAATTGTGATATATAGCAATCTATAACTTGATTTCCACTTGCCTATAACGGAGTATTTATTGTGATTATATACCGTTATTAATATATTATCTTGGTATTTTGCATTTACGGAGTACTCATTGTCATTTATATTCACTGTGAATAAATCTCTTGCACGGTCACCTGCCATCCGAGTAGCTGATACTGGTGCCCCTTCTTTTTTACTAGATTCCAGTGTCACGCACTGGAATGACACCTGAGATGTTTCATTCACTGCTTTATGATGGTACCTTTCTTCATTTTCCAAATGAACATATAACGCAGTGAAAATAAATATTTTAATATACTCCTCTGTAACAAAATCGCCGTGAAACCCACTAGGGTAATGATCTGGAATGAATCTCGTATGGAGCTTTGCTGCGATAAAATTTGGGTGATGGAAGATGGATTCTAGAAATTCTATATTATTTGTTACTCCTTCTATATAGCATTCAGACAATGCTTTTTGCATTCTGCTGATCGCTTCTACTCTATCTTTTCCATATGTTATCACTTTGGCAATCATCGAATCATAGAACATGCTAATTTCTGAACCTGCAGCAACTCCATCATCTATTCTTACATAATCATTTTCACCCGGTTTATCGTAATATTTTATTCTTCCGCTGGAAGGGAAAAATTTCTTCGATGGGTCTTCAGCGCAAATTCTACTTTCTATTGCAGAACCAGTAAGTTTAATATCATCCTGATTGAATCTCA
Source organism: Wolbachia endosymbiont (group A) of Udea olivalis (assembly GCF_964028365.1). Classification (NCBI taxonomy): domain Bacteria; kingdom Pseudomonadati; phylum Pseudomonadota; class Alphaproteobacteria; order Rickettsiales; family Anaplasmataceae; genus Wolbachia; species Wolbachia endosymbiont (group A) of Udea olivalis. Next base: position 896,660 of record NZ_OZ034773.1, read on the forward strand.
ATTTCTCTCCACAGGAAGTTCTAATCATTTCTTCTACTATGTCTATTCCAGTTATAAATTCTGTTACTGGATGCTCAACTTGCAATCTCGTATTTACCTCAAGAAAATAGAAGTTTTGGTCTTTATCTACAACAAACTCAACAGTGCCTGCTGAAAAATAGCCAACTTGCTTTGCCAGAGAAACACATTGAACATACATTTTTTGTCTTACTTCTTCACTAATGAATGGACTTGGCGTTTCTTCTATTATTTTCTGATTATTCCTTTGTATCGAGCATTCTCTTTCTCCAAGACAAACTATATTGCCATATTTATCTGCTATGATTTGTATTTCAATATGTCTTGGCAACTCTATATATTTCTCTATAAAGATACTGCCATCCTTAAAACTTTTCTCTGCTTCATTTGTGGCTGATGTAAATGCTAGTTCAATTTCTTTTTTGGAGTTTACAATTCGCATTCCTTTGCCACCACCGCCTGATGCAGCTTTAAGCATAACCGGAAAGCCAATTTCTTCAGCAACTTGAGCTGCGTGGGCAGCGTCGCTAATCTTACCCATATATCCTGGCACTACATTCACTCCAGCTTTTTTTGCCGCTTCTTTTGCTGTTATTTTGTTGGCTGTAACTTCTATTGTTTCTGCACTGGGGCCGATGAAGTCTATATTGTGTTTTTGCAAAGCACGTGGAAAATCTGGATTTTCTGCTAAAAAACCATAGCCAGGATGAACTGCCTGCGCACCTGTTTCAACTGCTACTTCACATATTTTTTCAATGTTTAAATAACTGAGGCAAGATGGCGAAGGGCCGATATATCTTGACTCATCTGCTTGTCTTACATGCACAGAATTTACATCTGCATCCGAGTATATGCACACACAAGATATACCCATCTTATGGGCAGTTCTGATAATCCTGCAGGCAATCTCTCCTCTATTTGCTATTAAAATCTTACTGTACTTCTTTTCTATCATCGTATGAGTATACTTTCTGAAGTTAAGAAAGTAAATTTCTATATCATTGCCTGCAAGTAATTTCTAGCTTCATCAAACACCCAAACTTTCTCCTGCAAGTTGTACATTAGCATTTTCCACTAAAGTGCTTTCGTTATGCAAGGCATGTATCTCGCTACATGCTTTAACTGACAGGTATGTGACTCCGCCAGAAGCTATTGCAACCATCGAGCTTAGTGCAAAAGATTGAGAAACTAAAAATAAAAAGTATAAAGACAAACATAAAGCAGCGATACATGCTATCGCTCCTATTATATATAAGCACAGGTGAAACTTCTGGTTACATATAAAGCTGTCTTTTATGCCTGCGATTTGCTTAATTTCTTTCTGTTGTGCAGCATTTAAGTAATAAAAAGGAGTTTCCCTCTTCTTATTAAAAGCATAGTCTTTACTGCAGAGCGCATCTTTAATATATTTTTTATTACATTTGAGTTCCTCTTTCAATCTGCTTACTTCTTTCCGATCTCCAGCTTCTTCTGCTTTCGTAATTTTGTTATCAGCTTCCGTCTCTAAGTCATTCACAATCTCTTGTACTGCAGGCAGCAAAATTCCACTTCTTGCTGCTTCATGAAATGGATTATCTCCATATTCATTATGCGCAGTTACAGAAGCAATGTTCTTCTTACAAATGTCTACAAATTTACCTTTGTTTTGTATTCTTGCAGCTAAATGCAGGAGATTATCTGCCTGTACTCTTTGTTTTGTTTTATCAAAAGGGCCGGTGTAACGCCAATTGATATTAGCTTCATTATCTGAAAGCAATTTTGCTATATCTACAAGTCCATCCATAACTCACCTCACTATATTCAACCAGTACTAAATTATACAACACAATTTATGAAAAACAAGTAAATTTTATCTCTCAGAACAAATAAATTCTAAATTGTTACAAACATAAATTTTAGCTATCATCATTTATATTACTGTAATAGACAAATATGCCAGACGTAGTCACTAGATTTGCTCCATCACCAACAGGATTTTTGCACATTGGAGGAGCTCGTACTGCTTTATTCAATTGGCTCTATGCAAAGCATCATGGTGGCAGGTTTTTGCTGAGAATTGAAGACACCGACAGAAAACGTTCAACGAAAGAAGCAATTGATGTAATTATAGAAGGGCTAAGATGGCTCGGTGTGAGCTATGATGGGGAAATAGTATATCAGTCAAAAAGAATAGAGCGGCATAAAGAAGTAGCAAACCTTTTAGTTGAGAAGGGTAGGGCGTATCACTGTTATTGCCCTGAGGATGAAGTTGCAGAAAAGAAAATAAAAGCAAGAGAAGAGAGCAAGATATACAAGCATAAATGTACTACAAAACCTCCTTCTTGTCATCCAAGTAGCCGACACTGGAAAAATATGTGGTCACGCGCTGGAATGACATCGGGTGTGAGGTCAGTTGTCCGCTTTAAAGTGCCAGATTCGCAAGAGATCGTTATTGATGATAAAATATACGGCCAAATCAAAGTAAATAGCAACCAGCTTGATGATATAGTGATCTTACGCTCTGACAACACTCCAACATATATTTTTGCTGTCGTAATTGACGATCATGATGCTGGAATAACTGATATAATACGCGGTTCTGACCATCTCACTAATACCTTTAAACATCTGCTAATATACCAGGCTCTTGATTTTGACATTCCACGCTTTGCACATGTGCCGCTTATCCATGGGGAAGATGGGAATAAGCTATCCAAAAGGCATGGTGCCACAAGCGTTTGCGATTATGAAAAGATGGGAATATTGCCAAAAGCGATGCGTAATTACTTGCTGAGACTTGGCTGGAGTCACGGCAACGATGAGATTATTAGCGATGAGCAAGCAATAGAGTGGTTTAATTTAGAAAGTATTGGTCGTTCACCTGCACGGCTCGATTTCAAAAAACTGGAGCATTTGAATAACCACTATATTAGTAATATGAGCAATGAAGATATTCTGACTCTAATGCTTAGAGAAAATACTCTAACTGACAAAAAAAAGGGCTATTTACTGCAGGGACTGACAGAGCTAAAAAAAAGAGCAAACTACCTGACCGAATTATTGGATTTAGCAAAATTTTATATTCAAGATCCGCCACTTGATTTAAGTGAAGAGGCTGAGCAAATTGTCAAATCTAACCTCAATATAATTAAGTTACTCGCGTCATTTCTGTCAAAGATCGGTGATGAAAATTGGAATAAGGGTTTTTTATCTTCTCAGATCAAGGAATGTGCAAAATTGCACGATATGAAAATAAGCGATGTATACCACTCATTACGCGCCCCTATAACTGGAGTAATGGATGCACCTGGAATCATTGATATCATGGTGATTCTTGGTAAAGATGAGTGTATAAGAAGGTTACAAGCAATTTAAATGAAATAAGAAAATTACTTGACATCCTTCGCCAGCCCCTTTATCATGACAGTGAAGCTATTGTATTTGCTTTCGCCAATCTGCAGATTAAAAGGTAAGGATTACTTAATGTATCGGCGTCTTATGTTTAATTTTTTGCAGTATATAGATACTGTATGTCTTTACAAAACTTCATCTACATCTAGATTTTTATCTAAATAAGCTGAACGCGCTTACAAAGCGTTACAAGACATCAAAAAATGCCAATACTCGACAAAGATAGTAAAAGACTAGCTAACTCGGGGATTCTTTGTCTTTTTTTCTGCTTGGTAAATTTCTTAAACATTTGCAGCGTAGGTTAGTTGCAATTAAAAGCAGCTGAATTTCGCTTGTCAAGCGTTTAAAACATAAAAAACGCCAATATTTTAAAGCGGATAATAACCACGGGGCTTCTTTTGCCTTTTTTTTCGTTTGGTAAATTTCTTAATGTTTATAGCTAAAAGAGCCCAAGAGAGGTGTCATTCCAGTGCCCCTGTGATGTCATTCCAGTGCTTGACACTGGAATCCAGTTTTCCATATAATCTCATCGAAAACGTTGTAACCACTTTCTATGCTAGTTTGCTTGTTTACAAGCAAACTTTCCTGGATCCCAGTGTCTGGGCAATGGGATGACACCATTCTTTTTCCTGGATTCCAAACTGGGATGACAGCTAGCCTGATAACCGTCATCCCGCTGCTTGTTAGCGGGATCTATGTTAAGGTATGACGGTTAAGTAAGGGATCTATGTTAAGAGATACCGCGGCGGTATGACGGTTCGTGGCGGTATGACGGTTCGCGGTGGTATAGCTATAGAAAACTTGTATAGATTTTTTCTACTTCTGTGATATCATAAGCCTGTAATGATAAAATAAGTAAATATGGATAAGTCAGCGTATGAGATCATAGAACATGAGTATGACGTGGTAGTAGTAGGTGCAGGTGGAGCAGGGCTCAGAGCAACGCTTGGGATGGCTGCAACTAATTTTTCAGTTGCCTGCATTTCTAAAATTTTCCCTACACGAAGTCATACAGTTGCAGCACAAGGCGGAATTAGTGCAGCTTTAGGTAATATCGGTGAAGACGATTGGCGCTGGCATGCATATGACACAATAAAAGGTTCAGACTGGCTTGGTGATCAAGATGCAATAGAATATATGTGTAAAAACGCTGCTAAAGCTGTTATTGAACTTGAAAATTTTGGCGTACCTTTTTCTCGTACAGAAGATGGCAAAATATACCAGCGTTCCTTTGGTGGAATGACAACTCACTTTGGTAAAGGAAAATCAGCGCAGCGCACTTGTGCGGCAGCAGATAAGACTGGGCACGCAATCCTTCACACTCTATATCAGCAGTGTCTTAAATTCAACGCTGAATTTTTTGTTGAATACTTTGTGATTGATTTAATTATGGATAGCGAAACATGCTGCGGAGTTCTTGCTTGGTCGCTATGCGACGGCACATTACATAGATTTCGTGCGCATAGAGTGGTGTTAGCAACAGGTGGATATGGACGTGTTTATTTCTCTGCAACAAGTGCGCATACCTGCACAGGTGATGGTAATGGCATGGTAGTAAGGGCTGGATTACCACTTGAAGATATGGAATTTGTACAATTTCATCCAACAGGAATATATGGCTCAGGGTGCCTGATGACAGAAGGATGCCGTGGTGAAGGGGGGTACCTCGTTAATTCTCAGGGCGAAAAGTTTATGGAACGTTACGCACCAAAAGCAAAAGATTTAGCTTCTCGTGATGTGGTAAGTCGCGCAATAACAATTGAAATTAGAGAGGGAAGGGGAGTTGGACCGAAAAAAGATTACATGTATTTAACTATAGCACATCTTGATCCGGAAGTAATAAAACTCAGATTGCCGGGCATTAGCGAAACCGCAAGAACTTTTGCTGGAGTTGATGTCACTAAAGATCCAATACCGGTCATTCCGACTGTTCACTATAACATGGGTGGCATTCCAACTAATTATTATGGAGAAGTGATCACGCTGAAGCAAGGTAAGGAAGAAGTGGTAGATGGACTATTTGCAATTGGAGAAGCTGCGTGTGTCTCTGTGCACGGTGCAAATCGACTTGGTTCTAACTCGCTTCTTGATCTTGTGGTTTTTGGCAGAGCTGCAGCGCTCAGAGCAAGAGAGAAACTAAAATCCGGTACACCACATAAAAAATTGCATTCAGACTGCACAGACTGGATAGTAGATAGATTTAATAAAATGCGATTTGCCTCCGGTGGGCTAAAAGTAGCAAAAATACGCAGCGAAATGCAGAACACTATGCAAAAGTATGCATCAGTGTTCCGTGTTGCTGAAGTTTTAGAAGAAGGCAAAAAAGCTATAAAAAAGGTAGCAAAAATGATGCCTGATATTTCACTTGAGGATCGCAGTATGATGTGGAATAGTGATTTAGTTGAAGCACTGGAGCTTGCTAACATGATCCCACAAGCGGTTATTACCATGGAATGCGCAGCTAATCGCGAGGAAAGCAGAGGTGCCCATGCTCGTGAAGACTTTCCTGAACGTGATGACAAAAACTGGATGAAGCACACTATAGCGTGGCTTGAAGAAAAGAAAGGGCAAATTAACGTAAAAATTGATTATAAAAAAGTGGCTGAAAAAACTCTGAGCGGTGAGATTGATTTCATAGCGCCAGAGAAGAGGGTTTACTAGTTACACTATCCCTACACAATTTTTCAACGAGTTTATTGATATGGCACTCATTTTAGTGTCTGGAGGACTCTCAGTATGCTCTGATTGATTTGATGATTTTTGCACCTCTTGCTCTTCTAAATCGTTGGACTTATTTTCTATATCTTTAACAGAGTTATTGCATTGTGTATCATTTTTTGGTGCGTTATCTTGAAGTGTAAGTTGCTTTTCTTCAGTAAACTTTCCTTTAATTTTTCCAAATCCTTCATAAATATTTTCTAAATTCAAGTAAATAAGATAACAAACTCCAATAACTGCTATAATAGATGAGGCAGTTGCAATTGTAATAATTCCTTGAGAAGCACTGAATATTGCTGCACAGGCTAAAGCAGCAAATACAAGCGTTGTCACTGCTTTACAAGCAACATTATTGATGTACTTCACAATATCGCGTGCTTTTAACTTCCTGCCAAAGTTGCACTTCAGTTCAGTTCTCATATCATCTGGAATAAGCGCTCTACCCATTGATTTCTCTATTCCTTTTATAGTTTTATAATACTCTTTGCTCCATAATCTTTCGGGTAGTATTAACTGCTTTGGGTCAACACCATTTTGCAATAATTTTACACAGAACTTGATCGTGTTATCACGGCTCTTAGGATTGACCAAATTATGTTTATCTTTTGTCGTCTTAGTAATTAGCGCTACTTGTAGTGGTGTGCGTTCTTTTTCGTTAGCGGCGTTTGCAGCTTTACTAAATTTCTCTTTTTCCACCGAATTTAAAATCAACTCTAAACATGTAACTTTTTGTTCTCCTTTGAATGAAGCAATATAGTGCAGAGCATTTTTTCCATCTTTATCTTGCACAGTAATATCTGCACCATTTTGTAGAAATAACTCTAAGGTTTTATACCTGCCAGTATCCTTAAATTCTTTTTTTACTACATTTTTTACTACATTTTTTATTTTATTTTTCAATGAAGGCTCTTTACTCTTTTCTTGTATGCGCTGGAGTATCTGATGGAGCGGTGTTTGCCCTTCCTTGTTAGTAGTATTTACAGCATCATCTTTATTTGAAATCAACTCTAAACATGTAACTTTTTGTTCTCCTTTGAATGAAGCAATATAGTGCAGAGCATTTTTTCCATCTTTATCTTGCACAGTAATATCTGCACCATTTTGTAGAAATAACTCTAAGGTTTTATACCTGCCAGTATCCTTAAATTCTTTTTTTACTACATTTTTTACTACATTTTTTATTTTATTTTTCAATGAAGGCTCTTTACTCTTTTCTTGTATGCGCTGGAGTATCTGATGGAGCGGTGTTTGCCCTTCTTTTTTATCATTTACAGCTTTTATAAATTGTTCTTTTTGGCCTGTTTCTAGCAATATATTGAGAAGTTTAAGTTTTTGTTTTGTTTCAGGTTTAACAATCAAGTGTAAAGCATTGTTACCATCTGTGTCTTTAAGGCTAATATCCGCACCTTTTTCCAATAGTTCTTTAAAAAGTTTTTTATCACTATTTTTAATTACTGGATGTAATAGATAATTATCATTACTATCTGGAGTATTTATGGTATGTGGTATAATTTCTTTAATTTTTGCTTCTGTATTGATTCTTATTTCTGGCTTTAATTTAGATTTCTTTCCTTGCTCTGCTAATTTTTCTAAGAAATTACGGTAGTATGTCTTTTGCTCCTCTTTTAAGTTTTGTAATTCTTCTGTAGATAATTCTAAATTATCAGAGCTGGCTCCATGCTCTAACAATTTTGTAAGAAACTTAAGTGTGTTATCGTTACTTCGAATTGTATTAGACTCATGTTTTTCTTTTGTTACCTTGTTAATTAGTGCTACCTGAAAAGGGGTCTGATTTTCACTATTAATGAGTTGTGCTAGATCTTCCTTGGTGACCGTTTTTATTAGGGTACCCAGAAACTTGCATTTCTGTTTCTTTTCCAACGACGCAATGAGGTGTAAAATATTTTTCCCTTCTTCAGCTTTTATGCTGCTAATATCCGTACAATCTTTTAGATATTTTTTTAATTTCCTGTTATTTCCATTTTTGATCGCTTTTAGTAATTGAACATTATTATGCGTTGTTCCGTTGCTTTTCTCTACTTCTTGATCTTCATTTGCTGTATTAGGGTTACTGATTGAATGTTTCTCATAATCATCACCAGCATCGCTACTGTAGTCACTTTCAATTCCACTGTCCCTACGATCATTTTGGTTACAATATTTGCTATTATAAGTAATTTCTGAAATTGCTTGCTTTACTCGCTCTTTTGTTTCATTTGATATTTTTTTCGATCGTTCTATTGCTTTATCTAGCACTGGAAGGAAGCATTGGACATAATACCTATAATATTTTTCTTGTTCTCTAAGTGATTCTTCTAATTTAGTTAATACTTCAGGACTAGCATCTTTCTCAAATAACCTTTTACACTTCTTGAGGGTTCCATCTTGACCTCTTGGTTTTTCACGCTTGTGTTCTTCTTTTTTTACCTTTCTCTTTATAATGCCATACAATTGCTCGTCTTTTCTATCCTGCTCTTGCTTTTTATTTTTATCTATGCATTCACCTAATTTATCTGCATTAGTAGTTAGTGCAGTTATATCTATACCCATACTAAAACCTCAATATTAAAAGCTATTTAAGTTGTCAGCACTAAACTAACAACCAAGAAGTTTGACTTTTAAATTGAGCTAAACGTTGTATATGTATAGGTGGAAAGGCAGAAAACTAGTTTCTATTAGAAAATCTGTTATCATAGTCAAATCCTCACTTGAACAGTTGCTACTATTTTAACCATTTAATCTTAAAAAATAATAAATATAGCTAAACTGCGAAACGTGCTACTGGCTAAAATAGGATAAGAAACTATAGCTGCAAATATCCAAATTGATGTTTTTATCAGTCTTCCAGACTTGGTTTTTCTTTTAGTTTTTTAAGTCTTTCTTTATTTAGTATGGAGCTTATCTCTTCTACACTTTTATCAATATCATCATTGATTATTACATAATCATATTTATCACGTTTGCTTATCTCTTTTTGAGCTTCGGCTAATCTGCGCTCTATTTCGCTTGCATCATCACTATTACGCTTTTGCAAACGCAACCTAAGCTCTTCCATTGAAGGGGGAAGTATAAAAACACTTACAACTTTTTTTCTCATGAGCTTGAATAAGCGAAATGCTCCTTGCCAGTCTATGCTGAGTAAAACGCTTATTCCATTGCTTAAGTTTTGCTCTATAAAATTTCTTGGTATACCATAAAAATTCTCAAAAACTTTGGCGTATTCAAGCATTTGGCCAGCTTTGCATAACTCGTGAAATTTTTCTTCGGTAACGAAAAAATAGTCTTTTCCATTTATTTCGCCGGGGCGAGGCTTGCGTGTAGTCATAGAAACAGACCTAACTAAATTAGTTGATTGCTCAAGTAATTTTGCTGATATAGTAGTTTTTCCAGCTCCAGAAGGGGAGGATAGAACCAATAATACGCCCTCACTTTTTACGGTCATTTTTCTTTGCATTTTTTAACATGGTGCTTTTTGGATCAGAGTTTAAAAAGCTAGAACCTTCTAAATTAGAATTTGATAAGTTGGTGCCAATGAGAGAAGAGTTATCAAAGACAGTATAGCGCAAATCGGTCTTTTCAAAATTTGCCTTATTCAAATTAACGTTTACAAACTTTGCTCTACTCAATGTTGAATTAGAAAAATCGGCATTTTCTAAATTCATATCCTTAAATTCAAAGTAAGAATAATTTACATTAAATTTTTCACCCTGTGATATTTTCTCTTGCAAATCTTCAATTGAAGTTATAGCATTTTCTAAGCCTGCAAGTTTTTTCTGCCCTTGATTGTCAATCAAAATTGAATTATCAAACTTGCAACCTGTTAAATGAGAATTAGCAACTGAACTTTTATATATGCTTGAAGAGAGAAAAGACATATCACTAATTGTTGAATTACTCAAATTGCTAAGAAAAAAACTAGTTTTCCTAAAGGCATTAGCGTGAAGCAAAGAAGATCTGAAATCGCTTTCAATAAAATTTGAATTAGTTACTTTTAAATTAGACCAGCTCGAATTATCAGCTAATAAATTAAAGAATGTTGAATTTTCTATTTCACTGGAATCAATATTATGGCGAGAAAGCGTACTGTTATAAACTTGAGAGTCTTGGATTTTTATCTTATACATTGAAGTTGTAGAAAGGTCTGAATCTTCTATCTTTGCAGAGGTAAATAGTGAATGGTCAAAAAATGAGCCATTCATGTTAGAATTCGCAACTTTAGTATTATGAAACTTTCCATGACGAATGTCAGCATTAGAGACATTAACTTGATGCAGTTCACTAAAACTAAAATCAATATTGGATAAATCAGCATCCTGAAGATTTGTTTCAGAAACATATGCATGTTTTATCTTGGAACCATTTAGTATAGATTGAACAAAACTTGAATTATCGTCATTCACATAGGAAATTTGTGTGTTGCTTAAATTAGTTTCGTCGAAGTTACTGTTAATTATGATAGAAGAATTAAGGCAAGCATCGGAAAGATTGCTACCTGTAAAGTCTGATTCTTTTAACTCTGCACCATATATGTTAGCATTTTTTAATGAAGAAAATTGTATCTTTAATTTATATGCATCCACTCCAAAGAAACTTGCATTATCAAGGTTGTTTTTCTGCATAACGGTATCGTTTATTTCACTATCACTAAAATTTACGTGGCTAACATTCGAGTTTGATAAGTTGGAGAAATTCATTTTCACATTCGAGAAATTAGTATGCAAACCAATTACGTTGTGCATACTTACTTTTTTGAGATCGGAACTGATAAAATCAGCATAACTAACATTAGACTGATCAAATACGATATCTGTTAAGTTTGCAGAAACAAATTTTGTAAAACTCAAATTTGTACCTTTTATTTTAATGCCATGTAAATTAGCATTGGAAAAATTAGCACCACGTAAATCAACATCAATGAAAGACACATCGGATAAATCGGTGTTAGAAAAATCGGCACCAATCAGACTTACTCCATCAAAAACAGATTTACTTAGGTACAGTTGGTTAAAATTAGCTCCATTTAAGTTAGAACCAAAACCTTTCTTAAAATCTTCTGGCACGCCCTCTTTGTGGCACTGCACCAAAAATTCAGCAAAGTCTTTTTTACTGTAAGATACGTATTTTACATCATGCAGAGCGTTTAAAAAATCACTAATCTGATTTTTTTCATCATTTGTTTCGTTTCCATAACATAAATGACCAACTAAAATTAATATCAAAAATCTAATCATCTTGCTTATCACACTGCGACTCATTGTTTTCTTTCGTTTTCACAGCCCAATCGTACATTGCTGAGCTTTCTTTATTGTCTATTTTTCTATCCTCCAAAAGATGTGGCATCATTTCGGCAATCGCATTTATTATATTGATCTGCTTTTTTTCGATTGCTATATCAATTGGGGATTGAAAATTATTGTTAACTACTCTAAGATCAGCACCTTGTAATAAGAGAAAGCGCACTATGTCTACCTCACCTTGTTTAACTGAATAAATGAGAGGAGTATCACCCAATTTATTTCTAAACCTTAGTATCTCTTGAATTGTTAATCCAATTTTTTCTAGCTTACTTATTACTCCTCTTAAGCAAGTTAAGTTGTTCTTCTTAATGCAGTAAAAAAATTGCTTACTGTAATCATCAATAAACACAGTTGTAGGAAGATGCTCATTAAGGCTATCATATTGTCGTTTATATATTGACTTGCTTTGTATGTCTTTATGACCCCATTCTTTTATTGGTTCTCTGTTTAGCTTTGTCCATTTTTGTAAATTTTTCTTTTCACTTTCATCTTTTTTAGTTATAGGTTTTACTCTATTGCGGTCCTTGGAATTACTGTTTGTTTCTTTCACTTTTTTTTCTTCAGACTGATTCTCTACTTTTTCTTTTTTTCCCTCTAATAATTGACTCGCATCACTTTTTGAAAGTTCATTATCTTTTATATCAATCTTCTGATCAGCTTGTAGATTTTTTTGCGGGTCAGTTGTATTCTCATTTAAATCAGCACTTAAAGGCAAAGGCTCTGGTTTCAAATCTTTATTCACTTCTTTATTGGCCATATTTGGTAAATTTTGAGCAAATTTGTCTGTGCTTCCTTCTAGCTGGTCATTTGGCAAATCTTTATCAATCTTTTCACCCTCACTTATAGTTTTTTCAACCACGGAAGCTTTGTTCTCGTTGTGTTGCAGCTTCTCTTTATCGGTAGTGCCGTCTAATCTTTTGCTCTCAGCCTCTTGTGTTTGTTTAGCATCGACGTTGCTTTTCAACTCATCTTTTTGATTTGTACTGCTCAGTAAATCTTGCTTTCTTGCACCTACATTTTCGTTTTTATGAACTGACCCAATTTTCTTTTCTTCACGCTGCTCTATGGCAAACAGGCTCAGTGATCCAAATACAACAACTAATAGTATGAAATATAAAATATTTTTCATAAATGTTCAAAACATAAGCTTAATTAAAATGATACTATAATCAAATGATTAATCTACAGTAAAAAATGCCTTAGGATTTAATTTATAAAAAAATAATAGATTTTTTGTATCTGTTCAGGGGCATCGCAAATATTGAAGCAAAGTGGTCAGTGCTTACTGTACGAACATTGTGATTTGAGAGCAATCTCCGCTAGGGAGGATGTCATCCCAGTGCTCCTTTCTCGTCATCCCAGTGCCCAGACACTGAGATCCAGAAAAAAGAATGGTGTCATGCAAGTAGCCTCCTTCTCCTGTCATCCCAGTGCCCAGACTACTTGGATCCAGAAAAGTTTGCTTGTAAGCAAGCAAACTAGCATAGAAAGTGGTTACAACATTTTCGATGAGATTATATGGAAAACTGGATCCCAGTGTCTGGGCACTGGGATGACAAAGGAGGACGTTATTCCAGTGCCAAGCACTGACCATTTGCTGTGCAATTTACCTTCAAAAATGAATGTTCGTACAGCTATGGAATGAATCGCGGTATGACATAGGACTGCTGTCATTCCAGTCTGGAATTTAGTCTTTACTGGGGAGAAGAAACTATCCTTCTACAGTGTATCCGTTTAGGGGAGGTATCTGTTCAGATGCATGGCTAATGTACAAATATTGAAACAAAAATTCCAGTGCTCCCTTTCTTGTCATCCCAGTGCCCAGACACTGGGATCCAGAAAACTTAACTTTAAATAAGTGGCTGCATAATAAACTACACATTAAACCTAAAGTGCATTATATCACCATCTTGCACGATGTAATCTCTGCCTTCAAAGCGAATTTTTCCTGCGTCTTTGCAAGCTGATTCACTTCCATACTTTATGTAGTCTGCAAAGCTTATTGTCTCTGCTTTTATAAAGCCTTTCTCAAAATCAGTGTGGATTACACCTGCTGCTTTATCGGCTGTTGACCCTATTTTTACTGGCCATGCCCGTGCTTCTTTGGGGCCCACAGTAAAGAAAGTTATCATACTCAGCACTTCATACATAATACGCGCTACTCCATCAAGGCCTGATTCTTGTAAGCCAAATTCTGATAAAAAACTCTGTTTTTCCTCTTCACTATCAAGATTTGCAATATCTGCTTCGAGTTTTGCTGAAATGCAATAAAATTTGCTTTTATTTTCCTCTGCCATTCTCTCTACCTTTTTAGATAATTCATTGCCAGTTATAACATTTGTATCTTCAACATTGCAAACGTACATAACGGGCTTTGTTGTCAGCAATTGAAGCAACTTCATCTCATCTTCATTGATATTCTCCAAACTTCTTGCAGGTTTACCTAATTTTAAAGTAGCTAATACCTCTTGCATTAATTCAAGTTGTCTCTTTAGCTCTTTATCACCTTGCTTTGCTTTCTTTTCCAATTGAGGAAGCCTTTTTTCTATGCTATCAATATCAGCTAGGATTAATTCCATTTCTACCACTTCAGCATCTGATATTGGATCTATTTTACTGTGTACATGGCTGATATCGTCATCCGTAAAGCACCTGAGCAGATGAACGATAGCATCAACTTCTCTGATATGGCTTAAAAATTTATTGCCGAGCCCTTCACCTTTGCTCGCACCCTTTACCAGACCTGCAATATCTACAACTTCTAATTGATTATAAATTATCTTCTCTGAGCCTGCAATTGCTGCGATTTGTTTCAAACGCTGATCTTTTATCGAAATCTTGCCTATATTTGGCTCAATTGTGCAGAAAGGATAATTTGCAGCTTCGGCTGCACTTGACTCTGTAAGCGCATTAAATAAGGTTGATTTTCCTATGTTTGGTAACCCAACTATACCGCAGTTAAAGCTCATATTTGCTATTTAAAGTTATAACTATTGCATAATTTAAAAATTTCTGCTATACTTAATTAGTTTCTTATTAATAATTTTGTTGGTATAGTAACATATAGCTTAAATTAAGGTAAAAACTATGGCTGAACCTGGGAAACGGAAGCTACCAAGTGATTTTCATGATGTTGAGGTTGGAATAAAAAGGCCCAAGATCTCAGGGCAAATGAATGTACCTAGGAAACGGAAACTATCAAATGATTTTTACGATACTGGAAGTCCGAAAAGGTTCAAGAGCTCTGGACAAGAAATAACTCTTTTAAATAGTAATCCTTACCCTGACAATTTCCATGTAGGACAAGCAATTGGTAATGGAAGCTGCTTTTTTGACTCATTCAGACAAGGTCTAGAACAGCAGAAGGGGATAGAAGTTACTGTTGAGCAGTTACGAGAAGACTGTAAAGAATTTGCACAAAAGAATCCACCAAAGTGGTTTACAAATGCAATTGTCAATAGTCATGATAACAATGGCCAGCACCGTAGTGAAACTGTAGATGATTATACAGCAAACATTATGCGTAACGATAGGTGGGGTGATCCTGACGTTGAAGGCAGAATACTTTGTCAGAAGTATGATGTAAAATTGCATGTTATAGAGAACCAGACTGTTGATAACCAAGATTTGTTTTTGCATGAATTAATAGACAATTCAGGTTCAAAAAGTGCAGGTGAATACAATAAAGTTAATTATGACGACAGTAGTGTTTTGCATGTAATAAACAAAGGACATGCTCATTTTGAACCATTGCTTGATAGAAATAAAAGTTTAGCAAAACAAGAACAAGAAGATTTCCTATTAGCAAAAAAGCTTCAGTTAGATGAGATCTTAGAGTATTGTAACCTTTCAAAGGATATCTCTGAGAGAGCAGAGGTTGAGAAGAGATTTGATGAGTTATTGGCAGAAAATGCTGATGGAAAAATTGGTGATGTTGTAGGGCAGTGCGTTAGTGATATAAAGCAGCGCATAGAGCGCTCTGAAAAGCAAAACCCTTCAAGCTTACCAAGATGTAGTATGGAGGAATCAAGAACAGAAAAAATATTTCATCAACAACAAATATCACAATTGGAAGTGTAAAATAAATCTTCATAGCCCTGTATATTTTTATATAGGGGTTTGTGCAAGCATTTCATATAATATGAACTTGCAGTATGTACTAACCTAAATGCAAGTTGACCAGGAGACTAGTTTAATTATTGATGCCATAGAGGAATTTGGTGGTGAGGCTAGGCTTGTCGGCGGATGTGTGAGAGACTCAATTTTGCAACGTGATGTCCACGACATCGATTTAGCTACTAATTTGCTTCCTGATCAGGTGATGAAAGCGCTAAAACTCCGTAATATAAAAACTATTCCAACTGGCTTAAACCATGGAACTATTACTGCAATCTTAAATCAGAGGTCTTTTGAAATTACGACACTAAGGCATGATGTGAAATGTGATGGTAGGCATGCAAAAGTAGAATTTACCAATAATTGGCAAGCTGATGCTTCAAGGCGTGACTTTACATTTAACGCTCTATATGCAGATAAGCATGGCCATATATATGACTACTTTGGTGGCATTGAGGATTTAAAGGCGCGAAGGTTAAACTTTATAGGCAACGCTGAAGATAGAATTAAAGAAGACTATCTACGTATTTTAAGAGCATTTCGTTTTCATGCAAAAATATGTGCCGGAGATTTGAGTGATGAAATACTAAGCGTATGCAAAAAGCATTCGCATATGATCCAAAACCTCTCTGGAGAGAGAATAAGAGATGAAATACTTAAATTGCTGGAGTGCAATGATCCTTTTCCAACACTTAAGAGCATGCAAGAATCTGATGTTTTGCAAAAGATTATCCCAAAAGAAGTAAAATGCGAAATTCTGTCTTCGTCACTTCTTTTCGGCACTGATGTGCTAGTAAAATTAGCGTTACTCCTTAGGACTACTAAAAAAAATGACAGGCTAAGTCTTGGAGAATACATAATCATGTTTCTACGTCTTTCGAACAAGCAAAAGAAAAAGCTGCTATTTTTACTATCCAACGATATCAAAACAGAACTTTCAGAAAAAGAGCAAAAAAAATACATATCTTTATTTGGTAGAGAATTATATTGTGATTTAGTAAGAATTTGTGGTGTTGAGTCTGGAGAAAATGTTGATGAATATATTTCATTTGCTAATACATTCAATATTCCAAAATTTCCTTTATCTGGTGATGACTTGATAGGTATAGGTCACCAGCCAGGAAAAAGTTTAGGTAGAAACTTGGAATTGCTAAAACAACATTGGGAAGATAGCTCCTACACTTTAACAAAAGAGGAGCTGGTGCTTTATGCTAAGAGCCTATTCTAACTGCTTTCTGACTGTTCAATGAATGTATGCTTGCAATATTAGGGGAACTCATAGAGGAATTAGGTATATGTTCTTTTTTAGCTTTTTCTGTTAATTGATATTCGTTTACTCCTCCTTGAGTTTGATTACACATTCCCTGATCTGGAGATAAAAATTTATCTCTTATGCTTAATGCCAGTTGTAACTCTTGAATCTTATTTGAAAAACATTTCATTTTAGCCTCTGTTAATTTTCCTGTAACAATTTCTTTAAGCAATTCTCCTGAGTCGTTATTATTATTATTCTTGCTATTAAAGCTGTGCAAGATAGAGTCTACAATCTTATTTACCCCTTCTTGTTTGTTAAATTCTAATTTTTTTACGCATTTTCTAACAGAAGGTGACAACTTGGCTTTTAACGTGTCATCTCGTAGTTCTTTACCCATATTTTTTCCAATGTTACAATGTTCGTTGACAACTTCTTTAACCTTAGCTTCTATGATCTCCCTTGCGGATTGTTTCAAATTACTTTCTAATAATTCAAGCAGCTTACTGCTTTCAAATTTGCCATCATCTTGATTTGATAGAGACTTTATAGTTTCATTAAGCACGTTATGGCAAAAGTGTTTCTCTTTAAATTCAGGAAAACCTTTTTTTAACTCCTCGTTTTTCCCAGATAAAAAGTTATTGAGACCCTTGTCCCTAGAAAGCTTATTGGGCAAGTTTCGTAATTTTGAAAGAGTTGATTTTGCAGTAGATACTGTACTCACTGCACCTGCCTTTTTAGCCAATTGACCTTCTTTTGCTTCCTGTAGTTTCTTAGTGTCAGCTTTCAATTGACCTTCTAAATCAATCTCCAATTGTTGTTTAGATTCTTGAACACTTTGTAATTGCTTCCCCAAGTTCTCCATTTCACCCAATTGAGCAGTCAATGTATTCACACTTAATCGTAGAGCTTTGTTTTCATGACCTAAGTCACTGACTTTATTTTCTAATTCAGTATTTTTGTCTTTAGCCTGACACAATTTATCAGTCTGTGATTTAAGTAAAGCCACTAATTTGCTAGCTTGCCATTGTTGATTCAATTCAATTAATTTATCCTCCTTGTCCTTTAACCTACTCTTAAGTTCTATTATTTGTGCTTGCAGACTTTCATTATCTTTCCTAGTAGCTTCAATTTCTTCTCCTTGCTCTCTTATTATCATGTATTGATCAAATATAGTTTTCTGTTGTTCATCAACTTTATCCTGCATTGCTTTTTTATCTTGTTTGTATTTGGTTAGTTCCTCTTCTCGTTCGCCTGCATCTTCTGTAAGTCCCTTATAACTCTTTTCAAGTCCTTCAATTGCAGATCGTAATTCTCTATTTTCTTCTTTTAAGGAAGCATTTTGTAAACGTTCAAGTTCTAATTCCTGATTTATGCCCTCCAGCTGTTCTTCTAATGCTTCATCATCTTCCTCTGTTATCAATGCTACTCCATCAGTCTGAACCCCTCCATCTTTGTTTATCACTACACTTTGGCTCTCTTTCTCTACAACTTCAGGTTTTAAGTCAACTTGAACACTTCCATCTATTGTCTTAAAAGCATCAGTTTGAACTTCATTGTTTGCAGTAGTTTTATCGTAGTACAAAATATTTTCTGCCCATCTATTCCATCTCTTGGGCAATATTCGTCCAATCGTTTTTAGATATAACCAAGCAAATACAGTAGACCAGCTGTATTTTTTTTCCTTTCGCTTAATATTAATTTCATAATTAACCTTATTATTAATATTTAGCATAAAATTACCTTATTTTTTAACTTTAATTTACAGAAAATTTTAATAGTAATAAAGTTATATATATTAGTATAAATGTTAAACAAATACTAACACAGGTGTCAAATTATGGTAAAGTCTTTGCCCGCCTAATACACTTTAAGCAGAAATGTACATGTCTGCAAGTACAGCATTTGCTTTTTCTATCGCTCTTGCTAACACTTCCTGTTCATTGTTCTGATTTTTCACATTGATTACCTGAGCAGCCAAGTTTGCAGGAAAAGTGACCAAACTGACTTCCCATAATTCCACTTGTTTTAACACTCTAGCTCCACTTTTATGATCAACATCATACTCTATAGGTATATAGCCGATGGAAAGTCCGTTAATTGCCCCAGTTTTGAGCATCAAATACACTTCTTCTGCTTTCTGAATACCCAAAAGTAAATGTGCGGTTATATACAGGCCAACATCATTTTCATAAATATCTATGATGCTACCTATAGGTTCGTCAGGATTATGCTGCCAAAGGAGTTTTATTTTATTTCTGTTTAAATTTTCCTTAAATGCTCCGGGCAATATCAGATCATTTTGTTTATCAACTATGTTAAAAACGCTCGCATAACCAGAAAATACACCGTTTTCTCCTATACTTTTTATTGACAATGGTGAATAGAGAAATTTCTTATTCATAAGGCCTCCTGTAGGTTATAGTATTGGGAATTCTGTTTGCACAACGCACTGCAATGTCAAATCTATTATATGCAGTTCTCTAAAAAGGGAAAGTATTTTTTTTAGTTACAAAATAATAAATGAGACTATGAAAGCAATAAAGATCCCAGCGTCACGCGCTGGGATGACAGTAGGAAAACTCAGATGTGAAAGCACTCAATAACAGTCTAGAAAGTATTGAGATATGAGAAAAATCTGTACTCAGGTAACATCAACAATTGATATCTCTAGACAAATTTGATCCTACTTTTACTTCTGACAGAATAGAGATAACGTTCTCTTGTATTTTTTTATATCTAGCGATTTCTGATTCATTTTTTTGCACTTCCAATCTATTATGGAGTAAACTAGAAACATCTCTTACTAACGTAGAAATGTTTTGTGCGGCCTTATATGCTATTGTTCCAATAATAAAGCTAGCAAAGGTATTAATTCTATCAGTAGTAAAATCAGAAAAGTTTGACATGTTGGCATGGAAAACAGGAATGCAAGTAAGACTACCAGGACCATTATAGTAATTACCTTTAATAGCATTAATAGCCATCAAACTCACAAAGCTAGTAATACACCCAACAATAAAAGGTCTCTTATCACTGTGTCTAAGGGTCCAAATGTTGGAAAGCATCTCTTATATTAGTAATTCTGCGTATTATTTCGTAGATATGTGAAACATTAGCATTATTACTTAATGAAATTCTCCTAGATTGTTCAGATTTTTCCTGTATTCTATTACTAATTTCACAATTAAAGTCATCAATGCTTATACCACATGATGTTAAAATACGAACCATATCTTGATTGTCGTTTTCTGATGCAGAATATAATGCTGTCTCATCCTTATAATCACGAAAATTGACATCTCCTCCACTTGATCTATAAACGCTAATTATAAACTCTTCTAAGCTCATCTTATGATTTTCTTCCAAATACCTTGACACTTCCTTAAAATATTCTTTATCGGTAGCAAGTTTGTGTAGAAATGATTGGCCTGAAATTTTTTCTAATTGATCTATAATGATCCTCTGTAATAACATAATTAGCCTCCTATTAAAGTTTCAATACTATTGATAAAATGATACAGTATTATAGTTCTTTAGTCAAGGTGAATATTAATATATTAAGGTTAAAACTGCCAATTAGCAGTCAAAAGAATAAAATGAAATATCAAGTGATATCCTCTATAATTAAATTTTTTGAATGAAGAGATGACGGTTCGCGTAGGAATTAATGGTCTGGGTAGAATAGGCAGAGGCGTATTGCGTGCTATTTTCGAAATAGAAGAATATAGCAAACAAATAGAAGTTGTAGCTGTCAATGGATCGCTCAGTGCAAAGCAGCATGCACATTTGATTAAATATGATTCTGTTCATGGCAAATTCAGTGGTGATATTGATTTTAATGAGTCTCAAAATTGGATTTCTATAAATGGCAAAAAGTTTTCTTTATATAGAGAACGGAATCCTGAAAATATTCCTTGGAATGTTGATGTAATACTTGAATGTACTGGTGCATTCAATAAACGTGAAGAAGCAATAAGGCACAATGCAGAGAAAGTAATTGTCTCTGCTCCAGTTCCGGATGCTGATGTCACTATAGTTTATGGTGTGAATGACGATATGCTCGAAAAAGAGCATAAAGTGATATCAGCAGGTTCTTGCACTACAAATTGCCTTGCTCCGATTGTGAAAGTCCTACACTCCAGTTTAGGTATAAAAAGCGGTTTTATGACTACTATACATGCCTACACGAATGATCAAAATGTTCTTGATGGTAATCATAAAGATTTGCGTAGAGCAAGGGCTTGCGGATTATCTATGGTGCCAACTACAACCGGGGCAGCAAAAACAATTGGTTCTGTCATCCCTGAATTAAAAGGAAAACTAGATGGCACTGCCGTCAGAGTTCCAGTTAGCAATGTTTCTATGGTTGATTTTAAATTTACGACTGATAAGAAAGCGACCGTTGAAGAAATCAATGAAATATTTAAGGATGCAGCTCTCTCCTCTACGTCATTCCAGCGCATGACGCTGGAATCTAATTTCTGGATCCCAGTGTCAGCTACTCGGATGACATCAGAGGGTACTAGGATGACAGAGGGTTATCCAATGTCAAATGTACTTTCTATATGCGAGGAACCTTTAGTCTCAATAGATTTTGTGCATAACCCTTATAGTGCAATTGTGGATTTAACTGGTACATATGTTACAGGTGATATATGCAGGGTTGCAGCGTGGTATGACAATGAGTGGGCTTTTTCGCTGAGAATGTTAGACATAGCATTATTGAGCTATAGTAAAGTATGAACTGGAACTCAAGCAAATACGCCTCATTTTATGAGCACTTTGCGGAACTCAGAAAAAGAGTTATCTTTTGCTTTCTATTTTTTTGCGTTGCTTTTGGTTTTTGTTATTACTTTAAGGAAAATATATACCGTTTTTTACTCGCACCTTTAATAGAAGCAACAAAAGGTAGCGAAGGTTTTTCTTTAATTTACACAGACTTAACAGAGGCATTTTTTGTGTATCTCCAAGTTGCAATAATGAGCGCACTTTTGTTTTCTTTTCCTGTGTTTGCATGGCAATTTTATATGTTCTTAGCACCTGGGTTATATAAAAGTGAAAGGGCAGTGTTGTTGCCATACTTGATTGCAACACCGGTTTTATTTGTAACGGGAGCTACTGTAGTCTATTACTATATATTTCCTTTAGCCTGGAAGTTTTTCATCACTTTTGAACATAGTGGGAAATCTTTCGGTATACCAATAGAGTTTATGCCATCAGTTAGCGAATATTTAGACCTCGTTCTCCAATTTATGTTTGCTTTTGGCACTGCATTTCAAATTCCAGTAATACTCACATTAATGGTGAGAGTTGGGCTACTGACTGCACAAAGTTTGTCAAATAAACGTAGAATTGCAATAGTGGTAATTTTTATTATCGCTGCAATCTTAACTCCACCTGATGTATTAAGCCAAGTAGGGCTTGCAATACCTATGCTGATTCTATATGAATTGTCCATTCTGATATGTAGGTATATTGAAAAAAAGAAGACAAAGATTTAAACAAAGAAATCCCTCTTATCTCCTTTATATCACATTTTTAACTTACAACATTCTTATTCAGGACTTAAATATGGAAATGTTTCATAAATTGATTGTAATACTTTGTTAAGTTCAGCCTTACTTTTGATGATCAATAATACTGTATCATCACCTGCTATAGTTCCTATAATTCCTATGTTTTTGCTATTATTTAATGAATAAATAACATACTTCTGATCTAGAAAGTAAGCTAGGCTGCTAGCTTGTCCTGGTTGAGTGTGTAGTACTATTAAACCAAAATCCGAAATTTGCATATTAAGTATTAATGGTAATCGATATTGGTTGATGTCAATTACTTTATACATACCAGCAACTTTGGCAATTTTAAGTTTTTTTAATTTTCTTGATAAAGTAGCCTGAGGAATGTTGTGCCCTCTTTCTTTAAGCAAGATCTGTAAATCGCTCTGCTCTAAAATTTCGTGATTTTGAATAATATTTAAAATATGTTCACCTAGTGTGTTGTCATGCATTATGCATTTTCCTCATATTGAATATGTAATAAGTATATTTGAAATTATATTCATTATTTCTTGACTATTCAATTTTTAATGTCTATATTCATAAGATGAATAAAATATGAATATAAATTAGTAATATGAAAAAATATATTTTAAATGCTATTATAGTGATAAGTATTCTATTAACAGGATGCAAGGAAAATAAACACGATAATATCATTAGATTTGCAATTTCTGCAGATTATCCACCTTTTGAATATTATGAAAATGGTAAATTTACTGGCTTTGACA
Organism: Wolbachia endosymbiont (group A) of Udea olivalis; assembly: GCF_964028365.1. Classification (NCBI taxonomy): domain Bacteria; kingdom Pseudomonadati; phylum Pseudomonadota; class Alphaproteobacteria; order Rickettsiales; family Anaplasmataceae; genus Wolbachia; species Wolbachia endosymbiont (group A) of Udea olivalis. Next base: position 919,743 of record NZ_OZ034773.1, read on the forward strand.
TTGAGCTTGCTCAATTAGTAGCAAAAGAGTTAGGTAAAGAAGCGATATTTAAAGATATGCAGTTTAGTACTATATTTGCAGCATTGCAAAGTAATTCTGTAGATGCTGCTATATCTACTATTGGTAGCACAGAAGAGCGTGAAAAAAATTTTGATTTTTCAAATAGTTATTATACAGGGGAATTTGGTATTCTATATCACAAAAATAAACCCATAGCCGGTATAAACAACTTAACTCGCAAGAAGATAGCCGTTCAACTAGGAACTGTCATGGAAATTTGGCTAAAAGAGCATGTTCCTACAACAGCTCAAATTATTGCTATAGACAATAATAATCAAGCTGTAGAAACATTAAAGTCTGGTCATGTTGATGGCGTCCTAATTGATGAATTCCAAGGTAAAGTATTTAGCAAAAAAAATCCTGGTCTATCATGGTCAGCCACTGCCAAGTTAGATGGTGGTTATGTTATTGCTGTGAATAAAGGATCTGCTTTAAAGGATAAAATAAACGAGGCATTAAAAAGTTTAGAAAGTAAAGGTGTAATACAAAAAATAGCAGAAAAATGGCTAGGAGATAACTGATGCAGGAATTAATTTCTAATTTCTTGTTTGTTGGAACAGGCCTTGCCTTTACTTTAAAATTATTGATTGGAGGACTGCTTTTAGGTATGAGTCTAGGAGGGTTATTTTCAGTACTCAGATATAATAAGATCTGTATTCCATTAATTAATGGAATTATATCTGTAATACGTGGCACCCCCCTTATATTACAGTTAAGTGTTGTTTATTTTATGACTCCAACCATTGCAGGAATTAAATTAAACATATTTAGTGCTGGCATTATAGCATTTGGTCTAAATAGCTGTGCTTATATTGCTGAGATTTTACGAGCTGGTATTGAAACTATATCAAAAAACCAGTTTGAAGCAGCTAAAACTTTACAAATACCTAGTTTCTATATGTGGAGAGATATTATATTACCACAAGTTATTAAAAATATTCTTCCTGCAATGATAAATGAGATCATTGCACTCCTTAAAGAAACGGCATTAATCTCTACTATTGGTGGTGTTGATATTATGCGCTCTGCGCAAATGCTTGCAGCAGAACAATTTACTTATTTTATACCACTTTGTCTTGCTGGGGCTTATTATTACGCTCTTGTATTACTAATTGAATATATAGGCAAAAAGATTGAACAGAAAGGTATATATGATAAAAATGCATAATGTTTGTAAATTATTTAATAATGTTCCAGTACTTAATAATATTAACCTGATTATAGAACAATCTATAGTTGGTCTTGCTGGTCCTTCTGGTAGTGGTAAATCAACATTGTTACGTTGTATACAAAAACTCGAAGTTTTAGATTCTGGTAGCATTGAATGCAATGATAGTACTGGTTTTGTATTTCAGGATTTTCAACTTTTCTCACATATGACTGTCTGGGAAAATCTTACATATGCTCCCAAACTTAAAAACAAAACTCAGGATCAAAGTGATTCACTACTTGAGTCTTTGGGTATTGCCTCTAAAAAAAATGATTACCCTAGTAATCTATCCGGTGGGCAAAAACAGCGGGTTGCGCTTGCCAGAAGCTTAATGATGAATCCAAGGATTCTATTATGCGATGAGCCAACGTCTGGTTTAGACGTAGCAACAATAGTCGACGTTGTGGAACTATTACAATCAGTTAGAGATATGGGTATTACTATGATTATCGCTTCTCACAATTTGGATTTTTTAACAAAAATATCAGATCGGATTATTCTGTTAAAAAACGGAAAAATAATTGTAGATATCAATCCTAAAGAAATTGATGAACCAACAAACTATTTAAAAAATAATTATTAAAAGAGAATCACTCATATCATACTGAGAGCTATAACAGATTTTAGCATCGAAAATTACATAATATATATTATGGAAAACAAAATTACATAATGTAAGAAGCAATGCTAAAAATAAAATCACATAATATAGCAAACTATAGCTAACCCAAGAAAGGTTTTCCTACGTCATACCGCCGCGATATCTCAGCATAGATTCCGCTAACAAGTAGCGGAATGACGAATTTTTGTTTTTCAAACTGTCGGTAAATCTAAGTCAGTTTAGCTATATGTGTCAAGCACTGGGATGACACCCTCCTGATGGGCCAAAATCACAATGTTCGTACAGTTATGGAATGAATCGCGGTATGACGTGTTGCTTTGATCAGCTATAAAGATGATGCTGCGGAAGTTTTTAGTACTTGCTCGCAACTTTCAACAATTTAATAGCACTGGTGTTTACAACCTCTCCGCCGACACGCTTAGTGACAAAAAACCTCACATAAGGTTTATTCGTATAAGAGTCTCTTAATATTCTCATTCCTCTGTTATCTACAATCTTATAAGCTTGTTTGAAATCTGCCATCGCAATTACTGGTAGCTGATTGTTTGGCGCTGGTGGCATATCGGCAGATTGATATACTGGTATTCCCATTAAAGTATCTGGAGCTTCAAGCGACAGACTTGGCTGCCAGAGATACTGACCTGTTTGAGATTTTAGCAGCCTGATATCCTTCAACGTACTCCTGTTTATCAAAAATGACGCATTTTTGGAATAATATTCGTCCAGAGAGTAATACAACATCATTATTGAATCACTATCTAATTTTTCAGTTTTAACTTGCTCTATTTTATTATAACTGTTTCCATTTTCATAAGCTAAAATTCCTTTTGGTTGAAAAGTGCCCTCACCCTTAATGAAGGCTTCGCTTTCTTCCTTACTAAAAGTCTCGGCAATCTTTTCCACCAGCCAACTCTCAACATCGACAAACGCATCATCGAGTAACTTTTGTGATATTTGTGGTTGAGCATATAACTCGTAAGTTGTGACGGAAATCTTTTGGATTTTGGGCGTGTCCGTATCTTTTGCAAAATCATACTTAGACTTATTGCCACCGTTCTCATCATCTACTGTTTCACTGCTCCAACCTGCACCGGCGCGGTCAAAATCTTCTATAATGTAATCCAATGTTTCAGTAGAGATTCTTTGACTGGAGCATATTTGTCGCATTGGGGACGAATCAGTTACGCGCTTGTTTATGCGTTTTACAATATGCGGAGTAACTAGATACCCTCCGATATCACTGTCATCTCCACTGAGGGTTTTGTGTGATAAACCGCTTTCCATTCCCTTGCGGATATAATCAGAAAAATATTTATCGCTTGTGCTAAAATCTGTATTTACTTCTGGGCGTTGAGCTGCAGTTTCGATCAAGTCTAAACGCTCTTTGCAACTATCAATGGCATTATTTACCTTGCATAGCTGCTCAATTGTTGCAGAATCAGCACGCCCTTTGCTTTCAATTTCTTTTAGTTTGCGATCATTTATTAATTTAAATTGCTCCCATGATGAAGCGAGTTCATTGATACGGTGAGCGATATCGGTAAGTGACATAATAGCCTCCTTTGAAAATGAAATAAAAATGGAAATAAGGTAATAGGAATGGCATCCATAGATGTTTCCCACAGTTGTACGAATATTGCAATATGGTACATAGTAAACGATGTCATTCCAGTGCTTGACACTGGGATCCAGCTTCTATGCAACTTAATTAAAAACGTTTGTTTTAGCGTAAGACAACTACCTTTAGCTCATCAGCTCAGTTATAAGCAAAATTTCTGGATTCCAGTGTCAAGCACTGGAATGACATCATCTGTTGTGCAATTTACCTTTAAAAATGAATATCCGTACAGTTATGTGCTTGGCACTGAAATGGCATCATTTTTTATCTGTTGAAAATGTAAACCGAAAAATAGCGTGGCACTTTGTGCCACGCTTAGTACTGTAAGTTTAATCCAGTAATTAAATTAAGCGAGGTAAAATAAAAGATAATGACACTATATAATGTTCGTTCTTTTATGTCAAGCACTTTTTTGAATTTTTTTGGTGATAATTTTTATCCAGTTATTTTATTATTGTAGTATAATTTCAATGCCAGATACTATCATTATGATCACTATCTAAATTTAAATCGTAATTATCATCAAATTTATATATCCCCTCCATCTCTTCTCTATGCAATTCATGTGAATCACCTAAAGCTTTTTGATTAGAAACGTCAACACAATACTGTAACAGTGCTCTTAATGCTCCAGCACTATCTTGATCTAAATTAAAATTGCTAAAATCAAATTTCTGCATACTCTCCACATGTCCTTCTCTACATAACCTACATATCTTAGCAAAAGCCCTTTCACTTTCTCGACTCCAAGCATTAAGAAAGTAAGGATCTACTACTTTGCTAAATTGTTTCTCTATCTCTTCAAGAGAGCTCTCTGGATTAAGTTCTAATATTACTTTGAAAATCCCACTGCCATGGAATCTATAAAATTTACTAGATAAGCTATCTTTTACAAAATTAACTGCATCATCTATTGTAACACCAGAGCGAGATTCAAATATCATCTCAAATGCTCCATAACAACTATCAATACCAAAATTAATTATTTTTTCCATAAAATCAATTACCTCTTCTAAGGAAATTTGTGGCTTATTCCTCAAGATAACTTCTAAACTCTTGACAAAATTATGCCCATGCTGACCCATAGCATGGGTTTTCCCATTTATTGTATAATGATATAGCTTCTTATTTTCTATTATATGCTTATTGCACTGGTAGATATGTAGCTTATTCAATTTGCCAGAATATTCCTCTATTTCCTTATCTGGTAATTTTGAGCGGAATTCCTTGATTACTTCGCGTATTATTCTATTGATATTACTCATGCTTATTCCTAATTAATATGTTAGTATTTTTATAAATTAAGTTATTATATTAAAATTCTTTCATGGATTTCAATATTAGCTCCGCACTACTTGTAGTTTTTGTAATGGGTCTGCCAATGACGACATAATCAGCTCCTGAATTTATTGCTTCTTTTGGTGTTGCTGTTCTTTTTTGGTCGTCATGACCTGGATCTATACGAATTCCTGGAGTAATAATTTTAAAGTCTTCACCGCATTCTCGGCGCACTTCTTGAGCTTCTAGTGCAGAACAGACTACTCCATGGAGTCCAATCTTTTTTGCAAGCTTTGCAAGCAAAATTACCTGTGATTTTGCCTCTCTTGCTACTCCAAGCTCGTTTAAATCCTCATTGCTCATACTAGTTAGCACTGTCACCCCAATCAGCTTTATTTTTGTGCCTTGCACTACACTTAGCGCTTCTTCAAGCATTTTTGTTCCACCGCTGATGTGCAGAGTTAACATTTCAATGTTCAGAACTTTTATTACTTCAACTGTTTTGGCTACAGTGTTTGGAATGTCATGCAATTTCAGATCTAAAAAAATTGGTACATTGCATTTTGCAACTTCTTGCACTCCAGAAAGACCTTGAGCAGCAAAAAATTCTAATCCCAGCTTTACCATGCCAACTTTACCACGCAGAGCATTAGCTAGAGAAATAGCCTTATTTAAGTCTTGTGTATCCAGTGCGCATATTATTGGGTTCATTATCTTGCATGATTTATCTTATAATAAGACTCATTGTTGTGTTTTGCAAATACTTTCACTCTGATTGAACTGACTGCGTTCATAAGATTCTGTCAATAGTGAATTTGGCAACTTGGTCGGGGTGGATGAGCGACTGACAAATAATGATTCATATCCAAGATCTTCCAGCGAAGAAGAAGGCGTTTCGTCTGGCAAAAGCCGTGCAATTTCTCCTTGTAACGCAGACTTTAATATTTGAATCGTATCTAATATTGCTTTTCCATCATTATTTCTTATTGGTTCTTCTATATTGTCTGTTACGCATCTTATCAACAGTTGCGCAAAATTCACTTGTTTTTCTTTCTCTTTCAAAAAATCTTCTATTTGACTGTCTCGTTCTAAAAGTGAATTTCTTAAACTTTTTACTTCATTATTACAATCTTTTCTTATCCCATCTAACTCAAAAGATTGATTTTTAATTAAACCATTTGCTTCATCTAACTCTTCAAATTTCTCTTTTAATTCTTTAGATAAATTTTTCTTTTCTTTGTTGACCTCTTTAATTTTACATTGTAGCTTATCTAAGTTTGCATGCAGTCTTTCTTGTTCTTCACGTAATTCCTCTACTTCTTTAGAAAATCTATTTTTTTCCTTATTCAATGCCTCTACTTTTTCACTAAGTTCATGTTTTTTCTCACGTAGTGCCTTTTGTACTTCACGTGACGTTTCTATTCTATCATTTAACCCCTTATTCTCTAGCTCTAAATGTTTATTATCATCCACTTCCATCTTCAGCTTTGCAATAAATCTACTTCTTTCTTCCAACTGTTTCTTTAAACATGAGATTTCAAGTTTTAATTTCTCTTCCTGCTCATTAAGCTTACCTATTTCCTTTCTTGTTTTGTCCAATTCATTGTCTATTTCAAACGTACGATTCTTTGCTGTTTCTAATTTTTTCTCTAAAGATTTTTTTTCTTCAAGAAGAGATTCTCTCTCAACTTCTGACTCATTTACTTTCTGATTCAATTTTTTTGCTCTCTTGTCTAAATTTTGCTTTTCTCGAGTTAATTCATGTTTTAATTTTTCCACTTCTTTGTTTGCAGCTTTTTCAGCTTCCTTTCCTAGAGTTATTTTATTTTCCAACTCTTGCTCTTTCTGAGCGAATTTATTTCTCTCAACCTCTATTTTTTTATTATTACTAATTATTTTATACGAAAGTGCAAGCACCAAAACAGATAATGTAGCTAAAGCAAGAATTAGAGGAAGAGGCACATTAGAAGTTACAATAAGCGCTAAAGATGTAAGTAACGTAAGAGTAGCTAAGGAACTAGCTACAAAATAAAATGCATTAGCCTCACTAAGCAAATTGCTCATTACTCCCCTCCCCCCCACGTTCAGCAGTCTTGTATATATTTATTAAAATTCTCTTATCTGTGGAGGAATTATAGTGCTGCACCTACAACAAACTTTCCTTTTTCAGCCTGCTAGCTAAAAATAGCTAAGGTTTTATGTATCCAGTGTACAACTGTACTCAAAATGTGTGGCAGCTGTTGGTCGGGGTAGAACATCCACTGGTATATCCAGAATCACATGAAGCATCATTCAGCTTTTTATATGGCGGTCTTATTGGAGTGGATATATAAGGTGGTTTTGGTTTCGGGAACTGTTTATTAACAGACTCATTTTCACCTATTCCTTCAAGTTCTGATAAATGTTCACTGCTTATATCTGAAGAAATGGAATGACTTTGCTCGTCTTCCTGCCCAGTTACTGCTTGCAGATGTTCAACTTTTCTTTTCAAATCAGAATTATGTCTTTTCAAATCAGAATTATGTTCTCTTAATTCCTCGCATCCGTCATCCAACTCTTTTTCGCTACTTTTCAACTCACTGTTATTATCGCGCAACTTTTCATTAAGTTTTTTTAACTCTCCGATCTTATCAAGATTTTCATTGTTTTCCTCTTCTAATTCCTTGTTTTCCTCTTCTAATTTCTTGCATAGTTTTTCTTTTTGTTCTAAATCTGCAGCTAGCTGGATCGTTTCTTGCGCTTTTTTATTTAACTCTTTTTTCAATCGTCCTTCTTCTTCTAATACATCATCTAAATCAGATTGTAAACAAGAAGTTTTGCCTTTTTCTTTTCTTAACTGCACTGCTAATTTTCCTACTTTTTTCCTTTTCTCCTCTAAACATGTTTCCAATTCTGTTATTCTTTCTTTTAATGAAAGAGCTAAAATTCCTTCATATTTTAATTCATCTAACTGCCTTTTTAAGGAATCTATTTCTCTTTGAGATTGAGATAATTCCTCCATTAAAGAATCCACTCTTTCATTCAATCTTACATTTTCATCACGTAACTCTTGGTATTCAAGAGAAAGCATCTTCTCCTTATGTTCTAACTGACCTTGTACTTTTGCACTCAATTCTGTATTTTCATCGTGTAAATCTTTGTTCTTATTATTAAGAGCACCTATCTTACCCTCTAATTCTCGGATTTGATTACCTTTATTATTTAACTCTTTTGTAGCATTATCTAATTTTTGCTGTGCATCATCTTGTTGTGTCTTTAACTGCTCTATTTCCTTATTTAACCCTGCAATTTCGCTTTCCAAATCTTGCTTTTCTCGAGTTAATTGATCTTTTAATTCCTTCACTTCTTTATTTACAGCTTCTTTAGCTTTTTCTCCCAGAGCTATTTTACTTTCTAACTCTTGTACCTTACTCTCTGATTGTTGTTTTACGCTTTCTAACTCTTGCTCTTTTTCAGCAAATTTATTTTTCTCAACCTCTATTTTCTTATTATTACTAATTATTTTACATGAAAGTGCAAGCACCAAAATAGAAAGTATAGACAAACTCAAAGCAACAGGAAGAGCTACATTAAAGGCTGCAACTGAAGACAAGAACTTAACATAAGGGGCAACAGCAAGTGTCCCAGACGCAAGCAATACCAAAGTAGCAAGAGCACCAGCTATAAGATATGGTGCATTGGTTTTACTATACAAATCCCTGATTATTCCCTCATACTAATAATGATTACAATAGCATGGATATTAAAGGAAGTAAAGCTATAAAAATCAGTATAAGTCTATATTCACTATGTATTTTCCGTCTTCAGTTTCAAGCTCAGACTGCATCCACTCTATCATTTCTGCATTGCACACTGCCTGCAAATCATCCTGTGCAGATTGATCTAACTTATCCTCTTGTACGCTCGCTTTTATCATCAACTTTTTTATCAGATGCTTAACTGATACATTATTATCTGCCTTTATCTTTCTGATAATGTTTAATATCTGAATAACATTATCTCCCATTTCCTCTGAATATTTATCGTAGATAAGTTCTTCTTTGCTCGGCCAATTACTTTGATTGTGTACAGAATTATAACTATACAACTGGTGGTATATCTCTTCTGTAATGTAAGGCAAGAAAGGTGCAAATAACCGCAAAATAATATTCAGTACATATGCCAAACTTTGCTTTGCACTTAAGGTTGCTTCACTGCTTCCGTACGCGCGTTTTTTTACTAATTCCAAGTAGTTATCACAAAAATCCTTCCAAAAAAATTCTTCTACTGCGCCCAAAGCTTCGCAGTATTCAAACTGTAATAGGTTATTCGTTGCTTTACCTATTACTTTGTACAGCTTAGACAGTATCCATTTATCCATCGTCTCACTGATGGAATTTATGCTTACTGTTTGATGCTTTTCCATGAACATGGAAACAAACTTGCTAGCGTTCCAAAGTTTTGTAACGAGGCGCTTGCCAATTTTGAATATATTTTCAGAGTAGACTGTATCAACTCCAAGCCTTGAGTTCGCTGCCCAATAGCGCACTACATCAGCTCCATAAGTTTCAAGTATTACATGAGGAGTAATGATGTTACCCTTTGATTTACTCATCTTTTTCTTATCATCTGCTAAACACCAACCGCTGATCATAATGTTTTTCCAAGGTAAAGAATTTGCATGATAATGTGCCTTTAAAATAGTATAAAAAGCCCAAGTTCTTATTATCTCATGGCTCTGGCTGCGCAGATCTGCAGGAAATATCGTATCATAGCGATGATTTGGTAAGCTAAACTCACTGTTTACTGCTAGTGCACTTAGTTGAGGAGTAATTGAACTTGTGGCCCAGGTATCCATTACATCTTGATCTGGGATAACCTCTTCTTTGCTATACCCTTTTGGCAAATCTTTCAATGGATCTATAGGCAGGTCCTTTATCTCAGCTAGAATAATTTTACCTTCTTCTCCCTTACGGTTGGAATACCACGCTGGAAATGGCACACCAAAATAACGTTGCCTTGAGATGCACCAGTCCCAATTTAGCCCTTCTATCCACACTTCCATACGTTTACGCATAGTAGCTGGATGCCAATTGCATTCTTTTACTTTATCTAATACTTGAGCTTTTTGCTCTAAAGTCTTGATAAACCATTGATAAGTAGGCAATATCTCAAGTGGTGCACCAGATCTTTCTGCGCACTTAACAGAATGAGAAATGTTAGTGCTTTCTACCAAAAGTCCTTTTTCAGTTAGGATTTCGATCATCCTCTTTCTTGCTGCTACAATTTTTAGTCCATTTATTTCATAGATTCCAGCGTCACGCGCTGGAATGACGCCGGGGTGTGGTGGAATGACATCATGAAGGTTCATCCTCCCATCCTGATCGATGATAATTTTCATCGGCAGATTATGCTTTTGCTGCCAATATATGTCGAGCTCATCACCGAATGTACAACACATAACAAGCCCAGTGCCTTTATCTATTTTAACCTTATCATCAGCTATTATTGGAACTTTTGTCTCTGTGATCGGCACCACGGCTGTTTTTCCGATCAGATGGGTGTAGCGCGCATCCTCTGGATGACAAAAAACTGCAACACATGCGGGAAGTAACTCAGGCCGCGTAGTTGCAATATTGATCTGCTCATTTTCTTGAGTAGAGAAAACTATCGTGTTTAAGGATGACTCAAAAACTTTATCTTCTATTTCTGCTTGTGCAATTGCTGTTTTATCAACCGGGTCCCAAAGGATGGGCTGCATTTTTCTATATGCATATCCCTTATTATATAGATCAATAAACGACATCTGTGAAAGCGTCACAGTTTCCTTGCTGATCGTGTGGTATTCCAAATCCCAGTCATAACTAATGCCGACCGATTTAAATAGTTCCTTGAATTCTTGCTTTGATTTTTCAATAACCTCATGGCACATCTCTATAAATTTTTCCCTGCCAACTTCTTTTGCGCGGGTTTTATAGGTTTGCTCAACCAATCTTTCAGTGGGAAGCCCATTATCATCAAACCCAATTGGGTAAAACACATCTTTTCCCAGCATGCGCTGAAACCTTGCAATAAAGTCCGTGTGGCAATAGCTAAATATATGGCCGATATGGAGTTTTCCTGATATTGTCGGTGGAGGCGTGTCTATAGTGAAAGTGTTATCCTTTTCACCATTCCATTTATAAACTTTACTACCTTCCCATAATATGTTGCATTTGTCTTCAACTTCTTTAAAGCCGTATTTTTCTTTTAACATAAATATTTCTCAATTTTAAACTTTAAGCTAGCAACGTCATACCGCCGCGGTATCTCTAGATCCCGCTAACAAGCAGCGGAATGACGATGGTCGGTAAACCTAAATTACTTTAGCTATAGCACAATTAAGTAAATACGGCAATTTTACGCCAAAATTTTTTGTTTACGAACATAAATTTTCTATGCTATGATAAAAATATTACTTGACCTTAGGTTCTAAGGGTATTATGTAATGTTAATTATATATATTGAGGTTAAATATGCATAATTCAAATCAAAATCTTTCACCTGGAGCAACTTCACCAACTGATATAACATCTGATCAAGAAGGAACTATAAATAAAAACTCTATTGAATCAGGAACAGAGCAGTCGTTACAAGGTTCTTTAGTTGGTAATCAAGAGTCTTTAAATGATTATGTTGATGCGAGTAGCACGCCTGTGTCTGAAGGGATTAATGATACAATGCAGGTTGCCGATGATAATGAGGTTACGTCGGGCAATAAAGGTAATCGAAGTGTTGTTTCTAGTGATAGCACGACATTAAGTGAAGGTTCTGTTAATGGGCAAGAAGGTGTTACTAAGTCAAAAAAAGGAAAAGGAAAAAGATCAAAAAGTAAAAGAATACAACGGAGTAAGCAGCATTTAAAAGAGAAAGACGAGGAAATAACAGCATTAAAAGCTCAACAAAATACACAAGAAGTTGCGGACTTACAGCAACAGTTACAAGCTAAAGACGAGGAAATAACAGCATTAAAAGCTCAACAAAATACACAAGAAGTTGCGGACTTACAGCAACAGTTACAAGCTAAAGACGAGGAAATAATAGCATTAAAAGCTCAACAAAATACACAAGAAGTTGCGGACTTACAGCAACAGTTACAAGCTAAAGACGAGGAAATAACAGCATTAAAAGCTCAACAAAATACACAAGAAGTTGCGGACTTACAGCAACAATTAGCAGATAAAGAGAAAGAAATAGCACAACTAAAACAACAACAGCCAAATGCTGAAGTTGACAAACTGAAGGCAGACTTAACAGCTAAAGAGAAAGAAGTTGACAAGCTAAAGAAGGAAAATAAAGAATTAGAAGCTGAAAACAAAAAAATTCAACAACTAAAACAAGGCAATGGAGCACGGTACACTGCTACTGTTGGTATGGGTCTTGCTGCTGGACTGATAGCATTTACTGCACTTGAACGTACAGTTAAGTTAGAGATGTTAGTAATGATTGGTATAGCAGTAGCATCTGCACTCGTAGCCGGTGGTATTACATATGCAGTATTACCTAGTACTCAAGTAGATGGGGCAAAAGCACAAGAAGTAAATGAGAATGGGAAAAAGAAGTAACAAGGGTTAAGCCGAAATGTACGTGTCAAGTAAAACACTTGACGCGAGCTTCAGTTTTTATATTCATTCATTAGCATAATATAATTTTGTGCTGATTGTGTAATATGTTTAATTTCTTCATTCGACATTTTTTTGAAGAATTTTGCTGGCCTGCCAGCCCATATTTCCCCACTTTTTATCACTTTTCCGTGTGTTACCAGTGAGCCAGCAGCTACCATAGCTTCAGGCTCCACAACTGCATGGTCCATCACGGTAGAGCCCATACCAATAAACGCCTTATCATGCACCGTGCATGCGTGCAACACACAAAAATGTCCCACTGTTACCATGCTGCCAATAATTGTGTCACCACCTGGGTTTCTATCCACATGAATTACCGTTCCATCTTGAATATTTGTTCCATTACCTATTTTTATTGATCCAACGTCCCCTCTGATTACACAATTAAACCAGATGCTTGCATCTCTTCCTATTTCAACCTTGCCTATGATATGCGAACCACCTGCGATGAAAGCACTTTCGTCTATTTTTGGTTCATAATTTTTGTATTTTAAAATGTGATACATATTAAGCCCAAAGTTTTATGCATATGTTAATCAAAATAAGGTAAGCAGTAAATACATACTTAGATTTCAAGTTATTTGGGTGACAGATGTTCTTGACTTACGTGCTTTGTACTGCTAAAATTTTTATTTTCAGCCCTATCTATAATGTCAGTAGCGGTATTAAGTATATTTCAAATAATATTGGTTGTTGTGTTAGTAATTTTAGTGCTCTTGCAGCCGCCTGGAAGTAGTTCGTTAAGTGGTTTTAGTAATACACAACAGGGGGTCAATTCGATGATTCCGGTGAAATCTTCTGAAAACCCGCTCAGCAGAATAACGGCTATTGTTGCTGGATTGTTTATTATAAACACATTGCTATTGTCAGGATTATGTTCAAAAGACGTACATAAAAAATCGATCGCAGAAAAAATTATATTAGAAAAAAAGCAAGAAAGTGAATCTACTTCTGTTCCATTTGAAAATTAATGAAGGAAGCTAAATTTATCTTTGTCACAGGTGGAGTTGTGTCATCGCTTGGTAAAGGCTTAGTTGCTTCGAGTGTTGGTGCGCTTCTTCAAGCTCACGGTTTTAAGATCCGTATCAGAAAACTTGACCCGTATCTCAACATTGATCCTGGGACAATGAACCCAACTCAGCACGGAGAGGTATTTGTTACCGAAGATGGTGCTGAAACTGATTTGGATCTTGGGCATTATGAGCGTTTTACTGGAATTAAAGCAACAAAAGATGACAATATAACAACTGGTAAGATATATCATGAGTTATTGAAGAAAGAGAGGCGTGGTGATTATCTGGGCAAAACTGTGCAAGTCATTCCTCATGTAACAGATTTGATCAAATCGTTCATTTTTAATGGTACGGAAGGTTTAGATTTTGTAATATGTGAAATAGGCGGAACTGTAGGTGACATTGAAAGCCAACCATTTTTGGAGGCTATACGCCAAGTTAACTACACATTAGGAAAACAAAGAGTTATCCTGATTCACTTAACTTTAATACCATATCTTACCGCAGCGCAAGAATTAAAGACAAAACCAACGCAGCATTCAGTTCGAGAGTTAAATTCCGCGGGGTTACAACCAGATATTATATTATGCCGCAGTGAGAAAGAAATTTTCGATAATCAAAGAGAGAAAATAGCTAAGCTTTGCAATGTTTCTTTATCCAATGTGATACCTGCCCCTGATGTGAGTCATATATATGAGTTACCGGTGTTGTATAGCCAATGTGGGCTTGATACGCAAATTTTGGAGCACTTTCATTTAAGTAAGCCAAAACCAAGCTTGACTGAATGGGATCAAATAGTGCATTCCATAAGGCACCCAACACAGGAAGTTACTGTATCTATAGTGGGAAAATACACCGAATTCCCTGATGCATACAAATCACTGGTTGAAGCATTAAATCATGGTGCGATTAGTAATAAAGTCAAAGTAAAGATAAATTGGGTTAACTCAAGAGAGAAGGAAGAAAAACCTATAAATGAAAAGCTTATAGGGGAGAAGTTACAGAATTCTCATGCAATCCTTGTTCCAGGGGGGTTTGGTGATGACGGAGTAGAGGGTAAAATATTAGCAATAAATTATGCCCGTACAAATAATATCCCATTTTTCGGAATTTGCCTTGGTATGCAGCTTGCAATTATTGAATTTGCTCGTAATGTTGTTAAGCTTGAAGATGCACACTCTGAAGAATTTCGTAACTGTAAACATCCAATCGTTAAGTTAGCTGGCGATCAAGATGACGATCTTGGTGGAACCATGAGACTTGGGGCATACAAATGTAATATAAATGCAAACTCTAAAATGATGGATGCATATAGTAACACTACTATTTCAGAAAGACACAGGCATAGGTACATAATCAATTCAGATTATAAAGATGACTTAGAAAAAAATGGGCTGTTATGCAGTGGCATATCAGAAGATGGAACGTGCATAGAGGCAGTGGAGTTAGAGAGTCATCCGTGGTTTATTGGTGTGCAGTTTCATCCAGAATTTCAATCAAAGCCGTTTTCTCCTCATCCTCTTTTCGTGTCGTTCGTTAAAGCAGCAATTGATAAGAAATAAGTGCCTAGTGTTTAAGTATCAATATATGGAGCTTGCCATAGAGCAAGCCAAACTCGCTCAAAAAAATGATGAGGTGCCCATAGGTGCTGTAATAGTGAGTGGAGACAATATCATTTCTTCTGCACACAATATATCCAGCGATCCAACTGCACATGCAGAGATGTTAGCGATCAGACAAGCATTTTCAACTCCCACGCTTTGTGATGCTGATATGTACGTAACATTAGAACCATGTCCGATGTGTGCTCAAGCCATTTCCTTTGCCAGAATTAAACGATTGTACTTTGGAGCTTATAATCCAAAAGGTGGAGGAATTGAAAATGGTGCTAAGATATTTCAATTTTGCAGCCATATACCTGAAGTTTATGGTGGGATATTAGAAACAGAATGCTCTTTTTTGTTAAAGGATTTTTTTGAGAAACTAAGGAACATTTGATAAATCGTCATGCTACTTGTTTTCCGATACAAAATCGTCATCCCGCTACGTGTTAGCGGGATCTATGCTAGGAGATACCGTGACGGTATGGCGGTTAAGTAATTCGTCATTCCAGCGCGTGACGCACAACTATACAAACATTGTCCACCAGCAGGGTGTCATCCGAGTAGCTGACACTGCCCTCCTTTGTCATCCCAGTTCCCAGACACTGGGATCCAGAAGACTTAATTTTAACCAAGTGGCTGCATAATAAAGGCTGGATTCCAGTGTCAAGCACTGGAATGACATTACAGGGACACTGGGATGACATCATCCTTTTCTCTGGATTCCAGACTGGAATGACAGCAGTCCTACGTCATACCGTCACGGTATCTCTAGATCCCGCTAACAAGCAGCGGGATGACGGTTGTCAGGGTGTCAGCTACTTAGATGAAACCCTTTCCCGGTCTATCAAATCACATAGGAGAAAACTAAGACCAATCAAATTTCTTATCTTGCGGTTTTATTTGCAATATTGCTACCACACTGATCAACAAGCAGAAGACTATATAAAGCCCAGCAGCAAGGTTTGTTTGAGGAAATGTTACAGTCAACCAAATACAAACCATAGGAGTAAATCCTCCATGTAACGCATAAGAGATATTGCGTGATAAGCTCACACCACTAAATCTAACATTGGTAGGAAAGAGTTCAGATGCAACTATTCCTATGGGAACTATACCCCTTTCTATTATAGAGAGAACCATTACGCTCAACGCAATCACAAGATAATTTTTATAGTAATATGCAATAGATAACGCAGGACAACACAGTGCCATTGTAATTGCTATAAATAAGATTGCAGTGCGCTCTTTTCCAACTTTATCAGCCAACATTCCAAACGCTATTGAAGATATCGGCATTAATACACTGGTTATAATCAATACAATTTCGTTGATATATGTTGTTACATAAACATCCACTGATGCTATTTCCTTTGCGAGAGTTCGAAGAAATATGGTAAATCCAACAGCAACATTAACAGGTACAGATATTAAAATAGCAAGTATAAGAGCTCTCTTGTGGCGTTTTATAAGCTCTATTATTGGCAAATCAGGTAAATTTCTTTGTTTTCGATTTTTTTCATATGCTGGAGTTTCTCCCAATGTGTATATGCTATACGCGCTAATTAATCCTAAAATAGCTGAGAAAATAAATGGCAATCTCCAACCCAAGGTACAAAAATCAGTAGTTTTTTTGCAGATAATCACTATCACCGCAGAAAGCAAGACGCCAATGGAGCGACCAAAACCCATCATTCCAAAATACATCCCTAAGTTCTCTTTCCTACTGGATAAATGCTCTATAAGATAAACAGAACTTCCTTGTTCACCACCAAGTGCAATTCCTTGTGTTATATGGATTGCAAGAAGCAATATAGTAGAAATTATACCTACTTGATTGTGACTTGGAATAAATGCAATGAGACTTGATGGTATCGATATTAGCAAGATAGTAATTATTAATGCTATCCTCCTTCCATACCTGTCACCAACGTGACCAAATATGAATGCACCAAGTGGCCTTACAATTGCACCTAGCCCTACAATTCCAAATAATTGCAGTATGTTACTGTAGACATCTTTTGCAAAACAAAACTCTCTGCTGATTATGTTAATCAAATCAATAAAAAGCATGTAGTCATACCATATTGCGATTCTGCAGAGTATGGTTGATATCAACACCCTTGTTTGCACTAAATTCAATTCGTAAATGTTTGCTTATTCTATTCTGGCTGCTTTTTGGGATTTTACAACCTAAACATATGGAGTTGACTTTTTTATTATGGTGTGTGATAATTGCAATGAATATAGCTTATTTAGCAGCACTTATAGCAGCAGCTATAATAAAAATAGCAGCAGTAATACTTTGTGCTATAATGTGTATAAGCATTTTCTTTATATTATTTAAGGGAAAAAGAACACTTAGATTCAAAAGGATTTCTATCTCTTCTGAAAACAGTAGGTGTAATTTATATAATACTATCAATTATATCTCTCCCACTTATTATATTAAGCCTTACTACTCCGTCACCTCTGGTAGTAGGTATAGTAGGTGGTATCGTTGGTGCTATTTCCATAATACCATTAATAGTAGCTTACATTTTGCTTGTGGCTATATCGAATATCTTTATTACCAAGTCTTTATAAATTTGAGCTAATGTTACTGTCTTCATTTCTTCTTGGTTGTAATATTGCTGAAAGTTATCTATTTCCATAGGTATAACATATAATCTGATTTTATAAGATATTCTACCGGGATTAAAATATCGTAAATCTTAGGCGTTATAAACAAAATTTACAGGAAAAATAAGATGATACTACTCAAAAAGGCAAACAATACGGTATTTTTCTGGCATAAGTTAGCGTTCAGCTTTACCTTTCCTTGCAAGACATTTTAGAGCTATTATGTCTTACTTCTTGAAGATACAAGTTAGCGTTTTTAACCCGAATTCTGGATTGGAGATTAAAAAAAACAAGAATATCAATAGCTTATTGTTTTAGCATTTACGATAAAGCAGTAAGCATTTTAAGACTAGTTACTAATTTAGTAAAATTCAAGACTTTCAATAATTTACCTAAAATCTAATCCAGAATTCTGGTTAATAATAAAATCTTGTTTTTTGAAAATGAATTTGGTAAACTTTAAAGATGTATGTGACAATATGGTGATATATTGTTTTTAGTATTTAATAAATTAAAGTACGTACTTGATAATTTTTCTGAACGCTCTAATCAAGCTAAAATAGGTAAGCTAGATAAAATTATTCTTAGTTTAAAATTGGTATAAGGTATTAAGATGAAAAAAATTGAAATTTCAGAATTACTAAAAAGAATTTCAATCTGTTTACTATGCGTGGCAACTATTGTCTCTATCGCTTTTTTGTTTGCCTATATGCATACAATGTTGCTTAGTAAAGGGTATGAGTTAGCTGCACATTATGTTAGTGAAGCTATGCCTTGTGTGTTACTTGTCGTTCCCCTTTTTATTGTTTGGTTTGTATATGATCAAGTATTCAGCAAACTAAAGGAAGTAGAGCTGCCTATATCGATAGAATTAGCTAATTCAGATGATAAAAGAATAACATTTGCTGATGCTATAATTGATGACTCCTTAAAACAACGGTTGCAGATGATTTGCTGTGACCAAATGACAGAAGAAATGCGCAAGCTGTTTGGAAATAAAAGTATTAATTCACTAAGAGGTTACATATTATATGGCCCTCCTGGAAATGGTAAAACACTTATCGCTCGTGCAATTGCAGGTGAATCAAATATGAATTTCATAAGCATCTCAGGTCCTGAACTTATTGGAGTATATATTGGTCATGGTGCACATGCTGTACGCGAGCTTTTTAAAATAGCAAAAAAATATTCTCCTTGTATAGTCTTTATAGATGAAATAGATGCAGTTGCTCAAAAAAGAAGTACCGCTAATAACTCAGCTTACCATTGTCGAGAGAGTTTAACACAGTTGTTAACTGAAATAGATGGATTTAAGAGCAGAAAAGATATAATAGTAATTGGTGCAACTAACCTTATCGGTGGTATAGATCCAGCACTTATTAGACCTGGACGTTTAGGTCAGAAGGTTTATGTCCCTAATCCAAACATAGAGGTGAGACAAAAGATATTGGCACTTTATATGCGAGGTACAAAAACTGATGAAAAGCTAAGCCTCCAAGACATTGCAGACAAGACTGAAGGCTATTCTGGGGCTGAGTTAGAGCAATTAGTGAATGAAGCAAAAATTAGCGCTGGTGCGCAAAGACGGCTTATAGTGAGTGAGGAAGATTTCAGTTACGCGCTTCACAGGTTAAGTCCAGAACAAGAAAGAGATAGAATAAAGTTAGTTTCAAACGCGAAGACACAGATAGAAGAAACTTCTTTTATACGGTAAACATAAAAATTGAAATTATAGAAGTGTAGCTGAGCCAACCTTCGTTATTCTTATTATTACCCACAAATAAAGACATGGTATTGCATTTACTCAAATAATTTAATTTTATTAACCTGAAAGCTTATTGGATTAAAATTATTAAATTAAGAGTTATAATTTTAGCAACTAAAAGCTGTAAATTGCACCATATAAACAGTTATTTCAAGCAAAAGTTATACTGACCTTAGCCAGAAAAAGTGGTGGAAAAGTTAGGAATGTTTTTTACAAAAAAAGACAGTATCAATAAAAAGGATTTTATTCTATTTGAAATATAAAATTATCATGTATTTTTCTGTTATTCCCAAGTGAATTATTATTAACTTAGCAGTATATATTATTAAAAACACAAGCAATACAATCATTTTTAGCAACCAAAACCAGCAAGCGTGAGAAGATTTTTTTTTGGAATGAGTTGGTCATGATGTTTGTAAAACTTAATTTGTACACTTTACTTACCCCCAGTAATTCTGATATAGTTACTTTAGTTAAAGTCTATAAAAGTTTATAAATGGCAACCTTAAGTGTAAGAGAAGCTTTATGCACAGCAATTAGAGAAGAAATGCAAAACGACTCTGATGTGCTTATCATGGGTGAAGAAGTTGCAGAGTATGATGGTGCTTATAAAGTAACGAAAGGATTACTGAAAGAGTTTGGAGAAAACAGAGTAGTTGATACGCCTATTACCGAACATGGATTTGCTGGCCTTGCTGTTGGAGCGGCATTTGCTGGATTAAAGCCAATAGTCGAGTTTATGACTTTTAATTTTTCTATGCAAGCTATTGACCAAATTGTGAATTCCGCAGCAAAAACAAATTATATGTCAGGCGGACAACTTGGATGCCCTATAGTATTTCGTGGACCAAATGGCGCTGCAGCAAGAGTTGCTGCACAACATTCTCAATGCTTTGCAGCTTGGTATTCGCATATACCGGGGTTAAAAGTAATAGCACCCTATTTTGCCTCAGATTGCAGAGGTCTGCTTAAAGCTGCAATTCGTGACCCTAATCCGGTAATATTTCTAGAAAACGAAATAGCTTATGGACATGAGCATGAAGTTTCTGACTCTGAGCTATCAAACAAAGATTATCTACTTGAGATAGGCAAAGCTGCTGTTATACGGGAAGGAAAGGATGTAACTATCACTGCTTTTTCATTAAAATTAATGGATGCCTTAAATGCAGCAGATTTACTTTCGAGTGAAGGTATAGAAGCTGAAGTTATTGACCTCAGAACCTTAAGACCACTTGACACTCAAACTGTTATTAACTCTATTCAGAAGACTAATAGGTTAGTTAGTGTAGAAGAAGGATGGCCATTTGCAGGAATAGGAGCAGAGCTGTCAGCCGTTATTATGGAACAAGGATTTGACTACCTTGATGCTCCAGTTGTACGTGTAACTGGCAAGGACATCCCCTTACCTTACGCTGCAAATCTAGAAAAAAAAGCATTACCGCAAGTGGAAGATATAGTTGAAGCCGTGCATCAGGTCTGTTTTAGAAAAAAATAGTTCTTTTTTGTGTCTCCTGTTCCGCATTGGTCCATCAAAGAAGTATTTCCAGTGCCGCCTATACCACCCATTACTTTTATGACGATAGTTTTAGCACCGAAAAATACAGCACAAAATATACCGAGTGCAAAAAGAGCTGGCCATGGCATTCTACCAAATATCGCAAGCAAAGCTGCACCTATTATCACTACGGTCATAAGCGGTCCGCCTATTCCCCAAACGTAGCCAATAATGTTACATATTACTTGAGCAGTTGTATCAGTATTAGTGTCAGCGGCAGCACTCCCAACATGAGAAAAAGAAATAAATAATACTATAAGAAAAATATTGAAAATTCTCTTGATTGTAGGATTCATCTCTATACCTTAAACTTAGATATTGTAATTATATCTAAAATAGTATAATTTTTAGTAAAACTAGCATAAAGATTGAATAACAAACGGTGCCACAAAAGTAGTTGACACACAACTGCACGAACATTGTGCTACCAGGAGGGCAATGCTTCCTTCTCCTGTCATCCAAGTGCCCTCTTTTTGTCATGAAAGTAGCTGACACTGATTTCCATCCAAGACGGTGTCATCCAACTCCCCTGTCATCCCAGTGCTTGACACTGGGATGGCTTTGTTGCATCGCTAGCTATGATGGATTAAAGATAAAAAAGGTGGAGAATATCAGTAGCTTATTATTCTGGTATTTATAACAAGAACGGTCAGTGAATACCTAAATTTGAGTAAAAGAAATTTCACTACCACTCACTAATCCGGCTAAAATTCAAGAATTTCAATGCTTTAGCTATTTTCAATAGAATTAAATTTATTAATATAAATAACAAATTACTATTCTTAAATTTGATCAGATTGATTGCAAAAAAACAAGATTTTCAATAAGTTGCTTATAATCCTAATTATAGTTAGCCTTTCATAAGTAGCGATGCAACAAAGCCCACTGGGATCCAGCCTTTCTGCAATCTCATCGAAAACGTTGTAACCACTTTCTATGCTAGTTTGCTTGTGAGCAACCTGGATCCCAGTGTCAGCTACTTGGATGACAAAAAAAGGAGCACTGGGATGACATCTTTATATTTAGGGCAAAAGAGGTACTTTCCGCTCATTTTTAACATTTCCTTCTTTTGCTTCATCCACTTTAGAGTCTGGTTCTTTATGTGTATCAGTCACAGATTCTTTTTCTGCTTGCATTATTTTACCTGATATGTACTCCTTAGCTTGCTTAGCGAGATCGATTACAATAACTACTCCAATTGCAGTTGCAATCGTAAGTGCTAGTGCATGTATTCCTACTGCAGGTAAGGACTCTAGTGCTGCTGATAAAGATGATAAGGAATCTACTTTACATATTGGAAAAACACCACTTACAGCGATAAAAGCTCCAGCTATGATGTTTCCAATAAACAGTAAAAGAGAAGTTAAGAACAAGTGCTGATAATTTTCAGGCTGTTGAGACAATCCTTTCGATGTTATTGAAAGCAAAATGTAAGCTACTATTAATGGTATTATGGAAATAGCACCAACGATACCACCTACTATACCTACTACCAGAGGTGACGGAGTAGTAAGGCTTAATATAATAAGTGGGAGAGATATAATTGATAGTATTATAGAAATTACACCTACTGTTTTCAGAAGAGATAGAAATCCTTTTGAATCTAAGTGTTCTTTAATTCCCTTAAATAATATAAAGAAAACGCTTATACACATTATAGCACAAAGTATTACTGCTGCTATTTTTATTATAGCTGCTGATATAAGTGCTGCTAAATAGGCTATATCCATTATCATTTTACCACTAAACTTAATAACACTGCAATTATCACATACCATAATAAAAAAGTCAACTCTATAGCTAACCCAAGAAAGGTTTCCCACGTCATACCGCGATTCATTCGCGGTATCTCTTAGCCGCTAACAAGCAGCGGGATGACGGTTGTCGTTTAGCCATAAACATTAAGAAATTTACCAAATAAAAAAAAAGGCAAAAGAAGCCCCGTGGTTGGCTAATTACTTACATTATACTTTCAAGTATGGCGTTTTTTTATTCTAAATGCTTAATAACCGCGATTTAGTTGCTTTTAAACCGCAACTAATCTAAATTAGAAACATTAAGAAATTTACTAAACAGAAAAAAAGGCAAAAGAAACCCTAGGGTAGCTAGTTATTCACTATCCATTTTTTAAGTTGGCGTTTTTTTATGTTTTAAACGCTTTATAAGCGCGTTTCAGCTTATGTAGGTAGAAGTTTGATAAAGACATAAGGTGCACATAGTGCAAAAAATTAAACATGAGACGCCAGATACGTGAGTTTTTTTGTCATTTAATCTGTACAGAGAAGATAAATAAATAGCTTCAGTTTCATGATAAGGGGGCTGGCGGAGTTTGTCAAGTAAGTTTTTTCGTTTCTAACGGTTGTTGCCAAAAACTATACAAGAAGTCTTTTAAGATCAATCACTTATCTTCAAGGCTTGAATAAAAGCATTCTGTGGAATATTTACGTTCCCTATAGAATGTAACCTTTTTTTACCCTTCTTTTGCTTTTCAAGTAGTTTCATTCTTCGCGTTACATCTCCACCATAGAGTTTAGCTGTTACATCTTTTCTGTATGGGTTAATCGTTTCTCTGGCAATAATTTTTCCGCCCACTGCCGCTTGAATCGCGATTTTATATTGCTGACGTGGTATTAGATCCTTCAAGCGTGCACATATTTCACGCCCCCTTTTTTCTGCCCTACTTTTGTGAACGATACAAGCCAGTGCATCTACGGGCTCTCCATTAATTAAAAAGCTTAATTTATCTATTTTGCTTACCAGATAGCTGGAAATTTCCCAATCCAAACTTGCATATCCTTTGGAAATTGATTTTAATCGATCATAAAAGTCAAAAACAACTTCAGATAGTGGTAATTTATATCTTAACAATGCTGTTGTTGTGTTACCAATGTAAGATAAATCCTCCTGTTCTCCCCTCCTTTCTTCACATAGAGATAGAATCTCTCCCAAGTATTGGTCAGGGACCATTATTGTTGCAGTAATCCACGGCTCTTCCACAATTTCAATTTTCGTTGGATCTGGCATATCACTTGGGTTATGAATATTCAAAACTTCACCACTTCGTGTTGTAACCCTATATATAACACTCGGTGCAGTTGCTGTTAGGTCTAAATCAAATTCTCTCTCGAGCCTTTCTTGAATAACTTCAAGATGCAACATTCCCAAAAAACCACAACGAAATCCATAGCCTAGTGCATTTGAAGTTTCAGCTTCGAAGGTAAAACTTGCATCATTTAAATGTAACTTTTCTAGAGCTTCTCTTAGATATTTAAAATCATCCGTTTTATGAGGAAAAATGCTACAAAATACCACAGGATGCACTTCTTTAAATCCAGGAAGTGCTTTACTACAAGGTCTCTTTTCCTCAGTGATAGTGTCCCCTACCTTGCAGTCTGCTACTTCCTTCATTGAAGCAGTTATAAAACCAACTTCACCCGCTGAAAGTTCACCCGTCATCACTTTTTTAGGGGTGAAAATACCGATATTATCTATCTGATATGTAGCATTATTAGACATCATAACAATTTTCATGCCTTTTTTTAGCACTCCATTTTTAACTCGCACTAAAATTACTACTCCTAAGTAAGTGTCATACCAACTATCAACTAAAATTGCTTGCAATGGAGCATTGACATCACCTTGAGGAGCTGGAAGTTTTGCTACTATTGCTTCCAGTACATCTTTTATTCCAAGTCCAGTTTTTGCTGATATTAAAACTGACTCACTTGCGTCAATGCCAATTACTTCCTCAACCTGGAGTTTTACCTTTTCTGGATCTGCAGCAGGAAGATCAACTTTATTGAGCACAACTATTATTTCATGGTTGTTGTCAATAGCTTTATATACATTTGCAAGGGTTTGTGCTTCAACGCCCTGGCTACTATCTACCACTAAAAGTGAACCTTCACATGCGGCTAAGCTTCGACTTACCTCGTAAGAAAAGTCAACGTGACCTGGGGTGTCCATGAGATTTAGGCAATATTGATTACCGTCGTTTGCCGTATAATTGAGTTTTACCGTCTGTGCCTTAATTGTAATCCCACGTTCGCGTTCTATATCCATTGAATCGAGTATTTGATTGGTCATTTCTCTTGCTTCAAGGCCGTTACATTCCTCTATTAAACGGTCAGCAAGCGTTGACTTACCATGGTCTATATGCGCTATTATTGCGAAATTCCTTATGTTGTTCATTTATGGCCCACTATACTTAATTAGTGAAACTATTTTACATTTTAAGTGTTGTGAGGGCAATCCTTTATTAAGAGACTATTTACTCCTTCAACATAGACGACACTTTTTTCGAGCAGGAAATCACTTTATTAACCATATAGTTTTCATGATTATTATCTATTTTAGGCAACTCATATAGATAATTTACCATCATCCCGGCTGACTGACTAATACCCTTTTCAGAAGTATCCGCCATCCAGTTTAATTGTTTTATTGATGCGCCATTGCTTAAATGAAAATGCGCCACCGGGTCATAAGTATTTCCATTACTATTATTCACTTTTAGTAAATAATATGCACATAGTTTAAGCATGTATTGTTTAGTTTCATTTGTACATTCAACATTAGTTTTTAATTGCTCTGCACTTTCTAAAATTTCTGCACTAGATTGTTTTATATTTAGTTTGCCCAATAAAGTGACATCTTGGTTTAGATTGTTTTTTAGCCATTTCGTAAAGCCAGGTATTGGAGAAAGAGTTGCATATGTTTTTATACTTTTAAACTCCTGTGATAGCTTTTCTACAACCCTTTTGATCAAAAAATTACCAAGGCTGATTCCAGATAACCCTGCTTGAGTATTTGATATTGAATAGAATATAGCAGTGCTCGCATTACTCGGATCATTTGAAGGTACTGACTCATCTAAAAGGTGTTGAATGCTATCTGCAATCTTATCCACCAATGCAACCTCTACAAAAATTAGAGGTTCGTTTGGTATCTTGTAATGAAAAAAAGCAAAACAGAGACGATCAGAGTCTAGTCTGTTTTTTAGGTCGCCCCAAGAGGAAATTTTATGCACAGCTTCATATTTTATAAGTTTTTCTAGCAATGATGCAGGTGAATCCCAGGTGATTTGACGAAGATCGAGTAGATCAACATCAACCCAAGTATAGAGTATATTTTTTAATTCGCTCTCTAGTGGATTCAAGCTTCTATATTGGTTCTTTAGCTTAAGCACATCAGAACGCATATCAACAATAAACTTAAGGCCTTCTGGTAAAGAAATAAATTGCTTTAATATTTTAGAACGCGGTGATTCAAGAATTTTTATTAAATCCTGTTCAAATTTATAGTTTAACTCGGGATCTTGGTTTTTCTTATACTCTCTAATTTTCTCATCTATTTCCGCTTTATTCGGATTAAATTTTTCTGCCAGGGTTTGTAGAAATTTTATTTTACCTTTCTCTGATAAGCTTAAGTACAAGTTACCAAGAGATACAGCGTTTTTACGTGCTGAAACCTCCCCTCCCTTTGGATTTAAGCACTCGTTCATCTTCAAGACTAAACTATCGATATCGCGACTGTTGCTTAAATCAGGACTGATGTTACCAATCCACGATCTTACAGCATCTGCCACTCCACCTAGTATTTTAAAAAAGCTTCTTACCGCCTTTTTGTCTTCAACTTTCACTATATCAGTTTTTACCAATGATTCTTTTGTCATAGATTCCCTTTATTATACATAGCTAATGCAAGTCAGGGTCATACCGCCGCGGCATCTCTAGATCCCGCTAACAAGTAGCGGGATGACGAATTTGTCGTTTGTCAAATCGTCGGTAAACCCAAGTTATTTTAGCTACATATAGCTTAAGTTAAAGGAAAATTTTAGCTACATAGCAGGCACTATTACTGAATTATTAATGATTCAGTAATACAATAGACTTCTTGCACTACCTCCCAAGCCACAACTGTCATTCAGTAGAAACAAAAACTTCCTTGACAAACTCCGCCAGCCCCCCTATCATGAAACTGAAGCTATTGTATTTGCTTTCGCCAATCTGCAGATTAAAAGGTAAGGATTACTTAATGTATCGGCGTCTTATGTTCAATTTTTTGCAGTATATAGATACTGTATGTCTTTACAAAACTTCATCTACATCTAGATTTTTATCTAAATAAGCTGAACGCGCTTATAAAGCGTTACAAGACATCAAAAAATGCCAATACTCGACAGAGATAGTAAAAGACTAGCTAACTCGGGGATTCTTTGTCTTTTTTTCTGCTTAGTAAATTTCTTAAACATTTGCAGCGTAGGTTAGTTGCAATTAAAAGCGGCTGAATCTCGCTTGTCAAGCGTTTAAAACATAAAAAACGCCAATATTTTAAAGCGGATAATAACCTCAGGGCTTCTTTTGCCTTTTTTTTCGTTTGGTAAATTTCTTAATGTTTATAGCTAAACGACAATCGTCATCCCGCTACGTGTTAGCGGGATCTATGCTTTGAGATACCGCGAATAAATCGCGGTATGACGGTTAAGTAGGGTGTCATCCCAGTGCTCCTATGATGTCATTCCAGTGCTTGACACTGGGATCCAGCCTTTCACGCAATCCCATCAAGAACGTTGTATTTTACATAACACTTTTATGCTTACCAACTTAATAAAATTCCTGGATCCCAGTGGGCTTTGTTGCATCACACTTTATGAGATGGTGATTTATGGTAAATTCATGTAACTATCTCAAATTTAGCCATACCAATATCAGTGAATTTATTAAGCAAATAGCATTTGATTAGCAGTTCTTTTTCTCGATTTATCTCAGATTTATTCCTCAAACTAAATCCGAATATTTGCTTTAATCTTGAGAAAAACCCTTCAATATAAGATCTTTTCCCATAATTTACTTCTTTTTTCCATTCTTTCATGCCATCTTCACCGTATAATTTTATTAACCTAATAGCAGCATTCCTGTCAGACATATAATCTATTTCTGGATGTTCTGCCGCATTGTTTATTGGTGGAATTTTTGTCTTTATATCATATTCGTTACACAACTTATAAAACTTGTGCCTATCACATGCTCTATCTGCATATAGTGCTTTTATGGCATGCTGAAAATCAACTTCTTTTAGCAAATCACAAGCTCCATAGTGATCAGAGTAGACACCGTTACTGTATTTTACAGCTATGGCTTTTTTGTTGTTTATATTCAACATTACGTGCAATTTTCTCGTTTGCTCATAGCCACGATATTTTCTGTCAGTGCTATTTTCCTTGCTGTGACCAGGAGTGTTGTTGTATATACTAATTCCTGTACTGTCTATAGCAATTTCGATATCTTCCATATTATTTTCTGCAATCATTTATCTTAATATTAAGTTTCTTAAACCTTCTTGATGCTTGTGAATAGCTGATAACTGCCAAATCTCTTCCTATTTGTTGCAAATACCCTTTTATAAACCCGACTGTTTGTCTTAAACCAATTCTAAAGAAACTGACGATTATATGCACCAAAATCACAACTTTATCACTATAAATATAGTTGCCGCCCTGCATTTTTGGACAATTCTCGTACCAATTTTCTATGGCGTCATTGATATAACAAAAAATGCTTCCTCTTTCTTGGAGAAATTTGTTATATTCATGGCAGTTACTGACTCTCATTTTTTGTGGCATATTTTTTCTTCAACAGTTAAATGGCTATTTATAATGAATTTTGTCAGTAACTGCCAGTTCTTTTCACTTGAGCGATGCAACAAAGCCATCCCAGTGTCTGGGCACTGGGATGACAGGCTAGCCTGACAACCGTCATCCCTGTAAAGATCAAGTATCCCACTACGTGTTAGCGGATGAGATACCGCGGCGGTATGACGGTTAAGCAATTCGTCATCCCGCTGCTTGTTAGCGGCTAAGAGATACCGCGGCGGTATGACGTAGGACTGCTGTCATTCAAGTAGCTGAAACTGGAATGACACGTCATAAAGGAACCAGTGTCAGCTACTTGGATGATACCTTTTTTCTACTTAGTTTGGGTTATGCAAGAAGTCTATTTACTTCTTAACTTGACGCACATGATGTCTTGCAGCATCATCTAATGTCTCTAAATAAATCATTGCTAGACATATACCACTGTGTACTTCTACGGATACCTTATTGCCTAAACTTCGATTAAAGCAAGAATTTTTTCCCGGAAAAGCAAGATTACTAAGGTGCAGTTCCCATTTTAATCCTTTAGTTGATATTTGAGCTCTCGGTATACCAAGTAAAGATATTTTAGTATTTTTTGGCAAAGAAAAAAAATGGGTAATACCTTTTTGTAAAGTGTAACCTACCATGGGAGGTGAAGGTGTGTAAAAGATACTGCCCGTACTTAGAAAAATGTTAATATTCTGTAGTATGTGATCAATTGCTCCTCCAGTAATACCCGTTACTATTGATGGCAATAACTTTACTGTTTTTAAGTGAGCCATTGCTTTAGAAAAGTCGCAATAATCTTGATCAGGTAGATATATCGTATTCAAATTAGCACGTAAATCCAGATTTACGCTATCCAAATCTCCTACTACAAGATCAGGTTTTACGCCAATTGATAGAAGCTTGTTTGCTCCTCCATCTACAGCAATAATAGGTATATCTCGTTTAAAAAACGATGAGCTCGGTATTTTTCCATTTAGCACTACAATAGAACGATATTGTTGTTGTGTACTGCAGTGCAGCACATGATCATGGTGCAGGTTTTGCATCGTAGTAACATTTTTGAATAATTGATATTATGCTAATCACTAATCCAGCAATATTGCTAAGCACCACAAAAATTGAGCTCTGGTAAAGACCATAGCCAATCCAAGACAATGAACAAATAAGATAGTTTACTAACATTAACATCGATACATCACGAGTAACTTTAGTGATATATGCTTTATATACTTGAGGTGATAATCCAATTAGAGATGCAATTAACGCAATGAAGCCGAAGCATTCTTCAATATTTATATACATACATTTTCCTACGCTTGCTTTAACAATATCAGGTTCAAAGGGTTGTACTTTATGTACTCTCAGCTTTTCTAGAGCACCCCTAATGCGTGTAATTTATAACATCATTTAGTCTATTAATCAAGAAATTAATAGTGACTTGCATTTATGAAACCCAATCGGCTCCTATGCTAATTATTATCTAAACTAATCTTCGGTTGTGCATCTTGCTCAGAGATTAGGGCAACCAACAAATTATTTATCAATTGAACCTTTTGCTTGCCATCTAATTGTAAGCTTTTGTTTTTTTCAAAATGAGCTATTACTTCCTCGACAATTCCTATTGCATTTTGCACTATATGCCTTCTTGCCGAAGTGATAGCATGTGCTTGTTGACGCCTTAACATTGCTTGTGCAATCTCGGACGAATACGCCAAATGCGATATTCTTGCTTCTGTAATCTCAATTCCTGCAATATCTAATCTTTGTTGTAACATTGACCGCAATTCATCTGAAATTTTATCAGAATTTTTACGTAAAGACTCCTCATCGCTTTCGCTATCATACGGATAATTGCTTGCTAATTCTCTTATTAGTGAGTCACTTTGTACAAAAACAAATTCGTGATAGTTGTTAACATTATAATACGCCTTCGCCGGGCTGTTCACTCTCCAAACAATCACTGCTGAAATCTCTATTGGACTTCCATTGGCATCATTCACTTTTATTTTTTCTGTGTTGATATTTTGAAATTTTAGGGAAACTATATATTTGCTTGAAAAGGGAAGCGTTACACATATTCCAGACTTAAAATAAGTTCCAATATAATGACCAAAAAACTCTATCACTCTTGCTTCATTAGGGTCATTAATAAAAAATCCTTGAAGAAAAGTCAAAATTGAAACGGCAGCAACTCCAAGTGCAATTGTGCTGTCATATGCCAAAAAAAGCAGCGATAAAATTAATCCTAGCGCTATTAGTACAGGAAAAAACCGGAGTTGACTTAAATTTCTATCGTTTATCGTATTCTTATCCATATTGTCTTTAAACTTCTTTTTCACTTGAACCCTCTCTGTTGATCGTTTTATTTATCTTATTTACAAATAGTTTAAACTCTCTTAATTCATGATCAGGCAATTTTACTTCAGTTTTATGCGCTATCGTAAGCGGATCGATGTGTTTGCCGTTATATATAACTTCGTAATGTAAATGAGGTCCTGTTGCAACACCAGTGCTACCAACATAGGCGATGACCTGCCCCTGCTTTACTTTAGAGCCTAACTTTATATCGCCACTAAATCTACTTATATGCGCGTAACAGGTTGAATACTCATTTTTGTGTTTTATTTTGATGTAATTTCCATAGCCACCATTCTTTCCTATATATTCTATCACACCCTCTGCAGCAGCGTATATGGGAGTGCCAAGTTTAGCTGCATAATCCACTCCTTTGTGAAAAGCAATTTTACCGCGAACAGGATGCTTTCTATTGCCAAATTTTGAGGATATGCGATAATCTCCATTTAAAGGATTTGCAAAAATTTCGCCATTTTTTAAGCTTATTCCTTCTTTATTAAAATACCTTTCTTTGCCGTCTTGTGATTTATAATGATATAAACTAATAGCTTTTTTGTTTATTGTCAGTGAAGCATATAAAATTTTTTCTTCAGTCTTCTGATTATTAGGCAATCTCTCAAAAAGAACCTCCAATTTACTCTCTGGCACAATGTCTTTTTTAAAATCAACACCAAAATCTTTATATATGTTGATCAATTTCACCACTGTATTTGGCGCCAACCCTTCCGTGGCAAAAAAGGAAGATTTTATGGTACTGGATATGAATAACAACTTTCTATCACTTTCTGTCGTCAAAGTAGCTTTTTTTTTTCTGATTCCATGCTGGAATGGCTGTGCAAGATCTGTTGATGTTTCAGTAGCATATGCTGGTAAAATACAAAGCAATACAAATATTACCAGCCTCATAGCTTATCAACAAAAGTAAAATTACCTTCCACATACTGTACATCATCATTATCTTCCAGCTCTTCAACCAATGCAGATAATTTATCAATCAACTCTTTATCGCTAATTTCAATCAGATCTTTTGGCTGCCATGAAAGACGAGCAAGTTCTGGTTCTCCGAATTTTGCATAAAAGGCATCGCGTACTTTACCAAAATCTTTTATTTCACAAGTTATAACGTGTAATCCTTCTTTGTCATTTTCCTCAATATTCAATACTTCTAATTCGATTCCATGACTGAATAAATCGTCAAAATTCACACCCTCTGCTTTATAGACGATTAAGCCTACATGATCGAAAAGGTAACTAACACTTCCTGTTTCTCCTAAATTTCCACCTTTACGAGAAAAGATATAACGTACCTCAGAAGCAGTACGGTTGCGGTTATTAGTCAAGGCATGGACAATGAGTGCAGTGCCAGAAGGCCCATGACCTTCATATTGGATTTCCTCATAATTTTCTCCAGCAACGTTACCAGTTGCATTTTTTATTGCTGTTTCTATTTTATCTTTTGGCAAATTTTCCTTGCGCGCAGCAAATATAGCAGAACGAAGGCGTGGGTTGAGTTCGTGATCGGGTAGCCCTTGCTTTGCAGCAACTGTTATTTCTCTAATCAGCTTCGTAAATTTTTGAGAGCGCTTTGCATCCTGAGCGCCTTTCCGATGTTTTATATTTGAAAATTGTGAATGACCAGCCATATTCAAATAGTTAAAAATCTAAATTATATATCAAAGCATAGAAAAAGCTAAAGCAAATTTTCAAGCCTCCGGCTTGGCATCTTGTAGGTTTTCTGCTAATAACATACTTTCATACTGCTCAGCTTCTAAGTCAAGGCCAATAGCTGAATGGACTGCTATTAAATAGTTAATAGATTTAGAAAAATATTTAGAATCCTTATAGCTTGCCATATTCTGGAAACGCTTAATTGCTGCTAAATATTCACCACGCCTCAGGTAAAATTTACCGATAGAATACTCTTTTGTTGATATATGCTCTGTGATTAGCTTTGTTTTTTCCTTTATCTCGTCTACATATTCGCTGCCTGGAAAGAGATTAATGTATTCTGTAGCCAGCTCTAAAGTTTTATATGCAGTTTGCTGTCCAAGTTGCACTTTATTAATTTGCATGTAATAAGATAATACTCTTAAGTAGTATACATATGGTAAATCTTCACCATTTGAATAAACATATATATAATCAGCCATATCACTTGCAGCACTGCTATAGTTACCCATATTATAGTGAGAAACTCCAGATAATAATTTCGCTTTCATTGCCCAATAAGACAAAGGATACAAATCCTCTATCTTGTGAAATGCCCTAATAGCTTGTTTATATTTTTTCTGGTCAAAAAGTTCAACTGCTTCTTCATATAGTTCAGTTTCAGTTTTTTCAAGATCATCCGCATACGATTGTGTAAAGGAGCAAATTAGGAAAATAAAGCACGTGATTAAAGTCTTATACATAAGATTTTTTTCGATCAAAATAAAGTATAGACCTAAATATTACTTAAATAAATAAATTTCTTAGGCAATAGCCGGCCCTTCTTCTTTATAACTACGGTCAGAACTACCTGCATTTCTTGATTCACCTCGTCCTTCCACTTTTGGATCTTTCAGCGTCTTGCTGTAGGAATGTATAGTTAAGATCTGTACAGCCATAAAAATTGCAATACCTATCAAGCCTAAAGTAGGTCCAACAGCAGGATTTAAGGACGATGCTAATGCCATTAACATTATCCTTCTTATTAAAAATATAGAAGAACCAGCAAGCGCCAATCCGGCTACAGATATATTGCTAGTTTTCTTGCTAGATTTCTCATCAAGATCAGACTTTTCTGTTTCCTTTTTCTTATTTTTTTCATGCTTATCAATATAAGAAACAAGAGTTGCAAGAAAAGCAATTGCATTGGCAAGAAATAAAATTACATCCTCTGCTGCTTCAAGTGAAGATGTTTCACCCATTATCATACCTACAATAACCAGTGCAGTTGTTATAGCCTCAATATAGATCAAACACTGACCTATATCAGAAATATTGTGCTCTTTTTCCTTTACTTCCTCTCCATTTTCAATAATCTCCAACTCTCGTTCTTTTTGTGCTATCTTCCTATTATTGTAAATTAAATATAGCGTACAAATAAGAGATAAGACTGTAAAAGGTAATATAGTGTGGCTTAGCGCGCCACTTATCACGCCAAGTAATACCTGATCGCTACATATTTTTTCCAGTTCAATAGCCATAAATAATGCAAATGGAACCATTGTTACCAATGATACACATTGTCTATATAGCTCTCTTTTTTTTAGTGCTAATAGTTCTTGTTCTAGCCTTTCTCTTTTGACTTCTTTATCAACTGTTGGCCAAAAATCCCAAAAAAACTCTTCTAATGGTTCAAAATCTCTTTTTTTCTTATTCTTTCCTGGAACCTTTTTGGTAGAAGAAAATTTGCCACTAGGTATTTTCATAATATTAACCTAATTAGTTGTAAGTTAATACAATTATACACCTTTTTGCTTTCTGAGTCAATATCACTAAGATATTAACTACTCTTGTCTATTAACTATTTCCTAGGAGATTTAACCAATCTGTTTGATGCCGGCTAGGATATAATTATAGCCTGACCACATAGTTATAATAGCTGCAACCCATAAACAAATCGCACCTGTATATTGAATCATATAATAATCGTTCATTATTAGCGCTACTACAGCAACCATCTGCAAAAATGTTTTAATTTTGCCAGCTTTGCTTACAGGTAGACTAACATTTGTAGCTATCAAAAACTCCCGCAAACCCGAGACTAATATCTCCCTACAGATGATGATAATCGATGGTACTATTGTAAAATCATTTATCTTCTGCTTATAAACTAGCATAATTATCGTTGAAACCACTATTAATTTATCAGCAATTGGATCAAATAGCTTGCCAAATTTTGATTGGACTTTCCACGCACGCGCCAAGTAACCATCAAAAAAATCCGTAATGCACGCAAACACAAAGATTGATATTGTTATCAGGCCTGCATATTTATTTTCTATATAAAAACTTAATATTATTGCTGGTACTGCAAGCGCACGAGAAATTGTAAGCAAATTAGGCACGTTTTTCTTAAGCATGTAATACCATTCTACGTAGTAGGTAAACTTATACAGAAGTACACCAGAGTTCACAAGCTAATAGTTTACAATTGAACATTTATAAAAACTCCATATACTTAAAAAATATAAGCTTAAAATATAAGGATGTAATGATGAACGATGATTTAGATAGTACCACAAAACAAGAGGCACTTAATTATCACAGTAGAGGTGGTAAGCCTGGTAAAATTTCAATCATGCCAACAAAACCTTTATCTACCCAGTATGATTTGTCACTTGCTTATTCCCCTGGCGTTGCAGCTCCGTGCCTTGAAATAGCTAAAAATCCTGAGGTTATTTATGATTATACGGCAAAAAGCAACTGTGTTGCTGTCATTTCAAATGGCACTGCAGTGCTTGGACTTGGTAATATCGGTCCTCTTGCTGCAAAACCTGTCATGGAAGGCAAAGCTGTTTTATTTAAGCGTTTTGCTGATATTGATGCAGTTGATATAGAAGTTGGTACAGAAAATATAGAAGATTTTATCAATGCAGTAAGGTACCTTGGGCCAAGTTGGGGGGGGATAAATTTAGAGGATATAAGATCTCCCGATTGTTTTATAATAGAGAAACGTCTGAATGAACTGATGGATATTCCAGTGTTCCATGATGACCAGCATGGAACTGCAGTGGTTGTTGCAGCTGGTATAGAAAATGCTCTTGATATTGTCGAAAAGAAATTAGAGGACGTTAAGATCATTATGAATGGTGCTGGAGCAGCCGGTATTGCATGTTTAGAAATACTAAAGTCCATGGGCGCTAAAAATATAGTGCTGTGTGATAAGCAAGGAGTAATATACAAAGGTAGAAACGAGGACATGAATGAGTGGAAGGAAAAATATGCAATTGATACTTCCGAACGTTCTCTACTTGATACAGTAAAAGGCGCTGATGTATTCATCGGACTATCTGCAAAAGATGTGTTAAATGAAGAGATGTTAAAGAGTATGGGCAAAGACCCGATTATTTTTGCTCTTGCCAATCCCGATCCAGAAGTAAGGCCTGAGTTTGCAAAATCTGTGAGGCCAGATGCAATAATTGCAACTGGTAGGTCAGATTACAACAACCAAGTCAACAACGTAATGGGTTTTCCTTATATATTTAGAGGGGCACTTGATGTACATGCAACAACAATAAATGATGAAATGAAAATTGCAGCTGCAGATGCAATAGCAAAGCTTGCCCGTGAGCCAGTACCAGGTGAGATATCTGCAGTCTATGGCGGTCGTAAAATGGGCTATGGACGTGAATATATAATACCTACTCCATTTGACCCAAGATTAATTTCTATAGTAGCTCCTGCTGTTGCAAAAGCCGCAGTTGATTCAGGTGTTGCAAGAAAGGCAATACAAGATTGGAGTAAATATGAAAATCAATTAAAATCTCGTCTTTCTAATGTTCTCAGCACGCTGAATTTACTATCTTCACATATGTAATTTATTGGATAAAGTTAAAAGTGATAAACCAACCCAAACTCTAAGCCATATATGCCAAACCTATTGGTAATGGTTGCAGTTGTTGATTCAACACGTGCAGTTTCATCAACTTTACTTCCTCCACCGGCAGGAATATATCCTTCACCAGCTAGTATCTTTATTCCTGGTACAATATCTTTAAATTGGTTATCAAGGATACCAAAATAGCGTAAACCAGCAAATGCTTGAGTTTGTGCTGTAAGTTGGTGATTGATACCAAGTTTTGCTTGGTAAGCCAAGGCATATCTGGTTTTTCCTAGAAATTTAACCCTAGTTACACCTGCACCAATACCAACATATGGGGTGAATGGCATTTTTGCTATATTAAAATCACGATATACATTGACCATTCCAGCTAAGTTATTAAAACCTTCATTTTTCATCTTAAATGCAGCTCTGAACTCTGCTTCAACACTACAATTTTCTTGAATGTGAATATCAACCTTTCCACTTCTCCAAGGTGAATTGCATTCCGCTCCAGTAGACGCATCATTGTGACGACGAAGTTCAATATATCTTGCTTTTTTCTTATCTGAATAATCTTCAT
The DNA here is from genome assembly GCF_964028365.1 of Wolbachia endosymbiont (group A) of Udea olivalis. Classification (NCBI taxonomy): domain Bacteria; kingdom Pseudomonadati; phylum Pseudomonadota; class Alphaproteobacteria; order Rickettsiales; family Anaplasmataceae; genus Wolbachia; species Wolbachia endosymbiont (group A) of Udea olivalis. The sequence goes on from NZ_OZ034773.1 coordinate 956,840, forward strand.
CATATAAGTTAGTCTGAGAATATAAGCCTTCAAACTCAACTCTCATATTTTTGAATAAATACCCTATTGCAGCACTACCGGCAAACCCTGGAACATATTTAGGACTGTATCCAGCTTCAATTCGCTCCTTCTTATTAAAACTAAAAACCCCCTCTGTTATATTGTCACCTGCATCTTCTTTTCCTTCTAGAGAACCTATTGCATTGAAGAATGCTCCAAAATAGTTAGCTTTGATGTAAACATTCTCTAAGTTATTTATTTTATCATCGTAAGATAAGCACCTAAATGAAAAAGTTAGCAAAACCAAAGATATGTGAATTTAAATCTTTCGCCCACCACAAAGCCTCCCTGCATAACTTGTCATTCCATTATTATAGTATGCTTCTATTTTTTATGATAGCAACTTTTTATTGCGCTCAATCGTTTTAGATTTATAATGAAAGTATTGTAATTTAAAGCAAATCAATGACTATTGCAATTCACGAATTAGAGAGGATCATCAAACAATCGTTCCCCGACGCTGATATAAAAATTCATGATCTTGCTGGAGATGATGACCATTATCATTTAAAAATAAACTCCAAGTGTTTTCTTGGAAAGACAAAAATAGAACAGCATAAAATGGTATATAAAGCTCTGGAAGGTCAGTCTATACACGCCTTGCAACTGGAAACTAATACTTTAAAATAAGGTGAATTTATGAGCAATTTTGAACAAATAAAAAAAGATATAACAGAAAATGATGTGGTATTGTATATGAAAGGCACTTCTGATTTTCCTCAATGCGGATTCTCTGGACTCGTCGTGTCAATCCTAAAAAAATTGAACGTGAAGTTTAAGTATATTAACGTGTTGGAGAATGATGAAATACGTGAATCTATAAAAAAGTTTTCTGATTGGCCAACAATTCCACAATTATATATAAAGGAAGAGTTTATTGGTGGTTGCGACATCACTCGCGAGATGTACGAAAAAGGCGAACTGCAAAGTTTATTGAAGGAAAAAAAAATTATTGCGGAATAAGTACCAAGAAACCAGTGCCCAGACGCTGGATAACGTAGTATAGCTATGAAAAAGGATCTTATGTCTTAAACCGTATCCGTTCAGGGGAGCGGCAAAATAAGGTAGACAAAGCAAGATAATAATGTTGATGTTAACACTATTGTCAAGTTTACTGGCCTTTCTATTAGTGAGATTGAAGAATTAAGTGTGAGCGATTACAAATAATTTACCATTTCTTCTGGTTTCACTATCCTTTCAAACTCTTCCTCAGTGAGCAGTTGAAGTTTTGCTGCTGCTTCTTTTAGAGTGATATTTTCTTTATAAGCAAGCTTCGCTATTTTTGCTGCATTGTCATACCCTATATGCGTATTTAATATAGTGACCAACATCAACGACTGATTCAGTAAATCTTTTATCCTCTCTTCATTTGCTTTAATACCAACTACACATTTTTCTGTAAAATTTAAACTTGCGTCAGCTAAAAGTCTTATAGACTGCAAAACATTGTAAATTATCACTGGCTTAAACACATTCAATTCAAAATGACCGTTTGAACCACTAATGGTTACAGCAACATGATTTCCCATAACTTGAGTGCATACCATAGTCACCGCTTCACACTGAGTTGGATTCACTTTACCTGGCATAATTGAAGAACCAGGCTCATTTTCCGGTAACATTATTTCCCCAATTCCGCATCTTGGACCAGAACCAAGCAGCCTTATATCATTTGCAATTTTCATTAAACTGACTGCTACTGTATTGAGTGTTCCACTGAGCTCAACTAAAGCATCATTTGCTGCTAGCGCTTCAAATTTATTGCCTGCTGAAGTAAATGGAAGGTTAGTAATTCCTGCAACTTGCTTTGCAAAATCTTCAGCAAAACCCTTTTTAGTATTGAGTCCCGTGCCAACCGCAGTGCCACCTTGTGCAAGCTCATATATATCACTTAAAGTTGATTTTACTCTCTCTATCCCCTTTTTAATCTGGGCTGCATAGCCAGAAAACTCCTGTCCTAGTGTTAGGGGCGTTGCATCTTGCAGATGAGTACGTCCTACTTTTATTATATCTTTAAATTCCTGAACCTTATTATCCAGCACCTTATGCAATTTTTCAAGATTTGGAATAAGCAAGCGGTTTATCTGGTCTGCTGCTGCTATATGCATTGCTGTTGGAAAGGTGTCATTTGACGACTGACCATAATTCACATGATCATTTGGATGTATCGGAGATTTACTACCCAAATTACCACCTAAAATCTCTATTGCGCGATTGCTGATCACTTCATTCATATTCATATTAGTCTGCGTTCCGGATCCGGTTTGCCAAACAACAAGCGGAAATTCATTATTAAATTTGCCATCTATTACTTCCTTTGCGGCTGCGCAGATTGCGTCCCCTACCTTATTATCTATGCTACCCTGCTTCATGTTAACATGTGCTGCTGCAAGTTTTACTATTGCTAATGCTTTAATCAGAGGCTCTGGCATTTTTTCTGTGCCAATCTTAAAATTTTCTAAAGAACGCTGAGTCTGCGCTCCCCAGTAATGTTCACTTGGTACTTTTACTTCCCCTAAGCTGTCTGATTCTATTCTCGTCTTTCTATCCATATTTTCCTCCTGGTGTTATGCAAACTGGTTCACTACATAATTTTTTCATGCCTACTTCTTGGTTAATTAAATCATACTAGATCCAAGTAGTCAAGTGTACGAACATTGCAATTTTCAGGTAACTTGCATGGTAGATGTACAACTGTACGAACATTGTCTAGCAGGAGGGTGTCATCCCAGCGCCCCTATGATGTCATCACAGTGCTTGACACTTGGATCCAGAAATTTTATTAAGTTGGTAAGCATAAAAGTAGCCGTTTTATGTTAAAATACAACGTTTTGATGATTATGAAAAGGCTGGATCCCAGTGTCTGGGCACTGGGATGACACCATCTGCCACGCAAATTGCCTGCAAATTGCAATGTTCGTACAGTTGTGTGGTAGATGCAAGTAGCTGACACTGGGATTTGTTGTGTTTAACAAAAACAAATGTTCGTACAAATATATTCTAGTTATATGATAAAATAAATGAAATTCACATCTTAAAAGGATCATATACATCGATTTCCTTAGAATTACTCTTTTTCAATTTTTCACTTAATAATCTTAAAATAGGCTGTAAATCACCATTAATTGATAAGCACAGCACTTCTTTATTGAGATAATTAGCTAGGTGATTCTTCTTTTCCAGAATTTCTGCTTCCCTCAATAAGTCGCATTTGTTTAATACTACAATCTCTTCTTTTTCAACAAGATCACTATTGTAAAGTTCCAATTCATTATGGATACAACTATAAGCCGAAACAACGTCATCGTGAGTTACATCGATTAAATGAAGTAAAATTTGACACCTTTCTATGTGCTTTAAAAATTTATGCCCGAGCCCAACTCCAAGGTGAGCATCAGTAATTATTCCAGGAATATCTGCTATTACAACTTCGCTATCATCCACTTTTACCATGCCTAAATGAGGTCTTACGGTGGTAAATGGATAATCGCCTACTTTTGTATCGGAATTTGAGCAGCGAGTCAAAAATTTTGATTTACCTGCGTTTGGCATGCCAATAATTCCAACATCTGATAAAACTTTTAGTTTTAATAATACATGTTTTTCTTCGCCAGGCTGACCGTAAGTAAAATGTCTTGGTGCCTTATTAGTAGAAGATTTAAAATTAGTATTTCCAAGTCCACCTTTTCCACCCTGTGCTACTTGAAATTCCATACCAGGCTTGTCAAGGTCTACTATTATCTCTTCACTTTCTTCATCAATTATTTGTGCACCGACTGGAACTTTAAGTATAACGTCTTTCCCTGCTGTGCCAGATCTATCCCTGCCTGCACCATTTTTTCCACTATCTGCTTTAATGTGTCTTCTATAACGAAAATGAAGCAAAGTGTTGAGATTAGCGTCGCTGATGAAAACTATGTTTCCACCCTTTCCTCCATTACCACCATTTGGACCACCAAATTCAACGAACTTTTCTCGACGAAAACTTGCACAGCCATCACCACCGTCACCGGCTTTTAAACACAATTTTACTTCGTCTATAAAACCCATGCTAACCCACGACAATATTTAGCATCCTTTCCTAACGTGCTTTCTATTCTCATTAGCTCATTATACTTCGCGAGTCTATCAGAACGCGATAGCGACCCGGTTTTTATTTGCCCGCAATTTGACGCAACTGCTATATGAGATATTGTTGTGTCTTCTGTTTCACCTGAGCGATGAGAAACAACAGCTTTATAGCCATTTGATTTTGCCATTTCAATTGCATTAAACGTTTCTGTTAACGTCCCTATTTGATTTGGCTTGATCAGTACAGCATTTGCCATTTTTTCCTCTATTCCTTTACGTATTAGTTCACAATTTGTAACAAATAAATCATCCCCGACCAATTGAATTTTATTCCCTAGTTTTGCAGTAAGCAATTTCCAGCCTTCATAGTCGTCTTCACTCATTGCATCTTCTATAGAAATTATTGGATATCTTTCCACAAGGTTACAATAATATTCGGTTAACTCTTCTGAAGTAAGCCCCTTACTTTCAAATTCGTAAATTCCATCTTCATAAAAAGTAGATGAAGCAACATCAAGGCCTAGTGCAAAATCACTTTGCGCTGAATAACCTGCTGATTCTATAGCGTATATGATCAAATCAAGTGCTTCTTCAGTACTTTCAATATTTGGTGCAAAACCACCTTCATCCCCTACATTTATGCTATAACCTTTTTTCTTAAGAATGCTACGTAAGTTGTGGAATACCTCCGCAGATATTCTAATCGCTTCGCTGAAAGTCTCAGCACCGACCGGAAGAATCATGAATTCTTGGAAATCGAGCTTATTGTCTGCATGTACTCCACCATTAATTATGTTAATGAGTGGAACCGGCATAACACTCGTCTGCTTTCCTCCCAAATATCTATATAGCGGCATTTTGAAACTGTTTGCTGCTGCTTTTGCAACTGCAAGAGACACACCCAAAGTTGCATTTGCTCCAAGTTTTGATTTGTTTTTTGTTCCATCCAGTTCAATTAATGCTTTATCAATTGCATTTTGGTCCGCTGCATTCATTCCAATGATTTCATCTGCTATTATCCCATTTACAGCTTGAACAGCTTTCAGCACTCCCTTACCACAATACCTTTTCTCATCTTGGTCCCTGAGTTCCAAGGCTTCTAATTTACCAGTTGAAGCTCCAGAAGGTACAGATGCCCTGCCTATTGCGCCATCACAGAGCTCAATTTCTACCTCAATAGTGGGGTAACCCCTGCTATCTAAAATTTCTCTTGCAAATACGTTATTGATTATCTTATTCATTACATTAAACCTTAACTTCCGCAATAAGTGCTGCAGTTTCTTTTGCTAGCTTAGCTATATTACTACCAGCACCAATAAATAATACTATATCACTTGGACTTGTCGAATCACTAATAAAATGTGAAATGAGCAAAGCATCATTCATAATTTTTGTGTTATTAAATCCATTACTGATTAAAGCTTTTTGTATATCATCAATCCCACAACCAGGAATAGGATTGTCTTCTGGGGGATGAACAGGAGTGAGGATGACATAATCAAACATCATGAAAATTCGTATGAATTCATCAAAAAAATTACGAATGCGGGCAAAACGAAGTGGTTCGATAATTCCTATTACTTTTCCTTTAGTAATCGAACGTGCAGCCGTTAAAGTTGCATATATTTCATTTGGATGATGGGCATAATCCTCAATTAACTTAACACCTTTAATATCGGCAATCAAAGAGAATCTTCTTGCTACTCCTTGAAATTCCAAAAGGCCTTTTTTAATCTCTGCATCGCTAATTCCGAGCTTTATCGCAACTGATATTGCAGCTAGGGCGTTGCTTACTTTGTGAATTCCAATTGCATTTGATAGTACTATGTTTTTTAAAGGGCTGGATCCCAGTGTCACGCACTGGGATGACATCTCTGTACACTTTCCTTTTGTCATTCCAGCACGTAATGCTGGAATCCAGTTGTTCAACACATCAAATTCTATGCTGTTAGCATGCTGTTTAATGTTGCTGGCTCTTATGCTACCATTCTCAAACCCAAACGTTATAGAATTACCCGCATCATAATCGATGTCTACAGAATCAGGTAAAACTGCAGAACCTGCATTATTCACGAATTGGGAAAATGCATTTTTGATATTATCAAATGTGCCGTAATAATCTATGTGGTCATTGTTGATACTTGTTATGACAGCAATCTTTGCAGGGATTTTTAGCATAGTTCCATCAGACTCATCAGCCTCGATCAGAAAAGTGTCACTCCCTCCAAGTTTGAAGTTGCTCTTATAGGAATTTAATATCCCTCCTACAGTTACAGTCGCATCAATGCTAGAATGATCAAAAATGGAAGCAATCATAGCGGTTGTTGTTGTCTTTCCGCTTGAACCTGAAACCGCTATCACATATTTATCTCTTAAAAGTTCAGCAAGCATGTTTGATCTATGCAAAACGATTTTATTGTTATTTTTTGCCGCAATTAACTCCACATTATCAGATTCTATCGCAGAAGAATATACAACTATTTGAGCTTGGCTTATATTATCAGCATTGTGACCAATGTAAACTTCTATACCCAGCTTTTGTAATCTATCTACATTGTTGTTTGACTGCGCATCACTGCCTTGAACTTTGTAATTGGAATTGTGAAGAATTTCAGCAATGGCACTCATTCCGATTCCACCTATACCAATAATATGTATTATTCCTTCTTGAGTTTTGTTAATATTTAGCAGTAGATGTTTACTCATTACTAAATTTATTATAGTATAATTTAAAATCCTCATAGTATCGAACCCTCTTACCGAATACAATGATAAAAAACCTAGCCTTCCTATGTCTAATATTCGTTTTGATGAGTAGTTGCAGTTTTAGCAACAGGTTTAATTGCACTGCAGGTCATTACAAAATTGGCAGCAGCTACACAATAAATGGTATAACTTATTATCCAAAAAACTGTAAACACTATGAAGAGATAGGGACAGCGTCGTGGTATGGAATAGAAGATCATGGCACGCTTACAGCAAATGGTGAAGTGTTTAACCGTCACTTGATCTCTGCAGCGCATAAGACTTTGCCCCTACCCTGCTTTGTTCTTGTCACTAATTTAGAAAATGGAAGAAAGCTTGTTACAAGGGTTAACGATAGAGGACCATTTATTGAAGGTAGAATAATAGACTTATCAGAAAAAGCAGCTCAAGTCTTAGGATTTCATAAATCTGGGCTTGCAAAAGTAAAAGTCCAATACCTAAGAAAGATGTCAGAACAATTGATACAAAATACTCCTCATTACAGAAAGCAGTATGAAAAAGAAATACAGAAACGTCACCCAAAACAAGACAGTGCAGAAAGTAAGGGATATGTTGCATTTTTTAAAAGTGCTCAGGCTGCTAAATCAGCTGCATCAAAGCTTCGCAATCAAGGAATAAAAAATGTTAGATTGCTTTTTAAGAACGATCAATATTGCGTGAAAGTGAGTTATAGGTAGTGGTGAGTGCAGAATTTGAAAAATTTGGTTAATGTCAGAAACGCTGGCTAACTATTGTAAGTTAAAAATGTGATATAAAAAAGATATCAACAATTTATAGCTATACCACCGCGATATCTCTTAGCCGCTAACACGTAGCGGAATGACGAGCTTATCGTCACGCCACCGCTAACCGTCATACCGCGATTTATTCGCGGTATCTCAGCCGCTAACAAGTAGCGAAATGACAGCAATCCTACGTCATGCCGCCGCTAACCGTCATACCGCGATTCATTCGCGGTATCTCAGCCGCTAACAAGTAGCGGGATACTTGACCTTTACAGGAATGACAGTTGTCGTTTAGCTATAAATATTAAGAAATTTACCAAATAAAAAAAAAGGCAAAGAAACCCTAGGGTAGCTAGTATTCAAATTCTCCCTTGTCTATTTGACGTCTTTTACTGTCTTAAACACTTTATAAGCGCGTTTCGGCTTGTATAGGTAGAAACCTAAAAGTTTTATAAAGACATGAGGTGCACATAGTGCAAAAAATTAAGCATGATTTACGCCAAATACATTAAGTTTTTTGTCATTAATCCACTGCAGAGATTGCGAAGATAAATAAATAGCTTCAGTTTCATGATAAGAGGGCTGGCGGAGTTTGTCAAGTAAGTTTTTCGTTTCATCCAATGCGCTGCCAAAAGTTTGTTATGCAAGAATGCACTAGCCATTTCTCACAGATTCATTTAAACTTAATCAAGTAGGAGTATTATTAACGCGAAAAGAGTTTAATTAGAGATTTAAGTGATATGGCGCGTGAGGAAGATATAAACCAATTAGTAGAAAATGGATTTGATATTAACTCAAAAGATGCAAGTGGAATCACTCTCTTGCACAAGTTCACAAAAGAAGGTGATTTAGTTGGAGTAAAGTCATTACTAGAGCACGAAGCTGATTTCAATGTCGTAGACAACGAAAATAGAAATCCACTGCATTATGCCATTATGCATGGACACAAGAAAGTTGCTAAACTTTTTGTTAATCAACTGACAATTAATTCCAAGGATAAAAATGGATTTACTCCACTGCACCTTGCTGCACTACAAGATGACACGGAATTAATAGATTTTTTGATAACAAAAGGCGCAAAAATTAATGAAAAAGATGTCAAAGAGGGCTATACTCCTCTTCATATAGCTTCACTATACGGTTCTAAAAAAAGCGTCCAAATTTTAATTGATAGCGGAGCAAATCTCGAATGTGAAGATAACAATTTTCGTACTCCTTTGTTTTTAACCATTTATCAATGCACCGCACATTATGACAGCAGAGCAGAAATTATAGAATATCTGATAAAGAAAGGTGCAAATATAGAAGCCAAAGATGCAGAAAATAACACTACGCTTTTCCTAGCAGCGTATAACAACAAAATGCAAATAGTAAAGCTTATTGCAAAAAAACAGCAAGCAAGTAACGATAAAATTAAACTTAAAGAGTTTTTTTGCACAAAAAACAATCATGGTTTTGATGCATTAGATTGCGCTATTGAGCATAATAATAGAAAAATGGTAACATTTCTTGTATCAAAAGGAATAGATGCAAATGATCAAGATTTTAATGGCAACGCCAGGCTGCATAAAGCTAGCCATAATGGTAACACTAAAACAGTTAAGCTCTTATTGAGGCTTAAGGTAAACATTAATGCTGTTACTAAATGTAACAGAACTCCCTTGCTACTGGCAGTTAAAAAAGGCCATACAAAAATTGTGAAAATGTTATTGGAAGTTAGAGCCAATATGAACATTTGTGAGCAACAAGGTTTTGCACCTCTACATCTTGCTGTTCAAAAGGATTATTTTGATATAGCTCAGCTATTAATAGAAAAAGGTGCAGACCTTAACATTAAGTGTAATAACGGTCATACCGCAATAGATATGTTCATTAGCAAGGCTCATAGCAAAAAAAACATCGAAGAAAATTACAAAAAATTTTGCAGATTTTTGATGCTTTACCTGAAAGAGCTACATAGTAAACACAAAGCCTGTTGTATACTTTCAACCCTAGCTCTAAGCCTAACAATTATAGGCTTACCATTTATTTTCAAGCCTATTATTAAATATAGAGAAAGAAGTAAAATATATAAAAAAACTAAGGCTATGCTGGTCTACATTTAAGTACAAGAAGAGTATACAAAAAATACATAGCCAAAGCTAATATATGACAATTATCTGCTCGATGAAAACGAAATTAAATACATTTTTAATATTTTTATAGAAATCTATTAGTATAGATCTATATGCTGTTCTAATGGCTATTTTTAAATGCTTAATACTCCTCTTCATTATTTCTTGCACACATCTACCTACCAAGCAATATCCTATTAACATAGACAATTATAAGCACGATTATCCGTTGCAACAATATAACACCTCTTTGGAGATTAATGAACCGGCAATACCAGAAATTATGCCTTTACCAATAGAGTTTCCCGATCTCACAATCAGTAATCAGCTTATTTCTATTAATGTTAGTGAAGAAGTATCAGTAAAGGATTTGCTGATTGAGATAGGAAAACTTTCTGACGTTAACTTGGATATGGACCCAAAAATATCAGGTAATATTATTTTAAAGCTAAAAGATAAGGATATAAACGAAGTAATTCAGAGTATAGCAAATAGCGCCAAACTGCGTTACTCAACAAGTAATGGTGTAATTAGAATTGAGCAGGACTTGCCATACGCACAAAATTATTACGTAGACTTCATCAATATTCAACATTCTGCTCAAAGCAGTTTCGTCATTAATAACAATATTACTAACAGTGATGGAAGTAACGTTGATAGGGACTATAACAATGTTATGAAGTCTCAATACAGTAGTGACTTATGGAATTCATTAGAAAAAGGCTTGAATGCAATAATGGATGTTAACGGGGTGGATGATGGCGAATTCCTTTCATCCAACAGAGAAGCTGGTGTTATTATTTTGAATGCTAGAAAAGATATCCACAAAGCTGTTGAAGAATATATTAATAAGGTTAAGAAGTTAGCGTCTTCTCAAGTAATGATAGAGGCAAAAATAGTTGAAGTTGTGCTAGATGACAAATACCTTTCTGGTATGAACTTAAATGACTTACAAGATGGAACTAAGTCTATAATAAATCAAGATAACTCCATTATTAACCTAGCAATGAACTTTGGTGCAAATGATCTAGGAGATTTAGTAAAAAATTTAGACAAATTTGGCACTTCAACTGTAATTTCAAGCCCCAGAGTACATGCTATAAATAATCAGCAAGCGATGATTTCATTTACTAAAAACCATATTTATTTTACCTCCGATATACAAAAAGATACTAGAAACTCTAATCAGACCTTAATTACCAAGATGAATAGCGTCCCAATAGGTGTTGTGCTAATAATCCACCCAAGCATTAACATTGATACTAGTGAAATATTCATGGATATACATCCAACTTTATCAAGAATTAACGGCTACACTAAAGATCCAGATATAGAGTACGTCGCACAGCAGAGTAAAATGAAATTAAATAGCGACATTCCAATTGTTGAAATCAGAGAAATGAACTCTATGTTAAAAATTAAGAGCGGTGAAATTATGGTAATCGGCGGGCTTATAGAACATAGAGAAGATAAGCAAAGCTTATTGCATCAGAAATCAAAAAGGCTAGCGAATAATATTAGAACAGTAGAAACTGTCATTTTTTTAAAAGCAACAATCGTACCAACATTTGGTTTGTTAGATAGAAAAGATAAGAATTTATATATATATTAAATTATCACTAAAAATTAAATATCAAACCAACTTCAATATTGTGAGTAGATATGTCATCTGCAACAGGTATCGGAACGCTAAAGTAACGATAGCCGAGAAAGGTTTTGATTTCTGGGATTATTGAATAATCAACACCAAGTTTTATTTGATAAGCAAACCAAGGAACATTCAGTGGCATTGAATTTTGGGGTGACCCATTAATCCTTTTTAATCTAAAAACTGTTGGTCCTATACCAAGACCGATGTACGGAGCAAATTGTGTATCCTGAACGCTGGGATTATAATAGAAGTTTAACAAAAACGCAAATATACTTGCTGATTTATCAAATACCGGAGGAGAATTACTATCTTCAATATTGGCTATAGAATACGCGGCTTCAAAATCAATTTTACCATTTTCTCCAGCATAGTAACCTAAAGACATGCTGCTAAACCACTGGAAATCAATTTTACCATCAAATTGCTGTATACTTTTAATTTCATCTGCCACTATATTTTTTATTATAAAACCATAATGACTTTCAACTAAAGTTAGGACTCTCTCCCCTATTGCCTTTATACCCTTTACAAATATTTCTGAATTATCATGGTATACCTTACCACCGTTAGCGCTAACATAAAAATCAAGTTTTTTTGATTTTTCTTTTGTAGGCTCAGCTTGATCTGCAATACGTGACCACATATTTTTCTGATCAGCTACTTGGAAAACAGAAGGTGGACTACTTTCAAGTTCTTGATATTTTATTGGTATTTCTTTTGCAGTAACCTCCTCAGAACGTATCACACTTTCATCATTGTCTGTTTCTAATTTTAAGGGTTGTACTTGCTCAATGTGTGTACTATTACTAATATAAGTAATAAAAAAATAGACACATGGAATGAAAATTAAAAATAAAGCAATAGATATTTTAGTTATCACAAATGAACCCATAATTATCATTTATAGTATAACTACTATATCATATATTTCTTTAATGTACAAAAAATTAAGGTAAGATACTTCCGATTAGATAATTATTTTCCACTCCTTTAACATTAACTTTCACAATACTCTTGGCTTGAGCTTTTGGTTCAAGCTTTACTAATGCAAAATTTTCTGTTCTACCGATATGATTTTGCTCAACCAGAACGCTTTGCTCGGTGCTGAGCAAAGATTGATAAAAACTGCTCATCATTTCCTTATTCACCTCTCTTAGGTGCTTTACCCGTTCTTTACGTACATTTTCTGGTATTTGCGGCATCCGTGCAGCAGGTGTATTTTTCCGCTCTGAATATGGAAAAGCATGTAGGTAAACTACATTTATTTTTTTTAGTAGATCAACCGTATCCTGAAACATTTCATCAGTTTCTGTTGGAAATCCAGCAATAATATCAGCGCCAAATGCTATATTAGGTCTCAAGCTCTTCATTTTATGATAAAATTCTATCACTTGCTCTCTGTTGTGACGACGCTTCATTCTCTTTAGTATTAAATTATTACCAGATTGTAGACTCAAATGTAAATGAGGCATAAGTCTTGACTCATTAGCTATTAAATCCATTAATTCGTCGTCAACTTCAGCAACATCGATAGAGGAAAGTCTTAGCCTCTTCAACTCTGGTATATCCTTTAAAACTCTCCTAATCATTGAACCAAGTGATGGCTTACCCAACAAATCTGTACCAAAGTCAGTAATATCAACCCCTGTAAACACTACTTCTTGATATCCATTTTCTACAAAGATCCTGATTTGCTCTATAATACTGTTTATTGGCACAGATCGATTATTCCCTCTTGCCTCAGTAATTGAACAAAATGTGCAGCTATGATTACAACCATTTTGAATTTCAATAAATGCCCTTGACTTATCTTCAAATCCATTAATTAGAACAGGTTCTACTTGGTTATCACTGACCAAGATTTTATCGTCATTTAGTAAGTAATTTTCAGCTTTTAGCTTATCTTGATTACCGAGCACTTTACTTACACCAGGAATGCTACTGTAAACTTCTGGATCCAACTGAACAGCACAACCAACTACGATAATTTCTTTATTTGGATCATTTTTGTAAATCTTACGTATCTTTTGCTTTACCTGACGTTCTGCTTCGTTTGTCACTGCACAGCTATGCACCACAACAACATTTTCTCTCTTTGCTTTTTTTAATGCTTCTTTGATTAACTCGCTCTCGTAAAAATTTAGACGACAACCAAATGTTATCACTTCATTCATGTTAGTATTTTTTGCTTTAATAGACCTAAATTATATCAAATATCCAAGCAAAGTCTCTTGCATGACTATTTTTTTGTAAATAAATGCTATGCAAGCAGCAGACACTGGGATCTCAACGATTTTCACTCAGACACAGTATCACTCCTTTGCTTATTATAGTCTTTTGACCTTTTTAAGATACAATCCGGATTGGATACTGAGTTGGTGAGTATAAAAGTATAGCTTCTACGTCATACCGCTGCGGTATCTCTTAGCCGCTAACAAGTAGCGGGATGACGATTGTCGGTGAATCTAAGTTACCTTAGCTACATTTCTAGCTGTAACTATAAATGTATGGATTTTTTATCGTGCCATGTTATAATTAACGTCTTGCTAAAAATTAAATATTGATGAATGAACTAAGAAAGTTAAGTATTACACAAATGCATGACGGGCTCAAAAAAAAGAGTTTTTCTGCCGTTGAACTCGTAGAGGCGCACATCAGTGCGGTTGAAAATGAGAAATTAAATGCATTTATAACAAAAACCCCAGAGATAGCAATGAAAGCTGCTAAAGCTGCAGATGAATATTTCTCTAGGCAAAAGGATGATTTAATCTCGCCGCTCATGGGTGTACCAGTTGGCATCAAAGATCTATTCTGTACAAAAGGAATAAAAACAACAGCATGCTCAAAAATGCTGGAAAATTTCGTTCCGACTTACGAATCTACGGTGTCTGACTTGCTTTTAAAAAGTGGAGCAGCCATGCTCGGTAAGCTTAATATGGATGAATTTGCTATGGGTTCTGCGAACACAAACAGCTATTTTGGCCCTGTCGAAAATGTGTGGATTAGAAAAAGTGATGGGGAAAAAGTTGTTCCTGGTGGATCATCTGGTGGATCTGCAGCATCGGTGGCTGGATTTTTATGCGCTGGAGCACTAGGGAGTGACACCGGTGGATCTGTACGCCAACCAGCAGCTTACTGTGGAGTAGTTGGAATAAAGCCAACTTATGGAAGATGCTCGCGTTTTGGTATGATTGCATTTGCGAGTTCTCTAGATCAAGCAGGAGTCATTACTCGTTCTGTCTCTGATTCAGCATTAATGCTGGAAGCAATCTGTGGCTATGATACAAAAGATTCAATATCAAGTAGAAAGCCAGCACCTAAATTTTCCAGCTTTATAAATGGTGATGTTAAGGGTAAGCGTATTGGTATACCAAAAGAATATAGGATGGATGGAATTTCAGAGGAAATAGTCCATAATTGGGAGAAAGTTGCTTCCTATTTAAAAGAAAATGGCGCTGAAGTTGTTGACGTTACTCTGCCACATACTAAATATGCAATACCAGTCTATTATTTAATTTGTTCTGCTGAAACTTCATCCAATCTTGCTCGTTATGACGGTGTGCGTTATGGGTTCAGGGTTGATGCTGATACCCTTGAAGAAATGTATTCACTAACAAGAGCAGAAGGTTTCGGTAAAGAGGTGAAAAGAAGAATTTTAATTGGCGCTTATGCGCTTTCTTCAGGTCATCATAATGAATATTACGAAAAAGCGCAGTGCATTAGGGCATTAATCAGAAATGATTTTATAAAAGCGTTTGAAAAAATAGATTACATACTTGTGCCATCTGCTCCAACAGAAGCTTTTGGCTTAAATGAAAAGCCAGATCCGCTAATTATGTGCATCAATGATGTGTTTACTGTGCCGGCAAGTCTGGCAGGATTGCCTGCTATTTCTGTTCCTGTTGGGCTCTCCAATGAGGGTTTACCACTTGCCTTGCAAGTGATTGGAAATTATTATGATGAAGCTGGAATATTAAATGTGGCAAGTGTGATAGAGCAAAATTGCGGCAGAATAATTAGACCTCTTGCATAATCTATTTTTTGATAGTAATTTTTGCATTAAAATTTGCTTACGCTCCTCAACGTACTCTATGGTTCCATTTTTAGATGAATAGCAAAAACAGGGTATATTAATCTGTTTACAAAATTTTCGTGTAACAGTTCACACTTAATTAAACAGACTGAATTCTGTAATTTTGGGATGTTGAAAAATTTACCTCACGTTGTCATTCCAGCGCATAACGCTGAAATCCAGATTTATAGAAACGAAAAAACTTGCTTGACACCCTTCGCCAACCCCCTTATTATGATGTGTAGTACAATGATACAAATTAAGAATTCCCCCATCCTGTGCTGGTTCTTCGATCTGAAATCCTACTTCTACCTGATCACAACCAATGTTAATTTGTCCTATTAATGCTTTAATAATGCCGCGCTTAGTTTGCCAATCTAGCTGTTCCAGGTTCGATTTTACACTAGAATAAAAATTCTTTATGCTATTTATAATAAGACTTATTCCTTTTTCTACTGCCTTCTGATCAACTACCTTTTTTTTCTCTTCTTCTATCCCTTGTAAGCGTTCTTTCATTTTTCTCATTGTCTGTTTAAATTCTTCCTCGCTTATATATCCTTTCTCTCCTGCATTTTCTTGACTATAATAATCTTCCATTAATTTTTCGATACCTTCTTTTATTTGATTTTCTCTTCTTGCAAACTTTTTCTCTGATGATTCATCATTTTTATTTTCTAATACTCTACGTTGGTATTCCTTTTTTATCATCTCTGGGTTTTTTAGTACATCTTTCACCTTTTCCCATACTGACCTTACCCAGAAAAAGTGGAGAGAAAGAAAAGAGTTTTTTTGGGTAAAATAAAATTTTGGAGGATTAGAAATGGCAAGAGAATATACGGCAGAATTCAAATTGGAAGCTGTTAAGCTGGCAAATGAACAAAGAAAGGTAGGTCAACCAGTTGCAAAAGTAGCAAGAGATCTAGGAATAAGGGATAGTGTATTAGGAAAATGGATGAAGAAATATAACGAAAAAAAGTCAGCGGCAAATGCATTTCCAGATGTAGCACCTTATGACAAAGAGAGATTTGATTTACAGAAAGAGTTAGCAAAAGTAACAAGAGAAAGAGACATTTTAAAAAAAGCCCTGGCCAGTCAAAAAGAGTAAAATATTTTTTCATAAAAGAGCATAGTAAACACTATAAAGTGCAGGAATTATGTAGGGTTTTCTGCTAGTGGCTACTATAAGTGGACTACAAGGAAAATAAGCAGTAGAGAATCAGCAAATAAAGAGTTATTAGCAGATATTCAAAAAATATATCAAGCTTCTAAATGTAGATATGGAGCTCCTAAAATTCATGCTGAATTAAAGGCTTTGGGTAAAAGTTGCAACTTAAAAACAGTGCAAAGTATTATGCAGAAAAATGGTATTCAGGCTATATTGAGAAGAAAATTTAAAATTAAGAAACAACAAACGGACAGTAGCTCCCAATATATTAGACCAAAACTTTATTGTCGATCAACCAAATAAAGTATGGGATTACTTATATAAAAACCAAAGAAGGATGACTATATTTGGCAACAATAATCGATCTATATTCACGCATGGTAGTTAATGAGCAGTTCAATAAATAAACAATTGGTTATGGACTCTTTATTAATGGACGTTAACAAGCGTAAACCTGCCAAAAATCTACTATTACATAGTGATCAAGGTTCACAATATACTTCGCAAGGTTATCAATATCTCTTATCCATAAAAAACATAGATGAGTCATAAAGGTTGTTGTTACAACAATTCTGTTGTGGAAAGCTTCTTTAGCTCATTGAAAAGAGAAATACTTATTGATACTTCACAACACTCTGCTCAACAAACTAGAACTGCAATATTTGAATACATAGAAATTTTTTATAACAAACAACGTCACTATTAACTATTGCATTCCTGAGCATTTTGATTCATCATTCTCTTTGTGAAAAACATTCCAAACTTTCTCTCCACTTTTTCTGGGTAAGGTCACATGTCAATGGCTCCATAAGTTCACATTCTATTCCCAAACTTTTTTTAACTAACTTTAAAATCATAGAAAATACTGTCGAAAAAGGAAGTTTTCTTGTTCGTGTAAAACTCAACACAATGGATTTTCTGAAAAGTTTTCGAGTATATTATATTTTTAATTTGTAGAATAAGGTTTTTTCCTTTTTGCATATTTCACCTAAAAAGGACACATTTTAGACTTCTTTGTTGAAATAAAACAGAAACAAAAGTGCTGTCCCTTGCACTCTTTGGATAATTTAATGATAAAAAATTTGGAGAGAAATTTTATACACTATCGCTGATATTTTTCCTTAAGTTGACGCCATTGCCTGAACGGATACATGACAAATCTATCGTTTATCAAATCGTCGGTAAGCCTAAAGCTATAGCCATTAAGCACGATAAAGAAAATCATTCATAATCGCTATAGCAACTAGTGTAGACACTTGACGTTCCTTGTGATTTGATAAATAGAGGTTTTTATCTGACTTCACAACAAGGGCTTCTGGATGACTTTGAAAGTGAACATTACCATGCTTATCTTCAATAGCCTCTATTACCCCCTCACTGGAAAATGCTGCAACTTTATATCCAAGTGACTCCAATTTTCTTCTATTTTCTGGTGTATTACTTACTGCTCCTGAATGAGCATCTGGAAAATATGTTGAAAACCAGCCATTTTCATTAGGTATTAGGAATTTGGCTACTACTTCTGCTAAACGACTATTTGGAACGATCTTTATCTGCTGGAGAGGTACATCCTCTTTCTGTGGATTAGGTGCTGATTTTAAATGAGATCTTCGTTTCTCTTCATCACTCACAACACTCACTACTTCAATTCCCTTTGCATTCATTATGCCTTCACATATGCCAAGCAAATGAATTACAGGGTTATCATCCACTATTTTTACAATTGCTTCAGTAACAAGCTGGCGACAAGGAGTGGGTGCTGAGTGTAAATTATCCGGAATAAATATTCTATTTATTTTGTGCTCTTTAACAAACTTTGCAACTTCAACTTTTATTCGGTCTAATGTTAGCTTCTTTGCCAATGTTTCATCTTGTTTTGCGAGATTAAGTGACTCTGTCTGAATTTTTTTAAGGCTAATTATCTTATTATAATCAATCAGTACAGTCTTAACCCCAAAGTTATTAAACATCTCATAGATATTTTGAGATAGCCCAAGTTCATGTGCTTCTTCCGTTTTCAACAAACCAACAACTACGTCATTATTTACTGTATTTTCTGCCGTCAAGACAGTTGACACTGGTTCTTCTTTTCTGGTTACATGTTGAGATGCCGGTTTTTCACTAACGCCAGCATAAGTAATATTGCTTAATAATAGAACTATAATTAATAAGATATTAAATAGTTTATTATAATATTTATATACTATGACTTGCCTCCCTAATATTTATATTACGATATAGAGTATTTTATAACAAAAAGGCAAGTTTGCCAAGAAAGAGAAGGTGGCCTGAGCAGGAATCGAACCAGCGACACAAGGATTTTCAGTCCTTTGCTCTACCAACTGAGCTATCAGGCCAACTGTATACTTTTATTTTTAGATAAAAAATGTTATTATGTCTATCAAAAGTTTTTAAAGTAGTTTATAAAAATAAAGGATGAACATTAATGACAAAATAGGAATCTACCCTGGCACATTTGACCCTATAACTTTTGGGCATATTGACATAATCAAAAGAGCGTGTAAACTAGTCGATAAATTAATAATAGGAGTTGCAGAAAACGTTAATAAGCATACTGCCTTTGACACAAAGCTACGCACAAGCATGGCTGAAAATGAAATCAAAGGACTAGGAATTGATGCAGATGTTATATCTTTTAATGGGTTGCTAGTGAAGTTTGCCAAAGAGCAGAATGCTTCTGTTATTATTAGGGGATTAAGAGCAGTATCGGATTTTGATTACGAGTTTCAAATGAGCTGGGTAAATTATAAACTTCTTCCTGAAATCGAAACCATATTTCTTCCTGCTTCTGAAGATACTCAATTTATCTCATCAAGTTTTGTAAAGGAAATAGCAAGATTAGGAGAAGATGTTAGCAAATTTGTATCAAAAGGCGTTCAAAACGAATTGATTAACCTGAATAGGATAAAAAATGGAGAATAGTGCTTGTTGTTTTTTATTTCTGAATGGGTATATTCAATATATAAAATGTTATAAGCTAAAGGAGCAGCATGTCAAAAGTGAGGGTTAATAATAGAAAAGTTTGTTGTCATGGTGATGAGAATGATGAGGGTTCTGGCCATCCATTAATATATTTAGATATGGGAGAAGAAGAGGAAATAGCCTGCCCTTATTGTGAAAAGACGTTTGTCCATGACTGCACTGTAGAAGCGGTTGGGGAGCTGACTAGGGATGAACTCTAATGGCACTTCTGCAGACTTAGCTTATGTAAATAGCAATAAGAGGGGCAGTAAAAATGAAACTGTCCATACGGTCGAGCACTCCCCCATGGCCAGGTATCATATTTCCACTATCTTTAACACCGTAAGCTCTTTTAACAAGCGACTCAGTGAAATCGCCAAGTTGCGCTAGAATAGCAATTGCAAGGCCAATGATTGGAGAATAAAAAATTGAAAATAGACCAAAAAATATTGATCCAAAAATTGTGCACACTACTCCAGCTAAAATCGCACCAAGAAGTCCTGTCCAAGTTTTTCCAGGGCTAAGAATTGGGCAAATTTTAGCTCCACCAAAATTCTTACCAAATAGGTAGGCAGTAACGTCAATTCCCCAAATGGTTAAGACGAACCATACTAATGCGTATTTTCCCTGTGGTAGATTATATAAATATATTAATGAGGCGCTTGGTAGTGCAATCAATAATAATGCAAAAACGTATAAAATTTTATTTCCTTGGGTTAGATTATACCATTCAAAAGAAGATAAAACTGCTATTGAAAAAATCAATAGGTAAAACGATAAATCACTGAAATATGTAGCAAAGGAAAATATGAATAATATTACTATTGAGGACAACATTCTAATTATAAAATTATTATCTACCATATTTTTTCTCTCTTTTTGTATAATCTTCTAATGCTTTACTCAAATCTTGACAAGAAAAATCAGGCCATAAAGTATCACAAAAATACAATTCAGCATAAGCTGCTTGCCATAATAAAAAGTTGCTTAACCTTTTTTCGCCGCCAGTGCGAATTAATAAATCCAATTTTGGCAAATCTTTAGTATACAGAAATTTTTCAAATTCCTCTTCTGATACATAAGCAATATTTTCTTTTATAATATTGCTTATAGCTTGTGTAATTTCTTGCTTTGCTCCGTAACTGACTGCCACAGTGAGTAATAAACCATCGTTCTTATGTGTCATTTCTTCTGCTTTTTTAATTTGATCCAATATTTTACTGGATAACAGACTTAAATTGCCAATAAAATTCAACTTAATGTTACAGTTGCAAATGAAATTGACTTTATCTTCATTAGTTAAAACGGAGTAAAATAAATCAAATAGACAGTCAGTTTCGTTTTTGGGTCTAAGCCAATTCTCCATAGAGAATGCATACAAAGTTAAGTAGGGTATGGTTAGGTCCGTACAATACTTGGCAATATCGTATGCAACTTCACTGCCCTTTTTATAACCATCAATTTTTACCTTTCCTTGATTGTTCGCCCATCTACCATTACCATCCATAATAATTGCTAAATGTTTCGGTAAAGATTCTTGATTCAACATTTAAATTTAACCTAATTTTGACTTGAGTGAAATTTTTTGGATTTCAATGGACACCTGGAAGGTGTCAGCTACTTGCATGACAGGAAGAGAGTTACTGTAGTGACACCAATAGTTGATACTTGAATGCAAAATTGGTGTCATCCCAGTGCTCCGACACTGGGATCCAGGAAATTTGATTTCAAACAAGTGCATCAGATAGTTGTATAGTAAAGACTGGATTCCAGTGTCAAGCACTGGAATGACATCATTTGCTATGTAAGCTTTCTCCATATCATTTAGTGATTCAGTATATCCTTTTCTTTGATGGACAATTCACCATCAATTTTTTTTATATTATTATCAGTAATATTTTGTATTTCCTTTTTAGCACCATGAAAATCATCTTCTGAGATTTCTTTATTTTCCTTCATTTTTTCTGTTTCTTCCATAATATCTCTACGTATATTTCTAATGGCAATCCGTGCATTTTCAGCAAACTGATGCAATAATTTCACTAATTTTTCACGGGTTTCTTGTGTTAAGTCCGGAAGAGCTATACGTATGGTATTGCCCTCAACAACAGGATTTAAATTCAAGTTGGCATTTAATATAGCATTTTTCACTTCACCGACAACATTAATATCCCAAATTTTAATTGATAGAGTTTTGTTATCTATAACCGAAACACCTGCAACCTGATTTAACTTTTGATGTCCACCATAGATATTTACAACTATACCATCAAGCAACGATGCGCTAGCTCTACCAGTGCGTACGCCTTTAATATCATCATGAAAGGACTGAATAGTTTTTAGCATTCTTTCTTTTGTTTTAGCTTTTATTTCATTTAACATAAATTACCTAATGTTTACAATCTGAAACTATAGTATAAGTACCTTGACCCTTAATAATATTGACTATTTTTTCTCCCTTCAAAGAAAAAACTATAATTGGAATAGAATTCTCACGAGCAAGTGAAATTGCTGATGCATCCATAACTTTTAAATCACGAGTCAATAAATCCGTGTAAGAAAGCCTATCATACATTACAGCATCCTCATTTTTTTTCGGATCAGCGGAGTATACACCATTTACTTGCGTACCCTTTAGAATAACATCACAATTCATTTCAACAGCACGTAAGGCTGCAGCTGTATCTGTAGTAAAAAATGGGTTGCCTGTGCCTGCTGCAAAAATTACCACTCTACCTTTTTCTAAATGACGAATAGCTTTCCTTCTTATGTAAGGTTCACATACAGTGGCCATGGGTATTGCAGATAATACCCTAGAAGCTATTAAATTTTTTTCTAAAAAGTTTTGTAAAATTAAAGCATTGATTATAGTTGCAAGCATTCCAATATAATCACTACTTGCTCTTTCACAGCCACTTAAAGACGCAGATGTGCCACGAAAGATATTACCACCACCAACAACAATACATACCTGAACTCCAAGCCTGTTAATATCAGCTATATCTTTGCATAATTGGCTTATTATTCCCATATCATAGCCAAAAGACTGTGACCCCATTAAAGCTTCACCAGAGATTTTAAATAACACTCTGGAATATTTTATTTCGCTTTTTTCATTTGTTGAGGGAAACATTTTTTACCATTTAGTTTGCACCACCCAAAACAAGTAACTTGTAATTAGATAATTTAATAGCACTCACCTCGCTTGACTTTATAAAATCAGAAACTTTCATTTTATCATCCTTTATGAACTTTTGTTCTAGTAAAACAACTTCTTCATAGTACTTAGCCATTCGTCCATCTACTATTTTTTTTGCTACTTCTTCAGGTTTATTTAAGCCCCTCACTTGCTCTTCAATTATAGAACGTTCATTTTTCAACTTCATTTGATCTAAATCATCTATAGACAAAGCTTCAGGCTTCATAGCAACTACATGCATAGCTATTTGTTTCCCAATCTCTTGTAGCTTCGCCTTATCACCAGATGATTGCAATGCAATTAAAGCACCAATCTTACCTAAGCCACACACATCACCATGTACGTAGCCAGCAATAACTCCATCCTTAGCTTCTAAGTAACAAAGCTTGCTTAACTCTAGCTTCTCACCAAGAACTGACGTACCATTCATAATAGCTTCCTGCACTGTGCCAATGCTTTCATACTTGGCATTTTTTAACTCATCAACGCTAGTACAGCGTTCTTGATGAGCAATTGATGCTAAATTTGAAACTAACTCTATAAATTTCTCATTCCTTGCAACAAAATCTGTTTCGCAATTGAGTTCAACCAATGCACCATAATTTTCAGTCAAACACATAACAACGAGTCCATCTGAAGCTACTCTATCAGATTTTTTGTCAGCTTTAGCAAGACCTATTGTACGTAACTTATCAACGGCTTTCTTAATGTCACCATCACATTCTTCTAATGCTTTTTTACAGTCACTTAAGCCAAGCCCTGTTCTATCACGTAATTCTCTTATATCATCTGGATTCATCTTCATTTGTTACTACCTCCCTTTCTTCTTCTTTGTAAACTTTACTACGTCTCTTTTTAGTTTGCACAATACCGTCTTCTTTTTCTTGAATAAACTCATCACCCCTTATATCATCAATCTTAACTCCAGATTTTGCTAGACTAGACTCTATTCCAGCTAATATAGAGTCGGTAGCTAATTTACAATAGAGCTCTATTGATTTTCTTGAGTCATCATTTCCAGGTATTAGATAAGTAATACCATCTGGATCAGAATTAGTATCAAGTATTGCAACTATTGGAATTCCTAACTTCTTAGCCTCCTTAACCGCTATATGCTCTTTATTAGTATCAATGATGAATAAGATATCAGGAATTGCTCCCATTTCTCTAATACCGCCAAGCGCCTTATCAAGCTTTTGCTTTTTCTTTTCAATGTTTCCCAATTCTTTCTTTGTTAAAATGCTATCCTCGTCATTTAATATTTTCTCATATTGCATCAAGGTTTTTATCGAAGAAGAAACAGTGCCCCAATTAGTAAGCATACCACCAAGCCAACGATGATTCACATAATATTGACCACAACGAATCGCTTCACTTGCAATAATATCAAAAGCTTGAAACTTTGTACCAACAAATAGAATGCGACCACCTTGAAATGCAACGTCATATAAAGCCTTCATGGCCACCTGTAGCAATGGTAATGTTTTTCGCAAGTCAATTATATGTATACGATTTTCTTGATGTACCCCATATATATATGGAGCCATTTTTGCGTTCCAGCGACTAATTTTGTGACCAAAATGTACACCAGATTCAGCTAAATCACGCACAGTGACTTTAGGCAAATTTGTCATATATCATTCCTCCAAATAGTTTATCTTCCATGGCATAACCCTAATGGGACTACTTGTACAAGCCATGTGTGAAATTAAATTATTTACATAGTAATAGAAAAGACAGCAAAGCGCAAACAAAAAATATTGACAAAGGGCAACATGTTTATTAGCTTTAAAGTTGAAGCCCGAAAACGCTAAAAAGAAATTAGGGGGGTGTAGCTCAGTTGGTTAGAGCGCATGCCTGTCACGCATGAGGTCGTGAGTTCAAGTCTCATCACTCCCGCCATATTAGTTTTAGCATAACTTAGAATTCGCAACCGATATTGAGAAATGCTTCCACCAAACTTGACATGGCATGGTATTGTAATTAATACTTAAATAGGTTTGTTTTTATCATTAACAATTAGGATTAAATATGCTCATTTCTGAAGTTTTTGCAGCAGATGCAACTAGCAATACATCAAGTATCGGCGCATCTTTTGCTAGTTTTACTCCATTGATTTTAATATTTGTGGTATTTTATTTTCTCATTATTCGCCCACAACAAAAAAAACTAAAAGAACATAGAAAGATGATAGATCAAATAAAACGTGGTGATACAGTCATTACTTCTGGTGGAATAATAGGTGAAGTTAATAAAGTTGATGAGGCAAATGCACAATTTATAATAGAAATAGCACCAAAAGTTGAGATAAAAGTTCTAAAGTCCGCTATATCTGAGGTTTTAAGCAAAGAAACTCAAAAAGTAGCAGCTAAACCAATTAAAAAGGTAAAATCGAAAGAATGATAAAAAGAATATAAATCAACCAGTAATAAAGGCAAAAATGCTTAACATGTTTAGAAAAAAGTTTGTTTGGTGATCCATTTGTGTGCGGAATATTTGGTGTAGTAAGTAGCGGTGATTCAGTAATACCAACCTTACTAACTGGGTTACAAAAATTGGAATATAGGGGATATGATTCCTCAGGTATAGCAATCATAAATAACGAAGGTAAGATAGAAGTCAAAAAATCAGAAGGTAAAGTCGAAAGGTTATGTGAAGTTGTTGATGACAGCAAGATGTCTCACAGTACAGTTGGTATAGCACATACTCGCTGGGCTACACATGGAGTTCCAGGCCTTAAAAATGCTCATCCCATTCGTACAAATAATGTTGTTGTTGCTCATAACGGCATAATTGAGAATTACAATCTGCTAAAAAAGGGTCTAGAAGAAAGGGGAATGCCATTCCATACTGACACTGACACAGAGATCATACCAAACATGCTAACCTTATATCTTGATGAAGGATTGTCGCCAGTTGATTCTCTATTTAAGTGTTTAAACAACCTACACGGCTCATTTGCCTTGGTCTTATTATTTGCAGAATATCCAGACGCCTTATTTGTTGCGAAGAGAAATTTGCCTTTAGCAATAGGCTATAACTGTAACACAGTGTTTGCTGCATCTGACTCTAATGCTTTAAGTGCATTTGTGGAAAAAATATCGCATTTGGAAGATGATGACATTGCAGTGATAAAATCTAGTGGAGTTAGTATATACAACAATGGTACACAAGTTAAACGCAGTATAGAAAATAGTAGTCCAAGTGATTTTCTAATTAGCAAAAATGGTTACCCTAGCTTCATGTTAAAAGAGATTTTTGAGCAACCTTGTGCATTAAACAAAACAATAAACCAATTTTACAAGCAATATAAAGAGGTCAACAAAAAATTATTCTCTGAACTGAATCACATTACTATAGTTGGATGCGGGTCATCTTATTTTGCTGGGCTAATAGCAAAGTATTGGCTGGAAAATGTCGCTCAAGTTCGAGTATATCTAGAAATCTCATCAGAATTTAGGTATAGCAACGTCAAGCTGGAAGAAGGCAGCATTGGGTTATTTATCTCTCAATCTGGCGAAACTGCAGATACCATAGAAGCGCTGCGTTATGCGAAATCACAGAAGCAAACAATCATAAGTATAACTAATACATTTAGCAGCAGCATTGAAAAGATCTCAGATATTGTGTTACATACTCTTGCTGGGCCAGAAATTGGTGTTGCTTCAACAAAAACCTTTTCTGCGCAACTTGCAACTTTAGCATGCTTTGCCGTGGAGCTTGGAAAAATAAAAGGTATACTGGGTGGAGAGAGAATAAAACAGCTAAGCAGTGCTATCAATTCTATTCCCGAGTATGTTGAGCACGTTTTGAATGTGATGAAAATACAACATATATCGGGCAGTATATTAGAACACAATAACGTTATTTTAATCGGCAGAGGAAGTTCATACGGAGTTGCAATGGAAGGCGCATTGAAAATAAAAGAGCTTTCATATATCAATACAACTGGTATTGCAGCGGGAGAAATGAAGCATGGTTCTATTGCTTTAATAGACTCTACTGTGCTTGTTATAGCAATTATCCCTTATGATGATTTATTCTTTAAAACGCTATCTAATATACAAGAGATTATTGCAAGAAAAGGCAAAGTAATTGCCTTCAGTGATAAACAAGGAGCGCCATTCCTAAGGGGAGTTTGCGCAGATGTGGTGCAACTTCCAGACACTGATAATTTTATCTCTCCAATCATCTACAGTGTTGCTATGCAATTCCTTGCTTACTTTACTGCAGCAAAAAAAGGGTTAGATGCAGATTGTCCAAGAAATTTAGCTAAGTCTGTCACGGTTGAGTAGTCCATTTAAAGTTAAAGCTAAACTTCTAATAAGGTAACCAGACTGCATTCTGTGATTTTTAGCAAAACACGATACACAATCGTCATTCCGCTACTAGTTAGCGGAATCTATGCCGAGATACCGCGGCGGTATGACGGTTCGCGGTGGTATGACGGTTAAGTAATTCGTCATCCCGCTGCTTGTTAGCGGGATCTAGAGATACCGCGGCGGTATGACGGTTCGCGGCGGCATAGCTATCTTCAAAAATATGGTTGAATAATTGTTAATAATAGTGTATAATTATTAATATTTTTAAGCACTTTGGCTATGGCTTTATCTAAGTTTCTCGACCCTAAGCTGGATTTGACCTTCAAAAAAATATTTGGCACTGAAAAAAATAAGAATATTCTCATACATTTTTTGAATGATATTTTAGGGTTTACTGAGATAAATACTATACAAGAAGTGGAATTCCTCAGTACTATAATGGATCCTGAAATTGCATCTGATAAACAAAGTATAGTTGATGTTCTTTGCAGGGATTCTAGTGGGGCCAGGTATGTGATTGAAATGCAGCTTACTCGCGATAAAGGCTTCGAAAAACGAGCTCAACTATATGCTGCTAAGGCTTACTCAAGGCAAGCTGATAAATCTGGTAAGTACATTGATTTAAAGAAGGTTTTCTTTATTGCTATCTCTAATTGTAATTTATTTCCTGATAAGCTTGATTATATATCCAGCCACACTATAAGAGATGAGAAAACCAATGAGCATGACTTAAAAGATTTTCAATTTGTA
Source organism: Wolbachia endosymbiont (group A) of Udea olivalis (assembly GCF_964028365.1). Lineage (NCBI taxonomy): Bacteria > Pseudomonadati > Pseudomonadota > Alphaproteobacteria > Rickettsiales > Anaplasmataceae > Wolbachia > Wolbachia endosymbiont (group A) of Udea olivalis. The sequence continues at coordinate 984,717 of NZ_OZ034773.1, forward strand.
TTTATTGAACTACCTAAATTTCCTAAGAATAAGGAAGAACAGCTAGAAAGCATAGTGGATCGTTGGTTATTTTTCTTCAAATATGCAGATGAAACTACGGAAGAAGACTTAAGGAAAATAGCAGAAAAAGCACCAATAATAAAGTTAGCCTACGATGAATTAGACAGGTTTAGCTGGAATGAAAAAGATTTAGTAGCTTATGAAGAAAGAATAATGGATCTACGGAAAGAAGAAGCCATTCTTGAATACAGACTTGACCTTGCTACTGAAAAAGGCATCCAAATTGGCGAAGAAAGAGGCATCAAAATCGGTAAAGAGGAAGGGAAAATTGAAGGAAAAATCGAAGGAAAAATCGAAGTCGCAAAAGCAATGCTGGCTAACAATGTTGATGTCAACACTATTGTCAAATTTACTGGCCTTTCTATTAGTGAGATTGAAGAATTAAGTGTGAACGCTTACTAATTAAGAACTTTAATTATCAATCATAAATCACTGAATTTCGCTAGTAAATTTGTTGCCATTGTCCATATTGCACAATTGTATATAAGATATAGTATAACAATAGTGTCCGTTCAGCTAATACCAATTCCCACTGCACAATAAACGGATAGATAACAATGGAAAAAAAGCCATACTATTGCCTTTCTTTCTCACTCCACAATTAAATAACTCTACAATATCGCTTATTTGATTCACTAATAATGAGAATTGGTATAACTTTGCTATTTTTCTCTCTAGATTCTTGCAAAGTTCTACAAGATTAACCACATTACCTCACGGTTTCTCTATGATTATTTTTTTAGATTACTTGTTTACCTTATTTGCCGTTCTCCTGAACGAATATACATAAGCTATAAAAACTATCTAATAGCTACCCAAAACCCTTATTTCCCACTCAAGTTCAACATTAAATTTATCCTTTACTGCATCTTTTACTTTGTTGCCAAGGTTTTCCAAGTCAGATGCAGTTGCATTATCGTAATTGAGCAAGAAGTTACAATGTTTCTTAGAGATTCTAGCTCCACCAATATTTAACCCTAGGCAGCCAGATTTATCAATTAACTCCCATGCTCGGTAGTTTTTTGGATTTTTGAATATGCACCCAGCAGTTTTTCCTCTTATTGGCTGGCTTTTATTTTTCCTCTCAATAACTTCCTTTAACCTTTGCAGTATAAGCTCATACTCTGAGTTTATTCCTTTAAACTCAGCTTCAACAAAAATCCAATTTCCTTTTAGGCTATGTCCACGGTAAAAATACCCCATTTCTTCGCTGGAGAACTCATATAGGTTTCCATCCTCTAGATTCACTGCTTTTATGGATTGTACAACACTTGCGATATCACTACCATATGCACCTGCATTCATTTCTATTCCGCCACCAACTGTTCCTGGAATTCCAACTAGAAACTCCAACCCACTAATCTGCTGATTTCCCGCAAAGTGAGCAAGGTTGCTGAGCAGCACAGCTCCCCCAGCTACAATAGAGTTGTTACCCTTACTTTTAATATATGCAAACTCCTTACCTAATTTTACTGTTATTCCTCGAATGCCACTATCTCGCACTATTATGTTGGATGTTGCACCAATAACGCTAACTGGCAGTTCAGTATTTTTAATCAAGTATGTTAAATCTTCAATATCACATGGTTTAAATAATACATCAGCTCGTCCACCAACATTTAACCACGTCGCTTTAGACATTAAGACATCATAACGATAGATTCCACGTACTTTAGGTAAGCTTATAAGCATTTTGATTTCAACTCTAATCCTGCATCCATACCCATTTTCTCCGCATCTTCTATAAATGAAGTGCGCTCAGTGAAGTATATATTTTTTCCACTTGCTAACATACAACGAAGGTGTAGCATATTTTCGCTCACATATTCAGCCAAAGCTGCAAGTGGTGTAAAACATGAACCATTCACTGTCTTCATAAAACTGCGCTCTGATTTCACTCCTATAAAAGACATATTATTATTAATTTTCTCTAAAAGATTGATAATTTTTACATCATTCCTTCTACATTGAATACAAACCGCCCCCTGCCCCACTGCACTTAACATAACTTTTGGTGGCAATACCTCTGTAATCAAGTGATGTTTTTCTAATCTTATGAGTCCTGCTTCAGCTAGAATTATTCCATCAAAACTTTGATTTTGCAATCTGGTTGTTACATTTCCACGTAGCGGTACTATATTTAAATCTGGTCTAACATTTAATAACTGAACTTTTCTTCTTATTGAAGAAGTGGCAATAGTAGCCTGCTGTGGCAAAGACTCAAGGCTATTGTGTTTATGAGAAATAAACGCATCGCATGAACTTAGCCTTTCTAAAACACAAGGAATTGTTAAACCCCCTGAGAAAAACGCAGGCATATCTTTTAGCGAATGAACTGCCATGTCTATATTATTTTCGAGCAATTCAGTCTCAATTTCTTTAATGAATAATCCTTTGCCTCCTATTTCAGCAAGATTTGCGTTTGCATACTTATCTCCAGAAGTTTTTATTTTAACAATTTCAATAGATAAGTTAGGAAAAGAATCCAGCAACTTTTGTTTTGCTTCCAAAGCCTGGGCAACTGCAAGCTTGCTTCCTCTGGTACCTATTTTGACTGGCATGTGTACGACTGTTTGAATACCAAACCTTAACCTAATTAATTATTTAAACACTTTGGTAGCGTGTATCGCATGAACCTCGGTTACCCTCTCTCTGATGTCATTCAAGTACTTGGATCCAGTTTATATGAGCCTTTGCATTTATTGTACTTTAACTTAAAACCAAAAGCAACTTTGACTTTACAAAATAATAGCCTTTTACATGCATAAATAAGCTTACTGGATTCTAGTACTTGCATGACAAGGTATAAACCTTATCGTCATACCGCCGCGAACCGTCATACCGCGATTCATTCGCGGTATCTCTAGATCCCGCTAACACGTAGCGGGATGACGAGGTTATCGTCATGCTGTCGCGAACCGTCATACCGCGATTCATTCGCGGTATCTCAGCCGCTAACAAGAGATCCCGCTAACAAGCAGCGGGATGACGAGCTTATCGTCACGCCGCCGCATACCGTCATACCGCGATTCATTCGCGGTATCTCTAGATCCCGCTAACAAGTAGCGGGATGACGATTGTCGTTTAGCCATAAATATTAAGAAATTTACCAAACGAAAAAAAAGGCAAAAGAAGCCCCGTGGTTGGCTAATTACTTACATTATACTTTCAAGTATGGCGTTTTTTTATTCTAAACACTTAATAACCGCGATTCAGCTGCTTTTAAACCGCAACTAATCTAAATTATAAACATTAAGAAATTTACTAAACAGAAAAAAAGGCAAAAGAAACCCTAGGGTAGCTAGTTATTCACTATCCATTTTTTAAGTTGGCGTTTTTTTATGTTTTAAATGCTTTATAAGCATATTTCAGCTTGTGTAGGTAAAAACCCAGAAATTTGATAAAGACATAGAGTGCACATAGTGCAAAAAATTAAACATGAGACGCCAGATACGTGAGTTTTTTTGTCATTTAATCTGTACAGAGAAGATAAATAAATAGCTTCAGTTTCATGATAAGGGGGCTGGCGGAGTTTGTCAAGGAATTTTTATGGCTGCGCTGGAATGACATTTGGGAGTTGTGGTCCACTTCTAAATGATAAGAGCCTCAATGAATTTATTAGTTTATTACATGTCTCTTTTCATGTATAAATCTATAGAAAGTTTTATACGGAAGTTGTTTTATGAGCAAAATTATAGAAATCAGAGCACCAAAAACTCTTGGTGGTGAATCAGTTACAGAAGGTATAGTAAAAATAAAGAAGGGTATTGGAGAAGCAGTAAAAGTAGATGACTTGATCTTTGAAATTGAAACTGACAAAACAGCACTCGAATTAACTGCAGAAGCTTCGGGGCAAATAACTGAATTTCTTGTAAAGGAAGATGATGTAATAAGCCCTGATCAATTGTTAGCGAAGCTTTCCGTGGGAGAAGTAAAAGAGGAAGCGAGAAAAGAAGATAAAAGCGAAAGTGCTGCTAAAAAAGATGCTCCATCAGCTCGTAAAATTATGGAAGAAAATGCAATCAGTGCAGAAAGCGTCAAAGGAACTGGCATGGGAGGCAGAATAACAAAAGCAGATGTGATAGGCCATATGAACAAAGCTGAACAACCTGCAATAAAACAATATGAATTGCCAAAAAGTGTAGTAAGTGGAGAGCAAAGAGAGGAACGAGTAAAAATGAGCAAAATAAGACAAGTAATTGCCGCTCGTTTGAAAGCATCGCAAAATACTGCTGCAATACTGACCACGTTCAATGAAATTGACATGAAGAATGTCATGGATCTAAGAGCAAAATATAAGGACGCCTTTGAAAAAAAATATGGAATAAAACTTGGTTTTATGTCGTTTTTTATAAAGGCAGCGGTGCAAGCATTGAAAGAAATTGCTGAAATTAACGCTGAAATCTCAGGCGATGAAATCATATATAAACATTACTATGACGTAGGTGTTGCTGTTGGCACCGATAAAGGTCTTGTTGTACCAGTTATTCGGGGTGCCGATCAGATGTCATTTGCAGAAATTGAGTTGACTTTAGTTGCTCTTGGCAAAAAAGCACGAGAAGGTAAATTACAAGTATCAGAAATGGAAGGTGCAACATTTACCATTTCAAATGGCGGAGTATATGGTTCGCTCCTTTCTACTCCGATAATAAACCCTCCGCAATCTGGAATACTTGGAATGCATTCAATACAAAACAGGCCAGTTGCCATGGGCAACTCAATTGAGATTAGACCTATGATGTACATTGCCCTCTCTTACGATCACAGAATAGTTGACGGCAAAGGAGCAGTTACTTTCCTCGTTAAAATAAAAAATTATATAGAAGATCCAAATAGATTAGTTTTGGAAGTGTAGCTCAAATGAATTGTTGTTAATCCAGTATTGCTAAAAACCTAAATGTCATCTAGTTCTGCCAGCAGTTTAGCAACTTCCGGATGATCAGGGCCATAATGTTTCTTAAAGATGGATGAAGCCCGTGCAAACAACTCCTTTTGTTTCTTATGGTTACCTAGAGCACCATAAGCGGGGCCTAGAATTTCCCATAGTTCAACAACTTTAGAAGTAATCATGGACATGATGCTTCTCAAGAATAAATGAGGCCTGCTCAAGCAACTCCTTTGCTTTCTGAGGGTTACCTAAATCCCCATAGGTAATACTTAGGTTTGCCAATAGTTTAGCAACTTCAAGATGATCAGGACCGTAATGTTTCTCAAAAATAGGTAAAGCCCGTTCAAACAACTCTTTAGCTTTTTGAGAATCACCTAAGTCTCCATAAGTTCCGCCTAGGTTTTTTAGTATTATAGCAACTGTAAAATGGTTAGGCTCATAATGTTTCTCTTGAATTGCTAAAGCCCGTTCAAGCAACTCTTTTGCTTTCTGAAGATTGCCTAAATCTCCATGAGCGTTACTTAGGTTTGTCAATGTGATAGCAACTTGGAAATGATCGGAGCCATAATGTTTCTCTTGAATTGCTAAAGCCTGTTCAAGTAACTCTTTTGCTTTCTGAGGATCACCTAAAGTCCTATAAGTGGTACCGAAGCTCACTAATGTTCTAGCAACTTCGAAATGATCAGGTCCATAATGTTTTTCTTGAATTGCTAAAGCCCGTTCAAGCAACTCTTTTGCTTTCCGAGAATTACCTAAATTCCCATAGGCATCACCTAGATTGGCCAATGCAATGGCAACCTGAAAATGATCAGAACCATAGTATTCTTCAAGAATAGGTAAAGCCTGTTCAAGCAACTCTTTTTGCCTACTAGGATTACCTGAATCCCCATAAGCATTACCTAGATTTGTCAGTGCAATGGCAACTTGAAAATGATCAGAGCCATAGTGTTTCTCAAGAATAGGTAAAGCCTGTTCAAGCAACTCCCTTTGTTTCTGAGGATCACCTGAGGTACCGTAAACAATACCGAGGTTTATCAATGCAATGGCAATTTGAAAATGATCAGAGCCATAATGTTTTTCTTGAATTGCTAAAGCCCGTCCAAGTAACTCTTTTGCTTTCTGAGAATCACCTAAAGCTCTATAAGAGGTACCTAGACCTACTAATGTGCTAGCAACTTGGGAATGATCAGGCTCATAATGTTTCTCTTGAATTGCTAAAGCCCGTTCAAGCAACTCTTTTGCTTTCCGAGAATTACCTAAATTCCCATAAATGATACCGAGGTTTGTCAATATAACAGCAACTTGGGAATGATCAGGCCCATAATGTTCCTCTTGAATTGCTAGAGCCCGTTCAAGTAACTCTTTTGCTTTCTGAGGGTTACCCAGACCCCCATAAGCGTTGCTTAGGTTTGTCAGTATAATAGCAACCTGGAAATGGTCAGAGCCATAATGTTTCTCAAGAATAGGTAAAGCCTGTTCAAGCAACTCCCTTTGTTTCTGAGGATCACCTGAGGTACCGTAAACAATACCGAGGTTTATCAATGCAATGGCAATTTGAAAATGATCAGAGCCATAATGTTTTTCTTGAATTGCTAAAGCCCGTCCAAGTAACTCTTTTGCTTTCTGAGAATCACCTAAAGCTCTATAAGAGGTACCTAGACCTACTAATGTGCTAGCAACTTGGGAATGATCAGGCTCATAATGTTTCTCTTGAATTGCTAAAGCCCGTTCAAGCAACTCCTTTTTTTCTTCATAGTTACCTAAATTCCCATAAATGATACCGAGGTTTGTCAATATAACAGCAACTTGGGAATGATCAGGCCCATAATGTTCCTCTTGAATTGCTAGAGCCCGTTCAAGTAACTCTTTTGCTTTCTGAGGGTTACCCAGACCCCCATAAGCGTTGCTTAGGTTTGTCAGTATAATAGCAACCTGGAAATGGTCAGAGCCATAATGTTTCTCAAGAATAGGTAAAGCCTGTTTAAGTAACTCCTTTTGTCTCCTATGATTACCCAGATCCCCATAAGCGATACCTAGATTTGCCAGCGCTATAGCAACTTGAAAATTATAAGGCCCATAATATTTCTTAAAGATAGATAAAGCCTGTTCAAGCAGCTCCTTTTGTCTTCTGGGATTACCCAAGTCATGGTATCCATCGTTCATCCATATTAACAAATACACAAGATAATCCTTTTCTATTGTTTGTTTTTCTGAAGGATTTTTTGCTAGCCAATTATCTATATGTGATAAAAACGCTTCTAAGTGCGGCAATAATTGTCGCTTCTTAGCATAATCTTCTAATTTATCACTGTCGTCAGGGAAGCTTTCTTTTAATAATTGAAAAACGGTTTTTATATCTTTTTTAATTTTTCCACTTTCCTTTGACTTTAGCCTAATTACATCTTGTACTAAACAGTGAATAGAAACACTACTACTCTGCTCATTGGACACTAGCATCGAATATCTCAATAATATACCTAATACTTCTTCAAAAGGTTTTTCTTCAGAATTGTTCTCTACAATCTCAGGAAATATTCTTAACAAATCTTTAGGAATATCATTGTCTAAATATGCACAAGCTACTAACAACTTGCTTGCTAGTTTAGACTCATTACGAATTGTGTCCATTGTAATATCCCAAGTAATAAACACAGGCTCATGGTTAGAATCCTTAGGTAGTGTTTTATGAGATAATAAATAAAGCTTCCTTTCTGCATAAATTTCTAAGTAACGTGAGATAGTCATTTTGTTTTCTTTGATGTAAGCGCAAGCCTGAGCTAATGCCAAAGGTAATCTACCTAACTTTTCTGCCAATATACCTATATTTGGCCTATCGCTTTCTGAAACCTGGCCTAGAATTTTCTTAACATATAATTCTGATTCTGGGGGAGTAAAAACGTCTACACCTATACTCCCTTGTGGCCATTCAGTATTACGAGACGTAACTATTATTTTGCCGCCTTTTGTAGGTCTGAGCTTAGAAATGACTTCATAATTTGATACATTATCATAAATCAACAACCAGCCTTCACGTTTAGAATCTTCTAGCCAGTTTTTCACATAATAAGCTCGCTGTGCAATAGAAATGTTGTCTTCATCGTGAATAATATTTAATTTTCTTCCTAAATTAACATATTCACTGAGTAGTTGATCTTCATCTTTTGCATTAAACCAACATATTGCCTTGTATTCTTTCCCATGTTTTTGAATAAAATCTAGCACTGACTGTGTTTTACCTACTCCACCTAACCCGTACAAAGCAGTTAATATAACCATACGCGTCAAGTTAAGGAAAAGTGTAAGTAAAGTTGATAGAGTGAAGGAAAATAATAAGGTATAAATTCTCTTGGATATATGAATGAGAGAACTTACAATGGACAGAATAGCTTGCTTATCAAAAGACCTCAATGAATTCTTTAATGAAAAAGCAGACGAAATATCAATTGCAGTAGGTTTTATAAAAAGAAAGAGAAAACTTAATGGCTCATCATTCATAAAAGCTATGGTTTTTGGTAACATAGGAGTTGATGATTGCAGCATAGAAACAATGTGCCAATTGCTAAATGAAGACTCGATAGAAATTACAAAACAGGGTTTAGATTTTAGGTTTAGTGAAGAAGCAGTTGAGTTCATGAAAAAAATGTATAACGAAGCTTTGTGTTTATTTAAAAAAAGTCTACAGATTGATTGCAAAATTTTACAGCAATTTGGAAGCGTTAAATTATTGGATAGCAGCTACATTAGCCTGCCCAGTAGCATGGAAGATATGTACAAAGGATATGGCAGTAGCTATAGAGATTGTGAGAATAATACCAAATCAGGAATAAAGCTACAGTTAGTCTTTGATTACCTGAATCAAGCGCTAGATAAGTTAAATTTTATGGAAGGAATAAGGTCGGATCAAGGTTATAGGGATTATCTGAACGGTTTATCAGCCAATGATTTGCTAATATTTGACTTGGGCTACTTTGTGCCTAGTTCTTTTAAACAGATTGATGAAGCAGGTGCATATTTTGTTAGTCGTTATAAGTCTGATACCAATATATATGATATAGAAACAAATCAAAAAATAGAGCTATTGGAGTATTTGGAAGGTCAATTATCTTCAGAAAAAGAAGTATTATTAGGAAAGGAAGTAAAAATTAAGGTAAGAATTATATGTCAAAAGCTAACTGAAGAACAGTCTATGGCTAGAAGAAGAAAGGCTAATAAATTAGCAAAGTCACATGGATATACATCTTCTCAAAAGAATCAAAAGTTATTAGATTGGTCAATATTTATAACTAATGTTCCAGAGAGTAAAATTAATGCTGAACAAATATTGACGGTTTATAGAGTAAGATGGCAAATCGAATTACTATTTAAACTATATAAAAGTCATATCAATCTTGATAAACTAAAAGGAAAGACAAATCCATTTAGAGTATTGTGCGAGCTATACGCAAAATTATGTGCTATTCTCGTATTTCACGGAATGATTGGCTGTGTAAAACTAAAAAAGAACACGGAGCTCAGTTTAACAAAGGCATTTATTGAATTGAAAAGGCGGGTTAGAGAGCTCTTTTTGATATTAAACAATATTGTCAATAATTTAAAAATTTTTCTAAAAAAGCTTACTATAATCTGGTCAAAGTTTTCTTTGAAAGACAGATATAGGAAGACCAGGGTATCTACTTTAAGCTCTCTACATTCCTTAACTTGACGCGTATGGTTATGCAAGCTGTGCGCACAGGAGTAGATGAATCCATACGTGGATACGAAGAAAAATTGTAAGTCATAAAAATCCTTTAAAAAGCAACTATTAGATTATTATAGGATAAAAAAGTTAATGATTTAATAATTTTAAGGCTAAAATTAGCATATACAAAGTCCTTAACCTACAGTACATTTCAAAATACGACTTTAATGTAGCAGATATTAGAGTTAAAAGTTTTACTATGGTAGAATAATGATAAGATTCCAAGAAGAAGCTGTCAGTAGTCAAATTAGTCGTGTTGCTGAAATAAATTGTAATATATGGTTACTGTGAATAACAATTGCTTATCTTCTCAAGCAAAACATGAAACACATGGGTTGAATAACACCCATGTGCTCTTGGAAGCACGTATAGCTAGACGTGCGTTTATGAGTTGTTTAAAAACAATCTTCTAACAAAGAAACCCAAATTCATCACAAGGATTATGACATGTGTCATAATAATTATGATATGAGTTAAAATGATTGTGGCACGAATTAGTAGCACAAGGTGCGTATGCAGGTGCACAAGCTTGTGCACAGTTCGATACTGGTGTTGGTGAAACTGATGCTGGCGAATTAAAAGCCGTACATGGTAGTTTTGGTAAATGACTATAATTATAAACCATAATGATCCTTTAAAAAATACTATGAGATTATTATAAATTAAAATAATTAAAAATTTAATAATTTAAATTATAAATCTAGCATATCAACTAACGGTATGATTTAAATTTTTTTTCAACTCCACTGTATCTTCGCCAGTTTTGCATACATCCCGTCTTCACTTATTAGAGAGTTGTGAGTTCCTATTGGCAACCGTAGCTCAGTTGGCAGAGCGTTAGTTTGTAGTGCTGAATGTCGCCAGTTCGATCCTGGTTACTCACTCTATTTTTCTGCAAAAATGCCATCTGGGCTGAAAAGCCCAGAAAGCATTCAGTCTTATATAAAATTAGTATCAACAGAAACAAGACTATCCTCATTATCATAATAGTAAGGATTTGTTTTTTCCGTACTATCAAAAACAGTTTTTAATAGTACTTCCTTATCACTGTCCCATGCAACTTTCTTCATAATTTTAGCAAAATCTTCACACTTTTTGTCAACTCCACAGTCCTTTATTTTGCCATTAGCCTTTAGATAAGGCTTTAATGAACTATACAATATCTGAGTGTTATTGCCCTCTTTATCTATCATTTGTCCTAATGTGTTAACAAGTATCAATGGTGCAATTTGTTTTGCTTTCGCAACAATTGTTCGATCGGACTCTCTAATGAGATCAGGACATGATTCTCTCATAAAAAAGCTTTTGTTGTATTCTTTATTATTATGATAACCGGCAGGGTAACAGAAACTCTTAATTTCATCGTCTTGACAGGCTATCTCTTGTGGATTATCCATACATTTTTTACATGACATATTACTAAAATAGTGTGCTGAATCAAAAAGCTCTGTAAAGGCAAATTTAAAATTTACTACACCGTAATAACCCTCTATTCCCTTTTCTATATATGTCGCAATTTTAGGATTACTATACATCTCAGGATACAATTCCTTTAGTAAATCAGATGTATTAAAACCTTGATGACCTATCTTATTATAAGCTGTATACCAAGAAGCATATGCTCCACAATTTTCAGCTTGGGAACAATCTAAGGTTATTTCTTGAGATGTAATGACACTTGCTTTTCCAGTTTCATCTTCTTTCTCATCAGTATCAGGTTTGTTTGTACCAGTTTCATCTCCTTTTTCACCAGTATCAGGTTTGCCTGTACCAATTCCTTTCTCTTTTTTGCATTCTTCAGCTTCTTTTTTATACCACTCAACCTCTGCCTTTGCCATTCCAATTTTACACTTTACAACTTCTTCTTTGGCTTTCTCAACTTTCTTTTCACACTGTACAAATGCTTCTTTTATCCCTTCAGCCTCCTCTTTTGCTTTTCCAGCGTCTGCTTTTGCCTGTTTAGCTTCTGCTTTCACTTTTTCAATCTCATCTTGAGCTTGTTTTATTGCTAAATCGGCTTTTGCTTTAGCATCATCTTTTGCACGTTCTATTGCCTGTTTAGCATCATCTTTTATCCTCTCAGCATCTTTTTCACATTTCGCAAACTGCTCTTTTGCTTCTTTAGCTTCACCATGTGCTTGTTTTACTGCTTCCGCAGCTTTTGCTTTAGCATCATCTTTTGCACGTTCTATTGCCTGTTTAGCATCATCTTTTATCCTCTCAGCATCTTTTTCACATTTCGCAAACTGCTCTTTTGCTTCTTTAGCTTCACCATGTGCTTGTTTTACTGCTTCCGCAGCTTCTGCTTTAGCATCATTCTTTGCCTGATTGATTGCCTTTCCAGCGTCTTCTTTTATCCTCTCAGCATCTTTTTCACATTTCGCAAACTGTTCTTTTGCTTCTTTAGCTTCACCATGTGCTTGTTTTATTGCCTTTTTAGCATCATCTTCTGCACGTTTTACTGCCTTTTTAGCACCATCTTCTGCCTTCTTAGCCCTGTCTTTGCACTCTTCAAGTGTTTCTCTGGTAAATTCATCATCCTTTTTCTCTTTTTCGATCTGATCTCTTAGACCCGTAACCTGATCCTCAGTTACTACCTTATCATCAGTTACTACCTGATCTTCAGTTGTGATTTTATCCTTGATCGTCTCATCTACACCCTCATCACTATAAGAAAATTTGTTAGTATATGAATAGCGATTATTGATTTTATCACTATAGTTATGTTTTAACATAGAGACCTCCTATACAGTTAAAATTGGAATTACATTAAGATAGAACAAGCTATGAATATAACGTGAATGAAAGAAACCACAGGTCACGAAATTTCCGGATAACTATGGAACCATTATAAAATAATAAAATTAAAAAATTAATAATTTTAATTTTAAATCTAGCATACTCATTAAATCAACAACGATATAGCTTAAATTCTCTTTTAATTTACACAATATTTCATGCCTACTGTATCTTCGCCAGTTTTGCATACAGCCCGTCTTTACTTATTAGAGAGTCATGAGTTCCTACTTCTTCTACTTTTCCATGATTAATTACTATAATCTTGTCAGTCTTGAGTGCGGTTGATAGCCTGTGTGTAATTACGATTGTTGTTCTGTTTTGCATTAACTTGCTCAAGGCTTTTTGCACGAGGTTCTCACTTTTGTAATCAAGGGCAGAGGTTGCTTCATCCAGTATTAAAACCTGAGGATTGTTGAGTATGGCCCTTGCTATTACAATACGTTGTTTTTGTCCTTCAGAAAGTTTTAATCCTCTTTTTCCTACAAATGTATCAAATTTATCAGGCAGCTTATCAATAAATTCCATCGCATAAGCGCTGATGGCTGCTTGCTTCACTTCCTCATATTCGGCACCTGGTTTGCCATATAGTATATTTTCCATTATTGAGCAAGAAAATATCATGTGATCTTGTGGCACTAAGCCAAACAACGATCTGAGGTCATTTAGCGCAATTGACTTAATATTGTGCCCATCGATAGTAATGCTACCTTTGTTTGGATCATGAAAACGGAGCAGAAGCTTTAAAATGGTGCTTTTACCACTGCCAGATGGTCCAACAATTGATACTGCTTGACCTGCCTCTATAGAAAATGATACGTTATTTAACGCTGGCTTATCAGACTGAGATTCATAAAAAAATGTTACGCCATTAAACGAAATTCCCTTTTGAACACTACAAATTTTTATAGGATCATCGGGATCTGCTATAGAGCTTTTCATATTTTTAAATTCAAATAAACGCTCTACTATTCCAAGACCTCGTTGTAAATCACTGATATTATCGCTCAAATTATTTATAGCTCCTGCTGCGAGCGCTGAATAAAACACAAATGAGGAGAGTTTTCCAATAGTTATATTATTGCTTAAGACTTCTTTAATACCAAAAAAGAGCAAAACAACTAGTGAACCTATCACACACGTGATAACTAGAGTTACTAAAATAGCACGCAAGAGTACTAATTTTACGTATGATTTTGATACTGAGTTTAAATGTTCCTTAAAACGGATTTTTTCGTTTTCCTCGAGTACAAACGATTTGATAGTCACTATAGATCTAAAATTTTCCTCACTAAATGACGCAAGCTCACTTAATTTATCCTGGGCAAAGCGTGCATAGCTACGCACTTTTTTTCCAAGTGAGGTCATGATAATGAGTAGTATAGGTATTATTGCGGCTGCATACGCAGTTAGTTGTATATTTGTATACAATAACATAGCAACACTACCAATCAGAATCACAAAATTTCGTAATATGGTTAGTAAGCTGCTGTTTATTATTGATTGCAGCACAGAGGTATCAGTAACTAACGCTGAAATAACATCTTGTACGCCTGTGTTCTCAAAGAAACTTGGTTGCAAGTTAGTGATACTGCTATATAAGTCATATCTGATTCTTGCGATAACTTTCTCGCTGCCAATGCCAATGAAATATAACCGAGTAAATGCAGTGAGAGAAATGGCTAAAACTATAAGTATTGCAACTAATAGTTTGGTAGTAAAATCGTGCTCTGTGCCAGAATCAATTATATTGCTTAAGCCTCTGCCAAAGAGGAGGATCATTAAGGCTGAAAATAAAACTGCAATAAAAGCTATGATGAAATAAGATAGATTAGGCTTTATATAGTAAAATAACTGCCTAATATTAGATCGCATCTTATTTTAAAGTTTCTAAAGTTAAGTATATAGATTCTAGTTTCAGGGGAAAGGGAAAAGGTGTAGTATGAAGCAATTTAGGTTCTGCAGCTGTTGTGATTTTAGTCCACCAAGAAAGGGTAGTAGCTCGCAGAAACAAAAAACTTGCTTGACAAACTCCGCCAGCCCTCTTATCATGAAACTGAAGCTATTGTATTTGCTTTCGCCAATCTGCAGATTAAAAGGTAAGGATTACTTAATGTATCGGCGTCTTATGTTCAATTTTTTGCAGTATATAGATACTGTATGTCTTTACAAAACTTCATCTACATCTAGATTTTTATCTAAATAAGCTGAACGCGCTTATAAAGCGTTACAAGACATCAAAAAATGCCAATACTCGACAGAGATAGTAAAAGACTAGCTAACTCGGGAATTCTTTGTCTTTTTTTCTGCTTAGTAAATTTCTTAAACATTTGCAGCGTAGGTTAGTTGCAATTAAAAGCAGCTAAATTGCAGTGTTTAAGACTTAAAAAACGCCAATACTGAAAATAGACAATGACTAGGGTTTCTTTTGCCTTTTTTTCGTTTGGTAAATTCCTTAATATTTATAGCTAAACGACAATCGTCATCCCGCTACGTGTTAGCGGGATCTATGTTAAGGTATGACGGTTAAGTAAGGGATCTATGTTAAGAGATACCGCGGCGGTATGACGGTTCGTGGCGGCGTGACGATAAGCTCGTCATCCCACTACGTGTTAGCGGGATCTATGTTGAGAGATACCGCGAATGAATCGCGGTATGACAGTGTAGATAGTAATTCGTCATTCCGCTACGTGTTAGCGGGATCTAGAAATACCGTGAATGAATCGCGGTATGACGGTTTGCGGTGGTATGACGATAAGCTCGTCATCCCGCTACGTGTTAGCGCCGCAGCGGTATAGCTATACTTAAAAATATGGTTGAATAGTTGTTAATAATAGTGTATAATTATTAATCTTTTCTCAGTATTTTTACTATGGCTCTTTCTAAATTTCTCGATCCAAAATTGGACCTAACATTTAAAAAAATATTTGGTACTGAGAGAAATAAGAATATTCTTATTCATTTTTTGAACGATATTTTAGGATGTACTGAAGTCAACACTATACAAGAAGTAGAATTCTTAAGCACCATTATGGACCCTGAAATTGCTTCTGATAAACAAAGCATTGTTGATGTTCTTTGCAGGGATTCTAGTGGGAACAGGTATATAATTGAGATGCAGCTCACTCGTGATAAAGGCTTTGAAAAACGTGCACAACTTTATGCTGCTAAGGCTTACTCAAGACAAGCTGATAAATCTGGTAAATACGTTGATTTAAAGAAGATTTTCTTTATCGCGATTTCAAATTGTACCTTATTCCCTGATAAGCTTGACTATATATCTAGCCATACCATAAGAGATGAGAAAACCAATGAGCATGACTTAAAAGATTTTCAATTTATCTTCATAGAGCTGCCAAAATTTCCTAAGAGTAGAGAAGAACAACTAGAAAGTGTAGTAGACCGTTGGCTATTTTTTTTCAAATATGCAGATGAAACAACGGACGAAGATCTCAGAAAAATTGCGGAAAAATCACCAATAATAAAGCTAGCATATGATGAATTAGATAAGTTTCACTGGAATGAAAAAGATCTAATAGCTTATGAAGAAAGAATAATGGATCTGCGCAAAGAAGAAGCCATTCTTGAATACAGACTTGATCTTGCTAAAGAGGAAGGTAGAAAAGAGAGGGAAATTGAAGTCGCAAAGAATCTACTTAAAGCAGGTGTTTCTTTTAATATTATAGCTCAAACTACTGGTCTTTCTATGAGTGAGATCAAAGAATTGCAGAATTAAGTGTGAATGGTTACGAAAAATATAAGTTTTTGCGATAAACGACATAGTGATGTATTTGTTGTTCAGCATGTCAGTGGAATATTTTCTGAAAAATTTCCACATAACTCTTTCAGATTTCATAATATCTCTTGCCACTCATCTGAACAGATACCCATTTTGGAGGGATACCAATAATAGTTGTGAGCGGTACAAGTTTAGTCCATATACCTTCCAAGCATAATACGCTCACGAAACTTTAATGCAATAGCTTGATTTCTACTAAAAGACAGCATTATGCCAAGTGCGATGCTCGAAGATAAAAGAGAAGAACCACCATAGCTAAGTAACGGCAGGGTTATGCCGGTGGTTGGAAAAACACTCAATGTTACCCCTATGTTTATTATGAATTGTGTGATGAATTGCATTGAGATACCGAGAATCACTAACAGATTAAATAATTCATTTTCCCTATATGCAACGTAAAGCAAACGGGCGGAAATGATGCCAAATAACATCAATGTGGCTAAGCACGTAATCAAACCAAATTCTTCTGCTAAAACAGAAAACACAAAATCTGTATGACAATCAGGAAGAGAGGCTTTTACGCTACCTTCACCAGGTCCAACCCCAGTTAATTGACCTCTTTTGAATGCTTCTAATGATTTTGTGACTTGAAAGTTATCGCGCTGCGTAAAAAAGACAAAATTGTAAATCCTTTGCTTTATATGTGGGAGGCATAAGTAAGCTATTGTAGTTCCAGTTGTGGCCATTCCTATTATGCATAGAAAGTATAAAAATGGTATACATGCAATAAACATTTGACCAATAAAAGAATATGTTAAAAGCATAGACATACTGAAATCAGGTTGCAAAAGTAACAACACAAAAACTAACAGAAATATTATGATTGATATGTGTATTTTAAACTTCATTTCGCTGGCCAAGATACTAGCTATAACAACAGAAAAAAATGGCCTTACAAACTCAGATGGTTGAACTGAAATTTTGACAATATGTAACCATCGTTTCGCACCTTTTACCTCTATACCAAGTATTATCGCAATTGCTACTAGAATAGTAAATAAAATGAAACCTGCGAACGAGAGGTTAAGTATAGTTCTTGTGTTGAGAAAAGAAAATGTCACCAAGGTAATTAGTGACAGGACTATATAAATTGTGTGACGCCGTATAAAATAATCTTGTGGTAAAGAAAGACGCTGCGCAATTACAGGGCTTGCTGAATAAACAAGAATGAAGCTTATAGTGAGCAAAAAAAACACTGGAAGGATGAGATAGTAATCCAGCGTTCTATACCAGAGTTTAATATTCATTTTGTTCCAATGTGTAATGCCACTATTCCATAGCTCATATTATGAAACTCAACATTCTTAAAGCCTACCTCTTCAATTTCCATTTTAAAATCAGCCTGAGTTGGAAACTCTCTAATGCTCCTCACTAAATATTCATAAGAACTCTTGTCTTTAGCAACTATGCTGCCAATTTTAGGAATTACTTTAAATGAATATAAGTCATAAAGTTTGGTAAATATCTCATTTTGATAGTGCATAGGGGCAAATTCTAAGCAGATAAATTTTCCATGTGGTTTTAATACCCTGTGCGCCTCATTTAAAGCCTTCTTGCGGTCAGAAACGTTTCGAATGCCAAAAGCTATTGTGCAATAATCAAATTCGGAGTCTTCAAATGGTAAACTTTCTGCACTTGCACATACCCAATCAAAATTAATTTGGTTTGAATTTATAGCTTTATCACGTCCTCTGTTTAGCATGTTTTGATTTATATCGCATACTGTAACCTTAGCACTTGGCTCTTTTCTTACTACTCTTATTGCTATATCTCCAGTTCCTCCAGCAACATCTAAAACCTTAGAGTTTTTTGTAAAATGCACACTATTTACCATCTTATCTTTCCATAATCTGTGCATTCCGAGGCTCATTATATCATTCATGGTGTCGTAGCGACTTGCCACGGAATCGAATACCTCTTTAACTAATTGTGATTTCTTCTCGATTTTTATAGTAGACATTACGTAAAAACTCCTTTATAATTAGTAAAAATTAATTTGAATTAACACAAATGTCAACGACAGGCCTTGAGCCTGTTAAAATCTTCTTCAGCGTGGTATGATGACCGAGTTAGTGGGCTTGATGCAACCACTAGGAACCCTTTGGAGTAAGCGATATATTTATAATGCTCAAATTCCTCTGGGGTAACATACCTATCAAGTTTTGCATGTTTTGGAGTTGGTTGTAGATATTGACCAATTGTAATAAAATCAACCTCAGCACTGCGCAAATCGTCCATAACCTGAAGTATTTCCTCTTTTGTTTCTCCAAGACCAACCATAAGCCCTGACTTTGTGAAAACTTTAGAATTAATCTGCTTTACCATCTTCAGTAAATATAGTGAATGAAAATAGCGAGCTCGTGGTCTTATTTTTGCATACAATCTCGGCACTGTTTCAATATTGTGGTTATAGACATCAGGTGATGCAACAGCGATTGCTTCAAATGCTCCTTTCTTATTTAAAAAATCAGGAGTTAAAATCTCTATTGTTGTTTCTGAAGTTATCTTTCTAATTTCTTCTATGCACTGTATAAACTGATTTGCGCCACCATCTGGTAAATCATCACGATCAACGGAAGTAATAACAACATGCTTTAAGTTTAATTTTTTTATTGCTTTTGCTAAATTTTCTGGTTCATGAGGATCTAGTTTATCAGGAATGCCAGTTGCAACGTTGCAAAATGCACAAGCACGAGTGCAAACAGAACCAAGAATCATCACAGTAGCATGACGTTTATTCCAACATTCACCAATGTTTGGACATGCAGCCTCTTCGCACACTGTATGCAAGTTATGCAGTTTAACGATGTTTAAGGTCTCATTGAACACTTCACCGGTCGGAGCTTTTGCTCTGAGCCATTGAGGTTTGCTATGCATCTGAAACTGCTAACTCTACCTCTTGCTTTACTAAAACTTTTTTCAACCTTCTTTTTATCTTCTGCGCTTTCTCACTTAGTTTAATCGTTCTTGTGTTGAGCAAAAAAGCATCTAAATCACCTTTGTAATCTATAGTTCTCAAAGTTCTTGTTGCCACACGAAATCTAAACTTTTCATTCAATATATCACTTGTCAACGTAACCTTATGTAAATTTAAAAGAAAGGTACGCTTTGTTTTACGATTTGAATGTGATACCTTATTACCAAAAGATTTTTTTCTATTTGTTAATTCACAAACTCTACTCACTTCAATATAC
Source organism: Wolbachia endosymbiont (group A) of Udea olivalis (assembly GCF_964028365.1). NCBI lineage: Bacteria > Pseudomonadati > Pseudomonadota > Alphaproteobacteria > Rickettsiales > Anaplasmataceae > Wolbachia > Wolbachia endosymbiont (group A) of Udea olivalis. The sequence continues at coordinate 1,004,192 of NZ_OZ034773.1, forward strand.
CAAATTATTCTATGTACTTAGATTACCTTATATAGTCAAATAGTCAATACTCTCTTGCTTAATTTTTATACCATATACTGCTTTATAGCCAAAAAATATCGTAATTTTTTCTATTATAAGAGAAATCATATGCTGAATTTCCAATGCTTTGCTGCCATTTGTTACTACCAGATGCAACACACCCGAATTTATATTCTGTGCATATGAGATCTTTTTCGGTTTTGTACACTCTGCTATTTCTTTCCCTACTATATTTCGCCAGTTTAAAATAAGACGTATTTCATTTTTGCTAATTTTATTTTTCATGCATTTTAATGCATAGTTTTCTATTATAGACTTTAATTTTTTTGGACCGCTACGTTTGAGCATTTTTCTGTTTTTTTAGTAGGTAGATAATATAAAAGTATACATATAACTTGAGATTTTGTCATTACTGCTACATGTTTGTGAGATACCGTGACGGTATGACCATAATCGTCACTCCGCAACGCATATTGCATAGTCGTCATTCCGCGGCGTGTTCGCGGAATCTAGCTCTGGTCACGCTACTTAGATGACAACCTTCTAACTGCTTTACAAACCTCTAGCCTCACACCGTAAAAGCAGTATTTTTATGCAAAACTTATCTCAACGTAGCACTTGTCAAGATCGTTCCATTTACCAAATTTTGTGCTGTCATCTTTGCCTCATAATTAACCTTATAGCTGTTTTAATTGTAATTAGTTAAATTATTATTAACTTGCCAGGCTAGATCCAAAAAATAGCATAATCCATATGCAAATTGTAATAGAAATCACGTTTGCGTATGGTTTATTGCTATGCGGTTAATCTTTCCTCAATCCAAGCTGCCTGAATGGCTTCGAGTATTTTCTCGTTACAGCGTTTTTCATCATCATCAAATTCCTCTAAACTCAAGACCTTTTTTTTAAGCTCAGTGAATCTGATACTAATTATATTCTCATTTGGAAATTTTTCCTCCAGAGCTTCCACAATATCTTCTATATCAAGCCATTTCATACTTTTTTGTATTTATCTGCTAAGTTAAATTGGTGCCCATGGGGAGACTTGAACTCCCAAGGTCGCAAAACCCACGGATTTTAAGTCCGCTGCGTCTACCGATTCCGCCACACGGGCTTTTTTTATCTATCTAGAGTAAAACTCTACTACTAAATTGACTTCCATGTCTGCTGAATAAGGAACCTCAGAATATTGAGGTGACCTCAAATACTTCACTGAATGCTCTTTACTATCTGCTTCTAAATAATCCGGAGCCTTGCGCTCTTGTTTTTGTTCAGCCTCTACTACTACAGGGATTTTTGCTGCCCTTTCTCTTATTTTTATTATATCACCTGGCTTCACTCGATAACTCGATATGTTAACCACCTTATCATTAACTGTAACGTGCTTGTGAGATATAAGCTGCTTTGCTGAGTAAATTGTTGGAACAAGACCAGAGTGGTATAAAACAGAACTTAATCTCGATTCTAAGATACCGATAAAATTATCAGCCGTATAACCCTTTCTGTTATAAGCATCTAAAAATGTACGTCTGAGCTGCTTACTTGAAATCGCATAGTAAAACTTAAATTTCTTATGCGCAGCAAACTGCTTACCAAAGTCGGATAACTTCTTGAATCCAAGAATACCATGTTGACCTGGAGGGTATTTCCTTTTGTTTACTGGGTCTTTAGCTCTACCCCATAAATTTACACCAAGTCTACGGCTAATCCTATACTTTCTAGTGATAACAGTTGTCATATAAAAACTCTCACGATTTAACTTTAGATTATTAAGGATTTTAGCACTCAGTGTCAACTTGTTTTTGCTGATATAATCTTTTATACTTCATTTTTAAGTTTTTCTATTAACACATGAATCATTCACATTTGGAATCTATGGCAAACGCCATCCGTTTTTTATCAATTGATGCAGTACAAAAAGCAAACTCTGGACACCCAGGTATGCCACTTGGCATGGCAGATGTTGCAACTGTTTTGTTTGCTAAATATCTGAATCATAATCCTGATGATTCTAAATGGTTCAATAGAGATCGCTTTGTTTTATCAAACGGTCATGGGTCAATGTTACTATATTCAATATTATATTTGACAGGTTATATTAGCATAGATGAGCTAAAGAACTTCAGGCAAATGGGATCCAAGACCCCAGGTCATCCAGAGTTTGGCTTGACTTCCGGAGTAGAGGCAACAACAGGCCCTTTAGGGCAGGGGTTTGCCGCTGCTGTTGGCATGGCACTTGCTGAATCGATACTTGAAAAGCAGTTTAGAATCAATCACTACACTTACGTGATGCTAGGGGATGGCTGTCTTATGGAAGGAATAAGCCATGAAGCAGCATCACTTGCTGGGCATCTTAAATTGAATAAGCTTATAGCTCTTTTTGATGATAATGATATTTCTATAGATGGCGCTACTTGCCTTTCCTGTTCTGACGATGTAGAGAAACGCTTCTTAGCGTATGGATGGAATGTTGACAAAATTGATGGCCATGATTTTGATGCCATATCCTTTGCAATAGAGCAAGCAAAAAAGTCTGATAAACCTACAATGATCTGCTGCAAAACCATTATCGGAAAATTTTCAAGCCGTGCTGGCACATCCTCTGCTCACAGTGGTGCTTTTTCGGAGGAAGACATCAAACAGATGAGAGAGAAATTAAACTGGAATTATGAACCATTCCATGTACCAGAAGATGTGAAAAATGCCTGGAAGAAAACTGTTGAGAGAGCAAAACAAAATTACAATTCATTGTCATTCCAGTGCGTGACACTGGAATCCAGAGAAAAAAATGAAGAACTAAAAAGAAGACTTGATAAGCGTTTGCCGGATAATATCGCTGGTGTTTTAGCTGACCTGAAGAAACAAATATGTGAGCTAATGCCAAACGAAGCTACTCGATCTTCTTTTGGTAGGGTAATGGAACTTTTAACACAACATATGCCGGAATTAATCGGCGGTTCTGCTGATCTTACCGGGTCAAATTGCACTAAATATAAGCACATGCAGGTAATAAATAGCAATAATTATAGTGGCTCTTATGTCCACTATGGAGTGAGAGAGCACGCTATGGCAGCATGTATGAATGGTATGGCACTTCACGGCGCGATTCTTCCTTATGGCGGCACTTTTTTGGTATTTTCCGACTATTGTCGTCCTGCTATACGTCTTTCAGCTCTGATGAAGCAGCAGGTTATGTATGTCATGACTCACGACTCAATTGGAGTGGGAGAAGATGGCCCAACTCATCAGCCAATAGAGCATTTAGCCTCTTTGCGTGCTATACCAAATCTATATGTTTTTAGGCCAGCCGATGCAGTTGAAACTCTGGAGTGTGTTAGCATTGCACTCGAAAAGAAAGAATCTCCAGCACTGTTTGCGCTCTCAAGGCAAAACGTAAGTTACATGCGCAAGTTCTACTCTGATATCGATCAATCTGCTAATTTATCGAAGTTTGGTGCATATATTTTGTGTGAATGTTCAAAAGAATTAAAAGTGACGATATTTGCTACGGGGTCCGAGGTTGAAATTGCAGTTGAAACAAGGGAGAAATTGCAGGAAAAGGGTATAGGTACAAGGATTGTTTCTATGCCATGCTGGAGGCTTTTTGACGAGCAAAGCGATGAATATAAAGCGGCAATATTAAATAATGACAGCATTAAAGTTGCAATTGAAGCCGGAAGTGAAATGGGTTGGCATAAATACATAGGTTCAAACGGTATATTTATTGGCATGAAAAGCTTCGGAGAATCAGCACCTTATAAAACACTTTATGAGCATTTTAATATCAACGCTGATCATGTGGTAAAATGTGTGTGTGAGAAACTGGTTTACATTCAGTAGACTTCTTGCATAACCATATGAAAGCCCACTCTTCTTTGTCATTCCAGCGCGTGACGTTATTTCCATCCAAGATGATGTCATTCCAGCACTTGACACTGGCATCTAGTTTTCTTTACAAATTCACCAAAAGTGCTTCATTCTATAACGCAAAACCCATACTCACCAAACCCAATGCATTACTTGCAATTAAGTTTCCTGGATCCCAGTGTCTGGGCACTGGGATGACACCTCTGGGCACTGCCGTCATAAAGGAACCAGTGTCAGCTACTTGAATACATACCACCATGTCATTCCAGCGCGTGACGCTGGAATCTAGTAAACCTCTGGCTATATTATGTCATTGCCTTCTGAACTACTTGGTGATTCTAATACAACTGGTTGATCAAATTCAGATGATGATTGTGTTGGCTCATCAGACCCAAACAACCATGAAAAAAACCCACCAAAAAATGATGCAACTAATGAAAAAGGCTTCATAAGTATACTAAACAAACTACCAAAAAAAGAGCTCGGCTGTTCTTCTGTTTGTGCAGGTTCTGTGGAAGCAACATAATTTACACCGTTGTCTTGTACATCAGTTCCTTGTCCTGCACTGGTGGTCCCCTGTTGTGTTTGTGGTGTTCCACTCCCCGAATTTACAGTTTTATCAGCTTCTTGCTTTGTAATGTCTGATCCTGATTGAGCATCACCTTCTTGTTTTTCTTTCTCTCGTGTACCAGCATCTTCCTCTGAATTTTCTTCATTGTCCGTCGATGGCTTAGAACCGTCGCCAGGGTTTTTTGCATTCCTTAATAGAGCTTGTATTTCTTTATCAGTGGCTAAATTTAAGGGAGTTTTTTCATTTTTATCTTTTATATTAACATCTGCCCCTTTATCCAATAGAGCTTGCACCACCTGCTGATAACCACTTTCAGCAGCAAAGTGTAAAGGAGTCTTTCCACCTTGATCTTTTGCATTAACATCGATTCCTTTTACTTGCAGTAGGGCTTCTACTACCTCTTTATGGCCCCATACAGCAGCCAAATGTAAAGGAGTCTTTTGCGACCAATCTGTTGCATTAACATTGATCCCTTTTACTTGCAGTAGGGCTTCTACTACCTCTTTATGGCCCTTTTCAGCAGCCCAATGTAAAGGAGCCCTATCTCCATCTTGTGCATTAACATCGATTTCTTTTGCTCCCAGTAGAGCGTTCAATACATTTATGTCTATATTGCCCTTTTTAAGAACCAAATGTAAAGGAGTTTTGCCATATTTATCTTGTGCATTAACGTTGATTCCTTCTGCTCCCAGTAGAGCGTTCAATACATTTATATCTATGTTGTCCTTTTTAAGAACAGAATGTAAAGGAGTATCTTTCTTGTTATTTGGTAAATTAACATTGATTCCATCTTTTCCCAATAGGGCTTCTACTACCTCTTTATGGTTCTTTACAGCAGCTAAATGTAAAGGAGTTTCTTGCGACCAATCTGTTGCATTAACATTGATCCCATTTACTTGCAGTAGGGCTTCTACTACCTCTTTATGGCTCTCTACAGCAGCCAAATGTAAAGGAGTCTTTTGCGACCAATCTGTTGCATTAACATTGATTCCATTTACTTTCAGTAGGGCGTCTACTACCTCTTTATGGCCCTTTTCAGCAGCCCAATGTAGAGGAGTCTTGTTATCTTGATCTTTTACATTAACCTTTGCTCCTTCACTTATTAGACGGGTTACTTCCTCAATATTACCTTTTCTAGCAGCCTCAAGTAATTTAGCTGTGTTTTCTAATAGAGTTTGTATTTCTTCGTTAGCAGCTAATTTGAAAGGAGTCTTTCCATCTTTATCTACTGCATTAACATTTGCCCCTTTATCCAATAGGGCTTCTACTACATCTTTATGGCCCCATACAGCAGCAATATGTAAAGGAGTCTCTCCTTTATCATTTTCTACCTTAACATCTGCTCCTTCACTTATTAGACGGGTTACTGCATCAATATCACCTCTTTCAACAGCCTTAAAAAAATTATCTCTACTTTGTGAACTACTCATCCTACACCTCTTTGTAAAACTATATTGTTATGATAAAGCCGTTAATAATCTATGAGCTCTCACCCCCTGTAAAATTATATTATCATGATAAAGTCATTAATAACCCATGAGCTCTGGATCACGCAAATAATGGTTATTCCCTGTGTTTTTCAGTACATTTGAGCTGGCTGTACATAAGAATTGCAATTGTAGAGCATGCTATTGTTAATAGTAAATTTGGTAAAATACCATAGCGAAAAAATTTTCCTACTATATATATTCCAATAGCCCCAAACATCATATTGCAGAATGAGAGAACTGCACTACCAAGCCCTATACCTTTGATCGTTTCTAAAGCAGAAGTTACGTTATTGCTTATTATTAATGCAAGTCCGATATTGGCTGGAATCCAAACAGTTTGAAGAATTAATATATTTAACTTGTCCGCGAAATAAAAATATACCAATAAACTATCGGATATTATCGGTAACACCAAACCTATTATTAGCATTTTGCTAACCCCTACTTTTGGTACATACCTTCTATTAATTAAAGTTCCAATTATGTAAAATATGACTATGATCGATATGAGGTAGCCAAAATACTGTACTTCAATGCCCATCGATTCAAATATGAAAGGGTAGTTAGCAATGTATGCCCAAAGCCACATGAAAGTTAATCCATGAATGGCTGAAAACCCAAGGAAACGATAATTTCTAAATATTGATATATATTGCTTGCAGATATTAGTAGTTATGTTAGTTATACTGGTTTCATTTTTATTTACAGTGAGTGTTTCTTGTAACTTAAAGTAGATAAAAATAAGTATAGCAATTGCTGCAAGTGATATAATAAAAAACAAAAATTTCCAACTATACCCATGTGAAATTATATAACTGCCCACCACTGGAGCTATTCCAGGTGAGAGTGCCACAACCATATTTAATTTTGAAATGACTCTCGAGTATTCACTACCCGAGTACATATCCCTTATTGCTGCATACCCAACAACACCTGCAACACCAGCCCCTGTTCCTTGTATGAAGCGAATTAGTATCAAGAGCGCAATACTGTCGGCTATATAACACATGACACTTGCCAAAGTAAAAATTGTCATACCAATCAGCATCATTGGACGCCTACCATAATGGTCCGATAATGGACCATAAATTAAGCCAGATACTGCAAATCCAACTAGATTCAAGCTAATTGTAAGCTGCACTACACTGCCTTCTACTTTAAAATAATTGGCAATGCTTGGTAGTGCAACTGAGTATAGGTCAGTTGCCATATCGACAATTGCTACAGACAATATCATAATAAGAGAGATGATATTTTGCGGAAGAGCTGTTTTCACTTAATGATTTACTGGATTAAATATACTTAATTATAATGTATTTTTTTCATTAGTATAAGTACAATGTTACATAGTAAACGATGTCATTCGAGTAGCGGACACTGAAATCTTAAGCTAAAATCATGAAAAGCCTGAATTTCAATACCTTATCTTTGATTATTCACTTTAAGCTTTAAGTCTTCAACAGAAGATGCATTTGCCTCACTTACTACCTTTAGTGGTTCACCAAGATTATGCTCTATTTTTATATTACGCTCAGGATCGTACTCTATTCTTGTATCAAACTCAAAGCCCAATTTCTCACAAAGTTTTTTGAAATACTCAATAAGCTTATTTATAATATAAGTAAGCTTATCAAACAAACCGTCATCACCAGCTTTATAGTCCTCTAACTCTTTAGGAATGGTAAGCAATACCTTACCGTCTTCATACGTCACATTTTCATCCTTACATTTCAGCTTAAACTCCGCTGAACTGCAAAAACCTGGTGTTTCGATATATGTACAATCATCATAGTTAAGCATTTTTGTATATTTCATGCTAAAACTAAGCTTTATACAATTGGGTTCACGACAATCCATAATATACTCTCTTGTCATACAGTTGCCTTGCGTTGACAAATGAAAAGATCCAAGAGCTTGATTCATATCATTAGGAAGAAAATGAGTATATCCGCCCTGATAATAGTTATTTATTAACTCCTCAATAATAGAGTTATTGGGAATTGTTGCACCAACGTGTTTAAACATTTCTGTAAAAATTTGTCTGAGAAATGGACGATAATTCCCTTTTCCGTTTTCATCCCGTAGAATTAGATTTTTATGGTTTGAATACAGATTGTTAATAAATTCGTTAGTTATTTTTTGTCCGTTAATAGCAAGGCCGTGTGTTCTATTAAGATCCTTATATGTTCCCTCACCAGAAATTACTTCGTCCCAAGTGTTAGCTTTGAAATCAGCATATTTGAGCTTCTTCACTTCAGCTTTCAACGCATTGACCATTTCCTTTGACATGTTATATCTCTACCATTAATACCTGTATATTAATTTTAGCACTTACTTTATTAAATTTCAATTACTCAAGACCTTCGCTTCCGTATTATCCAATGAATCACCATAAGTCACTGCTTTAAGGAAAAGTCGTTTTCCTGGTTGCACTTCAAAAGATATTATTGAATCATCAAGTAGAACAAATTTTTCACCTGTGGTGTGCTGATACTCTTTGGTGCCTTCTTGCCCTCTAATTAGGTTGCTAAGCTTATATTTATTTTTATCTATTAGTTCAGCACTCTGGAACTTTATCACCTCTTTTCCAACCAGTGCTAAATTGCTTACATTTATAGTACTAACGTTAGTGCTTGTAAAACCCTCTTCCGTCATCCCAGTGCCCAGACACTGGGATCCAGGAGAAATATAGTCAAGCGCTGGGATGACACCATCACTTAAATAATGGTTATATGAAGAACTCAATATACCAAAACGTAGCACTACTATAAGCCCCTCGTCGGTAGATTCCATTACATATCCGTAAGTAGACTGCTTGTTTGTGCTTGCAATAGGCTTATAATCCTTATCGTTGTACGAAATAAAGAGTGTTGCTCCCTTCCAATTCTTTTCCTCACTAATTAAAGTAAAGCTTGCACTATTACCTTTAATATCCGGTAAATCTATCATTTCTACGATGGTTTTGCTAATGTGAGAGGGAGGGTATTCCTTCAGCATAAGTGACCTTGTTGAAGGAAAAGAAAGCTTATATATAGAGTGATCATAACCAACGCCAATTACTTGAATGGACATGCTTTCGAATTTTGTTTTTATAATTCTCACCGTATGCTTTTTCTCACCGTCTAAAATCGTTATTACATCACTTGGCACAAGCCACGCATATTTTATCGGCAGCTTGAAATTGTATATATTTCTCTCTTGCCACGAAGAATAAAGTAAAACCTCAGCTATATTTTGCGCCTCTCCCTCCTCCATAATGAGCGGTATTTCAACTGTTATAGCAGCGCCTTGCTTTGGCAACTCAGCATATTTAACATCAATTGGATAGCCAAAATTGCGATTAAAATAAACGACGTTAACTTTATTGTTTAAATCTAATTGACTGATATTAGCAAGTTTTGAATTGTTACTGAAAACCATTTCACCAATTGGTATTCCAGTCGTAACTCCCCTGCCCTTTTGGACAAATTTCAGTTTAGAGTCCTGTTCAACCACATCAAAAAAATAGCAACTTTGCAGCATTTTAATAATTGAACGTACCGATTGCTGGTCGTTTATCACATACCCAGACAATAACCCTTTGACGTTGCTTGCATCGAACTGATCGCTTTTTAAACCTGTTTTTTGTAACAGATCCGATAAAACATCGGAAATATTAAGCTGTGAAAGCTTTCCCTGAATCCAATGTCCTGTCTGCCAATTATGGCAGTCAGTCCACATATCACACAAATTGGGGAAATAAGGAAATGGCCTTGCATCCCATGCCCAGAGAAACATTTTTTCTACCATTTCTGAACTTTGCCACTTTTTTAGCGTTCCTTCAATTGCAATTTTTTGCGAAAGAAAGCTCACCTCTCCGTTTGAATATCGTGGATATTTGCTCTCTATGCTGCCTTTGTCAACAAACACATTTGGCTCATTAGTGCAGCCGTTCATACTGGGAAATCCATATTCAGTAAACCATATTTTTTTCATTTTTGGTTGCCATTTTGTTTTACTACCACCGGGGTTTATGTGAGTTTCACTCCACCATTTCTCTATATTTTTCCACGCATACCTGCTGTCGTTATACTTTACTTTTTCAGACTCACTCTTTGAGTAATCATAGAAATAATCATACCCCACTCCACTGCTCCAACCACCCATTACATCTTCCGCAGAATAGCCAAAAGGAGGCTCTGGACCATCAGTCAGTGGAAAATAAGCATCTATGCCAACAACGTCGATGTACTCTGAAGACCACAGTTCATCCATATTATACCAACCATCATATGAATGGTATTCGCTCCAATCTGCAGCGTAGGTAACTGTTACTTCTTTTCCAAGATTAAGTTTTATTCGCTTTGCAAGCTTGACCAGCTCTATAACGGCAGGGTAATTCCCTTGTTCATCCCTGATTTTGGTAAGTTGCGCAAATTCAGAACCAATGATAAACCCTTCCACTTTAGTTTGTTTGGCAATGCTTGCATAATGCTCTATAAATTTGTTGTACTGATTCTTAAAAAAATCACTTATATCTTCAGGAGCCCCACTCAATCTTCCTCGCCACTCTTTGTTCTTTGTATCAAGTAAGGGCATTGGATAGAGCATCACCTTATAACCTCTGCTGTGCAGCTCTTCTATATATCTAGTTAACGCTGCATCACTAACTGTGCCACCATACCTTGGGTTTCCACTCGCATCTTTTGAAATTAGCTGAGCATTATCTCTGGTTACACCCCCTACTTGCCAATCATCAGGTAATATCGCGGAATCATCTTGAAATTCAACTGCAGGGTATATTTTACAATCTTTAATGTTCAGATTATTCACAAACCAATTGACTACCACCGACACCAACTCAACATTTGGCAAATCTTCTTTTAATTGATCCAAAGAAAGCATTGCATCGCTCTTTTTAGTGTGGTTGTTGTGATTTACCCTTTGCGCCAGCCCATATGGGATATATTGGTTGCTGCTTATTTTCTCTTGCGCGATTTTCTTCTGTATTTTTGTATCATATACAAACTCACCTGAACCTGGTATGATATTGATATTCCGAATATTTTTTGCTACTGAAAATTCATTTGACTTTACTGCAGTTTGCACTTCAAACGTAAATACCGGAACATGATTATTATAGTCTGCTAAAGGAAAATTCTTGATGACTATGTAAGATATTCCCCTATAAGCCGGCACATTCCCCTCTCCTTCAATTGATGACATAAATGGATCAGGATTTTGGTCTTCTCTGCCGCTGTAAAAAGTATAATCTATTTCATCAAAGCTAAGTGATGTTGTATCTGCCCAGATTCTGTTTAATTTTTCTACTTTCCCCTTGCAGATCGCAATTGCAAGCGTTGCATAGTAATTATATGTAACGTTCATACCTCTTCCAATTTTACTTTTGGTGGTTATCGCCTCTTCTTTTATTGGCTGTGCCCAAATAATATTCCCTGCAACACGAGCAGTGCCATAGATAATTGGGATCGTTCTGCCGTAGGTTGAGGTTTGAACTTGCAGATTTTTTAGCCTTGCCCCATGCGTTACTTTTTGCTCGGCTTCAAGGCCGAACATTGCCCCATCTAGCTGTGCACCAAGAAGAGCACCAAGTTCTGAGCCGATAATCCGGCCAATTGGCCCAAAAATGCTGCCTGCTTGACCAAAAATTGATGATAAAATTATTGTAGACATGGTAATCCTCCTTTTTGTTTCTATAGTTAATGTAGGCTCTACGTCATGCCGCCGCGCCGCTAACAAGCAGCGGGATGACGAGCTTATCGTTATGCCGCCGCGAACCGTCATACCGTCACGGTATCTCTAGATCCTGCTAACACGTAGCAGGGTACTTAACCGTCATACCGCGATTCATTCGCGGTATCTCTTAGCCGCTAACAAGCAGCGGAATGACGAATTTGTCGTTTTACAGCCACTTGGATGACAATTTGCTACTAAATAGTAGGAAATTCAATAATTTACAATGAATAGTTGAAGTTTGTAATTAAGAAAAGCACATGGTGTAGCTATAATCATTGTAAGCAACAATAAGAAAGTGCGGAAGTAGAAATTTGAGTTGACAAAATAAGAAAAAATATAGTATATTAATAATATTGATATTAACTTAAACTAATTATGCCAGCAGTAGTAAATACACCAGACAACATACAAAGACCGTCAAAATTAAAAAAAGCAAAAGAAATTCTGCTAGCTCCTGTAAGGTGGCTAATCATAGGTTTATCTGTAGTACTTTTGATAATATTTGTTATTTCTTTCCTGGTGTTTCTCTCAATCGCCAATGTATTGAGTAAGCTATATCTTTTTGCAGGAGGCAAAGCACCAGAATGGCTAGAGCAAAGAGCTGAAGCATTTATGGAGGCAGCACGTATTCCACAAACAACGCATGATACTGATGTAAATGATGCAATTAATATTAACGTTCAAAAGCTAAAAGAAAACTACGGTGAGCCTGATATTGATGATAAGTTTATAGAGGAAATAGAAGGATTTATTGATCAGTTAGAGTGCATAGCAAATGGCACACAAAAAGCTGCAGATAAAGATCAACTTACAGAAGATGAGAAAAAACATGCACTTGAGTGCTTGAAGCGTATAAAAAATAACCCTGGTACACATAGTGGAAGCGGGTTAACATTGAAGCAAGTTTTAAATTTAGTTTGGAAGGCTTGCAACGATCAAACTAGAGCAAATAATATAGCTATTAATACCCGCATATCACAGAGAAAATATCAACTGGTTAAACATTTAGTAGAATCGCAAACAGAATACGGAGTGCGTGGTGGTCGTGGTTCAAGTGCATGTTTTACTGGCACATTTAACAGTATTGTCTCTTCCTTGTACACTTTTGAAGAGTTTTCCTTCTTGCAAAAAGCAGATAAGAATACTATAAAGCAGGAATTTGAAAATGAGCTGCAAAAAAAGGGAGAAGAACTATTTAATCAGCTTTCCAATGATAAAGAAAAAAAAGAAGTTGCAGAAGCTTTAAGTAATCCTTCTACAAATTTCTTTTCAAGCTATGTAGAGTCATTTAAAAACCACTCTGCACGTGCAGTTTTAGGTGATAAAGAATGCGACAAATTAGTTAAAACTCATTTTAGTAATCTTCAGTACAATAAAACAATATCACGCTTTACCTAAAGTAATCACTTAACTAACGGCAAAGTGATACCATGCTGATTCATGTATTTTCCTTTCATATCATCATATGATTTCTCGCATTCACTTTCGCCGCTTAAAAATACGAATTGGCATGCGCCTTCATTAGCGTAAATTTTTGCAGGAAGTGGAGTGGTGTTTGAGAATTCGAGTGTGACATGACCTTCCCATCCAGGTTCTAAGGGAGTAACGTTTACTATAATTCCACATCTTGCGTAAGTTGATTTACCAACACAAATGACCAGTACATTCCTTGGTATACGAAAATATTCCACTGTACTTGCAAGCACAAAGCTATTTGGTGGAATTATGCATACGTCTGTTTCTTTATCTATAAAACTATTCTCAGAAAAATTTTTAGGGTCCACGATGGCTGAATTAACGTTAGTAAAAATTTTAAATTTATTATCCACTCTTGCATCGTAACCGTAAGATGATAGTCCGAAAGATATAACACCTTTGCTGCTTTTGTGATTCACAAAAGGCTCTATCATTCCAAAGTTTTCAGCTTTTTCTCTTATCCATTTATCTGGCATAACTGCCATAACTGTTCCTTAAAGTTGTGTAATACTTACAATAATATAAAATAAAATTTAAATGTAAACTGTAGCTTTTGTCATGCAATTAAAGCTTTTCAGTTTGATGTTTTGTTACAATAATTAGATTTATGTTCTTAACTAAAAATAATGCTTAGAAACTTTCTCCTGATTTTTGTATTCGTATTATTCACGCCGCCGTCAAATGCTGATGCCAGGAAATACATCAGAATTGTTGGATCTTCAACTGTTTTTCCTTTTATCTCGTTTATAGCCGAGGAGTTCAATCGTGTATTCCCTTTTAAGACTCCAGTTGTGGAATCAATAGGAAGTGGATCAGGGTTCAAAATGTTTTGCTCAGGAATAGGGGAAGACACGCCAGACATCACCACTTCATCTCGCCCTATGAAGGAAGTAGAAAGAGAACTATGTAAAAGAAATAAAATTAATGAAGTGATAGAGATCATCATTGGCTATGATGGAATTGTCATTGCAAATTCAAATCAAAGCCATAGATTTGATTTCACAAAGAAGGACTTATTTGAAACTTTATCTGCATATTCTCAAGAAAATGATAAATTAGTAAAAAATAATAAGAAGTTTTGGTCTGATGTAAATCAAGCCTTACCAAAAACAGAAATTGAAATTTATGGTCCACATCAAAATACAGGCACATACGAAACTTTGGTTAATTCTATTATGCTTGATCAATATTCATGCATGAACTCGAGAATTTTCAAAGAGAATTATAAAGATCAGGAAGAAAGAAAGAAAGCATGTGGTAATATAAGGGATGACGGAAGGTATATAGAAGTTGGAATTAATGAAAACATAATAATACAAAAATTGAAAAGTAACAAGAACGCTTTAGGGATATTTAGTTTTAGCTTTTTAATGAGGAATCAAGATAAAATACAAGGGAGCACAATTGCAGGAATTGAGCCAACTTACGAAAATATATCATCGGGAAAATATATATTAGCAAGACCTCTATACCTTTATATAAAGAAAGAACACCTGGATACTGTTGATGGATTAAGAGAATTCATAAAAGAAATTATAGATTCGATCGGCATTGAAGATGGGTACCTATCTAGGCTTGGTCTAATTCCACTTTCAAGTGAAGATATAAAGAAAGCTTCAGCAAAGGTTTATGATATAACGTGACGGCAACGTTTCTTTTATATTCTTTGTTCTAGCGTAGTCAGACCCAGCGCGGCGCGCTGGGATGACAATGGATTACTAATTAGACAGTTCTGCGTTGTTGCAACACCCCAGAAACAACCGGGTCCGAGCTTTTCGTATTTGGGCTTTCTGATTTCTCACAAACTCCTCCAATATAAGCTAGTACAGCCAATGCTGAAACTGCTAAAACTTCTAAAACTAATGCAACTACAGGATATGCCAGCACATAGGCTGCAATAGCACCAACTACGCATAGTTCAACAACGCCCAGAGCGATCTTCCCTTTGTGTTCACTCCAGAAGTTTGTATCGTTTTTTTCTGGGGTTTTGTTGTCTGCAGTTGGTGCAGAGTTTACGGTGTTTTGATCTAGATCAGTGTCATCTATAAAGTTAAGATCATCATTCTCAGACGGATCCTGATTGATTTCTTGTGAAAATCGAGTCGCATACTCTTTATCCCATGCTATCTGATCATTAATCTTGGCATTATCTAGTTCATTTTTACTAAGTTTTTCCTCAAATTCTTGAATCAAATCTTGAAAGCATTGCTCACCTACTCCAGGTATTTTAGCAAAACGTTTTTGTGCACATGTAAGTTTATCCATTACATAGTTATTTCCATTGGGCTCGAACCCAAGGAGCCCTGGAGAAGCAGCATCAAACATTAATTTAAAGCTTTCTTTTATCTTTTCCACATCTTCTTGGTTCAATTCTTCACTATATTCAACTTTCAGAGGATAAACTAAAAGGGCATCTACTCTTCCACTACTCCAATATACCTCTCGCTCTAAAACCCTTTCTACATCTTCACCACAATTCTCTAATGCTGCTTTAACTTGATCAATATCAAGGTTTTCTATTGCTTCTTGTAAGTTGGAATCAAGATCCATTACCCACTTGTGATCTTCTATTTTTTGAACAACTTGTACAAGAGCAAAATATTCTGTGCTATGAGGGTCAAATTTTCCTTGAAAGCGTTTAAGATCATCTATTGTATCCGTAAAATATGGTTGATCTTCAAAAGATTTTGTTACCTTGTAATCACACAAAAAATCACGAGTTTTTTGATCAGCTTCCTTCCAAATTAGTTCAATGATCCCTACTTTAGTGTTAACGCTAGTTTTAGTACAGCCAATAACATCATTTAAATGGTACCTTTGTCACTAGTCAGAGTCCCCTCGTGGCTCAAAACTGCTTGTATATCATTATGTTCCTTATTGTTGAGTACGTTCTGGACTTCTTGAAAATTGTCATTCCTGACTGCCTGTCTTAATGAACCTAGAATTTCTTCTTGTGCATCAGTTAATTCAACTATATCTTACCTCTAATAAAAATTTAATTATCATACATATTTACAAGTAAATCAAGTATATTGTTAATAACTGTTAATAAAGGCCAACAAAATGCTTGACGTTAGAGTAGCTTTTATGGCTTTGTATAGCGAGGAAGTAACTCTATGAAAAATCATCAACGTTTACAAACTTTACGTTCAATTGCATTTATTGTGGGAATATTCCTATTGCTATTTAGCTTAGCAATGCTTATTCCTGCTATTACCAATAAGTATCTCAGCTACGAATGGAAAAATTTTTTCGCTGGATTCATAATTACCTGCACATCTGGCGCAATTTTTATTTTACTCGGTAAATTAAGTAGATTGCATGGAATGCCAGCAATTTTTGCGATTACTAGTTGCACCTGGATTGCCTTGTCTCTGTTTGCAGCTATTCCTTTCTATTTTGATAATCTGAGCTATGTTGATGCATTGTTTGAAACGATATCTGGCATCACAACCACAGGGGCAACTATATTTAATGATATTGAAAAACAATCTCCAGGAATACTGCTGTGGAGAGCAATGCTACACGGCATGGGGGGTTTTGGTGTAATCACTTTAGGAATTGCAGTTTTTCCTATGTTTAAGGTTCTCAGCCTAAATAATTTACTTTATTCTGAATATTCAGATGCTACCAAAAGGAAGTTGCCGAACACGCGAAGCGTAGTGATTCATGTTACGGCAATATATTATGGCTTAATTTTGTTATGCATATTTTCCTATTATCTAGCTGGTATGCCACTATTTGATGCAATATGTCACGGAATGTCTGCTGTATCAACTGGTGGATTTGCTAACTATAATGATTCTATAGGGCACTATAATAATCCCATACTAGAAGCCATAACGATCGTTTTTATGATTTTGGGTTCTCTGCCTTTTCTTAGCTATTTAAAAATTATAAGACGGTTAGACATTTGCTATGATGAACAGGTCTCTTACTTTGTTAAGATAGCTACTATCTCATCTTTATTTGCTTGTTTTTGGTTGTATAAAAATGTTGATTTAGGAGTGTCATTATCATTTAGATGCAGCACATTTACCATCACTTCCTTGATTACGTCAACTGGTTATGCAATCTGTAATCATATAGATTGGAGTTTCATTTCAGTCTTAGCTTTTTTTCTAACCTTTGTTGGTGGATGTAGCGGTTCTTCAAGTGGTGGTGTCAAAATCTTCCGCTTGATTGTTCTTTTAAGGTCTATAAGAAATTACTTTTACCTTTTATTAAACCCTGATGCAGACAATGGAGTAAAACTCAATGGAAAAATTCTGGAGAATGATGAAGTTCACTCTGTCTTTATATTTTTTGCAATTTTCATGTTAACGTTTACCATTTCATCAATAGTGATGTCTTACTTAAGCAATGCAGACTTTATAACTAGCATCAGTTCAGTCTCTGCAACGCTTACAAACTCTGGCCCGAGATTTAGTAATTTAATAGGTCCTTCGGGTAATTATTCCTCTTTCAGTAATGAAGTAAAATTATTTCTATCGTTTTTAATGCTGCTTGGCAGACTTGAAATATTGCCAATCTATTTTTGTATAGGTAATTTATTCTTATTTAATAGAGAGAAATAGTTGGTGAAACTTGATATTATAGCTAAACTGACTTACGACAATTTGAAAAACCGTCATTCCGCTACTCGTTAGCGATATCTATACCGCGAATAAATCCACAGATGTACGAACATTGTGATTTGGGCACACCAGGAAGAATGTCATCCAAGTAGCCCCTTTCTCGTCATCCCGCTACTTGTTAGCGGGATCTATGCTAAGAGATACCGCGAATGAATCGCGGCATGACGGTTCGCGGCGGTATAGCTATAGATAGTATTAGCTATTTAATAAAAAGATCGTAGCTAAACCAAGAAATATAAAAGCTGAGAGAATATCAGTTGTTGCCGATGTTAGGATTGAAGAAGAAACGGCAGGGTCAGACTTTAAGCGATGAAGCATTATAGGAATGAAAGTTCCGATGAACGTTGCAATAATTGACATCATAATCATGGAGACCACAAAAATCATCTCCACTTTGAAGTTGTGAAACCTTATTGCTAACACTACTAATGAAATAGTAGATAAGATCACCCCGTTTATAAGACCTATTAAAAATTCTTTCATCAGTATTCTTTTTGCATTTTGCTCAGTTAGATATTTTGTTGCGATTGCCCGGATGGTTAGCGTTACTGTTTGGGATCCTGCATTTCCGCTCATTGATGCAATTATCGGCATGATTATTGGCAGCACTATAAAACTTTTTATTACATCATCGAAAAAGCCAACTACTATGGAACACATTGTTGCAGCTAAGAGGTTAAACAGTAACCAAGGTAGCCTTTTAATTATAGTTTTATGTATAGGGGCATTTATATCGGCTTTAGAAGATACACCGCTTATTTTGAGTACATCCTCTTCTGTTTCTTGTTGAACAACTTTTATCACATCTTCAATTAAGATCACACCAATAATTTTACCATTCTTATTTACTACCGGAGCCGATAATAGAGAGTAATCTTTAAATATTCTTGCTACTTCCTCTTGGTCTACTCCAGTTTTAATGATTTTTATGTCATGATCCATTATCTCTTTTATTATTGTGTCTCCTGAGTGAGATATTACCTTATTTAAATTAACACTGCCTATAGGCTCTAATTTTGAGTTGATAATGAATATCTGGTGAAATTTTTCTGGTATTTTTTTATAGTTGCACACAAATTCTGTCAGTTGATTTATTGTCCAATAATATGGAGCTATAACCATATCTTTATGTATTAACCTTCCTGCACTTTCTTCTGGATATGATAGCAACTCCTCTACCGATTTCTGAGTTTTGCTGGGCAAATAGTAAAGTATATTTTCTACAGACTTTCTATCTAAATCTTTCACTATGGTTACTATATCTTCTACATCAAGGAGCATTAGTAACTTTGCTGTATTTTCTATTCCCAATGTTTCTATGATCTCTATTTGTAAATCTGGCACTACATGCACTAGGGCATCACTTAACAAATGTTGATCGAGGATATTAACTAATTTCTCCCTGTGATCACTGATTGAAGTAGATAAAAAATAAGCTAACTGAACGCTATCTATCGTTTTTACAATACTACAAACATTCTCTAGCTCCTCGTTATCAAGTGACTCTATTAAGTCATCAATAGCCTTTTTGTCTAAACCATAATGAGAACTTATTTTAATATTCATTACTTTACCTTATTTTTTAATAAATATACGCGCTTGATTTCCTTAAACATTAAAGTATAATGAAATTATTTAAATTAACTATCATATGGTTAAATTTCTATTTTGTTTACTGTTATTGTTATTGATAGTAAATATATTAAAATCTAAAGTATAATGAAAACTTATCCAGAAATTCTTGAACACTTTCAAAGCTTAAATAAAAGTATTTCTCTTATCAGGAGGTGTCTTTGACATAGAAAAATTAAAGTTGCGCCTTGAAGAGCTTGACTCCCAAGCGTCGAATGATGACCTATGGCAAGATAACCAAAAAGCACAAGAAGTTTTAAAAGAACGTTCTAAAATTAAGAATGACGTAGAGTCGTTTTTAAAGCTGGAAAGCGATTACAACGATGCCATCAGCTTAATGAAGTCTGCTATTGATGAAAATGATGAAGAATTTTTCTCTGAAGTTGAAAATGAATTAGCTAAGCTAGAGAAATTAATCAAGTATAAAGAAACAGAGTCCTTATTTACTGGTGAAGCAGATAATAATAACTGCTTTTTAGAAATCCACTCAGGAGCTGGCGGAACCGAGAGCAATGATTGGGCTGAAATGCTGATGCGCATGTATATAAGGTGGGCAGAAATTTATCACAACTTTAAAGTTGAAGTTGTAGAAAAATTAGAAGGAGAGTCAGTTGGTATAAAGTCTGCAATGATAAAAATCGTTGGAGAAAAAGCTTATGGGTGGGCAAAAAGTGAAAGTGGAATTCACAGGCTGGTTAGAATATCGCCGTTTGATGCAAATGGTAAACGTCATACCAGTTTTGCAAGTGTAGGAGTAACTCCAGTGATAGAAGATTCAATTGATATTGCTGTGGATGAAAAGGATCTAAAGATCGACACCTACCGAGCTTCTGGAGCAGGCGGTCAGCATGTGAACAAAACTGAAAGTGCGGTACGCATTACGCATATTCCAACTGGTGTTGTAGTTCAATGCCAAAATGGTCGTTCTCAACACAGAAATAAAGATGAGGCATTGAAATTACTTAAAGGACGTTTATACCAAATTGAACTGGAAAAAAAAGAACAGAAAATGGCTGAAGAATATGGTAAAAAATGCGATATAGGCTGGGGTAATCAGATCAGATCGTACGTTATGCATCCATATCAAATGGTGAAGGATTTAAGAACCGGACATGAAGTGGGCAATATAAATTCTGTTTTTGATGGTAATATAGATTGTTTCATAGTTAGTGTGCTTACTAAGCAAAATTAGGTAGGGTTGACTTTCTTGCCATAATATATGATAATTAAAATATTGTTAAAGTAGGAGTAAAGTTATGGCGATTAAATATGATCAGTGGAAAAGTGACCTTA
This sequence comes from Wolbachia endosymbiont (group A) of Udea olivalis, assembly GCF_964028365.1. Lineage (NCBI taxonomy): Bacteria > Pseudomonadati > Pseudomonadota > Alphaproteobacteria > Rickettsiales > Anaplasmataceae > Wolbachia > Wolbachia endosymbiont (group A) of Udea olivalis. The sequence goes on from NZ_OZ034773.1 coordinate 1,024,914, forward strand.
CCCAGAAAAAGTGGAGAGAAAGTTTGGAATGTTTTTTACAAAAAGAATGATGCATCAAATTGTTCTGGAATGCAATAGTTAATAGTGACGTTGTTTGTTATAAAAAATTTCTATGTATTCAAATATTGCAGTTCTAGTTTGTTGAGCAGAGTGTTGTGAAGTATCAATAAGTATTTCTCTTTTCAATGAGCTAAAGAAGCTTTCTGCAACAGAATTGTCGTAACAACAGCCTTTATTACTCATCTATATTCTTTACAGCTAAGAGATATTGATACCCTTGCGCAGTATATTGTGAACCTTGGTCACTGTGCAGCAGTAGATTTTTAACAGGTTTACGCCTATTAATGGCCATTAATAAAGAGTTCATAACCAATTGTTTATTTATTGCACTACTCATTAACTACCATACGTGAGAATTATTGCTGCCAAATATAGCCATCCCTCCTTGGTTTTGATGTAAGTAATCCCATACTTTATTTGGTTGATCAACAATAAAGTTTTGATCTAGTATATTGGGAGCTACAGCTCTATTATCTGTTTGTTGTTTTTTAATTTTAAACTTTCTTCTCAGTATAGCCCTGATGTCATTTTTCTGCATAATACTTTGCACCGTTTTCAAATTGCAACTTTTACCCAAAGCCTTCAATTCAGCATGAATTTTAGGAGCTCCATATCTACATTTAGAAGCTTGATATATTTTTTGAATATCTGCTAATAACTCTTTATTTGCTGATTCTCTACTGCTTATTTTTCTTGTGGTCCACTTATAGTAGCCACTAGCAGAAAATCCTACATAATTCCTGTACTTTATAGCAGTTACTATATAAAAAAATATTTTACTCTTTTTGACTGGCCAGGGCTTTTTTTTTAATGTCTCTTTCCCTTGTTACTCTTGCTTTGTAAATCAAACCTCTCTTTGTCGTAAGGAGCCATGTTACCTCTACCTGGAAATGCATCTGCTGCCGACTTTTTTTCGTTGTGTTTCTTCATCCATTTTCCTAATACACTATCCCTTATTCCTAGATCTCTTGCTACTTTTGCAACTGGTTGACCTACCTTTCTTTGTTCATTTGTCAGCTTAACAGCTTCCAATTTGAATTCTGCCGTATATTCTCTTACCATTTCTAATCCTCCAAAATTTTATTTTACCCGAAAAAACTCTTTTCTTTCTCTCCACTTTTTCTGGGTAAGGTCAGAAATTTAATGATCCAGGATATACTCCTTTGTTAAGGGAGATTGAGCATTTTCGAATATTTCTTGAGTGCTTCCAGACTCAACAATTCTGCCATTATGAAAGAAAATTACACTATCAGATAACTTTTTAGCTTGCTTCATTGAATGAGTCACCATAATTATAGTAAATCTTAATTTCAGCTCTTGTATAAGATTTTCGATTGCATTGGTTGCCATTGGATCAAGAGCAGAGCACGGTTCATCCATTAATAAAATAGTTGGCTTCACTGCAATTGCGCGAGCGATGCATAGCCTCTGTTGTTGGCCACCGGATAAATTGAGTGCGCTATCTTGCAATCTGTCCTTCAATTCTTCCCATAAACCAACCTTGGTTAAACTATTTTCCACCATCTCATTCAATTTTTGCTTATCCTTCGCCATACCATGCAATTTTGGCCCACAAGCAACATTATCATATATTGATTTTGGAAAAGGATTTGGCTTTTGAAATACCATACCAACTTTTGCTCTAAGTAGTACAACATCCATATCGCGTGAATATATATCACCCAGCCCATCGATATCTAATTCACCAACAGTTTTGCAACCTGGTACATAGTCATTCATACGATTAAAACAACGCAAAAATGTTGATTTACCGCACCCGGATGGTCCGATAAAAGTAGTAACTTTTCTTTTATAAATATTCAAATTTATATCGAATAAAACTTGCTTAGAGCCGTACCAGAGATTTAAATCTTTAACAGAGGCACGTGTATTGCTCATATCACATCCTGCATTGAATAGAGCCCCGGAATTTCTCTTTTATTTTCGTATAGCCATACTGCTGCTTGAACAGCTCCTCTAGCAAATGTTGTGCGATCAATTGCTTTGTGGTTTAGTTCTATCCGTTCATCAGAATTAACAAACATCACGCTGTGATCTCCTATTACTCCACCTCCACGAGATACTGCAAAACCTATTCCCCCCTTTTTCCTTATGTTTGAACCACTATGTAAATATTGATTGGACTGAAAATCCACTTTTGAAGCGTTAGCAATTGTTTTGCCAAGTTCTATAGCTGTTCCAGATGGTGAATCCTTTTTTAAGTTATGATGCATTTCCCAAATCTCAACGTCATATTCATTACCTAAAAGCTCAGCAGCTTTTTTTACCAATTTCAGCAACACATTAACCCCAACACTCATATTTGCTGACCATAATATTGGAACTTCAGCAGCATATTCTTTCAAATCGACACCTTCTATTCCAGTTGTGCCACTAACCAGCGGTGTTTTAAATTTTACAGCTGCTTTAAGGCAGTCTAACATACATTCTTTAGTTGTAAAATCTATTACAACGTCAGATGACTCAAATATGCCACTAATAGAACTTGTAACTTTAATTCCTAGATTGGCTATAATTGGTCCAATATCTGAATCTATGTACTTACTACCTGAACGGGCAACAGCACCTGCTATTTCCACTTTGGTATTTGTAATTAATTCATTGAGTATTTTTTTGCCCATTCTGCCTAAGCAGCCTATTACTCCAACTCTGATTTTCATAAAGCTTTTTACGTTTATTAAGAATGTTAGGCCTTTTTTTAAGCTCTGTCACTTCTGATCTATATTCTATAGCTGTACGAACACTGCAATTTCAGATCCCAGTGCCTTGACCACAACTATTGCAATATGGTACATAGTGAACGATGTCATTCCAGTCTGGAATCTAGCCTTTCTGCAATCTCATCGAAAACGTTGTAACCACTTTCTATGCTAGTTTGCTTGCTTACAAGCAAACTTTTCTGGATCCCAGTGTCTGGGCACTGGGATGACAGGAGAAGGCACTGGGATGACAAGAATAGGGCACTGGGATCTAGTGGGCTCAAACTACAATGTTTGTACAGCTGTGATCTATATTCTATAGCTGAATAATTTAACAATTCAAAATGAATACATATCCTATTGAGCTCTATATTACATACCAGGTTGCTCTGCCTTTTCCATGCTGAGTAATGTGATTACTCTTTACGAGATTAGATACGTGCTTCTTTAAGGTATTGCAGTTTGCTTTAGTAATATTTTCCAAATCCTTAATTGTAAGACGTCCATGTTTGCTGAGTAGTGCTAGTATTTCAGCAGAAAGTGGTGCTAAATAGAGATTTAACACTTTTTCATGTGACACCTTTTGTTCAAGATAAAATTTTTGCTTTTGTAGTGACCTTAAAAAGAACATAAGCCATGGATTAAAATCATTGCTGCTCGTCTTCAAGGATTGTTGAGTACGACGCAAAGCTAAGTAGTAACTCTCCTTATTACTTTCAAGGGAACTGTAAGGTACATAGATATACCCTAACTTTAGTAACAAGAAAGTTGTGAGAATGCGTGATAATCTGCCATTTCCATCCTGGAAGGGATGAATAGCTAAAAAAGTAACTATAAAAATGCCAATAATTAATAGAGGGTGTAACGATTTCACCTCTAATTGCTGGCTAGTCCAATAAATAAGTTCTTGCATTTGTGTTGCTGTCTCAAATGGAGAGGCTGTTTCAAAAACTATGCCCAAGCTTTTTCCAGATTCATCAAACGCTTCAACATGATTGGGGAATTTTTTATATTCTCCCATGTGCCTTTGATCTTTATATGAAAATTGTAAAAGCCAGATGTGAAACTGTTTTATAGTGTTTTCTGTAAATGGCATCTTGTTAAAGTTTTGAAATACTTCTTCACACACATACGCATATCCGGCTATTTCTCGTTCATCTAGAGAACGAAATGAGCGTGTATCAAGTTTGGATAGTAATTGCTCAACTTCACGGTCTGATAATCTTGCCCCTTCAATACGAGTAGAAGAACCAATACTTTCAATTGTTGCAATTTTCTTGAGCATTTGTAAACGTTCTGGAGCTAAATTACCAAACAATTGCCATGCTCCTTTAAATTCATCAATTTCAGCAACTAATTTTAACATTTCAGGTGTTATTACAATTTTTGAAATGTCAAACATATCTGTATTTTTATCTAGTTATATTCAATTATATTCGAAAATATCCTATTAGCAAAGAATACTTGTGAGACACACACTAAAGAATGAATTTTGGTAGGCATAAAAGCAGCTATTTTATGTTAAAATACAACATTTTGATGAAATTATAAGAAAGGCTGGATCCGAGTAGTCAGCTACCCGTCAGTGCATGTTGAAAAATCATTTTATGATCTAAATCAGTTTTTTTACAGGTAACTTCTAAGCTTATCAATTTTTCCAAGATCTTCTTAAGTTCTGAAAGTTGCAAACTTTTCAAATGAGATTTAAAACTCTGCAATTGTTTAAAAAACAATGGAGGGCTTAGCTGATCAATCGCAGCCTGCTCACTCATTCCACCTTGCACTGACAGCAAAACGTTTTCAAGGCGTAGGAAATAATTTGATATAATGCGAATTAGCGCTATCGGTGAAAAATTTTCTTGCGATACCAATGCATCAGAAATTCTAATGAAGCGCAACATATCTTTACTTGCTATGGCAGAACATAAATCATCAAGTGTAGCATAGTCGTTGCCGGAAGTTGAAAAGCATAATTCTATATCAGTAAGTTTTAGGTCTTTTCTCTCCCCTAAGTATAAAACTAACTTCTCAAGTTCTGAACATATAGGCAGCTTGCTATGATTAAAGTAAGATTGCAAATGGTAGATTATCTCATTTGTGCATTTTATATCATTTTGTTTTAAGTAACTTGATATAATGTCATAAAGATTGCTGTTGCTGTCCTTATAGCAAGCAATCACACCAAAAATTTTTGAACTCTCCATATAACTTTTAGTCGCAGAATTATATGGAAGATCACTTGCTACCATCATTACATAGTGACCACTTGCGTTATAATCCAATACGTTTTTTAACTCTTTGGATATACCTCCACTCACATTTATCAGCTTAATTAATTTTTTGCTGGTAAACATCGAAACGTTTGCCAATTCAGAAAACAGTAAACTGGGTGACTTATTCACTATTGCAAAATCCATCACCTGAACTGAATACTCACCCAAATTAGCAATTATTTCTTGTACATAAAAATCAACCCTACTGTTATCACTTCCATGAATTAACACACCACGTAAAGCATCAGGTTTCTCTAGGAATTTTTTAACTTTGGATGGTGTGACCCTCATGCTATCTATATGATATCATTCTCATTTGACTGTACATGAGTATCCAAAGACTCTGAGTCTCCTTGTGCAATATTATGCACATCACCTGCTACATCATCTGACTCTTCTGTTTTTCCTGTAATATAATTATAAAATTTTTTCACAGGTTGAGATATATATTTGGAAAAAAATCCTTCTTCGCTCATATTGCTTACTCCATAAAATTAACAACTTATCATTAGCATATAAATAATAGTATAGCAAAAACTATTTTGTGCTAAGATAGTGATGTTTTATAATGAGTATATTACAAAATTATTAACATTCGAGATCAAAATTAAGCCAACCTGCTTAATACTAGCCTTATAAAATAAGCGATAATTAAATATACCGCTGCAACAAGTATAATTGCAGGTCCAGTTAACAAATCAAAACTTGCAGATAACATGAGACCTGATATCCCAGAGATCACAGAAAAAACTGTTGCAACAATAATCATCTGCATTGGAGTTTTCGAAATGAGCCTTGCAGATGCTGCTGGTATTAGCAAAAATGCAGCAATGAGTAATATTCCTATTAGTTGGGCAGCAATTGCTATAAATATAGCAAGAGTGATTAAAAATTCTAGTCTAACAAAGGTAACATTAATTTTTTCAACTACTGCTAAATCTTGATTAATTGAAATCATTAACCAATAACGCCATCTAAATATTAATATCAAAGTAACTACTGCAGAGGTTAAAAAAATCAATACTATATCACTTTGATCGAGCGTTAATATATCACCAAACAGTGAGCTAATAATACTATTATTGCCAGATGGAAGAAAAGACATAAGTATTAAACTCGATGATAAAACTACATTGGTAACAATGTTCAATATCGTATCAGCAGAATATAATCTGTTAAAATTAAGAGAAAGTAGTATAGCAAATGTAATTGCAATGAGCATTATGCTAAGCGATGGGCTAATCTTAAAGATTAAAGCAAGTGCAACACCAAGCAACGAAGAATGGGACAAACTATCACCAAGATAAGATAACCTTTGCCATATCATAAACGATCCTAAAGCGCCTGTTACTAGGCTAATTACAACTACTGCAACTAGACTATTGATGAAAAAGTCCTGGGTAAGCATGCTATATGGCTATTAGATAACTGACAACAAATCTATCTTCGGATATTAAAACGTTATGGGTTCTGCATGCAGAACCTGTTGTCATAAATTCAAAATTTAAACCTTTTTGTTCCATAAGATAGGACTTCACTGAAGAACTTAGTATATTGCGTGTTTTACCAGTACCTATTATCAAAATTTCTATTTCCTCTGTTAAAAAAGATTTAAAATGTTCCTTGCTATTTATATCACTTTCTTTCAATTTAATCACCTTTTCAGGAAAAATTATAATTGAGCCGCAATATTCTCTATTATTCACCAAAAATTTTCCTTCCCTGTAACCATTTATAAGATTTTTATTCTCGGAAATTAAGGGCATAAGTCAAACTATTAATTGAGTGTCACATACCCACCATTCTGGTTGCTTTTTTCCGATATTAACTGCAGCAGCTTTTGCATTTTCCTCACTATCGAATATTCCAAAACATGATACACCACTGCCTGACATGCGAGAAAGTATAGAGCCTTCTTGTGACTCAAGTGTTGATATCACATCCTTAATTTCAGGTACAAAGCTTATTGCTATTTCTTGAAGATCGTTTCTCGTCTCTTTAAGAAGCTTCAACAAATCCTTTTCAGCGTCATCGCTCCATTTAATTGGCTCAGAAAATTTTCCTTCATGTTTGGAAAATACCTCTGGTGTACTCAAAAACCTTTTTTTCGGTTTCACAAGCACCACATTTGTAGGTAAAGAGAATTTTTTAATGTGGCATAATTCTTCGCCAATACCTCTAACAAAAACTGGCTTGCTATCTACGCTTGCGGGAACATCAGCACCAACGTTTAAGGCTATTTCATTTAAAATCGTCCTATCAATCTCCCACAGCTTCCCTAGCGTACGTACCACAGCTCCAGCATCTGAGGATCCGCTACCAAGTCCTGCAGCAATTGGTATGTTTTTTACAACCTTTACAGTGACTTTAGTGCGTACAGGAGCATGCCTAAGCAGCAGATTAACCGCTTTCATTACAGTGTTATACTGGTTATTTATTCTAGACTCGGAGTTTATAAATTCAACTGTAGAGTTATCGTATCTAGAATCCTTCTCACCTACTTTTATTTCCAAAAAATTAGAGAGATTAGCAAAGACAAATAAACCTTCAATCAAGTGATACCCTGTTTCTTTTTTGTCTACAACATGCAAAAAAAGATTGATTTTTGCAGGCGCCTTTACACAAAAACTTTTCATTATATATCTTCACTAACACTATTTTTACATTATATGTATAATGCTATTCTAGTCAACTTTTATAAGGTTCTCGCACTTCTGATGAGATCAAATGCCATAAATCCTAATTTCTCTGTGTGGGTAAATGCGTCCGCTGGTACAGGCAAAACAAAAATCTTAATAGACAGAGTATTGAGACTTTTATTAGAAAACAAAAGAAATATTCTTTGCTTAACATTCACCAATGCTGCAGCAAACGAGATGGAGAATCGCATTCACAGCATACTCAGTAAGTGGGCAATATGTTCAGATAGTGAATTAATAATGGATCTGGAACAACTAGATTTCTTTCCGATGTACCCCTACTTGTCATCCCAGTGCGTGACACTGGGATCCAGAAAAAATAAAGATTATTTAACAAGAGCAAGAAGGCTTTTCTCTGAACTGGAAAATCTTGGTCTAACTATACAAACCATACACGCTTTCTGTTACAAATTAATTTCCAGCTTTCCCATAGAAGCTGGCATTGCTCCAAATTGCACGCTGAGTGAATGTAAAGAATTACATTCCATCATATTCAATAAAGTGCTTCATAACGAAACTGTGCAGGATGATATCAACCTTATTGCAACTGAAATTGATGAAAATAAACTACGCGATTTGCTTTATACTTTATGTGTAAAAAGATCGATGTCAGCAAATGATTCGAAATATATCAAAGATAAATTGAGCGCCCCAGATGGAATTCATGACTTACAGAGTGAAACAATTGAGCACGTGGGAAGACTAGCCGAGATATTAAGTGAAGGCAGTAAAAGAGATCAGAGTTATAGTGAAATACTTTATTCTACTGTCATCCCAGCTGGGATCCAGAAAAAAAGAACCAGTGTCAGCTACTCGGATGACACCGGAATAAAGTGGAATGACACCAAAATAGAAAACCTAGCCAAGGTATTTCTAAAATCAGAATCGCACGAAAAAAAGAGCATATCATCCATTGCAACAAAAAGTATTTTGGAGAAATTCAAAGATGCAGAGCAAATAATAGAGAGCGTTCAGAATGTAGTATTTACCCATATAAGAGACATGAACTCTTATCAAATATTCAAGAGAACCAGTAGCTTACTTGGTATATTTAAAGTATATGTTGATCTATACAGTAGCGAAAAATCAAAAAATGCACTGCTTGACTACAATGATATAATTGGCTTAGCAACAAATCTTCTCAGCAATCCAAACTATAAAGATTGGATATTGTTTAACTTGGATCAAAAAATAGATCACATCCTTGTTGATGAGGCACAAGACAATAGCATCAGCCAGTGGAAAATTATAACAAATCTCTGCGATGAATTTTTTGCCGGTAATGATGAAAAGCGAACCTTATTTGTAGTTGGTGACGTAAAACAATCAATATACAGATTTCAAGGAGCAAATCCCCATCTATTCAACTATATGCAACAATACTTTCATACGAAAACTGGTGGTAGAGATTGGATATCATGCCAACTTGAAAAGTCATTTCGCTCAACTCCAGAAGTTTTGATGCTTGTAGATAGAATATTTAATAACTTCCGCGCAGAAATATCTTTTAATGATAATGAAATAAAACATGTTCCACATAGAGAAAATGACCAAGGATATATTGAAATTTGGCCAGCGTTACCAAGGCGCAAAGAGAAAGAACAGCGAGCTTTACAAATTCCTCTGACATGCAAGGAAGGTTATACAATAGCAGATCGATTACTTGCTCAAACAATAGCTAACAGAATTCACAATTGGTTAAACGAAGGGCGGATTTTAGTCGCTAAAGATCGCCATATAGAGCCAAGAGACATTATGATTTTGGTGCGACAACGAAACGTGTTAGTTGATTACATAATAAGCGAACTTAAAAAAGCAAATGTGCCAGTTGTAGGCCGGGATTATTTTAGAATTATGGACTATATAGCCGTGCAGGACTTAATAGCTTTGGCCGAATTTTTACTCCTCCAGGCAAATGATTTAGCTCTTGCAAATGCTTTAAAATCACCGCTATTTAATTTCACCGAGGATGATTTATTTAACATTGCATACGACCGTAAAGAGCATTCACTATGGGAAAGAATTCAGGATTATTCTGTGGTTATCTATAGTGAATTAAACTATCTCATTAACTTATCTCGCATAGAGTCTCCTCTTGCACTATTTACACATATATTGCGCACAGGTAAGAAGAAATTTGCTGCAAGGCTAGGTCTTGAGTGCTTTGAGGTTCTAGACGAATTTATGAACCTTGTGTTGCAATTTGAAAACCCATCTCTTCAAGCGTTTGTTCAATGGATCAAGGAGAATAATCCGGAGATTAAGAATGATATGCAATCAGAACGCAATGCTGTGCGAATAATGACGATTCACAAATCAAAAGGTCTTCAAGCTCCCATAGTATTTTTGGTTGATACAAATACGGTGCCAAGAAGCAATGAAAGTATCATCTTTGATGGAATGGAAGTGCCATTTTGGTGTGGAAAAAACAACAATGCTTATTGTGATCAAGTAAAAAGAGAGAAAAAACTAGAGGATTATAATGAATATTTGCGTTTATTATACGTAGCACTCACGCGTGCTGAAGATGAGTTATACATCTTAAGCAAAGAGCCAGTGCAAAAGGGCTCTTGGTATGATTTAATCACTCAGTATGGAACATCATATGAAAAGAAACAAGCATGCTTACAGCCAATATTTAAAGAAAAAGTTGAAGTGCTATGTGTGAACGCAAACTACCCTTACATTTATAAAAAACGTGATTACTTTGACGTTCCGGTCATTTCTCTTCCGCCAAACCTATCAATGTCATTCCAGCACGTAACGCTGGAACCTAGAGAAAAAAAGCCAGTGTCTAGCTACTTGAATGACAAAAAAAAGAGCACTGGGATGACAGATGGTTATGCAAGAGGCCTAATAATTCACAGCATATTGCAGTATATGCCCAAGATAGAAAAAGAAAGGAGAAAAAATTGGGTCAGAAAATACCTTGATAACATCAACACCAGTGAAGATAAGGATGAAATTTACAGTAAAATATTGGCCTTTAATGAAAAATATGGCTATTTGTTTGACTTAGGAGGCAAATCAGAGATTACACTGAGTGGAATAATCGATGGCGAACCAGTATTAGTACGACTAGATAGGCTATGCATAACGCAAGATAAAGCAATCATAATTGACTACAAGTCACACCGTAACGTTTCTGTTTCCTTATTAAATGAAATAAAAAAACAGATGTTAATCTATAAAACCTTAGTACAAGAAATATATCCAAACAAGCAAGTAGAGTGCGTGGTTATTTGGGTGGAAGATTTAACCATTCAATCTGACTTTTAACGAAACTTGATTGCAAGAAATAGCTACTACGTCATACCACCGCGAACCGTCATACCGCGATTCATTCCACAACTGTACGAACATTGCGATTTGGGCCTACCAGAAGGGTGTCATGAAAGTAGCTGACACTGGTTCCTTTATGACGGTGTCATCCCAGTGCCCTGACTACTTGGATCCAGGAAACTTAATTGCAAGTAATGCATTGGGTTTGGTGAGTATGGGTTTTGCGTTATAGAATGAAGCACTTTTGGTGAATTTGTAAAGAAAACTGGATTCCAGTGTCAAGCACTGGAATGACAAGTTCTCGGCAACCCCTACGTCATCCCGTCACGGTATCTCTTAGCCGCTAACACGTAGCGGAATGACGATTGTCGGTAAATCTAAGTTACTGTAGCTATAAAGGCTTTCACAACAACCTATTTTCCTTGAAACTAAAATAGCTACTGAATGTAATAATAATGTGGTCTATTAATTCTATTCCTATACTTTGGCAAGCTTCTGCTAGTTGTCTAGTGAGAGATATATCGCTATTTGAAGGTTGTGTATCTCCGCTTGGATGATTGTGAGATATTACAATGGATGTTGAACCAATCAAAAGTGCGCGCTTGATGATCTCTCTGACATAAAGAGGAGTTTGATCTACTGTACCAATATTTTGCAGGTCTTCCGCTATTAGACGATACTTTTTATTCATATAGATGACACGAAAATTTTCCTTATTGAGGCTTCCTATACTTATTCTTAAATAATCAAGCAATTTTTCCCAGTTATCGATTACAGGCAGGTTTTTTATTTCTTCTCTTGCAGAACGAACAAAGGCTTGTTTTACACAAAAGATGGCAGATATCGCTGCATTGCTGACATCATCAACGTTTTGCAGCGCTTCCAGGTCAGCATTAAAAACTTTATTCAAACTGCCAAAATTTTCTATCAAACTCTTTGCTATCGGCTTTACATCAATTCTACTGTATGCTGAATATAAAATGTGCTCTAAAACCTCATAATCAAGTAATGATTGTCCATTATCTAAAATAATTTTCTCCCTTAGGCGCTTTCTATGCCCCTTTTTGTAATTTTTCATCATCAATGAATTGCTTATCTCTTGTATAATAAGAAATTAGATTTTTAAGTAAAATATTTAATAAAGCGCATGACGCACAATTGTAAGAACATTCATTTTTAAAGACAGCAAATGGTGTCATGAAAGTAGCTGAGACACTGTCCTCCTTTGTCATACGAGTAGCTGACACTGGTTCCTTTACGACGGCAGTGCCCAGAGGTGTCATCCCAGTGCATGCACATAGTGCAAAAAATTAAAAATAAGACGCCAATACGTAATACTGTTGTCGTTTAATCTGCACAGATTGAAGATAAATGAATACCTTCAGTATCATGATAAAGGGGCTGGCGAAGGGTGTCAAGTAGTTTTTAGCTCTGCCTTCTAAGGCTTTTACTCGTGACAACCACTGTGGCTGCGATCTTATCGTGCCAAGTTTGACAGCGTTTGTTGAAATTTGACCATAAAAAGCCCAAGAACAATGGTGCAACTGACAATATAAAGGAAAAAAATCTCTTTGTTGCTTGTTTTAGGGTCATCTTTTCGAAAGTTTGTGCATCCACAACTCTAAGCCCAAATAATAGTTTTCCAGGTGTAGTAGCAAACTTTACCCACATATATATTACATAGCAAAAGAGCATAATAAACTGGACTATTTGATTTAGGATTAGTAATTTTATAAGTCTACTCTGCGTTGTCTTTTCTTCCGCAGACAGTGGTGCTTGCATTGGGGATTTTGCAGCAATTTGACTTAATATTTTGCTATCCTCTGAGTTCATAAAGAGCTGATTTAAGGCTTGGCTGCAAAACTGCAAGAACAAAACGATAATAATCAAATCAAGCAATACTGATATATAGCGCCTGAGGCCCGTTACATAACATATCCCATTTTCATCTTTCTTTACCTTTTGAATAACATTTATAGAAGAAAAAATAGAAAATAAACGATTAAAAAATTTATGTAACATATATATACTTTCCAATATTTAACGTGCCCCTGGCCGGACTTGAACCAGCATGCTTTTGCAAGCAACAGATTTTGAGTCTGCCGTGTCTACCATTCCACCACAGGGGCATTAAGTTTTAATGCTATAGGCAACACGGAATTAGTCAAATTTTTTTGCCTTTACATCTTTCAAATGAGGACTAAATATTCTACAATAATCAACAGTTACTCTCAAAACTTAAAATGAATGAATTAGCCAATCTCCTCAGTTCAAGAAGTGTAGATAAGGAAATATGTAAATTACCGCATAATTTAGAAGCTGAACAGATGCTTATTGGTGCAATGATTCGTGATAATAGAATCTGTGATGCAGTTGAAGACACAATTACAGCAGAAAATTTCTATGATCCACTGCATCAAAGTATTTTTACGCAAATATCTAAAACCAGGAAACACGGTATAGTTGCCAATGAACTGAGCCTCAAAATGTTTTTTGAGAACGACCAAGCGTTTACCGAGTGTGGCGGGGTAGAGTACTTAGCAAAGCTTGCAGCGAAGGCAAGTATTGCACTTGATATTTATAGTTTGACTAGAATAATCCGTGATACTTACTTAAGGAGATGTTTAATTAAGCTCGGGCAAGAAATAGTTGGTGATAGCTACAACTACGATATTGAAAATCCTGCACAGGCGCAAATTGAACAAGCAATGACAAAATTGTTCAATTTGGCAGTAAAAAAACAAGGTGAGAAAACATATATAAAACTTGCAAGTTCAATTAAAGATGTAGTTGAGAAGATCAGCACACTGAAAAATAATCCAGAAGCGCTAGGCGTTACAACCGGACTTCAAGATCTAAATCAGCTTCTTGGTGGTCTACAAAAATCTGATTTATTAATTTTAGCTGCAAGGCCTTCTATGGGTAAAACAGCATTGGCGCTAAACATTGCACTTAATGCTTGTAAGATGTTGCAAAAAAGAGCAGATAAACAACACCATGTAGCGTTTTTCTCACTTGAAATGTCAGCAGAGCAATTAACTGCAAGGCTGATCACTATAGATTCAGGGATTAGTTATTATAAGGCATTAACCGGGAGAATTAGTGATTTTGAATTGCATGAATTTATCAATACTAGTACAGAATTATCTGAACTGCCTTTCATCATAGATGACACCCCTGCGCTATCAATTAGTGCCCTTCGCACCAGAATACGCTTGCTGTATCAATTATATAATGTAGAAGTGGTATTCATTGATTATTTGCAGCTAATCAGAGGAACAACAAAAAGGAGTAATGAAAATAGAGTGCAAGAAATCTCGGAAGTGACGCAGGGTTTGAAAGCAATTGCAAAGGAGCTAAATATTCCCATTGTTGCACTATCTCAGCTCTCTCGTTCTGTTGAGCAGAGGGATGATAAAAAACCACAACTTTCTGATTTACGTGATTCAGGGAGCATAGAGCAAGACGCAGATATAGTAATGTTTCTCTATAGAGAAGAGTATTATGAACTAAGAAAACAGCCAAATGAAGGAAACAATAAACATCGGGAATGGCAAGAGAAAATGGAAAAAATTAGAAACATTGCAGAGCTCATTATTGCAAAGCAGAGAAATGGACCAATTGGCAGTGTGAAGCTATATTTTGACTCTAACAGAGGTGCATTCAAAGATTACACGGAAAGGCATAGTTCATAGCTTGGCAGCAATCTTCTTGTTCCCAAGTTCATTGATTATTTTTTTATGTAAAGATAGCTTGACAATTTCTTAAAAATCCTTTTATATATGGTATTATATTTTATAATACGTGAGATGATGAATAAAAACAATGTACCCTATTATATAGCTGGAACTCTGGCTGCTTTAACTTTATTAGCATCTGGAGTGTTTGCTGCAGCTCCTTATATTGGTTTCTTAGCTCCAGTTGCAGCATTAAGTGTTGGCCTTCCATTTATTATTGGTGGTACTGTATTTTCTGCTGTAGCTATTGCACTTTCGTATGCAGCAGTTAGTAAGAACAAAACTATTTCTGAGAAGGAAGCTCAGCTTTCTGATGAAAAAAGTAAAGTAGAAGCTAAAGGTAAAATAATTTCTGAGAAAGTAAAAGAAATATCCGAAAAAAATACTCAACTGGCTAATCAAGCAAAAGAGATAGAAGATAAAGATAAAACTATTTCTGAGAAAGATCGGGAGATTTTTAGAATGAAAAATGAGTTGGCTGCAACCAGAAGGATTAATGCTTCTCAGGCAGGTAATGCGGTAGAATTTGATAGCATAAACCAGCAGCTTACTAAGAGAGATTTCGAAGTACAAACTCAAGAGCAAGCCATTATTTCACAAGCAAAAGGGAAATTTAATAGTGTTGGAAATAAATTAAAAAATATTTATGATACTATGCCATCAGCTGAGTTTGCAAAGGATATCAAAACAGCATCTGAAAAAGCATTTACTTCTACAAAAGAAGCATTTATTAGTGGTCGTGTAACTCGTATTGTTAAAGATGGCTTAAAAGATGTTTATGGTACGTCATTTGAACCAGTAAAAAGTGCACTTAATAGCTTTGGAAGCAGCTTGAAAAACACTTGTGATACATCAATTGAGTCAGCAAAAGGGACAATTAGTAGTGTTGGAAATAAATTAAAAAATGTTTATGATACTATGCCATCAACTAAAATAGAATTTTCATGGGTCTCAGAAAAATTTTCACCATACTGGAATAGTGTTAAAAACTTGATGTTTGGTAATAAGGCAGATCAAGCAAGTGGTGCTAGTCAACTTTCAAGTGAATCTCAAGGTAATGGTATTGTTATTCCAGAGGGGGCAAAGCTAGAGCTTTCTCCAATATTATTTGATTTTTTGTTTAGAGAAAAACAGAAGATGGTAAGGCAATTTTTAAGAGAGCAAACTGATGAAAAAAAGAATGTGGCTACACAAGAAAATTTAAAAACTGAGACTCCTAGCCAGGAAAATCAGATGAATATTGATAACGTTCCTAAGCAACCTGATCATTTAAATGTTGATGCTGCTAAAAGTTATTTAATGAGTCTTTCTGAGGATCAGGATGTATTTTATGATGCAGAATCTGGTGATGAAAAAGGTACTGAGATTTCTAGCCCAGAAAGTCAGCCAACTAAAGAAGAAAATGGTCAAGGCTGGTTTGCATGGAGCCTAGGAAAGGTTAAGTCGGCAATGACTGAAGTAGTAGTGATAGGTGCTGATGTTACTAAACCATATTGTGCTAAAGTAACTAAGGCACTTGCCACCTAACTTGAATATGTAGACAGCGGTGTGCACCGTCGTTAACTAAAGATAATCCCATCCAGGAGAAATAGTTTTTACACTATTTCTCCTCTTTAGCATCAACCCTCAAAAAAACCGGCGTAGGTTTAGGCAATGTTATGCCTGAACTTACGCACGCGTCGCACAAAGATTTTAAATCTCGTTGTTCTTTCGGAATTTGCAGTTGATTTAGTATCATCTCTGCTGACTTGGGAACGATTGGCTGCAATAAAATGCCTATTATCCTGATATATTCCAGTAACTTGTAAATTACTAAATTCATGCGCTCTCTGTCAGTTTTGCTTAGTGTCCAGGGTGCACTTTTGTCTATGTAGGCATTTGCTTCAGAAGAGATGTTGATGATTAGAAGTATGATATGGTTAAATTCATACTTTGATAGGTGATTCATCACTTGATCGAGTATAGCTTTGCAACCTGGAAGACTTTCTTCACCTTTAAGTAGGCTTTGATCGATTGTTGGTACAATTCCAGAACATTGCTTGTGTAAAAATGAAATTGTTCTTTGCACTAAATTGCCTATGTTGTTTGCCAGTTCTGAATTTATCCGGCTGATCATATTTTTCTTACTAAAGTTGCCATCTTGGCCGAAGCTTGCTTCCCTGAGGAGAAAATAGCGTAGCTGATCAACACCAAACTCTTGAGCGAGGCCAATTGGATCTATGACATTACCAAGGGACTTGGATATTTTCTCTCCCTCGTTCAACCACCAACCATGAACTGCAATTTGTTTTGGCAGTGGTAGGTCTGCTGCAAGGAGAATCGCTGGCCAATATACAGCATGAAAGCGCAATATGTCTTTACCGATTACATGAACGTTGAAAGAGTTGTCAGCTAGGTTTGCAGCGCTTGACACTGGAATCTGCGTTTTCCCTTGGTTTGGTGTCATTCCACTGCTTGACACTGG
Organism: Wolbachia endosymbiont (group A) of Udea olivalis; assembly: GCF_964028365.1. Classification (NCBI taxonomy): domain Bacteria; kingdom Pseudomonadati; phylum Pseudomonadota; class Alphaproteobacteria; order Rickettsiales; family Anaplasmataceae; genus Wolbachia; species Wolbachia endosymbiont (group A) of Udea olivalis. The sequence goes on from NZ_OZ034773.1 coordinate 1,042,149, forward strand.
AATCTGTGTTTCTGGTTCTGCCCAAAACCTCTTATATTCCTCACCTTCAGTACTAGGTAAACCTATTGATGTAAGATAATTGGTTAATGCATCTATCCAGACATAGATTACGTGTTTGTCATTACCTGGTACTTTTATTCCCCAGTTAAAACTAGTGCGAGAGATTGAGAGGTCAATGAGCCCTGATCTTACAAACGATATCACTTCATTTCTTCTGCTCTCAGGAAAGATAAAACTTGGCTGATTTTTATAGAGTTCCAGTAATTTGTCTTGCCAGTTTGACAAGCGAAAAAAGTAGCTCTCTTCTTTTATCCACTGAACTTCTGCGCCTGTTGGTGCTTTGCCATCTATCAGCTCTGATTCCTGATAAAATGCTTCATCACGAACTGAATACCAACCCGAATAGGAATCCAAATATATTTGCCCTCTCTCTTCAAGTCTATTCCATAAAGCTATAACTGCTTTTTTGTGACGTTCCTCCGTAGTGCGAATAAAATCGTCATACTCAAAATTCATGAACTTAGCCAATTCTTTAAATGAAACGCTCACATCATCTGTAAATTCTTTTGGCTGCATTTCCTTTGCTTTAGCTGCTTTTTCTATTTTTTGTCCATGTTCATCTGTACCGGTGGTAAATTTGACATTTTTCCCAGCTAGTTTCATGAACCTTGCCACCACGTCACACAAGAGAGAAGTGTATGCATGACCAATATGCGGCTTATCGTTTACGTAATATACTGGCGTGGTGATGTAAAAGTTCTCGAATTGTTCCATGGTTTAGCATTTTGATAAAAATCAACTGAGTTAATTATAGTATTAAAAAGGCAGTAATAAATAAATATTGATTGGGTTAAGCATAATTTTTGAAAAAAGCTATTTACTGAAATTTTATTAAAATAAGAAACAATCAGGCATGATTATTGAAAGAACAATGAGAAATTTTCTTGTAATTCTATTTATAGTTTTCTATGCATTTGATGCACACGCTGATGGAGCAACAGATGTAATGTGTAATGTAATAGGTTACGTTCATGGAATAGGTGGACCAATGATTACAGTGGTAATAATTGGTTCAAGCTTACTTGCAATATTTGGCAGAATGCCTTGGCCTGCACTTTTCGCACTGGGTATGTTTGTTGCTGTGTTTTTTGGTGCTCCTCAAATTGTAACAAAGGTAACAGAAAAAGAAGTTTGTTGTCTTTTTAAAGGTCAAACCTTGGAGAATGGAAAGTGTGTTGCTGCTCCTGGATATGAACGTGTAGGTACAGGTTATGCTTGTCGTTCCGGTTGGGCGCTAACTAATAAAGGCTACTGTATAAAAGCTGGCCAAGATCCTTCAAAGTATTGGAAGTGAAAATGGTGCTTTTATAGAGTTAAATCTAACAAACCGCAGAGTATATAATTAACATCCACGCCTTTAGTTAGATTCCACTCACGCTTTATTACGTTGTACTCCATGCCAGCCATGTTTTGCAGCGTTACATTATTTTCTCTTAAGTGATTTGCAATTTCTGACGGCTTGAGAAATTTATTCCAGTTATGTGTACCTTTTGGCAGCCAATTTAATATGTACTCTGCACCAATTATTGCAAGGCAGAAGGATTTGATAGTTCTATTTATTGTGGATATAAAGATTAACCCCTCCGGTTTTAGCAGTTCTATCGCTTTTTTCATGAAAAGCTCTAAATTATCCACATGTTCAACTACTTCCATCAACAGAACCACGTCGTACTTCTTGTCATTGCTTAGCTCTTCAATGCTGGTGTGTATATATTCTATATTTAACCCTACTTTTTTTGCATGTGAATGCGCTACTTTTATGTTTTCTTCACATACATCTATTCCCACAACGTTAATGCCAACGCGTGCCATTGACTCTGACAAAATGCCACCACCACACCCGACATCAAGCAATGATAATTCTTTTAAATTGCATTTTTTTAACTCTTTTATTTTCTCAATAATGTAAGATACTCTAACAGGATTCATCATGTGCAATGGTTTGAATTTGCCGTTCTCATCCCACCACTGGCCTGCCATTTTAGCGAATTTTGATATTTCATCTTCGTTATAAGTTTTTGTTTTTTTTTTCTTAGAGGTTATATTGCTGAGTTTATCAAGGCGTTTTTTATGTCTGCTTTCTTTTGAAAATTCTGTTTCGAGGAATTGTTTGACTATGTCTTTTGCTAATCCACTCGCAGTAAACCCTGCACCAAGACACAGTACATTTGCGTTGCCATGCTCGCGAGCTAATTTTGCGATCTCAACACTGTTACATAAAGCAGCGTAGATTCCTTCAAAACGATTTGCCACAGTACTCATGCCCAAACCTGTACCACAAATTAATATCCCATAATTTGCTTTTTTGCTTGTTATATCTTCTACAACTTTAACAGCATAGTTTGGGTAATCTACACACTTTTGCTTAGCAGTGCAGCCTTGATCTACTACTCTGTAACCTAGGGCTTCCAGGTAAGGTTTTATTTCTGATTTTAATTCATAACCAGCATGATCTGAGGCAATTGATACTATACCTAACATATAAGAAATAAGGACATTTTATATGGGTTTGAACTTTCTGTCAAGTCATTCAATGCTTCTGACCTTTTGGGAGTTCTAAAGCTATAGCTAAGGTTTTCCTACGTCATACCGCAATTCATTCCACAACTGTACGAACATTGTGATTTGAGAATAATCTCCGCCAGGAAGGGTGTCATCCCAGTGCTTTGGCACTGAGATCCAGAAAACTTAATTTTAAATAAGTACACCAGATAGCTGTATAATAAGAACTGGATTCCAGTGTCAAGCACTGGAATGACACCTTCTGTATAAATATTAAGAAATTTACCAAACGAAAAAAAAGGCAAAAGAAGCCCCGTGGTTGGCTAATTACTTACATTATACTTTCAAGTATGGCGTTTTTTTATTCTAAACACTTAATAACCGCGATTTAGCTGCTTTTAAGCTGCAACTAATCTAAATTATAAACGTTAAGAAATTTACTAAACAGAAAAAAAGGCAAAAGAAACCCTAGGGTAGCTAGTTATTCACTATCCATTTTTTAAGTTGGCGTTTTTTAATGTTTTAAATGCTTTATAAGCGTATTTCAGCTTGTGTAGGTCAAAACCCGGAAATTTGATAAAGACATAAGGTGCACATAGTGCAAAAAATTAAACATGAGACGCCAGATACGTTGAGTTTTTTTGTCATTTAATCTGTACAGAGAAGATAAATAAATAGCTTCAGTTTCATGATAAGGGCGCTGGCGAGGTTTGTCAAGGAAGTTTTTTGTTTCTGTGGGCTACCTGGATGACAGGATTGCTCTTGAATTTGTATAGCTACATTGTCGGTAAATCTAAATTGCTTTAGTTATAGAAATAAATTTCGAGTCAGATGTGTATAAATTCTATATAATTTTTATCCTACTACTAATTTAACAAGATGGATCATATAGATATTATAAAATCAAAATTATTATTATCCGACATAGTAGGTAAAAAAGTCAGATTAATAAAAAGAGGAGATAGTTTTGTTGGGCTCTGTCCATTTCATAACGAAAAAACCCCATCTTTTTCGGTGAGCAATACTAAGGGGTTATATTACTGTTTTGGTTGCTTGGCTAGTGGTGATGCATTTGAATTTATTTCACAAACTGAAGGATTAAGCTTTAAAGAAGCATTGGAAAAATTAGCATCGGTTACAGGTGTTGAACTGCCCAAAAATCTTAGTATTACAAAAGAGGACAATAAACTATTTTTAGCGCTTGATTTAGCTGCAAATTGGTTTGCACAAAAAAATCAAGGTGTTGTAGATTATTTAAAGCAGCGTAAGATTTCACCTAAAATCATAGATAAATTTAAGATAGGTTATGCACCAAGCTCTGGTTTGAAAGAGTATTTAAACTCTTCAGGTATTGAAGACAGAATTTTGATTGATATTGGATTAGTAAACAAAAATTTTCATGATTATTTTTATGACCGGCTGATATTTCCTATACAGAGCATTGCAGGGAGAGTTATTGGTTTTGGCGGACGTGTGCTAAGTTCTGAGCAACAGCCGAAATATTTAAACAGTCCAGAGAGTCAGCTCTTTAAGAAGAGGGAGAATTTATACGGATTAAACTTTGCTTTAAGCGAAATACGTAAAAAACAGCACATACTCGTTGTTGAAGGATATATGGACGCTATAGCGCTACATCAAGCAGGAATTAGTAATGCAGTTGCTCCGCTTGGTACCGCAATTTCTGCAGAGCAGATAAAAAATCTATGGAGATTTGCTAAAGAAATCTCCATCTGTATGGATGGCGATAGTGCTGGACGTCATGCTGCTACTCGAGTTGCAGAACTTGCTCTGCCAATATTAGAGCCTGGATACACGTTAAAGTTTGTGACTTTGCCAAGTAATAAAGATCCATACGATATATGTAACGAACTGGCATACAAGAAAGAAGACGTGTTGACTGCTCTTGACCATTCAACAAAACTGCATTCTGAATATTTATGGCATCACATAATCGATAGCAATTTGCAAAATTATGAAAAACTTGCTCCGGAAAAATATTCAATTCTTGAGCACAAGTTCATGGAATATGTAAATACTATTAGCAACAGCAGTATTAGAAGGTATTACAGAGATTATTTTTACAATAAGGCTAGTGAACTAAGAAGTAGCTTCAAAAAACAGATTTTTAATAGTAAAACTGGAGCAACAAAAGGTGAGTATCTTCATAACAAATCTCCAGAGCTAATTGAAGCAGAGCAAAATCAGGCCGTAATTTTGCGTATAGCCGTAGAATTTCCTGAAATTTTGAACCGTCCTATATTTTTTGAGCAATTTTCTCATTTTGAATTTACTAATGAGATGAAAAGATTACAACAGCGTGTAATTGATGTAATAAGTAACAAAAGCAAACTCGATAAAGAGGCTTTGTTACAAGAATTGAAACAGTTTAACGTTATAAAGTATGTATTTGAAAAAACTAGTGTACTAAATAGCCAACTGAACGAGAGAAAATCTGCAGAAATTGTGTGGAATAATATAGTGTTACTAAAAGAATTAAATGCATTACGAAAAGAAAGAACCGAAGCGAGGCTGAGCGGTAATCTTGACTTAGAAGAAAGGTTAATAGAACAAATAGAGCAAATAGAAAGTAGTATACAAGAAATGCAAATGGAGTTTATTGAAAAGTAGATATCGTCTCGTTAGTCAACAAGAAAATTACAAAATAAGACAATATTTTACATAAGATTGAAATTTTTAACTAATTAAGCCTTCCTCCAACAGCTTTGCCCTGTAGTTTTTGATATGGTTAGGATCACTTGAAAATGTATAATTTTTGTAGTTAGCTCTGCTATGCATATAAAGCTTACTATTGACTTTTATCACATTATCTCACATTATCTCACATAATATGCATGTGAGAAGAATATGAACTGGAAGAATTTTCGTCTTAGTACACGTCTCAACCTAGAAGGGCCTGTAATTGAACAAGTGTACGAGTTAATTACTGCAGTTGATAGTGTTAAAAATAGCTGGCAGATAACGAAAAAACTACTACCACAAACAATTGAAAGATTAACTCATTCAGTTATTGTTACATCTTCTGGCGCTTCTAACCGTATTGAAGGAAATCGTCTAACCGATAAAGAAGTTGAGGATCTATATAAAAACCTACGTGTCAAAAAATTTAAAAATAGAGATGAGCAAGAAATTGCTGGCTACTTAGAAATGCTTACACTAATATTTCATGATTATACGGATATTCCAATTAGTGAGTCATCAATATTGCACATTAACAACCAGATGCTACTTTATAGTGAAAAAGATTTGTATCATAGAGGAAAATACAAAGCAAGTTCTAATAGAGTTGAGGCAAAAGATCAGAATGGAAAAGTTGTTGGTATAATTTTTGATCCCACACCACCTTACCTTGTTAGAAAGGAAGTACAAGAGCTTATTGATTGGTATCACTGGTCCTTAAATAATAAATTTAAGCATCCTCTTATTATTGTTGCTAACTTTGTTTTTGAGTATCTGGCAATACACCCTTTTCAAGATGGAAATGGCAGAACTAGTAGATTGATGACTAATTTAATGCTGTTGCAGCAGGGTTATGATTTTGTATCTATTGTATCACATGAAAAGATAATTGAAACTAACAAACTTGATTACTACTTAGCGCTTAATAAAACACAAAGTAGCTGGAAAAGTGGCAAAGAAGATATTTCCCCGTGGTTAATATTTTTTCTTAATGTACTCAAAACGCAAGCAAATGAGGCGCATTATATTCTTGAGAGGGAGAATACTGAATATTTATTATCAAGAAAACAATTGTTCTTCTGGGAATGGGCACTTAGCCTTGCAGATAAAGAATTTAGTAGAAAAGATGCTATAGAAGCTCTAGGATTTCCTCCAAGAACAGTAGAGGCAATTACAAAGAAACTGCTAGGGATGAAATACTTACAGCGTCTTGGAGAAGGCAAAGCCACTAGATATAAAGTTATTATTTAAAAGTTTTAGTATATTTTTCAAGATTTTTTTAAATCCAGTCTTATGCACAACTTTGTTTGCAATTTTACATTTTTATTCGATTAAAAATTGCATTTTAGCAATAAAAAACTTACTTATTGTAGGAAAATCTTGTGTTTGTTCTCATATAAAACTATTTATGGAGTGACAATGGTACATGTATTATACTTACATTTCTGATTCGAAAATTTATGCAGTTGTTTCTAACAAGATTGGTCAACAAATTCTATTGTTTAAAGGTGAGAAACAAAGTAATCATCATTTCCAGTATTGCTTTTATTCTACTGTTTTTTATCAGCAGTGCATTTTTAAAAAAAGATCAGGCGGTTCATAGCGATAATGCAACTAGTAGCTTTTCAGTAAAAACTCAAGAATGTGCGCCGCAAAACCGCACTATATATTTAAATTTTTCTGGTACAGTAAATCCCTTACATAGAGCTAGCCTTGTCTCAAAAATAAGTGGTAAGATTATTGCTATTTATTTACCTGATGGTGAAAAGGTAAAAAGAGATGATGTAGTGTTAAAGATAGAAGATTATGACAGGATTGAGCAAGCTCAGAAAGCCAAAGCTTTATTAAAGCAGCGTGAAATTGAGTATGATTCCTCTCACAAACTGAATAAAAAAGGCTATGGGGCACAAATACAAGTAGAAGCAGCTTTTACTGCGTTACAAAGTGCAAAAGCTGACCTAAAAAGGCTAGAATTGGATTTAGAAAATACTGCAGTCACATCTCCTATAGATGGTTATATTGATAAAATCAATGCAAACGAAGGGGATTTTGTTAATGCTGGGCAAAAAATAGCTGACGTGGTTAATTTCGATCAAATTCTTGTGGTGTTATACGTTTCGGAAAATGAAGTAAGTAAAATAGAGCTAGGCAGCACAGCTCAAATTAATTTACTGGACGGAAAAGAATTGGCAGGTGAAGTAAGTTTTATTAGTAAAATTGCTGAGCCTAAAACTGGGTCTTATAGGGTAGAGGTAAAGGTAACTAATAATAAAATGATATCCTTGCAGGGATTAACTGCCAACGTAAGACTACCTTCAGGCGAAAGATTTGCATATAAAATTCCTTCTTCAGCCCTGAGCTTAAGTGACGAGGGTGCTCTTGGAATAAAGATTGTTGATGACAATAATTATGTAGTATTTGCACCAATAGAAATTGTTGATCATGAGAGCGATGGGGTTTGGATAGTAGCAAATAACGAAGATAAACCCATAAAGTTAATAGTATTGGGCCACCTATTTGTTAAGCCTGGTGATAAGGTTTAAGACATAAGATCCTTTGACCTTACCCAGAAAAAGTGGAGAGAAAGTGTGGAATGTTTTTTACAAAAAGAATGATGCATCAAATTGTTCTGGAACGCAATAGTTAATAGTGACGTTGTTTGTTATAAAAAATTTCTATGTATTCAAATATTGCAGTTCTAGTTTGTTGAGCAGAGTGTTGTGAAGTATCAATAAGTATTTCTCTTTTCAATGAGCTAAAGAAGCTTTCTGCAACAGAATTGTCGTAACAACAGCCTTTATTACTCATCTATATTCTTTACAGCTAAGAGATATTGATACCCTTGCGCAGTATATTGTGAACCTTGGTCACTGTGCAGCAGTAGATTTTTAACAGGTTTACGCCTATTAATGGCCATTAATAAAGAGTTCATAACCAATTGTTTATTTATTGCACTACTCATTAACTACCATACGTGAGAATTATTGCTGCCAAATATAGCCATCCCTCCTTGGTTTTGATGTAAGTAATCCCATACTTTATTTGGTTGATCAACAATAAAGTTTTGATCTAGTATATTGGGAGCTACAGCTCTATTATCTGTTTGTTGTTTTTTAATTTTAAACTTTCTTCTCAGTATAGCCCTGATGTCATTTTTCTGCATAATACTTTGCACCGTTTTCAAATTGCAACTTTTACCCAAAGCCTTCAATTCAGCATGAATTTTAGGAGCTCCATATCTACATTTAGAAGCTTGATATATTTTTTGAATATCTGCTAATAACTCTTTATTTGCTGATTCTCTACTGCTTATTTTTCTTGTGGTCCACTTATAGTAGCCACTAGCAGAAAATCCTACATAATTCCTGTACTTTATAGCAGTTACTATATAAAAAAATATTTTACTCTTTTTGACTGGCCAGGGCTTTTTTTTTAATGTCTCTTTCCCTTGTTACTCTTGCTTTGTAAATCAAACCTCTCTTTGTCGTAAGGAGCCATGTTACCTCTACCTGGAAATGCATCTGCTGCCGACTTTTTTTCGTTGTGTTTCTTCATCCATTTTCCTAATACACTATCCCTTATTCCTAGATCTCTTGCTACTTTTGCAACTGGTTGACCTACCTTTCTTTGTTCATTTGTCAGCTTAACAGCTTCCAATTTGAATTCTGCCGTATATTCTCTTACCATTTCTAATCCTCCAAAATTTTATTTTACCCGAAAAAACTCCTTTCTTTCTCTCCACTTTTTCTGGGTAAGGTCATGCAGCTTTTGGGTAATTTAATGGTAAAAATTTTAGAGAGAAATTTTATACACTATCGCTGACATTTTTCCTTAAGTTGACGCCATTGTCTGTTCAGCTAAGCGGTGTGAGAGACAATATAGCTAAACTGACTTAGATTTACCGACAATTTGAAAAACCGTCATCCCGCTACGTGTTAGCGCCGCGGCGGTATGACGTAGGGAGATCTCTACTGCTATTTCACGTCAAGAACAACCATAAGTTCATTAGGGTTCACATAACCTAAAGCATTTTTTGCTTGCTCATCAAGCAGATCTAAATCTAAGCTTTTTTCATATAAGCCAAATACTTTGTTGTCCAACTTTTCCTTTTCAGAAGAGACATCCTTTAGCAAAAGTTTATTGTACTCGATTTCTTTTTTTAAATCGATTAACGTCAATAAGCCACGTTTACCTGTAATTGTGCTAATGCTGAAATATAATGTAAGGGAAGAAATGAGTAAGGCTGCGCTTAAACACAGTAACTTTTGCTTCTTTTTAGATATAAGCACCGTACTTTCACATATAAAAAATATATAACATGAAAAGGTGAACAAAAAGCTAAGAACCTTGACGCGCTTTACACCTTGGCTTTACCTTATTTATAATGTAAATCTTACCACCCCTTTTCACAACTTTACAATTTTTATCTCTGTTACGATGAGATTTTAGCGACCCTTTGACTTTCATATCTATAGTAAGAATTAAATTACTTTACATTATAATCACTTATCAAGAGTTAGTCAATTGATAACATTTTATTAAAATATTGTATAATTGTTGCTGATACTTCTTCGATCGACTTTTGCGTGACATCGATAATTGGCCAGTTATTCTGTTTAAAGAGCTCCTCTGCTTCTTTAATTTCCTTTTCTACTTTCTCAGGGTTAGCATATATATTATTATCTTCGTTGTTAATTGAAGTAAGTCTATTTTTGCGTATTTCTATTAGCCTACTTACGTCTATTGTTACCCCTATCGTTAGTTTATTTTTTAATTTTGCCAAGTCAACATAAAAGGGTACTCCACTAACAAAAGGAATATTTGCAACTTTATAGCCTCGGTAAGCTAAATACGTACTGGTGGGAGATTTTGATGTACGTGAAACTCCAACCAAAATTATATCTGCTTTATCAATATCTTGAATATTTTGTCCATCATCATGATTAATAGTGTAGTTTATTGCCTCAATGCGCTGAAAATATTCGTTATTTATCTCAGTATGCAAGTCAAGCTTTTCGTCTTTTTCAATTTCAAGATAGGACGAAATTTCTCTAATAATATGTGATAATATTGCTCTATAGGGAATTTTCAACTTTATACAGTTATCTTTTAAATATTTTCTTAGCTCATCATCAGTAATAGTGCATATAACAAAATTATGCTCATCACTTTTCCTATTAATTTCCTCCAGAATTTTGTCAATCTGCTCCTCTTTTTTCACAAAAGACCAAACATATTCGATCGTTTCTATAGAACGAAAGTGTTTCAGAGCTGATTTTGCAACTGATATAACAGTTTCACCACTTGAATCTGATACTAAGTGTAGATTAAGCTTTTTAAGGGTCATATACTAAAAATAATAGCTAGCAATCTGCTACTGAAATTATGCTAATTTGTTGACCTACGTAAATATAGAAAAACTATCCTGTTGATAAAACTCAAACTAATTGGTAAATTCTTAACACAATTATTCTCAAAACGAATGTTTTTATTAAAGCCTACAAATTTCTCTTATTTTTCTAAGAAAGCTCTACCTTGGCTTGGGGTTATTTGTTTCGCATGTTTTTTAATTGGAATGTCTTTGGCGTTATTCTTCTCTCCAGAAGATTATAAACAAGGAGAAATTGTACGAATCATGTACATTCATGTGCCTTCTGCATGGCTTGCTCTTGGAATATATGGATTAATTGCATCACTCAGTTTCATTTCATTGGTATGGAACAATAGCGTTGCTAGTGTCTTGGCACATGCTGCTGCTCCTGCAGGGACAATCTTTTCGGCAATATGTTTAATCACAGGCAGCATCTGGGGAAAAGGAACCTGGGGCACTTGGTGGGTATGGGATGCAAGACTTACTTCAATGCTGATTTTACTTTTCCTATATGTTGGCTACCTTTCATTGTGGAGCGCTTTTGATAATGAAGCGAGGGCAGAAAAATCAGCAGCAGTATTTGCCATCTTTAGTGCTATAAATATTCCTATAGTAAAATTTTCCGTGAATTTATGGTCCACTCTCCATCAGCCAGCAAGCATTTTGAGAAAAGGTGGAATAGCAATAGAAAGTTCCCTGCTGTTGCCACTGGTTGCAATGTTTATGTTTTGTGCCACATTTTTTTTAGTAGTGTGGATACTGTATTCACTTTACTTAATTAATTTATATAAGATAAAGAGAGAAATCAGTATGCGGTATTAGGTAGCTTTGTAAGTATACAGGTAAATATGCTAGAGAAAATTAGGCAAAATATCTTTGGTCACTTTAAATACTTGCCTGCTGAAACTGAAGAACGTGCTATGTTATGTGATCTAACTAATTTTAAAAGCAGCAATGACCAACTAACTAGAATAGATCAGGTATTGAATCGAGATCAACTTGAACATTTTACCAACGTTCTTGAAACATATGATGCAACGGCACGTAGTTTTTACGATGAGGTGCGCTGTAAAATAGCAACCGTTGCAACCATGAACTCTAAAATATTTAAAGAGCCTACTAATATCTTTAAGGTAAATGTTCATGTGATTCCGCAGAATAATTCTGTTTTTTGATTCTATCTGTCCATTTATCATTTTCTATATCTTGTTTGTTGGTTGCTTTTTTTTCTTGCTCAACAATTGCCTTATCTATCTCCTTATGAATTGCATTAATCGCACCTCCTTTTTTGTATACTTCGCTTTTCCCTTCAATAATTAACTTAATAAAAGTATTTACAACAGACTGCACTTGATTATGATTAACCTGACCTTTTATCAAAGAAGGTAAAGAGCCTAATTCCATCAATACTTCTGGTGCTGTTTTATCTTGAGTGGAAAGTCCTAAATTATCTGCTATTTTACTTATTAATAACTCTCTGTGTTCTTTATTATCTTCCAATTTAGCATAATCACTCAATAGATCTATAACGGTAGATACTCTGACTTCAACAATATCATCAACATCTTCATCTTCTAGAGCAACTCCTGACCCCAATAACCTCTCTCTGAGATTTTCGCTTAAAAGATTGATAAATTCTTCATTTGCATCTGATCCTGTGGTTGATATTGTACCATCTAAATAGTTACTTTGAGCACCGAAGCCATGCTCTATTTGTATTTTTGTCTCAGGTTTAAATCCTAATTTTGCACAGAATTTCTGAAAATATTCTTTAATAATGTCAAACAAGCTCTTGCCATTATCTTTATAATTTTTTAACTCTTTAGGAATAGTAAGTGACAATTTACCATCTCTGTATGTTACAAAGTCTTCACCATTGTGAGATTCAATTGTAAATTCCAATGAACTAGACAGATTACATATCTTATCGCCATGCATAACTTGATTTTTAACAGAGAGTATTGGTAGCCTCATATCAGATCTAATTCTCACATTATTTTGGTTAGCACAATCAATGTTTATTACTTTTTTAGGATTTTCTACTATGAACGACTGTCCAAGTGCAAGTTGGGTTTGTATAAATGGAGCAGCCTCATACCCTGCTTGATTACAATTGGTAACTAGCTCTTCTAAAATAGCATCACTTGGAACTTCTGCCCCAGCGTATCTGAACATTTTTTTGAAAACTTCTTTTGCAAAGGAACGGTAATCCTTGTTTTCATCTTTCTCTGTTGGTAATAGATGGATATACCTTTGGCCAGCATTGTAAAATTCTTCAAATTCTTTCTTATATGAATCGGTTTTTTGATGATTGGCAGTTTTGGAATTTTCACAGTGATTTTTCCATAGCTCACCCAATGCATTACTTACAAGCTCTTTCTCAATATCTTCGAGTACTGAAGCAACAAAAGCTTTGCCATGATCCGTATCTATTTCTCTTGTTCCTTTTTTGTTAAATATTTCGTCATTATATATATCATCACTATTAAAAAGTTCGCTTTTGCGGTGCTTAGCTCCTTCCTTAAATGCAATAATAAGATTTTTATCTATTTCTTTTCCGTTAATAATAAAATTCATCCTTTGAAAATCTAAGAACATTGTTTCACCGGAATTCGCTAATTTATTATCTTGATCTGCTCTTAATTTACTAAAATTGAACTCTTTAGCTGTGGCCTTTAATCTAACTACTGGACTCTTATTATTTTTTCCTTTTGTCTCTTTCATAAATAACACCTTACTGTAAATATGCTGTAAGTTATATCATATAATGATGAATAATTTGGTAATATATTAAGAAAATCGACAGTATATTTCTTTATTTAAGGGGTGTAGGAAAGGCGTAGATTTCTCTTTTCATTTGTAGCGTACTGTATTAATATTTATGTATTAATTTAGAAAATAATGATGAATAACATTGTAATTATTGGTCTGCAATGGGGTGACGAAGGCAAGGGTAAAATAGTAGATTATCTTTCTGAGAATGCAGATGTAGTTGTGAGATTTCAGGGAGGAAATAATGCAGGGCACACTATAGTAGTAGATGATGAGGTTTATAAATTAAATTTACTGCCCTCTGCTGTTTTGAGGCCAGGCAAAATATCTATTATAGGAAACGGTGTTGCTCTTGATTCGCATGCTCTAGTTTCAGAAATAGAGTCATTGAAAGTTAAAGGAGTGGACATAAACTATAACAACTTGATGGTATCCGAGAGCTGTCCATTAATACTTAGCGTACATAAGGACAAGGAAAAGCTATTTGAAGATTTAAACGGAAATCACAAAATTGGTACAACAAACAAAGGGATAGGGCCATGTTATGAAGATAAAGTTGGCAGGAGAGCTATACGCCTTTGTGACTTAGAAAACGCAGATGAGCTCAACAAAAGAGTGGATACTCTTCTGAATTACCACAATGCTATCAGAAAAGGCCTTAACTACCAGGTGGTTAAAAAAGAAGAAATATTAAAGGAAATTCAAGAGATTTCAGAAAAAATTCTTCCATATAAAAAACCTGTATGGAAGATATTAAATGACTTGATGAAAGAAGGTAAGAAAATAATATTTGAAGGTGCCCAAGGCGCATTTTTAGATATCGACCACGGAACTTACCCTTTTGTTACTTCAAGTAATACCGTAGCATCGCAAGCAATAACAGGCTCAGGATTATCCTCCAATGCTTACATTATTGGTGTGGTAAAAGCTTATACAACAAGAGTGGGCAATGGTCCATTCCCTACTGAGCAAAAGAACGAAGTGGGGGACAGCTTATTTACTATAGGCAAGGAACTTGGAACAGTGAGCAATAGGAGAAGGCGTTGCGGATGGTTCGATGCAGTTTTAGTGCGCCAGGCCGTACAACTCTCTGGAGTTTCAAGCATTGTATTAACCAAATTAGATGTGCTTGATTCTTTTGATACAATTAAAATATGCACTGGTTACAAGTATAGCGGAAAAATGTATGATTATTTACCCGCATCGCATTCAATACAAGGGGAATTAGAGCCAATATATGAAGAGTTTCCTGGCTGGAAAGAAAACACTCAAGGTAAAAGGTCGATTAAAGCATTGCCTATCAATTTAATAAAATATATAGACAGGTTAGAAAAATTAATAGGTGTACCAATTCATCTAATCTCAACTAGTCCAAAGAGAGAGGATGTTATTAAGCTTAAAGATTTCTGAAAACGTCTTTGTATCTTAGAGCCTGTACGTAATCTCAAAAAAGAGATAAAGTGAGAGGATAAAGTATATAAAGTAGGATATGCGAAGTTTATAACCAAGTGACATAAGTCGAGAAAAGTTTGAGATTATTGTAGCAGATCTGGAATCTTGCAGAAAGAAGACAAAACCAAGAACACTTGATTTACATGATGTATTTTGTGGAGTGTTATACGTGTTAAAAAGTGGTTGCCAGTGGAGAATGGTATCAAAAGAGTTCCCAAAATGGCGCAATTGTTACGACTATTTTAAGAAGTGGAGTGAAAAACCAGATGCAAATAAAGAAAGTGTTCTGGAGCTGGTATTAAAAAAAAATAATTGCGACAAAACAATGGTCGGAAAAGCTTCTGCATAATTGATGCACAGAGTATAAAAAATGCAGATACTGCTGAAGCTATGATGCAGGCAAGAAGATTTCAGGGCCGTATTGCAGTAGATACGCAAGCATGCAATTTATACAACAACAGCAGAGATAACTGACCGTAGCAGTGCTGTGAGAATGGTCGAAAATGCAAAAGAAAACCTCTCGGGAGTTAAAAATGTACTGGTTGATGCAGGCTATACTGGAAAGAATTTTGTAACTCAAATAAAAACGATTATTGGTGCAACCGTTGAAGTGATCAAAAGAAATGAATTACGTTCCTTTGTTGTATTGCCCAAAAGATGGGTTGTGGAGCGATCTTTTGCTTGGTTAGAAAAATGTAGAAGATTGTGGAAAAATTGTGAGCGAAAACTCAATACTAGCCTACAAATGGTAGTTCTGGCTTTCACTGCCTTACTTCTGAAAAAATTATGAACAGGCTCTTACTAACTCTTATCTAATAAAAAAAATACTTGTGTAACTTCGAATAGTCTATTATGCAAGACAGCAGTATAAAC
Source organism: Wolbachia endosymbiont (group A) of Udea olivalis (assembly GCF_964028365.1). Lineage (NCBI taxonomy): Bacteria > Pseudomonadati > Pseudomonadota > Alphaproteobacteria > Rickettsiales > Anaplasmataceae > Wolbachia > Wolbachia endosymbiont (group A) of Udea olivalis. The sequence goes on from NZ_OZ034773.1 coordinate 1,057,876, forward strand.
ATGTAGTAAGAAATGTATAATGAAAAATAAAAGCTCAAGTTTAACACTTGCAGTTATTTTTACACAATTAAGTAATCATAAAAGTTAGTGTAGGACGAGGTTATACAGTTTGATTTCTTTTAATATATGTTAATTGGTATAATATAAATATAGTTAAGGAGGTGTATTATGATTGGAAGTTTGGCTAAAGAAGAAAAAACAGCAGAGGCAGGAAAAACAGGTGATCAACTTGAAAAGTGTATTGGACCAACTTCACTGAATAGGGAGGTTTATTGCTCTACGCTTATCTACTATACATTAAAAGAGTTATATTCACAATTAGGTGATATCTCTTATGCTAATAAAACAAGATCAGAAAAAGAAATAATCAATTTTTATGTTCTACCTCAATTTGCACGTTTTAAAGAAATTATTGATGAAGATATAAAAAAAGATCCTTCGTTTGCAAATTCTGCTATTGTAAAGTTTTGCTCCTCAATTATAAAAAATAACAAATTACTTAAAGAATTAGAAGAAGTTAGTATTCCTGCCAAAAACTCTAGTGTAAAGGCAAGGGTAAGCTTTCAACTGAAAAATCTGAAAGAAAAGGTGTGGTTCTTAAGAGAACTAAAGGAAAAAAAGAATTTCACTTACGTGCAGGGGGCTTTTGGGGATGGGTGGAGTTTTTATGACCTAATAAACGATAGAGATTTTAAACAAACGTACATAGATAAAGCAGTAACAGAGTCTGCTAATAAGAGCTTTAAGGAAGATATAGATAAATGCATAGAGTTGGCAGAGCAGGGAAAAAAAACTGCAAGTAAATATTTTGAGAGGAAAGACGTAGAGCTTCAAGCTTATTACACAGAAACTGATAATGCTCATAGAGTTTTGAATGTTAACCTTATTAATTACAATAAAAGTGAGCCAACAAGAATTAGTGACATTTTACAGCAAGAGAAAGATATTAAAAAATTGAATATCTATTGCAATAAAAAACATGAAATATACGCTTATCAAGAAGATAAGAAAAGATATTATGAATTTAAAGAAGGCACATGTTATGAAATGACAAGCACTTGGCCTATAAAGGATGAGTTCGGGAATGTTTCAATTTGTACCATGATTATGAATGTGAGTAGCGGTCGCATAACTGAAGTACTAAAATTTAATGGTGAAGATTTTGTTTCATCGGAGGAGATCTTAGAATTGATAAAGCAAAATGATGAATTATATATTCAAAGTCTCTCCTTATATGATGCTGTACTAGAAAAGGGTAAGGCTGCTGATGTTGTGCCTACTGCTAATAACAATTTTCAAAATGAATCTATAGTGGCCTATCGCAAGGAACCAGAGGGGGAATTAGACCCTAAAGTTGATGCTGACAATAGCCTTCCTCCTTCTATTAATAGCAATGCATCAACTCAAACGGAAGTCAATTTACAACACACTGAAACTCAAACAGAAGTTGCTTCACAACAAATCGAAACTAAAACGGAAGTCAATTTACAGCACACTGGAACTCAGACAGAATTTGCTTCACAACAAATGGATGAATTGATTTTAAATAATCAGATGCTGTCCGAAAAAAACGTTGAATTGAAGCAAGAAATGTCAAATTTGAAAAAAGAAGCTGTTGAATTGAAGCAAGAAATAGAAGCAGGGTTGCAAGTGATAAATAAAAAGCACCATGAATTAATACAAGAAAATCAGCGACTACAGGAGAAACTAGAAACAACCCAAGCAGAAGCTAATCAAACAATTGTAAAGTTAGAGAAGCAGAATAGCGATTTACAAGACAGGTTTGAAAAAGAGGAGCAAAAAAACACGGAATTGCAAACTGAACTGGCACAAAAAAATGAAGAATTAGCAGGTGTGTTAAAAGAGCTACAAGGGAAAGCACAAGAACTTAAAGGTGTATATGAAGAAAAAAGAAAGCTAAAGGAAGAGCTGAAAATTGTTAATGCAGGAAAGAAGAATTTGGAAAAAGAGCTAAATCAAGCACGAGAAGATGCGGAACAGATAATGGTTGAACGACGCCAGCAGAAAGAGCGCTTGAAAGATCAGCTAAGAGAATTAGATCAGGAATATAAGGTACAAGTAGAAATTGGGCAAAAGATTAAAGAATCAGATAGGCAGGATAGCGATTTACAAGATACACTTGGAGAAGAGAGACTAAAACTCAACATTGAAGAACTAGAAAACGAGTACGAGGAATTTCCAGGAGATAAGGTGCTTACACTTGAACTCACTAAAGATGAAGATAAAGTCGAAGAGTTAAGAAACGAGCTAGAGCGTGAGAAAGAAAAGTGTAAACAATTATTAGAAGAAGAAAATGAATGGGGTGATGAATTGGTAGGAATGCTTGATGGACTGGAAGAAAAAATTCGTGCTGATGAACAAAGGAGCTTCAACAATCAATTAACGGGAGAAATTTCTAATGAGTCTGGTAATGCTCCACGACAGAAGAAAAGGTTATCCAAATCTTCAAGCGTTGATAATGAGTCTTATGTTCCACTGAGAGAGAAGACAACATTACTCAGATCTTTAAGCGTTGATAGTGGACTTGATAGCGATGAAGAAAATTGTGATAATGATTTATCTTTCAACATAAGTCCTATAAGTTCTATTGAGAAGGTGGCAGAGAGTAGAAACGTAGGTAGGGTATCATTGTGAAGATGGTTGGGGTTAAGTTGCAACTTAAGTGGGGCGCAAAAGGTCTTTTGTGTTGATAATAATTTAAAATCTATAGTAGACTAAAAAAGATTATTAAATTATAATATAACATATGATAAAAGACGAGAAATCGAAAACAATTTTTGAAGTGGAAGGGGCAGTAACTGCTTTACTACCTGCAGCAGAATTTAGAGTGAAACTGGACAATGAACATGAGATTATCTGTCATGTATCAGGGAAAGTGAGAAGAAGTAAAATACGCATCATTATAGGGGATAGGGTGTTAGTTGAGATGAGCATTTACGATAGGAATGCGAGAAAGGGTAGGATCATTAGAAGGCTTAAAGGTACAAGTGACAGAACGATCTCTAAATAATCTTATTCTTGCTTCATCATCGAAAAGGCGTATAGCTTTACTAAAACAAATAAACATTGAGCCAGGTTTAATTTTGCCAGCAGATATAGATGAAGCCCCTTTAAAAAAGGAACTTCCGAAGGATTACTCAATCCGTATGGCAAAAAGTAAAGCGGAGAAAATACAAAGCTCAAATCCAAATTACTTTGTGCTTGGTGTTGATACAGTTGTTGCTTGTGGTAGAAGGATATTGCTCAAAGCTGAAAACGTTGAGCAAGCAGAAAAATGTATCCGCTTGTTATCAGGAAGAAGGCATAGAGTATACACCAGTGTATGTCTATTAACTCCCGATCAATCTAAACAACATATCAGGACTGTGGTTACAATAGTGAAATTTAAACGTCTCAGTGAACAAGAAATTAAGTATTATTTAGCATCAGAAGAGTGGAAAAATAGGGCGGGGGGATGCAATATACAAGGCCTAGCTGGAGTGTTCGTATTGTTCTTACGCGGCTCCTACTCTTCCGTTATAGGGTTACCATTACATGAAACCTATTGTTTGCTAAGCAATTATTTTAACTTCAATTTATATTGAAATACCTTTATTAGTATCTTTTTTTTGTTGTGACTCAGCAACCTGTTTAGCCCAATCTAGTGGTCTTTTATTTCTGTTAGCTAATGCAATTCTATTGCGATCATAACCATCAGTGTGTTCTGTTAAAGTATCTCCTCTTTCTTCTTCTATTACTCCAGCTTTCAGTTGTGCTTCATCTTTCTCTAGTAATTTATATAGTTCGCTATTTTTATCTACAGTTGGATTAGTGTCATTATTTTCTCGTTCTGCCACTGTTTTTTCTAACCACTTACGTATAGGGTCATATTGTTTACCTTCTCCTATCTTTTCTAAAATGTTTTCTGAGAATGAATCTTTAGGAATATTTTCTTTAGTAGCCTGTTGTGCCGGTTCTCTTAACCCTTTATCCGGGTTTCCCAATGCTCCTTTTAACTCACTCGTATCTCCGATTTCTTTTGGTTCAATGTTTTCTAAGCTCTTCTTTAACTGTTCAGGATTTACTTGAGATTGTTCATTATTGTCATGAGTTGGAGATGAATAGCCCGAATCGTTTGCTTTTATGTCTGTTGAGCTGTCTTTTAGCAACCCAACTTCTCTCAAGCGTTTTTTAGTTTCTTCGCTAATCTGACTCTGATCAGCTGGTTTTAACCCGAGATTTTCTTGACCTAATGTATTTTTAAGTTCTTCAAATAGAGTTAGATTACTTTGTCTAATATGTTCTTCTAATTTCCTTCCTACCTGTTTTAAATCTGTTTGAGATTTACTATCACTATTAGTTGGAGATATATAGCCTGAATCACTTATACTATTTGGTGTTGAAGCAGAGACACTAACAGTTGGACCTTCCACTATTTTTACATCTGCTAAATCGTCTTTTTGCAATCCATCTTCTTTATCTTGTGACAGTTTATCAGTAGGATCAACTTGCCTTAATCCTCTATTATCCTGCTGTGATCTATCTCTGATTTCTTTAAGAAGATTTTCAGGTGGAGTTTGATCACTTTGTTCAATGTTCTCTAAGCTCTTCTTTAACTGTTCAGGATTTACTTGAGATTGTTCATTATTGTCATGAGTTGGAGATGAATAGCCCGAGTCACTTTTATTATTGAGTGCTGTAGCAGAGAGCGGCTGTTCACTTTCTTTCCACTTAGCATCACTAGCATCTTGGTTATCACTGTTATCTGGAGAAGATGAATAAGGAATTCTGTCCTTTAATGTCTCTAACGGTGATGGGTTATTTTTTCTACTTCCTGCAATTGATGCTTTTCTATCATCAACATCAATGTGCCGTAAGTTGTTTTTCTTGAAATTTCTGATGTCTTGTAACAGATCGCCTTTGCTATTTCCTTCTTGTTGCTGGGTTTTAGGTTGTTGCTGATCATTAGGTGTTTGCTCACTTCTATCTGGTTTTTGGCTTCCAGGTACAGCATGTCCAAATGTAGGATTGTCATACCGTTCATCTTCTTGCCTATTATCTTGATTGTGGCTTACAGACTTGGTGAAAGTAGAACTATCTGAAGAATCAGAAGTTGCACCTTTTTGCTGATTATTAGGTGTTTGCTCATTTTCGCGCAAGTCATCTGGTTTTTGGCTTCCAGATTTGGCTCCCCCTTGCTCATCGAAAACACCTTTTTTAGGTGGTAGTGAACTAGTTCTAGGTGGAAGTGGCGGAGGAGTTTTTTTGTTCTGAGGATTCTCCTCAAAAAGCGATTGTAGGTTATAAACTTGACCTCCCGAATTTGCTTCTCGTGCTGCTTGTCTAAGCTCACGCTTTTCTTTAGCCTCCTGAGAATTAATTTTATCATCAAAATCTTTTCCAATTCCGCTATCGTAAGACTGCCTTCTGCTGTTAGATTGTGGTCCAAAATGTGAATGGTGATCTTCTTTTTTTCGAGTTATATCAGTAGCTTGAACGCTAACATCTCTATTAACATCAATTCTTGTTGTAGTTTCAGATGATAGCTCGTTACTGTCTTTATTATGTTGCACCTCATTCACTTTTCCTTGTCCTTTCTCCCTGAATTGTATTTCATGCAAGAATAAACCACCTATTTTTACATCTCTGTTTACTTCTAACCGTTCTAGAGAAAAATCATCACCTTTAACAAGGTCTACACCGTTAGCATCAATCTTAATTTTGATCTTACATTCCTTCCCCTCCGCATACCACTTTAAAGTCATTTCATATGAACCATCAGTTACGACATAATGTCTTATTTTTTTCCCTTCTTCCTCGGCAACAAAACCATGCATTCCGCTCTTTCCATCACTATGCAATGTTGAAAATCCCGAGATTTCATTCTTCTCACAAAAATCACTGTTTAAAAATTCGCTGATTTTAAACTCTTTTTTGTTATTTCCCAGCGTAATACTTGCGTGATTACCGTATATTGAAACTCCTGCAACATCATCAACATACTCTTTCAACCTTTCTTTAACTTCACTTTCAAGGTCTTGTCCAGCTTTCTTTGTCTTGTCGCATTTCTGAAGAATAACTCCATATGCTTTATCTTTGTTTTCTTCTTCGTCCCAATTCCAGTTGGCGTGTTTTGTTAAAAACTTTACTGTGTTAAAATCAACTCTAGCATTATAAATTGGGTCGTCTTCCTTTCTTATTTTATCAAATAAAGGAAAAATTTCTTGAATGCGCTCATTATAAATGTGTTCTTGTTGTGTATCGTTAGTGCCCATATATCCCTCACTAATAACCCTCTGCCTTTAGTTCTAGCTAATACTAGCTAATATAATTATCACAAGCATTGGTTGAATTTTTATTAAGGAAGGTTGTGTTACTAATGTGATGACACAAGCTATTTTATGGTAACATCAAACGATTTAAGTTGTCATTCCAGTCTGGAATCCAGCCTTTCACGAACCCCATCAAAAATGTTGTGTTTTAACATAAGATTAGCTACTTTTATGCTCACTAACTTAGTGCCAATCAAGATTCCTGGATCCCAGTGTCTGGGCACTGGGATGACATCCTTCTTGGCGGAAATCACTCTTATATCACAACAGCTGCATAGCCTAAATTGCTTTAGCTATAGCTCTGTTTTTGCAACTTCAAATATCTGCTACTCATAGTAAACACTTCTGGATCTTGAGAGGTTAGCTTGAGTATAGCGAGTATGTTGATAAACAACAAAGCAGCAATCGAGATATCAGCAACATCCCATAGCAACCGGACTTTACCTATCGCACCAAGCGGAATGATCATGGTAAAAATTACAATCCAGATTTTAGTGTATTTATTATCCATAGACACATAGCGTATTGTCTGTTTTGAGCAAAAAAACCAAGTAAAAATAGTAGTAAAAGCAAAACAAAACATTATGGCCATAATTAAATAGTCAATATAAGGCCAATTCATTGCCTTTCTAAAAGCAAATATGCACATGTTAGTGCTCTCTAAATCAGTAATCCAAGAATCTGTGACAAACAGTACCATTGTTGTAATAAACACTATAAACGCAACTATAAAAGGCGATATTATCGTAATTAGACTCTGCTCAATAATAAATTTATTGTTATTTTTCTTAGGAACAATTGAAGAATGTACGATTCCTTCAAGGCCAAGCCCTATATCTGTTGCAAAAATACCTCGCAAAGTTCCAACTTGAATAATAGTCAACATTTCTAAAATCAAACCTAAAGATAAACCAGAGTTAAAGCTACTGGTTGTAAAAAAACTGCTTGTTATTAGTTTTAGAGAAGGAAGAATATTTTCACTAAATTTAAATAATATGATACCGCAAAGTGTGAGGTAACTTACCGTCATTATCGGTATCATAGCCGATATAAAAATTTTAATTTTTTTTAAGCTGAGAGCTGCAACAACAAAAAATATTATGGCCATTACAATGCCACCAATGACTACAGGCACATCTATCATGTTAAGTGGTATTGATAGAGAATTTACCTGAACAAGGTTACCAACTGTTATTGAAACCATTATCATAACAACTAGAAACACAATTGTAGCTTTTCTAGAGTTAAATGCATCAGCCATGTAGGCTACAGGGCCACCTATAAACCGTCCGTTCTTTTCCTTTCTGGTTTTTATACTTAGATAACAAGTGACATATTTTATCACAGAAGTGATAACAATAATTATCGCCATCCACAAAATAGAGCCCGGTCCTCCGGTTTTTAGAGCAACAGCAGTTCCTGAAATATTTCCTACTCCCAAATTTCCCCCTAAAATTGTAAACAGAGCGGCTATAGAAGAAAATTTATTTTCTCCTTTTTTAGCTCCAAGGAGTGAAAGGGCGTATGGTAATCTAAATACCTGTAGCCATTTTAGTTTAATCGATAGGTAAACACCAGCAACTAGCATGAGTAATATTGTTGGCAGTAATAAAACAAACTTTACTGTATCCATCTGTAAAAGTGAGATTTTTATTTGAGTATACAACAAAAATTGAAAATACCTAACCTATTTTCTATGTATGACTTCGTTTCCGTCATTCTAGAAACCTTTTCTTGTCATCCAAGTAGCGTGACATATAACTGTACGAACATTGTAATATGGTACAATGTTAAGACGATGTCATCCCAGTGTCTGGGCACTGGGATGACATCTTTTTTCTTGGTACAAATTACTCTTATATCTCAATGTTCGTACAGTTAGTGCGTGACACTTGTATCTTTATGATGTGAGGCATTAGAGCTAAAATACCTCACAGGGAGGGTGAAGCTGATGCGACACTAATGCCATTAAGCCAGATTTTGCTTCCCTCCCATAGAGTTAAAGACTGAACAGTATCTTTTGGAATTATATCCCGTATTACAAGGTTAGTCTAAACTCTCAGTTTATTTATAGTCTTGGAGGCAATTTTATGCAAGTAAATGCTATTTTGGGTGTGGATATTTCAAAAAAGAAATTTGATGTTTGTTTGTTAGTGGACAGTAAAAAACGACACAAAGTCTTTCAAAATAATCAAGATGGTTTTGCAAAACTTGTAGTTTGGTGCAATGGCCATGGAGCAAATCTTACTCATTTATGTCTTGAAGCAACTAGTTGGTATGGAGAAGATTTGGCTACTTTTATGCATGATTTAGGACATAATGTCAGTATAGTAAACCCAGAAAGCTTTTGGCAAAAGTGAGCTGCTCAGAAATAAGACAGATAAATCAGATGCAGCTATGATAGCTAGATTTTGTATCGCCAACAAACCTGCTCTTTGGAAGCCCATTGCACCTGAAATGAGGCATTTGAGGGCGTTGCATGCAATCGCTAAAAGATGATAAGGTGCAACAGACAAATCGCTTGGAAAACAAAAATATGCATTCCAGTTGCAAAGAAGCTATATCTAAAGTAATTTTGGCAATAGAGGAGTAAATTATTGTTCTCGAAAAAGAAATTAATGAGCATATAAATAACTATCCACATCTAAAAAATATGGTGGAAAACCTTAAGACTATAAAAGGTATAGGATATCTTACTGCTGTTGCTGTTGTCGCAGAAATGCCATCAGTTGATAACTTTGACAATGCTAAACAATTTACAGCTTTTGCTGCCAGGACATTATCAATCGGGATCGTCAGTAAGTAAGAGAAGTTGCATATGCAAAATAGGATCTGAGCGTATTCGAAAAGCTCTTTATATGCCAGCTATAGTAGTCAAAAACCATAATAATCATTTTCAAAAGTTTTGTCAGCGTCTAGCAAGTAAAGGCAAATGTCCAAAAGTCATAGTTCTTGCGTTAATGCGAAAATTAATGCATGTCTTTTTTGGTATTCTTAAAAAGAATCAACCATTTAATTGTAATTTTGTTGGATAATTTGTTTGACAGCAGAGACAGTATCTGGGATCTAAATTTTTTATGTGAAACCATTATGTTTATATACTTGTAGGCCCAAGTTCCTCACATAGTGAACAAAAAAGTAAATGAGATTCCAGTGTCACGCGCTGGAATGACACCTACCCCATGAGAACTCTATTTTTCATACCACTCATTTATAAGTTTATTGATATCAGAATCTATAAAATCCTTTAATGGTTGCCTGATTTTTATCTCAACATTTTTAGGGATGCACCTATCTTTACATATCGCATAATTTATATGGAAGTTAAGGTCAATATACCCTTGATTTAAAAATATATTCATCTTAAAGGGAAATAATACCATATCCTCATATACGTTACTTACAAACGTCTCTCTCCCTACTTTATCTTTATGTTCCTTTGGAATAGGCCAGTGAATATTTATATCTGATGCATTACCTTTGTAACTAATAGACGTGGGAAGGCCAAAATCTCCAGGATCTTTATAATATATGTGCCAGCCTGGTTCTACTGTAACCTTTATTGCACCTTTAAGAGTGAAGCTTGCTTCATTTATCTCGCCAATAAGTAAATCAAATTTTGCAATTTCCTCGTCAGCATATAGTTGAGCGCAAGAAAAAAATAAAAATAATATTAAATATATATATATTTTCATTAAGGTAAATTTCTCCTTTTATAGAGAAAGTGATTTAGATTTTAATTATTACATTTAATAGCATTATATAGATTATTTATTAATATAGCATTATCCTATAGCTAAACTGACTTACAACAATCTGAAAAACGACAAATTCGTCATTCCGCTACTTGTTAGCGGAATCTATGCCGAGATACCGCGAATGAATCCACAACTGTACGAACATTGTGATTTTGGCCCATAAGGAGGGTGTCATCCCAGTGCTTGACACTGGGATCCAGGAATTTTATTAAGTTGGCAAGCATAAAAATAGCTGTTTTTTGTTAAAATACAATGTCTTGATGATTATGGAAATGCTGGATTCCAGTGTCAAGCACTGGAATGACATCATCCTTTTTCCTGAATTCCAGTGTCAGCTACTTTCATGACATCGTTTACTATGTGCCATATTGTAATGTTCGTACAGTTGTGGAATGAATCGCGGTATGACGTGTTAGCTATAGTATAAATATACTAGGGATTATAGTTCTTTTATGCTGCCTTTTTGTTATTAGACAACCACAATATAAAGGCATGAAACGGATGCAAACAGTAGTGCATTTCTGCACCAAACGTATTACCTTTAACGAATAGTAAAATGTGAGATTTTTTGGAACTACCGTGGAGCAATTGCTCCACGGTTTCATTCTACTTAGAATCCACCCATGCCACTCATTTCTCCTGCACCCATAGGAGATGAAGCATTTTCTTTGCTTGGTACATCAACTATCATAGATTCAGTAGTTATCAGCACACTCGCAACAGATACCGCTGTTTCAAAAGCAATACGCACCACTTTTGCTGGATCAATCACACCAGCTGTAAATGCATTAGCGTAATTCATAGCCTCAACGTTGTATATAAGCTCTTTATCATTCTGCTTAATCAAATAGTCAATTATAACAGCAGATTCAAGACCAGCATTTTTGACTAACCTTCTAATTGGAGCACTGAGAACTTTCTTGATAATGTTTATGCCTATTTGTTCCTCGTCACTTGCACCTTTTAATTTGTCGAGAACAGATGAAGCATAAAGAAGCGCAACCCCACCACCTGGAACTATACCTTCTTCAATTGCAGCTCTTGTTGCATGCAGCGCATCTTCGACTCTATCTCTACGTTCTTTAACTTCCACTTCAGTTGCTCCACCAACTTTGAGCACAGCAACGCCACCTGATAATTTCGCTAAACGTTCTCTTAGCTTTTCTTTATCATAATCAGAAGTTGAAGTTTCAATTTGAGATTTAATCTGCTCGATTCTAGCTTTCACACTGTCAGAATCGCTATTTTCGCTGACAACTGTGGTATTATCTTTAGTAATTTTAACATTTTTAGCCGTACCAAGATCATCAAGCGTGAGATCTTCCATCTTGATTCCAAGTTCATCTTTTATGACGTACTTAGCACCAGTTAAAGTTGCTATGTCTTCGAGCATCTCCTTTCTTCTGTCACCAAAACCTGGAGCTTTTACTGCAGCAACTTTTAAACCACCACGCAATTTATTGATAACTAAAGTGCTTAATGCTTCACCTTCGATATCCTCTGCAATAATAACCAAAGGTTTACCAGATTTAACAATAGCTTCAAGAATAGGAAGTAAAGGTTGAATAATATTTAATTTTTTCTCTGTAATTAATAGATAAGGATTATCAAGCTCCACGATCATTTTTTCATTATTTGTAATAAAATACGGAGAGAGATAACCGCGATCAAATTGCATGCCAGTAGTCAGCTCAACTTCTAACTCTTTTGAACCTTTACTCTCTTCAACAGTTATTACACCCTCTTTTCCAACTTTTTTCACGGAATCAGCAATACTGTTACCTATATCCTTATCACCATTTGCAGATATTATTGCAACTTGTGCCACTTCGTCTATTTTCTCTAGAGAAATTGTACGAGACATTGACGTAATTTCCTTTAATATTACATCTTTTGCCTTCTGTATTCCGTTTTTAATACCAACACGATCGTTTCCAGCAGCAATTGATTTTGAAGCTTCCATTATCATGTTGCTAGTTAGTATTGAGCACGTTGTTGTACCATCACCAACTTTATCGTTACATTGAGAACAACTTTGTGCAAAGATGCTTGCTATTACAGCGTTTAATGGTTTTTCAGGCTTGATACCCTTCATCACCTTATAACCATCTTTTGTAATTTCTGGTGCTCCATAGGGCTTATTAATCCCTACTGTTTTTCCTCTAGGTCCCGCAGTTATTGCCACCGTTGAGTCTACTATTGCTGCGACTTCACGAAAGGCTTCTTGCAACTGCTCACCTGATACTACTACATTAGTCATTTTTATCACCTCTTGTTAATAAAAAATTTAGAAAACTATAATAAAATCATTCACAATGCGTCATGTTGCGCTTTGTTTAAGTTTAGTAAAATAAAGACTGCTATTTAATGACAGCAAGTATATCGGACTCTTTCATCACGATAAGCTTTTCATCATTATGTTCTATTTCTGTACCAGCCCATTGACGATAGAACACTTTATCACCAGCTTTCACAGTTAAAGTTACGCGTTCGCCACTTGAATTGCGTGAACCTTCACCAATTGCTATAACTTCACCTTTAGTAGGTTTCTTTTCAGCACTTGATGGAAGCACAATTCCACCTTGCTTTTCTTCGCTAATAGGCTTGATCAGCACGCTATCATCTAATACATTTAAACTTATACTTGACATTTGTTTTTCCTCATCAACAAATTAACTTATAAGTTTATATATATATACTCGTAAGTTAGATTTCAAGGGCTGGAGCTTGTAAAATATGCACGCCATTATAAAATATGCACGCCAAAAGCAGTTTCTAAAAGAGCCTAATGTTATATAATAAAATTTAGATTTATTTATAGAGATTTCATGAGTTATATACCATTTTTAAGTCGTGGTGTGATAGTGCTATATGGGCCTGACACTAGAGATTTTCTGCAGGGTATTATAACCAATGATATTAATAAGTTGGATAGCCAAAAAGCCATTTACTCTTTATTGCTTAGCCCTCAGGGAAAATATCTATATGATTTTTTTCTTATTGAATATGGTAAATACACCCTCTTAGAGTGCGAAAACATGCACTTGCAGCAAATAATCGAGAAACTGGATTTGCTTAAAACTTACTTGAGAGTGAAGATTAAAGACGTTAGCGCACTATATAAGGTTGGAGTTTTGTTTAATACTAAGTTGGCGGAGTGTAGTGGTAAGTCACAAGTTATTTTTCAAGATCCAAGGCACAAGCTGCTAGGAATGAGGATCATACATAAAGATGAAATAAAAGAGCCGGTTGGGGATTTTACTCAGTATGAAAAAGTTAGAATTCAAAATCTCGTTCCAGATGGAGCGAAAGATATGGTGCAGAATTCATCGTTTCCGCTGCAATTTTTAATCGATAAGGTAAACGGTATAAGCTTTAATAAGGGGTGTTATATAGGTCAGGAAGTTGTAAATCGAATGAGCAGACAAGAAATATTCAGAAGAAAACTTTACCTTGTTGAGGGGGATAACGCACTTCCAGATATTGGCACTAAAGTGACAAATGAAAACAATGAGGAAATAGGGGAACTGCGCTCTAGTGTAGACAACATTGGATTTGCATTGCTTAATACTGGAAAGAGCCATGCAAATTTATATGCAGATGGAGTTAGGTGCGTTAAGACGTTGAAGTCTTAAGGTAGCGCATATAGAAACGAAAAAACTTACTTGACACCCTTCGCCAGCGCCCTTATCATGATAGTGAAGCTATTGTATTTGCTTTCGCCAATCTGCAGATTAAAAGGTAAGGATTACTTAATGTATCGGCGTCTTATGTTCAATTTTTTGCAGTATATAGATACTGTATGTCTTTACAAAACTTCATCTACATCTAGATTTTTATCTAAATAAGCTGAACGCGCTTATAAAGCGTTACAAGACATCAAAAAATGCCAATACTCGACAGAGATAGTAAAAGACTAGCTAACTCGGGGATTCTTTGTCTTTTTTTCTGCTTGGTAAATTTCTTAAACATTTGCAGCGTAAGTTAGTTGCAATTAAAAGCGGCTGAATCTCGCTTGTCAAGCGTTTAAAACATAAAAAACGCCAATATTTTAAAGCGGATAATAACCACGGGGCTTCTTTTGCCTTTTTTTTCGTTTGGTAAATTTTTTAACGTTTATGGCTAAGCGACAGCCGTCATCCCGCTGCTTGTTAGCGGGATCTCTTGTTAGCGCCGCGGCGGTATGACGGTTCGTGGCGGCGTGACGATAAGCTCGTCATACCACTGCTTGTTAGCGGGATCTAGAGATACCGCGAATGAATCGCGGTATGACGGTTCGCAGTGGCATGACGATAAGCTCGTCATCCCGCTACTTGTTAGCGGCTAAGAGATACCGCGAATGAATCGCGGTATGACGGTTAAGTAGGGTGTCATCCCAGTGTCACGCACTGGGATGACATTATAGGAGCACTGGGATGACACCCTCTTGGATGGAAATCAGTGTCAGATAATTTCATGACACCAGTTGTTGTAAACTCACTTTTTCTCGATTTTTTGGTTTATCTTGTCTACCTATTTTGCCACTCTGCTGAACAGATACACTCAACTAATGGTCAATACATCTTCTATTAAAAATTGTACAAATTCATTGCCATTCCAGTAATTCATAGAGATTTTACCCAAAATAGCTTTAACATTACCCTGCATGATAGCAGAGCCAAGATGAGTATTTGCAGAACGAAATGCAATAGCTCTTACCATAACATTATCATCAGCAATAAAACATTTTATATGGTCAACTCCTATAACTTCAGGCTTTCTTATCTTTGCTCCTTGGATAATAAACCTTGGTTCAGGATTTCCAACTCCAAATGGTCCCAAGCGTTGCAATTGATTCCATAAAGACAAATTTATTGCTTTAGCAGTTACTATACTATCAGCTTTTAAAGTTTTCTCATTTATAGAGTTTGAAAATCTTTCAGTAAAAAAATCATGCAAATCATTTATTTTGTCTTCTTTAATTGAAAATCCTGCCGCCATACTATGGCCACCACCTTCAATAATCAAATTTATAAACTTTGCGGAAAGGACTGCAGCACCGATATCAACTCCCAAAATTGATCTACAGCTTGCTTTTCCTATTCCATTATTTAAAGATATCACTACTGTTGGCAAGTGAAACTGCTCCTTTAGACTTGATGCAATTATACCAATTATTCCCTGGTGCCAATTGCCACTTATCATTATAAAATTCGCACCTGATTGGGCAGACTTTTCCGCTTGTGCTGTAGCTTCCAAGAGAGCCTCATTTTCTAACACTTTTCTTGCATTATTCAAATCTATTAATTTTAGCGCGATTGAATGTGCCTCTTCATCATCATCGGTGGAAAGCAACCTTGCACCAAGCGATGCTTCTCCAATTCTTCCTCCAGCATTTATGCACGGTCCAATGCTAAACCCCAACCGCGAAACACTTGGTTTTTCAAGGATTCCCAAAGCATCAAATAAAACACGCAAGCCAACGTTTTTTCTTGTTGACATAACTTTTAATCCTTGTGAGACAAGTGCTCTATTGAGGCCTGTGATCTGCATAACATCACAGACAGTTCCCAGGGCAACCAAATCCAACAGATCAAATAAATCTGGTTCTTTTTTGTTGGTAAAAAATCCTTGCTCACGTAGGCTTTTATTAAGAGCAACAATTAGCAGAAATGACACTCCAACTGCTGCTAGGTTATTATAAGGAGAGCTCTCATCAAGGCGGTTTGGATTCACAACTGCTACGGCGCTTGGTAATTTTTCCGTACCAAGGTGATGGTCAACAACTATAATATCAAGACCAAAAGCCTTTGCATCTTCTATTGGTTGATATGCAAGCGTACCACAATCAACGGAAATACATAAATCAATTCCATTCTTTTTAAGTTGTAATAAAGCATCTGTGTTTAATCCATAACCCTCATCAACACGATCTGGAATGTAGATTATAGAGTGTATATCGATCGCTCTCAGGTACCTGTTAATCAATGCTGACGACGTTGCACCATCAACATCATAGTCACCAAATATTGCAAGGTTTTCATCATTTTTTATTGCCCGTATTATACGAGAAACAGCTTTATCCATATCAAGAAGGTGAAAGGGATCTGGTAATAGCGATCTGATTAGTGGATATAAGAAGTCGCTTGCATTTTCTATGTTAACACCACGAGTAACCAATATTCTTGCTAATATTTCTGGTAACTCAAATCTCTGTGTAAGAGTTAAGATTTGCCTTTGATCTGCTTCTTGCAACTTCCACAATGCATTTGTTATGCTGCGCTTTTCAATTTCAAGTAGCATATTCTTTCTTTGTAAATAAAACTACTTTACCAGAATTTTTAAGCTTGTTCTATAATTGTATTAGACTTCTGCATAACCTAAACTAAGTAGAAAAAAGGTATCATCTAAGTAGCTGACACTGGTCTCCATCCAAGAGGGCAGTAGCCCCTTCGGTGTCATTCCAGCGCGTGACCAGGTCTTTTTAGCTATCATAGGATGACAGAAGCAGACACTCCACTTTGTCGTTCCAGTGCCTCCTTTTTTTGTCATTCCAGTGCCTTGACTATGATGGCTTTGTTGCATCGCTAGCTATGATGGATTAAAGATAAAAAAGGTGGAGAATATCAGTAGCTTATTATTCTGGTATTTATAACAAGAACGGTCAGTGAATACCTAAATTTGAGTAAAAGAAATTTCACTACCACTCACTAATCCGGCTAAAATTCAAGAATTTCAATGCTTTAGCTATTTTCAATAGAATTAAATTTATTAATATAAATAACAAGTTACTATTCTTAAATTTGATCAGATTGATTGCAAAAAAAACAAGATTTTCAATAAGTTGCTTATAATCCTAATTATAGTTAGCCTTTCATAAGTAGCGATGCAACAAAGCCCACTGGGATCCAGGAATTTTATTAAGTTGGTAAGCATAAAAGTGTTATGTAAAATACAACGTTCTTGATGGGATTGCGTGAAATGCTGGATCCCAATGTTTGGGCACTGGGATGACAAAGGAGGACAGTGTCAGCTACTCGGATGACAAAAAAAGGAGCACTGGGATGACATCATCCTTTTTTTGGGGTTCCAGCGTCACGCGCTACCTTCCGTATAAATATTAAAAAATTTACCAAATGAAAAAAAAGGCAAAAGAAGCCCCGTGGTTGGCTAATTACTTACATTATACTTTCAAGTATGGCGTTTTTTTATTCTAAACGCTTAATAACCGCGATTTAGTTGCTTTTAAGCCGCAACTAATCTAAATTATAAACATTAAGAAATTTACTAAACAGAAAAAAAGGCAAAAGAAACCCTAGGGTAGCTAGTTATTCACTATCCATTTTTTAAATCGGCGTTTTTTGATGTTTTAAATGCTTTATAAGCGCATTTCAGCTTATATTAGGTAAAAACCTAGAAATTTTATAAAGACATAAGGTGCACATAGTGCAAAAAATTAAACATGGGACGCCAGATACGTGAGTTTTTTTGTCATTTAATCTGTACAGAGAAGATAAATAAATAGCTTCAGTTTCATGATAAGGGGGCTGGCGGAGTTTGTCAAGGAAGTTTTTTTTGTTTCTATGGGTCAGTTGGTACGCGCTTTGCCTTTTAACAGATGTAAAAGCACAATTATTACGAACAACATTCCACCAACAACTGATATAGCGCCACCTATAATGAAGCACGTGCGTGCTAACATTGATGAAATACTTGGCAGATCTGCAACCTTCCTTAAAGCACCATATCCACCAAGCCACACAAGACCAGTGATATGGAGAAAATGCCCTATACTGTAGGCATAAATCTGTAATCTTACCATGGAACCTTTTATCTCTTTAAAGTTTAATTTGGGTAACAGCCAATAAATGAAATTCATAAAAGCTATAGTGATCCCAACTACAGAACCGTGATAATGAGCGGGAATGGTGACATTTCCTTCAATAGTCAACACTCCGAGCACATCTCCATAAGTGAACAACAAAAATGAATGTAATAAATAGTTGCTTTTATCATTAATAAAAGTTCTGATGTTGCAGCACACTAATATTATCAAAAAGCACGGCAAAACTGCTCCAGCAATCCTCATATGCCAAGTAAAAAACTGTATTAACTTGGCACTATCAACTGGATAAACAAAATATACAAACGGTGCGCCTACAGCTAAAATCGTGTTTATAAATAGTGGTAAAATAGTAATTTTATTGCTTGAAGCTAAACTAACATCACTGATCATTAAATAGACTAAAAACATTCCTTGAGTAAAAGCAAACTGCAATAAATGTCCGCCTCCCCAAAAGAGATATTCGTAAAATAAATTATTATCTGAGTGATATAGACCTGGAGGCATATTATTATATGCTAAAACAAAGCAAAGAAATGACGATACAAGTATAATAACTAGCCCAATTTGCCCAACAGAGAGAAATGAAACCTCTTTTTTTGATGTGTATGCTAGCATTGTATTTACTAATATACTGGCAATAAATAAACTGAGTCCAAACAAAAATAATTTGTTTTGTAACACGGGAATATAATTACTTTTGATAACTTCAGTGTTTGGAACGAATGCGGATATAAACATGAGCAGCATCGAAAGGGTTGATAGAACCCATGAAAAGTTAAACCAACTATTGGTATTTTGTAGGTTTATGATAAAGAGCAGAGATATTATAGAGCACATCCACACTAAAATTGACAAGTTCACGTGTATTACCAGCGCATTATCAAAAATATATTGTGCAGAAGGAACAAGAGAGGAGATAAAAGGCAATCGTAGAAAAATAACAATTATTGACAGTAACCCAGAGCAAGCAAGAGCACATACTGCCAAGAACATCCATTTTCTACAGAGCGGAGCGTTGTCTTGTATATTAAGCACAATCTTTTTTCTCAATTTTGTTCAATACAATATATAACACTGCAATAATACCTAAAACATAGCAATAGTATACGTGTGGCACGACTGCCAAAGGTGAAACTCCAGCAATAGTGCTAGCCAAAAGCAATTGAGCGCCATACGGTATTAATCCTTGAAATACACAAGAAAATATGCCTAGCCATGCTGCACTATAGTGAGGCGGTATTTCATATTTCTTAGCAATATCTCTAGCAATTTCACCACTAAAAATTATAGCGATGGTGTTATTTGCAAGTAAAATATCAAATATGCTGACTATTTTTGCAATAAATAATTGCGCAGTTTTTTGTCCACCACGTTGTATCATAACCCAAGATGAAAGTTTATCTGCAAGCTCCTTAGAATTTTTACCTACCAGTCCTGAAAGCCCGCCAACCATCAATGACAGTAGCATAATTTCATGCATACTCATAAACCCCTTAGTGATGTTTTGGCTTAAAAACAATAAACCATAATTGTTGTTATTTATAAATCCAATGATTCCAGCAAAAGTTATGCTTAAAACCAATGCCGTAAATACATTTATTCCAAAGTTTGCAAGCAATATAAGTATTATGTAAGGAGTCACAAGCAATAAAGAATACTCCTTAACTGAAATAGCAGCACTATTGCTTGAGCTATAAAATAATATAATTATTGTGAATATAGAAGCAATTAGTGCCACTTTTGCATTCAGTTTTAATTTTTTCTTTATATCAGCCTTTTGAGACATCACAGATGCAATTGTAGTATCAGAGATAATAGATAAATTGTCGCCAAACATTGCTCCTCCTACAACGGTTGCAACTCCTAAGGAAGGAGAAATCCCAGCTTGTGTCAGTTCAACTGCAATAGGAGCAATTGTTGCAATGGTGCCCATTGATGTACCAATAGCAGTGGAGATGAAAGCTGCTACAAAAAATAATCCTATGAGTAAAAATTGTGTTGGTATAAATGAAAGAGCCAAATTAACTGTGGCATCAGCACTACCGATTGCTTTAGTTACTTCACTGAATGCACCTGCAAGTAAAAAAATGATGCACATAGTGATAATATTACGATCTCTTACCCCATCTAGAAAGGCATACATTTTTTCTTCAGTATTGCCCTTGTATAAAACCCAACCCAGAGCTATGGCAGGAACAATGGCTACTAGTGGAGATAACTGATAAAAAGCATTTGACACGCCAAGAACAGTAAAATATATGCCGCTTCCTACAAAAAGAAATAGGAACAGTAAAATAGGCAAAAAATTTGTAAAATAAAACATACCTCAGCTCTGATAAACGCAAATCAACTATGATATAATTTATATTATTATAAACCACAGTTGGCACCTTGACCAATGTTTTTCTAGAAAGCAATCCACCAGAAAAGGTTTCCATGAAAAGGACTATTATAATATATCATCTACTTGAATTAAACTGGGAGATAGAATAAGTAAAAAATATGAATGACATAACAACAAAGCAAGTCATATCCTTATGGGATGCACAAGTTGGTGGATTCTTGCCAGATAAAAGAGAAATGGAGATTGATAATATTTTTTTAATCTAATGCTTCAATGTTTCCGACATAGGAAAAGTATCATCTTTACTTTCTATAGAGGAAGGCACACTATTTTGATTATCATCACCATCAATTGGAGTAGTAGGGTGCATTAAAGCAACTTTCATAACTTCATCAATATTCTTAGCAAAAACTACGTTGATCCCCTCTTTGATGCTTGCCGGAATCTCTTGCATATCTTTCTCATTTTCACTTGGTATAATCACAGTTTTGATTGATCCTCTGAGCGCTGCAAGCAATTTTTCTCTTAAGCCCCCAATAGCTAAAACTCTACCACGCAATGTCACTTCGCCTGTCATAGCAACATTTTTGTTAACTGGTATATTCGTCATAAGAGAAACAATAGACGTACATACCGCGCCGCCAGCAGAAGGGCCATCTTTTGGTACTGCACCCTCAGGTACATGTAAATGTATATCATTATTTTGGAATTTTTCGGGCTTTATACCAAAAAACAAACAATTTGATCGAATATAACTATACGCAGCTTTTATAGATTCTTGCATAACCTCTCCAAGCTTTCCTGTGTATTTTATTTCTCCCTTGCCCGGAATTAGGACTGATTCTATCATCAAAATATCACCACCTGTTTCAGTATAGGCGAGCCCAGTTACTATTCCTACTAAACTCTCATTTTCCGCAATGCCAAAGGTATATTTACGTACCCCTAAATAATCTTGTAAATTGTCAACCCCTACGGATATTTTCTTATTTTTATCAGTCAATATTTCTTTAACTGCCTTTCTCATGAGCTTTGCAAGCTCCCTTTCCATACTCCGCACACCACTTTCACGTGTATATAAACGTATCAACTCGTATAACGCCTCATTAGTTATGTCCCATTCCTTCTGATACAAACCATGCTCCTTCTTTAACTTCGGAATAAGGTGGTGTGTAGCAATACTGATTTTTTCATCTTCAGTATACCCGGACAATTGTATAATTTCCATCCTATCACGCAAAGGATGTGGTAAATTTAAGCTGTTTGCCGTAGCTACAAACATTACACTTGAAAGATCAAACTCAACTTCCAAGTAATGATCCGTAAAGTGTTTATTGTGCTCAGTATCTAAAACCTCAAGTAATGCAGATGCAGGATCGCCACGCGAATCAGAACCCATCTTATCTATTTCATCAAGCAGAAAAAGCGGGTTGCATGAATTAGCTTTTTTCATGTGTTGAATGATTTTACCAGGCATTGAGCCAATATAAGTTTTCCTATGCCCTCGTATCTCAGACTCATCACGCACACCACCAAGAGCTATGCGAACAAAATCTCTTCCTACTGCTCTTGCCATAGACTTAGCTAAAGAAGTTTTACCAACACCTGGCGGTCCAACTAAGCAAAGTATAGGACCTTTTATCTCTTTTACTCTTTTTAATACCGCTAAAAATTCTATTATTCTATCTTTTACTTTCTCTATGCCATAATGATTTTCATCTAAGATTTTCTTAGCTGCATTTAAGTTAATTTTTGCATCTTTGTACTTTCCCCATGGCAACTCAAGCAACCAATGCAAGTAACTAGATATAACTGTAGCTTCAGGAGAAATGGGATTCATTTTCTTGTATCTCTTCAAATCAGTTATAGCTTTCTCTCTTGCTTCCTGAGAAAGCTTTGTTTCATTTATCTTTTTTTCAAATTCATTGAGTATATTCCCTTCATCACCATTCTCAAATTCGCCTAATTCTTTCTGTATAGCTTTCAATTGCTCGTTAAGGTAGTAAACTTTCTGAGTGCTTTCAACTTGCGATTTAATTGTCTTATATAAACGGTTTTGTGCGTTCAAAATACTCATTTCTCTCTCAATAAAAGCAAAAGCTTTTTTTAAACGCTCTTCTGGGTCATAAGCCTCAAGTATACTTTGTTTATCTGATACTTTTATATTTAAATGTGAAGCTACCGTGTCTACAAGTTGATCAACTTCTTTGATTTGATCAATGGAGTTAATGGCAACCTCGGGTTGATTTTTCTTGTTTAGCTTACACCAGCTATCGAACGCGTCTACAACAGACCGCCTTAAAGCTTCTAAATCAATATTGTCTTCATCTTCTTTATAATGATTGTCTAACTCTACCCTGGCTTGTAATAAAGTATGAGAGCTAATATATTCTACAACTCTTCCCCTTCTTATCCCCCGGATTATAACTTTTACTGCATTGTCAGGTAATTTTATTAACGGTTGTACAATGCTTGCTAACACACCTACTTCATAAAGATCTTCAGGCTCTGGATTATCAACAGAGCCATCTTTCTGTGCTACAAGAAAAATCTCATTTTGGTGATTACTACTACTTATTGCATACTCTAGTGCATTAACAGATTTTTCTCTGCCTATGAATAAAGGCACCATTATATTTGGAAAAATTACTACATCTCTTAAAGGTAATACTGGCAATGCAGTAAAACTAGAGCTTACAGCACGTTCAATGTTCATAATATATGCCTCAAATTAATCATTAACCGTTATAACATTGCCATTGTTATTATGATTAACCGTTGCTTTTCCTAATTCTACCATTTTCTTAGTGATTACTATAGTGCTACCTTCAAAGCCTCCGTTTCCAGATGTATACATAATGTCAAGCAAAAGTGACTCCAAGATAGCACGTAACATTCTTGCACCTGTTTTGTAGCTTATAGCCTTTTTAGCAATAGCTGATATTGCTTCATCTGAAAACTCAAGGTTTACTTTGCTAAACGCAAGCAATGCTTTGTACTGTTTTATTAGTGCATTCCTTGGCTCTGTCAACACATGTATTAAATCTTCATGATCCAGCTCATCTAAAACAGCAGTTATTGGAACCCGCCCTACAAATTCGGGTATTAAACCGAATTTGATTAAATCTTCAGGTTGAACATCATGTAAAGCATTCTTTTTCTTTTGCTCTTTAGACTGACTTATATCTGCTCCAAAGCCAACTGACGTTCCCTTTTTTCTCGCTTCAATAATTTTATCGAGGCCTTCAAAAGCTCCTCCACAAATAAACAGTATGTTACTAGTATCCACTTGTATAAACTCTTGTTGCGGGTGTTTTCGCCCTCCTTGTGGCGGAACATAAGCAACTGTACCCTCCATAATCTTAAGCAGAGCTTGCTGGACCCCTTCACCTGAAACGTCACGGGTTATTGAAGTGCTTTCAGATTTTCTTGTAATCTTGTCTATTTCATCTATAAACACTATACCACGCTGTGCTTTTACAACGTCATAATTTGCAGCTTGTAATAAACGCGACAACACGCTTTCTACATCATCACCCACATAACCTGCCTCAGTTAAAGTTGTCGCATCAGCCATAGCAAATGGCACATCTGAAACTTTAGCAAGTGTTTTGGCTAGCAAAGTCTTACCAGAACCAGTGGGACCAATAAGCATTATATTTGACTTCTCGATTTCAATATCACTTATAGCATGAAATTGTACCATGGATTGACAATGGTTATACATAGCTACAGATAAAACGTGTTGCGCGTGTTCTTGACCTACAACATGCTTGCTGAGAAAGTTTTTTATATCCTCAGGTTTCTTTAGTAATAGCTTCATATCAGATATACGATCTGAATTAAAAGATCTATCTTTCTTTTGACTTATTGCTTTATGGGATAATTCTATGCACTCATTACAAATAAACACCTTTAAACCATCCGAAGAGTTAGTAATCAATTTATCTACTTCATCTTGCGCCTTGTTGCAAAAAGAACAGTAGTGTAAATCATTATTGTTATCCATTAACCCACCTTTTGTTTAACTTTAATATTTTCAATTTCAATATCTGTACGCTCAGCTATCACCCTGTCAATTAAGCCAATTTTCCTTGCTTCTTCAGGATCCATGAATTTATCTCTTTCCATCATTCCTTCAATTTTCTTCAGTGAATTTCCAGTATGTTTTTCATAAATTTGATTTAGTTTTTTCTTAACTCGCAAAATTTCATTAGCATGTATTTCTATATCAGTTGCTTGACCATGATAACCACCAGATGGCTGATGTATCATAATTCTTGAATGAGGTAGAGAGTAGCGCTTACCTTTTGTACCAGCTGCAAGCAATAAAGAACCCATAGACGCAGCTTGACCTATACATAAAGTTGAAACGTCTGGGTTTATATACTGCATTGTATCGTAGATCGACAAACCAGCAGTTACAACACCACCTGGTGAGTTGATGTACATACAAATGTCTTTATCGGGATTTTCCGATTCTAAAAATAAAAGCTGTGCTACTATTACACTGGCCATATTGTCTTCAATAGGACCTGTTACAAAAATTATTCTTTCTTTCACTAGTCTTGAATATATGTCATAAGCGCGCTCACCGCGACTAGTTTGTTCAACTACAATTGGTATAAGAGTCATACCTTTTCCTATTAAATATTATCAAATAATTCCTTTAATTCTTTCACAGAAACAATCTGCTCTTCTTTACTAACTTTTTCTATTATATAATCTGTCACTTTATACTCAAGCGCTTGCCCTCTAACTAATTCTTGAAATTGTTTATTTGATTCAAAATGCTTAATTACTCTGTCAAATTGCACATCTTTACTGACATATTGATTTACAATAACACTCAAAACATCATTTTGAGTTAATGATATTTTATGTTCTGCACTAAATTTCATAAATAACATAGCAAGCTTTACACGTTTTTCAGCTTCTTTACGAGAATCATTTTGAGCACCCAATTCTCCTTCCATTCTTTGTTGCTCCTGTTTTACTATGTCTGTGGGTAAATCAAAACTATAATTAGCATCCAAATAATCAAACAGCTCCTTTTTAATTAAGAGATTTCTCATTTCGGTGCACTGATCACCAATCATTTTTTTTGCATGATTTATTAGCAAAGAATAATCTTTAAACCCAATACTCTTAGCTATTTCATCATCATTTTCAAAATCTTTGGCAATTTGAATCTCATTAACTCGCACAGAAAAATCAGCTTCCTGTCCTGCAAGGGAAATGGCTTGGTAATTTTCAGGAAATTTCAACTTAAAGTTCTTTGTTTCTCCCTTTTTCATACCAGTTAATTGATCTTCAAAACCATTAATAAATGTGCCAGACCCTAAATTAACGGCAAAATCTTTGCTACTTCCACCTTGAAAGAGCTTATTCCTAATCCGCCCTTCAAAATCAATTATCAATTTATCCCCATCTTTCGCTTGATAAGAAGCATCATCAACAGAGGCAAAATTGGGGAACTTTGTTTTGATAGAATCAATAAATTCTTTTATATCTTCCTCTTCAATCTTTGCTTCAATTTTCTTTAAGTTTATTTTGTCAAGATCTATCATCGGTACTTCAGGCATCGACTCAAAAGATAGCTTGTATACAAAATTGCCCTCCTCATTTTCTTTGCCCAGATCTGGTAATGATATAACATCAACCTTAGGATAAATGTGAGACTTGACTTCAATTTTTTTCATCAAATCACTTGAGCAATAATCAATTGTATTATTTATCACATATTCCAAAGCCTCGTTTTTATAATTTGCAACAACAAGGTCATAGGGCATCTTTCCAGCCCTAAATCCAGGTGATTTTGCATTTTCTGCTATCTCTTGCAACCTGGAATTTACCTTTTGTTTTATATAATCACTACCAACTGTGATTTCATACTCATACTTTAGTTTATCTATACTAAGCTCTTTGTAGGTATATACGCTATTTACTTCGACTGTATTTTGAGGTATATTATTAGACATCATAATTCATTTATTAACATTTTAATTCATATCTTAATAGAGTCATTTTACCAGAATTTAAGTTAAACACAATCCTTAAGAACAGGTTTTTACACAAACAAAAGTGTATTTAGTGATTATAAATTTTCCCTTAAAACCTAAGTTACATGACTTTAAAGTGCGGATAGAGGGACTTGAACCCCCACGAGCAAGCTCACCAGGACCTAAACCTGGCACGTCTACCAATTCCGCCATATCCGCAAGAAATTTTCAGTACCCTATTATAGGTATTCCATTAAAAATATTCAAGGTTTAAAGTCTTACTTAATTTATGGTATTTACACAATCAAAAAAGCTTATTAACATTTCTTAATGAAAGCTCTAAACCATGAAAATCAATAATGAGATTAATAACAAGCTTCTTACTCGCAATTTTTTTGATTACACAAAGTGGTTGCACAACCCTTATAATAGGTGGTGTGGTGGCTACAGCGACAGCAACAGCAATAACAATGCAGGACAAATCCTTGGGAAATATCATTGATGATACGACTATGGTCATCAGAATTAATAAGGGGCTCTTAAAACATGGGCTATTTTCATCCATAAAGGTTAAAGTAAGTGAAGGAAGAGTATTGCTCATTGGAAGTGTTGACACTCCTGAAAAACAACTTACAGCAGAAAAAATAGCTTGGCAGCAAAAAGAAATTAAAGAAGTGATAAATGAAATAAGAGTAATACCAATTCAAATGGCTTCCATGCTAGACACCACTGTAGATGGCATGATAACAGCGGAAATAAGAACAAGACTCCTGGGAAAAAGAAATATTAAGTCAATTAATTATAGCGTTAATACGGTTGATAGAGTTGTTTATTTGATGGGTATAGCCCAAAATAAAGCGGAATTAAAAGCTGTAATAGCAATTGCAAGAAAAGTAAAGGGAGT
Organism: Wolbachia endosymbiont (group A) of Udea olivalis; assembly: GCF_964028365.1. Lineage (NCBI taxonomy): Bacteria > Pseudomonadati > Pseudomonadota > Alphaproteobacteria > Rickettsiales > Anaplasmataceae > Wolbachia > Wolbachia endosymbiont (group A) of Udea olivalis. Next base: position 1,085,041 of record NZ_OZ034773.1, read on the forward strand.
AAAACAAGTTGTAAGTTATGTACGATACAGGTACAGTAAGTTACGCCATTAGGCAAAAATCGCTTTCAAATTATAACATTTGTACAGTTGTGACAATAGGTAGAGAACATAAATGAAAATTGCCTTTCAGATGGATGAAAATATAAATTTTGAAACTGACACTACATTCGTGCTAATAAAGGAAGCACAAAGGAGGAAGCACGAAGTTTTTGTCTATGCTCCTAACAATTTAGCACTAAAGCTAAACCATCCAATTGCTCTGGCTCAGAAAGTCAGCGTTGATGATTTTAGTTTTATCTCTAAAGAGGATGTAGCAATCAACTTGAATGAAATGGACATCATATTTATCAGACAGGATCCACCCTTTGATATGCGTTATATTACAACAACATATATCTTAGAAAAAACCAGCGCATTGGTAATTAACAATCCAACAGAAATAAGAAATTGTCCTGAAAAATTGATAACTTCATTATTTCCAGAGCTAATTCCGCCAACTTTGATTACTGAAAATATATCAATGATTAGAGATTTCTACTACAACTATCAAGATATTATTCTGAAGCCATTGTATAGTTATGGAGGAAACGATGTGATAAGAATACAAGATGAGAATAGTATTCAAGTAGTAGTGGATCTCATGATAGCAAAATACGAATGCCCTGTGATTGCACAATCATTTTGTAAAAACATAGATAAAGATAAAAGAATATTGCTACTTTATGGCCAACCAATTGGTGTAATGAAACGAATTCCAAAAATCAGTGGAGAGATCAGAACAAACATGCGACTTGGAGCAAGTTTTGAGCCCGCTCAAATGAACGATAGAAACAATGAAATATGTAACAAAATTGGTCCTGAATTAAAGAAAAGAGGGCTAATATTTGTTGGTATTGATATTATAGATGACTTCCTGCTCGAAATTAACACAACTTCACCCACGGGAGTAGTTTATATCAATAAATTGTATAATATATCGCTAGAAAAGGATCTTTGGGACGTGTTTGAAGAAAAAGCAAGCAGCCATCAACTAAACCTGTGAACAATCACCTTAACAAACTCAGTAGTCCCATTCTTTATCCCTGTTTTTTCTGTACTATTGGTCATATCACGCAATTTTTGAGAATTATTTAATAGATCAAATAGTACCTCTGTTAGATTTTTTTTTGCTTCACTATTCTGCTCAACTATTATAGCTGCTCTCGAGTCTTCAATATATTTTGCGTTATAAAATTGGTGATTATCTTTTGAGTAAGGGTAAGGAATATATATAGCAGAACGCCTAGCAAGAGTGATCTCTGCTATTGAAGTTGCTCCTGCTCTGCTAATTACCAAGTGAGCATTGGCCAGTCTATTCTCCATATCATCAAAAAATTCACTCAATTCACAATCGATCTTTTCACTTTTGTATAGACTTTTGACCTTGTTTACATTTTTCTTCGTACATTGCTGCGTCACTCTAATTTTCTTTTTCATTTTAATAGGTAAATCACAAATTACGCTGCTTACTACATCATCAAAAAAATTTGCACCTTGGCTGCCTGCTATGACCAATATATTTAGGATTTTCTCAGTGCTAGAATGGCTCTGTGCTTTTATATCAACAAAATTTCCTGTAAAAATACATTTATTGCCCTCTGCATATTTAGTCTCCGGAAAGCTGGTTGCAATTAATTTTGCACTCTTGAAAAAGAATCTATTTACTCTCCCTAAAACTGTGTTTTGTTCATGTAAAATTATAGGTATAGAAAGAACTCTTGCTGCAAGAAGAGTTGGAAAAGAAGCATAGCTACCAAAACCAATGACCGATTTTGGTTTTAATTTTCTTACTTGATACAGTGCTAACATAGAGCTGTATATCAAGAAAAGGAAAAACTTAAATTTGTTGCTGCTTGGTCTACGTAATGGTAAGGTGTAGCTTTCTATGTCGGTATTTTTATTTGTTTTTTTATCAGTGAATAATATGCAATTGTATCCTTGTGTCTTTAGTGCTTTTGCTAAAGCTATGGCCGGAAAGATATGCCCACCTGTGCCACCTGTTGCTAAAATAATATCCATCTGTAAATAATAAATCCTAGATTGTTAACTGTTATTTAACAATTTGCACGTAGAATTTTATTAAGCGTTATGATAGTTGAGTTAAAAATGCCTAAAAGTAATAGTAAAAAAGAACCTAATGAGAAAAATAAACCTCAAGAACAAAGAGAAGGCAGAAGCGGAGGTTTTTTAGAACTGCTAAAAAATATAATAAAAATTCTTTTCAATTCGGTCGTTGACCTACCTGAGCACGAGCAGCATAATAAAATGAAAAGCACTAATCTACAACAAGGTTTGGATACTAAAGGAAAAGGCCCAGAAGATCTTCATCCAAAGGCAAAGCTTGAAGTTAAAGAAGCAGCTAAGGGATTGAAAGAAGAGTTACAGAATTCTGATGCTGGTGGTAATCAATCTATTGAAACTAAAGTGCCTAATCAAACTACTACTCAAGACATTGACAACTCTAAAACGATGGAACGTTAGTTCAACTATTTAACATCTGCAGCAAGCACTGATTCATGTATCATCTCTGAAATGGTTGGATGAGGAAAAATCGTAGATTTTATGTCGAAGTCTGTTCCTTCTAGTTGCTTTGCAAGAGCAAAATTGCTAATTAACTCCGTTACTTCTGCACCTATCATGTGGCTACCCAGAATTTCTCCGGTTTTTTTATCTATAATCGTTTTCACTAACCCTTCAGTTTCACTGAGTGCAACAGACTTACCATTAAAATTAGAGTGAAATTTTCCTATTTTTATATCATACCCACCTTTTATTGCCTGTTCCTCAGTAAGGCCGATGCTCGCTATTTGTGGATGAGAATAAGTGCAATTTGGTATGCATTCTTTTTTTAACGCATGAGCATTTTTACCAGCAATCTTTTCAATGCAGATCACGGCTTCATGGCTCGCTTTATGTGCTAAACATGGTGGGCCAGCTACATCACCTATTGCATACACATTTGATTCACTAGTTTCATACCATTCATTCGTTTCAATAAAGCCAGAAGGGCTTAATTTAATTTTTGTATTTTCTAAACCTATATTTTCAATATTTGCTTGAATTCCAACCGCAACAATCACCTTATCAAATTCTTTGCTTTCACCACTACTTAGTAGCACTTGAGCAGAGTCTTTACTTTTAGTAAGAGCTTTTACGCTACTGTTTGTATATATTTTTATCCCCTGTTTTGTGAATATTTCTTGTGCTAAATCTGAAATGTCCTTATCCTCCAGCGGCAAAATAGTGCTCTTTATCTCTATGATTGTTACATCAACCCCCAAAGTACTATAAAAACTTGCAAATTCTATTCCAATTGCACCAGACCCTATAATTAGTAGCGATTTTGGTAATCTCTCTGGAGTCATAGCGTGCTGCGCATTCCATATTAAATCTCCATCTGCCTCTATTCCAGGCAGATTCCGTGCCCTCACGCCTGTTGCTAAAATGATATGCTTGGAAACAATTTCTTGTTCTTCCTTATCGCTAACGACTTTTATAGTACCATTGCCTGCAAGTTTACCAAAACCTTGATGAACTTTGATATTATTTTTTTTCATCAAATATGCAACACCGCTTGACAATTTATCAACAACGTTTCTTGAGTATTTCACTATTGATTGTATATCAAAATTCGCTCCCTTTACTTCTATACCAAACTCTTTTGATCTTTTTATTAGCCTATAAACCTCAGATGCTCTAAGCAGTGATTTTGTTGGTATACATCCCCAATTTAAGCATATACCGCCTAAATTTTTTTCTTTTTCCACAATTGCAGTTTTAAACCCAAGCTGTGCCGCCCTAATTGCCGCTATATAACCACCAGGACCGCTACCTATAACCGTAATATCATACTCATTCATCAGTTTTCTTCGTATTCAAAAAGATTATATATAACAGATGGAACCCATACAATCAATGGTCTGTCATCTACCGTCTTAAGAGTCAAGATAAAAGTTGTTATTTTTTATCATGGCATTTAAACAAACGATAATTTTTCTCATGACAGCAACTAATGCAACCTTAGCAGCTTTGCCAGAATCAACCAAACGCTGATAAAACGCTTTCATTTTTCTGTTGTGGCGCATAGCAACAAGAGCTGACATGTATAGTGCTTTCCTTGCATAAAACCTGCCTCCTTTGATTTGAGCTTTGCCAACTTTTCTTCCACTTTCACTAGTTTTAGGTGCAACTCCAACTAAGCATGCAATTTCTCTATTCTCTAATCTACCAAGCTCAGGCACCTCTGTCAGTAGAACGCTCGCCGTCTTTGACCAATACCTTTATAGCTGATTAAAAGCTCATTTTTTCCTTTCAATTCAGGGTCAGAATCTATTGTGTCTTCTATGTCTTGCCTAATTTCTTTCAATTGTTTTTCAGCAAACCCTATCTGTCTTTCTATGTATTCTCTAGCTTTTCCCGTCGCACTTTGCAGGCGACACTTGTTTGCATGAATTGCATCATTTAAATTACGCTCAACTGCCCCCAGCTCCTTTAATTCCTCTTGCTTTTGTGAAATTATACATCCTTTTACTTCACCGTCTTTACTGACAAATTCAGCGTATTTTTCCAGTAATTTAGCATCTAACTTGTCAGTTTTTGCAAAATGATTGCAAGCTTTGGCAAATGCATATACCCGATTCGGGTGAGCTTTATGGACAGTTATCTTGCAACAATTTTATAATGAGCTTTTCATAGCCACCAGTTTACATATAACTTGATGGGTAAATCGACTATATTTGTTTCTATAAACTTAGATATAGCATCACTCACGTTTGCTATGCGCTTATGCTTGCCATTAATTGAGATGTCCAATGCTTCCTTGGAAACATCTACTCCCATGAAAATTATTCTAGCCATTTTTGTACCTATAAATATAATCAAACAATAATGCAAAATGCTGTATACAGGATTGTAATTCGATCTTTTAGATCCACCTACCGTTCGTACTACATTTTGCTTTAAGCCTTACTATTACCCACAAATAAAAACATAATATTGTATTTACTCAAATAATTTAATTTTATTAACCTGAAAGCTTATTAGACTAAAATTATTAAACTAAGAGTTATAATTTTAGCAACTAAAAGCTGTAAATTGCACCATATAAACAGTTATTTCAAGCAAAAGTTATGCCATTAAGAGCTATGCAACAAACATTTATATTTGTGGGTAATAGTAAGATCTAAATCCGATAGAGCATTGTTGGCACACCATCAAAAGTCGCCTCAGACCTCTAATGCATCAATGTACAAACTTACACCTTTTAGTTGGTAATACCATTTTAGACGTTTATCATTCGTTTTAGAAAATACTATAGTAGCGGAATGACGAATTTTTGTTTTTCAAATTGTCAGTAAATCTAAGTCAGTTTAGCTATATAAAACATAGTATAAAAAGAGCTATTTTAGCAAAATTTTAAACAAATAAAGTTAATTACTTCACAATTGATACCTTACGAGAAAAGCACATTTGATACAGATTTAAAATACAAGTTAACGAATTATTATGATTTTTACCAAGATAATAATATAGTAAGGTTTGGTAGTGAGGTATCAAAATGGAAAAATACACCAACGCATGGTTTAATAAGAAAGATAATCATGATTGTGCAAATGATGGCACTTGCGGGCAATCTATAAAGGATTTTAGGATTGGTAATTCTGATATTTCTTTTTTTGATAGTAACAAAAACTTAATTGCCAAAGTACCTAAACTACCAAAGTATTCTAGTGATAAATATGGGCATCAATTGTATAAAGAAGCCGAGTCAAAGCAGTTCAATTATTTTTCCACAAATATACATGATGTTTTGTCTAACAGCTTTACCGTTAAATACGGGTATATAAATTGTACTATAAAATACGACAACTTATCTGAGCAGGAACAAAACCAAATAGAAACAGACATTAAAACTGCCTATGAGGCATTTAAAGAAAAGTTTTGCTTCAAAGATAGTAGCATAAGTAAAAATATAACGGTTTACATTTTCAATAATAGAAGCGATTATACAAAGTATAACAATCTTCTCGGCATAGATGAAGATGGTAGTCCAGGATATATTACACGAGGAGTAACAGATTGTCAGAATACTCTGACATATAAGCAAAGTGCCATGGATTTTGTTCTGGGTCATGAGCTAGGCCACATATTTCAATTGTGTTTTTCACCATCGGCAACAGTCCAAACTTTGAGTATTCTGGATACTGAACTCATAGCAAATGTTGTTGGACGAGAAGTAGAAGAAAAAAATTATAAAGCTATTTGCAAGCAGATGGGTGTAGATGAATATAAATACGATGGATGGAGTTTTATTTTTAAATACATAGGTACAACTGGTAGTGTATACCGCCTAAACCTTTCAGAAGAAGAGAAATTTCAAATTATACAACGTGTCAAGAGTTCTGGACTAGATGAATATGAAGACCATGGATGGATGTTTAAATTTAAATATAAAGATACAACTGGTAGTATATACCTCAAGGACCTTTCAGAAGATGAAAAATTTCAAATTATACAACGTGTCAAGAATTCTGGACTAGATGAATATGAAGACCATGGATGGATATTTAGTTTTAAATACAAAGGCACCACTTATAACGTAAGATACAAGGACTTTTCAGAAGATGAAAAATTTAAAGCTATACAAAATGTCAAGAATATTCATGAACTAGTAGATGAATATAAAGACCATGGATGGATATTTAGTTTTAAATACAAAGGCACCACTTATAACGTAAGATGCAAGTACTTTTCAGAAGAAGAAAAATTTCAATTTATCAAAGACATTAAGAACTCTCATGAATCGCTCGTTAGTGAATGTGATGGATTGGGGAATGAGAATACAGTTTTATCGATTCACGTTGATGAAAATAAGGAGATAAGTCGAATGTATTTTCGAAACTCCGACAAAAATATATTCAAACAGCTAGATAAGACACTTATAAGCAGAAGTAAGTCTGAAGAAGAGGTAAATGAAAACCGCACGAATCCAGAGCCAGAAGAAGAACAAAAAGGTGATGACTACACAGAGGTTACAGGAATGTTGCAATTTAAGTACAAAGGGACCAATTATGCTATACAACACAGAGGTTACCTTTTAGTAGAAGAAGAAAAACTTCGATTGATTCAAAGATATAAAGAACTCTCATGAATCGCTCGTTAGTGAACGTTATAGATTAAATGAAGGGTCATTAAGTCAGAATGCAACTGTAGTAATTTTTGTTGATGAAAACAAGGACATAGAGAAAATGTATTTTCATAATCCAGACAAGAATATGTCCAAATGGTTAGATAAGACACTCATAAGCAGAAGTAAGCCTGAACAAGATGTGGATGACACAGCAGGAAAAGAGCCTGAACCAGAATCAGCCGAAGAGGATACTCAGCAACCCAGTAATTTCTTATCCAATATTTTTTCAGCAATTAAATCCATTATTGATTCTATCTCATCACTCTTTTCATGGTTATTTGGGTCGAAAGAGAAAGAGTCTAATCAACAATCTGATGATAATCCTTCTTTGTTTAAGCTCGATGCTAATGAGTTAGATCACGAAGTTAAGCCTGATGCCAATGAGTTAGGTCACGATGTTAGAGATCACTTATCAGACAATTATAACCATTACAACTCATCTGATGGGCTAATGTAATATAGCTAATTTACAGTATCTGTTCAGATGCATGGCTAATGTACAAATATTGAAACAAAAATTCCAGTGCCCCTGTGATGTCATTCCAGTGCTTGACACTGGGATGGCTTTGTTGCATAGCAACTGAAAAAATCTGGTGGCTACTGACAAAATTCATTATAAAATAGCCATTTAACCTTGAAAGAAAAAATATGCCACAAAAAATGAGGGTCAGTAACCATAGCGAATATAACAAATTTCTAGAAAAAAGAGGAAATATTTTTCATTATATCAACGAAGCCATAGAAAAGTGGTACGAGAATGGTCCAAAAATACCAGGTGGCAACAATATTTATAGCGATAAAGTTGTAATTTTGGTGCACATAATAACTTGTTTATTTAGAATAGGCCTGAGGCAAACAGTTGGGTTTATAGCAGGATACCTTGAGCAAATTGGGAAAAATTTGCAAGTTATCAGCTATTCACAATCATCAAGAAGGTTTAAGAAACTCAATATTAAGATCAATGATTGCAGAAAATAATATGGAAGATATCGAAATTGCTATAGACAGTACAGGAATTAGTATATACAACAACACTCCTGGTCATAGCAAAGAAAATAGCGAAGATAGAAAGTATCGCAGCTATGAACAGACAAGAAAATTGCATGTAATGTTGAATACAAACAGCAAAAAAGCCATAGCTGTAAAATACAGTAACGGCTGATCACTATGGAGCTTGTGATTTGCTAAAAGAAGTCGATTTTCAGTATGTCATAAAAGTACTATATGCAGATAGGGCATATGACAGAGAAAAGCTCTATAAGCTGTGTAATCAATATGGTATAAAAACGAAAATTCCTCCGAAAAACAACGCAGCAGAGCATCCAAAGTTAGACTATATGGCTGAGAGAAATTCTGCAGTCAAGCTCATAAAGTCATATGATGAAGATGGTATAAAGAAGTGGAAAAAAGAGATGAGTTATGGAAAAAGATCTTATATAGAAGGTTTTTTCTCGCGATTAAAAAAGACATTTGGATTTAGTTTTAGGAACAAATCTGAAATGAATCGTGAGAGGGAACTGCTACTCAAATGTTATTTGCTTAACAAATTTACTGAAATAGGCATGGCTAAATTTGAGATAGCTTCATAAATTTATTGTGCGTTACCTACTATCCGAAGAGCGATGCAACAAAGCCAAACCAGTGTCACGCACTGGCATGACACCCATTTGTTCCTATAGTTGTCTTTTCTCGTCTACCTTATTTTGCCACTCTGCTGAACAGATACAATTTACAACCACCCCCCTACCCTTTTTAGTTGTTCAGCAAATATAGAGAGGTTAAAGGGAGTGGTATTACTTAAACAACTAAATAAAAAACCAGGTAGATCATTCTGAAATTCTTGCATTTTTGTCCATAATTTTGTTAAATAACTTCCCTTTTGGTCATATCGAACCAAATTTCTTTTTCACACCACCTTTTAAGCCACTTTCGTTAGTTTTTGTCATAATGCGATCAAACACTCCCAATAACCTCTTTAATAGGTTTGGAGTTAGCGAAGAGATAAGATCAACAGATACGTTATTGTTTTTGTCATCACCACTTGCTTTATAGTCTATTGAAACGATTCCCCTACTTTTCCCACCAGTAAGAAGTTTTCCAATTATAGGAATTTTTAACAAAGATTTATTAATTGAATATGCTGGTATTACTTGTCCTGCAACCTGGAATTTATAATTTCTAATATCGAGCTTACCACCAGTGCTAATACCTAACTCCGCCCCTTCAAGCCAAGATTCTTCAATTTCAATAGTGCCATCTTTGTATGAAAAAGGTGCATTACATTTGTAAAAGTATACACCTTCATTTTTTATGGCATTTACAATGCCAGGCAATGAAGACATCGACAATAAAGTAGTAAGTAGTGGAGCATCTTTGATGTAGAAATTGCTAATGGATAACGTACCATAATGTTCTCCACTTTCTCTCTGAGGAGAGAGATAAAAAGACAATTTGCCGTTTTTAATTGATTTACTAATGCCTAAGGAACGCAAAAGCATACCTGAATTATCCGCATATATTTCGAGCCCTATTCCACTGTATTCTGCTAGTATGTTGCTGCTATCTTCCAGAAACTGCCCTGTAAATTGACTTCCATTGCAATTACCTTTAGTACAGGTTACATTCAGCTTAGCATTTTTGATAACGATGCCTTCTTTCATAATTACATTGTCAACATTCATACTAATCTCTATATCTTTATTTAATCCATTACTGTTTTTGCCAAGCAAGCCTAAAATATCACTTAAGTTAATTTCCTCACCATAAATAGTTATGGCATTTTTCTCCTTACCTGATTCAATTTCTATACTAAAATCATTATCAGGCAATTTAAAGCTACTAGAATTTAAATATAAATTTCCATTTTCTACTCTTCCGCTGAATTTTATATCTAGGTCATTTCCTACAATGTCTAATTTATCTACTAACAATTCACCTGCTCCTTTTAACCTTGTAGAAAACAAAATTTTATTGTGATCTTCAAAGCGATTTTTCCACCCTAAGTAGCTTGAATGTGATTCAAATTCTGATAAATCTATATCACCATTAACATACCCCGTCTTATCTTGATTTATCACTGACTCTAAATTTGCACTGACATAGCCACTATCAAAATTAAATATTTGAGCGGGTAAATCTCCGGTCAAATTCCAGGCGAAACTTTCATTCCTATTGCTACTTTTCAGGTCAAATAATAGCTGTGTGTTATTCACCATACCACTACCATTTAAATCTATAAAGTCACTGCCAAAACTAAGCTTAATATCATATTTACCAAGACTTGCATTATAGACGGCCAAATTGTCAATTTCAGAATGAAAATTTGCTGAGAAGTCTACTTTTTTGTCATCAGCATTTAGATTAAAAATGCGAAAATTAAATACGGATTTTGCCATTCCACTTACTTTATCCCTTTCAACCTTCACCACATCATCCAGCTTAAATCTTATAGGCTCATATAAACCATACGCATCACTTACAGCTTTGCCATTAATGGTTAGAACTGAATCTTCCTTATTTAGAGATTTCATTTCAATATCACCACCATTAACAGTGAAATTCTGAAACTTAGCGCTATTTACAGTAATTTCAAGATCGTTATTCTTGATGATCAAATCACCCTTTAATTCCTTTACTTGCTCAAAATCTTCATCAAATTTTACGCTACCGTTTTCTATATCAGCAACAATTACAATGTCTGACAGATCGTCATCAACCAAATTGTTAATTTTGCCATTGAAACTTACAATGGTATTTAAAACATCCCCATCAATATTATCACAATACCAGCTTTTAAATTTACTATTTACTACACTATCTGGTATATAAGTACATAAATCCTTTGCAGCAAACTTACTAATATTAATTCTAAGCAAAGCATGACTTGTACCAAAGTTCATTTTGCCTATTAAAGAGAGATACGTGTCATTTAACTTAAAATGGAAGTTTTTTACACTAATAATTCCATTACTATATGTTAAATTTATATTTACATTAGTTAAGGCCAAATTTTTGTTCAAATAATTTTCTGTATTCAATACGTATATATTTCCATCTACAATTTCATCCTTTTTATTAATTTTCACTGAGAAGCTTCCTTTGAATCCTATATTTTTGTCCAAATTGTAGCTTTTAACTAATGTAGAAAACTCGCTTAATAGTCCCAATTTTAGATCATAAAATGTCCCGTACACATTTAGCAAATTGTTGCGATTTTTTATCGTAATTGATAAATCATCCAAAAATCCCTTTTCATCTTTTGTATTCACATGAATATCTAAAACATTAAAATCTTCCCCCTTCCCTATATACAATTTATCAATAAAAAATTCATCTTCCGTGCCTTTATTAATAGCGATGTTAGTAAATTCAATTTTTGAATCCGCATTTAAGTCAAAAAAAAATTCCCTTATTGTTTTTAATAGATTTTTTGCACTGCTTTCTGTCATCTTGAAATTCTTCCCTGTCATCCCAGTATCTTTTTTTCCTGTCATCCCAATATCTTTTTTTCCTGTCATCCAAGTAGCTTGACTACTTGTTTCTTTTTTTCTAGATTCCAGCGTCACGCGCTGGAATGACACCGAAGGAAGGCGGTTATTACTTAAATAATGATTATCCAAAAGGTCTAATGAGTTTTGCGGATTAACATTAATTTCTTCTCTCTTGATATATACACGCACATTATCAGCTAAAACTTGAGAAAATTTTATGTTACCTTTAAATAAGGAACTTAACTTAAAATGTACAAAAAGCTCAGGAACTTTTATAGTAAAATTAGGGTTTGCTATTGCCAAATCTGTAATGACTAAATACGGATCTTTGCTACCTTTCTGCCAAACAACTGAGGTATTCTCCACATTAACGCTTGAGCCAACAAATATTTTTGATATTTTATGTTTAACATAAAAATTAACATAATTAATATTGATTTCTAAAGGCTTTAAAAAAATAAAGAAGCACAATATGAACAATAAAGCTACGGAAAATAATACAGTAATTTTTTTAAGCATTGATTATTGCTTTTCTTGCTAAACTATCAGCCTCCTCATTATACTTATCGCCACTGTGTGCTTTAACCCACTTCCAATCAATTTCGTGTTGTAAAGCAACGTTGTCTAACTCTTTCCACAATTCCATATTTTTTACTGATTTTTTATTACTTGTTTTCCAACCATTCATTTTCCACTTATTTATCCACTCTGTTATGCCATGTTTAACATAGAGACTATCCGTATATAAATTAATATTACAAGAAAATTTCAATACTTTCAGCCCATTGATCACCGCTGTTAACTCCATTTTATTGTTTGTGGTATTTTCTTCTCTACCATAAATGTCTTTTCTATAATCTTGAAATAATATGATAGCTGCCCATCCTCCCGCTCCAGGATTACCAGAACACGCCCCATCCGTATATATTGTCACTTCCTTTTTGCTCATCTTTAACTGTAATGAATTAATAAAGTATATAGTTGCTTCTATGAAAGCACAATTTCTAAAGGTAGTTTAAGCTGCACCTTTAAATTTTATTATAGAAACAAAAAAAAGTGTGACAACGAGCATTACCAAAAGGAAAAGTAAAAAATAGTTTTTATGCTTCTGCCGTTCTTTCATAATTAAAATAAATCAATAGAACAAAAAATAATACTGGCGAATAGGGAAAATAGATAAGAAATTGAATAAGAAAACATTTTTTTCTGTGAGCTGTGGTTCTTGAATCTGAGAATTGATATAGCGTACCAAATAAAAACGCACCCTTCAAAGGTTGCCATGCTTAGATAAAGTAAAGCCTTTTTCAAGAATAGAGCTGGAAGCAAGCTAGTTAGCACCAGCAAAACACTATAAATTAATATATATTTTCTTGTTTTCTTCGGACCATAAACAATATTGAACATTGGAATCGATGCCTTTACATAGTCTTCAGACTTATTTAAAGATAGGGCCCAAAAGTGTGGTGGAGTCCACATAAAAATTACTAAAAATAAAATGAAACTTTCCCAACTTACAGAATTAGTCACAGCTGCCCAGCCAATCATTGGAGGGAAAGCACCTGCTGCACCACCGATAACGATATTCTGCGGAGTGCGTCTTTTGAGCCAGATCGTATATACAAAAACGTAAAACAATATGCTGATTGCAAGTAAAGCAGCAGAAATATAGTTTACTGCTATTGCCATGATAAATACTGATAATATTCCAAGAGTGATACCAAATTCAAGCGCGCTTTCTGCAGAAACTCTACCTGAGGGTATAGGGCGGTTTTTTGTCCTTTCCATGAGCAGATCTATATCTCTGTCATACCACATATTTATAGCACCTGCAGATCCTGAGCCAAGAGCAACACATATAAGAGATATTAATGCTAGAAAAGGATGCATACCACCTGGTGCAGCAACCATACCGGCAACTGCAGTAAATACCACAAGATACATTATCCTTGGCTTCAGCAAACGCCAAAAATCCAGTATTGTTGATTCAACATTTAGCAAAACACTTGTGTACATTCTATTTTACCACTGGTGGCTTTTCGAAAGTATGAAAAGGCGGTGGTGAAGATACCGTCCATTCCAAGGTGTCACCTTTCCAAGGATTATCTCCAGCTTTCTTGCCCCATTTGAAGAGATGTATAACTATAAACACAAAAAACATAACTGAAACAAAGGACATATATGAGCCAATTGAGGATATATAATTCCAAGGGATAAACGCATCAGGATAATCAGGTATACGTCTTGGCATACCAGCTAATCCCAAGAAATGTTGAGGTAAAAAAGTGATATTGGTGCTAATAAAAGTAAGCCAAAAGTGGATTTGACCTAAGCGCTCATTATATTGTTTACCCGACATTTTACCAATCCAATAATAAAAGCCAGCAAAAGCTCCAAATAATGCAGCAAGTGACATGACATAATGGAAGTGAGCAACAACATAATAGGTGTCGTGCAAGAGCTTATCTATTCCACCATGAGAAAGAATTATTCCCGTTATGCCACCGCCAACAAACATGAAAATAAAACCTAGTGCAAATAGCATAGGGGTCTTAAACTCAATTGCTCCACCCCACATAGTTGCAATCCAGCTAAAGACTTTTACACCAGTTATAACACCGATAAAAATTGTGGTAGTGCTAAAAAATGCAGCAGCGTCAGCACTAAGCCCAACAGTGAACATATGGTGAGCCCAAACCATAAAGCCAAATACTGCTATACCTATCATTGCATAAACCATCCCTATGTAACCAAATACAGGTCTGTGAGAAAAAGTTGATACAACCTGACTTATGATGCCAAATGCAGGAAAAATAATTACGTAAACTTCTGGATGACCAAAAAACCAAAATAGATGTTGAAATAACACAGGATCGCCGCCACCGGCAGGATCAAAAAAGGAAGTACCAATATTGCGATCAGTAAGAAGCATAGTTATAGCACCGGCAAGCACTGGTAAGGCAACAATCAACATAAATGCTGTTAACAAGACAGACCAAACAAACAGTGGCATCTTAGTTAATGACATGCCTTTTGCGCGCATGTTAAATATAGTAACTATAAAGTTGATCGCCCCAACAATTGACGACATACCAGCAACGTGGAGTGCAAGTATAGCAATGTCAACTCCTGCACTTGGATGGGACATTACCTGTGATAAAGGTGGATATAAAGTCCAACCTGTACCTGGACCTTCACCAATAAACACTGAGAGAATGAGCAAAATAAAAGATGACACTAATAACCAGAAACTCAAATTATTCATACGAGGAAACGCCATATCTGGTGCGCCAATCATGAGAGGTACAAACCAGTTACCAAATCCTCCCATGAGGGCTGGCATTATCATAAAAAACACCATTATCAACGCATGCCCTGTAACCATTACGTTATATAATTGATAGTTATTGTTAAGTATATTAATGTGCATTAGCTGAGTGCGAATAATCACCGATAATAATCCACCAATAATTCCAGCTAATATGGAAAAAATAATGTACAGTGTCCCTATATCTTTATGATTGGTGGAAAACAACCAACGCTTTATGCCCTTTGGTACGTCACTCATATCTATACTCCAAATTTAACTCACTAATTTTCTATTTTCAATCCACTTATTAAAATCTTCTTTGCTTACTGCTTCAACAACAATTGGCATAAATCCATGGCCTTGACCACACAATTCGTAGCACTGCCCATAATAAACACCAGGCTTTTTGATATTAAACCACGCCTCATTCAGCCTACCTGGTATCGCATCAATTTTTACACCAAAAGCTGGTACTCCCCAGCTATGTATAACATCTCCTGCTGTAACTTGTAAACGAACGTTAGCATTAACGGGTAAAACGATGTTGTTATCAACAGAGAACAGCTTTAAATCTCCTTCGATAAAGTCTTCTTTTCCCTTAATATAACTATCAAATGACACACCTTGATATTCTGGATATTGGTAACTCCAATACCATTGATGGCCAATAACTTTCAGTGTTATATCAGCTTTCGGTATTTCTTCCTGTAGCTTCAGTAATTTAGCGTTTTCAAAGGCTAATATACCAACAATGATAGTTGGTATAACAAACCAAATAATTTCTAAAGGAACACTATGGGTAGTTTTACTTATGTTTGTTACTTTGCTTTTACGAAAGCGAAACGCTATATAAGCAAGCAGCGCCCACACAAAAAGCATTATTGTAACCATCACAAGCATCACAAACGAATGTGACCTAACTACAGCCTCCATTACTTCAGTTGCAGGAGCAGGAAATCCAAATTGCCAGGAAGTAGGAGCAGAGGCAACAGATATATTTGAGTAAAATATTATCAATAGTGCAAATAACTTCACCATATCTTTTGTTTGTTTGCTATAAAACTAAGTGATATACTGTATAATAGTATATATAAACTTACTATGCAAATAGAGATTAGTGATGGTTAATAATTTTTTAGCATTCAACAAGTATAATAGTACAATACTAATTGAGGAAAAAAGCATTTACATAAATCTATTGTAAGTAAAAATATTATAATATTTTAAATTAAGTATTTACTTTAAGTAAGTTTTATAATAAGTTTAATAGTGTCTGTTACTGCTAATAACCCTCTAGCCTCACACCTAAAAGCAGTAACAGACACTATTAAACTTTATGACAAGTTTATAATCTGTAAGATCAAAGTCTTACAAGTTTCTTTATTTAATTATACATTGCAGTTTGTTAATTAACTTTTAATGCCTATGGTGGCATTTACAGCTTGGACCAAAGGTTTATGTATTATAGAAAATAATTATAAAAAAAACACACTATTTATATACCATACAAACTTTTTTTATTCTGCATAGCTGAGTTACTAGATTCTGTAAACGAAATCTTTAGAGAAGCCAAATGGGCAAAGTTTCATGAAGGTCTTTGGCATCTCTTAGCATAGATCCCTTACTTAACCATCATACCGCGATTCATTCGCAGTATCTCAAAGCATAGATCCCGCTAACACGTAGCGGGATGACGATTGTCAGGCTAGCTGTCATCCCAGTGTCAAGCACTGGGATGACAAGGTATAAACCTTATCGTCATGCCGCCACAAACCGTCATACCGCGATTCATTCGCGGTATCTCTAGATCCCGCTAACAAGTAGCGGGATGACGATTGTCGTTTAGCCATAAACATTAAGAAATTTACCAAATAAAAAAAAGGCAAAAGAAGCCCTGGGGTTATTATCCGCTTTAAAATATTGGCGTTTTTTATGTTTTAAACGCTTGACAAGCGAAATTCAGCTGCTTTTAATTGCAACTAACCTACGCTGCAAATGTTTAAGAAATTTACTAAGCAGAAAAAAAGACAAAGAATCCCCGAGTTAGCTAGTCTTTTACTATCTCTGTCGAGTATTGGCATTTTTTGATGTCTTGTAACGCTTTATAAGCGCGTTTCGGCTTATATAGGTAAAAACCCAGAAATTTTTAAAGACATGCGATGCACGTAGTGCGAAAAATTAAACATGAGACGCCAAATACCCTAAGTTTGACTCGCGACATAATGTTGAACATTTTTTTTTGCATTTCCAGAGCAAGTTCTTGAAACCTAAACATTATATGTACATCATCATGATCAATTCTAATGCATCTAACTAATGCTATGATGACCTTACCCAGAAAAAGTGGAGAGAAAGTTTGGAATGTTTTTTACAAAAAGAATGATGCATCAAATTGTTCTGGAATGCAATAGTTAATAGTGACGTTGTTTGTTATAAAAAATTTCTATATATTCAAATATAGCAGTTTTGATATGCTGTTTAGAGTGCCGAGAGGTGTCTATTGGTAACTCCCTTTTTAGAGAACTGAAGAAGCTTTCCACAACAGAATTGTCGTAACAACAACCTTTATGACTCATCTATGTTTTTTATGGATAAGAGATATTGATAACCTTGCAAAGTATATTGTGAACCTTGATCACTATGTAATAGTAGATTTTTGGCAGGTTTACGCTTGTTAACGTCCATTAATAAAGAGTCCATAACCAATTGTTTATTTATTGAACTGCTCATTAACTACCATGCGTGAATATAGATCGATTATTGTTGCCAAATATAGCCATCCTTCTTTGGTTTTTATATAAGTAATCCCATACTTTATTTGGTTGATCGACAATAAAGTTTTGGTCTAATATATTGGGAGCTACTGTCCGTTTGTTGTTTCTTAATTTTAAATTTTCTTCTCAATATAGCCTGAATACCATTTTTCTGCATAATACTTTGCACTGTTTTTAAGTTGCAACTTTTACCCAAAGCCTTTAATTCAGCATGAATTTTAGGAGCTCCATATCTACATTTAGAAGCTTGATATATTTTTTGAATATCTGCTAATAACTCTTTATTTGCTGATTCTCTACTGCTTATTTTTCTTGTGGTCCACTTATAGTAGCCACTAGCAGAAAATCCTACATAATTCCTGTACTTTATAGCAGTTACTATATAAAAAAATATTTTACTCTTTTTGACTGGCCAGGGCTTTTTTTAAAATGTCTCTTTCTCTTGTTACTTTTGCTAACTCTTTCTGTAAATCAAATCTCTCTTTGTCATAAGGTGCTACATCTGGAAATGCATTTGCCGCTGACTTTTTTTCGTTATATTTCTTCATCCATTTTCCTAATACACTATCCCTTATTCCTAGATCTCTTGCTACTTTTGCAACTGGTTGACCTACCTTTCTTTGTTCATTTGTCAGCTTAACAGCTTCCAATTTGAATTCTGCCGTATATTCTCTTGCCATTTCTAATCCTCCAAAATTTTATTTTACCCAAAAAAACTCCTTTCTTTCTCTCCACTTTTTCTGGGTAAGGTCAATTCGGAACTCTATTTCTTTTTTACGATCTTTACTTTTATTCTTATTGTTCATATAATATACCCTTCACTAATAATAAATTATTTTTAAATGTTTACTGTTATTTTCTTAGCAGTATTGGCATAAAGCCATAGCTTTTGGGTGAAGTCAAATCAAATTTTCAATTTTTTTTTGTTTATTTTTTTATGAAAAGGTAGAAGATATTAATAGCTGCTAATTTCTTTAAACGATGTTGTCGTAGATTCGTATTTTTATACACCAAAAAGGGTATCTTTGATATCTCCTACAGCTCCAAACTCATAGCATCCATTTGCCAGCCTTTTAAGGCGCTTTATAGAAGGGTTAATAAAAGATGTAAAAAGGACGTCTAAGGTGCGTAGTAGCATTCTAAAGCCATCTATGGGAGACATTTTTTTCATCAACGCATTCAAAACTTAAAAAAATAAAAAACTTGAACATTTCTTCAGAATTGTGTATAATTATTAATGCTTTTTAAGGTTCTTTCTTATGACTTTTTCTAAGTTTCTTGATCCCAAAAATGATGTATCGTTTAAGCGTATCTTCGGTACTGAAAAAAATAGAGATATCCTTATTCACTTCCTCAATGATATTCTTGGCTTTACTGGTAAAAATGAAATAAAGGATATAGAGTTTTTAAATACTATTCAAGACCCCGATATCGCCGCTAAAAAGCAAAGTATTGTTGATGTTCTCTGTAGAGATTCTACAGGTGCTCAATACATTTGCGAAATGCAGGTCGCTAAAACTAAAGGCTTTGAAAAACGTGCCCAATACTATGCTGCTAAAGCTTACTCAAGGCAAGCTGATAAAGGTGACCAGTATCATAACCTTAAGGAAATTATCTTCATTGCTATAGCAGATTGTGTACTGTTTCCTAATAAATCTGAGTACAAATCAAAGCATACTATTCGAGATGAAGACACTAATGAGCATGATCTAAAAGATTTCTATTTTATATTTATTGAGTTGCCAAAATTTCCAAAGAATAAGGAAGATCAGTTGGAAAATATAGTTGAAAAATGGGTTTATTTTTTTCGATATGCAGATGAGACTAGTGAAGAAGAGCTGGAAAAAATAATAGGTAGTGATGTAATAATTAAAAAGGCCTATGAAGAGCTAAATAGATTCAACTGGTCAGAAAAAGAATTTATTGCCTATGAACAGGAAATAAAACGTATTCTTGATGAACAGGCTGTCCTCGCTCAAAAACTTGATGATGCTACTGAAAAAGGTAGAGAAGAAGGTAAAGAAGAAGGCATCCAAATCGGACATGAAAAAGGCAGAAAAGCAGAGAAAATCGAAGTGGCAAAGAACTCACTTAAGGCCGGTGTCTCTATTGATGTTATCGCTCAAATTACCGGCCTTTCGATAGATGAAATTCAAAAATTAAGGAATTAATACTTTACCTTGACCTCTAGCTTGAGTTAAATGACATTGAACAGAAGTATTATTTAGATAACTTTTAGGCTCCAAGCTTATTTGTTGTTCTTTTACGTCACTCACTTCTAATCTGCTTAACATTTGTTGCATTAATTGATTTATTACTGGGTCTATTCTTCTATTAAATTCAGCCATAAACTTATCAAACTTTTTCGGACTTAATCTACCGGGATCTCCGGGTTCTCTACCAGGCAATGCTTCCTCTGCGTATGATTTTAAAATCCCTGAAATTTCATTAAATTCACCACTCCTAATTTTTTCATTAATCTTCTCAAATAATTTCTCAAAATTAATATCTAAGCGGTGCATTTTTATACCACCTTTCGATTCAGCTTGCTTCTCTAATACTTCCTTGAACGACTTTATAATATCCGATGTGTAAAAAAGAGCCTTTACAGGATTAACATCAGAAAACTTAGGAAGAGGACACTTTTTATCTAGAAAAGCTTGTAACAAGAAAAACATCAAGCTAGCATTATTACTCGCACAAACTTCACGACTAAATTGGCTAGTATATTGGATATTTGGGTTTCTTACTGTATCAGAATGATTGGAGCTACTTCCTGCTGTACCAGAACGGCTAGAGCTATTTTCTGAAAATGAAGGCAACGCAGCCCTTAAAGGGGAAGAGATAAACTGAAAAACACCTTTAACAGCATCTATCCATGAAGACGGCTTACTTGCTCCGCTTGTAGCTCCTATTTTGTTATAGCCTATTTCGTCACTTTGCGATGAATTGTCTGATGCATTATCATAAGATAGATCACACTTAGCTTCTTTTGTAATACTATATTGTACATCACGCTTCTTGCGAGTAGATCCACAATCCTCAATTTTCCATTGACATGGACTATCTTTGCCCCTGGCCTCCAAGTAAATACTCTCCTTCTATCCCTATCATGGCTAAGATAATCACTAGCAGGATATAAATACTCATTAAAATAAGTGCTTTTTATATATATGTTGTTACCTTCAGGTTCAAATTTCCATTGACATGAACTATCTTTGCCCCCTGGCCTCCAAGTAAATACTCTCCTTCTATCCCTATCATGGCTAAGATAATCACTAGCAGGATATAAATACTCATTACTATAGTAAACACTTTTAATACATACCTCCGATGAAAATACTGCATTCTTTACTGACTCTGGTAATTCTCCTTTTATCCTTTCAAGCTCAGATTTTTTTCCGAATGAACATTATGGTAATTACTCATCTCCATAATTCTTTTTACATAACGGGCTAACCTAAACTCCGCATTTTCTACACCTTTAACTTCAATACTAGCTCCAATATTGAGAAGATTTGTAACTTCACTAACATTCCCACTTTCTACAGCAGCAAATAAAAGTCTATCATACTCACTTTGCTTTGGTCCTAAAAAGTTTACTACTTCTGACTGACGAGAGGTATTTGCTACATCTAAAGGTTTTCCACCATCCTTATTTTTAGCTCCAATGTTAGCCCCCTTATCTATAAGAAATCTAATTATCTCTAAATGACCTCCTTCAGCAGCCCTATGCAAAGATGTGTAACCATCACTATCTCTAGCTTCAATATTAGCCCCTTTCTCAAGAAGTTCTCTAACGTCACTAAGGCGTCCTGCTCCTGCAGCACTAACTAATAAATCATCATTGTTTAAAGTCATTTGTCCCTCCACATTTATAAAAACTTACCTAACTTAACTAAGCAATCACACTATAACAAGCCACTCTTACCCTGAGCTTTTTTCTTTCCTCAAGCAACACAGAAAGGACCATCTTCCCTCAAACAAGAATTCTGGAATGCCCTCACATAACATAGCCCGCTCACAAAAGTAAAATTACCTTAGCCATCACACACTTACATACCATAAAAAATTAGTAATCTAATGTATTTCAGGAATAGTACTCCACTTTTAAAACTTGTCAACCCCTAATTTAAAATTTTTTTGAAATAATTTTTGATGAAAATTTTTAATGAATTACTATTAATTTAATATTAAATATTACTAAGAACCTAAATAATACAACCACTTTCAGCAATAAAAACCAGCTAGCATGAGAAGATTTTTTTGGAAATCGATTGGTATTGCAAATGTGCTTAAAATCTTCGTTTCAAGCCCTGGGTAAGTTTGTTTGCCTTTTTTTGACTATTTGGGGTTCCTTCTCTATCTCTTGGTGTTAAAAGTTCAAATGAATCTGCACTTGTACGTAAAGCCTTTGCATTTCTCCCATTTTTTCTATTATTTTCTTCACTTTCAGCCAATAAGTGGTTTTCTATTTCACCTTTTTATATCAATTTATTACTTTCTTTTTGATTTGACACACTTTTTTGAACATCTCTATTGTGGAACAAACTTTCTCTTGGTTCTCCAATTTAGACACATGAGCAAAGATTGTGAGCTTTCTCCTCTTACTTCAAAAACCAATATCTTCTTTAATATGATTACTTCTATGTACTTACTAAATTAGGCTACTTAAATTCCTTAGGCAGGTTATAAACGGATACCTTTGCTGAGCTTTCAAAGCTCTTTATAGAGGTAGGTGATTCTAATGTTCCAGGTACGTCATCATAATCAGATAGTTGCGTAGAAATTGAATTCGTCCTAATACCCTGAGATGTACCTTCTTGAAAATGAAGTAATTTATTTTCCAACTTATCTCTTGCTTCTCTAAAACTGTCCAATTTTTTTTGCAAGCTAACACTTTCTTCTTTATACTTTGAAAGTGTTAAATCGATAAAATGATTACACAACACTATTAGACCTGTAGCACTAGAAAATAACAACAAGAGAGGATGAATGGTAACACCTGGCATATCTCCACTTCTTGCATCATGAAAATTTTTATACATATTAAGACAAGAGCCAAAAGCTGCAGAGCATACAAAAGCAAGTTTTGTTCTGCACAGGAAATACTCGACTTGCGCTAATTTTTCATTGCAATGTGCTAATTCTTTACGCAAATCATTAATTTTATCACTATAATACCTAATAAACAATTGTTTTGTTTCTTCATTATTAACATATTTCCATGCTCTGTAAGATCTTCCATCTATGAGCTCAACGTTTACATGCTCTGATTTTAGAAGCGCACTAATTGCGTTACTACTTCTAGAACGCACAGCTTCATGTAGAGGTGTGTAATCGCTTTTAACATCTTTCCTTCTGTTAATATTTTCATAAGTTAAATACTTGAAAAGAGCCGAAATACATTCTGGGTCATTACCTTCAATAGCCAGAGTAATTGCATCTTTTCCGTCTTTATCCTTAGAATTAATAACTTTAGAAAGCGGCTTTTCATTTTCTTGCTTATCTTCAAAATACTTGCACTTATACACCTTATTCGAACGATATGGCTCCTTAAGAATACACAAAAGTTCTTTTACAAGATCAACCTGATTTTCTTTAATAACCACATGCAAAAGTGTGTTTTGATTTTCCTCATCTTGTAACAGTAAAACATCATACAAATAAGCATTTTCATGTAGATAACTAATCTCTTTATTGAAACGTGTTTTATCTATACCTTCTCTTCCTCCTTTACAGATACTGAAGAGTCGTAAACTACCTTCCAAAGCATTGTGATCAATTGCAGAGGCACGTTGCCTTCTGTATAAAATTGGCGCTCCTTCTACGCAAACACTTCCGAAGTAACGAGCAATAGGGGAATGGATACATGCACTTAAAAAATTAGTAAGAGGGTTACAAGTGTTCACACCATTCCTACCTTCAAGCAGTCTAACTACATCTAATTTATTATACGAATCAGCATAATATAAAGGATCCCGATCATAACAGTCCTTAGCATCAATTATAGCATCACATTCAAGAAGAAGTTTAGCTACATCTAAATGACCTTCCCTAGCAGCATAATGTAAAGGTGTTCTAGCTTTTTCATCCATGGCCTCAACTTTAGCACCTTGGCTTATAAGAAAGCTAACCATACCCTCTCTATTGTAGTAAGCAGCATAGTGTAGAGGAGCTATACCCAAACGGTCTTTAGCATTAATTATAGAATCATGGTCAAGAAGAAGTTTAGCTGCATCTAAATGACCTTCCCCAGCAGCATAATGTAAAGGTGTTTTATCTTCTTCATCCATGGCCTCAACTTTAGCATCTCGGCTTATAAGAAAGCTAACCACATCCTCTCTATTGTAGCAAGCAGCATAGTGTAGAGGAGTCATACCAAAACGGTCTTCAGCATCAATTATAGCACCACGGTCAAGAAGAAGTTCAGCTACATCTAAATGACCTTTCCCAGCAGCATAATGTAAAGGTGTTTTAGCTTCTTTATCCACGGCCTCAATTTTGGCATCTTGTTTTATAAGAAAGCTAACCATATTTTTTCTATTGTGGTAAGCAGCATAGTGTAGAGGAGCCATACCAAAACAGTCTTCAGCATCAATCATAGTACCACGGCCAAGAAGAAGTTCAGCTACATCTGAATGACCTTCCCTAGCAGCATAATGTAAAGGTGTTTTTCTACTATCATCTTGAACGTTAACCTTAGCATTTCTACTGAGAAGAAGTTTAAGGACATACAAATTACCCTTACAAGAAGCTACACACAAAGGCGTTTGATTGTTTATACCTTTAGCCTCAATATTAGCACCTCCATCAAGAAAATCACTAACCTTTCTAATATCCTTTCTTTCTATAGCAGAAAATAAATATTTATCTAGCTTTGCTCTCAAAAAGTTTGCTACTTCTGTGTTACCAAGCTCATTTACTATGCGTAAAGGTGTCTTAACATTATTATCCTTAGCTAAAATGCTGGCACCTTGATCAACAAGAAATCTAACCATATCGTATTGACCTGCACTAACAGCATAGTGTAGAGGTGTCCAATTTTGGTCACATCTAATGTCAATATCAGCACCAATACTAAGAAGAAGTTGAGCTACATTTACACTATTTTTACAGGCAGCCCAGGACAGCAAAGGCAACTTATCTAAAAGTTCACGATTAACATTATATTTATCAATATGTTGATCAATATATTCCTCCAACCGTTTAAAGTCGTCATTTTCTATAGCATGCGTAAAATCCGTTGTAAGGCTCGTTTGATCTTTCATAAACTATATAAAAAAAACTATTTTCCTACTCAGTACAATACTCCATTTTTAAAACTTATCAACCCCTATTTAGAAATTTTTTATGGAATAATTTTTGATGAAAGTCTTTAATATATTGCTACTAATTTAGCAATACATACTGTTAAAAACCTAAACAATATAACCATTTCCAGCACCCAAAACCAGCAAGCGTGAGAACAATTTTTCTTGGAATCGGTTGGTCTAGCAAAAATTACATTACTAATTCCAAGAAAGCGGAGCATTTGGATCATCTGGAATTTCATAAAAAGGCAGCCTATCAATTAACAGACTTTCTTCATCTCTACTAAGATCTCTTGTTACAATATTGCAAAAATCTCTATTGCTCCCAAAATTAGCTGTTACTGCAGTCCTTAAATCTTGATTTCCTGCCACAGCTTCCTGAAAGCTGCTGTTATTGGCAAGATGAGTTTCCAGCACAGGTTTTGCGTCATTACCAAATTTGTTTTTCACATTCAGAATAGCTTGTCCCAATTTATTTGTGTTGCTACTAATTAATTTTTCTGCCACTCCTTCCTGCAAAATACGACTACCTGCTAAGATCTCTCTATTTTCATTATCCTTCACAACCGCTTTCCCTATTTCATCTACCTTGGTATTCAAAAGGTGCTGAGTTACGTTATTGACTAACGTCTTCGACTCATCTATATTATCGCCTAAGCCACTTGCATTAAACAAATATTCAGCTAATTTTTCAGGGCTAACCTTCCCTTCAGTAATTCTTTTTGCTTCACCTTTCTCTATACTGCCAGCATTAAATAACAACTCAGCTAACCTAGAAGTGCCGACATTTTTTATTATATCTTCAATAAAGCTCTTTTGATCCCACTGATAATTCTCTGCTAGTGCATTCTTAGCATCGTTAAATACTAGTTCAGAAATCTTATACGAGCTAACTTTATCTTCGGCAATCTTTTTGGCTGCAAGTTGATCTAAGTTACTTTTATTAAAAAGCAACTCAGCGAGTTTTATTGGATCAGCTTTATTTATAAAATCCTGCGAATTAAGATTTATTTTATTAGCAACATGAGTAGCAAGATTTTGACCAGTGCTATCAGTTATATCAAGTACTGTTTTTCCCAATATATCTTTATTTTCATCAGTAAGTAGCTGTACAGCGACTTCCTCAATTGATGGGCTTTTTCCATCTCTACCTGCCGGACCTTGAGGACCATCTGCACCTTTTGATCCCTGCACCCCCTTGTCTCCTAAAAAAGCTTTTGCTATCTTACCATCATAAGCATTTTCGTTATCAGCAGTTTGATCAAGAAATCTGCCTAATTTCTCCACTAAAATTGATTTCTTTTTCCCATCTCCTATATCCTATATCCTCTGTTGCATCAAGTATTTTTTTCGTGAATTCTAAAATTTTTATATTAGAGCCATCAGCTTTAGCAAAATTACCCTTTTCTGCCAAAAAATCTTTTGCTGTTTTATTATCACCATATATTTCATATTTTTCATCAAGAAGCTTCCCTAATGTATTAACTAAAATTGAAGTTGCATTGGGATCATGTTTATAAAATAATTCCCTTGCTAATCTATTGATTCCGTCACTGTCACGAGAAATAAATCCTCTATCTGTATCTTCCTTAGTATATACATTTTCAACATCAACCTTTTTATTTAATCCTTCATCTACTTCTTCCTTAGTATATACATTTTCAACATCAACCTTTTTATTTAGGTAAGCAAGCAGAACATCTCGCCTAGAAAATGTACTATCTAGTATCAAGTTAGAGATTCTATCACCCTTATCAAAATCTTTTGCATAAAATATCGCCTCCACTATGGACTTTTCTGCTAACTTCTCTTCAAGTACTGTATGTTCATCATTGTTAGTACTTTTCATATCAAGTAGACTTTTAAAAGCTGCCGCTAAACCTCCTACTTTATAGCTTATTTCACCTTGACCATCTTGTTTATATTTTAATTCCAGACTACCATTGCTTGCATCTAAAGTATACTTATTACCTTTCTCATCGCTCAAGGTTATAATTTTAACATTTTCCAAATTTGATATCGATGTGCCGTGATTATCTTTAAACTCTACATTAGGTGTCATATCACTTCATATTAATTAAAACGAAAGGATACGCAAAAAAATATATTTTTTTATTAATACATGATGCAAAAAGAGCTTTATTCTATTTTAAATATAGAATTGCAATGAATTTTCCTTTTATTTCCAAATAAACTAATTTTCACTCTTTAACATTAATTACCACTAACTCAAATAACACAACCATTTCCAGCATTCAAAACCAAGGGTCGTGAGAAGAGTTTGTTTTGGGATGGATTGGACTACCACGTGATCCATACGAACTTTTTAATATAGTGGTTCTGCTATACGATGAAACTAGCCATATTAGACCATTTCATCCATATCTACATACGAACTGTTTTGCCTAACTTTGTTGCAAAGATTTCAAAATTCTATTTTTATAACCTTATTTTTACGCGGCTTGTTCTCACAAATATACGATCTATTTTTATCTTTTTGAATAAAGTAAACATTTAAAATTTTTATGACGCTGAGGAGTATTGTATTTCCTGTAAATTCCAATAAAATTTTTGTATCCATTAATATAGAAAATGTTTTTCTTGAAGTTTTTTTATCCTTGGCAGTTGTTAGGTCGCTGTTTAATTCTAACTTTTACATAATACCACATATGGGCCAAGAACGTCATGCTACAGAGGTTGTCCAGAAACGGTTTTTTGTTGGATAGCAAAGATATATGAAGTGATAGTAGAAGAACACAACTCTCTAAAAAATATAAAAGTTAGAAAAATTATACTTGCATTGGATTTTATTCATGCTAATTATTGTGCATAATATGTTTATAGATTGAGGGGGTATGGTGTTAGGATATATTTCAAAGGATGAGCAGATCTGTGCAAATAGTGGGTTAGCCACTGAAGAACAGCGTACGGAACCTTTTGGTCAGCACACTCTTGAAGGCAGCGCATCATCGTTAAGTCAAGAACAAAGTGATGATGACTGGAATGAGTCCGTTATTGAAGACAACAATACTGTTGTTGAAAGTTCTTTTATTCCAGAAAACTCAATTTTAATGAATTTAGCAAATCTGTTAACTGAGAGCGAAAAAGCTTCGATTGATGAATTTCATGACAATATGGAAAGTATAATGAAAGAGTTTCATAAAAATAGATATGAAAATCCTGCAAAGGTCACTCTAGAAAAGATGGAACATTTAATAGATGAATATTTGAAAAGAAAAATAAAGCTAAATTTACGCTGTGATCACTATGAATGTAGTGTGTCGAATTTTATATTAAAAAAAATAATTGACATTGCTAATGCTAGCAGTGTTATGCGTATAACTCCTACTACTAGATCACGTTATAAGGACAATGGGGAGGAGCAAATAGATGAGTGGGAAGAGGCTTTAGAACCTTTATTCAATATTGTCAATAAGCTACTATTAGCAGGTGCAAAAATAGAGTCTGATTTTTACAATGACGGAATGATAGATGAAGCTATGTACGGAAGTGATGAACCTATTTTTACAGAATGTAAAAAAATTAAGGACGAACTAAAAAGTATCGCATATAAAGGTTTAGTAAACAAGAATGAACAGATTAAAGATGATGATCTGAAAGTAGAAGTAGATAACAATCTTGTTTTTTTCAGATGGCCACAAAATAGTATCGTTGAAGTTACAAAGGTTATGAATAGTAAGGTGAATGAAAATTTCAGTATAGAAAGTAGCATCTTACAGATCGGGAAAAGTATAATAAGAGTTGAAAGCATAGGAAAAAAAAGAAATTATACAGATGTCTTAGGAGGTGGCATTGAAATGTCCTTTATCACTGAAGTAGGCAAGATTAGTATTCATCTATGTCCTAGTGATGAAGGTAGTAATATAATAAAAGTAAATCTTGATGAAGAGAACCAGGAGAAGTTTGACAAATTAAAAGATCAATCAAGTTTAGGGGAAAGCTGCCTTTTAGGAGGGAAAAGTGTTCTACAAGCTATAAAAGATAAAGGTTTTGAAAGAAACGGTCAAATACTTATAGAGTTAGCTGAAACTATTAAACAATCAGATTTTGTAGTGAAAGAATCAGGTATTCCATCTACTCTTATGAGGCCAATCGATAGTTTAGATCAACTGCAAAAGATGGGGGCTTCGAAAGAAATAGCAGTGTGTTAATAAAGTCAACTAAAATTATTAAACAAAAGAAAGATCTTGAAGGGTAAAAAAATTGATGTATCTTCAAAGCAAGATTTTTTGAGGTATAAACCATACGCTCAAGGTGAGGAGAAATAGTAGGGGAATAAGTGTTGAGTTAATAATTTAGAGATTCTTCTAAAGAAATTATTTTCCTTTCTTGGTATTTATTCTTTTATAGGTATAGCCCTTCGTGTTTGATTCAAAAAAGACTGACTGCTCCACACTTTCTACTTTCTCGAATTTTGTGTTTGATTGAATTGATTTTTATGATATCTACAGAATTTCCTTTATCAGACCCAACACATGATTCAGCGAAAGAAGGGCTATTAGGTTCTTATGCAATAATTTTGAAGCTCTGAGGTCGTTTCACATATAAGTTTAAGATTGTCACTATTTTCATCATATAATTAAGCTTTTAATTTTGAAGTATTTTCTGGCACATCGATCTCCTGTTGCTTTTACAAATTAAGACCATAGAATTTCTCCATCTGCTCATTCCATAGCATCGGTATCTCCCTCAAGTCAGCTAACTTCAAACTCCTTGGCTGCCTCCCATTTACTATATCTTCTTTAATTTTTGGTGCTAAATAATTCAACCTTAAAATTTGTTGTATACGTCTTGTACCTATATTAATTTTGGCACTCAGCTCTTTTATATTTGCGTATTTTCCTTCCTCTAGTTGCCGTTTCCACAGGTAGGCTCTTACCACTGCTTTCAGTAACGCATTATTTGTTTTTCCTTCTGGTTCTACTACTGTGCATTTATTTCCTTTCTTTTTTAACCATATCGGTATAAATTCTATCTTATCCTCTGAACTCACCTCTATTCCATCTTCTTTTACCATTACTCCCTTTATTAACTTTTTCACTACTTCTTTCTGCTTTCCAAAACTTAAATTTTTCCATTTTTCTTCG
This sequence comes from Wolbachia endosymbiont (group A) of Udea olivalis, assembly GCF_964028365.1. Lineage (NCBI taxonomy): Bacteria > Pseudomonadati > Pseudomonadota > Alphaproteobacteria > Rickettsiales > Anaplasmataceae > Wolbachia > Wolbachia endosymbiont (group A) of Udea olivalis. Next base: position 1,115,261 of record NZ_OZ034773.1, read on the forward strand.
GTCTTTTCTTTCCCATTTTCATATAGCTGCTCTGTCTTTCTCATTACTTCTTTTTCTACTTCTCCTGCTATTACATTTCGGTTTTCTGATTCACAACCTTTTCCCCTTAAATGATTGTTGCATACATAATATCGATACCTTTTATTCTCTTTTTTTGAGTATGTCAGAGTCATGTTTACATCACAGCCCTTGCACTTAATTATTCCCTTTAACAGTGCTTCCTCGTATTTCGCCTTTCTATATGGTTGATTCTTTATCAATTCTTGTGCTTTTTGCCATTTTTCTTCCTCTATTATTGCCTCATGTTTTCCTTCATACTCTTTCTCATAATGTCTGATTTTTCCCATGTATATTGGATTTGTTATTATTCTCCTTACCGTCGCTTTTTTAAAGATATCTGATTTTGTCCGGTATCCTTGACTATTTAACTCCCTTGCCAATTCTGCCATTGACTTCAGCTCCAAATATCTTTCAAATATGTGCCCTACTATTTTCGCTTCTTTCTCATTTATTATTAATTCTTTATCTTTTACATCATACCCTAGCGGTAAAGTTCCACCCATCCATAATCCCTGCTCTTTTGATGTTGCTATTTTATTTTTTACTCTCTCTACTATCATCTCTCTTTCTAGTTGTGCTGCTCCTGATAATACCGTTTGTACAAACTTCCCCATTGGCGTATTATTGTCAAATATTTGTGTTACTGCTACAAAATTTACTCTATGTCTTCTAAAAAACGACGTCACTTCTATGCTATCTTTTGTTTCCCTTGATAACCTGTCTAACGTATATACTACCACACAGTCCACTTCTCCTTTTTTTACATCTTCAAATAATTCCTTTATTGCTGGTCTTTCTAAATTCTTTCCTGAGAAACCTCCATCATCGTACCTTTTGGCCAATGCTACCCAGCCTTCTCTGCTCTTTATGTACTTTTCACATGCTACTCGCTGGGCATCAAGACTGTTAAACTTTTGTTCTAGTCCGTCTTCATTTGATTTTCTCGTATATATCGCACATCTTACTTCTTTTAGCATTTTCAACTTCCATTTTTATCACGCATCCCAAATAATAAAGGTCCGTTGTAGCTCATTCCCATTATTTTTCCTGCCACTGCTGACAATGATGTATAAAACTCTTCTTTGTAGATTAAACCCTTGTCTGTTACCATTACCGCATGCGTTTCTTCCCCTCTCTCTAATATTAGCTCTGTTCCTGCTACTGGAAGTTTGTCACTACTTATTCTTTTTCCCTTCTCTAGCCGATCTGCCAGATACTCTAGTCTTTTTGCTCCTTTTCTTGACATTTCTCCATACGCTTTTTCCTGCATTCTATAAGCTAATCTTGGTATCAGATATTTCTTTGAGTATCTAGGCGCCTCTTCCCCAAATACCTTCTTCCACGTTTTTCTCAGCTCACCCAAAGGTTTTCTCTCTAAATTCATTACTTTCTTTTCTGTTTCTTCCTCCATGTTTTCAGCCTCTTATAAATAACTTCTCAATTCTGTCTGTTTCTTTCTTTAATACCTCGATTATCTCTTTACTATTTTTCGCATAATCCATTGCTGTCATTCCGAACTTATCTTCTTGCTCTATTTCTGCTCCTGCTTCCACTAACTCTTTTACTACTTCCACTTTCCCCACCATACATGCAAGGTGCAATGGAGTACATTTATTGCCATACTCTTCAGCATTTGCATTTGCTCCTGATTTTATCAGTTCTCTCACGGTTTCTAGATGTTTCTCCGTTACCGCTAGGTGCAGTGCTGTATATCCTCCTATATCTGCTGCATTTACATTCGCTCCTTTTTCAACTAATAAACTCACTATTTTTCCGTCTACTGCATAATGTAGAGCTGTTCTCCCCTTTTCGTCTCTTTCATAAATATTTTTATATGAGTTCTCTAATAGTGACTCCTCTTTCTTACCAAACTTTAACATAATCTACCTCACCTTTTCTTTGACCTTTTTTTTAAGCTTTCCTTCTCACCACCTCATCTATCATTTCGTTTACTTGGCTCATTATCTTGCTTGCTAAATTTTGACATTCTTTCTTTATTAGCGATTTGTCTCTCTTCCTTATTTCCCCTATCTCTATTATTTTTAGCTCCGGCATGTAGCTTCCATTCAACATGTCTGCTATTTCTCCTACTAGCCCCTCTATTCCATAACACGTCAGTTCTCTACTTTTTGTTATTCCACCTTTTTCTCTTAAAAATTTACTTGCCTTTTCACTCTCTTCTCTATCACACAAAGAATACTTTTCACTTTCCCAGATGTAATACATTGGTGTTGCGCCATATTTATTCAGTTGATTAACCTCAGCCCCTGCCTTTACCAGCTCTTTTATTATTTCAACTCCTGCTCCTCCCATTTTGCACGCAGAGTGCAGTGGCGTACATCCACTGACATATTGACTGGCATTTACTTCTGCTCCTTTCCTTATCAGCACTTTTACATTTTCTAAACTTTTTGCGAATACTGCGCAGTGCAGTGGTGTATAACCCTTTTTATCTCTTGCATTTACCTCTGCCCCTTTTTTTATTAATAATCTCACTGTTTTGTAATCGGAGATTTCTACTGCTTGGTGCAAGATCGTCTCTCCTTCCTCATTTCTTTTATTAATATCTTTACTTGATACTTCTTTAAAAAACTTACTCTTGCTAAAACTCATTTCATACCTCACAAAATTAGCTTTTCTAGCGCCAGACAAATTTCTTATATTTACCTGCTGCTATTCAAGTCATGTCCTTTTTAGCATGAGAAAGCAAGTCCTTTTCTTTTTATTTCATACACTTTTACCTATTGTTAATATAATATATGAGGATCTAAATATAAATACTTAACTTATTATAGATATTGCTTGACTATTTTTCCAACTTCTGTGCAAATGTCGATGTCCGTGCCACTTCAGTACTCCTGGATAAAACACTAAAATGTGCTTTTCTAGTTCGTGTATTGAGCCTTTTTGCTCTGTATCCAAATCGTTTTTATAGTAAATATTGTGTTCTGCTAAAACATATTTTGTAATCTTCTGATCAGTATAGTTTTCTGCTTTATAATCATGGGTAACGCTGAATCTTTCTAAAATTGGTTTATATCTTAAATTCCAACGTTGCTCAGACAGTTTATCGCTTCCCAATACAAATTTATTCCCTCTTTCCTCTACACTACTAACTGGAAAACATGTGTTTATTTCTCCTAAATTCCAACTATCCGATAATATAACTTGCGCTTTTGCAAACTTTATTTCTGGTAATAAACTCTGTGGTAAAGGATATAGTGCTTTTAAGTTATACCACTGATGACTTCTTTCATAGATGCCTTTGTAATCCTTTATGTGAGGCTCTGTTTCTCCAAGTACTGCTACATCTAATCGATATATGTCATTACTAAATACTTGCTCATAATGCTCCCTTAAATAGTTGTCTATAATTTCTACTAATGGATCTCCAGATCTGAAAAAGTTCATTCTACCAAATGATAATACTGGTCCGTCTTTTTCAACCTTTCTACCTGAATAGTCTGATAGTAAGCTGCCAAATACACTCTCATCTAAAATAAATCTGCTAATATTATAGTGGTCATTGAAAATCCTCATTAGCTGCGATCTTGCTGGTAATGATAGTTTTGCAAGCTCTACAACCGCATCTACAAAAAAGTTATTTGGAACATCTTTTATTCCTATTTGCAACTCGAAAAAATGTTTACCAGGTGGTTCTTCGATAATTGTAATATTTTCTATATTCGCCCACTTTAGTGCTATTTTTAGTGATGCTGGAGTTCCTCTCAGTCTTTGAAATTTCACTCCTTCTACTACGGCTTTTCTTCTATCTTTTACCCAACGCAGTATTCCTTCTAAGCCATATTCTTCTACTATCCACGGCAATGTTTCTTCTTTAAGACTAAACTTAAATCCTTTTATACAGCTTGGATCAACTTTATAATCCGTTGCATCTACTAGCGCTTTTTCCTGTTTTGTTGCATTTGGTGGCAATAACATTACTCAACCTTTAACTTTCTTAATGCAGCGCACTCATTTCCTAGTACTACAACGTCCTCTTTTGGCTCGATTAATTCCACATTTTCTACACCATCTACAAATAGGTTTGCTATTATCCACGATCTTGTCACACTCCACCCTAATCTTTTTGCTAATTCAAACTTCTGAATAAACTGCTTCTTAATTTCCTCCTTCGATATTACAGGACTTATGCTCATTCTGCTATGAATATCTATTTCCACAATATTACAACCAATCACTGTTACTTCATCTGTTAATACCCTTATATCATCTCTAGTAACCTGCTTTTTTACAATCTCTAGTAGCTCTTCTGACACTATGCCAGTTTGTGTTGATAAGATTGAAATTTGTACTTTTCCTGGTATAGGTGATTCTACTAATGCATCTTTTACTCTACTATCTGCCGACAGTGCATGATACCTATAATACTCCTTGCTTCCACACGTGCTTGAGCCTACTATCTTTGCTTTAATTCTTTTTCTAAATCGTTCATCATCTTCTTCTTTTTGCCTCTCCACTCCATAAAACTCAGCTAAGTTATCAAGATCTTCTCCCGTTGCAAATTTTAGTAAATTGCTCTTTACTGATTCATTTATTCTTTGTCTTAGTAACAATTCCCTCCATGCTGCTACTTCTAATACCTTTATCGCTGGGTCACTTTCTACTAATGCTGTAAAACTTTCATCTCTCTTCACTAACTCTTCCTTCATCCGAGAAAAAATCTCTTCAAAGTTCAGTGGTTCGATAATATTTGGCTGCTGCATACTTATATAACCATTCCATCAAAGCGAATGTTTTTCCCACTTGGTACATATAATCCTTCTAGGTCAAGCGTTACTTTTCCTTCTTTCACCTCTGTCATTTTTACTTTTTCTAACTTAAATCTCCTCTCAAATTTCCCCAGTGCTTCTGCTGTTGCTGCATAAATTTCTAGTGTTAAATCACGATTAACTGGCTTATCTACTAATTCAAATAGCCTTGAACCATAACTTCTCCTCATTATTCTACTGTTTACTGGAGTGGTTAATATATCAATAATTGATTGTTTAAGATGGTCTATTTCTTCTAACGCTTTTCCTGTTTTAGCATCCATTCCTTTCACTCTTAGCCTGCAAATGTACTATTGCTACCACTGATCACCTTGGAACCACAAGAAACCATATCACCAACTCTTCCCATTCCAAGCCCATTGGCAAAAACTGTTTTTGATCCTTCAATTAATACTCTTCCTTCTGTAAAATTATCTCCTTTACGGCAAACTGGCTTACCATTTACAAAAACATTGTTACTGCCACTAATACAAAAATGTGGTATAGCTTCTCCGCACTGATTTCCTAGATGTACTATCTTCACCTTTTCCTCAATTTAAATTTATTCTTTTCGCTTTTAGGCTTATTTCGCTCTTTGTCATTTCTATACTCGATCCTCCAGCCTTCAGTGTTATTTTATCTGCTACTTCAATCTCTAAATGATGCTTCTCTTTATCATATGTAAACTTTGTTCCATCTTGAAACTTCACACTATTTATTTCTTTTTTATTTTCTAGTGCAGGGTACTTTTCCTGATATATTCCTGACAATGCCACTCCTAATGATAGTTCACCAAGAGGAGAAAATATCATAACCTGTTCATCAATGTCTGGAGGACACCAATCTCTATCTTTTCCTGCTTTGCTCGTTATCCATGGCAACCAATCTGTTAAAAATTCTCCTACTTTAACTCTTACTTTTGCTTTTTCATAATCTATTTCTTTTACAACTCCTATACGAACAATGTTGGCCAGTTTTCTCTGTAATTCCGAAATTGCAAAATTATTTTCTAACATTTATTTCACCGATTTCTATTTTGTGTGGCATAAATTTTCCTTCTTCCCAAATAGATCGACCTACGTGTATTGTATGCACCCACTCAATCAACCACACTAAATACGCATCTAACTCTGGCCTAAAATCATCTCCTCCTCCTGATATAAATTCTCCCGGTGAAACATTTTTCATATTCCAAGTATTTTTATTTACTACTCTCGCAACCTCAGCAGCTAATGTTCTGACAAGAATAGGTGCATTTTCTACCGTGCTATCAATTACTATTCGTGCTTCAAATCTTGCTTTCAGCGCTAATTCTTCTGTTCCAGGATCATCTCCTTTTTCAAGACTGCTAAGTTCTACAAACACCGCTGGCGCTAATAATTCTTTTCTTATTGATGGATAAATTTCACAGGTTTGTATAATGGATATTTCTCTCTTTAGTGTAGTGCAGATTGCGTTATGCAAATTCTTCCAACTCATACTCTGTAGCTCAATTCACGTTCAAAAAACTTTGTAAAGACTTTCTCAACTTCATAATTGACAAGATCTCTTATTACTTTTGATGCTTCTGGTTCCAATGGCAATTTAACCTCCTTTATTGGTAATGCTGCTCTTCCTTCACGTTTAAAAATACCGCTATTTCCTTTTGGCATAACTGCTGCAAATCCTCCTATAAATTGGTGCTTTCCTACTTTCGATCCTCTTCTTGTTTTTTGTATTTTACCAATTGTCGATGCTCTAATGTCATAGAGATTTGCTCTAATTAACACGTCTAATCTGCTAATTTTCGCCTTAAAAATCCTTAATCTCTTTCTTATCAAACTTAATTTTATTCTCTTTTCCTCACTGATTTCCTTAGCTGCTTTTGATTTTAGCCATATTGCTGTTTTGTTTAATGCACTCACTGTCGCTTTTTCCACTTTTTTCCTTTCAGCATCTATACTTTGTATAATACTACCGGTGTTAATACGCATTTATACTCCTGACGCTCGAATTTTCCATACCATTCCTGAATTATCTTGCAGCGGTGGAGAATATACTTTATATTTACGGTCACCTATAACAAAAATATCTCCTACAATTGGCTGCAGTACATCAAACGCACTTACTTCTAACGCTAAAGTTTCTTCCACAAATTGTCCTTCACCAATCTCGTATAATTTATCTGGCTCTTGCTTTAATACTTGTACCATGTATGACTTATCCTTTGATTTATACAAAGCCACTTCTCCTAAATGGGAAAAACAATCTTCCAATAATCGCTTAATATTCTCTTGCATATTTCTTTTTGATATACTAACCTTTACATGCTAAGAAAGCGCATACCGGTAGAGTCATTCTGTGCCTCACCACCTTGTAGTTACTCTACCAGTATTGTTATGCTGCAACGACTTTGATTAATGTCCCTGGTCTATGGCACATTGGCAAAGGATTTGACTGCGTATGTAAATCGGTCCCTCTATCAAATCTTCTTGGCTCTTGTTTTGCGTATAGTGGCTGTCCAAGAGTATTTACTGTTTCATTAAAATCTGCTGGTGCAAAATATGTTGTAAATGTGCTCGCTGTTCCTACTGGAAAACAATGACCTGTATCTTTGTCAATAAATCTTCTCACGGTTCCTTCAGGATCAGTTGCTTGCCCTCTATATTCCTCAAATGTGATTCCGCAGAACGTAAATCCTGACCTCATATCATTCCGAAGTAGCGCTCCTTCTTGCCATCTTTCATATGCTTCTTTTACTTTAGAATGAGAAGTTAGTGCATCAAAAAACTCAGGGCTTACCAAGGCATGAATTCCTGTCATATATTCACCACTTAGATTATCTTCTATGTGCCGGAGTACTTCCAGACACTTACGTTTTACATCTGTCGTTGCTGTTCCAAGGGCAAAATTTACTACTTTTGGTGTGATTTCAAATTCGTTGTACAGATTTAATAATTCTGACCCGTCAGCATCAAGAATAATTCCCTTCAGCGCTCCCATTCGCAAATGCTCTAATGTTATTGCGTGTTTGTTTCTCATTAGCTGTAAATGGTCAGTTATTACATCTGCCAGCGCTTTAAGTTCACTTTCTGATCCAAATGCCCTTATTCCCTGTACTTCCTCTGGTAACACTACATCATCATGTGGAATATGTGGAACCGTAAATGTTCTTACTTTTCTTTTACCACGTTTTCCTACTGTTGCTGGTGCTCCTGGAACTTGCGTTGGTAGTAAACTTAATACTCCATTATGTTCTTCTATGGTAATATGTCTAAATCTTACTGACCTACTTGGAAACAAATTTAAATTTTCAACACGTCCATAATTTATCGGCAATATATTCATCGCATTTGTTAGTGCCGTCATGCTAAATGCTGTATTTGTAAATGGATTTTGCATTGAATTTCTCCTTAAATTAGACTGTTTTGCGAAGGATGATCCCTCGTCCTTCAAGTTGCTTTATTGCTGCATTTTTCTGCTCTTCAGTTATATTTGCTGGCCACACAACTGCATGATCTGCTAGCATTGCACTGCGAGTAATAATTACTCCTTTCATGTCAGAATCTTTGCTATGTATATCGGTTGTAATTACTCCTACTGCTGTTTGTGTGCCGTCTGTTCCAGTGGGGTTCAGCACTCTAATAAAACCATCATCTGTCTTCTTGGCAACTACTGTACCAAGTTTAATATTTTGACCTTTAGCTACTGTTATTTGGTCTCTTGAATATAGACTTGATGCCTCATACTTTAATAAGTCACCCAGATTATTTTGTTCGCTTATACAACTCATAAATTTCTCCTTAACTGCTTACCGCCGCTTTTATCAATGCTATATACGGCGGTTATAAAAATACTTTAACTCCTACGACTTCTTGCTACCTGTATCATTAAATCTTCTCCTGAATTCTGTGGTATTGTACTCAAAATCTCTGTCTTCTTCGTTCTCTCTGCAAGTAACTCCATTAAAACTTCCCTGGCTTGCTCAACACTTACGCTTTCCTCAATAAATTCTTCTATTTTCTCTGGCATTCGTGATAGATTACATAACCGTATTAATTCAAGAACTTCATTACGATACTTAGTCAAATTATCAGTTTCTAGGTCAGTTGTAGTTTGTTCATTCATAGTAATACTCCTGTTTTTATTAATAGATGAAAGAATTGTCATTCCGTCTGCAAGGCCTATTTCTACTGCTTTCTCCCCAAAATATAGCCCTGCCTCTGTTGATCGAATCTTTTCAATTGAAAGACCTCTGTTCCTTGCTATTAGCTGCAAAAACATTTCATATAGTCGATCTACTTCTTTTTGTAAGCTTTCCAGACTTTCAGACGTCATTGGCTCATGCGGATTTAAATCATTCTTTCGACTACCAGCAAAAATTGCGGTGTACTTAATACCTTGTTTTTCGTCAAATTTACTTTGATCTATATGACTTGCTATTACTCCTATACTCCCAACTCCTGAAGTGCGGGTGAGAAAAATCTTTTCAGCGCTAGAAGCTATAGCATATGCAGCAGAATATGCATCATCATTTGCTATCGCTATTATCCTCTTTTTTCCTCTTGCACTATAGACAAAATCAGCTAAGTCAAATACTCCATTTACCTCTCCTCCTGGGCTATCTATATCAAGTAGAATCGTCTCTATGCTTTTATTTCCTAAAGCACTCTCTATCTCTTCATGAATTTTTTCATATGATGTCATTCCCAGAAAACCATCAAACACGCCTGGTTTTTTCGTCAGAATTCCATGAATTGATATAATTGCAGTTCTTTCTACATTATTTTTGATGGAGTGCTTTATGTTTTTAAATGTGGGATGTTTTTGATTGTTCAATGACAAGAGCTCAAAACTCCTTGGTTCAAGCATTAATGGTTTTCCTAAGAGCATCATAATCCTTTACAATCAGAGTCAAACATTAAGTTGAGACTATTTGCACGCTTTTGATCTTCTGCTATTTCTTGGTCAATTTCTTCTACATCGTAACCCATTTCTGATACTACTTCCGATCGACTCTTAAATCCATTCCTTACTGCCATTTGCTGTGCTTGCTGGTCTTTCAGTGGATCCACCCAATCAAATCCCTGTGGTATCCATTTTACTTCTTCTTTCGCTGCTTTTACTACTTTTTCATCTATACAGAGTTCTCTACAAAGTACTGCTAACTCTAGCCATCTATTCCATACTGGTCTGCAAAATTGGAATACCATAATGTTATGTTGCAGCATAGCGCATCGACGACGAAACTCTATTAATCCTGCTCTAATTGATGAATAATTAACGCCGGTTAAATCTCCTGTTAGCTGCTCATATGTTATCCCTGTACCAATCGCTATTGCCCTGAGTTGCTGTCTTATAAACGCTTCATAACTTCCTCCAACATCTGACGGCTCTGAAAATTTTATGTCTTCTCCTGGGTCTAAAAGCTGCATTGTTCCAGGTTCTAGGCCAGATAGTGCTACTCCTTGCTCATTACTTTCACCTTCTCCTAAAATATTTGCTTCTGGATCGAGTCTCGTAATAAATCCTGCAAACATCGCCGCTGTCTTTTTTCTCACTAATTCTGCATCATCGTATTGATCAAGCTCATAAAGCTTTAGCAGTATATTAGAAAGCCATGGTTCTCCTCTAATTTGCCCAGGTCTTAGTGGTCTATAGATATGTAAAACATCGTTTGCTGGTACTCTCACTGATTCTCCAAATGAGCCTTCTCCTGGATGTTCTCTAAATAAGTAATATGCTTCTCTTTGCCCAAGCTTGTTAAACTCAATCCCGTTTCTTATTACATTACCATTTGCTAAAGTTTGATTGCTCTTATTGTCTAAATGTTCAGACTCAAGTACTTGCAGTTGTAGTGGTACAGAAAATCTATCTTCCAGCTTTCTCGTTCTTAACCTTACAAAACATTCTCCTCCCTCTATCATACTTCTGCACACTAAAGCTTGTAATCCATAAAAATCACTTATTCCACAGCTATCTGCTTCATCTGTCCATTTTAGCCATAATTCTTGCACTTTCTTTCGAAATTCTCCATCTCTTGCTTTTGATTGTGGTTTTATTCCTGTTCCAATAGAGTTACTTACTATTGTATCAATGATATTTGCTGCATATGGATTTTTTCTCACCATATCACGTGATCGACTACGTAAGTGCTCAAGGCTTTGAGACAGCAAATTGTTTATGCTTCCTGTTTCTCCTTGCCAATACATTATCCTTCTTCCTGATCCTGAAGCGTCCCATGCAGAACTTTTTGGTTTTGGTTTATTGAATAGTTGCTTGAATGATTTGAGTAGCATTACTTTTCTTTATCTGAAACTTTGGATAACTCAGCCTCTAGCTCTTCTACTGTTGGTAAAGCTGCCTTTATATTCTTTGGTAGATTTTCAGTAATTTTATATTCTGCCAACCCTATCGGTTTATTTATGTCTTTCAGTGTATACTTAGCTAGTACGTTATCCTTTGACTTGCATAAAATTAATCCTATAGATGGTTGATCTGTTTCGTGCTTTAGTAAATCATCAACGGCTGAAAGATAAAAATTCATTTTACCTGCATACTCTGGCTTGAAATCTTTGTCTTTTAGCTCGATTACTACAAAGCAACGTAACTTTAAATGGTAAAACAATAAATCAATATAAAAGTCTTTATTTCCAACATCTAAGTGAAATTGCCTACCAACAAATGCAAATCCTTCCCCTAGCTCTAGCAGAAATTTTTCCACATGGCCTACAAGACCTTTTTCTACTTCTCTTTCGTGAGCATCGTCTCCCATACTCAAAAAATCAAAAATATATGGATCTTTTAATGTATAATGTGCTAAATCTGACTGCGGAGAAGGTAATTTATCTTTGAAGTTAGTAACAGCTTTTCCTTGACGTTTGTGCAATTCACGTTCGATTTGCATCACCATTATACTACGTGACCAACCGTGCTCTATAGCCTTTTGAAAATAGAATAGTCTTTCTTTTCGATCTTTTACTTTATCTAAAATAACTACAATATGAAACCAAGGCAATTGTGCAGCAACCTGCTGCGTAAATTCAGTATCTTGATATTCTGCAGCAAATTGGCGCATATACGTAAGATTCCTAGCACTAAACCCCTTCATTTCTGGAAATGCGCTTCTTAAATCCTTACTTAGCTGATCTATGATTTTAGCACCCCAACCATGTTCTTTTTGGCGCCTTAAGATCTCTGTACCAATATAGTGATAAAGCACAATGAGTTTGCTATTTACTGCTAATGCTGCTTTATAACGACTAGTAGCAATCTGCTCTTTTAGCTGCTCTAAAAATTCTGTGTATTCTTTTGCTATAACTTTTGTCATAAAATTCCTTTCAACGATTTTTATTATTATATGATCCCTTTACTCGTTGAAAAAATAATCTTTCTTTTGGCTACGGTTTTCAGTTCAGCTTTAATACGTTGTCTTAAGCTTAGTAAATCATTTATATCTACTTCTGCATAACGGACAACATGGTCACCATATGCAATTGAGACAACTCTTTCTCCGCTTTGCAGTTTTTGAATTGCTTTCTCAACTTGAGTTAAATATTCTTCACTGTACATTTTGATTACCAAGCCACTTACTCTGTCTTACTTTTTTAGGTTTTTTACTTTCTATTTTTCCACTCAAACTATTCCATTTACTCTCTGGCCAACGATCAATTCCAAGCGCAATAGATGCTGCTCTCGCATAAATTCGGCAATCCAGTACTTCATTTCTTTCTCTTACCTTCTGCCACTCTTGTTTGGTGTATCCTTTTACCACTTTGCTGACTAATTGCTCTGCCGTTAGCTGCTTAAAATATTCAGGTGCATACTCCGGAAAATGACAATATCCTGGCGGTGTTTCTTCACCATCTTTTAAAATATTAAGTAATTGAAAAAGCTCTGACTTTAATATTGATACTCCTACTGGCCAGAGCTTTATTCCTCTTTTTAGCTTTTGACCACCAACTGTTATATCAACTCTACTTGGGCTGCTAAGTGGTACTAGTGCTTTATTTACACCTTTTACTGCCATTACTCTTCCAGAGCCTTGATGACCTCTTACCCAATTATACACTTCCTGCGTTGCATACCCGGCATCAACTGCCATCATACTTATCATGTATTCAAGACCATTTTCACCGATAAAATGATGATTGAGGAGCTCCGAAAGTTTTCCCCATACTTCCCCACTTCCTGTATCTCCTTCAAATACTTGGTAGTCTATTGACCAACTTTCGCGGCTTTTTCCCCAGGCTACAACTTCTACTTCTAAACGATCTTTTTGGACATCAACTCCTGCAGTAAGTACCACTTCTCTCCTAGGCACTGTGCCTACGGGAAAAAATTCTCTCCTGTTAAATAATTGCTTCCAATCTGGTACTTCTCCTTTGTCTACCCAGGTTTCTCCAAGCGTAGTATTTATCCATACTTTTAGTAATTGTTCACTTTCTTTTGCATGAAGAAAATCTTCTACTGCTTGAGTCCAGCTATACCAGCCAACTGGACTATAAAGACTTGAAAGATGAAATCCTTTTTTCTCACCTTTTACTCTATTAGTAGCTCTCCATTCTCCACGCTCAAGCATCTCTGTCTTTTGATGATTTTCTATTTTGCCGCTACATTCAGTGCAGACATAATGTGCTGTTCTTGAATCGCTATTTTCCCATTTTATTTGTGACCATTTTAATATTTGGTAATAATTACAATGCGGACATGGTACAAAAAAATATCTCTTATCTGTTGCTTCAAATTCTTTCTCAATTCTGCTTATTCCATGAATCGTTGGTGTTGATACTAAAAAAATCTTTCGCCGTGCAAATGTATTAGTACGGGCTATGCTGAGTAAAACTGGATCTCCTTCTCCTCCCGAATCTCCTGGATACGCATCTATCTCATCAAGAAAGAGATATTTTACTGGCATAGATCTCAGTCCTACACTGCTATTTGCTCCAGTAATCACAACTATTCCACCTGGAAACTCCTTACTTTGTACAGTATTGCCTGAATCTCTTGATCTTGGGTCTTTTACTTTACTTTTTAAACATGGCGTACTCTCTATTAACGGCGCAAATCTTCCTTTTGACCAACGCTTTCCCATTTCAACTGTTGGCTGTACTACTAACATTGGCCCTGGTGTTTGATCGATGATATAGCCTATCCAATTGTTACCAGCTTCTGTTCCCCCAATCTGCGCTCCTTTCATGAATACTACTTTTTCTGCAGGTGAAGAAGGAGAAAGTGAATCCATTATTTCTTTTAAATAAGGAGTTCTTTCTGTTCTCCATTTACCTGGCTCTGATGCTGCAGTTGGAGCTAAAACTCGATACTCATTCGCCCACTCTGATACTTTAAGCTCTGGATCTGGTCTTAAACCTTCAGAAAAAGCTCTAGCGTATATCATTGTCTGCATCTACTCATAATTGGTTCTATCTCAATATCGTTAACAGTAGAGTTTATTCCTCCACACTCCTCCAATTCCATAAACATCTTTTTCTGAAATTCGTTTTCTATATATCTTTTGCTCATCTCACTTATCATTATTGCTATAACAAGCGCAAATACCCCTGTTATTGTTGTAAAAATGATTACACTGCTTATTGTTGTTATTAACCCTATATACACTGCTACTGCTATTGCGCTGACTGTAATACAGATGCAGATAATATTATTATGTTTTTTCATCCTTTTATCTGCTATTTCTCTCTGTACTACATATTTGTTATGAAGGGTTGGGAAATTAATAACGGTGTCTCTGCAGAGTAACGCTCCATTTTTTTCAGTAAACAAAACTTTAAGTAACTCTAAATTGTTTGATTTGATTGCTAAGTGAAAAACAGGTGTATAATTTGCTCCTTTTTTCAGTAGTAATTTTACTACATGTAAATGTCCTTTTTCTGCAGCAAGGTAAATCGGTGATAGACCTTTGTTGTTTGAAATATTAACATCAACTTCTTCTTTTAAAATGGACTCTACAAGCTCAATATCTCCTCTTTGTGCAGCTAAATGTAATAAACTATTTTTTTCAGATCCATATTTGTTGCTCATCAAAGCCTTCTTTATCTCAGGTTTAGCGTAGTCAAATGGTGTTTTACCGCTATCGTCTTTTACCAGAGGATCTATATCTTCTCGCGTTAGTAAAACTTCTATTGTTTTAAGTCTTTCAGCATAATGTAGTGGTGTTTTATTTTCGTAGTCTTGCAAATTGACCCCAGAATTAGGAGCATTTATTAAGCATTTGAGGATATCCAAACACAAATCTCTTTCATCGTAATTAGTATTACTTACAGCTATATGAACAGGTGACAATTTCATTGAGTTTTGTCCCATGCGCGCACTATTTACATCTGCTCCAAGCTTTAGCAGTAACTTTACTATCTCCAACTTCTTGTTATTAACTGCATAGTGCATTGGTGTCTGATTTCGTGCATCAAAGACATCTATTTCAGCGCTTCCTTCTTCCACTAAAACTTTGACAACATTTTCATGTCCTATGCCTGCTGCTAGATGTAATGGCGTATGATGCAGAGCATTTCGTACATTAACGTCAATACCTTTTCTTATCAAATATCTAACTGCATTAATTTCACCTATCATTGCAGCTAAGTGAAGTAAGCTATCTTGTTCTGATCCGTATTTATTACTAATTAACGCTTGTAATATTTCTGCTTTTTTCCCTTCTTTGGCGTAATCAAGAGATGTTTTACCTTCATTATCCTCCACAAAAGGATTAATATTCTTCTTCGTGAGTAACAAATCCACCATGCTTAATTCATCAAATTCTATAGCACAATGTAGTGGTGTCTTTCCATTTAATCCTCTGACATTAACATCTAATCCAGGTTGATTAATGAGACACTTTATTAACTCTAAACTTAAGTTATCAGCCATTTTATATTCAAAATCTTTTTTATATTTGAAATTTAGTGTTAGATAATTCTTGTAATGAGTTTGTAATCTCTTCAGTTAGAGCCATATGAATCTTTTCAGTGTCACTCAGTGATGCAAGCAGCGCTGAAACTCTATTTGGAATATTAAGCAAATTATTACGGACAACTCTTGCTACATTAAATGCTTCGGTTTTTACCTCCTCTACTGACACAAGTTCTCCTATCTCAGCCCTAGCTTTTGCCTCAAGAAGTTTACCTCGTTCCATTTCATTTTTTATTCTAGTTTTTAGCAACATCGTGGAAAGGTTACTTGTATTTTCATTTTCTGGATTTTTCCTCCTCAGTGGCTGACTTGGATCTCTTATTGCCGCTACTGCTTCATTTGCTTGTTCTCTATTGATCAAACCATCCTCCAACTCAACTATTCCTTTTTTTACTAAATAACAGACATATTGCTTTGATACTCCTATCTCTCTTGCCCATTCTGTTTGTGTGATCTTTTCCACTCTTTTCCTCCTCTCTTTTCGCTCCTTTTTACGAATTTTCTTCTTGAATTTCTGCAAAAGTTTTACCAGTACCAGAAAGAATAGCTTCTCTTCCGGTATATATTTGCCAACGTTTTATCGTTACATCTACAAATTTTGAATCTAGCTCTATTGTCCTACAAATTCTTCCTGTTCTCTCACATGCAATCAGTGTACTTCCAGATCCGCTAAATGGATCAAGTACTATGTCTCCTGGTCTACTGCTATTAACTATTGCTCTCTCCATTAGCTCTACTGGCTTCATCGTTGGATGTAGTGTATTGTGCGTTGGCTTATCATAAAACCACAGATCACTTTGATTTCTTCCTCCATGCCACTCACGTTTATTGCCGCTTTTCCATCCATAAAGCATTGCTTCGTATTGTCTTTGATAATCTGATCTTCCTAGCGTAAAGTGATTCTTTGCCCAAATGATAAATGTTGACCATTTTCCTCCTGCTTCCTCAAATACTTTTTGCAAAGTTGAAAACTCTGATGATGATATGCAGATGTAAATTGCACCTTTCGTATATGCTAAAATATGGGAACAGATGTCGTAGAGAAAAAGTTCGTACTTTTCACCTTGATTATCGTTTAATATTTTTTTATCTTGACTGCTACGCCGGGTAGAAAGAGAAGCGTTGCCGCTCCTTTTCCCCCTAAGAACCGTACTTGACAGTTTTCCGTCATACGGCTCAAGCCTTTCAAAGGCAGATTTATTTGCCCGGCTGTTATCGATAGAAGACTGGTTCTCAAGTTTCGTCATAATTACTTCTCCTTAATACAATGTTGGTATTTCTTTCTTTCAAGATTTCGCTTGAAAAAGTATGAATTAAACTTTGGATCATAGGGATTAGCATCTGCTCTTATTTTGACATGTCTCACAATCGGAATTGAGGCAGCTTGCATTAAAGTTACCATGCTACCTTGTCCTTTATCTTTTGAAGACTTAGCAAAGAAGGTCCAGTTATTATTGCCAATGGTGCAAAAGTATCTCTGCTTTCTCCATTGAAAATTTTTATTTGGATGCCTTCTTTTAATCCATCTCAAAAGCGCACCAAAGATCTTATGATCGACATAGTTGAACACTTTCTTTGACACAACATGACGGTAATAATTTGTCCATCCTCTGATCTTAGGATTCAAGGTGTAGATAAGTTGTTCCGTTGTTATTGTGCTGTGAAGTCTCATGGTTTCCAGGATCATTTTTAGGAACTCTTTGATACTTGCTTTAGAAGGCATGATCAAGAGCTTTCCTCGATACTTTCGAATCGTAAATCCTAGAAAATCAAATCCTTCATCAATGGAAGTAATCTTAGTTTTTTCTACTGAGAATTCCAATCCACGCTCCTTCAAAAAGGCACACACTGCTGGTTTTACTTTGTTTTCAAGGACTTCTTTCGATCTTCCTGTAATAATAAAGTCATCAGCGTAGGCGGTAGTATTAACCTTATCGCGCCAAAAGGCAGATTTTTGGGCTGTCTTTTCTAAGCCTCTAAGGGTAATATTCATCAGTGTAGGAGAGATGATCCCTCCTTGAGGAGTACCTTCTTTAATGATATAAAAAGTGTTCTTATCCATGTATCCTGCTGTCAGCCATTTTTTCAGAATTTTCTTATCCATAGGGCAGTGTTCTAAAAGCCATGCATGACTAATGGAGTCATAACAAGATTTGATATCTGCTTCTAGGATCCATGGTGCCGATACTTTTTGGCACAACGTTTTAAAACATTGGTCAATAGCATCAGCAGCTGATCTTTTATGCCGAAAACCATAGGCATGACGATCTAAAATTGATTCTGAAACTGGTTCAAGTGCTTGCAGATAAAGAGCCTGCATTGCCCGATCCTTCATAGTTGGTATTCCCAAAGGACGTTTTTTTCCTGCTCTTTTTGGAATCCATACTCGTCGGAGCGGTTGGACGCAATATCCTCGACGCTTTAACGATTGAACAGCTTTGATCTTTTGTTGCGGTGTGCGCCAAACTAAGCCATCAACCCCAGGGGTGTTTTTTCCTTGATTTTGAGTGACTCGTTTAACAGCCAAAAGTTTTGCAGTAAACGAATGTGTCAATATCCATTGCAAAGCTTTCACTTTGCCGTACCTTCTTTCTCGAACAGCCTTTGCAATACGCATCTGGAGCTTTTTGACACCTATTATCACTTTAGTCCAATTAATAGATTCCCATGTAATTGTAGGTGTAGAGGATGCACCAATCGCTGAATATGTCAGTGTTGTCATTTGCTTTTCCTCATATATAAAAAGTTCTCCAAAATCTCTTACAAAGAAAGACCTATCGGACGTGGGCACACTTTTATGTCCAGTAATGTTTCAACTGGTATTCCCACCATTACAGTGAGACCTTTGCTTTTTCCGACATCCCAAACCTGCACTGCCATAAGCATTCCTTACAGTTTGCTGTCCCCACTATGGTAGGGAGCAAGTACAGGGTTTCCACGCTTCCCCAAAAGTAGCTTGTGAACTTAGGTGCCTGCTGTCGACCGAGAAGCTTATAGGTTACGGGAACACAACTACGAGATGTTCCTCCTGCTTCCAATGCCTTTTGGCCCAAGCGTATCAACCGCTTTCGCTTGTCAACGTTTACGGTCTTTATCACAGGTTCAGTTACCTTCACCTTATTCACTATCTAGCACTTACCCTCTGTATGGTTTGAGGGAGAATACGCCTTTTGCAATTTGTATCCCGCATAATGCTTTGTTACATTGTCAGGGCAGCTACTTAATTCATGCCCCTAGATTCATCCGGCAACACGGACGGTTTCTTCTTGATCTTTCTAAGAAAACCTAGAAAATCCTGAGAAACAGCTACTTCTGACGCCTTCGCGTCGCAACGTAATCAACGTTATATGGAGGATCACATACGGTAATATCTGCCATTTTATTGTCTAATACCGCTTTATATGATTCAACTAAAGAGCTATCACCACAATAGATTCGATGATCACCTAAAATCCATAGATCACCTGGTTTTGTTATTTCTACCTTTTTGTCATCAACAACTAAGTCAGAAAGATCTTCTTTTTCACCGTCAAAATCATCGAGAAACCGTTGAACTTTTTCTAATTCAAATCCTGTCATTTTTAAGTCAAACTGTAAATCTTCTAGCTCTTGAATTTCCACTCTCAAAAGATCATCATCCCACTTTGCCCAATTAGCTGATTGATTGGCCAGTAACCGAAAAGCTTTGGTTTGTGGTTCATTTAAATTATCACTTAAGACCACTGGAATACTTTCCATACCAAGTTTTCTTGCTGCTTTAAGTCTTAAATGACCATCAACCACAGTTCCATCGCTTTTTGCAACTATTGGTATACGAAAGCCAAATTCCCTGATTGAAGCACACATTCTGTTCACTACATCGTCATTTTTACGTGGATTACGCTCATATTCGATGAGATTTTGAGTAGGATAATAGTGGATTGCTAAATTCATATAATTACTGTGCTAATTAAAAAGTTAATATTTAAAATATCTCTGACGCTAAAGAAGGCCTGGGGTCGAACCCACCAAACCCGCCATTATGGCCGAAAGGACCCACTTTTTATGGGTTTTTTGTCTTATTAATATCTTTACTAATATAGAACATTAATGCCAAAGCATCGGCCTCATTATCATCTCTAGGTGAAAAACTTTTTTCACGTATCGCTTCAATAACTTCACTCTTACTTGCATTGCCTTTGCCTGTTATAAAGCGTTTTATAGTTTTAACATTAACACCTTGGTAGGGAATATTGTTCTCTTCACACCAAGCAGACAGAACTGCGAGAAAACCGCCATAGCAATGCGCTGCATCAGTTCCTAGATGTCTTCTTACTTCCTCAAAATACACTGCAGTGAACTCATGTTTCAAAGAATTAAGCCAATTGTGAAAACTTAAAAAACACATTCCACCTCCACTGAAACGGCTACCATGAAAGCTTTTGCTACCACTTTCAATTACTCCATTGGTTAGAATTGCCCAGCCTGTTTGTTTGCCGAGATCTAGTGTTAGGGTTGACATTTGCTATTATTTAAAAAATTACAAGTAGCACTTACTCCAAAATATCGTCTGGTTTCTGCAAAATACACTAGAAATTCATAGGTTTTTGTAGGCCAACAACGAGAATTATGTGCTACTGCAGAAAGTTGTTTTCTTATTATATATATTCACCAAAATTACGAAAACTGTTCAATTTTTTTTTATTTGCAAAGTACAAAAATCGTATTAGACTTATATACAGGTTTGTTCTATAGTAGTAAGGTTATTGACAATGCCATTTAATTAAGTTTTAAAGGGTGTTATATGCGTTCTTTGGTGAAGTGCTGTGTATGTATTATCCATAGAATCACATCTAGCTTTAAAACGAAGTTTTTATCTCATCTAAAAAAATATAAATTCTCAAGCTTACCAAATTTCCTTTCTACTAAATGTTTGTTAGTGGTAGGATTGACATTTTCTTTGTACTTAAAGCGTATCTACCTCGTTGAAACAATGCCCTTTTATTATATATATACCGGATTTCTTACTACTTTTTCCGGAAATTTTTCAAAAAAGTTTAAATAAATTTCAAAATTGTCAAAATTAGTTAATTAAATTCATTAAAATAGTTGTTATAATAATAAGAGTTCTTTATATTTTAACTTTAAATAGAGATAAGCAAAAGAATTGAGAAAGGAAGGAGAAGAAACCTGCTAGAATATCTTTGCAAGGCCTCCTATTGCTTTAACTACAAACAACTCTATAAATAGCATTTAAACTCATTTAAAGGGTAGTGCTTTTTTGTCCCCTCCCTTTTTTTGTATCTTTTTAAGTAGCTCTTAATTTCTATGAACACCAACAGCACTCCTACCACGTGAAAAAAATCTTTGCAATAAATAAAAGATATGATAGAATTAAACGTGTATTTTTGCTAAGAAGAGATTTATTGTGGTAGGAGATACTTAGTAATACCATTTATTTCAATTCTAAGCTATGTTACAAGCGTTCTTTGACTAAGGGGTAATTTCTCCTTCATCTAAGTCATGAGTAGCTTTAAAAACGCGGTTAAAACGACTTTTATATTTCGGTTAAAAATTAAAATAGACGGTATATTAGCCTTTTTGAAAACCATTTCAGTTGAGCACCAGGTTAAAACTTATTACAGTTCATGTTTTTTTGCTTAACTTGTTATTTAAAAATTAAATATTTAAGCGTGTTAATAATATTTAGGTAGGTATTATGAAAGGTACATATCCTATATGTTCTATTATTATATATTATTATTTATTATATATATAATATATAAGGTTTTACCTGAAACTGTGCTACACTCAAAAATCCGCTATAATCCTAGCTTTTAAAGCAATTAAGAAGTTTTTTTGAATTTCAAACTTAAATTACTCTTAATCCTTTAATATAGCCGGGTTTTTTCCTTTTAGGAGATTTCATTTTCCAATCTAAAATGGCTTAAACTGCCAAAAATCTATGTAATCTCGAATCTAAAGCGCTTAATTCACAAATAATTATTATGAATAACCTTACTAATACAGCATTTTTGTGGCTACTTCTTATAGACGGAAAATCTCTCCCCTGGGTATATTGTAAACACGTTAAGCTCTATTAAAGTTTAATAGAAAAATCGTAATGAAAAAAATTTTAGAGCAATTCATATTTCGGATTGCATTTCTAGTATATATCGTTTAGAAAAGAAGTCATTTAGTGGAGTATGAAAGCGGAGTTGTGCAAAATTTTTTTAAAAAGTGAACAGTTTTTGTAATTTTAGTGAACATATATAGTAAGGAAATAGTGTAAGTTTAAAGTTAGATATTTTTATAATAAGGAGTAACCGTGTTTTGGAAAAGTTTTCCTCACTTACGGAAAGATCGATAAGAGATCCGGTATACTATAGTAAATGGTACAGAAATATAAGCATCTATTGGGTTATACTAATAAGTAAACTTAGTTTATGCAGTAAGCAACTGTTATCAAATTTCTACCATATAGGTATATTTACTTAAGCTTCAAAATGCAAATCATTTGGCAAATCTACCAAATAACCAAATGAACCTACAAAGAGAAATGCACGAAAATCAATACTTTAAAAGAATTTCAAATGGCAAATAAGATTTCATTTGGCAAAATTACCAATTGGCTCAAAGCTGCGTATATGGGGAGGTTTAGCCAAAATGTTAAATGGTAAATTTCCTTATATATAATATATATTACATATTAGTAGTATGTAATATATCAATGTGACAAAATAGAAGCATTATGACTTTATGATTATTTTATAAGAAGTTGACATAGTAAGAAGAATGCTGTAGAATAGGCGTAGAGGTTTATCTCTTAATTAAAAAGAGCTTCAATACCCTCACATTTCATAAACCTATTGAATAGTTTTATTAGCCAATTAATGAAAAACTTTCTTAATACGCTTTTCACTTAGGCGTAAAACATATGCTAAGAGAACCCCCACCATAGCTTTTCCTCAACAACAACGAGTAAGACCCCCATCAAAACAGCCTTACTCAAAAACCTTTCAAATACTTAACTTTAAAAGGAGATTTAACTTATGATACAAGATTTTTTAACTGACGTCAAAGAAAAAAATACTTTAAATTATGATTTTAACAATACTGTCTCACATTTAGAACCATTAGAGCAATTTGATGTAGAAGAAATAAAAAGACAACTATTATTAAACATAAGATCATGCCTTTCTTATTTATTTCCAAGAGGAACTTTTCATGGTGACAAATTTCAGATAGGTGATGTACAAGGTAATAAAGGCAAAAGCCTCAAAGTTGAATTAGCGTATGGAAAGGTCGGATTATGGATTGATTTTGCAACTGGGGACGGTGGTGACATTATTGATCTTTGGGCAGCTGCACATGGGAAAAACGCTAAAATAGAATTTGTTGAAGTAATTTCTTCGATAAGTGAATGGATAGGATGTAACAAGCGACCTACTAAAGAGCAAAAGAGAATAACTCAATGGGACTATCTCGATCAGGATAATCAGTTGATTGCCAGCAAATATCGTTATGATACTGCTTCAGGAAAAAGTTATCAACCATTTGATGCTAAAAAATCTACCTTTACTGCACCTGAGATCAGGCCTCTGTATAACATTCCAGGCATCACTAAATCTGATAGAGTGATATTGGTAGAAGGGGAAAAATGTGCTGAGCTACTCATAGAACAAGGGATCACTGCAACAACAGCAATGTTTGGAGCAAAAGCACCTATTGAGAAAACTGATTGGACTCCACTTAAAGGTAAACACATTATTATATGGCCAGATAACGATGATCCTGGAAAAGATTATGCTCAAGAAGCCGCAAAAAAGCTTTCTGGTTTTGGAGTTGCATCACTTTCTATTCTCAAGATTCCTCAAGATAAGCCAAAATCTTGGGATGCTGCAGATAGTGTGCTAGAAGGAATGAACGTTGAAGAATTTATCCTTAACAACAAAAGCCCTTATTCTTCAAGAAAGTCAAAAAGAATTGATACTACAGTTTGGACCAATATCCCTCCAGAAAGAAAGTGGGTTATTAAGGATTGGCTCCCTTTAGGAAGTGTTACAGCTCTTTATGGTGATGGTGGTGTTGGAAAATCTCTCCTTGCTCAACAATTAATGACAGCCGCTGCTTTTGGTAAACCTTGGCTTGGAATAGATCTGGAAAAAATAAAGACATACGGTGTGTTCTGTGAAGATGATGAAGAAGAACTTTGGCGTCGGCAATGCGCAATAAATGAATTTTATCAATCAGGTATGGAATCTTCTGATTTTCAGGATAATGTTGGCTTATGGTCACGAGCAGGGCACAATAATCAACTTATGGTTTTTAATAACAAAGATACTGGTCAATTAACTACTTACTTTCAAGAGTTACTTGAGGATATTAAATCGTTTCAGCCGAAGCTTGTGGTATTAGATACAGCAGCAGACCTATTTGGAGGAAATGAAAACGACCGTTCTCATGTGAGACAATTTATTCAAGGTTGTTGTGGTCGAATAGCTCAAGAAATAAAAGGAGCTGTTTTATTACTTGCCCATCCTTCTGATGCGGGAATAATACGTAAAACTGGTACAGGTGGTTCAACAGCATGGAATAATACAGTAAGGTCTCGTTGGTATTTGACTAGACCAGATAAAGCTAATGCTTCTCCTGATGAGAGAATTTTATCGCGCAAAAAATCTAACTATTCGCAGTGCAATAACGGGCAAATGACACTTTACTGGAAAAATGGGGCATTTGTACATGACAATTCAGTTTTAAATTCAGAACCAATAATCAGAGATCAATATAGCAAAAAGTTGGATTTAGAACGGATGAGAAAACATGAGGTTATCTTGAGTTTAATTCGCAGTAGCGCATATCAAGGTAATATTTATACTGCTGGACAATTTGCAAAGCGTTTTGAAGGAGAAGAAGGGCTTGGCAGTGAGCGCAATATTAGAGAAAGAATAAATAATCTTGCAACTCTTGGACAGATTAAATTCTTTCGTAATGCTGCAGGATATGGAACCAATTCTAAATATGGATTTCTTTGTGTGCAGGATATGGAATTTAAAGTTTCAGTAGGAGATAAAGTAGAGCACAAGTTAATAAAGCCAACACATTACTATCTACAAGCAAATGGTGCGGTCTTGCCTATTAAAGATTTAGATGTTTTATGGTAATTTTTCAAAAAGTTTCTGAAAATAGCAATTACTTTTTTGTTTACAAACAGCCTATGTTTTCACTTATTCAAATTTTCAGAATGTTCAGAACATTTAAGAGGGGTAAGTGAGTTTTCTAAAAAACTTTCATACAAAATTTTCTTTACAATGAATAAAAATGACGATAACATCATGCACAAGTTTATTTTATACTAATAGAATTAGTAAAAGTACCTTTTATTCAAATTTTAAAGGGCATTACAGACGCTAAAGAGGTACAATCGATTTGTGTGTTTTGGGCAAACTCGCTTTAAAACTTAATTACAGGCTTTTTGGTGAATTAAGCAGTAGTTACCTTATTTCAAACAGAGTGGTCTAAGAGGTTTCATCAATAAAAACCATACTTGAAAGTAGCACACACTCAATTATAACTATGGGGCGTCTCTTTCTAAAATTTTACTTAAGAATTACTACAGATGCTAATTTAACGAGTTTTGTCTGTTCGATGGTAGTTATCTTCTAACCCCAACTATGGATTACTAAAGGAAATAAGGCATAGAAATAGAGGGCTTTTTTGAGTGCATAGAATATGAAACTAATGTTGAAAAAATGTGCACCAAAAAATTTATAGGAGACCTATGTCGCGTATGTTCAAGTTCAAATTTATTTTTCAGGAAATCAAAAACCGTCTCAATAATCGATCTTTTTTTTAATAAAATCTTGTTACGAAGTGGCATCAGGATATTCTTCATGCCCTTTTTAATGTTAGTGACAAGCTGTAACCCACGATCAAATAATTTTTGAAATAGATCTTTTTTAATATAACCTTTATCACCAAATAAAAGGCCTGTTAGTTTTTCGGTTAAATTTGCTACCGGCTTTCGATCGTCAACATTGCCTTTTGTTAACGTAAATGCCTGAATTTCACCAATTTCATTGATAATCAGATGCAGTTTAAAGCCAAAAAACCAGCCATATGTACTCTTACTAATTTCTGCCAAACCATAAAAAGTTTTGTTTCTGGAGATTCTTTTTTCATGACAAACAGTGATTGTAGTAGTATCAATGTAGGAAATTCCGGTCATTTCTGCTTGAGTACAGAACCACTGCAACAGTAGTGCCAGATACCATAAAACTCTTGGTTTAAGGGCAATAAATCTGTCATAAGACGGTAACTTCTGGAATTCTGCTTTGTAGAGTGGCAGATAAAGCAAGTAAAAAGCTTTGAAATTTTTGCATGGTGATTGATGATATAATAAGGTAATTGTAAGGATCTCAGCAACAGTAATTCCAGCTACTCTGGTTGGTCTTTTACCGTTTGACAGGAGCTTATCAGCAAAATTTTTATCAATAACACGACAAAAATCCTCGACGAAACAATAAAGTTCTGTAATATCCTTTTTCATGGGTACCTCCTATATTTATCACAAAATATTTTCGGAGTTTACCCTATTTTTCCAGCTTTTCTACTCTTTGCTAATCCATAGTTGGGGTTTCTAGAAAATTACAGTGGACTTTACATCTTACTAATTATAAATTAACTTACTACCTAATCAATTCCTGAGTTATGTATGAGTAACATTTTGATAATATTAGCAGCAGGAAAGAGCAGTAGAATGAATTCTGAATATTCAAAAGCGTTGCACCAAGTGGGAAATCTTACTCTTTTAGAACATATAATTTCTAATGCAAAATTGCTGAGTCTAAAAAGCTTATCAATTGTTGTTAACAACTCCCTTCTAAAAGATTTAGAAAAGTTTGATACCCTAAAAAGTATAATCGATCAATACAATATAAAACTAATAATTCAAGAAGATATTACAGGTACTGGCACTGCAGTTAAAATTGCTCTAGAAAATCTGGAGGAGTTATCTAATCAAGACATAGTTTTAATACAGTATGGAGACACTCCCTTTATATCTAGTGATACAGTTATGAAAATGACTGATTGTTTAAAGTATAATAATTTAGTTCTTCTTGGATTCAATAGTCAAGATGAACAATATGGAAGATTAGTAATTGATAATTACGGAAATGTTCAAAAAATCCTAAAAAATGGAGATAAAATGCTTCTTGCAAACTCTGGAATAATAGTTTCATATGCTAAAGATCTTTTTACCTTAGTAAAAGAAATAAAATTCAATAATTCGACCAATGAATATTGTCTTAATGATATAGTACCCATTGCAGCAACCAATAACTTGAGTGTAGGTTATGTAGTCTCTGATGAAAGAGAAGCAATGGGAGTAAATAATAAGGAGGATTTGATTAAAGCCGAACACTATTTTCAAGAAAGAAGGCAGCCAACTTTTATTTCATAACTACATTTTTTTATTCACTAATTTAAGTTGACATTTATTTTATACTGGTTTTATAATACCTTTTAATTCTTACTTGTAAGATAATTGGTACGACAAATTTTCCTAGTTGTAGTGAGAGGGTATACATGGGGATATTAATAACAGGTGCTGCAGGTTTGATAGGGTCAACCTTGGTGAAAAAGTTAGAAAACCAAGGCCATGAAGTAATAAGCTGCGATATTAGGTTTCGCGATAATCCACTCAGTTTTTTTTCAGAAGATATAGTACCACTACTTGCTCAGTGTACAGGAATCATTCATCTGGCTGCAATTTCTAGAGTTATACATGGTGAACTTTATCCTACACTGTGTCAAAAAATTAATGTTGATGGTACAATGCGGTTTTTAGGGTTATGTAAGTCACTTCCAAATAAACCGTGGTTTATATATGCAAGTAGTAGGGAAGTTTATGGAGAGCAGAAGGAACTGCCAGTTACAGAATCTGCTAGTATCGATCCAATAAATAATTATGCCAAAGGCAAAGCATTTATTGAGGAACAAATAACAAGTTTAAAAGATTTTAATGTAGCAATATTACGCTTTTCAAATGTATATGGTGGTTTACTAGATCATAACAGTAGAGTAATTCCTGCACTCTGTATTAATGCATTAAGAGGTGATCCAATTAAAATAGAAGGTAAAGAATGTGTTTTTGATTTTACCTATTTGGATGATGTTATAGAGGGTATATGCTTAACTGTTAAATATTTACAAAGTGAAAAATCTTCTCTTCCTGCTATTCATCTTACTACTAATAGCCCATGTACTTTAGAAAACTTAGCAAAAACAATATTAAAAGTCACGAAAAGTGATTCTAGAATTGATTTTTATCCTCCAAGAAATTTTGACGTAACTAAGTTCCATGGTGATTTTACTAGAGCTAAAGAGCTACTTGGTTGGTCTCCAAAGTATTCATTAGAAATAGGATTAAGTAAATTTATAAAAAGTCTGCAAAACAATACAAAAGAATATCCTAACAATATAGATATGGTAATATATGAAAATATTAAAAGTTATTCATGGTTACCCTCCTTATTATAGTGCTGGTTCAGAGGTTTACAGCCAAACTCTTGCTCATGAACTAGCAAATAACAATGAGGTACAAGTATTTACCAGGTATGAAAATAGCTTTTTACCTGATTTTTATTACACTACAGTCCTAGATCGTAGTGATTCCCGGATTTTACTGCATTTAATTAATATACCTACAGCTAAATATCGTTATAAATTTATCAATGAAGAAGTAAATATAAAATTTAAAAGAATAATAGATAACTTTCAGCCAGATCTTATACATTTTGGTCATCTTAATCATCTATCAATTACTTTACCAGAAATTGCTTTTAAAGAAAATATACCTACAATTTTTACGCTACATGACTTTTGGTTAATGTGTCCAAGAGGAAGGTTTATTCAACGTAATTCTGAAGATTTATTACAGCTTTGTGATGGACAAAAGGATCAAAAATGTGCAACCCAATGTTACAAGGGATATTTTACAGGAGATGAAGAATTCCTGAATTCAGACATAAATTATTGGGAACAATGGGTTGCAACTAGAATGAAGCACACAAGGAAAATAATAGACTATATAGATTACTTTATTTCCCCATCGAAATTCTTGATGGATAAATTTACTCAGGATTTTAATGTTCCGATAAACAAAATTTCTTATCTTGATTATGGTTTTGATCTCAATCGTCTTAAGAATAGAAATAGAGCGCAAGAAAAAGAGTTTATTTTCGGTTATATTGGTACTCATACTCCCGAGAAAGGTGTTGATCTATTATTGAAAGCTTTTTCTCACTTATCATCTAAAGCAAAACTTAGAATTTGGGGAGCAGCAAGAGAAGAAACTAAAGCTTTAAAAGCGATTGCCGATCAGTTTTCACCTGTTGTTAAAGAAAGAATAGAATGGATGGGAAGTTATGATAATAAGAATATAGTTACTGACGTATTTAATAAAGTCGATGCAATAGTCGTTCCTTCAATTTGGGGTGAAAATTCACCGTTAGTAATACATGAAGCACAGCAACTTAGAATACCAGTTATAACAGCCGATTATGGTGGCATGGCAGAATATGTAAGAGATGGACTATTATTTAAGCACAGAGATGCAAGTAGTTTGTCAGAAAAAATGCAAGTCCTATCTACAGATCAGGAGTTATATAATAAACTTACCCAAAAAGGCTATCCTTATACTGAAAATGGAAATATACCTTCTATAGGTGAGCATACTGAGAAACTTAACAAGATTTACCGTAATGCTATTGAAAAGAAAGGCAAATCAGTAGCTTTGAAACCTGGTCCTTGGAGAATTACTTTTGATACTAATCCAGATTACTGCAATTTTGCTTGTATAATGTGCGAATGTTTTTCACCATACAGCAAAGTTAAAGAAGAGAAGAAAGCTAAAGGAATAAAACCTAAGATACTGTCGATAGAAACTATCAGAAAAGTAATTAAGGAAGCAGCTGGAACACCTTTAAGGGAAATCATTCCTTCTACTATGGGTGAGCCTTTAATGTATAAAAGCTTTGATGAAATAATCAATTTGTGCCATGAGTTCGGCCTTAAGCTTAACCTCACGACCAATGGTTCTTTTCCTATTAAAGGAGCTAGAAAATGGGCTGAATTATTGGTGCCAATTTTGTCTGATGTTAAGATTTCCTGGAATGGGGCAACTAAAGAAACTCATGAAAGAATCATGAAAGGTTCAAAATGGGAAGTAGTGACAGAAAATTTAAAAACTTTCCTTGAAGTTAGAGATAAATACTTTAGCGATACAGGTGAAAGGTGTACCGTTACTTTACAATTAATATTTTTGGAAAGTAATTTACATGAACTCTATGACATAGTTAAGATGGCCATAAAAAACGGCATAGATAGAGTTAAAGGACATCATCTTTGGGCACATTTTGAGGAAATTAAGGATCTATCTATGAGAAGAGATGAGTTAGCAATTAGTAGATGGAACACGGAGGTGAGAAGGTTATACGAACTTAGAGATAATATTCTATTGCCAAATGGTAAAAAGATAAAATTAGAAAATTTCACAATCCTTTCTCAAGAAGGTATTAAGGATTTGGCTCCAGGTGGTCAATGCCCATTTTTAGGTAAAGAAGCATGGATAAACAATGAAGGAAAGTTTAGTCCTTGCTGTGCTCCAGATGAACTCCGTAAGACATTAGGAAATTTTGGTAATGTTAATGAGGTTAAACTCGAGGAAATATGGCAGAGTAGTGAGTACCTAAGCTTACAAAAGAATTATTTAAATTACAAATTATGCAAAACATGCAACATGAGAAAACCTTTGATCAATTAATCAAAGATAATCTTAAATCTATTAAAATTTCACCGTGTGAGAGTTTTCACGAATTACTAGGAAATCCTTTGTATGAAAATAGGTTTATAAAGGTTGGTAAATTTCATGAGCCCGGTCTTGCACCGGTTTATGATCAGACAGGTGCTTATCATATCAATGTAAGAGGAGAAGCAGTTTATCATAATAGATTTCTAAAAACTTTTGGATTCTACTTTAATAGAGCAGCCGTAGAAGATGATACAGGGTGTTACCATATTGATTCATCTGGATGTAGAGTATACAAACAGTCTTATCAATGGATTGGAAATTATCAGGAAGATGCTTGTGTAGTTAGAAGACATGATAAATGTTTTCATATTAATTTAAATGGCAACAGGATTTATCAGGAGGAATATGATTATGTTGGAGATTTTAAGGATGGTATCGCTGTAGTCTATAAGGATGGTAAAGCTACACATATTAATCATCATGGAAAGTTAGTACATAATAAATGGTATAAAAAACTTAATGTTTTTCATAAAGGGTATTCTATTGCAGAAGATCAACATGGTTGGTTTCATATAGATATTAATGGTGATCCTGTTTACCAGCAGAGATTTAAAATGGTAGAAGCATTCTATAATGGGATGGCAAAAGTTGAAACTTTTGAAGGTGTGTTAGGACAAATCGATATTACCGGAAATGTAAAGTTTAGTATTTTTGATTTAGGTAAAGAATCTCAAGTGCATAGGATTTCTGCAGAACTTTCAGCCTTTTGGAAAACTTACCTAACAAGCGTTGCTATTGAACTTGATTTGTTAAATATTTTACCTGCAACTGTGCCGTTTTTATCTAAAAAGTTAAACATTATCGTACCAAATCTAGAAAGGCTGTTAAGGGCGTTGTGGGAAATAGGGTTTATTGATTATGATAAGGACGAGGACTTATGGAAACTATCATCAAAAGGTAAGTGTTTTAAGGAAATACCATTTTTGCCAAAAGCAGCAACAATGTGGGCAAGAGTTGCCGCTGAAAAGAATTGGTTAAATATTGCCGATATACTAAAACAGAAGTCAATCTCTTCATTTGAATCTTTTAAGGAAAGAGAAGCATCAGAAGATAAGAAAATAGCGTTTTACCAAGCATTGCTAGGATATTCTAGGTTTGATACTAAAGAGTTTAATTCTAGGATCAATATAGATGGTGCTAAGAATATATTGCTATTTGGTGTACACTCCTTATTTCTTGCTTATTCTGATATACACAATAAAGGTTCTATAGGCCTATATAACGAACATAAAGTACCAAGACAGTTAGTAGAAAATTTAAAAGTCAAACTTATAACTCAGGAAGAACTATCAGCTACAAATTATGAATTAGGTGTCTTTTGCCGCTTTCTACAGCATTATGATGATGATAAAGTATTATCTTATTTAAAATTGGTCAAAGGAATATCTCGTATTTTATTGATAGAAACTATTTTAGATTACCGCTCTCCAGCTGGAGGCTCTGTAGATATTAATGTAATGGTTGAAACAGGAGGTAAACTAAGAACATTAAGCGATTGGGACAAAATATTAAAACAAGTAAAAGGATTCAAAATTTTTGCTGTTGTGCCTTTAACAGATTACTTATCAGTCATTGATGTCAGGTGTTAATCATATGGAAATACTACAAAAAAATGGTTTTTTTATTATCAAAAATCTGGTTCCTTTAGAACTAATAACTCAGTCTTTAAGTGATATAACAAATAAAATATCAAAGCTATCCCAAGAACTAAGTGTTTCAACTTCTGACTACTTAAACTGTACCGGCAGATGGGGCACGTCATCTCAAGTAACTAGAATTATCTCTCAAGCATTGAATAAAATTATTAAAAATTACCTTGAAAAGTCACTTCAGTGTCAGATACTGCAGAAAAAGTCAAATGTTATATGTAAAACTGCTGATTTAATAGATGCAGTTCCCTTTCATCAAGACATCTCCTATAGTTTCGATGATCCTTACCACTTTTCTGTTTGGTTAGCTTTGAATAATGTAAGTGAAACTTCAGGTGCACTGCAAATTATAGAAAACAGTCATAAATGGGAAATACAGCCTTTAGTTGATTTTTGGTACCCATATTTTTTTGATCAGTACTCAAATAACCGGGAAAATTACAAAATTAAGTCACTACCTATTTCAGCAGGAGATGCGATAGTTTTTGATTCACGGTTATGGCATGGTAGTGATAAGAATACAGATGCTAAAGATAGATTTGCTTATGTAACAAGGTGGATTGTAAAAGATCAAGATCTTCCCTATGTGCCAAAACCTCAGCCTTCAGTTTTTGGTATACTCAATTGTGGTGAGTTAACAGAATCTATACTGAGAGAATGCTTGTCATTGTTTGGCTACCAGGAAAGTATAAAAGCAAAAAACATGGAAGAACTTATCAAGAGCTGGTTAGCCTTTATTACAGACACAACTACAAATATTTCTGAGATCGACACTACTGAGGCTAAGCGAGATTTATATAAGCTGCTTATTCTAAATAAAGCATCAGCACTACATGATGCTGGAGACATCTCAGGGAAAATATACAAAAATTTATGGTTTTCACTACTTGTATTTCTCAATAAAAAAGTCAACGTAGTGGAGCTAGCATTATAAATGAACAGAAGTAGAGTTGATAGCTTCAAATGTGTATTGATGTTCATCTTGAATATAGCATCTAAATTCAAACTTAATGTACTTATAATGTCTTTAGTTGCCATGGTGGTAGCTGTTGATTTGTCTTTTAGAAAGTATTTAGTAAAAAATATTCTAGATACAGCTGTAAAATATCATGAAGGTAACGTAATTGAAAATCTTTTATTACCTGTAAGCGCTTATCTTGGTATGGCATTACTTATCACTACTGCTTTTAGATTCTATGGCTATTTTGTTGACATTCAAATGTTTACCTTAATGCGTCAAAAGATAGCTGATATATCTTTTTGTAGGCTACTCCAACAAGACCATTCCTATTATCAGAACAATTTATCTGGAAGCTTAGTACATAAGGTCAGTAGCTTAATGGATAGTGTGATAGAGTTAATAAGATTGCTTATAGATTGTTTTTTCGGTTACAGTATAGCATTAGTCTTAGCTATTTATACCTTATCATTAGTAAACATAAAGTTTGCAATCGCTACATTCACTTGGGTAAGCATTTTTATTTTAGTCTCGATTTTCAGCTTTCGTGTGCTTACTGAATTAGCTGATAATTACTCTAAACAAAATTCACAGGTAATAGCTAGTATAGCAGATAGTATTTTAAATGTTATATCAGTAAGGTTATTTTCTCAGCAAGCACATGAGAGAGACAAATTTTTTCAAATATGCAAGAAAAGAACTATTGCAGAGAGAAAATTACAATGGGCATACTTTTGGCTTTGGTTTATATACGGCTATTCATTTGATATACTCCAAGCAGTAAACTTGTATTTTTTAATTCATGATTATCAATTGAACAAAATCGCAATAGGAGATATTGTTCTTGTACTTGGAATTAATATATCGATTATAGAGTTTCTTAACCATCTAACTAGGAATCTTACCCAATTTTCTACTCATTTCGGCAAAGTTTCAGATGCATTGCCAATCTTGACTACCGTACCAGAAATTCAAGATAAGGAAAATGCTAAAGAATTAAATTTATTAAGTGGAAGAATAACGTTTAACAATGTTTCTTTTTCTTATGAAGGTCAGAAGCCATTATTTCAAGATTTCTCAGTTACCATTAATCCTTGCGAAAAGGTAGGTCTAGTTGGTTATTCTGGAGGTGGTAAATCTACTTTTATAAACTTAATTCTAAGGCTATTTGATGTTAAAAAAGGTAATATACAGATTGATAATCAAATAGTATCAGAAGTTACACAGAGTTCTTTGAGGCAACAAATATCTGTAATACCTCAAGACCCATTGTTATTTCATGATACTATTTTAGCAAACATCATATATGGTAAACTTCAATCTACTATCGAAGAAATAATGAGAGCTGCAAAGCTGGCTGGTATTCACGATTTCATTATGACTCTACCAGATCAATATGGAACTACAGTTGGAGAAAAAGGCATCAAGCTATCTGGAGGAGAAAGACAAAGAATAATAATAGCAAGGGCATTTTTAAAAAACGCTCCAATATTATTTCTCGATGAACCAACTAGTCAGTTAGATTCTATAACAGAAAAAACAATTCAAATGAGTTTATTCAAATTGATGAAAAATAAAACTACAATTACTATAGCACACCGTATTTCTACACTTTTACACATGGACCGAATTATAGTATTTAACAAAGGAAAAATTGTCCAAGATGGTAAACACGCTGAACTAGTTTCTAAACACGGTCTTTATAAAGAACTTTGGAATGCTCAAATTGGTTGTTTGAATGGCAAAAAAGAAGATGGAAAAAATTATTGATCTGAGAAGCGACACTACAACTCTGCAGAGCTCCAACGTTATACATGCAATAAGTGATGCAACTGTTGGAGATTTTGCTTATGGTGAAGACAAAAGCTGTAATGACTTATCAGAATATTGCAAACAATTATTCAAAGTAGAAGAAGCATTATTTGTAACCAGCGGTATGCTTGCAAATAGATTCGCCATTGCCAGTCAAACAAGTCCTGGTGATGAACTAATAACTCATTATAATTATCACGTTAATTTTTTCGATAGCGCAGGCAATGCAAAAGTAAATAATATCGTATTTAATTGTATTAGAAATAATAGCGGAATCTTAGATGTTGATGAAGTAGAATATGCTATTAATTCTAAGCCGAGGTATAAAATTTTTGCTCAGGTGAGTCTTGTTTCTATAGAAAATAGTATAAATGGGTTTAATGGTAAAATTTATCCTTTTGAAAAACAAGTCGAGTTATATCACTTTTTAAAAGCTCACAATGTAAATCTTCATTTAGACGGTGCAAGAATATTTAATGCTCATATCGAAACAAATATTGCTTTAGCAGATTATGCTAAATATGTGGATACAATGAGCTTTTCTTTTACTAAAGGACTTGGCGCTCCTTTTGGTTCAATGCTTATGGGTAAAAGAGAGATAATTGAAAGGGCTAAAAAGCTACAGGTTTGGCTAGGCAGTGGTTACCATCAGATAGGGTATTGTGCTAATGCAGCAAAATACGTACTACAGAATAATATCTCTAGGCTTAAAGAAGATAATAAACTCGCTAAATTGTTTGCAGATAAGATTAAAGAAATTCCACACATAAAACTGGTACTACCTTATCCAGAAACTAATATAGTAAGCTTTAGTATAAAAGCACTAAATGTAACTAATGAGGTTTTCTTGAGTAAGTGCCAAGCTTATGGTTTATTGCTTTTTCCTTGGCTCGAGTCTCATATAAGAGCAGTTACCCATCTTGGCACAAAGGAAACAGACATCATGAAAGCTGCTGAAATTATAAAGGAAGTTGTGTTAAATTTAATATGAGAATAAAAATAGATTTCTTTAGCGATTCAAACACTGACCCTTCAGCTAAAATGAGGGAAGCGATGGCTAAAGCAAAAGTTGGAAACGAAGCTGCATGTGAAGATCCAACTGTGAACGAATTAGTGGCAACCGCATGTAAAATATTAGGTAAACCTGCAGGAATCTTTTTGATTTCAGGAACGATGTCCAATGTAATTGCTTATAAAGTACACATTCAAAGACCTGGTGATTACTTGCTGCTTGATGAAACTTCACATCCGCTCATAGTACAATCTGGCTTGATCGCAGCCCAGGCACATGCCACTCCTTTGCCCATCAAAGGTACGAGAGGAATATTTACTGGAGAACAAATTGTTGAGTTTATTACTCGTCCTAGTTTAAGAAATATTCCGAGAGTTGGGCTTGTTTCTATCGAACAAACGACAAATTTTGGTGGTGGAGCTGTGTGGCCTTTAGAATATATTCAAGAGATCTCAAGTCTCTGCAAAGAGAATGACGTATTCACTCATTTAGATGGAGCAAGACTGTTCAACGCTTGTGCTCATACTAAAATATCTCCAAAAGAGTATGCAAGTTATTTTGATTCGGTATTCATTGATTTTAGTAAAGGATTAGGTGCTCCAATGGGCGCAATATTGCTTGGAAGTGAAGAGTTTATTGAAAAAGCTTGGTACTATAAGTTTCAAATTGGCGGAGGTATGCACCAAGCTGGCATTATTTCAGCTGCATGTTTATATGCTTTACATAATAATATAAATTGTTTAGAGGAAGATCATAAAAAGATGCAGCACCTTATAGAAGGCCTAGACTCCATAGATCAAGTTATAATTGATATCGACCTATACAAAACTAATATAGCGTATTTTTCATTACGTACTAATTGTATATCTACTCAAGAATTAATAAACGTACTAGTTACAAATTATGGAATTAGAATGGCTAACATAAGAGGTAAAATCAGAGCTATAACACATAGAGATATAAGCTATGAAGATATTAATACTACTGTATCTGCTATAAGAAAGATACTAAGTAAGTAATTTTCTGCACTAATTGTTTGCAAACTTCTTGTCAAACAATATTATACCAATATAGTATTATGCTAGCATCTGCATAGAGCTATTTGGGAATAGGTGTGAACTTTGTCTTCTTTCAATATTTGCTATTCTTCTGTGGATATATGCTGCTTTATTTATCAAGACAAAGTATACCAATTGCTCTACCACTGTTAATAGATACTGACCATGTAAAATTAAGCTATTTTTTTGCCTGCTTTTCTTTTTTTTATGGAGTATCAAAATTCGTTAATGGAATAATCATGGACTCCAAAAATAATCCATTATTTATGTTTGGGCTATGCAATATTGCAACTGGATTATTAACCATTGGTATAACTTTATCATATAATAATCTAACTTTATTACTGTTAACATTAATATTATTAGCTTGGACACAAGGGTTAGGTTGGCCAGCTATTACCAAGTTTATGGTTACAAACTCTAGCATCTCTTCAATTGCATCATCATGGGGAGTTATGAGCGCATCTCAGCAACTTGGTTCTTGTATTACTTTAATTGTATTACCAAGTATAATTAAAATATATGATGCAAAAAGTGCATTTTTGTACTCTGGTCTCTTATGCTTACTTTTTGGAATTTATATAATATTAAAAGCATATTACAAAGAAAGTGCCAACTTTACTACCTATTATAAGGTGCAGAAATCTCAGATAGGTGTCAAAGTGAAAAGTTCCATATGGTTTCTATGTTGTGCTACTTTTTGTGCTTATATTATAAAAATGGGAATCTTCTTTTGGTTTCCTATAATTTTAAGGGATAAATTACAAATTTCTCTTGTACAATCCTCACTAATAACAGGCGTATATGATTTAGGTGGAATCCTTGGAACTTTAATCACAGGAAGAATTAGTGATATGTACTTTTTTCAAAATAGAAGCTTGCTGGCATTACTTTACATGTTGGGTATAGCACTCACTTTTATTGCAATGAACTTTGGCCAAAACATAATTCTTATGAACCTTGGTGCAATCTTATCAGGATTCTTTATATTTGGAGTGCAAGTACTGACAGGTGTTATAGCTGTAGAAATTGCTCCACAAAATAATGTATGTGCAATTGTAAGCTTAACAGGATTATTTGGGTATATTGCAAGTTCAATATTTTCATGTGTGCTCTTAGGAGTACTTGTTAAGCACTGTGGTAACAGTATTATGTTTTCATTTTTTTCCATTTGCTCTGTTGTTGCACTCGTTTGCTTTTCCATACTATCAAGCAAAGATCTTAAAAAACTAAGTAAAGCGGTGTAAAAAAAATTTCTCAACAGTTAAACTTTGTAGATAGATTTTTTACCCAAGGAATAAACATGGTAACCATATCTTAGTAATAGCTCGCTATCTAATAAATTACGGAAATCAAAAACATTAGGTGCAGCCATAATACTCTTTAAACTTGCAAAATCTTGATTTTTAAATTCTTTCCACTCCGTTAATAATAATAAGGCTTCCGCGTCTCTTGCAGCTCCTATAGCGCTGTCCGCGTACTCTATATCCTTTAGAACTTGCCTAGCATTATCCATCCCCATTGGATCATATGCAGTAATTTTAGCCTTGTTATTCACTAGCAATTTTGCAACGTCTATAGCTGGGCTATTTCTTACATCATCAGTACCAGACTTAAAAGTTAGCCCCCATATCGCTATTTTTTTATTTTGGACTCCATTTAATACATATTCTACCTTTTTAGCAATGTTTGTTATATGATTATAGTTAGATTCCTTAACTGAATTTAAAATTTGTAGCTTGACATTGTGATCTTCAGCAAGCCTTATTAAAGCTGACAAATCTTTAGGAAAACATGATCCTCCAAATCCTGGACCAGCTTTGAGAAATTCCTTACCTATTCTATGGTCCATTCCCATACTGTTAGCTAAAAGGTCAATGTCTGCTCCTAATAGCTCACATAAACCTGCCATCTCATTGATAAAAGCAACCTTTGTTGCTAGAAAAGCATTAGAAGCATATTTAATCATTTCAGCAGTAACTGTATCAGTGACTATTAACGGAATATTCTTATCTATCAATGATCTATATATAACTTCTAGTTTTGCCCTAGCTAGCCTAGTTTTTACTCCTATTATTATCCTATCTGGGTATAAAAAATCTGATACTGCAGAGCCTTGCTTGAGAAACTCTGGATTAACTCCCAAATCAAAGTTATAGCCCTTATTAGATAAATAATTATGTATATTTTCTGCAGTACCAGGAGGAACAGTTGACTTTATCACTATTAAGCAATCTTGATTAACTCTCTCAGAAACTTCACTTACTGCATTATATACATTCTTTAAATTTGCATTTCCTATGGAGTCTGATGGAGTATCTACAGTGACAAATACTACTTCTGTATTGGGATTTATTTGAAAATATGAATCGAAAAATCTTATCCTTTGTGACTTTATATTATTCTCTAAATAATCTGCTAATCCAGGTTCATATAGAGGAATTTTCCCTGATTTCAAAAGTTCAATCTTCTCAGTATTTATGTCAATGCAATCAACTTTATGGCCCTGCTCCGATAACATTGTACCAGATACTAAGCCTACATACCCTACTCCTATAATAGTTATGTGCATTTTACTATCACCTTAAAAATGTAGCTTAGCATCTAAAATAAATACCATTAACAATTATAAACTTTTGTTGTTACATTATTTTTCTTAATTGCCTTACCTTCCGAATAAGCTATAAATAAGGTTGATGGTATTAATATCAAAGTACCATATAAAGCACTTTTATCAGGTAATTCATTAAATATAACGTATGTTACTATTGCAGAAATTATTAGCTCTATGTATCTATACGGTGCAAGTGCAGTAGCATCAGTAAGAGCAAAAGCTTTTAACATGAAGAACAGAATTAGGTTTGAACTTATTCCTAAAATCAGCAGTAATACTAACTCCAACAAGGAAGGCATATGCCAATAAAATAACAAAGGTGGAGTAGAAAAAATAGTTGTCGTTAGAGCTGAATAAAATAACATACTTATTACTGACTCTTTTATCACAAGTTTCTTATTAAGTATGTCTAATATAGCAAAGATTAACGCAGATACAATAAAAATAAGAATTTTAGGATTAAAATCTTCACTATGAGCTTTGGTAGTAATAGCAATACCAACAAAGCCAATAACAGTTACTATCCATCTTTGCCAAATTATATTTTCGTTTAGCAAAGGGATTGCAAGAAGTATAACAAATAATGGTATAGAAAAACTTATAATCGTTGCAGTTACTATGGGGAAAACAGTCAACCCGTAAGTCCATAAGGTCATTCCACAAAACAACAACCCACCCCTGGTTATTTGAGTAGATATTTGACTTGTTTTAAAAGTTTCTATTCCATAGTAAAACATAAAAGGTACAAGGGTAATAGTGGTAAACAGAAAGCGGAAAAAAATTATTTCAAAACTCTGAAGATGTAAACCAAGATATTTTGATATAGTATCATTAGCTACACTACTAAGTAAGCTAAGTATAAACCATCCAACTCCAAGTAAGTAAAACCTTAATTTGTGATTCATAAAGTTCTTACAAAAATTTCCACAACATAACTTGACTTTAAAAAGATTAACAATACAAAGGCTTTCTTCTACCTACTGTTTAACCATATTCATGAATATTTAGTAAAAAAAATATTATATAAAATTTGGCTTAATTGTATAGTTTTAATAGACTTGAAGGTAGAGATACTGACAGATTTGTTTTAATATATAATAATATTTGCAAATACAATCACAACTATCACCTATGTGGATAATACCATAACTGAAAACATCCAATGCAAATTAGCAGCAAAACTTTACCTCAATTATGAAAATGCTTCAGTTGAATCAGCCAAACAATAAGTAAATTTTTAGAGATAAGTATATAACTACTTTCACTTATATATTATTTCTCAGCTGTTTTTAACACATTTCCAACTCATCAGCAGTTAGGCCACTTGCTCGCACAATAATATCAAGAGCAACACCTGCCTTTGCTAGATTTTTCGCAACTTTGATCTTTTCTATTTTTTTAACTTTTTTCTTGCCATTTTTCATACTTTCAGATAGGGATTTGACTAGTGATTCTTGTTCTCTGTACTCATCCATTAAACTCAATAGCTTTTTGCTTTCTCTTGTTTTAGGTAGCAGAACTTTAATATTCACTGATAATCCTCCTGCTATTTCATATAATTTGTCAAATGATATGACAGTGTATCCTATTTCATACTCGTGTATTTCCTTGAGTGTTAAACCAACTTTATCCGCCAAATCTTTTTGAGTATATCTCCTCATCAACCTCCATTCTCTTATTCTTTGCCCTACTCTGTAGTATATAGAATCAGTGCAGACTTCTTTCTCTGTATTATCATACTCGTAAATAGATAGGCCGGTTGCTTGGGAAATTATGTCAACTGAAACTCCTTCTTTAACTAGATTTTTTGCTACTTCTAATCTTGCCTCCTCTTGATTGATTTTCTCGCTAATATGAACAAACCTGACTAATGAAGGTACTATTTTGCCTAACTTTTGATTCTCGTATATTTTTGTTAGATAGAGTATTTCTTCGTCTTCATCTTTATACTCTCTTACTGTTATTGGTTTAGGTAATAGATCTACAACATTAACTGACAATACTCTTGCTATTACATATAGTACTTCAATCGGAATAGGAATATACCCATTTTCATAATTGGTTACTTCTTTATATGCTAATCCGATTTTACTTGCTAACTCTGCTTGAGTACACCTTTGCATTAATCTACAATCTTCTATTTTTTGCCCTATTTTGTAGTGTATAGAACTAACATCTCTTACAGAAACAAACATATATACCTTATTTAGAAATAAATTTTCATCCAATTTGATCAGCAGATAAACCAACTATTTGCAAAATAATATCAATAGAAATTCCCCCTTTTACTAAATCCCTTCCAACTTTAATCCTTTCTACCTCTCTCACTTTCTCCTCACAAATACGTATTCCCTCAAACAGAGATTTTATTAGTGCATTACGTAGTTCTTGGCTCTCAATTTCTTTGTATTCTTTAATCAAATCAGGTAGCTCATTTTTCACTTTACTCCCTTCCTCTATTAGTAGATCCGTAATATTAATCGATAATGCTTCTGCCATTTCATATAATTTATCAAGTGGAACAGCAGTCCTTCCTTGCTCATAGTTACTTATTTCATCACGTGTTGTAGTCATTTTCTCTGCTAAATCCTTTTGAGTGCACTCTCTTACCAGTCTCCATTCCTTTATCTTTTTCCCTATTTTGTAGTAGATAGAACCTATTTTTTCTTCAACACATTCATCAGCAGAGAGACCAATTGCTTGTGAAACAATATCAACAGAAACTCCTGCTTTAACCAGATCCTTTGCAATTTTTATTTTCTCTGCTTTTTTACTACTTTTCTCACTAATTTGAACAAACTTGGTTAGTAAACAAAATATCTTACGTAACTCTTGATCATTAATCTTTTTATATTCTCTTACTAGATTTAATATTTCTTCTCCCTCATCTTCAAGACAGCTTTTTGATACAGGAATAAGATCCGTAATACTGATTGATAGTGTCTCAGATATAGCATACAACCTTTCAATTGGAACTCTACGATTCCCTTTCTCATATTGCAGTATTACCCAGTACTTTACACCAATTTTCTCTGCTAAATCCTTCTGAGTATAACCTCTCTCTAACCTCCAATTTTTCACTTTTTCCCCTACTTTACAGTCTAGACTTTTTTCCACGAAAACAACCATGCGTATAATATTTTCTACTATAGCTCAGATATAACGGTAGAAAAAACCTCTGGAACCTTAAAGTTTGCTGTAGACGCATTAAAGTTCCCTAAAGGTTTCTTTACTACCTCCACATACCCTATTTACCCATGAAGACAATACTTCATCATTGCTAATCTCTTTTATAGCATACTTTTCACTCCATATGCCACATCTAGTGAAACTACCTCTCTCTACTGCTTCTTTAAGTTTTACTCCCCCAAAGAGGCAATTTTTTCCTATTTCTTCGCCCCTTTTTTGTAACTCAGCCCACATTTCCTTGTTTTCTACTCTGACTTGTACTTGATCATATTTTTTTACATCGTGGTACAATATAACATTTAGCTTACCAAGGCTTGTAGGAAATTCCAATATAATGGAGCTTCCATCTGACATATCAGTATAGTTTCTTATACCTCCCTTCTCACTTTTAACTTCAACTGCATCATTGCCAATTTTTAAAATATTACTTCCTAACTCTCTCAGTATTTTTGCTACCTCTACCTTGCTATCCCCAGAAAATTCTATATACGATGTTGTATTATCTATCTCAACATCTATTAATTCTCCTTCTTGCATAGCATTTTCGCCAGCTTTCTCTAGTTCTTCTAGTCTCTCATCTATCTGTGGCTGAACTTCTGGTTGTAGCTCATTATAGATTTCACCTATCAGTTTATTCTGTAGTAGAGTATCATGAAACTCTGCACCGCTTAACATTAATTTACGTATTACCTTTTTACGATCAACCTTATCAAATTTATGAAAATGTGTACCTAATACTACATACTCTGCGAAACTCCATTCCCCATCATTACATGCATTTAGCCTTGCTCCAGCAGCTAGTGCTTCGTCTACAACCTTGTGCAGTTCATTTGGACTTTTTGCTCTTACCACAGCACTTTTAAGCCAGCTCAACTTTTCTGCACTTGGCTTTATTTTTTGCAAAGCTGAAGCAAATGGATTTTTATCTTCTTGATCATTTAAAGGTTTTGTACCATATATGTAGTCGAGCCCTTTTCCGTAGTTGATTTGAACGTCTCTATCAGGGGAGGGCACTTCTCCAAGCTTTTTAGCCTTATTAATTTTGCTTACAAAGGTGGATTGCTCCTTAGTACGACCAATTCCTACAATAGCATTTAACATCTCACCTTTTGATAATTTATCAAGATCAACGTTTAACTCGTAAACACCTCCTTTTTTGTCATCAAAAGGTACAATTATCTTATTACCCATATTAGCCTCCGCTATTTTTCTAAGTGTATAGTTGTTATACACTCTATTACTCATTATAAATTATAGTGAGTAGATTTGCAAATACTTTCTGCTATAACAATCCACTTTCTCTAAAACTAAAATAGCCCCCACTTGTAATGATAATATGATCAAATAATCTAACGCTTACAGTACTACATGCTGCTGCTAAGCTCTTCGTTACTTCTTGATCTTCTTCTGACGGCTCTAAGCTCCCTCCAGGATGGTTGTGTGACA
Source organism: Wolbachia endosymbiont (group A) of Udea olivalis (assembly GCF_964028365.1). Taxonomy (NCBI): domain Bacteria; kingdom Pseudomonadati; phylum Pseudomonadota; class Alphaproteobacteria; order Rickettsiales; family Anaplasmataceae; genus Wolbachia; species Wolbachia endosymbiont (group A) of Udea olivalis. The sequence continues at coordinate 1,159,593 of NZ_OZ034773.1, forward strand.
TTATTACTAATGTTGCATTCTTTATTAATGCTTTTCTTATAATTTCCTTTATGTACACCGGTGCTTTTTCCATTTCACCAATATAGAGTTCTTCTCCGATTAATTGGCGCCTCTTATTCAAGTACAGTATTTTTACACATTCCCTCTCTGCATGACCTATACTTACGTTTAAGTACTCTACTAGCCCTTGTAAGTCCATTATTGGCTCACTCTTGAGCTTTTCTCTCAGTACCCTTTCTAGTGTTTCCTTAACACACATAATCATTGCTACTGCAGAATCAGTCACTCCTTCTATAACTTTCAAGTCATCCATTTCTCTACCTAAAATCCTTCCTACTCCTGCATAAGTATTCACCAGATTTTTAGCAATTTCTTGAGCTTGCGGCCTTTCATGTACTGCACTTAAAAATGTTTCCATTATTTCACGATCAAGTAGTGCTTTGCCTTTGCTTTCTAATATTCTGAACTCTATTTCCTCTTTACTTTTATTCATATAATTTACCCTTCACTAACAACAAACTTTTTTTAAATATTTACTGCTGTTTTTTTATCAGCATTGGCATAGAGCCATAGCTTTCGAGTGAAGTCAAATCAATTTTTCAATCTTTTTTACTTATTTTTTCATGAATAGGTGAAGATATTAATATATGGTGATTTTTTTATTTTAAACTTGTTGAATTTCGCCTAAAGAGAGGTCTGTTATTTGCAAAATAATATCGGTAGAAATTCCTTTTTTAACTAAGTTCTTTGCAATTTTGATTCTTTCTTCTTCTCTAATTTTCTCCTCACAAATTTGTATGCTTTTAATCATAGATTTTATTAGTACATTACGTAGTTCTTGGCTCTCAATTTCTTTGTATTCTTTAATCAAATCAGGTAGCTCATTTTCCATTTTACTACCTTCATCTTCTTCTATTAGTAGATCTGTAATATTAATCGATAATGTTTCCGCTATTGCATACAATTTTTCCAGTGGAATAGCCACACGTCCTTGTTCATAGTTGCTTATTTCGTCACGTGTTGTATCCATTTTCTCAGCCAAATCCTTTTGAGTATACTCTCTTCCATTCTTTTATCTTCTTTCCTATTTGGCAGTAAATAGAACCTCCTTTTTCTTCAACACATTCATCAGCAGATAGACCAATTGTTTTTGAAACAGTATCAACAGAAACTCCTGCTTTAACCAGACCTTTTGCAATTTTTATTCTCTCCGTTTTTTTACTATTTTTCTCACTAACTTGAACAAATTTGGTTAGTAAACAAAACATTCTACGTAATTCCTGATCATTAATCTTTTTATATTTTCTTACTAGATTTAATATTTCCTCTCCCTCATCTTCAAAACAGATTTTTTCATTTGATACAGGAATTAGGTCTACAATACCAATCGACAATATCTCTGCTATAGCATACAACTTTTCAATCGAAATTTTATGTGTTCCTTTTTCATATTGTAGTACTATTTGATATGTTACGCCGATTTTTCCCGCTAAATCTTTTTGAGTATAACCTCGCTTTAACCTCCAGCTCCTTACTTTTTGTGCTATTTGGTACCTTATGGAAACAGTAGTATACTTTGCCATACAGAAATAGATATTATATAGGTTAATACTACCAAATAAAGATATACAAAAACTTCTATGTTTGCATTTTAGTTGAATATTTCCTCAGAATTATGTATAATTACTAATACTTTCTAGGTTAATTCGTCATGGCTCTTTCGAAGTTTCTAGATCCTAAGAATGACATATCATTCAAACGCATCTTTGGTACTGAAAAAAATAAAGATATCCTTATTCACTTTCTTAATGATATTCTTGGCTTCACCGGCAAAAGTGCAATAAAGGATATAGAGTTTTTAAGTACTATTCAAGATCCTGATATTGCCTCTAAAAAACAAAGCATCGTTGATGTTCTTTGTAGAGATGAAAATGGGCTGCAAGTGATAGTCGAAATGCAGGTCGCTAAAACCAAAGGCTTTGAGAAACGTGCCCAATATTATGCTGCTAAAGCTTACTCAAGACAGGCTGATAAAGGTGATCAATATCATGATCTTAAGGAAATTATCTTTATTGCTATAGCAGATTGTATTTTATTTCCTGATAAGTCTGAGTACAAATCAAAGCACACTATTCGCGATGAAGATACTAATGAACATGATCTAAAAGATTTTTACTTTATATTTATTGAGTTGCCTAAATTTCCAAAAACCAAAGAAGATCAGCTTACAAGTATAGTTGAAAAATGGGTCTACTTCTTTAGATATGCAGATGAAACTAGTGAAGAAGAGCTAGAGAGAATAATAGGAAGTGATCTAATAATTAAAAGAGCATATGAAGAACTAAATAGATTCAACTGGTCAGAAAAAGAATTTATTGCCTATGAACAAGAGATCAAGCGTATTCGTGATGAACAGGCTGTCCTTGCTCAAAAACTCGATGATGCTAAACATGAAGGTAGACAAGAAGGTAGACAAGAAGGCATCCAAATCGGCCATGAAAAAGGTAAAGCGGAAGGTATTAAAATTGGTGCAGAAAAAGGGAGAGAAGAGGGCGAAAAACAAGCTAAAATAGCTGTGGCAAAAAACCTACTTAAAGCTGGTGTCTCTACTGATATTATATCACAAACTACAGGTTTTTCTCATTCTGAAATTTTACAACTCAGGGAAAAAACATAATTATTCACTTTAACACTTATGAAAACCTTTTCTAAGTTAGACATATCCCATCATTAAGAATCTAGTGAACTGTCTAAAATGGCTATAAAAATTACACATAGAACTACATAGATTAGTACCATAAAAACCCTACTTTTTCAGCCTTCCATGCATACTGTGATTTTAGTATGGAAAGCACACTATTATTTTTTCTTTCCTTCTACCATATGCTTTTCTGATTCTATACCACTCATGCTAGTACTAGGTCTAGTGGGGAGAAATATATTTTCTGTAACATCAGGACTACTTTGTATATTCTTTATTTCTTTGATATCTTTATCAATTAACGCATTAAGGTTTTTATCACTATTACCACTCACTTCTTTAAGAATGGAAATAGCCTTGTCATATTTACCAGCTTTGTAACATATCTCTGCTATAAGACGTGCAAATGAAATCTGTTGATAATCTTTTTTTCTTAAATTGTTTAAGTCAAACACCTTCTCGAGAACCTGTATAGCATCTTCATATTTACCTTGTACGAAAAGCGCTTCCCCTTTATTATAATAGGCTTTGAGGGTAACATCATTAGTAATATAACCCGCACCTTTAAGACCAATAAAATCCTCACAATGTGAGATAACCCTGTTGTATTCACCTTTTTTACAATATTCTTCTATATCGGAAAAATTATTGTCTAGAATCCCGTCACCTCTTCTAGTAAGAAAAAAATACTCCTTTCTGGATAAAAGTATACTTCTACTATTTAAATATTGATCGTCAAAAGCTGAGATGAACTTATGTGATATGTTTCCTCTATGCTTCATATCCTCATTAGTTATAGCTCTTCTCATAATAGTCAGAACAAAAAAGCAGAATCAACAGCATGACGGAAAGACTTAAAAATAGGGATATTTTTTCTAGCTCTGTTCTTTATAGCAAACCACTGATGCTCAATTTTATTAAAGTCTGGAGAATATGGAGGAAGATAAAGAATTTCAGCACCAACTCCTTTAGCAAGATCATCTATTTTTTTAGATTTATGAAAAGTAGCGTTATCAAGAATTACAGTTTGGCCAGACCTTAAAATTGGAGTTAAAAACTGCTCAAACCAAGCCTCGAAAACATCCTTATTGCAATATCCTTCAAAGGTCAATGGAGCAATGATTTTCTCTTTATTTAGAGCTGCAATCATACTGACCCGCTGAGCTTTTTTACCTGATTTTAGTGAATGAAACCTCTCTCCTTTTCTGCAGTATCCGTATGGGTAGTCTTCTGTATTATCTATTCCAGATTCGTCAATATATACAAGATTTTCATGACGTTTTGTTGCTATAACCTTTGAAAAGTGAGCTCGCTTCTCTTCATTTCTTTCTTTATATCCGTAGGTCTTTTTTTCTTGTAAATCCAATATTTTTAAGTGCACGGTGAATCGTTTGTCTACTGATATTGCCCCAGAGTTTAGCCATCTCTGACTGAGTTTTGCCACCATGGTTTTTTGCAAATTTGGTAAAAACATTCCAGTCAGTAATTTTATGGTTATATCCTACGCTTCCAGGCTTTTTTGACTGAAAATCTCCCGTTTCCTTACGTCTTTTCTGCCACTCATATAGAGTCGTTTTTCCAATTTTAAATCTCTCGGCAATATTTGCTCTACTTTCTCCTTCATCCAATGCTTCCATTGCTTTTTTCCTTAAGTCATAACTATACGCTGCTGGCATACAAACCCCACTACCATAAATCCATATCTTAACTTGTTTGGATTATTATGAGAAGAGCTATAATTGGCCAAAACGTGAGACTGATTCACTTCTCTCTCTTGATCCTAGAAACAATCCCTGAGCAAAACTAGAGTTAAAGTATGACATAGGGCTCATAGGGCTATGCTCAACTTGTTGAAAAGACGTAAAAGAAAGAGGAGACGAAGAACTATGAGCTTGACTTGCTGTCGAAGTTGTAAAAGAGAGAGAAAGTTTTGATTCTCTCAGAGCACCAGTCCTCACTGGAGTAGAACTTAGTAATTGACCATTGCATTCTTGCTTATCCTCCCAATCTTTCCAAATATATATACATCCACTGTTTTCTAAAATCTCCTTAGCTTTCTTTTCAGCATCCCCTTGACTCATTTGTCGAACAAGAGAATCACTTCTTAAATGCTCATTAGCAACCATACATGCTGCTGTTTCATTCTTATACCGTTTAGCGAAACTCTCAAGACCATTAAAACACTCCTGAAATTGAATAGGATCTTCTGAGATAAATTGAAAATTCTTCCTATCGCAAAGCAAGGCCCCACGTAAATATAACGCTCCTTGATGTTTCAGCTTACAAGCTTTATTAAGAAGTTCCACAGCATCTCTTTTTCCATTATCTTCCCCAATATTAGACTCTAGGAGGTAGATTGCATGTCCATACATCACCCAAGCAGGAAAAGAGTTAAACGTTTTTATAAATTTGCATTTAGATATTTGGGAGAATGCATCTATTATCGCAACATCTTCTCCTCGCAGGTCATCTTTTTTTAACATTTTCAATTTAAGGAATTCATACATTGAAAATCTAATAAGAAACTCAGCATAATCCCTTCTGTCTGTATCCTTGCTTATTATCTGACCAGGCTGAAGTAACGCACTTTCCGGAACTAATTCTCTACGAAACCTAAAGACAGTATCTTTAGTACAACTAACAATCTTATAAAGCAAATCATCTACAGTTAATCCTGTTATCTCCCGAACTTGATTACCATACCCTCCTATATCATATTTTTGTACCTTCAAAAGCAAGCTGGTATTCAAAGGACGAAGATCATTATCGAGAGTCATCCTATTTAACGATTTAATAATTTCAGAAACTACAAGATCTGATTTTTTATCTTTCCCGAATTCAGCGGCTTCACCCTTCCATAAATCCTTAAATTTTACTACTGCTAATGCATAGCGCGCATGCGGCATTTCGTGCTTCTCTGACAAATCATTTAGCTTTGAAATAGCTTCCTTTTTATTTCCGTTCGTCAAGAGTGTAATCGCACGATCATATATCTCAAAAGCAGTTTCTTCGCTCTCTTCATCCCTAGTAGGCGAGGAAAATTCACCGCTAGAAGGCGAACTAAACTCATCATAACCTACAACTTCTTTATTGCAAGGAGCACATAAAAGCTTGAGGTTATCGTAACTAAATTCATACTCTAGTAAGAGATCTTTATATTCTTCTTCAAACATAGTCAAAAATTCTAAATACGTCGGAGGAGTAAATTTAATAACCCTTGTTCTCCCCCTTTTTCGTCTACTTGCTATATCTTCCACTTCAGACCAGTTGCGCTTACGTTTAACACTACTACTACCAATCATTACCTTCCTCTCATGAAAAACACCAACTCTGTGTGCTATTACAGATAACACCCCCCTAGGGTACTGAATATTTTTGTCCTGTCTACAATCATTTTTCACAATTTCTTCATTTTTTCTCTCCGCAGCTTTTAAATCAGGTAAAAATAATGAATCAACGCCGTCCTTTACTTCCATAGGCTCATGTACTTCTTCTTCACTATCTACACCACTCTTTTGCCGCATTTCTTTCACTTTCTTTGCAAAATCTTTTCTTAATTGCCCTATATCAAACTTACCTTTTAATTCTATATTAATCTCAGTAAATGATTTACCTTTTATCATCCCGGTAATTTTATAAGCATTCGCTAAAGCAAATATTCCACAGTCGTATTCATCTTCATGTTGTTTAATCTGAGAGGTGCCAATGCAATCAATATCTATTTTTAGAGCTTTCTTCAACACACTTGGTATTTTCTTTTTGCAAAATGAGTCGCAATAGTAAGCGACATTCTTACCTAGTACATTACGTGCAACAACCAATGTTACCCAATGCTTTCTACCTGTATTAATAATTGAGGTAAATATTAAATCCTTTTGTTGAATTTTTTTATAATGTTTTAATTTATCTTCTAGTGAAAATCTATCAGTACAAGTGAAAAACACTTTTTCATTCATACCTTCTAAATACTTGCCATTTATAGGCTCCATCCACTTGTAGTAATATTTTGCAACATCCACAATATCCTGACTGCTTAACTTGTTTGTTTCAGTTGCACTACTCGAATCTGTATACTCAAATGTTTCTTGACTTTCTACTGACCCTAAATCTCTCTTTAATGAATGAGTATCAACACCAAAAAATTGCAGAACATCAATCACATCCTCATGAACTTCTTCACCCCTTAGCAATTCTTCCATGGGCTCTTTACAGATAGCAGCACAAACTGCCTTTAACTTATCTAAATTCTTATTCACAACTTCTACTAACACTTCTCTAAAGAACCAGTTACTTTTTATATGATTACCTAAGTGCAATAATTTGATTAATTCTAACATTATGCTGTCTATAGACTCTTCTTTACTTATCTTTTTCTTTAATGTATCAAGAATTTTTCCTTTTTTACTATCATCTTGCTGCTTAATTTTCAATATAAACAACCCACCTTCCATCACTTTGTCCTGATAGTTAAAAAACAACGTCGATATTAAAGCACCAACTATAGTTGACTTGAGTCTTACTTCTCCTTTTTCCTTTCCTAATTTCTTTAACTCTTGCACTAATCTTTCTTTTCTTCTTGTGGTTTCTCTTTTCACCTCTTCTCCTAGATATTCTAGTTGATATATTAGATCTTCCTTGCCTATTTCATTTATGTCTATCTCTATTCCTTGATCCAATAAACGTCGTAAATCATCTTTGCAACCTTCCACCCATGAATCTATTACATCTGCTACTGTTTCTTTTATCATGTTGTAGGCTGCAATAAATTCTGGCTCCTCTTGGAATTTTTGCCATTTCATTAAGCGAATAGAGTGATAAATATCACCACTTAACATTACTGATACTGTATCTTTGTAACCTAGTTTAATTGCTTGCTTTAAAAGCTCTTTTACAACTGAATCTTGATAATTGAAAATGCTTTTCATAGCTACTACAGCACTAGGTTCAAGATACTGTTCTCCATTATAAAAAATATGTGAATATCCATATACTTTTTTTGCAATACACAGCACTATTTCTTGAGAACATCGATTGTCAATTACATATTGTAATAAGTCTATTAGTTTTGAATAGCCAGTAAAAGCTCCTTGCCATTTGTACTGACGTTTTATCTTATTAAAGTCTTTTGAACTTTCTTGTTTACAAATCATTTCCAATAACTGCACATTACCCTTTTGACAGACAAACTCTACAAAATTCTTACGATCTGAAGGATCTATCAGCTCATTAGCCACTTCAAATAACGCAAATATCCTTTGTGTATCAAATCTTATGTATTTATTATTCTGCTCTTCATTTTCGTTTTCTGGATCATATTTTGTATTTTTAGCTAAACACAGTTCGTATGCTAGTCTTATTAGTAGTTCAGACTTATTTTTTGAAGCCAATTCTGGATGTTCTTCCATCCATTTTTTCGCATTAATATCAAAACCTATTTTTTCTTTTAATAACTCATACCAATGTTTTCCTTCTATAGAATTTGGTTCGCATCTATCAGAATCTTCACTCCCCATTTCTTCAGTAGATTGCTGAGAAGATACTTTTGACTCTAAGGAAGACTTTTTCAAAGATTCCCTTCTTACCTTGCTAGAAGAAGTATTTAGCATAGTTACCTCACATAAAAAACACCAGAATTAATGATATACCACAAAACTAATGGTTTAAAGTTTTTGTTATTGATACATGTTAGCTTGATTATAGTAATGCCAAATTTTTATTTGCACAATTCTATATTTTACTTGACTTTCTTCTTGAAATCTTTTGGTAATGTTAATTGCTTTGCTGAAAATATTTTCTTAGAACCATTATTCACCATAAATTTGGACTATTTAAACATCTTTTTGCGTAATCTTTACCTTCTCCTAAAAGTGTGATCTCCTGTTTTATTTGCGAATATACCAATTGCATTTTCACATAAATATGACCCATAACTTGGTGCAGGTTCACCATTTCCCTGTGGTAAACAAAACAACTTGCATCACTATACTGCTCAGGCTTAATACCTATAAACACACGTAAACCCTCAACAAACTTCTCCTCTCCGATTAGGTGAATAATCTGATCAATTTTATGTTATTTCATTAAAAGAATTATAAGACTTTCTTGCAAATTAGTAAAGATTTTCATTTTAGGCTCTTTATAGAAATTTTTAAATATATTACAAATGAATTGCCTACCTCCATATCATTCCCGTTATTTGTCATAATACTGTCATAAAAAGCGTTAGTACTAATCAAATCATATTTATCATGAAGAGAAGTATAATGAACTGCTTGAGTTAACTGAATATCCTCGTTTACTCATTGATTCCCACGACCTCTGGAAATATCACTAACTCCTGGAAATTCTAACTTATTTCTAGGCCTCGCACCATCATTACTACCTATTGTAGATTCTAAAGTCCGTTGATCTTCTCCTTGTTGTGCTACTGTATCAGGATGTATCATATGAATAGAACTATGAACTACTGTAGCAGAAACAAATGTATCACTTGTTAATATTAAAGAATTTTTATCTTTAGCTTTCACATTAACAACTACTCCCATAAAAAGCATTTTGTCACTGTCTGTAATTGCTTTCAGTGCCGCTCCTTTAGCATATCTAACATTTTGTTCTTTTGTTAATTTATCAACCTCTTTCTTCATCCCTTCTTCATCTAAGTTTTTATCTATAAGCTTAAATTCCAGCGCTATAGGAGTGTATTCTTTAGTACCCTGAGATGAAGGACCAATACCTTGAATTACCATATCTACACGACCACCTGCTCCTACTTGAAATTCAGGTATAACTACAGTCTTCGCAGAATCTTGTTGTTTTGTAGAAGTCTCTTTTAGCTTCAAATCACTGTAGCTACTAAGTAAACCATTAAGAACAGCTTGTAATCTTGCTTCATTAGTAATCAAATCTTTAATAGGGTAAATCTTATCTGCTACTTCAGTAAGCAACGCTTTATATGCTTGCAATGAAACCTCACCGTCAGAAGCATGTTGAGAAGTAATTGCTTGATCAAGTTTTCCCTTTAATTCATCAGAATTAGGTATCTTGAAAAAACTACCTGCAAATTGTTGATCTGCACTACTTGGTTTATATTTGCTTATCTGTTCTATTTCAAAAAGTTCTTCAAAAGATAACCCTGTTTCATATTTTTTAAGACTCATTTTAGTTTCTATGACATTGCCTACTCTTCCTATTCCAGGTATGTCCAGCACTGGAATTTTTTTATCAGCATAGAATTCTTTTGTATTGGACTCTCGTATATGCAAAATGAACGCTGTTTTCTCTTGCCCTTCATTACCTTGAACAAATATTAATGTTGTAACAGGGCTTTTGGATAAAGTGTACTCTGTTCCCCCAGACCAATCCAGAGGGTACTCACCATATGAGTATATATATTTTTTAATGTTACTTTGATCTTGACCAACCTTGTTGATTAAAATTGATTGACCTAATATGTCTCGACTGAAATAGTAATGATCTTTTGTTTCTTTATTTGCTGGAAAAGTATAGTATTCGCTTGATAATAAATCTTTTACCTCTCGCTTAAAAAATTCCTCATAAGCTGATTGATTATCCCACTTGCCAACTAGTTCGATAAATTCTTCCATCAAAGGAGCTGGTGGTTGTTTAATAGGTTTTACTTCAGTTTTAAACGGTTCCGCATTATCTAAATTCAACCCAACAGCAATAGCATTGTCTGCATTGGTTAAAATCCTCATCTTATTTGGTCTAAAACCTTCAATGTAACCTTTAGCTTGCTCAAGTGCATCATTTGGATCAACTTGTCCTTCAGTTCCAGCCTTGAGTTCAATAAGAATTGGAACTGAATCAACAGCACGATTAGGCCCACGAACAAGCAAAACAATATCAGCGTAACCTCCTCCAGCAAACTGCTCCAGATAGAGTTTGGTATTATCACGATATCGAAAATTATCGAATATTCCTGCTACAAAACCATGTTGATCAGCTTCACGAGCCTTAATGCCATAAACATTAGCTTGTAAATTTAAATTAGCATAAACTTCTTTTATGTAAGTTAGAATTTTTTCAAGATTGTTCTGAACTTGATCTATTTCTGCATCTGGGTTAGTAAGCTTTTCAATATAACTTTCTAGATAGACAGACTTACCTAACTTTTTTGCCACTTTCTGAAACTTCACTGTAGGCTCGATGGGTTGATCTATAATCTTCTTCTTACTTTCCACCTTAATATTTATTTTTTCATCCTCTCCATCACTCTTTAAGGTATATCCCTTTTCTGAAGTCATTCTAGATAACTCCTTCCTGGCATCATCACTAAGATCTTTACCTTGCTTACCTAGAAAATGCTTGACTTCATCGAAAACCTTGCCTTTTAATTGGTCACGACTAATCTCGATTGTTTTAACATTACCATATACATTCTTAGCTTTATACTCTAGCACACCATCCCTTTTCAGATATAAGTATAACTTCTTTGATTTTATATCTTTGTCTGATTTAGGTTTGCTTTTTACTAACTCATATTTGTCTTTTAGAATTTTTATCACATCAATTTGAAGCTTACGAGCATCTAATTCAGTATAATCTCTACCTATTACACTCTTGAACTCGCCCTTTGTGAATTCAAAGCTCCTAGTATGGGCATCTGAAGGCTTAGAGTGTTGAGCTTCTATATCTTCAGTAAAAATAAAAACATGTATTTTGGATTCCGTTTCTGCTACAACTTTTAAAGTTCTCGCCCCCTCAAAATGAAAGTGTAACTTCTTTATACCTAACTTATCATTAAGTTTAGTATCTAATACACTGGAAAAAGAACCTAAAAATCTATGAGGAAAAAAGCCAGGCTTTTCACTAGAATGTAAATAAGATTGTATTTGATCAACCAATGACTGATATCTTGCTTCAAAAGATTGATCTACTGCATTAGAAGCTGAAGAATCTACTTTCCCAAAAAGTAACTCAATTAACTCGAAATCTTGTGGTTTTTCTTGGTGTTGATTGTTATCAACCATAACCGCCTCCTGATTTTAACCTTTTACAATTTTTACTCTCACTAAAATTCTTTGTATGCTTTCGTTTAAGTCTAAGTAACTGAATTTTCAAAAATAGAAACTCTACACTTTGCTTCTAACATCAGTTACCTTCTGCTGTATAGTTTCTACATCTAATGATGAACTTGGCAACTGACTATCACCTGCTCCACTATCTAATTGCTTATTTCTAACCTTGGCAAATACTTCATACCTTGACTTATCTTTATCCATAATATATTGCATTTGCTCTTGACTAAGTGAATTGATAATTTCTGACAGTATCTCAATAGCCATATTCCTTTCAATCAAACAACCAACTCTATACCTGGACGGTGAGTACTGTCCGCTTAACTCATGCAAAAAGTGTTGTCTATGAGCCTCAAAGCCAGGACGATTCCACATAGAGGTAAGCATGTCACTACCAGACTTAATAAAACTGTCATCTGGTACAGAAAGAACCGAATCTAACGCTCCAAACATTGATGTACTATAAGCTTCAGGAGATAAATCTTCTGACTTTAAATGTTCAAATAGCTTTCTGGCATTTTCGAAAGAATGGTTTCTTCTTAATATACTTAAAGTATAATAACATCCATGTTGTTTAAAATCTCTTTTTAATAATTCATGATATCTGTTAGGATCAAGATGACGTAGGCAAAAATCAACCATACCAACATCATCAGTAGAAAAACGTCCTTTATTATAGGCTACTTCCATTAATAAATCTTCTTTCCTTTTTGGAGATACAGAATCAATTGATTGCAACTTATTCCAAAAGAATTCTAAAGCTTCAACATGCTTTTCTAGCATTGCACACTTAAAAGCATAAACGTATGGATGCTCATTATTTAATTCCAACTGACATTCCTGGTTATTCATAGCATGTGACCAGTAGATCATTAAAGCCCCTTTATTACATCCCTTAACTAAACTCTCTACTGGCTTATTACCTAATGTTAATTTAAATTCTTCAAAAATAGCTCTTATCTCGTCTTCAAAACAACACCAGCAGGCAATTCTGTAACGGTCAAAGGAATCAAGAAGAGATTTTTGTCCATCTTCAGTTTTTAAGCCTAACAATTTTTTCCCTAGTGCATACCTATCGAGTTTAACATAACCTAAGGTATCATCGACTTTCCAACAAATTTTGCTTTCTAGAATTTTCTTTAAAAAAGGTGGTAGTATTATGCTATTCCATCTACTAAATAGTCCCTGATATGCAATACAATATCTCTTAATCTCTAACCCTTTAAACCCTTTATGAGGATCATCTTCTTTGATAGACGTTAGTAATATCTTTTGTACATCTTCGTAATCCATACTTACCCCCTAACAAGATTTAATATATTTTAGACATGTTGCTCTACCTTTAAAACTTTGTCAATTACCATTATGTATAGAAAAATTTTCTAACCCAAAGTAGTTTTAGGCAAAAGACCCTTAATAGACTCAATAAATGACATTTTATTTATTTTGAATTTTCTTTCGTCATGAGCTTGTCTTCATTATTCTTCCGCAAGTAAATCAATATTAATTTAGCAAAACATATTATTAAGATCTCAAGCAAAATAACTATTTTTAGCACTCAAAATCAGCTAATGAGAGAAGTGTTTGTCTTGGGATGCGTTGGTCTACCATGTGATACATACGAACTTTTATTTATAATAATTTTACTATACGGTAAAACTAGCCATATTAGCCCATTTGATCCATATCTACATACGAACTGTTTTACCTAAGCTTATTAAAATAATTTAAATCTTCTATTTTTATAACCTTATTTTTACGCTGCTTGTTCTCACAAATATAAGATCTTTTTTCTTTTTAAACAAAGTAAACATTTAAAATTTTTATGACGCTGAGAAATTAAGGTATTGTCTGTAAATTCCAATAGAATTTTTGTATCCGTTCAATATAGAAAATGTTTTTCATGAAGTTTTTTATCCCTAGTAATTTTAGGTTGCTATTTAATTCTAACTTTCACATAATGCCATAAGTATTTTTTTAGGAGATCAAATGCCAAGAAAAACAGAACGTCATGTTACAGTACTTAATAAGTTACAAAGTGTTATTGAACATACAGATTCTAAAATTGCTGCTGGAAGGCATTTAGCGATTGAAAGATGGGTGAAAACCTACATTGAACAAATAGAGTATTTAGAAGATAGTGAGTTGCAATTCTTATACAACATATTTCGCGATGAAAGTTGCTGGTCGGATACAAAATTAAATAATCACATCCTAGGACAGAAGCTAACTGAGAAAAAAATAGATGAAATAGAGAATCCATTTTGTAGGTATAACATGGCTTGTAGGTATTGTGTGGTAGATAAAATTTATCCGTTGTTTCAAGAGCAATTTGAGTCTTACAAAGGTAGAGTCTCTCCCGGTGCAGTAGACATGGATGGTAATCCTGTAGATGACAAATATATAAGAAGTAATTTGCTTGAGTCTATGGGAAGTTATGATCCTGTATTTAGCTTTTGGATTAATAGAGAATCTGGAACATTAAAGGAATATAATAACGTAGATGGCTTCCGAGAAGCTGTAGATCTTAAATGGAGCGAGGGGGTAGAATATTTCTATAACCTTTTAAGCCGGCAAGAAAGAGAGGAGGAAGCTATTAGTGCAGTTACTACCTTGTCCACTATTCAATGTAACTACAATCGTGCTACCGTTTTAGATTTTTGCCTGTATAAAATGGATGATCCAGCAAAACATGAGCTATTGCTTAAGTTGTTAGAAAAAAATCAAGGAGTATATTCACTTCTTAATGGTTTGATACGTTGGAGTTTTCTTGGTACAGTTCGAGATATGGTGAAGAGCTGGTGCTATGAAGAAGTTTCAGTACCTGCAGACAAAATACTTTCACATCATGATTATACACTCCTTCTTTCCTCACTTTCAAATGTAATGCTAGAAAGTCCTGAGTCAGGTGTTCAAGCTAGATCAATTACTATGGATATTTGGAGGTGCAATCGCTTTAATGAGAATAAAAAGGCTGCTGTTTTTTCAAATGGTAGAGTCCCTATCAAACGCATGCTTGCTGGATTAATTGTAGATTGGGAGCGCGGTTGTGCTTTAGGTGAAGGTGATACTGGAAAGAAAGACGAGCTGTTAGAGATTTTACAGTTTGCAAAAGAGTATTGTACACAGGAGGATTTTGTGAATTTTAAAAATTATTTAATTAGCAACCTAAAAATGGTTGGTAGACCTGGTATGAAGAGTGGTGTTGATTATGGCAAGCTGGCAGAGGAGTTGTTTTCTGAGCTAGATAAGTTACCTATTCCTCATAGAGGTGGCGGTGACTTTGGTGGCTCTGGTGACCCGCAGTCTATGTTAGGATCTCCTGGCGTTAGCGGTTTATCTGGTCGTAGTAAATAGAGGTGTTTTATGCATAACAATGGTGAAAATATTGGACTGATTAGAAGTTTGTTAAACGGAAATTGCCAAGAGTTTGTAGAAAGGTTTGAATCTTTCTTGGATCAGTGTCCATCTTTTTTGCACTCGGTGGGTAAGGATCGCTTTTTTCCTGCATTCTTTTTTGGTATGTTTGCTACTGCGTTTGATTCTGATGTTGCAGATAATGAAAAAATTTATTTTCGTTTTGACAACAATCCGAATGAACCTAGAAAAGGAAACTTAAAGGTTGCTGTATTAACTAATGACAGAGATAGAAGAGGCTACGGAATTGTAAGATGTTTTACTATTGCCGATAGACAAAATAGTTTTGGTTCAAGATTTAGTCAGCAAGAGAAATTGTGGATAGAGAATAATTTACAACAGCAGAATGTTGCATCACGGGCTGGGCGGTTTGCATGGGAAGAGTATAAAACATTTGCATGGGCAGAAAATCTGGGAGAAGACGAAGAAGAGGAAGCAATAAAATGTGTAAAAATTCGTGAAAGAAACGCATTTACTGGAAATTCAGCATCTCTATGTAATGGCTTTGAAGAGATCACCAGGAACTTTGGTATACAACAAGGTTTTCTGTCAGGTTTATTAGGAGACTTGGCAAGTAATAATGCAGATGATGTTGTTGATACTATTGATGATGTTTTGCAGTACATAATTAATCTCTACAATAGGTATAATCAGCAACTGAACTTCAATAGCAAGGAGTCGGACTATCATGGTTTTTTGTCAGGGTTTTTGATGAATTTTAGGTATCGTCATACAGCTGGTATTTACCTTGAGTTATTTGTGGGGGGTGGATATACAGATATTACTTTCTTGTACGTGGTGTACAACGATTGATGGATTCTGTTCCTATTATAATTGAACTCAAGGCAGGACAAGCAAGGGATAGATATGCTGATCGAGCATTGGCGCAAGCTGAAAATTACGTTACAAGATGTCCCGTTTCTTCCATATCCATACACACCTCGTCGGAGGATGCTGTTTGTGTAGGATTAAATTTTGATTTAGATAACAATGAACGTTTACAGCTTAGTACTCAAAGCTTTTTGGAAAGAGAATCTTCTTTATTGAAAAGGCTATTTAATGGACCAATAGCCGAAATTGAAGAGAGCGTTAGAGATTATTTACTATACCCAGCGTTTGGTGTACCTGCTGTACCAGGCATTAGAAATAGGGATGGTGTTAGTGCTAGGGATAGGAGAATATTTCTCTATACAACCGGCTTTACCTTTGGGAATGCTACATTTGCAAAGAAAAGAATTATGTTAACAAGAGGAATTTGGGTAGATGTAACCAAACACTTATTCCATTATCACAATGACGATAAAATGCTAGACCTGCAAGGAGGGGTTACACAGATAAATGTTGGAAATCGTGCCTTGACCATGATTTTACATGCATTATTAGGAAGAGAGGAAAGGGTTATTATACTTAATATACGTCATGTACTAGCAACTCACCAATTTCCAGAACGAGGCCTAGATCTATCACGTTGGCCAAACGCTAGAGTGTATGAGGTAGTATGTGGATTGGACCCAACAAGAAGAGCCGAGGATGATCTTGGTTTAACTGTTGGTGTAACACCATTTGACTCACCTGCCCTCTATTTACAAAGTAAAGTAGGTGGATCTTTTCTAGGTGAATTTTCACAGATAGGTGGTGTCAGTAACGTACACAGCACTGCAGATATAATGATGAATACTGGTTGGCAAGTACAAAATCGTCATGCACAAATATTTCAAGCAATTTCTCATGTGCTATTTCCGTTAAGGTGGATAGTAAATAGGGATAACGCTAGAGAGGCTGGATTTCATTCCATACTGCATGGGTTATTTTATGCCTGTGATAATCCAGCTAGGGTAATTATTGAATTTCAACTGGGAGGAGGAGAGAGATTAGATCTGGTATTATTACGGTCTCCAGATAGTAGAGATGGTGTTCACCCGATAGGAATAGAGTTGAAGTTTGCTGGTACTGGTGAATTACAGAGTAAAAAGCGTGAAGCAAATAACCAACTAGATGATTATATGCATTGTAGAGGTTATAAGCGTATTACCGATGGAGACACAGTAGTTTTATCGTACGCTATATGGAATGATCGTGCGCAGAGGCCAGATACTCTTATATCAGTTAAGGATGTTCTTCGTATAAAGGACAACCTAGGACACAGTTCTGCAGATGATCTTCCTGGCAGATGAGGGTTATTGAGAATTTACATATCAAATTAGGTGTACAATAGATTATACTGGCCAAATTTATATGGCAGTTTGCAATATGAAAATTAGAAAAATTATACTTGCATTGGCTTTTATTCATGCTAATTATTATACATAATGTATTTATAGATTAAGGAGGGAGTATGGTGTTAGAATATATTTTAAGGAATGAGCAGGTTTGTGCAAATGGTAGGTTAGCTACTGAAGAACAGCATACGGAGCGTTTTGGTCAGCACACTCTTGAAGAAAGCACATCATCGTTAAGCCAAGAACAAAATGATGACTGGAATGAGTCCGTTGTTGAAGACAACAATACTGTTGTTGAAAGTTCTTTTATTCCAGAGAACTCAATTTTAATGAATTTAGCAAATCTGTTAACTGAGAGCGAAAAAGCTTCGATTGATGAATTTCATGACAATATGGAAAGTATAATGAAAGAGTTTCATAAAAATAGATATGAAAATCCTGCAAAGGTCACTCTAGAAAAGATGGAACATTTAATAGATGAATATTTGAAAAGAAAAATAAAGCTAAATTTACGCTGTGATCACTATGAATGTAGTGTGTCGAATTTTATATTAAAAAAAATAATTGACATTGCTAATGCTAGCAGTGTTATGCGTATAACTCCTACTACTAGATCACGTTATAAGGACAATGGGGAGGAGCCAATAGATGAGTGGGAAGAGGCTTTAGAACCTTTATTCAATATTGTCAATAAGCTACTATTAGCAGGTGCAAAAATAGAGTCTGATTTTTACAATGACGGAATGATAGATGAAGCTATGTACGGAAGTGATGAACCTATTTTTACAGAATGTAAAAAAATTAAGGACGAATTAAAAAGTATCGCATACAGAGGTTTAGTAAACAAAAATGAACAAGTTAAAGATAATGATCTGAAAGTAGAAATAGATAACAATCTTGTTCTTTTCATGTGGCCACAAAACAGTATCGTTGAAGTTGCAAAGGTTATGAATAGTAAGGTGAATGAAAATTTCAGTATAGAAAGTAGCATCTTACAGATTGGGGAAAGTATAATAAGAGTTGAAAGCATAGGAAAAAAAAGAAATTATACAGATGTCTTAGGAGATAGCATTGAAATGTCCTTTACCACTGAAGTAGGAGAGATTAGTATTCATCTGTGTCCTGGTGATAGTAATATAATAAAAGTAAAGCTTGATGGAGAGAACCAGGAGAAGTTTGACAAATTAAAAGATCAATCAAGTTTAGGGGAAAGCTGCTTTTTAGGAGGAAAAAGTGTTCTACAAGCTGTTAACGATAAAGGTTTTGAAAGAAACGGTAGAATACTTATAGAGTCAGCTGAAACTATTAAACAATCAAATTTTGTAGTGAAAGAATCAGGTGTTCCATCTACTCTTATGAAGCCAATCGATAGTTTAGACCAGCTGCAAAAGATGGGAGCTTCGAAAGAAATAGTAGTGTGTTAATGAAGTCAACTAAAATTAGTAAACAAAAGAAAGGTCTTGGAGGGGTAAAAAAATTGATGTATCTTCAAAGTAAGATTTTTTGAAGTATAAGCCATACTCTCAAGGTGAGAAGAAATAGTAGGGAGATAAGTGTTGAATTAATAATTTAGAGATTCTTCTAAAGAAATTATTTTTCTTTCTTGATCCTTATTCTTTTATAGGTATAGCCTTTTGTGTTTGATTGAATTGACTTTTTTGATACCTACAGAATTTCCTTTATCAGACCCAACACATGATTCAGCGGGAGAAGAGCGGTCAGGGACATTTAGCTCTTACGCAATAACTTTGGGAGTTCTGGAATCGTTTCATACATATGTTTAAGATTATCACTATTTTTATTACATAATTAAGTGTCAGTTCCTGTAACATTAGTTTACCTCCTATTCTTTGTTTTAAAGTATTGGTTTTCTGGCACATAGTCTTTTCCATTGCCTATTGCTTTTGTAAATTAAGATTCTAAGCCGTAAAACTTCTCTAATTGCTCACCCCATAACATCGGTATTTCCCTCAAGTCAGATAGCTTCAAATCTCTTGGCTGTCTCCCATTTACTATGTCTTCCTTTATTTTTGGAGCTAAATAATTTAATCTCAAAATTTGCTGTATACGTCTTGTACCTATATTAATTTTGGCACTCATCTCTTTAACACTTCTATACTTTCCCTCTTCTAGCTGACGTTTCCATAGGTGAGCTCTCACCACTGCTTTCAGTAGTGCATTATTTGTTTTCCCTTCTGGCTCTACTACTGTGCATTTATTTCCTTTCTTTTTTATTGGTATAAATTCCACCTTATCCTCTAAACACACTTCTATTTCATCTTCTTTCACCAATACTGTTCTTATTAACTTTTTCACTACTTCTTTCTGTTTTCCAAAACTTAAATTTTTCCACTCTTCTCCCCATTTTCCATATAGCTGCTCTGTCCTCCTCATTACTTCTTTTTCTACTTCTCCTGCTACTACAGTTCTGTTTATTGATTCACAATTTTTTCCTCTTAAATGATTATTACACACGTAATATCTATATCTTTTATTCTCCTTCTTTGCATACGTTAGTGTCATATTTACACCACAGCTCTTGCACTTAATTATTCCCTTTAACAGCGCTTCCTCGTATTTCGCCTTTCTATATGGCTGATTCTTTATCAATTCTTGTGCTTTTTGCCATTTTTCCTCTTTTATTATTGCTTCATGCTTTCCCTCATACTGTTTGTCATAATGTCTTATCTTTCCCACATATATTGGATTTGTTATTATTCTCCTTACCGTCGCTTTTTTAAAGATATCTGATTTTGTTCTGTAACCTTGACTATTTAGCTCCCTTGCCAATTCTGCAATTGACTTCAGCTCTATATACCTCTCAAATATATGTTTTACCAACTTTGCTTCTTTTTCATTTATTATTAATTCCTTCTCTTTTACATCATATCCCAGAGGCAAAGTTCCACCCATCCATATTCCTTGCTCTTTTGATGTTGCTATTTTATTTTTTACTCTCTCTACTATCATCTCTCTTTCTAACTGTGCTGCTCCTGATAACACCGTTTGTACGAACTTTCCCATTGGCGTATTATTGTCAAATATCTGCGTTACTGCTACAAAATTTACTCTATGCCTTCTAAAAAATGATGTTACTTCAATGCTGTCTTTTGTTTCCCTTGATAACCTGTCTAGCGTATATACTACCACACAATCTACTTCTCCTGTTTTTACATCTTCAAATAATCCCTTTATCGCTGGTCTTTCTAAATTCTTTCCTGAGAAGCCTCCATCGTCGTACCTTTTGGCCAATACTACCCAGCCCTCTCTGCTTTTTATGTACTTTTCACATGCTACCCGTTGTGCATCAAGACTATTAAACTTTTGTTCTAGACCGTCTTCATTTGATTTTCTCGTATATATCGCACATCTTACTTCTTTTAGCATTTTCAACTTCCATTTTTATCACGCATTCCAAATAATAAAGGTCCATTATAGCTCATTCCCATTATTCTGCCTGCCACCGCTGACAATGACGTAAAAAATTCTTCTCTGTAGATTAAACCCTTATCTGTTACCATTACTGCATGCGTTTCCTCACCTCTCTCCAATATCAACTCTGTTCCTGCTACTGGAAGTTTGTCACTACTTATTCTTTTTCCTTTCTCTAGCCGATCTGCCAGATACTCTAGTCTTTTTGCTCCTTTTCTTGACATTTCTCCATACGCTTTTTCCTGCATTCTATAAGCTAATCTTGGTATCAGATATTTCTTTGAATACCTAGGCGCTTCTTTCCCATATACCTTCTTCCATATTTTTTTCAGCTCATCCAAAGGTTTTCTCTCTAAATTCATTACTTTCTTTTCTGTTTCTTTCTCCATATTTTTAGCCTTTCATAAATAACTTTTCAATTCTGTCTGTTTCTTTCTTCAATACTTCAGCTACCTCTTTACTATTTTTCGCATAATCCATCGCTGTCATTCCAAATTTATCCGCTTGCTCTATTTCTGCTCCAGCTTTTACCAGCTCCTCCACTATTTCTTTTTCACCTACCATGCACGCAAGGTGTAGAGGTATGCATTTATTTCCATATTCCTCAGCATTTACGTCTGCTCCTGATTTTATCAATTCCCTCACGATTTCTAGACGTTTCTCCGTTACCGCTAGGTGCAGTGCTGTGTATCCTTTCACATCTGCTGCATTCACATTCGCTCCTTTTTCGACTAATAACTCCACTGTTTTTACCTCTACTGCATAATGTAGAGCTGTTCTTCCTTTTTCGTCTCTTTCATAAATATTTTTAAATGATTTCTCTAATAATCCTTTTGCTGACTTATTAAATTTGCCAAGCTTTAACATAATCCACCTCACCTTTTCTTTAAATTTTAATCCTTCTTTTAAGCATTCCTTTTCGCTACCTCATCTATCATTTCATTCACTTGGCTTATTATCTTGCTTGCTAAATTTTGACATTCTTCCTTTATTAGTGACTTATCTTTCTTCCTTATTTCTCCTATCTCTATTATTTTTAGCTCCGGTAAATAACTCCCATTCAACATGTCTGCTATTTCTCCCACTAACCTCTCTATTCCATAGCAGGTCAGTTCTCTACTTTTTGTTATTCCTCCTTGTTCTCTCAGAAATTTACTCGCCTCTTCACTCTCTTTGCTATCACATAGACGATACTTTTCACTTTCCCAGATGTAATACATTGGTGTTGCACCGTACTTATTCAGTTGATTAACTTCAGCTCCCGCTTTTACTAGCTCTTTTATTATTTCAACTTTTGCTCCTCCTATTTTGCACGCAGAGTGGAGTGGCGTACATCCAGTGACATATTGAGTGGCATTTACTTCTGCTCCTTCCCTTAGCAGCACTTTTACATTTTCTAAACTTTTTGCGAATACTGCACAGTGTAGTGGCGTATAACCATTTTTATCTCTTGCATTAACCTCTGCCCCTTTTTTTATTAATAACCTTATTGTTTTGTAATTGGAGATTTCTACTGCTTGATGTAATATCGTCTCTCCTTCTTCATTTCTTTTATTAATATCGTTACTTGATACTTCTTTAAAAAACTTACTAAAAGATTCTTTGCTAAACTTCATACTTACCTCACAAAACTAGCTTTTCTAGCGTTAGATAAATTTCTTATATTTACCTGCTGCTATTCAAGTCATGTCCTTTTTAGCATGAGAAAGCAAGTCTTTTTCTTTTTATTTCATACACTTTTACCTATTATTAATATAATATATGAGTATCTAAATATAAGTACTTAACTTATTAGAGATATTATTCGACTATCTTTCCAACTTCTGTGCAAATGTCGATGTTCATGCCACTTCAGTACTCCCGGGTAAAATACTAAAATGTGCTTTTCTAATTCGTGTATTGAGTCTTTTTGCTCTGAATCCAAATCATTTTTATAGTAAACGTTGTGTTCTGCTAAAACATATTTTCTGACCTTCTGATCTGTATAATTTTCTACTTTATAGTTGTGAGTAACGCTAAACCTTTCTAAAATTGGTTTGTGTTTTAAATTCCAACGTTGCCATGAAAGTTTATCGTTTCCCAATACAAATTTATTTCCTTCTTCTTCTATGCTACCAACCGGAAAGCACGCATTTATTTCTTCTAAGTTCCAACTGTCCGATAATATAACTTGCGCCTTCGCAAACTTAATTTCTGGTAATAAACTCTGTGGTAATGGATATAGTGCTTTTAAGTTATACCACTGATGACTTCTTTCATAGACGCCTTTGTAATCTTTTGTATGAGGCTCTGTTTCTCCAAGTACTGCTACATCTAATCGATATATGTCATTACTAAATGTTTGTTCATAATGGTTGCGTAGATAACTCTCTATAACCTTAATTGACGTAACACTAAACCTGAAGAAATTTACTCTTCCAAACGATAACACCGGTCCATCTTTTTCTATTTTTACCCCTGAATAGTCAGAAAGAAGATCTCCAAATAAACTCTCATCCAATATAAATCTTTGCGCATTATAATAATCGTTAAAAATCCTCATCAATCTGGATCTTACAGGCAGTGATAGTTTTGCCAGCTCTACTACTGCATCTACGAAGAAGTCATTTGGTACCTCTTTTATCCCTACTTGCAACTCAAAAAAGTGTTTACCGGGTGGTTCTTCGATGATTGTAATGTCTTCTATATTTGCCCACTTGAGTGCTATTTTAAGTGATTTAGGTGTTCCTCGCAGTCTTTGAAATTTTACTCCTTTTACTATGGCTCTTCTTTTATCTTTTACCCAGCGTAGTATTTCTTCTAAACCATATTCTTCTATTATCCACGGCAATGTTTCTTCTTCCAATCTAAACTTAAATCCCCTGATACAGCTTGGATCTACTTTATAATCTATCGCATCTACTAGCGCTTTTTCCTGTTTTGTTGCATTTGGTGGCAGTAACATTAATTCAACTCAATCTTTAAATTTCGCAAATTTGCACATTCATTTCCTAGCACTACAACATCTTCTTTTGGCTCGATTAATTCCACATTTTCTACACCCTCTACAAATAGATTCGCTATTATCCATGATCTTGTAACACTCCACCCTAATCTTTTTGCTAATTCAAACTTCTTAATAAACTGCTTCTTGATTTCCTCCTTTGATATTATAGGACTTATACTCATTCTGCTGTGAATATCTATTTCCATAATATTGCAACCAATCACTGTTACTGTATCTGTTAAAACCCTTATATCATCTCTAGTAACCTGCTTTTTTACAATTTCTAGTAGCTCTTCTGACAATATGCCAGTTGTGGATAATTGTGTTGATAAGATTGAAATTTGTACTTTTCCTGGTATAGGTGATTCTACTAATGCATCTTTTACTCTACTATCTGCCGACAGTGCATGATACCTATAATACTCCTTGCTTCCACACGTGCTTGAGCCTACTATCTTTGCTTTAATTCTTTTTCTAAATCGTTCATCATCTTCTTCTTTTTGCCTCTCCACTCCATAAAACTCAGCTAAATTATCAAGATCTTCTCCTGTCGCAAATTTTAGTAAATTGCTCTTTACTGATTCATTTATTCTTTGTCTTAGTAACAATTCCCTCCATGCTGCTACTTCTAATACCTTCATCGCTGGGTCGCTTTCTACTAATGCTGTAAAACTTTTCACTAACTCTTCCTTCATCCGAGAAAAAATCTCTTCAAAGTTCAGTGGTTCGATAATATTTGGCTGCTGCATTTTTAAACAACTACTCCATTAATATTTATGAACTTACCTTCTGAAAGATAGACACCTTCTAAATTCAATGTTACTCTCCCTTCTTTTACTCCTTCAACTTTTACTTTTTCTAACTTAAATCTCTTTTCCCATTTTTCCAAAGCTTCTGCTGTTGCTGCATATATCTTATATGTTGAAATTAAGTCTTTATAAGTATTAAGAAGTAGTAATATAAAGATGTATAGAGAAGAGGAACCGGCATAGATCTTGGTCATAAGGACCGTATTGGAGCAAGGTTCTCTTCTCTGGTTTATTATACTGAAAGTTCCGAACAACTGACTGAGCTTTTAGGCTCGTATATAAGGCTGGAAAATGCAGTATATGTTATTATTACGGAGGAATTATGAATTCATCAAACATTATTGCTGGCATTGATGTTAGCAAAAGTAAATTAGATATCCACATTCACCCACTTGAGCATTATAAAATATTTGAAAACAATGTACAATCCATTGATGAAATGCTGGACTTTTTACGTTTGCATAATGTAACCAAAGTTGGTCTTGAGGCAACTGGTGGATACGAAAAATTATGTACCTATACTTTACTAAGCAATGGTTTTGAGGTGTACGTCATTCAACCTAGATGGCTTAGAGACTATGCTAAAAGCCTTGGTATTACTACAAAAACTGATAAAATAGACTGCAGTATCATTTCACGTTATATCAACAACACAGGTATGCGTGTTACTCCTTTAACAGTTGATAATGGTAATATTGATTGCTTGAAACAAAAACTATCTCGTAGAAACCAACTTGTAGAAATAGCAAAAATACAAAAAACCCAAATCCAACAGGTAACTGATACATCTATAATCAAACAAATAGAGGAGCTTCTCGCGATTTTACGTAATCAAATTAAAACTTTAGAAGATGAAATGATTACATTTATCGGTCAAAATCAAGAGCTTAAAAGAAAATACATATCAATAACTAGTATACCAGGCGTAAGCAAAATCACAGCCATTACTTTGATTTGCTATTTGCCCGAACTTGGAACCCTTCAAGAAAAGCAAATATCTAGCCTTGCAGGACTTGCACCTTTTAATCGAGACAGTGGTTTCAGTAAAGGAAAGAGATGTATTCAGGGCGGTAGATCACAAGTTAGAACGGTTTTACACATGTGTATTCTCAGTGCACAAAAAGTTAATTCCTATATCAAACCTTTTTTTACTAGATTATATAGTCAATATAAAAAGCCATATAAAATTGCTTCCACTGCTGCTATGAGAAAACTGCTTATTCTTGCTAACTCTTTGGTCAAAGATGATAGGATCTTTACTGAGGAATATAGTCCTAAGACTGCTTCTATACAGTAATAGCGTAGCTGTGAATAAGTACGCCCACACAAATTTTAAGTACTTATTCACAGCTACATCAATTTTTCTATTGACTTTTAACACAACTGCTCAAGTGTTAAATCTCTATTTATTGGCTTATCCACCAATTCAAATAATCTTGAGCCATAATCTCTCCTCATTATTCTACTGTTAATAGGAGTGGTCAGTATATCAATTATCGACTGCTTTAAGTGCTCTATTCCTTCTAACGTCTTTCCTGTTTTAGCATCCATACCCTTCATTTCTATTTTGCAAAGACGCTTTCACTGCCTTTTATTACTTTAAACCTACATGAAACTATATCTCCTACTCTTCCTACACTAAGACCATTTGCAAACACTGTTTTTGATCCTTGAATCATTACTTTTCCTTCACTAAAACTGTCTCCTTGTCTACACATGACTTACCGTTTACAAAAACATTATTACTTCCGCTAATGCAGAAATGTGGTATAGCTTCTCCACAGTAGTCTCCTAACCTCACTATTCCTTTGTTCAATTTAAGTCGATCCTTTCTGCTTTCAGTTTTATTCCACTTTTTGTCATTTCTATCTCTGATTTTCCTACTTTGAAATTTAATTTATCCACTACAGAAATTTCAAGATTCTTGCTCTCTTTGTCATACAATAACTTTGTTCCATCTTGAAATACTAAACTGTTAATCATTTCACTATTCTCTGGAGCAGAATAATTTTGCTGATATATTCCAGCTAGTACTACTCCTAATGATAACTCTCCCAATGGTGACAATATTACTACCTGTTCATTTATGCTTGGTGGTAGCCAGCTTCTTTCCTCTCCTGCTCTAGAAGTTATCCATGGAAGAAAATCTGTTAAAAGTTCTCCTATCTTCACTCTTACTTTTGCTTTCTCATAATCTACTTCTTTTACAACTCCTATTCGTACAATGTTTGCTAACTTTCTTTGCAGCTCTGAAATAGCAAAATTACTCTCTAACATTTTCTTCTATTATAATCGTATGTGGCTTAATCTTATTTTCTGTCCATATCGATTTACCTAAATGAAGCTGATGACTCCAATCAACCATCCACACCAAATATGCATCTAATTCGGGTCTAAATCCGTCAATTTCTGCAGAGATAAATTCTCCTGGTGAAACATTTTCCACATTCCAAGTATTTTTATTTACTACTCTTGCTACTTCTGCTGCTAATGTTCTGACAATAATAGGGGCATTTTCTATTGTGCTATCAGTCACAATGCGTGCTTCAAATCTTGCTTTCAGCGCTAATTCCTCTGTTCCAGGATCTTTTCCCGATTCTAAACTCACAAGCTCTACAAATAACGCTGGCGCTAATAATTCTTTTCTTATCGATGGATAAATTTCACAAGTTTGAATTGCTGGTATTTCTCTCTTCAGCGTGGTACAAATTTTATCATGTAAATCTTTCAAATTCATCCTTTATAGCTCAATTCACGTTCAAAAAACTTTGTAAAGACTTCTTCAACTTCATAATTAACAAGATTCCCTATTATCCTTGAAGCCTCTGGTTCCAGTGGTAGTTTTACTTCCTTTATTGGAAATGCTGCTCTTCCTTCACGTTTAAACATACCGCTATTTCCTTTTGGCATAACTGCTGCAAATCCTCCTATAAACTCATGCTTTCCTACTTTCGATCCTCTTCTTGTTTTTTGTATTTTGCCAATTGTCGATGCTCTAATGTCATAGAGATTTGCTCTAATTAACACGTCTAATCTGCTAGTTTTCGCCTTAAAAATTCTTAATCTCTTTCTTATCAAACTTAATTTTATCTGCTTTTCCTCACTGATTTCCTTAGCTGCTTGCGCTTTTAACCATAGTGCCGTTTTGTTTAACGCTTTTATAGCTGCCAGTTTTATTTTCTGCTCTTTTCTTTCAATATTGGAGATTATTTCATTAATATTGTTACTAATTTTAATATCAAACACTTTCTATTGCCTCAATTTTCCATATTTCACTCGAAGAATCTTTTAACGGTGGTTCAAAAATCTTGTAGAACCTTTTTTCAATCTTGATATAATCGCCTATGCTAAAGGAAGTAACGTCCTGATCACGTATTTCTATAGAAGCAATTTGCTGAGTTAATGCTCCATCTGCACCTAGAGAGTACGTAGTCTCAGGACGTTTAATTAGCACTTTTATTTTTCGAATCGCCTCCTTATTTTTATTACAATATATGGCTTCCACTCCTAGATGATCAAAACAATCCTTCAATAACCTCTCTATAATCGTCAACTTGCAGTAATTTTGATTAATACTCCAGGTCTGTGGCACATTGGAAGAGGATTTGACTGCGTATGTAAATCTGTTCCTCTATCAAACCTCCTTGGTTCTTGTTTTGCATATAGTGGCTGTCCAAGTGTATTTACTGTCTCATTAAAATCTGCTGGTGCAAAATATGTTGTAAATGTGCTTGCTGTTCCTACTGGAAAACAGTGCCCTGTATCTTTCTCAATAAATCTTCTAACCGTTCCTTCAGGGTCAGTTGCTTGCCCCCTATATTCCTCAAACGTTATTCCACAGAATGTAAATCTTGACCTCATATCATTCCTTAGCGCTGCTCCTTCTTGCCATCTTTCATATGCTTCTTTTACTTTAGCATGAGAAGTTAGTGCATCAAAAAACTCAGGACTTACTAAGGCATGAATCCCGGTCATATATTCACCACTTAAGTTGTCTTCAATATGCCGCAATACTTCCAGACACTTACGTTTTACATCAGTTGTTGCTGTTCCAAGGGCAAAATTTACTACTTTTGGTGTTATTTCAAATTCATTATGCAGATTTAATAATTCACTGCCATCAGCATCTAAAATTATTCCTTTGAGCGCTCCCATACGCAAATGCTCTAATGTTATTGCATGTTTGTTTCTCATTAGCTGTAAATGATCGGTTATTACATCCGCCAGCGCTTTCAGTTCACTTTCTGATCCAAATGCCCTTATTCCCTGTACTTCCTCTGGTAACACTACATCATCATGTGGAATATGCGGAACCGTAAACGTTCTTACCTTTCTTTTTCCTCTTTTTCCTACTGTTGCTGGTGCTCCTGGAACTTGCGTTGGTAGTAAACTTAAAACTCCGTTATGTTCTTCTATTGTAATATGTCTAAATCTTACTGACCTATTTGGAAATAAATTTAAATTTTCAACACGTCCATAATTTATCGGCAATATATTCATCGCATTTGTTAGTGCCGTCATGCTAAATGCTGTATTTGTAAATGGATTTTGCATTTTTTCTTTTCCCCCTTTTGTATTTTTAATAGTTTTTTTAAGCTCCCTTGCGGATAATGATCCCTCGTGCTTCAAGTTGCTTTATTGCTGCAGCTTTTTGCTCTTCAGTGATATTTGCTGGCCACACAATTGCATGATCTGCTAGCATTGCACTGCGAGTAATAATTACTCCTTTCATATCAGAATCTTTGCTATGTATATCGGTTGTAATTACTCCTACTGCTGTTTGTGTGCCGTCTGTTCCAGTGGGGTTCAGCACTCTAATAAAACCATCATCTGTCTTCTTGGCAACTACTGTACCAAGTTTAATATTTTGACCTTTCGCTACAGTTATTTGGTCTCTTGAATATAGACTTGATGCCTCATACTTTAATAAGTCACCCAGATTATTTTGTTCAGTTATACATGTCATATTTTCTTTTCTCCTTTTTTTTCCTTTAGTTTACCGCCATGTTTGTAGTTGTTGTACGCGGCGGTTATAAGAAAACTTAAATACTTGATTGCGCTCGAGCTTTAGCTACTTGTATCATCAAATCTTCTGATGAATTTTGTGGTAAAGCGCTGAAAATCTCAGCTTTTGCTGTTCGCTCTGCAAGTAACTCCATTAAAACTTCCCTTGCTTGCTCAACACTTACGCTTTGCTCAATAAATTCTCCTATCTTTTCTGGCATCTTTGATACATTACATAATCTTATTATCTCTAAAATTTCTCTACGACAGTTTTCGTAGCCTTCATCAGTTAACTCATTAGTTGTCATACTAACACTCCTACTTTTATGATTATTGATAAATTCAAAAAATGTTGTAACTCCATCTGCAAGACCTATTTCTACTGCATTTTCACCAAAGTAAAGCCCTGCTTCCGTTGATCGAATCTTTTCAATTGAAAGACCTCTGTTCCTTGCTATTAGCTGCAAAAACATTTCATATAGTCTTCCTACTTCTTTTTGTAAGCTTTCTAAACTTTCAGACGTCATTGGCTCATGCGGATTTAAATCATTCTTCCGACTACCAGCAAAAATTGTGGTGTATTTTATTCCCTGTTTTTCGTCAAATCCACTTTGATCTATATGACTTGCTATTACTCCTATACTCCCAATTCCTGAAGTGCGGGTGAGAAAAATCTTTTCAGCGCTAGAGGCTATAGCGTACGCAGCAGAATATGCATCATCATTTGCTATTGCAATAATTCTCTTTTTTGCTCTTGATTCATAAATAAAATCAGCTAGGTCAAAGACACCGTTTACTTCCCCTCCTGGACTGTCTATGTCAAGTAGAATCGTCTCTATGCTTTTATCTTCTAAAGCACTCTCTATCTCTTCATGAATATTTTCATACGAAGTCATGTCTAAAATATGATCAAAAGCTTCTGTTTTTTTTGTCAAAACTCCATAAATACGTATTATTGCTATTCCTTTTGGGTTTATATGAAAATGCTTTAAATTCTTAAAGATAGGTTGTTTGCTGTTATATAATGATAGTAGTTCAAAGCTTCTTCTCTCTACCATTATTGGTTTATTTATCCACATCACCTTCCTCCCCTTATTGTACTTTATGGCACATTAACGTCACAATCGAAACAAAGTCCAAAAGAATTAGCACGCTTTTGATCTTCTGCTATTTCTTGGTCAATTTCTTCTACATCGTAACCCATTTCTGATACTACTTCTGAGCGGCTCTTGAAGCCATTTCTTACCGCCATTTGCTGTGCTTGCTGATCTTTTAGCGGATCCACCCAATCAAATCCCTGTGGTATCCATTTTACTTCTTCTTTCGCTGCTTTTACTACTTTTTCATCTATACTCAGTTCTCCACAAAGCACTGCTAATTCTAGCCATCTACTCCATACTGGTCTGCAAAATTGAAATACTATAGTGTTGTGTTGCAGCATAGCACATCGACGACGAAACTCTATCAGCCCTGCTCGAATGGATGAATAATTAACACCGGTTAAATCTCCTGTTAGCTGCTCATATGTTATCCCTGTACCAATCGCTATTGCTCTGAGTTGCTGTCTCATAAACGCTTCATAACTTCCTCCAACATCTGATGGCTCTGAAAATTTTATATCTTCTCCTGGGTCTAAAAGCTGCATTGTTCCAGGTTCTAGGCCAGATAGTGCTACTCCTTGCTCATTTGCTTGCTCCTCACCTAAAATATTTGCTTCAGGATCGAGTCTTGTAATAAACCCTGCAAACATCGCAGCAGTCTTTTTTCTTACTAATTCTGCATCATCGTATTGATCAAGTTCATAAAGCTTTAGCAGTATATTAGAAAGCCATGGCTCTCCCCTAATTTGCCCAGGTCTTAGTGGTCTATAGATATGTAAAACATCGTTTGCTGGCACTCTTACTGACTCTCCAAAGGTATTTTCACCAGGGTGTTCTTTAAATAGGTAGTATGCTTCTCTTTGCCCAAGCCTGTTAAACTCAATCCCGTTTCTTATTACATTACCATTTCCTAAAGTTTGATTTGTTTTATTATCTAAATGTTCAGACTCAAGTACTTGCAGTTGTAATGGTACAGAAAATCCATCTTCGAGTTTACGATTTCGGAGGCGTACAAAACATTCTCCTCCCTCTATCATACTTCTGCATACTAGAGCTTGTAATCCATAAAAATCACTTACTCCGTTACTGTCTGCTTCATCTGTCCATTTTAGCCATAATTCTTGCACCTTCTTTCGAAATTCTCCATCTCTTGCTTTTGATTGCGGTTTTATTCCTGTTCCAATAGAGTTACTTACTATTGTATCAATAATATTTGCTGCATATGGATTTTTTCTTACCATATCACGAGAGCGGCTACGCAAGTGCTCAAGGCTTTGAGAAAGCAAATTATTTATGCTTCCCGCTTCTCCTTGCCAATACATTACCCTTCTTCCTGAGCCTGCTGCATCCCAGGCTGAACTTTTGATTTTTGGCTTGCTAAATAGTTGTTTGAAATTTTTCAGCATCATACTAACCAAAATTCTCTTAATTCTTTTAATGTGCCGTTAAATTTATTTCTGTCACATTTTCCGATTCCACTTACTTCATGTGGCTCTGGACCATTTTTACCGTCGGTGTATTGCCATAAAATCCACTTATTCCAGCCTTGCGGTAAAACAGGTTGATCTCCATATCTTGCTATCCATAATGGACATTTAGTCAAAATTGGTGTGGCAAAATCTTTCAAAAAATTAGCACCTCCATACACTAAAGGTGAACGCCCTGTTTCTTCTTGAACTTTTTTAATAAAATCTTCTGCTTGTCTTGGTTCTATATTTTTTCCACTTTCGTTCTCTTCAATATCAAGAGCAACAATTGTATTTTTAGCTTTACCCACTGTATTCAAAAAGTGATTTGCTTGATCCTTTCCATCTTCCCCTACACCGAAATGATATGAACCCCATAATAGACCCAAGTCTTCAGCTTCTTTTCTTCTTTCTTTGTATTTTGAATCTATGTACTCTGTTCCTTGCGTTGCCTTATGAATTACTCCAACTATACCACTCTCTTTAGCTAACTCAAAATCCACATTTTCTTGCCAATGTGACAAATCTATTATTCCATTTACTGAACTCTCTCTATTGTCCCATAGTTTTATGAAAGTTTTTAATTGCTCTAAAAATTCAGAATATTCCTCTTTTACAACTTTTCTCAGAAAATTTTCCCTCATATAACTCCTTTATTTGTTGCAAAAATAATCTTTCGTTTAGGCTTCATTCCAGCAATCTTTAGTTCACCTTTGATGCGTTGTCTTAAGCTCAGTAGATCCTTTATCTGAACTTCAGCATATCTCACAACATGATCACCATATGCAATTGATACCACTCTTTCGCCACTCTGAAGCTTCTTTATTGCTTGTTCAACTTGAATTAAATAATCTTCGTTATACATTTATTGCTTGCTGATCCATTTGCTTTTGACTATTTTCTTTGATTTTTTATTTTCCGGTTTTTCACTTAAACTATTCCATTTACTCTCTGGCCATCTGTCTACTCCCAGTGCTATCGATGCTGCTCTTGCGTAAATTCGGCAATCTAGTACTTCATTTCTTTCTCTTACCTTTTGCCACTCCTGTTTTGTGTATCCTTTTACTACCTTGCTGACTAATTGCTCTGCCGTTAGCTGCTTAAAATATTCAGGTGCATACTCAGGAAAATGACAATATCCTGCTGGAGCTTCTTCACCTTCTTTTAAAACATTAAGTAATTGAAAAAGCTCTGACTTTAATATCGATACTCCTACTGGCCAGAGCTTTATTCCTCTTTTCAGCTTTTGACCACCAACTGTTATATCTACTCTGCTTGGACTGCTAAGTGGTACTAGAGCTTTATTTACACCTTTCACTGCCATTACTCTTCCAGATCCTTGATGACCTCTTACCCAGTTGTATACTTCTTGCGTTGCATATCCAGCATCTACTGCCATCATACTTATCATATATTCAAGCCCATTTTCACCGATAAAATGATGATTGAGGAGCTCCGAAAGCTTTCCCCATACTTCTCCACCTCCTGTATCTCCTTCAAATACTCGATAGTCTATTGACCAACTTTCGCGGCTTTTTCCCCAGGC
Organism: Wolbachia endosymbiont (group A) of Udea olivalis; assembly: GCF_964028365.1. NCBI lineage: Bacteria > Pseudomonadati > Pseudomonadota > Alphaproteobacteria > Rickettsiales > Anaplasmataceae > Wolbachia > Wolbachia endosymbiont (group A) of Udea olivalis. The sequence goes on from NZ_OZ034773.1 coordinate 1,193,311, forward strand.
TACAACTTCTACTTCTAAACGATCTTTTTGGACATCAACTCCTGCTGTGAGAACTACTTCGCCTTTTGGTACTGTGCCAATCTGAAAAAATTCTCTTCTGTTAAATAATTGCTTCCAGTCTGGTACTTCTCCTTTATCTACCCAAGTTTCTCCAAGCGTAGTATTTATCCAAACTTTCAGTAATTGTTCACTTTCTTTGGCATGGAGAAAATCTTCTACTGCTTGTTGCCAACTATACCAACCAACTGGACTGTAAAGACTTGAAAGATGAAATCCTTTTTTCTCACCTTTTACTCTATTAGTAGGTCTCCATTCTCCACGCTCAAGTATCTCTGTCTTTTGATGATTTTCTATTTTGCCGCTACATTCAGTGCAGACATAATGTGCTGTTCTTGAGTCGTTGTTCTCCCATTTAATTTGTGGCCATTTTAATACTTGATAGTAATTACAATGCGGACATGGTACAAAAAAATATCTCTTATCTGTTGCTTCAAATTCTTTCTCAATTCTGCTTATTCCATGAATCGTTGGCGTTGACACTAAAAAAATCTTTCGCCGTGCAAATGTATTAGTTCGTGCAATACTGAGCAGTACTGGATCTCCTTCTCCTCCTGAATCTCCTGGGTAGGCATCTATTTCATCAAGAAAGAGATATTTTACTGGCATAGATCTCAGTGCTACACTGCTATTTGCTCCGGTTATTACTACTATTCCACCTGGAAATTCCTTACTTTGTACAGTATTGCCTGAATCTCTTGATCTTGGGTCTTTTACTTTACTTTTTAAACATGGTGTACTTTCAATCAGTGGCGCAAATCTTCCTTTTGACCAACGCTTTCCCATTTCAACTGTTGGCTGTACTACTAGCATTGGTCCTGGTGTTTGATCGATGATATAGCCAATCCAATTGTTGCCAGCTTCTGTTCCTCCAATCTGCGCTCCCTTCATAAATACTACTTTTTCTGCTGGTGAGGACGGAGAAAGTGAATCCATGATTTCTTTTAAATAAGGAGTTCTTTCCGTTCTCCACTTTCCTGGCTCTGATGCTGCAGTTGGTGCTAGAACTCGATACTCATTCGCCCACTCTGATACTTTAAGCTCTGGATCTGGTTTTAAACCTTCAGAAAATGATGTGGCGTATATCATATTGCTAGCTCTTCACCATCATTAGATGATACTTCAACATCACTTAAATTAGGACTTACGCTCTCACTTGTTTTCTCACTTTCGAGTTCAATAAACATTTTCTTTTCAAGCGCTTCTTCTATATACTTCTGAATTAAATTACTCATTACTATTGCAGCTATGAGTGCAACTATTCCCACCATTACTGCAGCTATAATGTTAGGGTAAATTCCCACTATCGCTATTGCACATACTGTTATAGAAACACAGATGATATTGATATATTTCTTTATTTTTTTGTCTGCTATTTTCCTTTCTTCAAAATATTTATTGCTCAATAAATGAAACGTTGGAAAGTTGTCATTTTTTCCAAATAAAACTATATCTTTTTCTTTGCTTAATAACTTTATCAGTTTTACGTTATTTGTTGTTATTGCGTACTGAAAAACATCTGTAGCATCTGCTCTTTTCTTTAGCAGTAATTTTACTATATTAAAATGTCTATTTATTGCTGCAAGATATATCGCTGATTCTCCTTTATTGTTTAAAATATCTACTTCAACTCCCTCTTCTAAAATCTCTTCTAGGAACTCCTCATATCCTTTTTTTGCAGCTAAATGAAGTAAACTGTTTTTATCTTCTCCATATTTACTACTCATTAAAATTTCCACTATATCTTGTTTATTCCTTTCTCTTGCATAACAAAATGGTGTTTTGCCTTTATCATCTCTAATCAAAGGATCTATATCTTCTCGCGTTAGTAAAACCTCTATTGTTTTAAGTCTTTCAGCATAATGTAATGGTGTTTTATTTTCATAGTCTTGTAAATTGACCTTGGAGTTTGGAGCATTTGTTAAACACCTTACAATATCCAAACACAAATCTCGTTCATCATAATTGCTAACGCTTACAGCATTGTGAAGAGGTGATAACTTTGTTGCATTTTCTCCACTACCGGTCCTATTTACATTTGCATCGAGGTCTACTAGTTTTTTTACTACTCCTATTTTCTTGTTGTTTACTGCATAATGAATTGCTGCGTGATTTCTCGCATCAAGAATGTCCTTATCCGCATTTCCTTCTCTAATTAAAATTTCTACTATTTCTTCATTTCCAGCTCCTGCTGCTAAGTGTAATGCTGTATGTAGTAGAGCATTCTGCTCATTAACATTAACCCCTTTGTCGAGTAAAAACCTTACAGCATTTGCTTCATTCAACATCGCAGCTAAGTGGAGTAAGCTATCTTGCTCTGATCCGTATTTGTTATTAATTAGCGCCTGTAATATTTCTTCTCTTGCACAAGAGAGCGCACTTTTACCATCATCATCAGTGATCAGTGGATTAATATTTTTCCTGTTCAGTAAGAGTGCAACCATACCAAACTCGTTAATTTCTACTGCATAATGCAGCGGTGTCTTTCCATTTAATCCTCTAACATTTACATCCACTCCTGGTTGATTAATGAGACACTTTATTAATTCTAAACTTAAGTTAGCAGACATTATTTAAAACTTAATATTAGATAATTCTTGTAATGAGTTTGTAATCTCTTCAGTTAGCGCCATATGAATCTTTTCAGTGTCACTCAGTGATGCAAGTAGTGCTGAAACTCTATTTGGAATATTAAGCAAATTATTACGGACAACTCTTGCTACGTTAAATGCATCGCGCTTTACTTCCTCTACTGCTACAAGTTCTCCTATCTCAGCCTTAGCTTTCGCCTCAAGTAGTTTACCTCGTTCCATTTCATTTTTTATTCGAGTTTTAAGCAACATTGTGGAAAGGTTACTTGTATTTTCGTTTTCTGGATTTTTCCTCCTCAGTGGCTGACTTGGATCTCTTATTGCCGCTACTGCTTCATTTGCTTGTTCTCTATTGATCAAACTATCCTCCAACTCAACTATTCCTTTTTTTACTAAATAACAGACATATTGCTTTGATACTCCTATCTCTCTTGCCCATTCTGTTTGTGTGATCTTTTCCACTCTTTTCCTCCTCTCTTTTCGCTCCTTTTTACGAATTTTCTTCTTGAATTTCTGCAAAAGTTTTACCAGTACCAGAAAGAATAGCTTCTCTTCCGGTATATATTTGCCAACGTTTTATCGTTACATCTACAAATTTTGAATCTAGCTCTATTGTCCTACAAATTCTTCCTGTTCTCTCACATGCAATCAGTGTACTTCCAGATCCGCTAAATGGATCAAGTACTATGTCTCCTGGTCTACTGCTATTAACTATTGCTCTCTCCATTAGCTCTACTGGCTTCATCGTTGGATGTAGTGTATTGTGTGTTGGCTTATCATAAAACCAGAGGTCACTTTGATTTCTACCTCCATACCACTCACGTTTATTGCCACTTTTCCATCCATAAAGCATTGCTTCGTATTGTCTTTGATAATCAGATCTGCCTAGTGTAAAGTGATTCTTCGCCCAAATGATAAATGTCGACCAACGTCCACCTGCTTCTTCAAATGCTTTTTGCAACGTCGAAAACTCTGATGATGATATGCAGATGTAAATTGCTCCTTTCGTATATGCTAAAATATTGGAACAAATGTAGTAGAGAAAAAGTTCGTACTTTTCACCTTGATTATCGTTTAATATTTTTTTATCTTGACTGCTACGCCGGGTAGAAAGAGAAGCGTTGCCGCTCCTTTTCCCCCTAAGAACCGTACTTGACAGTTTTCCGTCATACGGCTCAAGCCTTTCAAAGGCAGATTTATTTGCCCGGCTGTTATCGATAGAAGACTGGTTCTCAAGTTTCGTCATAATTACTTCTCCTTAATACAATGTTGGTATTTCTTTCTTTCAAGATTTCGCTTGAAAAAGTATGAATTAAACTTTGGATCATAGGGATTAGCATCTGCTCTTATTTTGACATGTCTCACAATCGGAATTGAGGCAGCTTGCATTAAAGTTACCATGCTACCTTGTCCTTTATCTTTTGAAGACTTAGCAAAGAAGGTCCAGTTATTATTGCCAATGGTGCAAAAGTATCTCTGCTTTCTCCATTGAAAATTTTTATTTGGATGCCTTCTTTTAATCCATCTCAAAAGCGCACCAAAGATCTTATGATCGACATAGTTGAACACTTTCTTTGACACAACATGACGGTAATAATTTGTCCATCCTCTGATCTTAGGATTCAAGGTGTAGATAAGTTGTTCCGTTGTTATTGTGCTGTGAAGTCTCATGGTTTCCAGGATCATTTTTAGGAACTCTTTGATACTTGCTTTAGAAGGCATGATCAAGAGCTTTCCTCGATACTTTCGAATCGTAAATCCTAGAAAATCAAATCCTTCATCAATGGAAGTAATCTTAGTTTTTTCTACTGAGAATTCCAATCCACGCTCCTTCAAAAAGGCACACACTGCTGGTTTTACTTTGTTTTCAAGGACTTCTTTCGATCTTCCTGTAATAATAAAGTCATCAGCGTAGGCGGTAGTATTAACCTTATCGCGCCAAAAGGCAGATTTTTGGGCTGTCTTTTCTAAGCCTCTAAGGGTAATATTCATCAGTGTAGGAGAGATGATCCCTCCTTGAGGAGTACCTTCTTTAATGATATAAAAAGTGTTCTTATCCATGTATCCTGCTGTCAGCCATTTTTTCAGAATTTTCTTATCCATAGGGCAGTGTTCTAAAAGCCATGCATGACTAATGGAGTCATAACAAGATTTGATATCTGCTTCTAGGATCCATGGTGCCGATACTTTTTGGCACAACGTTTTAAAACATTGGTCAATAGCATCAGCAGCTGATCTTTTATGCCGAAAACCATAGGCATGACGATCTAAAATTGATTCTGAAACTGGTTCAAGTGCTTGCAGATAAAGAGCCTGCATTGCCCGATCCTTCATAGTTGGTATTCCCAAAGGACGTTTTTTTCCTGCTCTTTTTGGAATCCATACTCGTCGGAGCGGTTGGACGCAATATCCTCGACGCTTTAACGATTGAACAGCTTTGATCTTTTGTTGCGGTGTGCGCCAAACTAAGCCATCAACCCCAGGGGTGTTTTTTCCTTGATTTTGAGTGACTCGTTTAACAGCCAAAAGTTTTGCAGTAAACGAATGTGTCAATATCCATTGCAAAGCTTTCACTTTGCCGTACCTTCTTTCTCGAACAGCCTTTGCAATACGCATCTGGAGCTTTTTGACACCTATTATCACTTTAGTCCAATTAATAGATTCCCATGTAATTGTAGGTGTAGAGGATGCACCAATCGCTGAATATGTCAGTGTTGTCATTTGCTTTTCCTCATATATAAAAAGTTCTCCAAAATCTCTTACAAAGAAAGACCTATCGGACGTGGGCACACTTTTATGTCCAGTAATGTTTCAACTGGTATTCCCACCATTACAGTGAGACCTTTGCTTTTTCCGACATCCCAAACCTGCACTGCCATAAGCATTCCTTACAGTTTGCTGTCCCCACTATGGTAGGGAGCAAGTACAGGGTTTCCACGCTTCCCCAAAAGTAGCTTGTGAACTTAGGTGCCTGCTGTCGACCGAGAAGCTTATAGGTTACGGGAACACAACTACGAGATGTTCCTCCTGCTTCCAATGCCTTTTGGCCCAAGCGTATCAACCGCTTTCGCTTGTCAACGTTTACGGTCTTTATCACAGGTTCAGTTACCTTCACCTTATTCACTATCTAGCACTTACCCTCTGTATGGTTTGAGGGAGAATACGCCTTTTGCAATTTGTATCCCGCATAATGCTTTGTTACATTGTCAGGGCAGCTACTTAATTCATGCCCCTAGATTCATCCGGCAACACGGACGGTTTCTTCTTGATCTTTCTAAGAAAACCTAGAAAATCCTGAGAAACAGCTACTTCTGACGCCTTCGCGTCGCAACGTAATCAACGTTATATGGAGGATCACATACGGTAATATCTGCCATTTTATTATCTAATACCGCTTTATATGATTCAACTAAAGAGCTATCACCACAATAGATTCGATGATCACCTAAAATCCATAAATCACCTGGTTTTGTTATTTCTACCCTTTTTTCATCACCAACCAAGTCAGAAAAATCTTCTTTTTCACTATCTAAATCATCAAGGAAATGTTGAACTTTTTCTAATTCAAATCCTGTCATTTTAAGATCAAACTGTAAATCTTCTAACTCTTGAATTTCTACTTTCAAAAGCTCATCATCCCACTTTGCCCAATTAGCTGATTGATTGGCCAGTAATCGAAAAGCTTTGGTTTGTGGTTCATTTAAATTATCACTTAAAACCACTGGAATACTCTCCATACCAAGCTTTCTTGCTGCTTTAAGTCTTAAATGACCATCAACCACAGTTCCATCGCTTTTTGCAACTATTGGTATACGAAAGCCGAATTCTCGAATAGAAGCACACATTCTGTTGACCACATCGTCATTTTTACGAGGATTACGCTCATATTCGACGAGATCTCGAGTAGGATAATAGTGGATTGCTAAATTCATATAATTTAAATTCTTAATAACTAAAAGGTTAATATTTAAAATATCTCTGACGCTAAAGAAGGCCTGGGGTCAGCACCACCAAATCCGCCATTATGGCTGAAAGGACCCACTTTTATGGTATTTTTAGACTATTAAAATCTTTACTAACATAGAACATTAATGCCAAAGCATCGGCCTCATTATCATCTCTAGGTGAACCCCCTTTTTTCTTTACAGCTTCAATAACTTCACTCTTACTTGCATTGCCTTTGCCCGTTATAAAGCGTTTGATAGTTTTAACATTAACACCTTGGTAGGGAATATTGTTCTCTTCACACCAAGCAGAGAGAACTGCAAGAAAACCACCGTAGCAATGCGCTGCATCAGTTCCTAGATGTCTTCTTACTTCTTCAAAATAAACTGCAGAAATGTCTTTCAAAGAATTGAGCCAATTACGAAAGTTTAAGAAGCACATTCCACCTCCACTGAAACGACTACCATGAAAACTTTTGCTTCCACTTTCAATTATTCCATCTGTTAGAATTGCCCAGCCCATTTGTTTGCCGAGGTCCAGTGTTAAGATTGACATTTGCTATTATTAAAATTACAAGTAGCACTTACTCCAAAATATCGTCTGGTTTCTGCAAAATACACTAGCAATTCATAGGTTTTTGTAGGCCAACAACGGAAATTCGAGAATTATGTGCTACTGCAGAAAGTTGTTTTCTTATTATATATATTCACCAAAATTACGAAAACTGTTCAATTTTTTTTGCAAAGGATAAAAATCGTGTTAGACTTACATGAAGATTTGTTCTATAGTAGTAAGGTTACTAAGAATGCCATTTAATTAAGTTTTAAAGGGTGCTACACTCGTTCTTTTACGCAGTGCTATATTTTAGCATCCATCTTTAAAATGAAGTTTTTACCTCATCTAAAAAAATACAAGTATGCTCAATGTTTGTTTGCCGAGTTTTGAATTGACACTTAAAGCTTTTGTATTTGAAGCGCATCCACAAACTATAGCCCTTCTATTATATATATACCGGATTTCTTACTACTTTTTCCGGGATTTTCTAAAAAAAAGTTAAAATAATTTTAAAACTGCTTATCAGCTAAAGAATAAAGCAGATAGTCCTCTATTTTTAGAGTTTTACAGTTGCTTGTCTTTTTTACAAATAACCCATATGCTACTTGAAGTAAGGTAGAGTAGATATGACAATAAATGGGAACGAAATTTTATTATATACAACTCCAGATGGAGACGTAAGAATTGATGTTTTGTATCGAGATGAAAACATTTGGCTTACACAAAAAAGAATGGCGGAGTTATTTGGTGTTAACATTAGAACAATTAGTGAGCACTTACAGAACATATTTGCTAGTCAAGAGTTAGATAAAGATTCAGTTATCCGGATTTTCCGGAATACTGCTGAAGATGGTAAACAGTACCCTACACAATTTTATAATTTGGATAGCTATTGGTTATCGAGTTAATTCTAAAAAGGCTACATCTTTTAGAGTATGGGCTACGAAAATTTTAAAGATCAAAGGATTTGCATTAGATAGCGAACGGCTAAAAAACGGCCCAAAGTTTGGTAAAGACTACTTCAATGAATTACTTGAAAAAATCAGGAGCATCCGAACGTAGGTTTTACCAGAAGATTACTGACATTTATGCTGAATGCTCTGCAGACTATGATCCAAATTCAGAAATAACAAAACAATTTTATGCAAAAGTACAGAATAAATTATATTGATGGCCTAACTGCAGCAGAGCTCTCGAGTTGACCACAAAAAACCAAATATTGGGCTAACTACATGGAAAGATGGTTCTGGCAACAAAATTCATAAGAGTGATGTGAGTACTGCAAAAAACTACTTGACTGAAAAAGAGTTGAGTGCATATTGTTTCCTAGATTATGCGGAACTTCAAGCAAGAAAGCATCGGCTAATAAAAATGCAGAATTGGGTTGAAAAGTTGGATGCATTTCTATTGTTCAATGATTATGAAGTACTTAAAGATGCTGGTAAAGTTAGTGCTGAAGTTGCAAAAGCTCTAGCTGAAGGAGAATACGAAAAGTATAGAGTTATACAAACATGAATCTGACTTTGATGAATTAAGTAAAGAAAGTGAGAAAATAACTACAACAAAAACCAGCTTGTAGTTGAGCTATCTGTGTTTGATATCTTGTCTATCACCTTTTGTTTTAATTTCAAGGGGGGTGAAAAATTGTCCCCACCCTTTAGAAAGCCCCGTATCTCTGCTTTTTATCTACCAATAATATAGTAGAAATATAAGTCTTTGTCTCCATTATACTAGATAAACCTGGAGACGTAAATAAATAAATTTTGATCTTTGTCTCCATTTTAAGGTAGCTTCTGTTTCTTCTTTTATAGCAGCAACTCCAAACTTTTTTCCTTTAGATTCATCTACAAATTATTTATAGAGATTACCTAAAAATTCAACTTAAGAGTTTTAGATGAAAATAGTTATATTTCAATAAGACCTCCAAAATAACCAGCTCTGGTGATATATATTCACCGAAATTACAAAAACTGTTCACTTTTTTGAAAAAGTATTTTACAATAAATAAGAAATATGATAGAGTAAGCTGAGGTTTTTTGTAGCAAGTAAAAGTTTAAGGTAAAAGATAATTTAGAAATGCCTCATAATCGAGTTTTAAGCTGCCTTACATAAGTAACTTAGTTCTTGGTAGTATAATTGTATAATCACTTTAAATTCGCACTAAATGCAATTGCCTCAAGGTTGTATTTTTTTCATTAAATTTAAGTAATGTTTTGTGGTAATCTCTCTAGGTCTTCTTCATTTCTATTTATCCAATATATTTTATATTTATTATTACTGTTATTATTTATTACTATTATATATATATAATATATAAGGGTTTTAGGAAGCTAGAATCCGCCTCACTGGCTGACTTTAGACATGTGGTTTCTAGGAACGCTTTTAGGAACGTAGGCAAAAAAGCTAGCTCTCACGCAGAATTTAGATTCCTGATTTCTAATTACTGATTTAGGAACCTAGGAATTAGGAATGTAATACAATCATTGATGGTGCTATTTCTTAAGTGCTAAGTTCTAGTTGAGTGGATGTAAATTGATAGTAGCTATATAGATTGAAATGGCAATAGAGAAAACTGGGTAAACTCTAAAATATTTTTACCCATAAAAAAAGACTTATCCTAACATTAAATTTTCCCTATAGCTAAAATCTTCAGCTCCAAGAGTGAATTTTCCTATACCACAAGCAAATGGTCCAGTTGGAATGTCAAGCCACTTATCCTCTCTTGAACCTGTAGACATCACTTTAACTAACTGCTTTACCTGCAAAAGTTCCTGTACCATACGCTCTAGTCTATCCCTTCCCATGCTGTGAAAAACTTCAGGTAGTCTATGGCGTTGCTTATATACTCCTGTGCTTCCTGTGTGAGTAAATGGATGCCCTGAAGCAGCAGATCGTGTAACTGCATCGATAAGACATATTTTAAGGTCTTTTTCACTAGCATTTTTAACTGTTAGTTGTATTGTTATATCTTCTAGTAGCCCTGCTTCCTGATTTCTTAGGTAAGTTCTTACAGTACGATCAGCTAACCCATTGGCCTTCACAACTGCCCCATGAAATAAAGCATTCTGTCTTGGTGTTTCTCCTACTGCCTTAAAGATCTCTAGCCTAGCTGTATTTTCTATTGGCCAAAAAGCGTATGAGCATCTAACACCATTAACAAGAGCAGAGGTACCTCTTATTGCATCTCTTGCTTGTTCAACAGTTAGTATAGGTTTTTCTCCTTTTGGTTTTCTCATGTGGTGAGCAGTAACAATTGAAGCTCCAGTACTATTTGCTAGATCAGACAATAGACACATCAGATAATCCCCTACAGCTGGGTCAGCATTTATATCTGCATGGATAAATGAAGCAAGTGGATCAAATACTATCAATTTCAGATCTTTAATTTTCTCGAGCTGTTTTATTATAGATTCGAATTCAGGAGAAACTTCGACAACTTTACCACGAACGTTTCTTAGTATTGTAAGTGATCCTCTGACGTTTGGCAGTGGTACAATAAATAGTTTGTCTTTATATTTTAATCTTTCACATTTAGGGTCAAGTCGTTCTAAGCGGCGATGTACTTCACCTGCATCATCTTCTGCTAAAAAGACTACCACTGATCCATGTTCAGTCACAAGCGAACCAAAACCACATATTTGATCTGTATCATTTACAACTTTGAGAGCCAAATCAAGTAGCAGCATTCCTTTTCCTGTGTCTCCCATAGCAGCAACTATTGAAGTAACGCCCAAAGGAAATATCCCTTCAACAAGAAATTTTTGCTCTGGTACTGGACCTACAAAGCGCTCTGCACTCCAATCTAAAATATTAAGTGGCTGTTTTATGGGTCTTTCTAAACTTTTCATATTTGAAGTATCAGTAGTTGGAATATCAGTAGCAGGTAAATTTATACATGGAGTTGAAGTTAAAAACTCTTTGACATCTATACCTTCCTCTACACAATCAGCAGCATCCCAGCCTTTTGTTTTATTTTGTGGAATATTAAGAACAACAAGTGATTCAACTCCGATTTCTAAAAGCTTTTTTTCAGCATTTTTAGCATATTTCTTACCTGCTTCATCATTATCTGGCCATATAATAATGTGTTTACCTTTTAGCGGAGTCCAATCAGTTTTCTCAATAGGTGCATTTGCTCCAGACATCGCTGTTGTTGCAGTTATTCCCTTCTCTATCAGCGCTTCTGCACATTTTTCCCCTTCCACCAGAACAATTTTATCAGACTTTAAGATTTCTGGAATATTATATAGAGGCCTTATTTCTGGTGATGCAAACTTAGATTGTTTGATATCAAAAGGCTTGTATACTTTTTTCTTTCCAGGAGGATCAGAACGATAAACTTTTACAATCACCTGACCATTTTCATCATAATAATTCCAACTTTGGGTAATGAATTTCTCAAAGTCTTCATCAACATATTGTTTCTCTCTGTATTTTTTATTATTTCCGAGCCATTCACTTATTGAAGCTATTACCTCAGGAAACTCTGTCCTTGCATTCTTTCTATGTACAGCTGCCCAAAGGTCGATAATGTCACCACCTTCTCCAGTTGCAAAATCATTCCATAACCCGGCTCTACTGCCACTTAGTTCTACTCTTAAACTTTTTCCTTTATTACCCCATATATCACCTACTTGAAACTCATTTTTGTGAAAAGTTCCGTTAGGTAGCAAGTACAAAAGACAAGATCTTAAGTTTAATAGAAGTTGTGCTTTAAGTTCTTGAACATTGTATGAATCACTCATGAAATTACCTGTAAGTTGAAAGTCTTGTTCTATATATTCACCGGATTTACAAAAACTGTTCAGTTCGTAGGTGCATTGTCTGATCAAAGTTTTGAGTGTCTGAGGTTTGAAAAAAGATTCCAGGTTTTCAGAGGGTAAAAAACTCACGATTGTCTGAGGTATTTTTTTCATGTCCTACAATATTTACTAAGAAAGTTTCATCCTTAAGTCTTTCATTTAAGGACACATCTTATGAAATCTCGAAACTCTTATTCAGGTATTGATCCTAAAGTTGTTAATTTAATAAAATTTTACGCAAAATATTATAAATCGCTTACTGATCAAGATATTGAAGACATAGAACAAGACCTCTTCTGTGAGTTTCTTTCATGCATAGATCAGTATGATAAAACTAAGGGCAGTCTTTCAACCTTTGCTAAGCAAGTTGTTAAAAATCGTATTAATAATCTAGTCCGTAAACACTCACGTACTACTCCTAAGCTTGAAAATAATGTGCAACAAGAAAGTTACTGCTTTGAAGATGAAACGATACTACGTATTGATGTTGAGCAAATTATTTCAAAATTACCAAAGAAGTGGCAAGTTTTATGTGAACAACTTAAACATCACAGCATTGCTGAAGTTGCAGACATGAACAATATGTCACGGACTACTTTGTACAACATTTTCAAGAAAATGCGATCTAAATTTGCACCTGTTTACGGAAAAAAGCATAAGAAAAATTGAACAGTTTTTTGAAATTTGGTGAATTTATATATAAGTGCATATAGGTAAAAACATGAAAATAATAAACAGCGAAGAAAGAGCAAAAATAGTCACAGGTGTGAAGATAGTAATCTTTGGCCCTTATGGAATTGGTAAAACTAGCTTACTCAAAACTCTCGATGAATCAACAACACTTTGCCTTGATTTTGAAGCAGGACTTCTAGCTGTACAAGACTGGAAAGGAGATTCAATCAATATGCGCACTTGGAATGAGGCCAGAGACATTGCTTGTCTTATTGGTGGTCCTAATCCTGCATTAAGGTCTGATCAAGCGTATAGTCAAAAACACTATGAGCATGTCTGTAGCAAGCACAAAGATCTTCTTTCTAAAGTTTCTAAATACCGATGCATCTTTGTGGATAGTATAACCGTTGCCTCACGTTTATGTCTATTATGGGCAAGAATGCAACCTGAAGCTTTTTCAGATAGATCAGGGAGAGAAGATAAAAGAGCTGCTTATGGCACACTTGCTCAAGAGATGATGGCTTGGCTCAATCAATTTCAACACATCAGAGATAAAGACATTATCATAGTTGGCACATTAGGTCAATATCTTGATGACTGCAATCGTCCAACTTGGTTACCTCAATGTGAAGGGGCTAAAACTGCTAGTGAAATTCCAGGTATTGTTGATGAAGTAATTAGTATGGTTGGAATCAAGAAAGATGATGGCACAGAGAAACGTTCATTCGTCTGTCAGACTATTAACTCTTGGGGATACCCAGCTAAAGATCGAAGTGGCTGCCTGAATATGGTTGAAGAACCACATTTGGGTAAATTACTTGCGAAAATTAAAGCCAAAACTTTGGCTCCTATTGCTTAATTAAAAATTGGAGAACAATTATTATGGAACAAAGCTTTTTCAATATCGGTCAAAAAATTCCCTTTTTCAGTGTGAAAGAATACTTGAATGATCAATCGCCAATACCAGAAGATATCATCTGCCCTAGAATTTTAACGAAAAGAGGTTTATTGGTACTAGGTGGCCCACCTAAAATCGGCAAAAGTGACTTTTTGATCTCTTGGCTTGTTCACATGGCTGCTGGTAGATCATTTCTTGGTATGACACCAAATAGACCTTTAAAAATTTTCTACATGCAAACTGAAATTGAGTATGAATATATGAAAGAACGGTTGCAACAACTTCAACTGGATAACGAACTTTTGAATGTAGCTGCCAATAACTTAATTATCACGCCAAGAGTGCAATTATCATTTAGTAGTGAAGAAATAGATGAAATTAAAAATACTGTCAAAGAACGTTTTAAGCCTGATATTATTGCGATTGATCGTGTGTCCAGAAAAGGCAAGTATGTTCAGTGGGAGGTAGACCCATCAGGATAAAAGTCGAAGTCCTGTAGCTAGGGTAGCAATGTGGAGAGAAAGCAAAATGTTGAAGCCTACCGACAACGTTATCATAGGATAACGGCGAATTACCAGGCCGTAGCGAAAGCAAACATATAGGTGGCCTCGAAAACGATAAGAACTGAAGGCTGAGCCAGCGGTCAATGGGCGAAAGCAGAATAGGCAGTTGAAAAACGACTGATACAATTGTTCTACTTCAGCGGGGTGGTAGTGATAGCATGGTAATGAGGACATACAAAGCAACTGGAGAAGCCCTCCTCATCCCAAGGAGAAATACCTTGGAGTGGTAGGTTCTATAACTGGAAAACAGGAAAAGAACCGAAGATGAGAGGGTGGCGGATGGGTGCGTAGTAGTAAAGAAGTGAGGTAACTCTCATGGAGCAAAGGCACCCTACTAGTAGAAATCTTTTAACAAAAAGGAAGGTAAAGGTAAAAATGATAAAAATGCCAATAAAATTACAAGACCTGAGAAGAAAGATATATACCAAAGCGAAAACAGAACCGGAATGGCGATTCTGGGGAATCTATGTTCAAGTCTGCAAGATGGAGACACTAGAAGAAGCATATAAGCTGACAAAGAAGAGCAAAGGGGCACCAGGAATAGACGGGGTGACATTTGAATCGATAGAGGCAGAAGGCTTAGAAAAGTATCTTCAACAAATAAGACACGAACTAATAACCAAAACCTATAGCCCAAATAGGAACCGGAGGAAGGAAATACCAAAAGTTAGGGGAAAACTCAGAACGTTGAACATACCCTGCATCCGGGACAGAATAGTGCAAACAGCACTGAAGCTAATACTTGAACCAATATTTGAATCTGACTTTCAGGACGGATCATATGGATATAGACCTAGGAGAAAAGCGCATGAAGCAATTGATAAAGTATCGAAAGCAGCAATCAAAGGCAATACAAAAGTTATTGACACAGATCTGAAATCCTACTTCGACAATGTGCGACACCATATTCTTATGGAAAAGATTTCCAAAAGAGTAAATGATAAAGAAATCATGCACTTGATCAAGCTAATCCTCAAAGTAGGAGGGAAACGAGGAATAGCGCAAGGATCACCACTTTCACCACTACTAAGCAATATATACCTTAATGAGGTAGATAAAATGCTAGAGAAGGCAAAAGAGGTGACAAAAGAGGGAAAATATCGACATATAGAATACGCCAGATGGGCAGACGATTTAGTGATACTGATAGATGGGCACCAGAGATGGGAATGGCTAGAAAAATTAGTGTATAGAAGGGTACAAGAAGAATTAGCAAAACTAAAGGTAGAAGTAAATAAAGAAAAGACAAAAGTAATTAACCTAAAGGAAAGAGAGACATTCAGCTTTCTAGGATTTGATTTTCGAGAGAAGATCACAAAACAAGGAAAGTGGAGGGTACAAACAACACCACAGATGAAAGCGCGGACAAACTTACTTCAAAAATTGAAGGAGGTATTTCGCGACCACAAATCGCAACCAATATGGAAAGTGATAAATATCATTAATCCAATACTGAGAGGGTGGACAAACTACTTTAGGATAGGAAACTCAGGTCGAAACTTTAACTACGTGAAACTATGGGTAGAGAAGAAAGTAAGACGCAAATTAATGAAAGCTAGAAAAGCAAAAGGATTTGGCTGGGAGAGGTGGAGTAGCGAATGGATATACGAAACACTAGGTCTATATAAAGACTATAGATTAAGATATTACGTTCCGAAAGCAGCCCCAGTACAAGATGTTATAAACTTTGGTAAGAATCTGCTAGGAAAGCGTAGTGCGGGAAAACTGCATGCTGCGTTTGACGAGGCGGGAGCTGGAAACGTAAACATGGGAATTTTGGATTGAGGCCCAACATGAAAATAATGGATCAGCCACCAAGCCCTAAAGAGGCGCGCCAGTTCTCGACCCTACCTCTTCGTAACATTTTTAACTCAAGTGAATATGGCAATGAAAACGACAATAGCGCTATGTTATTCTTCTTGCAAAAAACACTTGAAAGACTGAGAAATGTTATCAATCCAGATTCAGGCATAATACTCACCCACCATACAAAAAAACTATCCAAAAAAATGTTAGAAGAAGATCCATTTCAGGGTTTAAGCGGTGCTGGATCTTTAAGAGGATTCTACAGTACTGGCATGGTGATGTTTTCTCATGATGAAGAAAGCACTACCCGTCAAATAGTATTTGAGCTTCGTAATGGTGAACGTGTACCAAACAAACTTGTCGATAAGATAAATGGCAATTGGCAACTCGTAGACCAATGGAGTTGATTCTTTTTTTACTTAATTTATAGGAGACAATATGCTAGCAGATTTTTTAACTGATTTTAATAACGCAAAACTGCAAAGCAGTTTAATACCGAAAGGTACAATAGTCAAGGTAAAAATGGCAATAAAGCCTGGAGGTTATGAGAATTGGTTCACGAAAAGCTACACTACTGGTAGCATCTATTTAAACGCTGAATTTACTGTCACTGAAGGTCCATATGCAAAACGTAAGATTTATCAAGTAATTGGTATTAAAAGTGGCAAAGCAAGCGTTGAAGGAGAAGATACTTGGGGAGAAATGGGTCGTTCTATGCTTAGAAGTATTTTAGAGTCAGCACGGAACATTCATTCAAATGACACTTCAGAAAAAGCAGTTATTGCTAGAAAAGTCAACTCTATAGCTGATTTTAATGGGTTAGAGTTTACTGCAAAAGTTGGTATTGAGGCTGATCGATATGGAGAGAAAAACAAGATTGCTACGGTTATTACTCAAGAGCAACATCAAAATACTGAGCGTGATTGGATACCTTTCTAAAGCTGCTGTGTTTATTTGAAACAATTTTTATAGATGAATAAATCCCAAAAAACACTATTGATTTAAAGAATGTCTGTCTTATTTATCGCCTGGTATTAGTGATATGAATGCTGAACAACAGGTTTCTAAAGATAAAAACGGGGATATAGCTGAATTTTTGAGTTCAATTATAAGTGACATAAACCTTGTTAAAGAATTACTTACTAAACATAAAGGAACCATACGCTGGAAGAGAGAATATGATACTGTTTTACAGTTAATTAATGAGGAAGCGAGTAAGGGACGCTTTTTTACTAAAACCCAATTTTGCTATTTTTTTGAATGGTCTTAAGAGTCATCATTCTATTCTTAGATATATTAATGCCTTAGTTACTGAAGGTTATATAAAATTTCGTGAAAAAGAAGTACCAAGAAATAACAGACGCGTTAAAGTTATGTTACCATTAGACTGTTTTTAGCAATAGGGCTAGCTAGCACTTAAGTTAATGGTAGATGGATTAAGCCGATAGCCTGACCAGTTACACGCTTGTATCACATCATCGCGTTTTATATTTAGTCCCAAGGTGCTAGCTAGCTTTTCTGCTATTGTTTTTTGCATTCTGTTAAGAGGTCTGCGTACTTGCTGTTCTGGGTCTTCAATACCTAAACTATCTGCTATTTGAATGATACTAAGAAATTTATATTCTTTAACTGCTTCCAAGTCACGCAAAAATTGTTTAAGTAATACTCTAAAGATGCGGATGCTCGAAATTGCTTGTTTGCCTATAATTTCAATGTCATTAACATAAATAGTATTATCTTCAACTTTTAATCGCAGTATCTTTTTTTCTGGAAGAGTTGTTTCTTGCAGTGGAACATAAGGGAATGCTTGAAAAGAAACATTAGGTAATAGCTCTGGTACTCCTTTTTCAACTGCTTCGCTTAGTATTTGATTTAGAGTTTGATGTTTACAAATTAAATCAGCCATGGAAACAGTGTATAGGCTTAACAATATTTTTAAGTCTGCCTTTCCAAAAGTTATAAGAACAGCAACATTAGTTCTTAACCTATCTACAGTTAAATATGACTTATCAGTACATAAAGTTGGTATAATAACGCTTACTATTTTACTTTTAAAGCTTATATGATATATCCCATTTGCCGCCTTTTCCCATATGAGCCCTATTAATAGTTTTTCAAACCAACTTATAATTTTTTCCGTATTAAGTTTAATTGAAAGCACAAGATAACGCTGTTTTTTATAAGTATCAGGAAAAATATCACGACCACAATCCTCGCAAGCTAGATCATCACACTCTTCATCAAAATCATGAGAAATGATAACCTCGTTTTTGCAATAAGGATTTTGTATATTTGGAAAATCAAGATCTAAATCATTAGCGCAAATAACGAAGTAATGCTTCTCAAGTTTAACAAAATCAATCTGGTTGAGATACTCTGCAGCATCTATATAGTTCTCATCAGGATCTACCCAGGACCTATTTACTAACATAGTATCAATATCTTGAGAGTGTTTTCGACAAAACGGTAATTCCATAGCTATCTCTAATTAAAGACTTAAAATCATCTCGTTCTTTTCTATTGAGAACATATTCTGAGTAATCAATTTCTATATAATTTGCGTATTGCGTGTCTGTCTGAAAGGATAAAGTAACTTTTTTACTTTTGAACAATACTTTGATATGCTGAACAAGCGAAACATCATGCAGTACACTACCAACCGAAGGCTCTATCTTCTGCAACCACTCTTCAATATTATCCGTGTTTAACGTAAGATTAGTTTTAGATTTAGATGGACCAAATTTCAATTCAAATAGGCGAATATCAGGTACATGTTGTTTTACACAGTCATTCAAAAAAGTACTCACTTGTGCTGTTGTATTTTGGTGGCGCATGTTAGTAAATGAACATTCTCGTTGAAAATAACAGCTTGCTATTCTATTTGCTATTTTTAATCCTTGATCAAAACTTTGAATAGATAGATTTACTTGGTTAGCATTTAAAGCAAAGTCAATAATAATTCTACTAGGTTTATAACCGTGTATTACCTTATTTGAACTCATTACCAAATCTTCATCTTTACTAGCACGTCGTATAAATAAGTAAATACTATTTTGGTAGTAAAAGAGTTCTTGAAACTGACTTTCAAAACTATCATTTTCGAATAGATCATGCTGTTTTAATATTTCCTGTATCGTACTTTTTGATAAAAAATCCTTAAATGAAGTGGACTTTTGTCTTGGAGGATTTTTTAATACGAAAGGTAAAAAACCTTTTTTCTGCACTTGATTAAAGCAGAAAATTTGTTTCAGTAAGTTATGATTAATTATAAAGAGAGTAAACAACAAGGACTTTTTGTCATATTTGTTATTTTGCAACAGAAATGATTTCAGAAGATCTTGGCTTAATACAGACTGTGCTACTTCAGCTATAGTTGTTTCTGATTTTGCACGACTAAAACGATTGACTAAGTAATAATCAAACAGAGATTCAGAAATTTTAATAAGCATCTTACGCTTTTGCTGAGTTGAAATATCATCGGATTTTTCGTAGTCTTTAAATAATTGCCTATTTTGCTTATTCTGAAAATAGTGGTTAAAAATCACACTTAATTGTCTACCAGAAAGAGAATTAAGCCAACTTTCACGTAAACTTGGATTTTGAAAGTCCTTAAGCAAAAAGGATACTGGCATTTCTAAATTATTTTCCCAAAATTCCTCACTAGCTATCATATATCTAAAAGTAAATATATTATGTCTAAAATAGATTAAAGATTAGTCAACAAAAATTTATTATGAAATAAAAGAAGAATTTTCCTAAAAAAACTGAACAGTTTTTGTAATTTTGGTGAATATATATACAGGGGTCAAACTTTAAAATGTCAATACTCACACAATCAGGAAGAGCAGCAATAGCAGCAAGTATAAAAGAGCAGTCTATCCACCTTGCTTGGGGAACAGGTGATACGAGCTGGGAAAGTAGCCATCAGGTCGAAAAAGTTTTTATTGAGGGTGAAATAGCTCTAGATTACCACACTATTAAAGATGTAAGGGTTTTTACAGGACAAACAGTGTATCAATCCAGTATTGACTATATAGTTGAGAGCAGTAGTGGTATAATAAAACGTACGAAAAACAGCTCTATTGTAGAGAATAGTACAGTAACTATAGAATACATTCAAGACACACCACCAGAGTCCATTACATCTCAAAAACTGCTCAATGAGCTTGGCAGACGTACTGCAGATGAAGTGCTATTCTGCACAGGTGATGAAAACGGCGAACTTATAACTCCTTCTGGAAGGTTTAGGCCCTCAAATGTACCAACTAATAATCTTTTTCTCAAATTTACTTTCGATTTCACGGACGCAGCAAATCAAGTTATCAGGGAACTCGGGGTTATGGTTGGTACAAAGGTAAAGGAGAAAGCACCTCCTGGACAGAGATATTTTGAGCCAAAAGACGTGGAAAATCCTGGAATTTTGTTAGTTTTAGAACACACGGTACCACTGATCAGAACCGCAGCAACCCGGGAAACTTTTGCCTTTGTCGTTACATTCTGAAGAGGGGAAAAGAATGACTTTGAATAGCTATTATAATCGCTTTAATCCTGACAAAGAATACGAAAAAAGCTTATTTCTTGCAGGAAGAGGTCTACAGTCTGCAGAACTAAACGAGACTCAGGAATATGCTCTCTCTAAGCTTAAAGGTATAGGCGATGCAATATTTCGTGATGGTGATGTTATAACAGGAAGCAATTGTATTATAGATAGAGAAACTGGTAAAGTTACGCTTGAATCAGGAAAAATCTATCTTCGTGGAGCAGTTAGAAAAGTCGAAAAAGAAGAATTTTTTATTCCACTGAGTACCACAGTTCGCATAGGTGTTTATTATGTAGAATCTACGATTACAGAACTTGAGGATGAAAACCTTCGTGATCCTGCTGTTGGTACAAGAAACTATCAGGAAGTAGGAGCAGCAAGGCTTAAAGTTTCCACCATTTGGGGTTATCAATCTGATGGTGTTTCTTCCCCTTTTTCTGTAAATGGAGAATTTTATCCAATTTACCATATTGAAAATGGAGTATTAATAGAACATTCACCGCCACCACAAGCAAATATAGTAACTACTGCTCTTGCTCGTTATGACAAAGAAGCAAATGGTTCCTATGTCGTAAATGGCCTTGAAGTAATGTTCCTGCAAAAGGAAGTGGGAGAAAGAGGAAAAAAAATATTTGTGATTAATGAGGGCAAAGCTCATGTTGATGGCTATGAGATTGAACTTCCTCACAGTATTCGTGTTTCTTTTGATGAAGATCCGGATATAAAATCAGTTGAATCAGAACCACATACTTTTCAGCCAAATAGCCAAAGAGTAATGGAACTGAAGGTTAATGATTTTCCAATAAGTGAAATTAAAAAAGTAGATATAACTGTTCAAAAAACCATTACCATTACTCATGGTTCATATTCTGGAGCTATTGATCCGATACCTGATTCTGCAGTACTTGAGATTATTCAAGTTAAACAAGGCAATGTTATTTATGAAAATAGTATAGACTATAAGTTAAATGCAGGAAACGTTGATTGGTCATTACCAGGCAAAGAACCAGCTCCTGGAAGTAGTTATCAAATAACCTATCGCTGCCGCACTCATGTAAGCCCTGAAGATATAAGTGAAGAGGGATGTAAAGTAAGAGGTGCAGTTGATAACAGCTTGGTTCTGGTTGATTACACCTGGAAAATGCCCCGCTATGATTTAATTACTATCGATAGCAAAGGGGTGGTAAGAAGAATAAAAGGAATTTCTCACCCTTGGCGACCATCAATGCCAAAAGCACCTAACGGACAACTTTTGCTCTGCTATATTCATCAGACATGGAAAGAAGGCGAAAAAGAAGGGGTAAAAATAGTGAATAATGCTATTCATGCAGTGCCCATGAATGAGCTTGAAGCAATGAAGAAGGGAATAAATGATCTTTATGCGCTGGTTGCAGAGGAACGTTTACGCAGTGATGCAAATTCAAGAGAACCTACCACCAAAAAAGGAGTATTTGTAGATCCATTCTTTGATGATGATATGCGCGATCAAGGAATCTCACAGTCTGCAGCAATAGTAAACAAGGAATTAATTTTACCAATAGATGTAACGATTGCTGATATTGATGGAGGAGAAAAAACTTATTTGTTGCCGTATGAACTTGAACCGGTACTGGAGCAGCTTTTACAGACCAAAGGAGAAAAGATCAATCCATATCAAGCTTTTGATCCAGTCCCGGCACAAATTACTCTAAATAAAAATATAGATCACTGGACAGAGGTTACCACGAATTGGAAAAGTCCAGTAACAAGAGTATTTAATGTTAAAGAAACAACAGAGCTGCTGTCAAGTACCTCATACGAAGCTGAATTTATGAGAGAAGCAGTACAGAATTTTGAAATTGAAGGTTTTGAGCCAAGTGAGGAGCTTAAAGAGATAAAGTTTGATGGAATTTTTATTCAACCTCAAGCATAGAAAATATTTGAAAGAAAAACATGAACGCAACATTCATTGCAGATAATCAGGGAAAAGTAAGAGGAAAAATAAAAATACCAGCGGATATTCCAGCCGGTACTAAATTAGTGCAGTTCTTCGGTGATAAAGGCAGTTATGGAGAAGCAACTTATACTGGTAAAAAAACTATTACCATAGAAGAAAGAAGAAGAGTTATCGCGGCAAGAAGAGTTGATCCTTTAGCGCAAACATTTACTCTAAATGAAAGTAGGCACATAGGAGGCGTGGAACTATGGTTTGTAAATAAAGGCAAAAAACGTGTTGTTGTGCAGATTAGAGAAACAGCAGTGGGAATGCCCTCGCAGACTGTCATTGCTGAAAGTTATGTTGAGCCAAAAGATATAAAGATAGATGGCACAGCAACACGTATAGAGTGGTCACCAGTGTTTTGCCATGCAGGACAAGAGTATGCAATAGTGCTACTCACTGATGATGCAGATACTGCAGTAAAAATAGCAGAACTTGGCAAATATGATACAGTAAATATTCGTTGGGTAACAAGTCAACCATATCAAGTAGGAGTATTACTTTCATCAAGCAATGCAAGTACCTGGACTCCACATCAGAACTTAGATTTAACGTTTCGACTACTAGCTGCAAAATTTAGTGAAGTTTCTCATGTTGTTGATCTGGGTAAAGTTACTGCAAATAATATATCAGATTTAATTGTTTTGACGAACGTTGAAAAAGTAGCATTTGATACTAATGTAGAATTTATTTTAACAGATGAAGAAGGAAAAGAAAATTTTTTGTCTGATAATTTGCCGCTCGCACTGCGTGAAAGAATAAATGGGGAATTAACGGTAAAAGCAAGCCTAAAAGGAGGGCGAGAAAAAAGTCCAGTTCTTTATCCTGGGTTACAGCTAGTTATGGGTAATATAGGGGAAAAAGGAGATTATGTTACAAGAAGCATTACAGCAGGAGCTAACACTAAGATTACCATAACATATGATGCGCTAATACCTGGCACTGCAGACGTAAAAGCATATGTGCAGAAAAGCGTCAAAGAATGGCAGCTAGTAAATTTAACCTCGGGAAAACCAATAGGGGAAAATTGGGTAGAGAGAACTCATGTGCTAACAAACTTTAATGGTAATGAGACAAGGATAAAATTAGTTTTAAGTGGAACAGTTGTCTATCGTCCTAAAGTCAAAAATTTGCGAGTGATTATTACTTAAATCAATGCCAAATGACCAAAGCAAACGAGGATATACACTACCACATCCAGAAAATATTGCTGTGCAGGATGTTGTTCGTATCCGTACCACAATTGAGAAAATAGATGAAGATATTACCGAAAGAGAAGATGAGCATAATCAACTTAAGAGTAATTTTGAGCGGTTTAATTTTGAGACTTTTTTAAATTTTTGGAAATGAAAGAAGCAATATACCAAAGGATAAAGGATTTAGCAGCAAACAGCACACCTAATCAATTGGCATATCTTGCAAAATCGCTGGAATTGATAGCAGATAAAAAAGCTATTTCTAATATTGTGCAAATGGCTAAAATAAAAGAAATAATTGACGCACTACAGAGAAGGCTTAAGGATTTAGCGGCAAATAGTACACCAGATCAATTAGCATATCTTGCTAAAGCACTTGAATCAATAATCGGCAAAAGTTCAGTTTCTGAAATTGTACAGATGACAGATGGTAAGTTAAATGAACTTTTAAGCGCTGCAAGGACGCACTTAAGTGACATAAATAGCAATAAGGAAAATTCAATATCGGCGATAACTGTAGCAAAGACAAAGTCTGTAAATGAGATCAATACGCTAAAAACTAATACCTTGGATACTTTAAAAGCATCATCAGATTCACATATATCACTACTTGATACAAGAAAGAATGCCAATATTGCAGCAATAAACAGTGTTGGCAATGATCATAAAGATGGTCTAAAAGGTTTAGTGAATAACTTCCGTACTGTTAATGATGTACCAAGCGGCTCATCAATCATGAAAGAAGTAAGAAATCGTCATATGATTGAACCTGGAGCATTACCTTTTTTATTTGGTGTACTAAGTAGAAAAAATAATTACTTTGGCCACGGAACTTTTACAACTGAGCTTGGTCAGTGGAGTAGTGATGTAACAAAAACAGACTATATGCTACAACTACTAGCAGGTACTCACACATATGATACAAGCTATGTTAGTTTTTATCGGCCAAGACAACTCAGTTTTTTAGAAGGAAGTAAAGGTACATTTATCTATGGAGAATCATACCCAAGATTCATGTATGATGGATTTTCGGAGCAATTCAATATGCTGAAATACCCTTATGCTGCATTGGGAGTAATATTCGTAAAAAACACAAGCAATGTAGATATAAGTAAAACTATAAACTTTGTTGGATCTGCAATGTGGTATAAAGATGAAGTTAATTATGGAGGAGCAGGATTATTTATAGGTACACCTGATAAAACTAATACAAGGAAGTCAGAGATTTCGAGAATTACTTGGACACGTATTTACCAGCATGAAATTAGCAGTTCTGAATTTATTGGATCAGGTAACATAATCATTCCAGCAGGAAAAACTGTTACAGTGTTACTTTATACGTCATCTAATCTTCATTCAGAAGGTGAAAGAGTTGGTGAGACACCTGAGTTCTTTGCAAGTGAGCATGCGTATAGCACAATCTATGGTCAATTTATACAGTGGGGAATTTATAACATACGTAGCAATTTTCTCACCACAGGGCTTGAGATAGATGTAGAGAGAACGCTAAGGGCTTGGCAATGTCCAGGATTAGAACGAACTGATCAAATATGGCAATGAGGAGGAATTTGTGACTATTTATATACGTTTTGAAAACCACAAGCAGATTGAAACAACAACACTTGAAAACAAGCCAACTGGAAATGATTGGTATGAAGCACCAAAGAATTTTGACTGGCAAAAAAGTTATTGTTTAACAGAAGGAGGAGAAATTGCTCAGCGTACTAAAGAAGATATACAAAAGGAGTTACTGGATAATGCGAAGCTTTGTGCATTTGATAGTATGCGTTTCTATTATGATAATCATACTCACCAATATGCAGGTTATTCTCACCAAAAAGCTAAATCTTATGAGATTCAAGCGGAAGCCGCAAAAAGCATTCTAGCAGCACCAGAATCTATAGATGAAAAGGATAAAGAAATTATAGAGCCTTTAGCAAAAGTCCGTGGTATTACAATTATCGAAATGGCAAGAATAATTGAAGAAAAAGTAAAAAAAGCAGTAAAAGAAATAATTAAATGTGAAGAGTTGGAAGACATTACCAAGAAGAAAATTGCAGAAGCCAAAAGTGAAAATGAGCTACAGACTTTGCTCGATGATTTCAGGAAAAAAATACAAAGAAATGGCTGAAGAATTTTTACACGGAGTAAATGTTATTGAGGTAACCTCAGGAGCAAAGACAGTACGTACAGCTAAATCATCAGTGATAGGTGTAATTGGTACTGCTCCTGAAGCAGATGAGCAAAAATTTCCACTGAATAAGCCAGTGTTAATTGCAGGAAGCTTAAAAGAGGCTGCGAAGCTTGGTAAAACAGGTACCCTTCCACAAGCAGTAAGCTCTATCTTTACACAAGTTGGTGCAACAGTAGTAGTAATTCGAGTTAAAGAAAGTGAAAACAGTGATCCAAAGCTCAAAGAAAGTGAAACTATTCAAAGTATAATCGGTGGAGTTGATAAAGAAACTGGAGAGTATCAAGGGATAGAGGCATTCCTCAGCAGTGAAAGTATAGTTCATGTTGCTCCAAGAATATTAATTGCACCTCAGTTTACTCACCAACTACCAGAAGATGGCAAAAATCCAGTAGTTTCAGCATTAATTCCTATAGCAGAAAAGCTGAGAAGCATAATAGTAGCAGATGGACCAAATACCAATGATGAAGAAGCAATCAAGTGGAGAAAAAGTGTAGGCAGCTCAAGAGTTTATGTTGTTGATCCGTGGGTTAAAGTATTTGAAGGGGAAGAAAAACCGGCAAGCCCATTTGTAGCAGGTTTAATAGCTAAAATAGACAGCGAACAAGGCTTCTGGCATTCACCTTCAAATAAAGAAATAAATGGTATTGTTGGCACAAGCAGGCCTATTGATTTTACGCTCGGTAATACAAATTGTAGAGCAAACCATTTAAATGAAAATGAAGTAACAACAATAATTCATCAAAATGGCTACAGGCTTTGGGGAAATAGAACTTGCTCAAGTGATCCTAAGTGGGCTTTTCTATCAGTAAGGCGCACTGCAGACTTAATTAACGACAGTCTACTTAGAGCTCATCTCTGGGCAGTTGATCGCAATATTACCAAAACTTATATAGATGATGTGATTGAGGGGGTGAATTCTTATTTGGCCAATTTAAAAGCCCAAGGAGCAATTATCAGCGGAAAATGTTACGCAACTTCAGAACTCAATACGCCGGCAAACATTGCAAGTGGAAAAGTGTTTTTTGATTTTGAGTTTACACCGCCATATCCGGCTGAGCAAATAATATTCAGGTCTCATCTTGTAAATATAAGTTAGGAGAAAGCAAAGTGTTACCAAAAATACTGAGAAATTTTAACGTATTCGTTGATGGTCGTGGTTATGCAGGAAAAATAGATGAAATAACCTTGCCGAAGCTCACTATCAAAACAGAAGAATACCGTGCAGGGGGTATGGACATACCAATTAGCATTGATATGGGCATGGAAAAGCTTGAAGCTGATTTTACTTTTGCAGAGTATGATTCAGAACTATTTAGGCTTTTCGGTTTGATAGATGGGAATTCAGTAGCTTTGACACTCAGAGGTGGAATGCAAGGGAGTGGTAGTAACGATATTGAAGCTGTAGTAATCAATCTCAGGGGAATATTCAAAGAATTTGATTTTGGTAGCTGGAAACCTGCTGAAAAAGCAACGCTGAAGTGTACTGTAGCTGCTCATTACTATAAACTTACTATAGGTGGTAATGAGTTAATAGAAATCGATGCTGAAAATATGATTAGAAAGATAAATGGTGTTGATCAAATGGCACTACTTCAAACGGTGCTTGGAATATGAAGATTTTTAGAATTCTATTTTTTAGATGTTGATCAAATAGTTACAACATTTTACAAGATTTTATTTTTTATAGGAGAATTTTATGCAAACTATAACACTAAACAACCCAATTACAGTTGATGGTATTTCTGTCTCAGAACTTACCGTTAGACGTCCAAAAGTTAGAGATTATCTAGCTATTGAGAGACTTAGTGGTAGTGATCTAAGTAAGGAAGTAACTTTGACTGCCAATTTGACATCAGTTGCAAAAGAAGCAATTGAAGAGTTAGATATTGCTGATTATGTGAAAGTTCAAGAGGTATTAAAGGATTTTTTTTCACCAGTTATTCAAAGGACTTGAGGTCAGAAGTATTAATGTTCAGCTCTGTTGTAGGAGGCGGGGTTGAACAAATACTTGATATGGAGATTAATGAATTTATCTTATGGCATGAAGCAGCGAGGAAGGTACAATGTCAACGTTATCTATAAAAATCGGAGCAGTTTTAGATGGTAGCTTTAATACTGTAATAAAAGGCAGTAGTAGTCAACTCTCTAATCTTGGTGAGAATATAAGAAAGCTTGATTCATCTTTAAAATCAGTATCAAAGTTTAAGCAGTTGGGTAGTGATGTTTTAACTAGCAGAAGGTCATGGAAAGGATTTGAAGATCAGGTAAAATCTTTAGCTAAACAAATGAAAGCGATAGAGAAACCAAGCAAAACTTTAAAAGCTGAGTTTGATAAAGCTAAATTTTCTGCAACAAAAGCAAAAGAGGCATACTTAAGGAAGAGAGATGCTTTGCATTCATTCAATGAGGAAGTAAGAAAAAGTGGAAGAAATATTAAGTCATTAGTAAGTGATCAATATAAACTTGGTTCTTCTATTGAAGCGCTAAAAGGTAAGTATGGTAAGCTTGGGTCTGCAATACGTAGTCACCAAAGTTTTTTAGCAAGCAAATCACATTTTAAGTCACAAATAATAGAAACAATTGGGCTTGGATTAACGCTTGCAGCTCCAGTTAAAGTTGCAATTGATTTTGAATCGGCTATGGCTGATGTAAAAAAAGTTGTCAATTTCAATAATGAAGCAAAGGAAGCTGATAAATTTGCCAAGAAGTTAAAAGAGATGTCACGTACTATACCATTATCGGCCGCAGAATTAGCACAAATAGCTGCAAGCGGTGGACAGCTTGGTATCAAGAAAGAAGATCTTTTTAAGTTTACAGAAACAGTGGCAAAAATGTCTACAGCATTTGATATGTCCGCAGAGCAAGCAGGTGATTCCATAGCTAAACTCTCTAACATTTACGGAATTGATGTTAGTGAAATGGAGCATGTTGGTAATGTAATCAACCACTTATCAGATAACACTGCTGCTAAAGCAAAAGACATGGTTGAAGCTCTAGCAATAGTTGGTGGTACTGCAAAGCAGTTTGGATTAAAGTTTGAACAAACAAGCAGTTTAGTAAATGCTTTCATTAGTTTAGGCAAACAACCAGCAAAAGCAGGAACTGCCATAAATGCTTTACTTTCTAAGCTGCAAACTGCTGAAGGTCAAGGAAAAGAGTTTAAGGCAGCACTAGAAGAAATGGGTATAACCACAGAAGAAATGGTACAAAGGATCAGTGAAAATGGGGAAGAAGCACTACTTCACTTTTTCCAAACTCTAAAGAAAATGGATAACCAGGAACGCTCTACAACCCTGATGAAACTTTTCGGTCAAGAATATCAAGATGACATTGCATTATTAGCTGGAAGTTTCAGTAAGTACAAGGATGCAATAAAGTTACTGGCTGAAACAGAAGAGTATAAAAGATCTCTGCAGAAAGAATTCAAAAATCGTGCAGACACCACAGCTAATAAATTACAATTACTTAAAAATGCAATAGTTGAAGCTGGCATGAATCTAGGGTCAGTAATGTTACCTACCTTGAATTATGTAGCTGGAAGTTTAAAAACAATAACAGAGCATATAGCTTCTTTTGCAGAAAAACATCCAACTTTAACTACGGCAATCATGAGTACTTTAGCAGCTTTGATAAGTTTAAAAGTCTTAGTAGTGGGAGTAGGCTATGGAATTACTTTATTAGGAAGTACAATTTTTGGTCTTAAAGCAACGATACTGGCAACATTTTCATTTTTATCAGCTACAGTTTTTCCTGCAGTAGTCACAGGACTAAGAGCAATAACACTCGCTATAATGAGTAACCCTATAGGACTTTTAGTTGCTGGACTTGTTACTGGTGCAGCTCTTGTTATAGCTAACTGGCAAAAGGTGAAAGACTTTTTCTCTAGCTTTTGGAAATCGATAATAAAACCCATAGAAGAAGCTTTTTCATGGACAGGAAATACCATTAGCAGTGTGTTTGGAAAAATCTCTGAGAATAGTCCACTGAAAGAGTTTGAAAAAAAGAAAACTGAAGTAAAAGCAGTCCATACTACCTTAAAGAGCAACATTTTCAACAGTGGAAATCCTTTGCTAGATAACAGTATAATTAAAGAATTTTCAAAGAGAAATAAAAATAGCTTCAGAGTCAAAAGCCTTATTGAGGAGAAAAAATCCACAGAAAATGATAAGATACTTGCTGACTTTGCAAGGAGTAAATTTGAAAATAAAGAACAAAATAAAACTCAGAACATCACTAATAATTACACTATTAGCATTAAAGCAGAGCCAAATCAAGATGTTCGTAGTCTTGCTGATGAAGTAATAAAAAGGATAAGAGAAAAGTCACGTGATGTTTTATTTGATACAGTAGAGACATTTTATTGATCAACTATGTTTTTAAAAATTTTTTATTTGTGTTATCTCTTGGTCCATATAAATTTACTCCGATAAGTTTGAAGTATAGTAAAGAAAATCGTTGGAGTGTAATTGAATGTATCGATAAAATGCCGTCACTACAAAATATTGGTCGAGGAGTGGAAAATGTAGACATAGAAGGAGTTATTTACCTTAATACTCTCAACAGAGTAAATCAATTAAAGAATATGAAAGAAGCTGAAAAACCGCATGTTTTAGTAGATAGTCTAGGTAATATTTTAGGACAATTCGTAATTACTAGGTTAGAAGAAAAGCAGATGTATTTTTTACCTAATGGACTACCAAGAAAAGTTGAATTTAGTTTGAGTTTGAAGAGCTATAGATGACTATATATTACTTAACTAAAGAAGGAGAAATGCTAGATCTGATTTGCTGGAAACATTATGGATTTACCGATGGAATAGTGGAGGAAGTATTGCTTAAAAATCCAGGCCTTGCAGAACATGGAAGTTTTTTACCGGTAGGACTAAAAATTAAATTGCCTGTAACAGAAAAACCTCTACAAAAGTCAAAATTAAAAGTATGGGAATAAATGCAGCCAGATTTTATAATAGATAAATGTGAATCAATTAGAGATAGAGTTATATCATTGCGCCTTACAGATGAATCTGGAACTATAGATGATGTAGTTGAAGTACATGTTGATTATAGGGATGAAAACACAGATGTTCCGAATGAATTAAATATCGCTCTAGGTTACAGAGAAACTGGAGTCTTACCAATGGGCATATATACAGTCAACGAAGTTACAATACAAAGTCCACCTAAGACTCTACTAATCAAAGCTCATGCAACAAATTTAAGACTATCATTAAAGGAGAAAGCATCTAAAGAATGGCATCAAATTACTCTAGGTAGCTTGGTTAAGGAAATAGCAGAAAAGCACGGATATGGGTGCAGAGTTGCAGAAGAATTTGAAAATGTGTTGATTCCACATATTAACCAAACAGAAGAAAGTGATATAAGTTTACTAACAAAAATAGCAATAGAACGCGAGGCAATGGCAAAGTTAGCTGGCGGATACATACTCTTTATTCCAAAAGGCAAAGCAAAATCAGCAACTGGAAAAGTTCTAGGAACAACAACGCTTACACCTCAAGACACGATAAATTGGAAGGTTCACTTTACCGTGAGTAGGTACAACTCAGTAATTGCAAAATGGCATAGCTATGAAAAAGGTGAAACTATATCAGAAATAGCTGGTTCTGGTAGTCCAAGTTATACTATACAAACGCTTTACTCGAATGTAGAGTTAGCATTAAGTGCAGCAAATGGTAAATTAAAACAACTCAAGCGAAATAATGCAGTGTTGAATATCAATATGCCTGGTAATCCAGAACTATTTGCAGAGGCGAAACTTAACTTGTTAGGGTTTCATCAAGATATAGACGGTGAATGGATAATTGACAGAGCAGAACACATGTTAGATGGTTCAGGTTATCGCACTATGTTATCAGCATCAACGTTAAGAAAAAATCAGTAAACCAAATGTTTAATGTTGAAAAAAGTATTGAATATGAATAGAGACTCAAGAAATAAGCTACACTTTTGGTGGTGTATAACAATGATAATATGTGTTGTTATTACCTATTGCTATATGAGAGCAAAAGCTACAGATAATTATAAAAAAATATTACGAACTGCTTCTAAGAACTGCAGCCTAGAAGTAGTAAAATTTTCGGCAAATAATTTATTAGATATTAATACACAGATTCCCGAATTAACAGCATTACATTATGCATCCGGTGCAGGATGTTTGGAGGTTGTTAAATTTCTAATAGAGAAAGGAGCTGATATAAACACAGCAAAATATGAAAAATGGACAGCTTTACATTCTGCTGCATACAGAGGAAATTTAGAAATAATTAGGTTTTTATTAGAAAAAGATGCAAATCCCAAAATTAGAGATAAAGACGGAAAAAATCCTAGAGATGTAGCTGTAATAGAATCACGGCACAATAAAGATAAACCTTACAGAGAAATTATTAAGCTACTTGCAAATGCAGAGGATCAATACGAATCAACAAAAAGTAATCACTAAAGCTGTAAGTTTTCTATAATCTGTATATAAACTTCTAAAACTATCCATAACAAGTTAATATTTTCACATGGAAAAGCAAAAAATCCCAATAGCGGTAATAATAACAATAGTTCTACAGACTGTAGGATTCATATGGTGGTTGGCAAAACTTGACTTACGTGTACACATCCATGATAAATTTATAGAAAAAAACCAAGGACTAATCGAAATAGTCTATCGACTTGAAGAGAGAGTGAAAAACCTCACTGAAGAAGTCAACGAACTTGAAGCTATTCACAAACACAAATAAATTTTACAGTGACAAGGTACATTTTATCTGTAGATGGAGGTGGCATTAGAGGGATAATACCTGCCATTATTCTTGCAGAAATTGAATCTAGGACAAAAAAGCCAATTTCCCAGATTTTTGATTTAATGGCAGGCACCTCAACCGGTGGGATTATTGTTGCTGGACTTTGTAAAAGCAATAAACTTCAATACTCTGCCAATGATTTGGTTGAACTTTATCAAGAGTATGGAGCATATATCTTTCAATCATCATTTTGGAGAAAATCAATTGCTTCTTGGCTGAGTGGTTCTCAGTACTCATATAGAAATATGGAATTTATTCTCAACAAATACTTTGGTGAAAGTACTATGGCCGATGTTGCGAGTAATCTACTACTCACCAGTTATGACATTCACAATAGTTGTGAATTTTTCTTCAAAAGTTGGAAAGAAAAAAACATTAAGTTGAAAGATGCACTCAGAGCTACAACAGCTGCTCCAACGTACTTCACACCAAAACGTCTGAAATTAGCCAAACAGAGAGAGTATTGATAGATGGTGGAGTGTTTGCAAATAATCCAGCGGCTTGTGCATATGCAAGTGGTAAGAGGTTATTTCCAAATGATGAGATTATACTGCTATCAATAGGCACTGGTGGAACAGATAGAAGTATAAAGTATGCTAACTCAAGGAAATTTGGCAAAATAGGGTGGATCAAGCCACTACTGAATGTGATGTTTGCCTCTGGATTGGATTGCGTTGATTATCAACTAGAACAAGTAATAGACGATAAATATATAAGAATACAATCGCAATTGAAAGTAGCATCGACTGAGATGGACAATATTACACTCAAAAATATCAAATTTCTTCAGCAAGAGGCAAATGAAATGATAGGGGATAATCAGAAAGTGATAGAGAAATTCTGTGATGCTATATCTTGATAAGTAGAAATGCCAAAAAAATTCTGTAACAAGGGATATCGCCTCTCCAAAAAAATGTTTCAAGAAGCTAAGCCAAAAATACTACTTCAAAAATAGCTTCAAAAAACTGAAAAGAAAAATAAAAAAATTAAATCCAATATAGGGAGCAAGAGATTAGCATTTTTACTGACAGTTGCCACACCAGCGTTCAATTTAGCCAGTACTAACCATCAGCATCAATTTTAAAAACATTAAAGAAGTTAACGCAAATTAGCAGCAAAATCTAAAGAAGCTGAACTGAAAAATCCAGCAGAAATTCAAGATTATGGCCATACTGTTAGCTAAAAAGTCAATGTCTGCTAATCCAGGTTCATATAAGGGAATTTTCCCTGATTTCAAAAGTTCTTAGTATTTATGTCAATGCAATCAACTTTATGGCCCTGTTCCGATAACATTGTACCAGATACTAAGCCTACATACCCTACTCCTATAATAGTTATGTGCATTTTATTATCACCTTAAAAATATAGTTTAGCATCTAAAATAAACACTATTAACAATTATAAACTTTTGTTGTTACATTATTTTTCTTAATTGCCTTACCTTCCGAATAAGCTATAAATAAGGTTGATGGTATTAATATCAAAGTACCATATAAAGCACTTTTATCAGGTAATTCATTAAATATAATGTATGTTACTATTGCAGAAATTATTAGCTCTATGTATCTATACGGTGCAAGTGCAGTAGCATCAGTAAGAGCAAAAGCTTTTAACATGAAGAACAGAATTAGGTTTGAACTTATTCCCAAGATCAGCAGTAATACTAACTCCAACAAGGAAGGCATATGCCAATAAAATAACAAAGATGGAGTGGAAAAAATTGTTGTTGTTAGAGCTGAGTAAAATAATATACTTATTATTGTCTCCTTCATTACAAGCTTCTTATTAAGTACATCTAGTGTAGCGAAGATTAATGCGGATACAATAAAAATAAGAATTTTAGGATTAAAATCCTCACTATAAGCTTTAGTAGTAATAGCAATACCAATAAAACCAATGACAGCTACTACCCATCTTTGCCAAATTATATTTTCTTCCAGAAAAGGAATTGCAAGAAGCATAACAAATAATGGTATTGAGAAACCTATAATTGTTGCAGTTACTATTGGGCAAATAGTCAACCCATAGGTCCATAAAGTCATTCCACAAAACAACAATGCACCTCTAGTTATTTGAATAGATATTCGACTTGTTTTACAAACTCCTATTCCATAGTAAAATATAAAAGGTATAAGAGTAATAGTGCTAAATAAAAAACGGAAAAAGATTATCTCAAAGCTTTGAAGGTGTAAACCGAGACACTTTGATATAGTATCATTAACTACACTACTAAGTAAACTGAGTATAAACCAGGTAACTCCAAGGAAATAAGCTCTTAGTCTGTGATCCATAAAACTCCCAATTTAATATTTTATGAGATAACTTTACTATAAAAAAGATCAATAATAGACAAGGTTTCCTCTATCTACTGTTTAACCATATTCATAAATATTTAATAGAAATGATTTGAGAAGTATTATATAAAATGCAGCTTTATTGTATAATTTTAATAAACAGAAATGCTAACTGATTTTTTTGTAATATATGATAATACTTGCGAATACTATCACATTATCAGGAAAAGTAATCGGGAGTATTGACGGCTGTAGCAATTTTACCAACCAGTTTCTCTGCTAGCATTAGCAATATGTGTTTTCAGCATCAATTTTAAAAGCATTAAATTTGAAGTTTATCAAACAACACAAATTAGCAGCAAAACTTTATGAAAATGCTTCAGTTGAGTCAGCTAAACAAATTTTCAGAATAGATGTATTAAATACGTAACTATCTTTACTTGTATCTTAATATATTACCTAACACTCCCAACCGTTTTTAACACAATTCAATTTTCATACTCATCAGCAGTTAGGCCACTTGCTCGCAAAACAACATCAGTAGAAACACCCGCCCTAACTAGATTTTTTGCAACCTTGATTTTCTCTGTTTTTTTAACTTTTTCTTTGCTACTTTTCATACCTTCAGTTAGAGATTTGACTAGTGATTCTTGATTTTCATCTTCTCTGATTAAATTCATTAGCTTATTTTCTTCTTTATTATCTTCATTTGTTTTAGGCAGCAGAACTTTAATATTCACTGATAATCCTCCTGCTATTTCATATAATTTGTCAAATGATATGGCGGTGTATCCTATTTCATACTCGTGTATTTCCTTGAGTGTTACACCAACTTTATCCGCCAAATCTTTTTGAGTATATCTTCTTATTAGCCTCCATTCTCTTATTCTTTGCCCTATTCTGTAGTATATAGAATCAGTGCAGATTTCTCTCTCTGTATTATCATATTCGTAAATAGATAAGCCCGTTGCCTGGGAAATAATATCAACTAAAACTCCTTCTTTTACTAGATTTTTTGCTATTTCCAACCTTGCTTCTTCTTGATTAATTTTTTCGCTAATATGAACAAACCTGACTAATGAAGGTACTATCTTACCTAACTTTTGATTCTCGTATATTTTCGTTAGATAGAGTATTTCTTCGTCTTCATCTTTATACTCTCTTACTGTTATTGGTTTAGGTAATAGATCTACAGCATTAACTGATAATACTCTTGCTATTACATATAGTACTCCAATTGGAATAGGAGTATAACCATTCTCATAGCTGTTCACTTCTTGGTATGTTAAACCTACTTGACCTGCTAATCCTATTTGAGTATGACCTCGCATTAACCTACAATTTTCTATTCTTTGCCCTATTCCATAGCTAACATTGCTTGCAGAAACAAACACATATACCTCCATTTAAGAAAAAAACTTTATTGCTATAATTTTTTTACGAGCTATCCATCTAAAACTACATCAACAGGTAAACCTACCGCTTGCAAAATAATATCAATAGAAATTCCCCCTTTTACTAGATCCTTTGCAACTTTAATCCTTTCTATCTCTCTCACTTTCTCCTCACAAATACGTATTCCCTCAAACAGAGATTTTATTAGTGCATTACGTAGTTCTTGGCTCTCAATTTCTTTGTATTCTTTAATTAAATCAGGTAGCTCATTTTCCACTCTACTACCTTCATCTTCCTCTGTTAGTAGATCTGTAATACTAATCGATAATGCTTCTGCTATCTCATATAATTTTCCCAGTGGAGTAGCTACGCGTCCTTGTTCATAGTTGCTTATTTCGTCACGTGTTGTATTCATTTTCTCTGCTAAATCCTTTTGAGTATACTCTCTCACTAGCCTCCATTCTTTTATCTTTTTTCCTATTTGGCAGTATATAGAACCAACTTTTTCTTCAATACATTCATCAGCAGGCAGACCAATTGTTTTTGCAACAATATCAACAGAAACTCCTGCTTTAACCAAACCCTTTGCAATTTTTATTTTTTCTGATTTTTTACTACTTTTTTCACTAACTTTGACAAATTTAGTTAATAAACAAAACATCCTACGTAACTCCTGATCATTAATCTTTTTATATTCTCTTACTAGATTTAATATTTCTCCTTCCTCATTTTTAAAGCCGATTTTCTCCTTTGATGCAGTAATGAGATCGGTAATACTTACTGACAATGCACCTGCTATAGCGTACAACCTTTCGATTGAAATTCTACGATTCCCTTTCTCATATTGCAGTATTACCCAGTATTTTACACCAATTTTCTCAGCTAAATCTTTCTGAGTATACCCCCTCTCTGACCTCCAACTTTTCACTTTTTCCCCTACTTCATAGTCTAGAATTTTTTCCACGCAAAGAACCATACATATAATATTTTCTACTATAGCTCAAAGGCTCCAGATATAACGGTAAGAAAAAACCTCTGGAACCTTAAAGCTGGCTGTAGACGCATTAAAGTTCTCTAAAGGTTTCTTTACTACCTTCACGTATCCTATTCACCCACGGAGACAATACTTCATCATTGCTAACTTCTTTTATAGCATACTTTTCACTCCATATGCCACATCTAGTGAAACTACCTCTCTCTACTGCTTCTTTAAGTTTTACTCCTCCAAAGAGACAGTTTTTTCCTATTTCTTCTCCTATTTTTTGTAATTCAGCCCACATTTCCTTGTTTTCTACTCTCAATTGTACTTGATCATATTTTTTTACATCGTGGTACAATATAACATTTAGCTTACCAATGCTTGTAGGAAATTCTAACACAACAGAGCTACCATCTGATACATCAACGTAATTTCTTGCACCTCCTTGCTCCCTTCTAACCTCAACTGCATCATTGCCAATTTTTAAAATATTACTTCCTAATTCTCTCAGTATTTTGGCTACCTCTACCTTGCTATCATCAGAAAATTCTATATACGATGTTGTATTATCTATCTCAACATCTATTAATTCTCCTTCTTGCACAGCACTTTCGCCAGCCTTCTCTAGTTCTTCTAGTCTCTTATCTATCTGTGGCTGAACTTCTGGCTGTAGCTCATTATAGATTTCACCTATTAGTTTATTCTGCAATAAAGTATCATGAAAATCTGCACCACTTAGCATTAATTTACGCATTATCTTTTTTCGATCAGTCTTATCAAATTTATGAAAATGTGTACCCAATACTACATACTCTGCAATGCTCCATTCCCCATCGTTATATGCATTTATTCTTGCTCCAGAGGCTAGTACTTGGTCTATAGTTTTGTGCAATTCATTTACGTTTTTTGCCTCTACCACTTCACTTTTAAACCAGCTCAACTTTTCGCTTTCGCTTATACTTGGCTTTATTTTTTGCAAAGCTGAAGCAAATGGATTTTTATCTTCTTGATCACTTACAGGTTTTGTGCCATAAACATAGTCAAATCCTTTCCCATAGTTGATTTTGTTTTCGCGAACTTCTCTACCAGGGAAAGGCATTGTATCTTCCGGTTTTATCTCCTTCTGATTATTAATTTTGCTCACAAACTTAGACTGCTTTATATCAACGCCTTCAAGAGCACCAAATATTTTCTTCAATAACTTGTCTTTACTAGTCATATAACCCCCATATTAAAAATACTTTTTAAGTATATAAATCTTAGTTTATACATTCTATTACTCAGTATAAATTATAATGAGTAGATTTGCAAATACTTTCTGCTATAACAATCCGTTTTCTCGAAAGCTGAAATAGCCTCCACTTGTGATGATAATATGGTCAAACAATTTTACGCTTACAGTACTACATGCTGCTGCTAAGCTCTTCGTTACTTCTTGATCTTCTTCTGATGGTTCTAAGCTCCCTCCAGGATGGTTATGTGACATTATTATTGATGTTGCATTTTTTATTAATGCCTTTCTTGTAATCTCCTTTATGTATACTGGTGCTTTTTCCATTTCACCAATATAGGATTCTTCTCCAATTAGTTGGCGTCTTTTATTCAAGTACAGTATTTTTACACATTCCCTCTCTGCATGACCTATACTTACGTTCAAGTATTCTACTAGCCCTTGTAAGTCCATGATTGGTTCTCCCTTGAGCTTTTCTCTCAGTACCCTTTCTAGTGTTTCCTTAACACACATAATCATTGCTACTGCAGAATCAGTTACTCCTTCTATAACTTTCAGGTCATCCATTTCTCTACCTAAAATCCTTCCTACTCCTGTATAAGTATTCACCAGATTTTTAGCAATTTCTTGAGCTTGTGGCCTTTCATGTACTGCACTTAAAAATGTTTCCATTATTTCACGATCAAGTAGTGCTTTACCTTTGCTTTCTAATATTCTGAATTCGATTTCTTCTTTACTTTTATTCATATAATTTACCTTTCACTAACAACAAACTTTTTTTAATTATTTACTGCTGTTTTTTTATCAGCATTGGCATAAGGCCATAGCTTTTGAGTGAAGTCAAATCAATTTTTAAATCTTTTTTACTTATTTTTTCATCAAAAAGTAAAGATATTAATAGATACTGATTTTTTTATTTTAAATTTGTTGAATTTCGTCTAAAGAGATGCCTACTGCTTGCAAAATAATATCAATAGAAATTCCTTCCTTAACTAAATTCTTTGCAATTTTCATCTTTTCTATTTTCTTTACTTTCTCTTTGCAAACTTGTATGCTTTCAAGCAGAGACTTTATTAGTACATTACGTAGTTCTTGGCTTTTAATCTTTTTGTATTCTTCTATTAACCTTGATAGCTCTGCTTCACTATTCTCATTTTCTCTTGTTTCTGGAAGTAGGTCTGTAATACTAATTGATAGTACCTTTGCTATTTCATCTAACATTTCAAGTGAAACACCAGCTCGTCCTTGTTCATATTCATATATTCTTTGATTTATTATGCCCACTTTACTTGCTAAATCTTCCTGAGTGTATCCTCTTCTCAACCTCCATTCTTTTATTCTTTGACCTACTTTATACGGAATGGAAATTTTTTTCTCATCATTATCATATTCATCAACAGATAAATTGGTTGTTCGAGAGATAACATGAGCAGAAACTCCTTCCTTAACTAAACCCTTTGCCACTTCTATTTTTACTGCCTTTCCACTTTTTTCCTCACTAATACGGATAAATTTAGTTAATAAATAAAACGTTTCACGTAATTCTTGATCCTTAATCTCTTTATGTCTTCTTACTAGATTTACTATCTCTTCTCCCTCATACCTTTCCTCATTTGATACTTCTTGTCCGCAAGCTAGGTCTCTAGCAGTTGTTGATAATGCTTCTGCTAATTCATATAACTTCTTAATTGAAATTCTGCGTGTTCCTTTTTCGTATTGAAGTATTACCTGATATGTTGTTCCGATTTTTTTTGCTAAATCTTTTTGAGTATATCCCTTTGCTAATCTACGATTTCTTACTTCCTGTCCTATTACTTTGTAATCTAAAAAATTAGAGCATTTATTCTCTTTTTTCAAATTTTATACTCCATAACCAGAAGAGCTGTTACGTATACTTAATTGGGAACCTTTTTGACAAACTGAACTCATCTCCTTTCAAACAATTTTTCTATATCACTTAGTTTCATTTCTATATACGTTGGTCTTCCGTGATCAGAATATGGAGTTTTCTCAATTTGTCTTAGTATCTCATTCATCTCTTCCAATTTCATTTTTCTTCCTGCTCCATGGCAAGCGATTATGGATGATATTTTGTTCACCTTATCCTCTATTGGTAGCGTATCTTCTATTTCCATTAACTTATCTACTATATCAACTAGCATCTCTTTTATATCTATTGTTCCCAAGATTGCAGGTATTTCTTTTACCCTTACTTTATCTTCTGATTCTATTTCAATACCAAAACCCATTTCAAAAAGCTTATCTTTATAAGTTTTAACCATCTCCATTCCAGCTTGGTTTTTAATTTCAACTATTTCAGGAATGAGAAGTTTTTGTCTTTTTATGCTTGTTAAGCACTCGTATATCAATCTCTCATAGGCTGCATGTTGATCTACTATAATCAGCCTATCTCCAGCCTCAGCAATAATGTAAGTATTGTAGACCTGACAGCGTGCATATCCTAGAGGGTGATCCTCTATCAAATCAATTTGCTTCTTTTCTAGAACCATCGTTCCCTTTTGGGGTGGAGATTCTCCATATTTAAACGTTTCTGGTAAGCTTCGCCTTCTTTCATCTGGTGCATTGAATTCTTTCATTAAACGATTTTCTAAAAGACTTGGCCTCTTTTCATAAAACTCTTTTTGATTTTTTTTCTCTTTACTATTAACCGGCTCTTGGCTATCAAACTCCTCAATACTTTGAGACTCAACATCACTTGCTGCAAACGTGCCTACTCTAGTCGATAATGCTTTTATTATTCCTCTTCTCACTATTTCATATACTAGCCTCTTGTTCTGAAACCTTACCTCTGATTTATTTGGATGCACATTTACATCTACTTGATCGTATGGTATCTCTAAGTGCAGCACTGCAAAAGGATACCTCCCACTTGGAATAAAGTCCTGATACGCATATCGAATTGCACCAATAAGTAGATTGTCTTTTATTGGCCTGCCATTAACAAACGTATAGATCTGAGTTGAATTACCACGACTAATAGTTGGTTTACAGATGTGTCCCGTAAGTTTGATGCCGTCTTCTTCCTCTTTAACTTCCAGCGAATTGCTCTGAAATTCTTCTTCTGTTTCACATAATCTGTTAAATAATGAAGTTTGCTTAACATATTTTAAGAGCTTTTTATTACCGGAAGTGAGAGTAAACCCAATACTATAGTTAATCATTGCTAAGTTATTTACAATGTCAACAATGCTTTGTGTTTCTGCCCTCTCGGTTTTTAGAAATTTTAATCTATTTGGTGTGGCAAAAAATAAGTCACGAATTTCAATATATGTACCTTGCAACAAAGAACAAGGGATAATCTCTCTTATTTTTTCTCCTCCCTCATATCTTATAGACCATGCTTCCTTTGCTCCACTTGCCTTGGATGATAATTTCATTCTGCTTACTGCTGCAATTGAAGGCAGAGCCTCTCCTCTAAAGCCAAGATGTCTGATCTCTATTAATTCACTATCGCTTAATTTTGAAGTAGCGTGGCGCATAAACGCAAGTTCCAAATCTTCCTTTTCTATTCCATTTCCATCGTCTGTTACAGTTATAAGATTACGCCCACCACTTTCTATTTTGATCTCTATCTCTGAACTTCCAGCATCTATTGCATTTTCTACTAATTCCTTTACTACACTTGCTGGCCTTTCGATTACTTCACCTGCTGCTATACGATTTATTGTTTTTGTATCTAAAAGAATTATTGCCATATTTCCAACTCTCAGTCTGATGAAGATATAGCTTTAATGTTAATAAAAATCAATCTCTATTAGGCATCTTCACTAATTTCAAAACAGAAATAATTGTAAAAAACCCAGGCCAAAATTTTATCTCCTGTAGTTTAATTTTAGTTGAATATTTCTTCACAATTGTGTATAATTATTAATGCTTTTTAGGTTAATTTATCATGGCTTTTTCTAAATTTCTTGATGCACGCAATGATTATGCCTTTAAAAGAATATTTGGCACCGAGAAGAATAAAGATATTCTCATTCATTTCTTGAACGATATTTTGGGCTTTACTGGCTTAGCTGCTATTCACGATGTTGAATTCTTAGCTACTATTTTAGATCCCGAAATTGCCGCTAAAAAGCAGAGTATTGTCGATGTTCTTTGTAAGGACTCTCAAGGTTCCAGATACATCATAGAAATGCAGTTCACTAAGACTAAAGGCTTCGAAAAACGTGCTCAATATTATGCTGCTAAAGCCTATTCAAGTCAAGCTGATCAAGGTGATGATTATCATAATCTCAAGGAAATTATCTTTATTGCTGTTGCTGATTGTATTATTTTTCCAGATAAGGCTGAGTACAAATCTAATCATGTCATTTTAGATCAAAATAGCTTTGAACATGACTTGAAGGATTTTTACTTCGTATTTATAGAGCTACCAAAATTTACAAAGACAAAAGAAGACCAATTAGAAAATATAGTAGAAAAATGGTGTTATTTTTTCCGATATGCAGCAGAAACAAGCGAAGAGGACCTAGATAAAATAGTTGGTAGTGACGTAATAATAAAACGAGCTTATGAAGAGATGAATAAGTTTAATTGGTCAGAAGAAGAGTTACTAGCATAT
Organism: Wolbachia endosymbiont (group A) of Udea olivalis; assembly: GCF_964028365.1. NCBI lineage: Bacteria > Pseudomonadati > Pseudomonadota > Alphaproteobacteria > Rickettsiales > Anaplasmataceae > Wolbachia > Wolbachia endosymbiont (group A) of Udea olivalis. Next base: position 1,236,400 of record NZ_OZ034773.1, read on the forward strand.
GAACAAATGAAAAAACGTATAATGGATGAGATTGCTGCTTTCGCTCAAAAATTTGATGAGGGTCTTAAAGTTGGTCAAGAAAAAGGTAGACAAGAAGGCATCCTCATCGGCGAAGAAAAAGGTGAAATGAAAGCTAAAATAGCAGTGGCTAGGGGAATGCTTGCTGATAAAATGGACATTAATACCATTGCCAAATTCACTGGATTATCCATTAATGAAATTAAAAAACTTCAAAAGGATGCTGACCTCCTTCTTAGCTGATTGTCTAATGCTACACTATTTAAGGTAGTTTTTGGTGATCGCATTTCTATGTTTAGAGCATTGAAAAGAGGTGTTACTTCTTTAAAAAAACTTCCAACATCAATTCTAGTCCCTGCAACATTTAAGTGACCATTTTGTGCCGCTACGTGTAGAGGAATATTGCCATTCCTATTTAAGTCTGGCTGTACATTATTTAAACTTTCGCTTTCAGCGTTACTTTGCTGTAGTGTACTATCATAATTTTTGTCAGTACCATCTAAGTCATGTGAAATAGGTGAACATGAGCCTTTTCCTCGTTCTAATGAACTACTGCTATTTTGTTCTAGTGAACTGTAAACGCTTTCTTCATCACCAAAGCTCTTTTCACTAATATCATTTGAAGCAGTGTGTTCTACTTCTTGAAAACTTGGACTATTCGGCTGTGAGTCACTTGTCTCTGTGCTGCTTTCTTGACTACCTGACCACAAGTTATTCTCCTCTGTATCGCTTTCTTGACCATAGGACGGATGAGGAGTACAGAGTTTACTCCTGTTTTGCTTCAGCAAGTCCCTTATTTCATGAGATATACTCTTGTCATTAGTCAATACACCTAGTGCTTTCATTAGAGGAAATCTGTCCAGATGAATGAAAAATCTTGCTTGAGTGCAGTTATCAACTAAAGTTCTCAGTATACTAACATTACCTGCATTGGCAGCCAATCCAACGAGGTTTTCAAAACTGTAAAAATCAACTTTAGCACCTCTACTAAACAAAAATTCTGCAATTTCAGTATTATTTTTTTTAATAGCATAAAAGATAGCATTCTTGCCTGAACAAGATTTTTCAATATTAACATCGACTTTACATTCATCGACTAGAAATCTAACTACTTCCTCATCACATTTTTGAGCAGCTTCTGGAAGAGGAGAACAATCATGCCCTATATGTCCAGGATTTTCACCATCTCTAATAAGAGCTCTTAACAATTGAATCCTATTTTCTGCACCTTCTTCGATAACACGGCAAATCTTGGTATGCCAGGAGCCTTTTCCTCGTTCTAATGAACTACCGCTATTTTGTTCTGGTGGACTGTAAACACTTCCTCCATCACCAGAGCTTCTCTCACTAATATCATTTGAAGCAGTGTGTTCTACTTCTTGAGAACCTGAGCTACTTGACAGTAAACCACTTATTTCTGAGCCGCTCTCTCGACTTGAGTCCTGTTGTTCATCTGATTCATCATTGCCAACATTTGATTTTATTTTTACTTCTTGTCTAGAACTATCAGATTGTGCAACTTTTTTTCCTGGTGGTTTTTGTGTACTTCCATCACTAGTGCGTAGTCTTTTTGTGCCTGATGATAATGTCCTATCTTCATTAGTACTTTTCTCGCTAATATCATTTGAAGTAAGTTGCTTCCTTTCTTGAGAATCAGTACTGCTTGATCGTGAGTAACTTTTCTCTGAGCTACTTGCCTCTGAGCCATTTTCTCCCCGGGAGTTCTGTCGTTTACAGAATTTATCGTTACCAGCATTACTTTTGCTGCTAGCACTACTTTTTTCTGATTCAGAACTATTACTATCATTACCAATATTATCGCTTTGTTCTATGGATGAAGCATGTTCAAGTGATTTCTCTTCTCCAGAAACCCCTTGATTTTGTTCTGCATCTTGTAAATGTTGGTTAGCAGTATAATTATCCAAAAAATTGCCATCTTCACTTTCTTTCTCTAATATACTGGGGCCACTGTCAGAACTACTTTGTTGTGATATACTATCATCGTAACATAAGTAAGAAAATGAATCATAATGATAGCTAGAGCTGGAGCAATTCTCACGGTAGAGGTTACCTTTTATATTATCTTTTGTAAAAGATTGTAGTGAACATGGACACGATGATGATATCTCACCCTTTTCAATTTTAATTCCTTTTTGCTGTAATAAGTCAATCATAGTAGCGCATTGTTGCAGCTTTAAACGTGATAGTAGTGTTATACCATCTGTATCTTTAGCGTCGATATAAAATTCTTTTCTCAATAAGAGAACCTCAAAAAGGTTTACCAAATGAAACCTAATAGCATCAGAGTATAATGAGGTAATATCGCAGTTACTACTTGCTAAATAATTTAGCAATGCAGAATCATCAACATTTTCTTTTAATAAACTATTGATTGCTCGTGTATTTAAAGAATCAACAGCAGTGAATAATGCCTCTTTCTTAGTATCATCCTTTAAGGTCTTATTACTAAGAAGAAGTTCAACTATAGTCATGGTTCTTTCCTTAATAGCAAAATCTAATGGTGTTTTACCATCATTATCTCTAACATTAATATCAGCACCACAACTTAACAGTTTCTTAACAATAGAGTCATCGTTTTTCCCAATAGCATAATATAATGGTGTTTTACCATTTTTATTTTTAAAGTTAACATCAATCTTGTTACTAAGATATACAATGAGATTTGATCTATTATTTTCAGCAGCACAGTGTAAAAGCGTATCACCATTGGAATCACAAACTTGAGAGAACTCCTGACCGCAACTTAATAGTTCATTGAGTCTACCATTTCTCGTGAAATCAAAAAGACTTTGTACTAGATTATAAGAATTACTTTCATCATCGTAGTCATCAGATAAATAAAGATCTTTATCATTACTAGAAGAGACGCACAAATCTCCCTTATCTAAGCGTAATTCATCACCAACCAGAGAACGACTATCCTTCTCATCATCAGAAGAGAGATACAAATCTTCCTCTATAGTTGATTTTTGTTTTTTGGAGTTATTACCGCCATCCAACCCATAGGATTCATTAACACTGTTGACTTGAGCATCTAGTGTAGGAGAAACGTGCGGTACTACTATCGTAGTAAAGTTAGTTTTATTGACACTTTTCTCACCATCTAAGTCTTTCAGCATACTAGCAACTTTAGCGCTATTTTGTAGTGATGTATTACTATAATTTTCATCAGAATTACCTAAGCCATGTGAATTAGAAACAAGCAAATAGGAATTTTCTTCTTGTTTTAATAAACTACGACTATTTTGAAAATGGGAATTACTGTCACCATCTACACCACTCAGTTTTGCTGAATCACTATCTCGAGAAGAAGACTGTAAATTATCTAAATTATTGTTAGCTCTTTCTCTAATAGTACTGCCACGTTCAACATCACTTTCCTGTAAATCACCGTTTTGTTTAGGATTATTTGGTTGTAGGGTAACTAAACTACTTCTCTCCCTCTTATTAACATTATCTACATGGAATTTGTTATCACTAACTTGTTTATCTGGTCCACTGTATAATGCTACTGGAGAATTAGTTCTCCCAACATTTCCATCGCTAGCATTACTTCGCCGTGGCACACCACCAGAATTATTTATCCTTAATAGATCATGTCCATTTTGGTTGTTACTGCCACCTACGTTAACTTTACTACCTTGATCAAAGCCAGAACTGCTTTGTTGTGGATTATCTAAGTGATTTTCTTTACAAACACTACCTCGTTCAAAATTACTTACTTGTCCTAATGAATGATGGCCGTTTTGATTACCTAATTTCAACATAAGATCTTTTAAATAATCAGCAACCTTCTCCCTTTCATAACTAAGAACATTAATTTTATTATCTTTTTCTTGAACAGTAAGATAATTATCACTGTTTATCTCACCAAGATGAACACCTTTGCTTTTTAAATCCTTAATAACTATGCTTATAAGAATTTCAGCAATCTCTTTACAATTAGAGCTATCTGAAAGAATCTTATAATCATTATTATAAGTCAAACTATTGTTCGTGCTACTCCAATTTAAACATAGCTTAGGAATTTTTTGGTTGCTCAAGTATCTACTCAGTTGCTGCTCAGCTCCTTTAAAATTCTCCGCATCGTATTTTAATTCAATCGCAGTAAGATCATTTGTTTCTCTAGAACATACAATTAAATCTATTGGGCCTTTACCAAAGGCATTGCATTCTGGTAATACTGCAAATTTATCATTTGTAAACAAACCAAGCATTATTGCTTTTAAATAATTCTCATTGCCCATTGATTCCTTACTACCAACTAATCCCTTTATTTTACACAACGCACCACTCAACTTTTCTATAGAATGAGATGTAAGATCTTTTATTAGTTTACCTACATTAATTTCTGTGCGTATTTGGTTCATAATGCCCTTACAAAATTGCTTGCATTGAGTAGCAATTCGCTGTACTTTTACATCAAACTTTCTCTCAAACACCTTTTCATTTTGATTGACTATTATATTAATTTTAAACAATGGAGGATCAGCGAAGTTGCTTAAATTAGGAAGGTAAACATCTTTAACCTCACTACAACTTCTCAAGTCCCTTCGAGAAACTTCAATAAAATTTATAACAAAAGCCTTGTTGTTTTTTATTAAAACAAAGGTAACATTCCGATTATTATGCAACAAAAAGTACTTGTCTATTTTCTTATCAAATTCCTTATCTTTTAATAAAAGTTGCCCAGCAAATAATCTACTTATGGAACAACGATTAGCACCACCTCCTGTATTAGGAATTAGGTAGTATAAAGGCTTAAATAACTTTTTTATATTTTCTTCCTTCCTTTCAAGTCTACCTTGAGATGTACATTCTTGCAATAACTCGGATATAACATTTTTTGATTGAATAATATTTTCATTTTTTACTTTTACTTTGTCGTTGCTATGAGTAAAGTTCACCCCTACAATTACGGCACATGTAGATTTAGTTTCCATAGCAATATTTAGATTACATAAATAACCCAGTTCTTTTATTTGTTCTATACCTTTGGTAGCGCCTTTGTATTCACCAGCCTTAAATTCAACTAATATCGGAATACCATCTTTTGCACCATTATTTAAGAGGAATACTAAATCTGCACGCCCTTTGCCAGTATTACACTCAACCTTACAATCAACCTTATATTTGCGTTTACAACACAACATCAGAAAACCAAAAACAAAGCCTTGTTGTGCTACTTCTTTATTACGGTGACTACTCTCACTATTGTTGAGGTTGAACAAACTGCCAAGTGTCTTAAACATTTCCTCAACATTAATTCTAACATCTTCTTTTTTATTTATATTATCTAATGAACTCTCGAAAGTATATTTTTTCTCATCAGCATCACTTACCGCTTCACTAAAGGGGTCGCGATCGGGATCATCATCTGCTACCTCACCAGAAGAATCACGACCAACACCACCTTCAAGTTTGAGCTCGATGAAGCCTTCTTCATAATCCGTGTCACATTTAGTAACACTCAAACAAGTAGAGTCTTTTAGAGCAATTTCTATTATCTTTCCCTTAAAATCAAACCTTATTTTTAAATCGTTATCACCATTAATTTTATACCATATGCTCTCAATTCTAATCTTTTTACCCAATTCAGTATAAGGTAGAGCAACCATGCTATAAAAAAAATAGAGAAAAAAAATTGCCTGCGCGTTTTCGTTATAAAACTTATGTAAAACACTATCCTTTACAATTTTTTCAAACTGTTCTTTAAATCTGTCAAAATTACCATTGAACAATAGCTGTATTAACTCACATTCCTCATTATCTGTCTGTAACTGATCAGAACTAACCGCCTTCTCTAGACTATGGGCAAACTTTATCCTTAAACGGTGTAATGATTCCGTATCTTCACTTACCCTTTCCAAGCTCTTTTTCACTTTATCAACATCATAATCACCACCCCTCACCGCATCCAAAATAGCTTTTGCATTTTCTAAAGCAAACACTCCACAATTGTAGGAGTCTTTTTGCTTTAAAAGAGATAAATTGAAAATGTTGTCTTTTGAATGTCCTTTTTCTTCTAAGAATTCATCTAAGGGTCTAGTCATACTATTATTTTTACTTTGTCCAGGAGAAACAACTCCAAGACAAATAACATCATTATCGCTATTTTGTTCAATGCTCTGACCATCACGATCTACTGAATACTTGATTGACCTTGTATGAGAGCCTTTATTCTGCATATTACTATTAGTATTCTTACCTCTACCAAGACCATTTACAAGACACTCATCGATCTTTCTTCCATAAGAGTCTGCATAGAAAAAAACATCCTTCTGCTCATCAGCATGGACAGCAACCAACGTTACCCAATGGTTACCATCTTTATTGACAATATATATTAATATTTTACCTCTATCCCTCTTGAACTCATCTAATTTTCTTGGTAGCACCGCACAATCTTCAACTCCAAAAATTACATTATTATCTTTAGTCCACTTATATAAGTACTTTGCAATGTCGTCAATAACAAGATTCTCCAACCATACTTCAAAGTTCCTCTCTTTGGTAACTCGAATAAATTCTTTAGAAGATCGATCCAGAAGACTTCGAGCTGAAGCAGGATTCTCCTTATCTTGACTCTTCAGTATGAGTTCTTCCTTATTAGCAATGTCTTCTTGCTTTAATAACTCTCTGCAATTTTTTTTATCTAAAGTTTCACTAATGAATTTAGAGGGTCTAACATCCTCTGATGGACAATTTTTTTTGTAAGGACCCCTTGCATGAAACGTACTACTTTGCCATAGTAAAGCTTCTTTACTATGAAGAATATTTTCCAAATTTGAATTCACTACATTACCGTAAACCTCTTTCCTAGAAACTTCTTTACTTTCTTCAATGTTTTTAATAATTTTACTAAGAAGTGGTACAAAATGGCTCCTGTAGTTCATTATATAAACAATATGATTGCCTGTACCTACTTCATCTGTAGTAACGTGCAATCCATCTACCTGCTCATCCCTTAACTCTATAACCTTGATTTTAACTTTATACTTCTTACATATAATTTTTCCTTCAATCTCAGGTCTACCCCATATGGCATTACCAGATCCCTCAAATGTCTTTTTCATTTTATCCACGTAGTTTCTAAAGGTTTTTTCATCATCGATTTTATCCTCTCTAGTCTTTGGATCCTCTATAGAACCATATGGACCCTGCAACGCAACAGCATAGCCCCCTCCTTTTGCATCCTTTATAATTTCCCCTTTGTATTCGCCAGCAGAATTTGCACAGTCTTCTCTCAATGATTTCACATTAAAATTTTTATCACTTGTAATCAGACCATTATTTTTCAGCTCATTTAACCCTTGTGCAACAGAATCAAAAAAACAATCTCCAGCATCTACAGCAGCTCCTATTTTAAAGTTGCTAGGTAATTCTCCTTCCAACTTCCTTAAAAGTCCTTCAAGCTTTTTCTTTTTTTCTTTACTCTCTGTCTCGTTTATCCGTTTAAAAATGGAAATAGGATATCTAGTAAGTTGCTTTTGGACTCCTATCATGCTATAGCTTTCAGGAGTAATATTTCCTGAATCTTGTTGGGCATACATGAATCTTACTCCTTATTGGATTCTTTAAGTTTATTGATCGATATCCCTAGTCGATATCATGTAAATACTGGGATATTTTCACAATGCAACATTTTTTTCGTAAAAAATTAACCATCACAGATGTCAGTTATATAGAATAATTTTCGATAGAAGGCTCCTAACAGAATTAATACAAAATCTTTTATTCACTTATTCACTCTTAAAATTTAACTTTTGCTATAAACTTACATCAATTCTTTCATTCCCAAATGAATTGCTGTCAATTTAATATTATATACTACTAAAAACCTAAACAATATAACCATTTCTAGCAATTAAAAACAACAAGCTTAAAAATTGCTCATTCTGGAGCCGTTGCTGTTCAATTGATAAATAATTAAAACTCTCGAACAGTACTATTACCTTGGCAAAGTGCTACCTCTACTTTCATTTCTTCCATACTTGATTCAGGGCTATTGGACTGTACAAATCTTTTTCCCTTTGGTTCCGTATTCCCAGCACTTACGCGTTGCCTTTTTTTTTGTTATTATTAGAATAATCCTCAGTCTTTTCACATTCTTGCTCTGCCAATAAAGCTTCAGAGTTACCCTTGGCAAAAGCAGTTTCAACATCTTTGTGTCGTCCAGGCAACAAAGCTTTACACCTACTTAAAAGTTTTTCACGCTCTTCTTCAGGCAAGTCAATCCAATCTAAAAAGTTTTTCACTGCATATAGCTTTTCTGCCTCTATCTTATTAACACAAAAATTTACTGCCTTATCTCCACTAATAAAATCTTTCTTAAATTCGTCAATTTTTTCTCCATCATCCGGAAAACAGCAATTTAAGAATTCATTAACTAATTCACTACTTTGCTCAAAAAGAAGATTGACACAAATATTGCGCCTTCTCATACTTTCACGCTGCTCTCCTTGAAATTTAATTATAAACTCACTCTCTTTTAACCCGCCCCACTCGATAAATTTGTCTTGGTATACTTTTTTCCATGTGCAATTACTACCACTTGACCTTAAAACAGTATTAATTATCACTCCTATACCTATACCAGATAATACTAAATTCTGTTTAAATTTACTCTCTCTATTTTCATCACAAAAATACCAGCTTAAAAATTGATCAAATATACTTTTACCTTTCGTCATACACAAACTAACAAAAATGTCGTTTCCTCTCATTGTGAAAAGCCTCTTCTTAAACTTGTCTGATCCATTTGCTGTATCGAAAAATTTTTTAAACTCTTCGAATTTTCCATTACTAATTAGGTAAGTACAAATCTCTAGACCTTTGCCAGAAGAGATTAAATCTTCCATAAACTTTTTACCTTCTTCATTCCCACTTCCTAAACAACTTGTAACAACAAGATTAAGTAGCCAAGGTTTACAATATTCAGGTGTTAGACCTTCATCACTTTTAACATACTCAACAACCTTCTTCTTTTCATTGTCAGTAGCGCTATCTAAGATTTCTCTAATCTCTTTCTCATCAAATTGAAATAAGTACGGTAAAAGTTGTTCTCCTATTCTATCGATTTCTTCATTAGTCTCATTAATTTTCTTCCAAAATTCCATAAAGGTTTGTAGACTATCGCTATTACCCTCAGCAGCTTGATTAGCAATATCAGCTAATAGAGTTTGACAAACAGGCTGTGGAGGTCTTGTCTTCCATACATCTTCCACCATTTCATCACACCTTTCCAATTTTAAATTCATAAGGTGAGTTAATACATCATAGGGACGTTCTTTATACAACCTATCCCTCTCTTGACTATTCATTTTACCAAGCAATTTAAGTAAAACAGGAGTATAATAAGTATAAAAGCGCGAAAGTGAACTTGTACTTGCTGCAGTTACTGCCAAGGCTACAAAATTTATTGTTGGTTTTCGCTCTAATTTAGATAAATTATCTAATAAGTATTCCACCGCTACTTCATTTCCATCTTCTATTAAGGACTTAATCAAATGTTCATAATTTTCTTCTGCCCACTCTTTCTCTTCCCCTACCATTTTAAGAGTCCAAAACCTTATTAGCGGTGATAATTCCTTGTTCTCACAATATCTCTTTTTTTCTTCTTCTAATTCTTTGCCCCACAATTCTCTTATAGAATCTTCAAGGCAATAAGAACATGCTAGCCCATAACTTTTATAATTATCTAGAAGCTTGCTACCTATCAGAAGCTTTGCTGTTTTTTTTTATCAATCACTAAATCTTCTGTCCAACGAAGAAAATTTGTTTTAATCAAAACATTATCTAAGTCATCAGAAAAAAAAGAAATATGCTGTTCAAGCCACTCTAACAGTTGTAAGTATGAAAATTTTATCACTCCTATTGTTTTTATATCTTTTGCTTTTCTCTTTTCCGAATCTGTTAGATCTTGTTCTTGTTTTACTGGATCTATTCTATACTCATCTACTATAATAGTTTCTGAAAACATAATTTCTTCTTTAGAAACGTCAATCTGCGTTGGGCTTAGTGGCTCCTGTTTTATTTCATCTTCATACCCAGGTTTTCCAATACTTGGTGGCTCCTGTTTTATTCTCTGATATTCGTTTTTTATAACGCTTGTATATATATTATAAACATCTTGAATATTGTATTTTAAACATCTTTCCTTAGATTTTCTAAGTTTACTTAAAAGATCCTGTTCTTCGATTCCTAGCATGAGCTTCTCCACAAATTTACTCGAAAAACTGTCAAAGAAAATACATAAACTCTGTTCACCTAACACGTGCACCTCTTATTACTTTTATCATCATGTTAACTATCGCATGATAGTAGGAAAAATTAGAGAAGCAAGATATTTTTAAGCATATCTCAGATGAATATCTATTAATTTAATATTATGTTTATTAAAATCCAAACGATATGATTATTTTCAGTAATAAAAACCAAAGGTTGTGAGAACTTTTTGTTTTGGGATGGATTGGTCTACCGCTTAAACCGTTTGAACTTTTCTTTATAATAATTTTACTATACCGTAAAACCAGCTATATTAGCCTACTTTTGCCATATTTAGATATAAACTAATACACCTAACTTTATTGCAACAATTTTACGTTTTTATTTTTATAACGCCGCTTTTATTTAAATTATTCTCACAAATATACTTACTTTTTTGCGTTTTTGGGGAAAGTCAATAATTAAAAATTTTGTGATGCTGAAGAAAGGCATGTTTCTATTGAATTGCACAAATATGCTCCTTCTACCGATCAAGCAGAGCAACTAAAACAATCGCTCGTAATTTTCAGGAAGACATATAAAATTCTTGACTTTTGTATCAGGCATATAATGATTAAAGCGGTTTTAAGCTAAGGTAAAATTATGAATTTAAGTGAGTTGCAAGAGATATTAAGAGCAATAATACAAGATGGTGTAGATGAGAGTAATGTTATTGATAGAATAGAAAATCAGCTAAAAGAACAAGATTTTGACATAATATTTTCCGATATGGATGTAAAGACTACTTTACTGCATGTAGCTGCTTCCATGGATCGCTTAAGAATAGTTGAATATCTTGTAGGTAAAAAAAATGTTGCTATTGATTTACAAGACAAGGATGATCATACTCCCCTACACAGTGCTGTTCGCAAGAATAATTTCAGTATAGTTGAATATCTTATAAAAAATCATGCTGATCCTAATGCAAAGAACAATCACGGCTTTACTCCTTTGTACTTTGCTGCCTTTAAGGGTTACTTAGACATAGTTAAACATCTTGTAAAAAACGGAGCTACTCTTGATCTACAAGACAAGGATGGTGATACTCCTTTATATGCTGCTGCTTCAGAGGGTTACTTAGATATAGTTGAATGTCTTATAAAAAAAGGAGCTAATCCGAATATGAAGAACTATCGTGGCACTACCCCCTTACATGCTGCTGCGGTGGTTACTTAGACATAGTTAAATATCTTGTAGAAAATGGAGCTGACGTTGATGCAGTGGATGTTAACAAAAAAACTCCTTCAGATATCGTTGATGAGTATAGTCATCCAGGTGTAGTTGAGTTTCTTAATAAAAAGCGTGTTGCTTCTGATGCAAACAATAATGTTCCTTCACAGGCTGCTAAAAGAACTAAACTGGATAAAGTGCAAGAAGATAATATTGAGTTACTTATAACATCCATTTCAAAATTAGGTCGGACTGGAGGTATCACTAATAAGATGTAGCATTAAAGCCTAGTAATAGGCTAAGCGAGTCCAACGTAAGTAGGCAACATCCACTGATACATCTTGACAGTAGATGGGTTTTTGTATAGCTAATTGTGTTTAGTGACAAATTAAATATGGAAGAGCTAAAAAAATGTGGTTGTGAGACAAGTGCTGCTAGGTGTAGTGGTAAGAGCTAAATATAAACAATTCAATAGCATAGGGTAGAAATATGATACATTATAAGTGGTTAGAAATATTAAGTGCAATAAATTCTGACAATGATTTAAATAGGGATAACATAATTGAAAAAATAAAAGAGAAGTTAAAAGCAATAGATCCAACCACGTATAAAGAGTGGAAAAATTTTAATTTTAATGTGAATTATTGGATAAACAATTGCGCAGAGAGATGTACTCTATTGCATATCGCTGCTGGAAATGGTTATATAAAGGCAGTGAAGACTCTATTGGAAATAGGTGCAAAGGTCAATGCAGTAGATCTAGATAGGATGACTCCGTTACACTTAGCTGCCGAAGGAGGTCATGCAGAGGTAGTAAAAATCTTAATAAACGCAGATGCAAAGGTCAATGCAGTAGATCTAGACAGGGTGACTCCGTTACACTTAGCTGCCGAAGAAGGTCACGCAGAGGTAGTAAAAATCTTAATAAACGCAGATGCAAAGGTTAATGAAGTGGATAGAATGAAGCGTACTCCATTGCATATGGCTGCTAAAAATGGTCATATAAAGACAATGGATGCTCTATTAGAAAAAGGTGCAGAAATTAATATAATAGATAAAAAGGGGTTGACGCCATTATTTCTTGCTGCCGAAAATGGTCATAAAGAAGCAGTATGTGCTTTAATGGAAAAGGGAGTAGATTTTTTATTGGGAAATAAAAATAGAATCCTAAAGTACTTAGAAAAACTAACCAAAAGTGATAATTTAAAACAGTTTCGAAAAGAGCAAAGGGATGATGAATATGAATCACTTAAATACTCATTGCTATGTCGTGATGATCATTCTTTAGTTGATATTGTTGGAGGAGATATATTCAATAGCTTAATGCATATACGGCTTGCTGGCATATCTGGTCTAACACCAAGTCAAAGAGAATTAAATAAAGAATTATTCAGTATCCTCCAAGCATACCTGTCTTTTAGTGATGAAGGTGATTATAATGAACATGGTTATATTGTGAGACTTAGAAATTTTTTACAAGACAATGGAGATAATCAAGATCTAGAAAAAGTCCTTAATCTTAGAAGAGGAGAATCTAAATTAACAGTATTACACATAATATCAAGTATAGCTGGGGTAGAAAAAGAATATGACGATTCTGTAGCTTTACTTTTGAAGGCAGGAGCTAACCCTAATGTAAAGGATGATAGAGGAAAGACACCCTTGCATTATGCTACTGGACCTAATAGTATAGCTTCTCTTATGGAAAAAGGAACTAATCTTAATGAGCAGGATAATGAAGGAAAAACACCCTTACATTGTATTGCAAGCACTGATTACAATGATCTCATCTCTTCACTTCTGGATAGTGGAGCTAGATCTGATATATGTGATAAACAAGGAAAGACCCCACTAGACATAGCAATTGATAATTGTAACTACTATGCTGAAGGTTATCTTTTAACTGAGGATCACAAAAGGTTGCAGCAAGAATTAGACTGTATTCTTGGTGGTGTTGACAAAGATAACCCTCCTTCTCTAAGTAAAGGTCTTACTGTATTAGAAAAGTTTTTGAATGAACGCAAGGGTACTCAAGACTTAAAGAGAGTTTTAAGCCTTCATAACAATAAAGGGAAGTTACGAATCTTTCAATATATCAGAGATGTTTTTCATAGTGATGAAACTTGTTGTAAAGAAGCAGAAAGATTGTTGCTGGCAGCAGGAATAAAAGATTTCAAAGGGTTAGATAGTGAAAAGCATCTGCTTAAATCTAGGACTCTATGGGATAATTTAATACTAGACCAGCAGGCAAAGTTAGAAGTGTTTTTAGATGAAGTAGGTAAAGCGCAAAACATGAATCAATTAGAACAAGTTGTAAACGAAGCTATAAAGTCTGGAATAAGGTTTAATTTTCCTCATCAAGGAAAGCTATATGGAAAGATGTATGAAGATAAGTATAACTTTATGGATTGTGTGATGAAAAGAATAAAAGAGATTAGTGAATTAGAAAAGAACTCCAAGGTTGCTAGTGATATAATATGTAAATTAGTATCAAAAGGAGCGGTGTGGTATGTTGTAGATAGTATGTATGTGCTCAATACACTGGAATTAGAATTTGAAGATCATGAAACTAATATGATAAAAGCTCATGGAAGTTGTGCAAATCTTACTCTCAAGTTTATGGAAGTTGTTAGAGGTGCAACTAATGGTAAGTTAAAAGATGCAAAAATGGACAACTCTACTTTCTACTTAGAGTATTCAGAGGATAGCATAATAGATGTCGCAAAGATAACAGATGGGGCAAGGAGCTTAGGGTTAACTCAAGGAAAAATAGAATACGGAAGAGATATAGTAAAGATCGGTAAAAGTGAGGTAGAAATTATAACGGAAAATGGCATAAGGCATTACACTAATCTTGCAGACAATAGTAATATAGTGTTAACTTTCTCTACTAGTTTAGGAGAATTAGAAGTTAATTTGTACCCTGACAAGCAAGATAAAATAATAGTAGAAGTTAGTAACAAAAAGGAAATACTGGAAAAGTTCAAAAATTGTAAAGAAGAATTAGGTGAGAATTGCTCGCTTGGTGGATATTGGGTCTACGATGCTATTAAACAGGGATATTTTGAAAGGTCTGGAAAACTTTGTCAATCTTTTGAAACAATTAGTCTATCTAAAAAAGTCTCAGAAGGAGTCAAAGCAGCGGTAAAAGGTTTAAAGTGTGGTGATATAGTGAGTTCTTCATCCAGTAATATATTTTCTCCAAAAGCGATTATGTAGGAAGGTAAAGCAAGAGTACCAGGAGCATGAACTCAAAGTTGCTTAGGGTCAAGTTTTGAGTATTTTACTAAAATAGCTTTAACATTTTTTGGGGAATGTTTTAAATCCTATGGTGATGTTAAGTTAATAGCTTAAGAGATATTCTAAAGGAGTTATCTTATTTAAAAAATTACTTGGACGCTTATAGTTTTTTGAGCATAGCCTTTCATGTTAGATTCAAAGAAGACTGAATAGGCTGCTCCACACTTTCTACTTTCTCGAGCTTGGTGTTGGGCTTAAAGGTATTGACCTTACCCAGAAAAAGTGGAGAGAAAGTTTGGAATGTTTTTTACAAAAAGAATGATGCATCAAATTGTTCTGGAATGCAATAGTTAATAGTGACGTTGTTTGTTATAAAAAATTTCTATGTATTCAAATATTGCAGTTCTAGTTTGTTGAGCAGAGTGTTGTGAAGTATCAATAAGTATTTCTCTTTTCAATGAGCTAAAGAAGCTTTCTGCAACAGAATTGTCGTAACAACAGCCTTTATTACTCATCTATATTCTTTACAGCTAAGAGATATTGATAACCTTGCGAAGTATATTGTGAACCTTGATCACTATGTAATAGTAGATTTTTGGCAGGTTTACGCTTGTTAACGGCCATTAATAAAGAGTCCATAACCAATTGTTTATTTATTGAACTGCTCATTAACTACCATGCGTGAATATAGATCGATTATTGTTGCCAAATATAGTCATCCTTCTTTGGTTTTTATATAAGTAATCCCATACTTTATTTGGTTGATCGACAATAAAGTTTTGGTCTAATATATTGGGAGCTACTGTCCGTTTGTTGTTTCTTAATTTTAAATTTTCTTCTCAATATAGCCTGAATACCATTTTTCTGCATAATACTTTGCACTGTTTTTAAGTTGCAACTTTTACCCAAAGCCTTTAATTCAGCATGAATTTTAGGAGCTCCATATCTACATTTAGAAGCTTGATATATTTTTTGAATATCTGCTAATAACTCTTTATTTGCTGATTCTCTACTGCTTATTTTCCTTGTAGTCCACTTATAGTAGCCACTAGCAGAAAACCCTACATAATTCCTGCACTTTATAGTGTTTACTATGCTCTTTTATGAAAAAATATTTTACTCTTTTTGACTGGCCAGGGCTTTTTTTAAAATGTCTCTTTCTCTTGTTACTTTTGCTAACTCTTTCTGTAAATCAAATCTCTCTTTGTCATAAGGTGCTACATCTGGAAATGCATTTGCCGCTGACTTTTTTTCGTTATATTTCTTCATCCATTTTCCTAATACACTATCCCTTATTCCTAGATCTCTTGCTACTTTTGCAACTGGTTGACCTACCTTTCTTTGTTCATTTGTCAGCTTAACAGCTTCCAATTTGAATTCTGCCGTATATTCTCTTGCCATTTCTAATCCTCCAAAATTTTATTTTACCCAAAAAAACTCCTTTCTTTCTCTCCACTTTTTCTGGGTAAGGTCAAGAAGCCTATTGTCTAATTATGTACCTAAATTTTATTACGGCACTTTCACTACTACTTTAACGAGTGAGCTACCTTTCTATAAAAGACCTATCGACTGTTGCAATTATAGGCGTAAACAAGAATGATAAAAGAGTACGAGATTGAGTAACTATGTACACTTCTGCTGGCATACCAGGGTATAGGTATACGTTTTTAAACTGAGCAAGCTCTGGTTTTGGTATCACTACACGTACTGAATAATAACGCCCTAGCCTTGGATCATCAAGGGCATCGGGAGAAATATTGCTTACTATACCATTAATTAAACTTAAACGACGTGCACTGTAAGCACTTAAACGAACTTTAACCTTTAGCCCTTCTAGCCCATCAATAGAGACTATGTTGCTATCTTTCTTTTGTGCTGACAGTATCTCTTCTATGTTTCTGGTCTGAATTTTAGCATCTATTATTAGGTCATCATCCGATGGCACTACGCTCATGATCGGAACTCCAGATTGTATAACACCACCTTCAGTATGGTATCTTATATCTGTGACTATCCCATCTTGAGGCGATTTAATTATTGTACGTGCTAATGAATCTTCAGCAACCATCAGTCTCTCTTTCAAGTCTGCAATAGACGTACTAACTTCCTTAAGTTCAGCGTTTGCTCTTTCTTGAGAATCATTTCTCACGTTTATAATTTCTAATTCGTTCTCTCCAATTTTTTGCTGCACTTGAGATATTGCAGAACGGTAATGTCCAACTCTGCCTTCAATTTCAGCAAACTGCTTTTCTAAAGCTAAAATGTGTGGTTTGCTTATATGGCCACTATCAAGTAATTGTCTTTTTGTTTCCAACTCCTCAGTTATCAAGTCATATTGCTTATGAGCTGCATTTAGTTGAAAGTTTAGCCCCGCTAATTCATCATTTAACTGCTTTATACGTTGTTGCAGTATGTCTGTTTTTCCCAATATGCTCTTTCTCTGAGAGTTGAACAACTTTACTTGATTCTTTATCGCTTTATTTACAAGTTCATCGTGAGATAATTTTTTAACCTCATCAGGAAACTCGAGCGTGTCCAAATCTACTCTGATTGCAAGAAGCCTTGCTTCTGTTGCTAAAAATGATAAGAGCTTCTCTTTGATGGTACTTAAATTCGCCTTCTCGTTAACATCACTCAACAAAACTAGAGGCTCATCTTTTTTAACTGCTTGACCCTCTTTTACTAAAATTTTGCTTATTATTCCTCCACCCAAGTGTTGAACTATTTTTCTATTTGAAGATACAATAACTTCTCCACTTGCATGCACCGCACCGTCAATTGGAGCTATAGCCGACCAAATACCACCTATCCCAAAAAAGATGAGTATTACTACCAGACCAAAAAATAGTGGTCCCCACGTTACTTTCAGGACTTCATTTACGTTATTACTTTCGCGTTTTAAAATAAAATTTATCACTGCATCAATCAATGCAAACGTCTTATCCAAAAATTTTGGGTACTTCTTCTTTTTATTTTTTGCTCCTTGCATATTTATATTATCACCATGGCCAATCAAGCCTGTCAAAGAAAATCCAGCGCTAAGCTTTTTTAACTTACTTATCATAATACTACTGTGAATTTGTGTTAACTCAAGATAACACACAAAAACAAAGAATCTATAATTTAAGCACTCCATTTAGACTGTAGAGCACCAGAATAAACTATTTAGTAACAATTCCTGCATCAACTATGTTTTTAAAATTTTTTGACGTTTAACTTTATTATAACTTTTTCTTTATTTTGTGAATATCTGAGTTACTTATATTATGTAAGAAATCTATTGCCAACTAGTCAATATTCTGTTAGGAATTAAGATAATATAAAGTTATTATGCTTAAATTGGAAAGCAGAAAGTTCCTGATTACTGGCGCATCAGGCGGAATAGGGCAAGCAATTGTAAAAATTATGCACAAAGCCGGAGCAACTTTATGTATTTCTGGCACAAAAAAAGAAGTGCTCGAAGAAGTTGCTAAACAATATGAAAAAAACATGCATGTACTCCCTTGTGATTTATCAAATGCTGAGGAAGTAAATCAACTAATAAATAGAGCAAGTGAGCTGATGGAAGGCTTTGACGGGCTCGTATGCAATGCGGGTATTACGCGAGACAGTTTATTATTGAGAATGACAGATGAAGCATGGCAGAAAGTAATTGATATTAACTTGAGCTCTACATTTAAGCTGAGTAGAGAAGCATGCAGAAAACTAATTAAGAATAATTGGGGAAGAATTATAAATATTTCCTCAATAATAGGGCTGACAGGAAACGCCGGGCAAGCAAATTATGCGGCGTCTAAAGCTGGAATAATAGCTATGAGCAAATCCATAGCAAAAGAAGTTGCAAGTCGTAATATAACAGTAAATTGTATTGCTCCTGGGTTTATAGATACTAAAATGACTGAAGTTTTAAATGAAGGACAAAAGGGAAAAATATTAGATAATATTCCAATGAAAAGAATGGGAACAGGGGAAGAAATAGCAGCAGGGGTCTTGTTTTTAGCAAGTGATGAAGCAAAATATATAACAGGGCATGTGCTTAACATTAATGGTGGGTTATTTATGTAGCAACACTTATGTATGGACAAATTATAATTTTTACTTTAAAATAAAAATATGTGTAGGTTTAGGTTTGCGTTAATTTATTATTTAGAGGCAAAAAAATGAGCTCTATAATAGGATTTTTTGGTGTTTTGTGTGTAGTATTGCTTTTCTCTTTCTCAGGTTATGCAGATAACCCTGGTGTTGATATGGATGACACAACTAAAGTAATATGCAATATTATTGGTTATGTTTGGGGGATAGGCGGTCCACTTATGACGGTAGTAATAATTGGTGCAGCTTTGCTTGCAATATTTGGCAGGATGCCGTGGCCAGCCCTCTTTGCTCTTGGCATGTTCTGTGGTGTATTTTTTGGCGCTAAAACTATCATAACGAAAATTATGCCCAACGTAAGCGATGAAGCAAAAACTATGTTGGAAAAGTGTGGACAAAAATAATCCAAAAAGTGCAGAAATGCTTTTTTGTTATCCATTAAACCGCTTCATATCTTCAACTTGCAACAAATAAGGGCTATCTTTTGGTAGAGTTTTAACAGCTAACTCAGCGTATTTCATAAATTGCTTTAAATCACCTTCAATACAAGCCTTTTTTGTCAAGGCAAAATAATGCATTGCCGTATCAGCTTCACATTTATATGCAATGCTTAAATATTTCCAGACAAAAGCGTTATTTGGTTCTACATTCAAAATCTGCTCCAGGTAAAAAATCGCCTTTTTTGCATCACCGTGTAATAATAAAGTATGAGATAATGCAAGTTTCACTAAATAACTGTTTTTCTCAGATAAATACCTAAGCGATTCCTCATACATTTTTATTGCTTCACTTAAATTTCCGGCCTTGTATAGCATTTCTGCTTTTAATTCATATAGGTATGGATCACTGTGTGATTCTTGAATCAATGAGTTAACTTTAGCAATAGCCTCTTCTATCTTTCCTTGCCTATAGCAAACTATAGCATTTACATACTCAGAATTATCTTCATATTTATTAGATAACACATGAATAGGAGCAAAGAAAGAGTCTAGCTTTGCAACCACACGCTCAAACTTTAGTAACTTATCCGCAAAAATTGGTTTTACGTTGTTTTTAACCTTATAATTTTGTACAGCAAATATGCGTTTCTCACTAAGTGGGTGAGTGCGGAAATATTCCTCGGTGTTCTCATGCTCAATACTTTTAAAATAATCAAAAATCTCTTTCATACCTGAATTATCATAGCCAGATTCATCAAGATACCTTAAAGCATAGCTATCTGCTACACTTTCTTGCTCTTGAGAATAGTTAAAAAATAGCCTTGAACTAAACGCTACACCACTAAGCAAAATTGCACCAGCAACCTGAGGGTTAATGATAATACTAGAAACTAATCCTACCATATAACTAATCATTGCTATCGATTGAAAATAACCCATAGCACTACTCATTTGCAATATATGACCAGCAGATATGTGAGCAATCTCATGTGCTAATATACCAAGCAGGACATAAGGTTTAGCCGAATATTGTAAAAGTCCTAAATGAATGAAAATACTGTTATTGTTAATTACAAAAGCATTAATCGAATTGTCATTAATTATAAAAACTTTTATTTGCTCATGATCAATATCCGCAGCAGAAAATAAAGGTTGCGCTAGCTCTTTCACTATTGCTTCCACTTCACTATCTCTAATAATGTTAATAGAGTAAGCATTATTACAATATGCAAAAAAGAACAATAAGGTCAAAAACTTAGCAACTCTAAACATGAAAATTCTGTGCTTGTATAATTTATAGAAATCCTATATTTTAACACTTAAATTATACAAATTTATAAACGCTAGTTTAAATTTTTAACGTAACTGATAAGTTTGTCGATGGTAGTTAACTTAATTTTATGTTGTTCAGCAAATTTAAGTAACTGAGGTAAGCGCATCATAGAGCCATCATCATTCACTAATTCACAAATAACTGCTGAATGATCAAACCCTACTAACTTCGCCATTTCAACACTCGCTTCAGTATGACCAGCACGTTGTGCCACCCCACCTTTATGTGCAATTACAGGAAAAACATGACCTGGAGTTATGATGTCATCCTGAGTACCATCCTTGTTGATAGCAGCATGTATAGTTTTCGTTCTATCCTCTGCTGAAACACCGGTTGTAATGCCATAACGTGCATCAATTGATGTAGTAAATGCGGTATGATTTTCACCAATATTTTTCTTTTCCATGAAATTAAGGCCCAACCTTTTCATGTGAAATTTAGTCATTGCTAAGCAAACAACCCCTGTACCGTACCTAACCATAAAAGCCATATGTTCCGGCTTTATTTTCTCAGCTAAGACAATCAAATCGCCTTCATTTTCTCTATTTTCATCATCAACTAAAATGAATAATTTACCGGAACGAGCATCCTCTAATACATCTTCCACAGAAGAAATACCTGGTAGACTCATTGAAGCATAAGTGGCCTGTACCATAATAATTTACTTAAATTCAATCTTAACTATTTTATACAATTTCTCTCCATTTGGCACTGTCACTTCCACATATTCACCGACTTTTTTGCCGATTAAGGCACTCCCAAGTGGTGAACTAGTAGATATTAACTGCTTTGAAACATCAGCTTCATATTCGCCTACAACCTTATAAACATATTCCACTTCACCGTTATTATCACTTAACATGCTTAATGTCACAGTTGCACCAAACATTACTGAATCACCAGACAAATTTTTTACTTCTATTACTTCCGCATGTGAGAGCTTACTTTCTATCTCCATTATACGGCCTTCAATAAAACCTAACCTTTCCCGTGCTGCATGATACTCTGCGTTTTCAGACAAATCACCTTGATCACGAGCATCAGAAATAGCCTGTATCACAGAAGGTTTTTCTTCCTTTAATTTTTCAAGTTCGGCTTGCATATTCTCAAAACCTTCCCTCGTCATAGGAAATTTATTAATAATGGATGAAGCCATAATCACCACCTAAACGCAATTAAATTGAGTAACGAAATTACTCACAATGTTAAAAATATCACCTTTTATATCATCACTCATGTCATTTGACAACTTTTTTAAAACCCCAGGGTGTACAGTATGAAAATAATTAATAAGATCATGTTCAAATTTATTAATGTAACTTATTTGTATTTTACTTAACTGATTATATAGGTTAGAAAAAATATACATCAGCACTACTTGCTCTTCTATTGACATAGGTAAATGTTGTTTTTGCTTTAATAACTCGACAAGATATTTACCCTTATTCAAGGATAATTGAACACTAGCATCAAGATCAGAACCAAATTTTGCAAAATCTTCTAATTCTCTATACTGAGCTAAGCTTAGCTTTATAGAACCAGCAACTTTCTTCACAGACTTTAGTTGTGCAGCAGAACCAACCCGTGAAACTGACAAACCTATATTTACTGCAGGTCGAAATCCTTTATAAAATAATTCAGACTCAAGAAAGATCTGCCCATCGGTAATTGAAATAACATTTGTTGGCACATATGCAGATACATCACCAGCTTGAGTTTCGACAATTGGCAAAGCAGTTAAAGAACCCTGCCCTTTTTTATCAGACATTTTAGCAGCTCTTTCAAGCAAGCGAGAATGTACATAGAATATATCTCCAGGGTAAGCTTCACGACCAGGAGGACGTCTGAGCAATAAAGACATCTGCCTATATGCCACAGCATGCTTAGATAAATCATCATATATAATCAAACAATGCATTCCATTGTCACGGAAAAATTCCCCAATAGTGCAACCAGCATAAGGTGCTAAAAATTGCATAGGCGCGCAGTCAGATGCACTAGCCACAACTACAGTTGTATACTCTAATGCTCCGCTTTCTTTCAGCTTATTTACCACTTTTGCTACTGTTGAAATTTTTTGCCCAATAGCAACATAAACACAGTAAACTTTTTGATTTTCGTTTACCTCATCGTTAATCTTCTTCTGATTGATAATAGTATCAAGCGCAATAGTAGTTTTACCAATTTGTCTATCACCAATAATTAATTCACGCTGCCCTCTACCTATTGGAATTAGCAAATCTATAATTTTAATTCCTGTTTGCAGTGGCTCATGCACAGACTTACGATCAATAATGCCTGGCGCTTTAGATTCTATATCCATTCTGTTTTTGGCTCTAATTTCCCCACCGTCGTCCATAGGATGGCCCAACGCATTTACAACTCTCCCTAACAATTCATGCCCTACAGGCACCTGCACAACATCACCACTACATTTTACAACGTCCCCTTCTTTCACATCACGGTCATTACCAAGCACAACTATTCCAGCCGTATCATGATCTAAATCGAGAACTATTCCTTCTACACCACTTGCAAAAAATACCTTTTCACCGAATTTTGCTTTTTCCAGCCCATAAACCAATGCGATACCATCTGTTACTGAAATTACTTCACCTATATTTTCCCGCTTTATAGGATTATCAAACGTCTCAACCTTTTCTCTTATTATACTTGCTATCTCAGAAACATTCATACTGTTCTTCATACAAAATTCCTTACTTTTAATATTTCCATTTTACTTAAGTCAACTAACCTATCCAAGTAACTTTTTAGCGAAGCATCGATCAAATTAAAACCATACCTAACTACGAAGCCACCTAGTATAGAAGGGTCAACCACATTGCTTACTTTTATTATTTTACCAAGAAAGCTCAAAGATTCAGTAATTATTTTTATATCAGATTCCTTTAAAGTTTCTGCTGACTTTATAGTAATTTCGAATTCATTTTCATTTTCTCTTGCAAGACTTAAGAATTTTTCTAATATAAGGATCAATAAACTAGAGCGTTTATTTGCAAATATAACCATAATAAATTTTACTAAATTCTCACTCAAGTGCTCATTTATAGAAAGCATCACTTCTTTTTTGTGTGCAAAAGAAATCATAGGATGAGATAGGTACACAAAAACATCACGTTGATCCTTAAAAAAAGCCAACAAAAATTCTACTTCTTTCCTTATAATACCTAACCTGCTTCCTGAGACATGAAATAGCACTCTAGCGTAAGATGAAACTAAATTATTGTATTGGGTCTTTTTCATATTAAATCCAGTAAATCTAAATTAATTCAGCTACAAATCTTTCATTCTTCAATCCAAGCATTTTTTATATAAACAGGTCTTCTCTTTAAGGAAAGAAAATATAAATCATATCTGACTGAATAATCTAAAAAACTAAGGTTTTTACTTAAGAAATACTTAGAAGAATTTATAATAGACTGACATTGAAGATGAGATATCGGTATTTCTTTTCCAAGTAAACTTGTTTTAACTTCTATAAAAATCAGCTCCTTTTTTTTAGATACAATTAAGTCAATTTCACCGAACTTACAACGGTAACGGCGTTTTATAACATTATACCATTTCAGTTTTAAATATACTAAAACTAATAACTCGCCAAAGTAACCTACAAAGTAGCGTAACCTACTTACCACAAGAAGAACAATTATGATAACAATTAACTTTGTGTAACTACTTTGCCTCCTTCTTTATTTTTACTATAAACCTTACCTCTTGCTGCAATATCCCTATCAACCAGTTCTATCACTGCCATTGAAGCGCAATCACCCTTTCGAGTGCTAAATTTTATTATTCTAGAATACCCACCTTTACGATCTTGATAACGGCTGGCTAAGACGTTTAATAACTTATCAACTGCTAACTTACTATTATGAAGGCGTGAAAGCAAAAGTCTTCTACCATGTAAAGTATTCTTATTCTTAGCAATTGTAATAAACTTTTCGACATATGGACGAAGTTCCTTAGCTTTTGGTAAAGTAGTTACAATCTGCTCATGGTTAATTAATGAGATAGATAGATTCTTTAACGTCGATAATCTATGTTCAGTACAACGAGATAGTTTACGTTTTTTTATTCCATGTTTCATATATCACCTAATCTTCATCAGTATGTTGTTTAGCCAACTCATCTATATCCTTAGGTGGCCAGTTTAGCACATTCATACCCAAAGACAAGCCAAAATTAGTCAAAACTGCCTTAATCTCATTCAAAGACTTTCTGCCAAAATTAGCAGTTCTTAACATTTCACCTTCTGTCTTTTGCACAAGATCACCTATATAAGTGATGTTTTCGTTTTTCAGACAGTTATGAGACCTGACAGATAATTCCATTTCATCTACCTTACGCAATAAGACAGGGTCATAACCCAAATCTTTAGCACCACTAGACGAAGAAACCTGCGATTTTTTATAACTTACATCAGAACTAATAAAGGGCTGAAGTTGCTCCTGTAATATTCTTGCAGCAGAGTCAACAGCTTGACTCGGAGAAATTGTACCATCAGTTTCAATTGACAATATCAGCTTATCCTTATCAGTCACTTGGCCAACACGACTGTTCTCTACCCTGTACGAAACCCTGTTGACAGCGCTATACAAAGCATTAACTGGAATAAAACCAATTAAATCCTGTTCACTCATAAGCTTCAAAAGTTCATTTTCTTTATATTTAGTTACAGGAAGATAACCTTTTCCGCTAGCCACATATATGGTCATGTTAAGCTCCACATTTTGCCCCAGCGTACATATTAACAAATCTTTATTAACAATAGAGCATTGATCATCAGTTTCTATCATCCCAGCTAATACCTGGCAAGGCCCTTTAGCGTTTAAATTTAAGCATTTATTAGAAGCACCATTTAATTTACACCTCAACATACCCATATTTAATACTATATCAGTTACGTCTTCTCTCACCCCTTGAATTGAAGTGAACTCATGAGTTACACCTTCAATTTTTATTCCATAAACAGCACTACCTTTAAGAGAAGATAACATTACACGTCTTAATGCATTACCTAATGTTAAAGCAAAACCACTTTCCAACGGTTCTAGCACTATATCACTTTTTTCACTTGAATCATCTGATATTACCTTAACTGAACTAGGTTTAATCAATTTATCTAAATTGCTACAGAGAGAAACATCATTATTATAATACATAAAACAACCTTTTCAAATATCCTATACTCTTCTTTTTTTTCTTAACCTGCACCCATTATGAGGAATTGCGGTTTTATCTGCAATTGAAGTCACAGTCAACCCACAGCTCTGAAGTGCTTTAACCGCAGCTTCGGTACCAAAGCCAGGACCGCGAATTATTACAGAGACAACCTTCATACCAAATCTCTCCATTGCGTTCTTCGCAGCAGACTCCGCAGCCTTACCTGCAGCATAAGGTGTGGATTTTCTCGAACCTGAAAAACCACATGCACCCACAGAAGTTTGACATAGCGTATTACCATGAAAATCAGTTACATTTACAAAAGTATTATTAAAAGTTGCACGAATATGGACAACACCAGTAATAAACTCCTTCTTACTCTTACTAACCGTTTTGACTTTTTTCATTAAAACTCACAATAATAATAAATTTTATTTTTTCCCAGCAATAGGCAACCGAGATCTACCTTTACGAGTCTTAGCATTAGTATGAGTCCTTTGCCCTCTCACAGGTAAACCTTTTCTATGTCTCACCCCTCTATAGCATCCCATTTCCACTAAAGATTTTATGTTCATAGCCACTTCTTTTCTGAGCTCACCTTCTATAACATAATTTTGTCTAATGAAACCGCTGATCTTTTCTATATCTTCATCTCGTAATTCTGAAACACGTTTGCGCTTATCAACTTCGCAAGCGTGACAAATTACATTCGCAGTAGCAATACCTATACCATATATATAAGTTAATGCAAAAGGAACACATTTCCTCACTGGAATATTTATGCCTGCAATACGTGCCACTGGTACCTCGATACTTTATTAATAACAACTCTTAATTTATACCATAAAACAACTCAGAGTCAAACCAAATTACAAGAAATTTTACTTTCAATCTCTTGCGTTACCTCATCAACACTCAAATTAGCGTCAATTGTTAATAATTTGCCTTTATAATACTCGCGTAAACCTTTCATTTGAAGGTGATATTCACTTATTCTCTTATTAATTGCAGACATATCAGCATCATCAATTCTTTTCTCTAACCTCGTACTTTTACATTTAGCACAAGTAGTACTCTTAAAAGAAGATACACTATATATGCTTTTACAGTCCAAACACGCGAGACGATTTTTTAACCTATCGATTGCAATATTATCGTCAAGCTGCAGCTCAACTACAATGTCAACATCCCTATTATATTTTTCTTGCAAAACTTGAGTCAAAAAATGAGCCTGGTTTAAATTTCTCGGAAAACCATCTAATAAGCAATTATCATCCACTAATGCAAGCTGGTCACGTAATAATCCACATATAATTTCATCTTGAATTAAATTACCAGATTCCACGGTACCCTTTATTTTTTTACCTAACTCACTACTGCTAGATATAATATTCCTTAATAAATCCCCTACTGAAATTAATTTTAAATTATATTTTGCTATTAACAAGCTTGACTGAGTACCTTTACCAGAACCTGGAGGACCAAAAATCGTAATGATCATCTTACTTTCCTCGTTTTAGACTCATATTTCTTTATCCAGTTGTCGTACCTATTTGAAAAAATATAAGATTGTATTTGCATAATAGTATCAGTAATAACGTTCACTATAATCAGTAAGCTCGTCCCACCAAAAATAAATGGTATATCATAATAATATCTCATAACTTCAGGTACAGTACATATGACTACCAAATACGCAGAGCCAATGAATGTCAACTTAAAAACTATATCTTGAAGGTAATCAGAAGTATGTTTCCCAGGCCTTCTACCAGGTATAAAACCACCATTTTTTTTAAGAAAATCTGCGTTTTCCTCTGGATTAAATATAAAATTGGTATAGAAAAAATTAAAAAATACTATCAGCACCAAATAGGCTACAATATATACTACTTTATTTGCCATAAAGTAATTCAAAATAAAATCAGAAAAAGCGTGCCCCTTATAGAAATTTGCAATTGAAATAGGTGTCAATAAAATTGCATTAGCAAAAATGGTTGGTACTACACCAGATAAATTAATCTTCAATGGAATATAAGTAAAATCGTCATTATGTAATCTTTTAAATTGCTTTTTAGGATGTTGAACAATAACCTTTCTATAAGAAGACTCTACAAAAATGACTAAGAGTAGCAGCAAAAAAAACAATACCAAAACAAAAAGGATAATAAATAACGATACGCTACCGTTTTTATTTAACGTTAACAAAGATGACAAAGCGCTGTGTAACTCTGATATTATACCCGTGAAAATGATTAATGAGATACCATTGCCTATACCGCTAGCGCTGATTCGTTCACCAAGCCATATTAAAAGCATAGTTCCACCTAAAAGGCTGAAAACACCTATTGTACGAAACATAACACCAGGTTCGATTACAACCAATACCCCTTCCCTATTCATCCCTTCCAATCCAACCAAAATTGGAATTGATTGAAATACACAAATTACTATGGTCAGATAGCGTATATAAGAATTCATCTTTCTACGGCCTGACTCTCCATCATTCTTAACTTCCTTCATTCCTTTAATCGCAGAAGAAAGTAACTGAATAATGATAGAAGCCATTATATATGGCATAACGTTCAATGCTAGAATTGTCATTCTAGCCAATGCACCACCAGAAAATAAATTAAATACTCCAAAAACGCCTGAGCCATCTTTGGGAAATATATCATTAATTACATCAAGATTAATTCCAGGAATAGGCACATAAGTACCCAAGCGATAGCAAATTAAAGCTATTAGCGTAAAAAATATACGCTTTAATAAATCGCCTTTATATAACAACGTAGGATCCAAGCTATTAAATGCTGATTTATTGCCCATGACTTACGATAGTATTTCCACACTACCACAAACTGAAGCTACAGATTTTTTTGCAGCTTCTGACGCAAAATCAACATGAAACACAAATTTTTCGCTCAACTTACCTTTATTAAGAAGTTTAATTTTATCCTTAATAGACTTTATAAAACCTAATTTATACAGCCTCTCCTTATCTATAACAGAGTCTTTCACTATTTTTTTAGCTTCCATTAAGCGCTGTATATCGCCAACATTAATTATAGAGTATATGCTCCTACGTATAGGCTTAAAACCTCTTTTAGGCAAACGAGTATATATAGACTGTTGTCCACCCTCAAAACCATTTATAGAAACTCCACTTCTAGCCTTCTGCCCTTTATGCCCTCTACCGGATGTTTTACCTTTACCACAACCGATACCTCTACCCAGCAACTTAGGCTTCTTTTTCTTAGATAATTTAGTAAATATAGAGTTTAATTTTACAGCATTATTCATACTTTACCTGTTTCCAACTATCTCGCTAATCTTTTTGCCTCTTTTGCTTGCTACCTGACGAGGAGATAACATACTATCAAAAGCCTTAAACACCGCACATATAACGTTATGAGGATTATTTGATCTAGTGGATTTAGCTACCACATCCTTTATACCTAACACCTCAAAAACTGATCTAATCGCTCCACCAGCAATAATACCTGTTCCGGCTCTTGCGGTTCTTAAAACTATCTCACCAGAACAAAATTTAGCTTTAATATCATGATGCAAAGTTCTACCTTCACGCAAGTACACTCTAATCATTGATTTCTTTGCAGCATTTACAGCTTTGACTCTTGCTTCAGCAACTTCTGCGTGCTTACCTATTCCACACCCTACCCTACCCTTCTCATCGCCAACAACAACCAAAATTGAAAATGAAAATCTTCTACCACCTTTGGTAACCGTTGTCACTCTTCGTACCGAAACTAAAAGCTCTGATAAATCATTATTATTTTGTAAATTCTTTATAGCCATATTCAAAACCTTCTAAAATTCAAATCCAGAACTTCTTAAAGCCTCAGCAAATTGAGAAACTAATCCTGTGTATTTATACGCTCCACGATCAAACGTAAGCTGCTGCTCTAATTTCATGCCAGACAGACGCTCAACCATTAAAGAAGAAACCTGTTTTATAGTTTCAGCGTTGACTTTCCCTTTACATACATCCTTAATTTTAGCATCCAAAGTAGAAGCTGAAGTGAGAGTTATTCCTTTTACATCATTAATTAACTGGACATAAAAATGCCTATTAGATTTAAATATGGATATACGTAAACGTTCAGCGCTCTTGTCAAGCTTCGCTCTATTACGTAACTTCCTTTTTTCAGAATTACTTAAAAAATTATACGATCTTTTCATTTTTATTACTTCTTTTTACTTACAACCTTACGCAGCATAAATTTGCCTTTTATTACAACACCCTTACCTTTATAAGGATCATATTTTCTAATTTTGCATATATCAGACGCCACCATATAGACCTTCTGCTTATCCATACCACTAACTACTAAGTGAGTTGGCTTTATGCACTTAATCTCAACATCTTTAGGCACTTTATATTTAACATTATGGCTATAACCAAGATATAAAGTCAAATACTTACCATCACACTCTGCCTTATATCCCACACCGTTAATCTCAAGATTAACAGAAAAACCATCAACCATGCCGTTAATGATATTATTAATATTACTCCTATAAGTGCCCCACATAGGCTTTATTTTATCATAATTATCTTTATCTTGATCAACAGAAAGCAATAGCTGATTATCAATAATCTGACACACAACATCCCTGATCAAGCTAACTTCCTTTTCAGCCTTAGCGCTCTTTATTAACATACTACCATTATTATATTCAACTGAAACACCAGCAGGAATATTGATAGGAGCAGCACCTATACGAGACATGAATTTCTCCTATTATTTAAAACACACGACACAAAACTTCTCCACCAACCTTTAACTTATGTGCATTATAATCAGTCATCACTCCTTTGGGTGTCGATATAATAAAAATACCAAGACCATTATATGCTTTAGAAATGTCCTTATACTTAGAATAACGACGACAACCAGGCTTTGACACCCTAACTATGTCACTAATTACAGGTGACTTCTCATAATACTTCAATTTTACAATGAAAGAAGGTAAATTATCTACAACTTGCTTTTCATAATCAAGGATATACCCTTCCTCTTTTAAAATCTCCAATATAGAAGAATTCATCTTAGAAAATAGTACCCTTGTTGCCCTATGCATTGCCAATTGAGCATTACGTATCCTTGTTAAAAAATCACCAATACTATCAGATAACGCCACAATATACTCCTTATATTATATTTACCAACTAGACTTTGTAACTCCTGGAATTTGCCCAAAAGAACATAAATCACGCAAAACAATTCTACATAAACCAAATTTTCTATATACTCCTCTTGGTCTCCCAGTTAAAGCACACCTATTTCTAATTTTGGTTTTAGAAGAATTTCTAGGCAATTTTTTAATTAATTTATTTTGAGCTGTAAACCTTTCTACAATAGACAAATTCTTATTATTTATTATAGATTTCAATTTTTCTCTTTTTTCTTTATATTGATCGCACAACTTTATTCTGCGAAGATTTCTTTCTATCATAGATTTTTTTGCCATATATTTCTCCTCTCAATTAATCAAAAAAAGGAAATTTAAGAGCCAGTAATAATTCCTTTGCTTCCTTATCACTAACTGCACTTGTTATAATATTAATATCCATACCTCTAATTTTACTTATTTTATCATAGTCTATTTCTAAAAACGAGATATGTTCCTTTATACCAAAGGAAAAATTACCATTACCGTCAAATTGCTTCACACTAAATCCTCTAAAATCTTTTTCCCTTGGCAAAGCAATATATATCAATCTTTCTAAAAACTCATACATTTTATCTCTACGCAAAGTTACTTTGCAACCTACTGTAGCACCTTTTCTGATCTTGAAGCCAGAAATAGATTTTTTTGCAAAAGTTGATAAAGGCTTCTGCCCAGCAATCAAATATAGGCTATCAAGTGGTTCATTTATTGCTTTACTATCTGTAGCAGCATCTCCAACGCCCATATTGATACACACCTTGACAAGTTTAGGCACTTGCATTATATTGCCGTAATTAAACTTATCCTTCAAGGACTTTACTATGCTATCTTTATACAATTCTTTAAACATATCAACCTAATCTATCACTTCTCCAGAAACTTTTGCAAAACGCACTTTTCTACCGTCTATAACCTTAAACCCCACTCTAGTTGGAGTTTTATATTTAGGGTCCAATGTTGCAACGTTGGATATATCAATAGCTAACTCTTTATTTAATATACCACCACTACTACCAGCTTTTGGTTTAGTATGTCTCTTATGCACATTCACTCCAGAAACAATTACTTTCTTTTTAGCATCACGTGCTATAACTTTGATTACCTTACCAATTTTTCCCTTATCTTTACCAGTTAAAACTATAACGTCGTCACCACTTTTTATTTTAGCACTCATTATAAAACCTCAACAGCTAATGACATTATCTTCATAAAAGAACCAGATGATAACTTTTTTACCGGACCAAACACCCGAGTGCCAAGTGGTTCACCTTGATCATTAATCAAAACTACAGCATTGCTAGAAAAACGAATTACAGAACCATCAGATTTTCTAATAGGGCTTTTCACCCTCACCACAACTGCTCTATATACTTTTCCCTTCTCAACTTTCCCTCTTGGAGTAATAGATTTAGTAGATACAATAACTGTGTCACCTATAGATGCAGATTTTCTACCACCCAATAAACCAATACAAAGCACTGCACGCGCACCAGAATTATCAGCTACTTCCAACAATGTATTTTTTTGAATCATATAAATATCCTATTCAATGTGAGCTATTAACAATAACCCATTTTTTAGTAGTAGAAATAGGCTTGTGTTCTTGTATTAAAACCTTGTCCCCTTCTTTACAACTATTATTCTCATCATGTGCTGTATACTTCTTGTATTTTTTTATAACCTTTTTATACAGCTCATCCTTATACACTTGTAATACCGAAACCTTTACAGTCTTATCACACTTAGCCTTAGTTACAGTACCACAAAAAACCTTTTTAGGCATTCTTTTCCTCTCTTCTTCTTTTATTTAATGTAGTTAAAATACGAGCTATGCTCTTTCTTATTAAGCTAAAACGCGAAATATTGTTGCACTGGCCCAGCTTCTTTTGAAAAACCAAATTAACAAACTCTTTTCTCAAATTCACAAGAATTTCATGCAATTCTTGCGAGGACCTCGATTCAATGTCAGCTATATCCATTGCAACTCCATTTAATTATGATTAGATACAAATTTACACTTCATAGGAAGCTTAGCAGTTGCCTTTTCAAGCGCCAATCTTGCTAAATGCATGGGAACATCACTGCTAATTTCAAACAACATTCTACCGGGCTTAGCTTTAAATACCCAAAACTCAACACTACCTTTCCCTTTACCCATACGCACATCCGCCGGCTTTTTACTAACAGGGGTATCAGGAAAAATTCTTATCCACACTTTACCAGAGCGTTTTAATGTTCTAGATATTACACGCCTTGCAGTTTCAATATGCTTAGATTGAATCCTACCTGCTTCCATAGCCTTTAGACCATAATCTCCAAAAGATAATGTGCTACCACCTTTCGTGTTACCCTTAATTCGTCCTTTAAATACTTTTTTATATTTACTTTTTTTAGGAATAAACATTTCAATATACCTAATTAGTTACCAATATAAACCCAGACCTTAACTCCTATGATGCCATATATAGTTTTTGCTTCAGCAAAAGCATAATCTATATTAGCACGTAAAGTATGCAAAGGCAAACGGCCTTCTTTATACCACTCAGTACGAGCTATCTCAGCTCCGCCAAGGCGCCCAGAACAACTTACTTTAATACCTCTAGCACCCATCCTCAAACAACTTTGAATAGCTTTTTTCATCGCTCTTCTAAATGAAACCCTTTTTTCTAACTGCTGTGCAATGCTGTTTGATATTAAAACTGCATCTATTTCAGACCTTTTAACCCCTACTACATTCACTTCCACATTATTTTTTACTTTTTCAGCTATCTTTTGCTTTATCTTCTCAATATCCGAGCCTTTCTTACCTATTATCACTCCAGGTCTAGAAGAATGTATTATTACAGATACCAAATCGATCGTACGCTCTATAATTACTTTAGAAACACCAGCATGCTTAAAAGATTCATTTATATAACTGCGAATAGATAAATCTTGATGCAACCCTTGTTTATAACCCTTCTCAGCATACCAAATAGATGACCAAGTATTAATTATTTTTAACCTAAATCCTTTAGGATTAACGTTTCCCATATTTTTGCACTTTCCTTATTAATTTTCTATTTTTATGAATCATATAATTTCCCCCAATTTTACAGTTATATTACTATAACGTTTACTAACTCTATTAGCTCTACCCATAGCTTTTGGACATACCCTACGCAAAGTAAGAGACTTACCTATTAAAATTTCTTTTATATATAAATTATCGATATCCAATCCATAATTTTGAGCATTAGCAATCGCAGAATTTAATACCTTCCTTATAAGACCTGCAGCTTTCTTTTCACAAAATCTTAATTGCACAGTGGCAAAAGAAACTTTTTTATTACGTACTAAACCAGCAACCAAATTCAATTTACGAGGAGTTGATTTTAAAACCCTAGAACCAGCTTTAACTATTACATCTCTGTTTTTCATATCAATTACCTTCTTGTCGCCTTTTTATCACCACTATGCCCAGTAAATTTACGAGTGGGTGAAAACTCACCAAACTTATGACCTATCATATTCTGATCATTAACATTCACAGGAATGTAATCCTTACCATTATAAACAGCAAACTTTAAACCTAAACAATTAGGAAGAATTACAGAAGCCCTGGAATGAACTTTTATAGCCATGTTAACAAACCCCTTGTTTAAAGCATTATTCACCGACTTTAATATAGAAGGATGACAAAAAGGAGGCTTCCATGCAGATCTACTCATAAACTAACCTTTCAATTGTTTTATATACTTATCACTAGATTTATTTCTCCTTCGAGTTTTCTTTCCTTTTGTTGCAACACCCCAAGGAGTAACAGGATGACGACCACCAGAGGTTTTTCCTTCCCCGCCTCCATGAGGATGGTCAACCGGATTCATTGCAACTCCACGTACAGTAGGTCTAATCCCAAGCCACCTACTTCTCCCAGCTTTACCCAACTTTCTATTCTTATGGTCAGGGTTAGATACTACACCAATAGTAGCCTTGCAAGAAGATAAAATCAACCTAATTTGACCAGACCTGAGTCGTAATAAAACATATTGGCCATCACGACCAACGATTTGTGCATAACAACCAGCAGCTCTAGCAATCGCAGCACCATTACCTGGCTTCAGCTCAACATTATGAACGAAAGAACCAACAGGTATATGCTTGAGTAGTAAACAATTCCCTGGCAAAATATCAGCATCATTCCCAGCTGTAACAACATCACCTGGCTTCATACCTTGAGGAGCTAATATATAAGACTTAATATCATCTTCCTTATATGATATTAACGCCAAAAACCCACTTCTATTTGGGTCATACTCTATTTTTTCAACTATACCTTGACCACTTCTATTACGCTTAAAATCTATCACTCTATACTTCTTTTTGTGACCACCACCCCTATGACGAGTTGTAATTCTACCATGATTATTTCTTCCACCACTGGACTTTTTACCGGATGTAAGAGACTTTTCTGGCTCATCTTTTGATAAACCAACTTTACTTACTAACACAGTCCCACGAGAAGACGGAGTAACAGGATTAAAAAATTTCATACCCATACTAAACGCTCATTATATCTAATTTTTGACCATCCATCAAAGAAAAATAAACTTTCTTTTTCTGTTTTTCACAACCAATCACACCCCTAAAACGCCTATATTTAGGCTTAATTCTAACAACATTTATAGAAGAAATTTTAACATCAAATAGAGACTCTATTGCCAACTTTATTTGACGCTTATTTACATTTACAAAAACATACAAAGAATATTTATTAAACTTCTCCCTCAAAAAAGAGGCCTTTTCTGTAATTATAGGAGATTTTATTATATTATTATATTTGATCATAACAATCTACCTTCAAGATGCTTTAAAGTATCCTTTGTCAACATCACGCATTCGTGATTCAATATATCAAAAACATTTAACCCAATAGGTTTGATTAAGTCTACATAGTGCAAGTTTTTAGCCGCACGCAACAAATCATCTCCATAATCACCAACTATCAAAAAGGAAGAAAATTTAAAATTTTTAATACATTTACACATTTCAGACGTTTTCTTCACATCAATATTTAAATTATCCAGAATAATTACTTGATTATTTAAATACTTTAGAGATAAAGCAATTTTTAAACCAAATTTGCGTACCTTCTTATTAAGAGAATAAGTATGACTCCTCACAACAGGGCCGAAAATAATCCCACCACCTCTAAATTGAGGAGATCGCAAGCTCCCTTGTCTTGCCCTACCGGTACGTTTTTGATCATAAGGTTTAGCTGTTGTACCAGAGACATCACTAATACCTTTTGTTTTATGAGTACCAGCTCTTCTCTTCGCTAATTGCCATCTCACTATATCATGCAAAATACTCAATTTTTGCTTAGCAGAAAATATCAAAGGATTGAGCTGAGCAGTACCTACATTATCATTAGATAGATTAACTAAATTACATTCCATAACTAACTTACCAAATTACTAGCATCATCATTTACATCTAACAGTAAACCTACCGGAAAAGGAACATCTTTATGTAAAGATTTTTTAACTGCATCTCTTACAAAAACATAGGAATTTTTAAACCCAGGAACATTATTACCCTTCACAGCAATTATACTATTTTCATGATCAATGGATAATATCTTCATATTTTGTGCAGTTATCCTGCTGTTACCTAAATGACCAGCCATTTTCTTTCCTTTGAATACTCTACCAGGATCCTGACATTGGCCAGTGGAACCTTGTGATCTGTGAGCAATAGAAACACCATGAGATGCCCTAAGCCCACTGAAATTATGCCGCTTCATCACACCAGCAAATCCTTTACCTATAGAATAACCCGTAATATCAAGATATTGACCAACCACAAAATGATTGATTCCCACTTTTTTACCACATTCTATTCCCGACAGGTCATTTAATCTACTTTCGTATAACTTACATTTATTATTTATACCCTTTTTCTTTAAATATTCCAACTGAGGTTTTGCTATATTTTTAAAATCTCCTGTGCCTAAAATGACTGAATTATAGCCACATTTATCTTGTCCTTTTATATCAATAATATAAGTTTCGCTGAGATGCAATAAAGTTACAGCCATGCGACTATTGTCAGAATACATAGCAGTATGACCAATATTCATCATTAGTAAACCAATTCTCCTCAGCGAATTTATTCTCTTCATTTCCTTCTCCTAAACCTTAACTTCCTTGACTTTTAAATCCACTTCTACGCCAGCAGAAAAAGATAAACCTGTAAGCATCTGCATCATAGTAGGAGTAAGATCATGTAAAACAATCAAACGCCTAGAAGTTCTCATTTCAAACTGTTCACGAGATTTTTTATCAACGTGAGGAGATCTATTAACAATAAATTTAGAATCTTTCCTTGGCAACGCAATCGGACCAGATAATTTTGCACTGGACCGCTTTAATTCATCAACAAATTTTCGAACACACTCCTCCAATAAAGAACAATCGAAAGCCTTAATGTTAATATATATATCTTGCTTCATCTTAGTTACTACACTCACTCCAAAATTTCAGAAACAACACCAGAACCAACAGTTCTACCGCCTTCTCTTATCGCAAAACGCAATCCCTTATCCATTGCTATCGGTACTTGCAATTCTACTTCTACACTCACATTATCTCCTGGCATTACCATCTCCTTCCCATCTAGCAATTTTATGCTCCCAGTTACATCCGTTGTCCTTAAATAAAACTGTGGCTGGTAATTCGCAAAAAATGGTGTATGCCTTCCTCCTTCCTCTTTCTTTAATATATAAACCTCCGCCTTAAACTTTCTATGCGGTGTTATCGTCCCCGGTTTCGCTAATACTTGCCCTCTCTCCACTTCTTCTCTTTTTGTTCCTCTTAACAATATTCCTACATTGAGTCCTGCACTTCCCTTATCCAGCAACTTCTTAAACATCTCAACACCTGTGCATATCGTCTTTTGCGTCGCTTTCAGACCTATTATCTCTATCTCTTCTCCCGTCTTTATCTCTCCCTTCTCTATTCTTCCTGTTACCACTGTTCCTCGCCCCGATATCGAAAATACATCTTCGATTGGCAATAAAAATGGTAAATCCACAGGCCTTGGTGGAACCGCTACATATTCATCTAACTTTTCCATCAATTTGTCTATTGATTTCTTTCCATATTCGCTGCTGTCATCCTCCAGCGCCTTGAGCGCTGAACCAACCACCACAGGCACTTCATCCCCTGGAAATCCGTATTTACTCAGTAATTCCCTCACTTCCATTTCTACTAAATCTATCATATCAGTATCAGCAACATCAGCTTTATTTATATACACCACGATATATCCAACACCTACCTGCTTCGCCAGCAATATATGCTCTCTCGTTTGTGGCATTGGCCCATCAACCCCCGACACTACCAATATCGCCGCATCCATCTGTGCTGCACCTACTATCATGTTCTTTACATAGTCAGCGTGTCCAGGACAATCAACGTGTGCATAATGCCTTTTTTCCGTCTGATACTCAACATGCGCTGTTGCTATCGTTATCCCCCTCTTCCTTTCTTCTGGCGCTTTATCTATCTGATCGTACGCTACAAAATTTCCATAATGCTTCGTTATCGCCGCTGTTAACGTCGTCTTCCCATGATCCACATGTCCTATTGTTCCCACATTTACATGCGGCTTTCCAAATGCTTCCACTATTGCTGTCATAATTTAAACTTTTCTACCTAAAATACAAATACATCAATAAATAATATGTTGATTTTATAAAAATACAACAAAAAAAAGAGCGGATAGTGGGAATCGAACCCACGTCACTAGCTTGGAAGGCTAGAGCTCTACCATTGAGCTATACCCGCACAATGGAGGAGGTAGGATTCGAACCTACGTACGCTCACGCGGACAGATTTACAGTCTGTTACCTTTAACCACTCGGTCACTCCTCCGCAAAAATTTGTTAAGAGAATACTATTTTAGCATCTTAACTTAAGCTCTTATTGTATTTAATACTAAACGCCTAAAATTAAAAAATCAAGCAATAAAACCTACCCTGATTAAAATCACGCAGATTTCATTTTATACAACACAATATTGTCAATAAAACGTTTAAACAAATAATGCGAATCATGCGTACCTGGCGCTTCTTCTGGATGGTATTGCACAGAAAAGACTGGGTAATCCTTCATCATTATTCCCTCTACACTATTATCAAATAGAGAAATGTGAGTAATTTCAACATTACTTAGAAGAGAAGCTGAATCAACAACGAAACCATGATTTTGGCTAGTGATCTCAACTTTTCCACTAATTACATCATAAACTGGATGGTTACTCCCTCGGTGACCTATATCCATCTTGATGGTCTTTGCCCCCAAAGTAATCGCAAGTAATTGATGGCCCATGCATATGCCAAAAATTGGTATTTTAGATTTTATAATAATGTCTATTTCTGAAACTACACTTTCTCCTATTTCTTGCGGATCACCAGGACCATTTGAAAGCACTATCCCATCTGGATTCATACTCAACACTTTTTGAGCAAAACCTGTGCTTGGTCTGATTAATTCAACTGTACAACCAAGTTCTATTAAGCGTGAAACTATACTGATTTTTACGCCAAAATCAACGATTACAACCCTATATTTTGCATTAAGGTCACTTTTAAAATTACTATGCAAGCTGACTTTATTGGTTATTTCTATCCCATTTACAGATTTGTATTCCTTCAATTTGTCCAACGCATGCGCCTTACTCGATGAGCATATCATTCCATTTTGAGATCCATGTTCTCTCAAATGTCTCGTTAAAGCTCTAGTATCAACTCCTGATATCCCAATCACGTTATTTTTCTCTAACCAATCATTTAAACTGATATATGAAGAAGGGTGGGACATAGAAGAAAGTTCACGCATAACCACACCACTTGCAAAAATTTTCTTTCCTTCATTATCCTTATGGTTTATTCCAACGTTACCAATATGAGGAAAAGTGAACGTTATAATTTGATCGGCAAAAGAAGGATCAGTTATAGTATGCTGATAACCGGTCATACCAGTGGTAAAACAGACCTCACCTATGCATTTGCCTTTTTTACCTACTGATTTTCCCCAAAAGCACTTGCCATCTTGTAAAATTAAAACTGCGTCCTGCACTTCATTATCTATTTAACTGATTCAAAACAGTATACAAGAATTTCAAATAATACGTAACTCTTTCTAAAATTCCAAATTTAACCACGAAGCAGCAAAAAATAACATGAAAAACTTTTAATACAATCTTTCATATAAAATATATAGTTGACTACCTTCATATTTCGTATTAGATATAGGTAAATCATAAGTAAAGTGGAGGGTAATAATGAACACTGGTACAAATCAATCAAAAAAAATAAATGAGAAGTGGTTAGCTGGAGGAATTGGCGCGCTATTATTTGTAATGATGCTACCGTCGATTCTTCTTTTAGCAAAAATAGCTATAGGGCTAATTATGGTTTCAGTTGCAGCAATAGCGATAAAAGTTGCCTTAAAAACAATATCGAATGCTTTAGAGGATAAACAGGCAGATCAAAGCCAAGCGACGCAACAAACAACACAAAGTAAAATTATAAACCTGGCTATTGGATTAACATCTATATTCGTAGGAGGATTATTACTATTCATTATAGCACAAACTGGCTTAATTGCAGCATGTGCAGCTATAACTGCTTTAGCTCTACACGAATATGTTAAAAATCAAGAAATAGGAAAAGAGATAAATGATAAATTCGATAAGGTAGCTGACGATACAATCAATTTTATTGTTAGCAGTGTTGAAAAACTTATTCCAACAAAGCCGCCAGGCATAACAGCCTAAACTGTCTCCGTTCAGGGCATAAGTGTTACAAGTAGCATTATATAAAGCGATTAATGGCATCCTCCTGATAATAGAATAATTGTATCTGTTCAGGGGCATCGCAAATATTGAAGCAAAAGTGGTCAGTGCTTACTATACGAATATTGTGATTTGAATCCACTAGGGAGGATGTCATCCCAGTGCCCAGACACTGGGATCCAGGAATTTTGATTAGAGATTAAATTGGTGAGTATAAAAGTAGCTAATCCTACGTTAAAATACAACGTTTTTAATGGGACTGCGTAAAAGGGCTGGATTCCAGTGTCAAGCACTGGAATGACACCTTTGTGTTTGAGGCAAAACCTGCTATAACATTTCTTCGCAAACAAACGTTCGTACAGTTATGTATCAGCTACTTT
This sequence comes from Wolbachia endosymbiont (group A) of Udea olivalis, assembly GCF_964028365.1. Taxonomy (NCBI): domain Bacteria; kingdom Pseudomonadati; phylum Pseudomonadota; class Alphaproteobacteria; order Rickettsiales; family Anaplasmataceae; genus Wolbachia; species Wolbachia endosymbiont (group A) of Udea olivalis. The sequence continues at coordinate 1,277,577 of NZ_OZ034773.1, forward strand.
CATGGCACCATTTGTTGTAAACTCACATTTCTCTATGATTATCTTTATTTGCCGCTTTCCCGAACGGATGCTCTACAGTTATTTCCTCATTAATAGAGCGAGGTGCACCGGAACCAGGTACAACGATATTCTCGTGCGATTGCATATCCTTCTTTTCCTCACATGGTGTTTGCTTAATGAAATGTGCTACTAAAACTTCATGTAAAGCTTTACCTTTTATAAGCACAGCCTCGTTTTGCTTAGCTAACTCTAAAATTTTCTTTGGTTCAACATCTTTACCGTCAATAGTTGATTTTTTAATACTAACTTGACCTAAATTTATATTTAGAACAACAGTACAGTTAAGGTCTTTTCCAGATTCATCTTTTGCACCCCAACTAATTTCGATGTCACATATTGCAAATTTTGTAAAGGAGTAGTTCCTCTATTGTTTCTCATTCTTCTCAATTGTTACTATTCTTTCACCATTGCTGTATATTTTTGCTCTTTTTACCTCGCTTTTCTCTTCTTCCATTCTTTTAGTTTTTTCAGTGAAAAGACGACTGGTTTCTAAACTTTGTTCAGGTTTAGTAATGTTGATATTAAGATGGTCATAATGATTAAGAAGACGGTTTGCATATGGACATGGCACATAACACCCATCAAAGAAAGCAATTGCACTACCAGTTTTTAGAAATTCTTGTCCATCGCTCATTCCTTCACCAATTCGAATAAGATATCTACCCAACCTCTTTTTAAAATTTTCTTTTAACTCCTCCTGATCTTTAGAAGTAAGCTTCTTATCCAATATACCCATTATTTCTTTTCGCTTACTCAATACCACATAATTGAAAAGGAAAATATCATCCTCTCGATAATAATTTGCTATCTTGTCAAATGGATCTGCCGGCCAACCGTTATTATAATTTACAGAATCAGAAGAATCTTCACACTTATTATCCTTAAAATCAAAATTCAATCTTTCAAAATCTGATAATACTTTTTCTGCCCTATCTTCAAAAGACCGAAGTCCATCTTGAAGTTCTTTTCCATAACTCATTCCTTTGTCAATTTGAAGAACATATTGACCATATTTCTTTCTAAACTCCTCCTGTTCTTCGAGGAGAGGAAGATTCCTATCTAATATATCGATTATTTCTTTCCGCTTATTCAATATTACATAGTTAAAAAGGGCACTCTCCCCCTTCTTTTCATAATCGTCTGCTATTTTGTCAAAACACTTATTATCCTTAAACTCCAATTCCTCAAAATCTGAGAGCACACTTTGTACCTGAGTCTCATCGAATTGAAGATTTGCTTGAGGAGATAGAAGAGTCAACTTTTCTTCACTTTCCTTGGTACTCGAATTTTTGAAAAAACCATTCAATAGATTTACAATACTAGAAAACATTTCACACCTCTATTGTTATAAGTAAACTTAATTATATCTTAATGCTAAATGTTGTAAAGCTAAAATTAGAAACTAAAAAAGCTAACATAAGTTCTGCATTGTTTGCAGCTTTATCAGGTTGTTAGGTAGAATTATTAAAGAACTAGTTGAACATATGTTATCAACTCCATCCACAAGTTCTCCGCTTGTTACTCCAGTTGCAATGAACACTGATTCACCTCTTGCCATATCTTTTACGGCGTAGACTTTTTCTGGGTCATCAATATTTAAATTTTTTGCTCTTTCTTTTAACTGATCTGTGTCAAATATCAATCTTCCCTCCATCTGCCCACCGATTGAACTCAGCGCTGCAGCCGCAAGCACCCCTTCTGGTGCCCCTCCTATTCCGATATACATATCATGATTGCCATTTACTAGTGAAACTACGGCCACAATATCACCATCATCTATTAGTTTAATTTTTGCTCCTAACTTCCTGATTTTTACTATTAATTCATTGTGCCTTTCACGATTAAGTATAGTTACCACGAGATCATTTACTTTGCATTTTTTTGCCTTGGCTAAATTGTCTAGATTCTTTTCAATGCTATTTTTTAGTGAGACTACACCCTCTGGAAGATTTTTTCCTACCGCTATTTTTTCCATATAAACATCAGGTGCATGTAAAAAATTACCTTTTTTCGTTGCAGCAAGAACAGACATTGCCCCTGGTTTGTAATGAGCACAAATCGTAGTGCCCTCAAGTGGGTCAACGGCAATGTCGATTTCAGGACCATTTCCAGTGCCAACCTTCTCGCCAATATATAGCATCGGTGCTTCATCTCTCTCACCTTCACCAATTACGATAGTACCATTTATTTCCATTGAATTTAATACTGTACGCATTGCATCAACTGCAACCTGATCAGCCTTTTTTTCATCGCCGAAGCCTGCTAGTTTATATGCAGCAAGCGCCGCAGCTTCGGTCACTTTAACTAATTTATAGGCTAAATCTTCCATCATTTGCTTTAAGAACTATATTCAATATGTATCATGATATATCATGCTGCTTGAAACTGCAATATGTCTTGACTGATTATTAGGGAGTTGATATAATATAAGCATTATAGTAGTGGGATTATAGTTATGGCATATAGTGATGATGATGTTAGAAATTTCTATCTAGATATAGATAGAATTACAGGACGTGATAACACAGTTACTAGTTTGGAAGAACTAAAAAAGAGGTTAAGGAAAGAAGTTAATTTTCAAGATGAATGTGAAGGAGGCAATTCATTAGGGAACCTACTTCTAAAACATGCAACCGAAAATAACAACCCACGCGTTAAGGATTTTCTCCTCCAAAATGGGTGTGAACCCCTTCAACAAGAGCAAATAACCGCAGCAATAAACAAGGAAGAAGAGGCACCTAATGTGGAAGAGAATAGAGCAGACAGTAATGAAGTAGATTCTAGTAACTTCATAAACCCTGGTATGACTGCTGAAGTACTTTACGAGCAACTAATACAAGGGAAAGAAACAAATCTGGCAATTTTTGACTCGTTTGCAAATGCTGTAAGAGAGTCCAATATTACCGGCGATCGTGGCATATTTCTAGATGTTGTAAAATTGTTTACAGATTTAGATGCTGTAATCCATCTTACAGATACTGCTTCCAGAACTATATTGGGCATAGCTACAATAACAAAACAAGCTGACGTTGTTAAGGTACTTTTGGATAGTGGCAAATTTTATGAAGAAGAAAAATTTAACGCTCTGTGTCTTGCTATTACTCAGGATAATGCCCAAGAAGCTGAGCTAATTTTAGGTTACGTGAGTCCTGCAAACAGGAAAGAGGCTTTACAAGTGGCCATACAGGTAGGTAAAACTGAAATTGTTAATGCGTTCTTGAATAGAGGTAAGCTTAATGAAGAAAATAGAGCAGAACCCAGCAGCAGTAATGGAAACATTGGTAGTAGACCTGTAGCAACAGTGCCTCCAGTTAGTACTAATGGTGATAATCGCAATCACGACAATGAAATACCTGTAGTAACAGAGACTAACCAAACTACCACGCCAAATAGTGATAATGTTAATGGCCAATCAAATCATAATAACAAAAATAAAACGCCTGTAATACCAGAGGCTAAGCAAACTGCCACACCAAATAATGATAATAAAGCTAACGGCTTTGTAGATGCTCAATTTTCTGTGCCAAATGAAAAAGAAGCTAAATATAAAAAAAGCAAGGAAAATTTTTACACCTCATTAACAAAAGATGTTGTTGGAGTTGTTATTACAGGATTATTCATTACTGCTGCTGTGATGGTTCCATTTGTAACTGGTGCAGTGATTTGTGGTGTTATAGCTGCTTTGGTTGCAATAGCTACCGGGTTGCATGTAAAAAATTCTACATTACCAAGCTATAGAGAAATGGAAGAAAATAAAGTTGAACACGTCCAAAAAACTGCAAAAACGTTGTGATTCAATTTCGCTAGGGAGGATGTTATGCCAGTGCGTGACACTGGCATCTAATTTACCCAACACACTTAGATTTTATGCTAAACTGTGCTGCCACTAACTTTGCAACCGGTACTCTATAGGGTGAGCATGAAACATAATCCACCCCTGATTCGATGAGAAACTCTATAGATTTTGGATCTGCTCCATGCTCTCCACATATACCCAGTTTTATTTCTTTTCGGGTTTTTTTGCCTCTTTCAATGGCCATCTTGATTAACTCCCCTACCCCTTCGATGTCCAGCACTTCAAATGGGTCGTTTTCGAATATGTTGCTTTCCTTATAAGAATCGAGGAAATTAACTGAATCATCTCTTGAAAGTCCCATGGTTGTTTGCGTTAAATCATTAGTGCCAAAACTAAAGAACTCTGCATGTTTTGCTAACTTATCAGCAATCAGTGCTGCTCGTGGTAGCTCTATCATTGTTCCAATTGAGTACGCCTTGTCTGATGTCATTCCAGCGCGTGACGCTGGAATCTGCTTCTTGATCCTAGCTGAGATGACAGAAAATTCTTTCTTCACTAACTCGCATATCAAAACAAACTCTTTCTCATTCATGATAAAGGGGACCATGATTTCAGGCTCCACTTCTATCTTCTTTTCTTTCTTTAATTCACTTGCAGCACTAAGTATTGCCCTAATCTGCATGCTATATATTTCAGGATGAGAAATGGCAAGTCTACAACCTCGATGGCCAAGCATTGGGTTCTTTTCTGATAACTGTGCTATTTTATTTTTTACTGATTCAACTGACTTACTAAGTGATTTGGCGATTTTTTCTATAGTAGACTGATTATTGGGTAAAAATTCATGCAAAGGTGGATCAAGCAACCGTATAGTGACCTCCCTGCCCTCCATAATAGAAAATATTTCTTTGAAATCAGACTTTTGCATTTCTTCCAGTTTAATGAGCGCATTTGCCCTTTCATTTTCATCGTCAGCCATTATCAACTTTTGAATGAATTCGATTCTATCACTAGCGAAAAACATATGTTCTGTGCGACATAAGCCTATACCTTCTGCACCGAATTCTTTTGCAATTTTTGCGTCTTTTGGAGTATCAGCGTTCGCTCTCACTTTGACCGTTTTGATTTCATCTATCCAGTTGATTATCGTTTTGAATTCTTGCGATAATTCAGGTGAAATTGTAGGAAGAATGCCAAGCATAACCTCCCCTGTTCCTCCGTTGATGGTAATTGGTTCACCTTTATTTACTTTTGTATCCCCCACAGAAAAGAAAGTTCCATCTTTATCGATATAAAGTCCACTTACACTGCAAATGCATGGCTTACCCATTCCACGGGTTACAACAGCAGCGTGCGAGGTCATCCCTCCCCGTGCTGTTACTATGCCACTTGCAGCATTCATTCCATTAATATCTTCAGGACTCGTTTCTGACCTTACTAAAACCACTTTTTTACCCTGCTCTGCAGCTTTTTCAGCATCACTTGCACTAAACACTACATATCCAGAAGCAACCCCTGGAGAAGCCGGCAGTCCCTTCCCTATTACTTTTTGGTCACTCTTAACGTCAAGAACTGGATGCAATAAATTGTCAAAAGTTTTTGGATCAATTCTCAATATTCCTTCTTCTTTTGTAATCGTTCCTTCGTTTACCATATCAACTATTATGCGAATAGCAGCTTCAGCCGTGCGCTTGCCAGACCTAGTCTGCAAAATCCATAATTTACCGTCCTGTACAGTAAATTCGATATCCTGCATGTCTTTATAATGCCTTTCAAGTTTTTCACATACCGCGCATAATTCCAGGTAGACACTTGGCAGCAACTTCTCCATGGTGTTTTTTTGCTCTCCGTCAATTGGCATAGGAGTATAAACACCAGAAACCACATCCTCACCCTGAGCATTAACCAAAAACTCACCAAAAAGCTTTTTTTCCCCAGTTGAAGGATTTCGTGTAAATATCACACCAGTTGCAGAATTATCATTTAAATTACCAAAAACCATTGCTTGCACGTTGACCGCTGTTCCAAGGTTTTCAGGAATATTATGTATTTTTCTATAGGAAACAGCCCTATCATTTTTCCAAGAAGCAAATACTGCATTAACTGAGTTTAACAATTGCTCTTCAACGTTCTGCGGGAAATGTTTCTCAGTTTTTTCATATACTATCTTTTTAAAATCGTTAACAATTCTCTTTAAAACATCAACATCAAGATCAGCTAAGCTTTTTGCTCCACTCTTTTGCTGCTCATTATCAATAACATCTTGAAATAGGTGATGATCAAGCTGTAGTACAACATTGGAGTACATCATGATGAAACGGCAGTAGCTATCGTAAGCAAAACGTTCGCCACTTTTTTTTGCAAGCCCAACAACGGTTTCATCATTTAGACCAACATTTAAAATAGTATCAAGCATGCCCGGCATTGAACTAACACTACCAGAGCGTATGGAAATTAATAAGGGATTATTTAAATCCCCAAATTTACAACCGATGTCATTTTCGAGCATCGTCATGTAGTTTTTAATTCCACTACATATGTCATTCCAGTGCGTGACCACATTTTTTTCTGGATCCGAGTAATCAGATACTTGGATGACAGAAGATCTATTGTCTTGATAATAGACTTTGCAAGCAGAGGTGGAAATTGTGAAACCAGGTGGAACAGGAATGCCAACATTGCACATTTCTGCTAAATTTGCCCCCTTTCCTCCCAGCAGATTTTTCATTTCTGCATTGCCTTCGCATTTACCCTGGCTAAAGTAATGTATTAACTTTTCCCCCATCATTTTCTCCGGATTTTCACTGATAAACACATTGTACATATAGTTCCAATAAACCTGTGAGAACTTGAAACCTTAGGATAATAAATTTTACAAAATTTTGCAACAACGTTCCCTCTGGCAACATCAGTAAAGTTAACAAAAAAGATGACAAATTATTGAATTATTATCAATAAGAATATATAATATAAAGATACATTTAAAAATTTTTTTATGGCTCTTTCTAAGTTTCTCGACCCCAAGAATGATGTTGCGTTTCGGCGTATTTTTGGTACTGAAAAAAATAAAGACATCCTCATTCACTTTCTCAATGATATTTTGGGGTTCACTGGCAAAGATGAAATAAAAGAAATAGAATTCCTCAGCACTATTCAAGATGCTGAAATTGCCTCTAAAAAACAAAGTATCGTTGATGTTCTTTGCAGGGATGAAAATGGGGTGCAAGTAATAGTCGAAATGCAAGTTGCCAAAACTAAAGGCTTTGAAAAACGCGCTCAATATTACGCTGCTAAAGCTTATTCAAGGCAAGCTGATAAAGGTGATCAATATCAGGGTCTTAAAGAAATCATTTTTATAGCTATTGCTGATTGTATTCTCTTTCCTAATAAATCTGAGTATAAGTCAGATCATGTAATGTTAGACAAAGATAGCTATGAACATGATTTAAAAGATTTTTATTTTACATTTATTGAGTTACCAAAATTTCCTAAAACTAAAGAAGACCAATTGGAGAGTATAGTTGAAAAATGGATCTATTATTTTAAATATGCAGATGAAACTAGCGAAGAAGAATTGGAAAAGATAATAGGTAGTGATGTAATAATTAAAAAGGCATATGAAGAACTAAATAGATTCAACTGGTCAGAGAAAGAATTTATTGCCTACGAACAGGAAATAAAACGTATTCGTGATGAACGGGCTGTTCTTGAACAAAAACTTGATGATGCTAAAAAGGAAGGAAAAATTGAAGTTGCAAAAACAATGCTAGCTAATAATGTTGATGTCACCACTATTGTTAAGTTTACTGGCCTCTCCATGAGTGAGATCAAAGAATTGCAGAATTAAGTGGACCCGCAAACGGTTACACGAAATAATGCTGCAGCCTGACCAGATGATAAGTACATTTAGCCTATTTATCTTTATACTTTCATGTCAATTTTATAAATCAAATTTATTTCTGTGAGTAGCTACAATTTAAAGACCTTGCTTCATCAATGTAATGGAACAAAACCTTTTTAGTAAGTTCAAAACCCTCTAAAGTCTCTCCTTCGCATCTTGCTGTAATGCAGTTTTGCGTATTTGATACCCTAAGAAGCCACCAACCTTTATTATCGGTTACCTTAACACCATCAAGATCTGAAAATACAATATTTTGCTGCTCCAGTGTTTTCTTTATTGACTCAATTATTTGAAACTTTTTCTCATCTTTCACTACAATCTTCACTTCATGAGTAATATATAACTTCGGTAAATCCTCAATCACCTGAGATAGGCTTTGGTTTTTCTTAAGCAAAATGTCAACTGCTTTAACAGCAGAATATAGCCCATCATCAAAACTTAGCTCAGAAAAGAAGAAGTGCCCGCTTAATTCACCAGCAAACTTTGCCTCTTCCTCTACCATCTTCTTCTTAACTAGTGAATGTCCAGTAGCACAGGTGATAACTTGCCCTCCTAACTTGCTAACAAAATCATGCACTTTCATACTCATTTTTACGTTAGCAATAACTTTGCTTTCTGGATATTCCTCCAACACTTCACGTGCAAAAATTATAAATAAATGGTCATTGGAAACAACGTTGCCTTTATTATCAATTAAGCGCACCCTATCGCTATCGCCATCTAGCGCAATGCCAAGATCACATCCATATTCCTTCACAATGTCAATTAATTGAGCAAGATTTTTTTCCTCTATGGGATCTGGATCATGCAGTGGAAATGCCCCATCTATAGAGTTATTGGTTACGATGTGTGTATGACCAGGCAAGATCTTTTCAATATACCTTATAATTCCACTTGCTGGACTATTTCCACAATCCCAGGCTATTTTTAATTTCTGTGTAGTATTATTCTTCACTGCACTTTTCAATATGCTAATGTACTCACTATATATATTTATGTTAATTAAGCTTCCAATTCTTGTGCTGTTTTTAATTGGACTGCTTATAATTTCCTTCATTTCTTGATCTGAGAAGACTTTTTTATTACTAAAAAATTTAAAGCCATTATATTCGCTGGGGTTATGAGAAGCAGTTATTATGATACCAAGATCCGCCTGTGTGATTTGTGTTGCAGCGTAAAGCATAGGTGAAGAGCATAGTCCAACGCGTATAACATTTGCACCGGATAAAGTTAAGCCCCTAATTAATTCTCTTTCTATACCTGGTGAATCTATTCTGCTGTCGTAGCCGACACAAACACTAGCTACGGTTTGGCCAAACTTTCTACCTATCTCGTACCCATCATTAATCTGCAAATCTTTGCCTACTATACCTCTAATATCGTATTTTCTTATAATGGTATTGTCCATACTGTACTTCTTGAAGTGACTACTATATAACATTTTGGCCAAATGCTCAAGTTTATTTATCCAACAATTAGTTGACTCTTTAAAGAAATCTGTTAATATTATAGTATATTTTTTAAAATGTAAAATTATGCCACAGGAAAACGAAAATGTATTTATAGCTGAAAGTCAAAGTTTAGATGTAGATGAACAGCAGAAAAAGGATATTTTAGATGTGATTGAATCTTGTAGCAGCTTTCAAGAAACTATAAAACAATTGGAGGAAAAAAATTTAATCTGGTATTTTATTGGCCCTTTACGCAAAGATGAGGACATTACAGGACAGATAAATTTAAAGTGGGAAAAGGAGTTCCAAAAATTTGAGCAATCAATAAATGAAACACATAGAGAATTTGAAGCATCTTTACCAAATCAAAATTTCTTAGCGTATTCAACAAAAGATGATGACTTCAAAATTAGATTTGAAAATGAAGAAAAACCAATAGAAATTAGCAATATTTTAAGAGCTAGCAGTGAAGGTAAGGTTTATAACATATCTTGAGGGAAAGATAGTCAAATAACTGCAACCAAAAAAGGCAGCGAAAGGCACTATGATTTTACTGGTTCAAGCTCATGTGAAATGACCATTAATTGGCAGGCTAAGGATTCTGAAGGTAACAGCATAGACTGTAGCATGACCGTAAAATTGGATTCTGGTGGTATACAGAGTGTTATTGGTGAGCCAAAATTTGGAGGAATAACGAGTTCAGAAGAAGTATTAAAGTTAGTTGGACAAAATAAAGAAGTTTTTATCAACAGAAAAACTCTGTATCAAGCTTTTACTGATATAGGTCAAGATATGGACAGTCTCGAGCCCACACAAGATCTATCATCGCAATTGCCTACACCAAGCAGCAGTGGGTATTCCTCTCCTAGCACACCTTCTTCACGTAGAAGTTCTATATCCACCAGCAGTGAATTTAGTGATGAAGATGAAATATTTGAGGATGATATGTCTGGTGATGAAGAAGAGTATGAGCAAGAAGGATTAAAAGATAAAGTAGATGAAATTATAAACGAAATTGAGGAATTAAAGGAAGGAAAAGAAACATTTGCTCAACATTTTGCAGCGCAGGCAAAGCAGCTTGAGGATCTAAGATTAGAACGTGACTCCTTGAGAGATAAAGTCAATGAACAACAGCGAGCGATATTTGAAAGAGGTCAAAGAATAAAGGAACAAGAGGAAGAACTACAGGATAAAAATGATGTAATAAAGAACTTAAATAATCAGTTGAAAGATAAGGAAGGTGAAACAAATGAGGCAAATAAAGAATTACAGAGAAAATTGAAGCAAAGTGAAGCTAATTTAACTGTACTAAAGGAAAAGAATGCAAATTTGGAGAATGACCTGAAGAAAATAGTGGAAGGTTTAAAGGATGATCATAAAAAGCAGTTGGCAGAACAGTTAATGGAAACAAAAAAGGAAAACAATACATTGGCTGAAACGGCGAGCCAATTGTCTGAAGAATTAAATGAATTACAGAGAGAAAAGGAAGACTTAGAGAGGGAAATTCGACAACTTGAACCTGGAAGATCACTTGCAGATGAGCTAAGCGAAGAAAATACGAAGGGGGAAATAGAAAAGCTTCAATATCAACTTAAGGAAAAGGAAGGGATGTTAACGTGTACACAGGAAGAGCTGGCATCTGTCAAAGAGAGTCTAGAGCAACTGCAGAACATATTACAGCAGGAAAAAGGTCAGGCAACTCAAACTGAAGTTGAATATGAAAGTAGAGGAACAAGCATGCAGCAGCAAGACCAAGGTATACAAGCTGTAAACAACAACTCAAGCAGAACAGCTAGTGGGTTAAGACAAGAAAACAAAAAATTGACTAGAGACAAACTAACTATATCTGAACAATTAAAACAAAAAATAAGAGAGATTGACGAGTTAAAGAAAAATTTAAAGCAACTGCAAGAAGAAAATAAACAACTCAAACAAGAAGTTACTAAAAATGCAGGAGTTGATGCATCATCTTCAACAGGTCAAAAAGAAGCTAAAGAAGCAGAAGTTATACCGCAAAACATTATGGATTGGCCTGTTCCAATTCCAGATGATAAACCGGAAGAGCAGAAAACTCCATTAGAGCCAATCAAGGTAAATACAGAATTATCAGATCCAAAATCAATCCCTGCTGAGGGTCCGGAAAAATCTCCTCCTCTTTCAAAATGATGAGTTTTGCTTCTATAGCTGACCCAAGCAACACGTCATCCCGCGATTTATTCGCGTTATCTCAGCCGCTAACACGTAGCGGGATACTTAACCGTCATACCGTGATTTATTCACAGTATCTCTTAGCCACTAACAAGCAGCGGGATGACAGCAATCCTACGTCATGCCGCCGCGGTACCTCTAGATCCCGCTAACTAGTAGCGGAATGACGAATTTTTGTTTTTCAAATTATAGCTAAACATACTGTAATTGCTATTGAATGATGGAGAGACATACTCCATTATTTTAGCACGAAGTAACAAATTCAATGAATTGGTTCTTCAAAAATAATTTAAACTTTTACAGTAGGTCATGAAATATTATAGCGATCTCATTAAAAGAAACTTTTATAAGTATCGTTGATGAGAAAGGAAAAGTTGTTAAGGAAGAAGTTGTTGCAAGCGAAAGTAAGGCAATAGCAGATTAGCCAAGGCAAAAAATACGAACCCATAGGAATAGAAAGTGGATAGTTGTCAATATCAATGTGCAAAGAGTTAAGGAGTTTTGGATTACCAGCAATTTGTGTAGATGCAAGGCATATGGCAGCAGCGTTGTCTGCAAGAATCAATAAGAATGATAAAAACGATGCGAGGGGTATAGCGCAGATGATGAGAAGTGTTAGTAAAATCAGTTGTCAAATTAAAATAGCGCTTGGAAGCAGAAGACAGCTAATGTGTAGCAAACAGCAGGTTATTGGAACAATAAGAGGGTTGTTGAAGATACATGGTCGGTAAAGGATCAAAATTTGAAACTTTCGCTTTAAGAATACAAGAGGCAATAAATAATTTGGATGAAATCAGTAGGAGTTCAATTGAAGCGTTAGTTTGTAGTTTGGAAGCAATAGAAAAGTCATTAAGAAAGCTTGACAAAATGCTTTCAGAACAAGGTGAAAAAGACGATGATTGTAAATTGTTAACTACTGTTCCAGGAGTGGGGATTATAGTAGCAATGACGTATAAAGCTGCAATTGATAACCCACATAGGTTTGAGAAATCTGATACAGTTGGAGCATATATAGGGTTGACACCAAGGCAATATTCTTCTGGAGAAGTTGATCGGCATGGCAGCATATCAAAGATGGGACCAGCGGAATGTAGAAGTATGTTATATGAAGCTGCACAAACAATGCTTACAGTTACCAAGAGGACATTTAAATTAAAAAACTGGGGTTGCGAAGAAAAAAGGAATGAAAAAAGCAATTGTAGCAGTAGCAAGAAAATTAGCTGTAATTATGCATAGGATGTTGGTTGATAAAACAGAATTTTATTATCAATAAACATCAAAAGAGCATAGGACAATAATTTTATTGAAAATAAAGATAGCAATGCCGATGGAAGGGACAAGCAAGAACTTAGTTAGACTTCGTGGTAAATATGTTGCCGTCCACTTCCGCCTAACAAGTATAATGCGGCTTGACAAATTTATTGTCATCTCAGACCGCGGAGAGAACCATATGCTACTTTTAACTTATGTAAAATTACCAAGGATTATGGAGAAGATATGCTGTTTTGATTTGTGTGAAAATTATTGTTGACTTATGTGCAATTAGAGAACCTAAGTCACTTTAGCTATAATTCAGAATTGAGAGCTTTTAATAACTTTCCAATTCCCACTTTGGTCTTGGTGCAAAATTAAGTGGATCTATATAATTTTTCTGTAACCTTTCAATTCCTGTCCATCCAACCATAATTGCATTGTCTGTACATAGGTCGTTAGGGGGAAAAAATATGTTTAAGTTTATGTGTTGTTTTAATTTTTCTCTCAAGAAATTATTTGCTGCAACTCCGCCGGTAATCACAAAGTCATTGATTTTGATATTTAAAGATTCGGCCATAATAATCGCATTACTAACCCTGTCCAGCAGTATGTCACTAATACACTCTTGAAACGAAGCACATACATCACACACATCTTGCTCGCTCATTTTAAGTTCTTGTACTAAGTTTTTTACTGCTGTTTTAATCCCAGAAAACGAAAAGTTACATCCAGAACGTTTTATCATTGCCCTTGGCAGTTTGAATCTTGTGCCATTGCCTTTTTTAGCCAACTTTTCAATTAATGGGCCTCCTGGGTAGCTTAAACCCAGCATCTTAGCAACTTTATCAAATGCTTCTCCTAGTGAATCATCGAGCGTTTCTCCAAGTTTAATGTATTTACCTACATCCTGTGCAATTAAAAATTGACAGTGACCACCTGATATTAGTAGGACTAAAAATGGAAATTTTACCTCATGCAGTAACCTAATAACCAATGCATGCGCTTCTAAGTGATTCACTGCAATGAACGGTTTTTGTGCTACATGCGCAATTGCTTTAGCCATCATTGTACCAACTATTAATCCACCTATGAGTCCTGGTCCTGATGTTGCTGCAATTGCATTGAGGTCACAAAAGTTAAGGTTAGATTTTTCCACGGCGCTTTTTATTAGACCACTTAAATGCTTCATATGAGCACGTGAAGCTATTTCAGGGATCACCCCACCGCGTTTTTTGTGTTCTACTTGAGAAAGAATCTTGTGAGCAAGGACTTGCTTGTCACTATTTACAATCGCTACTGCAGTTTCGTCGCAGCTTGTTTCAACAGCTAAAATGGTTTTCATGTATATTTAGTTACTGTATTACCAAAACTATACTTTGAAACGCTGTAGAAGTTAACTGCAAAGTTAACTTCTATAGCTAAAAGATTTACCGACAACCGTCATACCGCGATTCATTCTTTTGGTGTACGAACATTGCAATTTGCAGGTAATTTGAGTAGTAGATGGTGTCATTCCAGTGCTTGACACTGGAATCCAGCCTTGCCGTAATCTCATCAAGAACGTTGTGTTTTAACATAAGATCAGCCACTTTTATGCTCACCAACTTAGTGCCCAATCCAAATTCCTGGATTCCAGTGTCAAGCACTGGAATGACACCATCTACTACTCAAATTACCTGCAAATTGCAATGTTCGTACACCAAAAGAATGAATCGCGGTATGACGGTTCGCGGCGGCATGACGTAGGAAAACCTGCACTATAAGCTAATCATCATCTCCAAATATAGAGCTAATTTTTTTGCCCCCAGGAGAAAATTTATTAGTCCAACTGCTTTGCACTTTGGTTACGTCTTTAGTGGCAGTTTTATTGCTGTATTCCTTGATTTCCTTATCTATTCTCTCCATCATTTGTGAATCAAGGTAGCTCTTTTTCCATTGGCCAGTAGCAAGGAACACTTTGTTTAAGTCTTGAGTGCGGATTAAGTATTCTTTATCTTTAGGGTAAACCTCCTGCGCCCAAGCAAATAGCTCAAAATAGCGTGCAAATAATTCAGATGCACGTGATTTTGCAGTTTGATAAGCCTGTATCTCCTTAAATATAACTTGGCCGATAATTTTCTGCACAAGAATATTTGCTTGCTTTAGGTTCTGCTCAATATCCTGGTAAACTTTATGGAGAAATTCCTGTTCCAAACTTAAGTTCAGTTCATTTTCAACCATGTGTGAAAGTTCATGCACTATAATGTATGGGTTTGACTTCCTCAGTACAATAACATATCTATTTACACTGGAAGACCTGATTGTCTTACACACTCCCTCTTCCATATCCACTAATCCCTCTTGGTATATTTCAAATGAGAGCCTGTTTTGCTTTATTAGTGATAAAGTGAGGTTTAATGTGTTTCTAAACTTCTCAAATTGATAGAGATATTCGACATACCGTATTGCATTTTCACTGCTTCCTACTTGAGTTGCTTGTTTTATTAAATTCCTGATTAGCATACCTTATTATTAAAGGAATTCTTTTTATACTCAAGAATTGATTGGCTACAAAGTGTTTTTAGGAAGCCTGATTGCATAGCTAAAGTAATTCATGTTTACTGATAACCGTCATACCGCTGCTTGTCAGCGGGATCTATGGTGAGATACCGTGAATGAATCCATAGCTGTACGAACATTCATTTTTGAAGGTAAATTGCACAGCAAATGGTGTCATTCCAGTGCTCTTTTTTTGTCATCCCAGTCTGGGATCTATTTTGCATGTAACTCCAATTGTGTTTTGGCATAAAACGCGACACGTATTAGACTTATTTGCAAGCAAAGCTTGCTAGATCCAAGTAGTCAGGGCACTGGGATGACATTACAGGGGCACTGAAATGACACCATTTTCGGTCTCTTAAATTGCTTTAGCCATAAATATTTAAGAAATTTACTAAATAAAAAAAAGGCAAAAGAAGCCCCGTGGTGGTTGGCTATTTACTATGTACTAAAATATCGGCGTTTTTTTTATTCTAAAACGCTTGATTAAGAGCGACTTAGCTGCTTTTAACTTGCAACTAACCTACACCGCAAGTGTTTAAGAAATTTACTAAGCAGGAAAAAAGGCAAAGAAACCCCGTAGTAGCTAGCATTCAAATTCTCCCTTGTCAATTTGACGTTTTTTGCTGTCTTAAACGCTTTGTAAGCGCGTTTCGGCTTATATAGGTAAAAACCTAAAAATTTTTAAAGACATGCGATGCACGTAGTGCGAAAAATTAAACATGAGACGCCAAATACCCTAAGTTTTTTGTCATTAACCTGCACAGATTGCGAAGATAAATAAATAGCTTCACTGTTATGATAAGGGGGCTGGCGAAACTTGTAAAGGAATTTTTTACATCTAATTTATAGCTCCCTGCATGATATCACGTATTATCTATACCAAGGAGTTCTGCTTGTAGATATTATACCAACAATCCACTATTTTTTTTATGTCTTGTGGTTTAGTTTCTGGACCTATACTGATTCTAATTGAACACTCTGTTTGCTCTTTTGTTGCCCCCATTGCAAGCAAAACATGGGAAGGCTCAACTTTTCCAGAAGAACATGCGGAGCCATTACTAACTGCAATATAATTCAAGTCAAAATGCATGAGCTGCACATCACTCTTTACTCCTGGCATATAAATAAAACTTGTGTTTGGCAGCCTCTTAGAGTTTTTACCGAAGATTCTTATGTCACTGACAAGATTTAATAATTCACACTCTAATTGATCGCGTAGCTCCTTTACTTCATCCATTTTTGATAGAAGATCTGGAATATTTTGCAGTGCAGCAGAAAGGCCTGCAATCGCAACAATATTTTCCGTACCACCACGAAATCCCTTCTCTTGTCCACCACCTATTATAATAGGTTCTATCGCAAGTTCTTTATTGAATATTAAAACTCCACTGCCTGCTACACCGCCAAATTTATGGGCGGATAAAGTGAGTAAATCCACTCCTAAATCTTCCATATTAACTTTAATTTTCCCAACACTTTGAGCAGTGTCAGTGTGGCAAATTGCTCCAAATTTGTGGGCTATTTCAGCTATTTCCTCAATAGGTTGAATAACTCCGGTTTCGTTATTTGCCATCATAACTGAAACTATTGCTTTGTTTCCTTTAAGTTCGCTTAGAATTTTTTCTAGCTCTAAAAAGTCAACAATGCCCTCCTGATTAACGGGTATTATGTATGGATTACATGCAGAATTAAGAATTGAAGGATGCTCTATAGCTGAAATTACATGCAGGTAGCCTGCTATTCCTCTCATAACAAGGTTATTCGCTTCGGTTGCACCAGACGTGAAAACTATTTCTTTATCACTTGAGACGCCAATAGCACCACGTACGTTATCTCTTGCATCCTGAAGAATCTTCCTCGCTTCTTGTCCTCTTTTATGTAGTGATGATGGATTGAGCGTTTGTTTTAACAAGACCTCAAATATACTTTTTTTTACATTTTCACTAATTGGAGCAGTTGCATTGTAATCAGCATATACGCAACCACTATTTTCTAAAGAGAATGGACTCATCTGTCACTTAAATAAGTTTACCATCAACTATAGCCATAACTATGTACGTTAGCTTTAACACGATAAAAAATTTATTGCAAAAACAGCGAAATTAATACATAATTAATAACTCACGTCATTAATACCTGTCAAGCGGGTTCTTATTAGGGGTTACCATGGTTGAAGTTTTTTTGAATAATGCAACAAGAAAGATAGAAGGTGAATACCACCAAAGCAAAGATGCCAACGCGCCGGTTGTGCTGGTTTTACATCATCATCCTCAATATGGTGGTAATATGGATAGTAAAATTGTACATAGTACATATACGTCTTTTATCGATAACAATTTTTCTGCATTGAAGATTAACTTTCGTGGTGTGGGAAAATCTACCGGAACTTTTGATAAGGGTATAGGAGAATTAACTGACGCTGCGGTAGCCATTGATTGGCTTCAGGAACATAATCCTAGCAATGTTCCAATTTGGATCGCTGGTTTTTCTTTTGGAGCATGGGTGGCTATGCAGCTAACAATGCGCCGCCCTGAGATAGTGGGTTTTATTGCTCTTTCTCTTCCGGTAACTAAGTACGATTTTTCTTTTCTTTCTCCCTGTCCAGTTTCTGGGCTTATAATACAAAGCAGTAATGATACAATCTCAGAAGAAAGCGATGTAACAGAATTAGCAAAAAGGTTGATAAATTCAGTAAGAAGTGATCACATGAAATACCATATAATAGATGATACTAATCACTTTCTAAAGGATAAAGAAGAGGAAGTGACTCAAATCGTGGACAATTATATAAAACTGCGCTTGAATAGTGCAACTATTTCTTTTCAAAAGGTCAAAAAAGAGGTAAGGGTAAAAGAATATGCCTAATCTTTACAAACAAGAGAAATGAGTGTAGTAATATAAATGAAAAGGTTTTGTTATGTTTAAAAAGCTATTATTTTTTGTTTTAGCTGTGTTTATGTTATCGGGGTGTTCCCTAAGTAAACAGCGCAAGTTAAAAAGTCCGTGTATAAAAAGCAATGAAAGCATTTCATGCGAGTTGTACTCTGTTAATGATCATTGGTTAGATAAGTATAAGGCATAGAAATTGTGCTATTTTTCCTATTCACAACTTCACTAATGATCGATCTCTCAATTGGAAAATGCAGTCTGCCTTTTCTGCAAGGAGATGATTGTGTGTTACTATAAGCATAGAGCTGTTATTTTCCTTTACGTATGAATGTAGCAGTAAAAACACCTTAAAAGAATTTGTTGGATCTAAATTTCCTGTTGGCTCATCTGCAAGTAAAAGCTTTGGAGAATTTACAATGCTTCTTGCAATTGCAACTCTCTGCCTTTCCCCACCCGAAACTTCAGATACCATGCTACTTGCTTTGTTTTCCAGACCAAATTTTTCCAACATTGCTTGCGAATTTTTTTTTGCTTCAGCTTTGCTTTTTCCTGCAATGAGTTGAGGAAGCATAATATTTTCCAACACCGATAACTCTTGTAACAAATAGTGAAATTGATAAACAAAACTAAGAAAATTTCTTCTTACATGAGTTTTATGCTTATTACTGGCTTGTGTGCAATTTATTCCATCTATCGTAACTATACCTGAAGTTGGCTTGTCCAACAAGCCTGCGATTTGCAATATAGTTGTTTTCCCTGCACCTGAATTGCCAATCAGCGCTACTACTTGCCCTCTTGTAACACTTAAATTGATATCCTTTACAACAGCAGAATTGTCCTTGAAGCTTTTATCTACAGAAGTTAGTTCTAGTGCTACATTACCACCCATGTTTAAAAGATCCAGAAGGCATCTAAGTTTTAGTAATAATTAAACCGAAAAACTGTTACCACAACCACATTGAGACTTAGCAAAGGCATTCTTTATTTGAAAACCAGAACCACTGAGATCCTCAGTATAATCTATAACTGAGTTATTTAAAAATTTTGCTGAACAATTATCAACCATTAATACAGGGTTTCCATTTTCATCATTAATTACTATATCTTTACCTTTTTTGCTAAAACTGGAGTGGCTTCTATAGTCCTCACTTTCTTCATAGTCATCATCTTCGTCTTCGTCATCAAACTCATCATCGTAATCATCGTCTTCATCATCCAAAGATAGATTTTTATTCATTTGATCCATAAGAAAATTGTATTTGAAGCCAGAACATCCACCACCTGAAACTGCAACCCGTAAAATGGAACTCTTATCCCCTTCCTGCTCTGCAAGAGAGTGGATTTTTTTTAGTGCATTATCAGTTAAGTTGATGTTGTAATTTGTTGACATAGTAACCACCGTTTATTATTGATAACTTATTATAGTAGAAATTTTACATGTCAAACAATAATTTTCTATTAAATTATGCATGTTTTCCAAGCAAAACAAAAGGGAGATACTTCAAAGAGCCAGAAGATGAGAATCGCAGCTGCTTTCAGCGTGATAGGGACCGTATCATTCACTCTAATGCGTTTAGAAAGTTGGAGTACAAAACACAAGTTTTTATCAATTATGAGCACGACTACTATCGCACTCGGCTTACTCATAGCCTTGAAGTTGCACAAATTGCAAGGTCCATTGCGCGTAGACTTGGCTTAAATGAGGATATCACTGAATGCATAGCGCTCGCACATGATCTTGGTCATCCTCCATTTGGTCATGCAGGTGAAGATGCTCTAAAGAAATCAGTTCAAGATTTGAATCTTGATAATGAGAAGTATGAGTTTGATCATAATGTTCAAGCTATAAGGATTTTAACTTATCTTGAACAAAAACATGCTGATTTTGATGGTATGAATCTAAGTTGGGAGGTGATTGAAGGAGTTGCAAAACATAACGGTCCCTTGCTTGGTCAAAACGCGGAGTCTTCTACAAGTAATCAGCTGTTATTAGAATACAACAAAAAATATGATCTAAAACTTGAAGAATTTTCAAGCATTGAAGCGCAAGTTGCTTCAATTGCCGATGATATTGCTTACAGTGTTCACGATCTTGATGATGCACTCAGGGCGAATTTAGTAACCATCGAAGATTTGCTGAATGTTCCTTTAATTGAAAAAATGTTTAAAGACATAAGGAGCAGATATTCAGAATTGCCTCAGAGCAAACTCATACATGAATCACTGAGTGGAACTATAGGAACTATGATAAGTGATGTTGTTTCTCAGACTGAAAGAAATATTGAAGATCACAAAATAAAAAGCGTAGAAGACGTAAGAAGTCTAAATAAAATGCTAGTCACATTTTCACCAGAAGTTGCGAATGCTACAAAAGAAATGAAAAGATTCAACATGGAGAAAATATACAGAAGCTATAAACTGAGTAGAACGATGAACAAAGCAAAACGCATAATACAGGAACTCTTTCAATGTTTTTATGAAAACCCAGGATTACTTCCCACAGAGTGGAGCAAACTCGCTTGTGAATCTCAGCGTTCAGTAATAATATGTGACTATATCTCAGGTATGACAGATAGATTTGCTATACACGAGCACAGAAGAATTTTTGATACCTCATACGAAATGACTTCTTTCTAATGACTGATGATCATTTCATGTCAATTGCATTAAGGCTTGCAGAAAAAAATCTTGGAAATGTTGCACCAAATCCTGCTGTCGGGTGTGTTATTGTAAAGGATGGTACAATTGTTAGTGAGGGATACACAGGGATTGGTGGGCGTCCGCATGCGGAGGTAGTCGCTTTGCAAAACGCTAAAGATTCAACTCATGGCGCAACTATATATATCACTCTTGAGCCATGTTGTCATCACGGAGTCACGGGGCCTTGCACTGCAAAAATCATAAAAGCTAGCATAAAAAGAGTAGTAATTGCAACTATTGACCCAGATAGTAGAGTTTCAGGCAGAGGCATGAAAGCTCTGAAAGAAGCAGGAATTGAAGTTGAGCAAGGTATTATGCAAAAAGAGGCAAAAGAACTGAATGTCGGTTTTTTCACCACTAAAGAATTACATAGACCATTTATAGCTTGCAAAGTCGCAACAACTCTTGACGGAAAAATCGCAACATTTACAGGCGATAGCAAATGGATAACAAGTGAAAATACGAGAAATTGGGTGCATGAGCTTAGAGCAAAATATGATGCAATTATGATTGGCAGCAATACTCTTATTAATGATGATCCACTCTTAACTTGCAGATTACCAGGACTTGGAAGTAGATCGCCAATAAGGCTAATTATAGATAGCCAAGGGAGATTAAAGGAAGAGCATAACATTGCAAAGACTGCAGACAAAGTAATAACTTGGGTCATCACAAATAAAGAAGTAGAGAAAAAAATAAAAAACATTAACTACTTAGTAGTTAATTCAAGCAACGCAGGTAAGGTTTGCCTAAAGGACATGGCATTAAAACTTGTTTCAGAAATTGGTATAACAAGATTATTAGTTGAAGGTGGAGGAGTGTTAATCACAGAACTATTAAAGTGTAATTTAATCGACAGGTTGATAATATGCCGCAGTGGTAAAATTTTAGGCAATGATGCCACTCCTTTTGTAGGAGATTTAGGGATTCAATTCATTAACAACTGTTATCAGTTTAAAAAAACAAAGATAATAGAGTTTAGTGAGGATATAGTTGAGGTTTGGGATAGGTCGTCATAATCCTTACATACTCAAACAGTAAAAAAAAGGTATCCGTTCAGCGGAGCGGTAAAATAAAAAGTAGACAAGGAGTGCTAAAAACATAATATCACAAGTAGTATGTGTGGTAAATATGTCTGATCTACTAGCTAGTCTTCTCAAGCTCTGTGAAAGCTTTAAAATAGAGATAGAGCAACTAAAAGCAGAGATAAAGAGGTTAGAGATAGAAAACGAAAATTTTAGATCTGAGAATAAGGCGCTAAGAATCGAAAATGCTGAATTGAAAGAAAGACTAGGTCTGAATTCACAAAATTCATCGATACCGAGGTCAAAAGAGTTATACAAGCTAAAGAAGAAAAAGAAAAAAAGTGACAGGAAAATAGGGGCACAGATTGGGCATGAAGGAAAGTATCGCCCTAAAATGGAAGCAGATGAAGTGGTGAAAATAGAGTTCTTGCGAGTGCGGAGGAGAAATTGCGATATCGAAAGAGCCATACATTCATCAAAAAGTTGATTTGCCAGCTTATGTTGTGGAATACCAATGGCCGCTGTTGCAAGTGTGGAAAAAGAAAAAGTAGCAGGCTACCAGAAGGTGTTACTGCGGATACATTTGGTCCAAAAGTTAAGTCAACAATTGCGGCGCTGAGCGGATTTTACAAGAACTCGAAAAGAGAAGTAGCAAATATTATAAAAAATATTTTCAACCTGGACATCAGTGTTGGTAGCGTGTCAAATAGCGAGGCTAGAGTTGCAGAAAAATGCCAAGAAGCATATGAGCAAATCGAGCAAGAAGTAAGTAAAAGTGAAGTTCTGCATATCGATGAAACGAGCCATTATAACAAAGGTAAACTTGGTTGGTGCTGGATGTTTGCCAGTAATACAGCAAGTTTTATAAAATTGACAGAGTCAAGAGGAATGAAGGTTTTACAAAATAGTAAGTTCTGCAATCGCAATAGCTTACGACAGGTACGCAGCATACAACTACTTTGCCGATAAGAACAGGCAAATCTGTTGGGCACATTTATCAAGAGATTTTGAAAGATTAGCACATAGTTGAAGTTAAAGTTCTGGGCTGTTACTTAAGAAACGTAGCCACTGAATTATTTGCACTAAAAAAGGCCTTGCTAAAAAATGAGATAGATGTTTTTAGATTTACCAGACGTGCCAGAAAATTGCGAAAACGTACAAGGTATTACTTGAAGCCGTTTACCTGAAGCAATTGGAGCTTCTCGAGTTGCAAAAAATATTTTGAAATCTGAAAGAATAATGTGGAATTTTTTAGATGACCCAGAAAACATTCCGCTGACAAATAACCATGCTGAACGGCAAATACGGCATTATTCGTTTATCGCAAAAATTCATATTTTACCCAATCGAAGTGGGGAACTTGAACGGATAATTTCATTATACTTGACATGGAAACAAATGGGCTTTCCAAAACCTCTTATCTATCATCTCTCACACCGCTTAGCTGAACGGATACAACCCAAGAAAGGTTTTTCTACGTCATACCGCCGCGGTATCTCAGCATAGATTCCGCTAACGAGTAGCGGAATGACGAATTTGTTGTTTTTCAAATTGTAGGTAAACCTAAGCCACTTTAGCTATATAGGGTCACAACGATGGATTTTTAAGATCGTTTACGGCTTTCTTAATGTCTTCAGCCTTGAATATCGCCGATCCCGCAACTAAAATATCTGCACCTGCTTTTATTATATCAGCTGCGTTAGAAAAGTTAATTCCACCATCTACTGAAATTTGTGTTTTAAGATTACGCTCCTGTATCATTTTTTTTATAGTAGATATCTTGTTCAACTGTGAATGAATAAATTCCTGCCCTCCAAAGCCAGGGTTGACTGTCATAATCAGCACAATATCTAGCTCATGTATTATATATTCAAGCACACTTGGGGAAGTTGAAGGAACAATTGAGACTCCAGCTTGAATCGGTTTTTTTGCATCGTTTACATTTTTGTATGACTTTATCTTTCTTATCAACCTCTCAAGGTGTATCTCTGCTTCTGCATGTACAGTGATAATATCAGCACCAGCATTTATAAAGCTTTCAATGTGGTTACCAGGAGATTTGACCATTAAATGCACATCAAAAGGAAGATTGCTATATTTACGTATTGCAGAGACAACGCTAGGACCAATTGTAATATTTGGAACGAAATTCCCATCCATAACGTCTATGTGTATGTAATCTACACCTAAATCGCTAATTTTTCTTACTTCTTCTCCTAATTTTGCAAAGTCTGCTGAAAGTATAGAAGGTGCAATTTTAATACTCATGAGCTGCCTTTTTTACTAAAAAATAACTTATTTTTAAACTCTGTCACCCTAAACACCATCTAAGTAGCTAGAGAAGCTGGATACCGATATCGGTATGCCTATTTAACTAGATCTTAAATTAGATAAAAAAAGGTAGTCTTGATAAAACTTATTTACAGCAAGTTTTTTTACATTTGGACTTTCTGTTTGTTCTTTTTTGTACCCTAATTTATAGCTTATTGAATCCTTGTATAAACTGATCGTTTTGTATGCTTTGTTCATCTCTCTAGGAAAGATGCCATTAGCAATTACGACGCATAACCCTGTAGCTGTTGCAAAAGCTAGAGTGGTAAATGCTAGATTTTGTAAAAAATTCCTTCCACTAACTTTTTTTTCCTGTATATTAGCAGAGTGCGATTTGTTTGACACTTCTTCTAGATATTCATGCCATATGTGATTGCAGTTCGTACATTTTACCTTTCTTCCAGATGCACCTATTTGCTTAGGAGATACTAAGTAAGTTTTAGTACAACTATTACATTGTATTTTCATAGCACTTACATATAAGTAGTAACAAGCCCAAATGATACGAGCTACAAATTTAATATCAATATATATATAACAAATGGAAGGTTTGCAACTAAAAAAAACACAGAGTGAGATAGAAGATATTTGGAAAAATAGAGAAAAATTTAATGACTGTAATCTAAAGAAAACAGCAAGAATAGCAATTAAAGAGGTAATTGAGCTCCTTGATAGTGGCAAAATTAGAGTAGCAGAAAAGCTATCAAGTGGAGAATGGGTAGTACATAAGTGGATAAAGCAGGCAATATTATTACATTTTCTCACCGAAGAAAATAAAATAATAGATAATACTAATTGCTGGTTTGACAAGATCGGTAACAAATTTAGTGAATGGAATGAGGAGAAATTTCGCCAGTTAAAAATTAGAGCAGTTCCTGGGTGTTTTGTTCGCCGATCTGCTTATATAGGTACAAATGTTGTTCTAATGCCAAGTTTTATCAACGTTGGTGCATATGTTGATTCAGGAACAATGATAGATACCTGGTCAACGATTGGTAGCTGTGCGCAAATAGGAAAAAACTGTCATATTTCCGGTGGAGTGGGAATAGGTGGAGTTCTTGAGCCTATTCAAGCTTCACCTGTCATTATAGAAGATAATTGCTTTATTGGAGCACGTAGCGAAGTGGCCGAGGGTGTGGTAGTGAGAGAAGGATCAGTCCTTGGCATAGGTGTGTTTATTGGGGCATCAACAAAGATTATTGATAGAGAAACTAGCAAGGTATTTTACGGCGAAGTGCCACCTTATTCTGTAGTGGTACCAGGGTCTATTCCATCTAAAAATAATATTTCAACCTATTGTGCAGTCATAGTAAAAAAAGTGGATGAAAAGACGAGATCGAAAATCTCTATAAATGAAATATTGAGGGATTAAACTATCTTACTCCTTGTCGTCACTTTTTTTATCATTATTACTAACCACAGTAATGGCATACGCGCATAACTCTGAGAAAGAGACTCCATTTTCTTGAGATAGTTTATATAATTTTTGTAGACTTTCTTTTACTTTATTAGGAATATTCCCTCCACGTTCTTTTACAAGCCAGGAATCTTGATGATGAATTGGATGAGCATCACTTTTTGGATTTCCTATGTATATTGCAAAAGGTGAACTTTGTCCTTTGAAGTCACATTGTACAGTAAATTTTTTTATAGATTCAGCCATCTAAAGACCTCTACTTTTCTTTTTGGTCGATTTTATAGCAGGTGGAAGAGGTGGTTTCTTTATAAAATCTTGTCTATTGACAACACTTTCTCTACCTTCCAAAGCTCGGCGAACATCAGCTCTGCTTAATTGCGACTCTTTTGCTACCTTCATTCCATGCTTTGCCATAATATTAGCATATGCTAGTACTTTTTTTACCAATGCTAGATCACCATCTAGCATTTGAACTAGCACTTGAAACACTTCCGCTAAAGTTAGCCCATCAGCATTTATAACCTTGTTTTCTATAAAATTGACAGCTTCTTCAAATTTGTATTCAATACTATCATCTTGAGCTATAAGGACAACATAATCGGTGTTTTTGTCGTCCATAACTGAAGCACTATTACTCACAAACTTAAGTGTATACTATATATATAAATACTCTACTATTTTATATTATGGCACGCTATAGTTAAACATTTATTAATAACATGCTCACTTATATACACGAATTAATTGACAAAAGTCAAGGATCAATATCCATCAGTGATTTCATGAATGCCGTTTTGTACCATGAAAAATACGGCTATTATACAAGTAAATTACCGCTTGGTAAGGATGGTGATTTTACTACCGCACCTGAGATCAGCCAATTATTTGGTGAAGTAATTGCAGTTTGGATAATGCATACATGGGAAAAATTAGGAAAGCCATCAAAATTTTCTCTAGTTGAACTTGGGCCAGGCAAAGGAACACTCATTCACGATATAATAAGAGTCACTAAAAAATACAGCAGCTTTTTTAATTCAATGTTGATCCACTTAGTTGAAATAAGCCCTACTTTACGGAAGATACAAAAGGAAAAATTAAAAAGCTTAGATGTTAATTGGCACAAAAATATTGACAACCTACCAGAACAACCAACCATTTTTTTAGCAAATGAGTTCTTTGACGCTCTTCCGGTAGATCAGTTTGTTTACCGCGATGGGCAGTGGTATGAAAATATGGTGACAAAACAAGATGATGGCAGTCTCTTGGTGTCATGCCAGTGCGTGACACTGGAATCCAGAAAAAAAGAATCATGGATTCCAGTGTCAGCTACTCAGATGACAAATGGAAAATTCTTTAATGGTGCAGTGGTGGAAATATGTTCAGTTGGGGTTGAAATATTAAAAAAACTTGAGAAGAAGATATATAATAATAAAGGAGCTGCTTTGATTGTAGATTACGGTTATGTATACCCCGCATATAAGAGCACTTTGCAATCGATAAAACAACATAAGTATGCTAATTTTCTTGAGAATGTTGGTAATAGTGATATTACCGCACTTGTGAACTTTCAAGCGTTAAGAGATTCATTAAAGCATGTAGATTGTGAGATTTTAACTCAAAGGGAATTTTTATATCTTTTTGGCATAAAAGAAAGAACCCAGGCTTTAATGAAAAGCGCAAGTGATGAACAAAAGAATAGGATCTTTAGTGAATTCCTAAGGTTGACTGAAAATATGGGCACTCTTTTTAAAGCAATGCTATTGATATAGCTAACCCAAGAAAGGTTTCCCTACGTCATACCGCCGCGATATCTCAGCATAGATTCCGCTAACGAGTAGCGGAATGACGAGCTTATTGTCATGCCGCCGCGAACCGTCATACCGCGATTCATTCGCGGTATCTCAGCCGCTAACAAGCAGCAGTTCTACGTCATACCGCCGTGGTATCTTTTAGCATAGATCCCGCTAACACGTAGCGGGATGACGAGCTTATCGTCATGCTGCCGCGAACCGTCATACCGCCACGAACTGTCATACCACCACGAACCGTCATACCGCGATTCATTCGCGGTATCTCTAGATCCCGCTAACAAGCAGCGGGATGACGGTTGTCTCCTAGCTGTCATCCCAGTACTGGTAGACTCAAATCACAATGCTCGTATAGCTGCAACCCTGGAGGTACTGTTTCTCACCCACTGGAGATATTGCACGGTACTATCTACTTGATCATCGTGGCGCGTTTCTGGAAACATTAAAATTTCATACTCAAAATCATTTAGCCATACTGCTTGATGCGGCAAAATAATCCTGCCAGACTCTATCATCGGAGCAATCCGGTGGAATCGAGCGAGCTTACCATCATGTGGCACTATTTCGATAATGGGCAAATGACTGTTTGCCTTCAGCTCTTGTGCTAATTGCTGACCACTTGTTTTGGCTTCGATCAAAATCGCGTGTGGTGACCATCTTGCAGCTAGTGATAAAACTTGTTCTTTAAGCTTTGGATACTCAAGCTTTGCGCGATATACGTCGAGTAAATAGAATTTATTATCTATTTTTGCCCAGGTGGTGCAGACACTAAAGTTGCTCATGTTACTTGTTGAAACCGCAGTATCCCAACTTTGTGTTATATGCGAGAGGTTATCAGGAAATTTTTTATAGCGTTTCAACCACTCTGGTTTAATTATACCACTTGAAAGCGGCAGAGGGTTTTGTTGATATTGAGCAGCAAAAGCGTAACTCCCAAGTTCAGCTTTTATTATCTCAACTTCTTCTTTTCCTCCATCGAGGGGATATAACAACTGACCTTCTTCTCTTGAATATAATATCCTTACAGGTGACGCTGGTTTATTATATAATCGCCTGGTCGCACAGTGCTGAGCTACTCGGATGATAGGAACGGGAGGTATTGGCTTTTTGATTGAATAAATAACCTGCTTATTTTCAGAAATCATTGGCAAACAAATATGATGCCATATGTTTTTTGGCTTGGAGAGAAGGTGTCCAGTTAAGTCCTCCTGGTGTAGCCTGTGCATTACAAGAACGATGACTCCTTTTTTTCTATCGTTCAGCCTGGTTACTAAAGTCTGATCAAACCAGTTTGTGGCACGCTTTCTAAGCGTTTCACTCAAAGCTTGAGCAGAACTGAGCGGATCGTCCACAATGATAAAATCACCACCTTCACCAGTTAGTGTTCCACCAACTGATGTTGCGATTCTGTATCCTCTCTGCACTGTTTGAAATTTATATTTGGTATTCTGGTCTTTGGATAGTTCTATCTCTGGAAATAGCGCTCTATACCAACTAGACTGCATCACGCACCTGGTGTCGAGCGAGTGCTTTTCGCTGAGCCGCTGAGAATAACTTGCAACTATTATTCTCGCAGTTGGTTGGTTTCCCAGTATCCATGCGGGCCACGCAACGCTTATGCACATGGACTTCATCGAGCGCGGAGGCATATTGAATATTATTCGTTTCACTTCACCAGCGCTCGCTGCTTCCAGCCTATCTGCTATGACTTTTATATACTGATAATCGTTATACTCACACCCCGGCACTACCGTTTGAAAGCACAGTTCAATGAATTTTAGAAAGTTCATGATATAATGTTGAAACCAACGCGTGACGCTGGGATGACAAAAAAAGGAGCACTGAAGGCTATAGGTGAGACGTCGCGGTATCTCTAGATCCCGCTAACAAGCAGCGGGATGATGAATTACTATGCCGCCGCGAACCGTCATACCGCCGCGGTATCTCAGCCGCTAACAAGTAGCGGAATGACAACAATCCTACGTCATACCGCCGCGGCGCTAACAAGAGATCCCGCTAACAAGCAGCGGGATGACGAATTACTTAACCATCATCTACACCGTCATACCGCGATTCATTCGCGGTATCTCAAAGCATAGATCCCCTACTATACCTTAACATAGATCCCGCTAACAAGCAGCGGGATGACGAATTACTTAACCATCATCTACACCGTCATACCGCGATTCATTCGCGGTATCTCAAAGCATAGATCCCGCTAACACGTAGCGGGATGACGGTTGTTGTTTAGCTATAAATATTAAGAAATTTACCAAATGAAAAAAAAGGCAAAAGAAACCCTGGGGTTATTATCCGCTTTAAAATATTGGCGTTTTTTATGTTTTAAACGCTTGACAAGCGAGATTCAGCCGCTTTTAATTGCAACTAACTTACGCTGCAAATGTTTAAGAAATTTACTAAGCAGAAAAAAAGACAAAGAATCCCCGAGTTAGCTAGTCTTTTACTATCTCTGTCGAGTATTGGCATTTTTTGATGTCTTGTAACGCTTTATAAGCGCGTTCAGCTTATTTAGATAAAAATCTAGATGTAGATGAAGTTTTGTAAAGACATACAGTATCTATATACTGCAAAAAATTGAACATAAGACGCCGATACATTAAGTAATCCTTACCTTTTAATCTGCAGATTGGCGAAAGCAAATACAATAGCTTCACTATCATGATAAGGGCGCTGGCGAAGGGTGTCAAGTAAGTTTTTTCGTTTCTATTCCCAATAAAAGTTTGTTATATGGTTATGCAAGAAGTTTAATACTCATAGTTTCAAGCATATACTGAAATATCTCATTAGCAATTGCAACATCTTGGCGTGGGGCTTTGCCGTGTTCTATAAACACAGAGATTGCATAGCGCGGGTTATGGTAAGGGCCATAGGCGATAAATAACTTATGACTTTCGCCCTTAGAGTTTATTTCTGGTGTACCGGTTTTGCCAGCAATTTGTATACCGCTTAGCCCTTTCTTATAGGTTCCAGTTTTAGAATTCACCACATCAAACATAGCTTTTCGAACTATGCTAAGATGCTCACAATCCACATCAATATCGGGAAAATCTTGTATCGTTTTACTCATCTCAATGTGGGGAATTACCTCTTTTCCTGTTGCAATCCTCGCTGCAAGAACTGCAAGCTGTAGTGGTGTTGTAAGCATATACCCTTGTCCTATAACTAAGTTGATAGTGTCACCTAAATACCACTGCGAATATAGCTTTCGTGTACGCCAATCTCTATCTGGCAACAACCCTGGAGCTTCTTCTTTAAACGTTCCAATCAGTGGCCCACTTCCAATACCAAATTTTCTGGCCATTTCTACTAGAGAGTCTACACTTATTTTTTTCCCTATATTATAAAAGTAAGTGTTGCATGATAATGCCATTGCCTCATTTAAAGATACATACCCATGGACTTTGCTTTTCAGACAACGAAATTTCCGCTCACCTATTTTCATATAGCCCTTGCACGAGAATTTCTCTTCTGGTGTTATTATCCCGTCTTTTAAACCCGCAAGCGCAACTATTACTTTAAATATTGAACCAGGTGGAATTTGATATGATAACGCACGATTCACAAGCGGTAATGAAGGAGCATTCAAGTTTTCCCAAGTCTCATTTGATAGCCTGCTAGCAAAAAGATTATTATCGTAAGAAGGTGAATTATATAATGCTAAAATTTCTCCATTATTTACATCAATTACCACTGCGGAGCCTTGGTGATCTTTAAATACCTCTGCGGTTTTCTCTTGCAGATTAATCTCAATTGTCAGTTGTACATCTTGTCCGTCTTGTTGTGGTATGCTTGATAATTCTTTTATGACGCGTTTTTTAGAATTTATTTCCTGCTCAGATTTTCCTGACTTGCCTTTCAATATATGATCATATGTATATTCAATACCGCTGATTCCTACTTCGCTTATGCCTTGCTGTCTTTTTGTATATCCGATTACATGAGAACACATTGAACCAAACGGGTAATAACGTTTATAAAGAGCAGTTATTTTTTCTGACGATTTTGCTATTTTAGACTCGACTTCTGATAATGTCTGCAAATCAACTTCCTTACCAGAACCATCAAACAAAACAACATACGAAATTTTGTTTACCGCAAGTTCAATGCTATTCCTATCTAAAATTTTGCCCCGCTTAGGCATAATAGTAGCAACTCTTATTCTATTACTATTAGATAGTGCTTCGTACTTTTGTCTGTTTCGTATTTGTAAATTATATAACCTGCAACTAAAAACCGCAGAAATGGTAAGCTGAATACCACCTAATATGAATGCTCTGCGGTTAAAGACTTTGTTTTTTGTCCACATAACATTCCTTCAAAACACACTTTTTTCCCCTCTTTTATTGTTACACTTCTGGCTTTTACCGTATTACAAACCCTTTTTTCCCACTCACTTAAGGTCACAAACTTATAATCTGATTTTTTTAGTATTTTAATAATATGAGGTAAAGCTTCAATTGTGTTTGACCTGTTATTGTGATCATGAAACAGTATAACTGCTCCATTATGTACATTACTTAAAACTCTTTCAACTAAAGTTTCTGGCTTATCACCTTGCCAATCTAGCGAATCAACTGTCCATAATATTGAATACATATTTAATTGATCAGTATTTTCAATCAGATTATCGTCATAACATCCATATGGCGGACGAAACCATTTTACATCTTGTTTTATTGCATTTTTAATTGCTGTATTTGTCTTTTCCAATTCTTGCAATTGTTCCTCACTTGAAAGTGATGTCAACTTCCTATGCGACCAAGAGTGATTGCCTAACTCATGACCTGATTCATGAATTTTCTTTACTATTTCAGACGTTTTTTCATTTATACGTTCACCAAGCACAAAAAATGTTGCTTTTGCTTCATAGCTTTCCAGAACATTAATAATATCGTTTATTCTATTGTTGGAAGGTCCATCATCAAACGTAAGCGCAACAAACTTATCGTCGTTATTCAATAATTTTTTTATATTACTTAAATTTCTATATGATAGATCTAGATTACAACTGAGCCCACAGTATGGTAAATTAAAATTACAATCACTACAAAAAGCCGTACTTGAATATAGTAAGAAAAAAGTGATTATCCTTATAAACATTTGTAATCAGCAAAGTGATAGAATACTACACTTTTTTGCTAAGTTAAGCCATCTTTAATTGCTGTAGCCTTTACTTCATCGCTTCTTTAATATATTATATTAACAATTTTATATAATATATTATGATTGCAAATATAAATACCGTTGCGCTTCAGGGAATTAGCACAGTAAATGTCAATGCACAAATTCATATGGCAAATGGTATTCCAGCTTTTAAAGCAACAAGGACAACATTGCAAATTTAGAGTTCAAAAGGGTAATTCCTCGAGAACTACTGCGTCAGAAAGCTGGCGCTGAATTTGTATATAATGTTGATCTTGGAGGTTTTTATGAATAATAGTGAGAGAAAAGAGAAATTAGAAACTCGTATTCTATCAAGTAGAGGTAGGTCTTTACTTGACCATGAGCTACTGGAACGTAATCTATCCGCGTGTACAGAAGGAAGAGAAGTCGCCAAAAGGCTAATGGAGCTTTTTAGTAGTTTAGGAAGGGTAATTAATGCTGATTTTCATGAGCTAAAAAATGTTACAGGAATGAACGATGGAGCAATAGCAAGTATCTTTTGTCTGAAAGAGATTTTCGATAGGATATTGAAAGGTAAGTTAAAAAAGCTGTCGATTCTTGATAATAGAGAAGAGCTACTAAAATACTTTAAAGCAGCAATAGGGCAGTCAAGAAAGGAAAGCTTACGAGTGGTATACTTAGATCGAAGTGGTCATTTAATATATGAGTATATTCAAGACTGTGGAACTATAGACAGAGTACCTCTGTATGTCAGGGAAATAATAAAACAGGGATTACTGATTGATGCAGCATCTGTTGCAATTTCACATAATCATCCAAGTGGAGATATAGAACCATCAAAAGAGGATGAGGATAACACACTTACATTAGCTGCAACCTGCGAAAATGTAGGAATGAAATTGATAGACCATATAATCGTAACACAGAAGAGCCACTTTAGTTTTTATGATAGTGGTTTATTGTAATCTGTAGACCGGAAGGAAAGTTCTCCAACTTTCCTTCTTTTTTTCACTTCATAAATTAAAAAATTCAATATAAGCTTGAACAGCTAGAATTAGTAGTGAAAGGTGGAATTAGGTAAAAAAATAAAGGAACTTAGGTTATACTGTGGTTTAACGCAAACTGAGTTAGGAAATAGAATAGGCGTTTCGTATAGGCAGATACAAAGGTACGAAAATGGTTCAAATTACATTTTAGCCAGTAGACTATATGACTTAGCAAAAGCTCTATCGGTTAATGTCGCTGATTTTTTTACTGATGTGCATACCGGCTTACATGAAACTTACGATGAAGAAATACTAAAACTAGTCAAAGGATATAACGAAATTAAGAGCAAAAGGTTACGTAGTGTAGTTTATATATTGGTAAAATCTTTTTCTCAAAGTGATAATACATAGGTAATATTGTCTGATACGTAAAATGACCATACAACATCCTATCGATAAGCAAATAGGTGAAAGAATAAGGAAAAGAAGGCTAATGTGTGGTTTTAGCCAAAGAGACTTAGGAAAAAAGCTTGAAATTTCATTTCAGCACATACAAGGATATGAAACTGGAGAAGTTAGACTTATAGTTGATAGGTTATATAAATTAGCAGAAGCTTTGTCCGTTGATATGTCATATTTTTTTACCAAAGCCTCTGAGGACTTGCATGATAAGGCCTTTCACAGCGATGTAGGCAGCGAAGAAATATCAAGATTAGTAAGAGAATATAGAAAAATTAAAGATGAAACATTGCGTGATATTGTGCATTCAGTGATAAAGGCTCTTGCTAACAAATAGTACAAATTTTAAAGTTTAGGTATTTTTTATAATATAAAACACTTCTACAAGCAATACTAATTAAGGTAAATTTTTTATGGTAATCTTAATTAAATTTCAAAAACTACTTTACTTTGCAATAATTATGGCTATGTAAAACATAGCCACCAATCAAGAACGTCCTACAGATGTCGTTTTGGTATCTTTTAATTTGCTCACCCAAGAAAAGGTCTCACTACTTTTAGAATTTTGGTCGCCCCACCTTCCACATCTAGTAAAGCTGCCTTTTTCCACTACTTCTTTAACAGACATTCCACCAAATAAACAACCCTTTCCTACGATTTCTCCTATTTCTTGCAACTCGTTCCACATTTCTTCATCTTCTACTTCAACTTGTACTTGATGATAGTCTTCTGTGTCATGATATACCATTAAATTTAGCTCTCCTAGGCTAGTGCAAAGTGTTACTGTAAAAGCGCTGTTATCGGATATATCTACGTAATTTCTTTTACCGTCTTTCCCAGTTTTGACCTCAACTTCACCATCACCTATTTTTATGATACTACCGCCAAGGTTTAAGTCTCCTTTACTTAAGCCCAAATTTTTTGCACCTTCTACAACTTTGGCAACATCAACTATGCAGCTATGTGAAAATTCAATATAGAAGGTCTTATTATCGATTTCTACATCTTCAACAGTTCCTTCTATAGTAGCGTCTTCTCCAACTTCCCTAAGTTTCTTGAGCCTACTATATATTTGTGGCTCAATTTCTTTTTGCACTTTTTGATACATTTCAGCTATTTTCTTATCAACTTGTACATTAAAATCTGCTCCATGTAAGGCTAACTTTCTGATTATATCTTCTTGTTTATTTTCTTTGAATTCATCACGATACATCTTAAACATTGTAACGTTAGTGAAGCTAAAGCCATCTTCGTTGCGAGCGTTTACTCTTATTCCTAAATCCAAAGCTTCATCGACGATTTTACTTAATTTGTCTAGATTTTCAGCTGCAATAGCTTTTTCCAAGAATTCATTTAATTTCACATTTTCATATTCACTTAGCCTTATCTTGCATAAAGCTGATCGAAATGGATTGAGCTCCTCAGGATATGTTAAGACAGGTAATTTACTAATCTTTTTATTCGCTGTTGGAGCAGCTTTTATAAAATTAGGTAATAACCCTTCTTTTGCTATTCGCTCTACCGCTTTTAACATTTTACTAGACAATTTTTTACCATTTATTTTTTTCATTGTAACCCTCACTTAATCTTATTAACATTCAATCATATCGTGATAAATATTATTTAATTGTTAATATTATACGACTTATTGATTTACTGTATATTATAATAACAAGTTTTGCGGGCATCTACACTAGAAAAACACATCCTATAAAAATTATTTCAGTTTCAACAAAAATGGGGTATCGTAATCGTAAAATTGAAAAAAATGGATATCCTATCTTACTCTACTGAAAAGCTGAAAAAGCATTGTCAGCTACTTGATGATGAAGAAAAAATAGTTCTATATGAGCAGCTGCTAGACAAGGCTAAAGATATACTTGAAAACTCAAGAGATGATATTGCAAAGTTGAAAGAGGTAAGCAAAGCAGTTGTAGCAATAGAGGAAACTACCGATAAGCAGTTACTAGAAAAGTTTAATGATGATCACCCGCTAAGAGAAGTGGACATTTTAATCTACTCTCCTCAAGGAAATACTGAATATCTATTCAGCATAGATAACTCATCAGAGCTTTATGATTTAAAAGAAGATAAAGAAAAAGCTCTTTATAATGCAGTAAAGTTAAATGATGTTGAGCTTGTAAAAAAGCTGCTAATGATCCTTTCACCTACAGAAGTAAGTAATTTTGACACGAAATACTTGGAAGAATTGAAAATATTGCTGTCAGGAATTCACAAAGAATTGCAATTATCACAAGATATGAAAAATTATCTTGAGAAGACGATAAAGTTCTATAGTTTTTTATGTAGTAATTTTAACTTACTAGTTACAAATCCTACTGACGTAAAAGCCATAATTGATCTATTTGCTGCTCAACCAAATATTGATTACCAAATAGATAAGCTTCTACTTTCTTTTATTGTAAGAGATGTTGAGGAAAAAAAGCTAAACTCTGAAATTAGTCATATGATAGAACTTCTTGAGCAACACGAAAGATTTGCTGAGCTCGAATACAAGGTTAGAAGATTAAGATCAGAGTTTGCAAGTGGCAAAAGCAGATACTCGGCTGAAGTAATACGAAATAGCATTGCAGAACGAGAAAAAGAGATGAGGGAAATTGAGAAAAAATACGTAAGGCCAAACGATTTAATTAGCGAGAGGCAGAAATTATTAAAGCAATTACTTTGCTAGCTTTTTTTCCACTTCATAAAATTTGTTGTAAATTTGAATAAGAGGTGAAAAGTGCAATTAGGTAAAAAAATAAAACAACTTAGGTTAGATCGTGCTTTGACACAGACCGAATTGGGAAAGAGAATAGGTGTTTCGTATAGACAGATACAAAAGTACGAAAATGGTTCAAATTGTGTTTTGGCCAGTAGATTATATGATTTAGCAAAAGCACTATCGATAGATGTTGCTAACTTTTTTACTGATATGCACACTGACTCACATGAAGCTTATGATGAAGAAATACTAAAGTTAGTCAAAGGATATAACGAAATTAAGAGCAAAAGGTTACGTAGTGCAGTTTATATATTGGTAAAATCTTTTTCTCAAAGTGATAATACATAGTTAATATTACCTGATACGTAAAATGACTATACAACATCCTATCGATAAACAAATAGGTGAAAGAATAAGGAAAAGAAGGCTAATGTGTGGTTTTAGTCAAAGAGACTTAGGAAAAAAGCTTGAAATTTCATTTCAGCATGTACAAGGATATGAAAGCGGAGAGATTAGGCTTGTAGTTGATAGGTTATATAAATTAGCAGAAGTACTATCGGTTGATATGTCGTATTTTTTTACCAAAGCCTCTGAAGACTTACATGATAAGGCCTTCCATAGCGATGTAGGCAGCGAAGAAATATCAAGGCTAGTGAGGGAATATAGAAAAATTGAGGATGAAACTCTGCGTGACATTGTTCATTTAGTGATTAAGGCTCTTGCTAATACAGGCTTTAAAGCATAAATTCTCTCCTTGAGTCGTTGAAGAAAACTTAAACTTTCATTTTCTTCATCATTTTGCTTTTCTTTCACTTTGATGCGTGTAGTTATACCCTACACAAAGTATAAT
This sequence comes from Wolbachia endosymbiont (group A) of Udea olivalis, assembly GCF_964028365.1. Lineage (NCBI taxonomy): Bacteria > Pseudomonadati > Pseudomonadota > Alphaproteobacteria > Rickettsiales > Anaplasmataceae > Wolbachia > Wolbachia endosymbiont (group A) of Udea olivalis. The sequence goes on from NZ_OZ034773.1 coordinate 1,315,123, forward strand.
GTTTTAAAAATAAAAACCTGCACCATAAAATATTGAGATTTAGAATATTAACTTATAAAGTCTTTTCGGCAGTTTTAGCGAGGGTTTATTAGCAAGGATGTTGGAGGTTAGCAATGACTATATCTGAAGGTGTAATACAGCGTATAAGGCATAATAATAAGAACGCGATAGGGGGATGATTTTTTGGTCAAGGTGGCTGTGCACCATCCAGCTAAGTTTGATAGCTTAGAAGTAACAAAATTTTTAGTAAATAATAAAGGTGTAAGTTTTAACGCTAAAACTAATGACGAAAACAAGCCTATTCATATTGCAGCTGATTTTTGAAATATCGATATTGTAAAATTTTCTCTTAATAAGGGAGTAGAAGTTGGTACAAAAGGTAAAAACAATTGGACTCCTTTGCATTATGCTACCAATAAAGGATATCTAGGAATTGTAAAGCTTCTAATAGAAAAGCAACAACAAGAATCATTTATTAATAATTCTAATATTAATAATTCTAAAACTACAGATCAGTCTACTATGCTGCCAAGGAAGGCCATTTACCATCTGTAGAATTTCTCATAGAAAAAGGAGCAAGAATTGATATTAAAAATTCCAATAATAGATCACCATTGGAACTTGCAAATGATGGAGGACATGAAGAAGTTGAAAATTTACTAAGAAATGAATTACTTCTTGATGCTGTCAAGAGAAAAGACCACAGTGGAGTAGAAGCTCAACTTGATAAAGGGGCTAATGTTAATTATGTACGTCGAGAAGATGGCTGTGCACCATGCTGTCAGTTATAACCATGAAAATCTTGAGTTTGTGAAGTTCTTAATAGGGAAAGAAAAGGTGAAATTATTTAGCACCAAAGATTAAAGAAGATATAGTATAGCTCTTTTCATAATAGTCCGAAAAGCTTATAGAAAAGCGGAATCAACAGCATGACGAAAAGATGTGAATAGAGGGATGTTTTTCCTAGCTCTGTTTTTTATAGCAAACCAATGATGCTCAATTTTGTTAAAATCGGGAGAATAAGGCGGTAGATATAAAATTTCTGCGCCAACTCCTTTAGCAAATCTTATTAGACTTATGAAAAGTAGCATTATCAAGTTTGTCCAGGTTTCAAAATCGGTGTCAGAAACTGTTCAAACCATTTATTAAAGATATCCATATTACAGTGGCCTTCAAATGTTAACGGAACAACTATTTTTCTGCCGTTTAAGGCTGCAATCATACTGATTCGTTGAATTTTTTTACCAGATTTGAGAGCATAAAACCGCTGTCCCTTCTGGCAATATCCATAAGGGTAGTCCTCGGTGTTATCAATGCCAGACTCATCTATATACACTAAGTTTTGAGGTTCTTTTGTTGCTATAATTTTCAAAAATTCAGCGCGTTTTTCTTCGTTTCTTTCTTTGTATCCATATGTCTTTTTTTGCGTCAATTTTTTTAAGAGCTCGATGGATCGTTGGGATACTAACATTGCTCCAAAGCTTAGCCATTTCCGATACCACCATATTTTTTAGCAAATTCAGTAAATTTATTCCAGTCAGTAATTTTGTGATTATAACCTCCATTTCCAAGTTTTTTTGACTGAAAATCTCCTGTTTCTTTTCTTCTTTGCTGCCACTCCCATAACGTAGTTCTTCCAATTTTAAATCTTGCTGCCACTGTTTCCCTGCTTTCTCCTTCTTCTAGTGCTTCCATTGCTTTTTTTCTTAAATCATAACTATATGCTGCTGGCATACTTACCTTCACCTTCACTACTATAAAACCTTATTTTACCTCGTTTGGACTATTATGAAAAGAGCTATAAATGGGAGGCAGCCAAGAAATTTGAAATTAGTTGATTTGAGAGAAATACCGATGCTGTGGAGTGAGCAGATAAAAAGATTTTATGGTCTTATTATTATGTAAAAGGTATTGACTGATAACCTTATGATAGTTAAAGTATGCTTATTGTATAGCTAGAGAGATAGTATGCCGAGTTTTTTTGATAAGCAATTTAGTGAACAGGTAAAAGAAGCGATAGATAGAAATGATCCTAAGTTACTGCAGATATTATTGAGCACTAAATATTGTCAATTATGGGAAGATTGGCTTACTCACTCCATACTTTCTTATAAAATTATTGGGATAACTCAAACTTTAAAATATCAATTGCCTATTAATATAATTGCTGCACAAAAGCAAGTTTTAGACAAAAACTTCGGCCGTCTTATACATGGCAGGTTACCGACCAGAAGTAACATTGCACAGCCTGATGAACTTTTAGATGTAAGAGCAAGTAATGGTGATGTAGAAAAAGTAAATAAAGAATTAGAAAATGTGGAGCGGGAAATACTGCAAAGATATAAGCCTTTTAGGCATGAAACTGTAGAAAATAAATATCAAGTATTCAACGTGCAAGACATGTTTGATCCAGCAGGAAGATTTGTTTATTCTTATGATGGCGATGATTATACAGAAGGGAATAAGTATTTAAAGGAAATTACTGAAGTATTTAAGAGCAATCTTGCTTTGCAGCCAGTGTTAAAGTTAGATGTATCCGATCATTATAATAAAGTATATGGTGATATGTATACAAAGATTACTCAAGAATATCAGTTGAGAATTAGAAATGGTCAGGCAATTCGTCTTTTATATGAAGGTAATGAATCACTAGTAAAGAAGCTTGATGGTTTAAGGAATGGTGATAATAAATTAAGGTCGATATTAACCAGTATTAGTAAAGAAGTAGTGAATGGAATACGTAATGGTGAGTTTATTGAGGAAGTCTATGATAAATTAATCGATAACGTACTTAATGCTGCAATTGAGGAAGGACATCATCCTTTATATCAAGAATTTAACAACATGGAAGGAGATAAGGGGCAAAAGATTGGAATAATAAAAGAAAGAATAAAGGAACAGGTCAAGAAAAACAATAGGCATGAACTTTTAAAAGAGTATATGGAATATGCTGCTGATAAAGATCAACCTAGTATGCATATCATAAGTGTGTTGATAGTCAATGGTGCATCTTTATTAGCAAGTTGTGTTATAGATCCGAGCACAAATCAATCAATTACAATAAAGGAGAGGTTGCAAGGATTGGGGGAAGAATATAAAGCTCTAATAGATAAATCGATTTTTACAGTAATGAGAAAGGTTCATAAATTGCTATTTGATTTTTCGATTGTAGGAAAGGAAGAAGTAGATTTACTTAAACTATAGTATTTCCTAAAGTAAATGATAAAGGTATAATAAAGTATTTGAGTTATAATGGCATATAGTGTGGATTTAAGGGAAAAGGCAGTATTGATGATAGAAAAAGGCAAGACAAAGGTTGAGATAGCAGAGCTCATGGAGATAGGAATAGCAACTCTGTACCGCTGGTTAAAAAAGAAAGCTGCTGGTGAAAGCCTAAAGCCATCTAAAAACGGTAGCTTTATTCGAAAAATAGACCCAAAAATACTCGAAGAATATGTTACAAAGAATCCAGATCATACTCTGGCAGAGATGAAACAAAATCTTGGATTTGGAATAAATTCAATTTGGTATAGACTAAAACAGCTAAAAATTACTTTAAAAAAAAGTCACACTATATCAAGAACGCAATCAAGAAGATAGGCAGGAGTTTATTGATAAAATCTCAAAAATAGACCATTCCAGCATCTTATATATAGATGAAGCAGGAGTTGATAATAAGTTATACCGAGAATATGGACGTGCTCCAAGAGGAAAGAAAATTTATGCAGATATTCCAGGGAGAACTCGAGAGAGAATCAGTATAGTAGCCGGGTGGATTGGAATGAGATTTATTGCACCAATGACTTTCAAAGGTGGGTGTGACAAAGAGGTATTCAATATATGGTTGGAGAAGATGTTATTACCTAAATTGCCACTTGGCACAACCATAGTTATGGATAATGCTACATTTCATAAGACCACTAAAACAAAATCATTAATAGAGTCTTTTGGCTGTCATGTGCTGTATCTTCCAACATATTCACCAGATTTGAATCCCATAGAACACTGTTGGCATACCATCAAAAGCCGCCTCAGACCTCTAATGTATAAATGTACAGACTTACAACTTTTGGTTGGTAATACCATAATGGAAATTTATCATTCATTTTAGAAAATACTATAGTATCAGAAACTCCTTCCGAAGACGGGTCTTTTGTAAAAAGTGGGGAGAAGGTGCCATTACTAAATGAGATAGGTGGTCAGGGTGAAAGAGAGTTTATGAGTCTATTGAAAACTTGCGTAGAAAATATTAATACTCGTAATACTTCATTTTTTGGTTCAATTTTAGAATTTTTTGTAGGTAAAGCTGAACCATCTGAAAAAGATCGTGAAGAGGCATATGCCAAACTTTATGAGTGTATTGAGGTTGGTTACTTAGCAATAAGAACAGGATGTGATAGAGTAATAGTGGATTATATAAATGAGATAGAAGAGGAAGCAAGAAAATCTAACAATCCATATCTGAAGAAGTTGTATAAGAACTTTCTCACGCTTTTATATGATTATAATGACCTGCCTAAATCAATGTATATTGCTAGGTTTTGTAGATATATTTCCCGTACAATAACCTGGAGTCCAGCATGGGAGGAAATATTAACAGGACCTGGTTATCGTACAGATGTAGGAGAATGGTCAAAAAACAAGTTTGAAGAGGTAGAAAAAGCAGAGAGAGATGAAGTGAGTATAAGACTAGCAGAATCAGAAGCTAGCAACAGAGCATCAGAGCAAAGTAGAGAACAAGAAGCTCAAGCAAGACAAAGGGCAGAGCAAACGGCAGAACAAAATGCTCAAAGGGCAGAACAAGAAACTCAAGCAAGACAAAGGGCAGAGCAAACGGCAGAACAAGAAGCTCAAGCAAGACAAAGGGCAGAGCAAACGGCAGAACAAGAAGCTCAAAGGGCAGAACAAGAGGCTCAAAGAGCAGCTAGACTTGAAGAGATGTTAAGAAGAATGGGAGTCGATCCAGGTACTGCTTTGGATGATGTAAATGTAAGCCAAGGTGCAAGCACAGAAGTTGAGAGAGGTTAATGGAACCAATTTTTCCTGAATATACATTTGGTAGTGTTAGTTTACCTTTATGGCAAAACAATATAATTAGACGTTTTTCTGAACATAGAAAATATCGGGTACTTTTGTGGGAGTTTGGTCCTACTTTATTTGAGCATTTATGCAAACAAAAAGGTTTTGATTCTAAGGTACTACTACAAAAGAATAAAGATGGTGAAGTATTAGAAAATGAAAGCCTGATGTTACTTGAAGCATTTGGTGAAATGAAAGTGTATTGGTGGTGGCCATGGAGTAAGAAAATAAAAGATGTTGAGCTGACTAAAGAACAGTGGGAAAGAGCGATAAATTACGATAGCTACTCTTTTTTGCAGAGGTTAGTGCTTAGCATATTTACAAATGTGATAGTACATCAATGGCATATTGTTCAATATGGATATATTTATAATTATCAACAGCTAACAAAGGAGGGATGTATGCTGGATACTGGAAAAGACATAGGAAAAAGAGTATTAGGAGCAGGAGCTACGGCATTAGGTGTAGGAGTAACACTAGGGGTAGGAGCGATAGTTGCAGGATGTTCTTATTTTGCTGGTAGAAATACTGCAGAAGTAGGAACGCTCGCAATAGCAGATAAGTTTAGTAGTCTGATTAGGGCAGTTATTTTAAGTAATAACATTGATAATGATTCTAATACCACTTTAAATGAAGCACTGGAATCATTTGAATTAAAATGGTTACTAATGAATCTTGATATAAGCCTGAAAGATGTAGAAGCGGGTAAAAAGAGTAAAGAAGAACACAATAGATATGCTAAGGATAGAATTAATGATATTAAGAGACTGTCATTAAAGTATCATCCAGATGTACAAGCAGGTATACAAAATGCAAATAGTATGCAACAGAGAATTAATGCAATACTGAAAGCACTAAATAATGTACATGATTATGTAATGAAAGAAAAGCAAGGGTATGGTTACATATATAGATTATTTGGAGAAATTTCAGTCAATCTAATTAATAGCGGTCAAGATTTATTTAAGATAATCAATATAGCTGCATGTAATAAGTTGCATTATATAGCGTATTGGGAAGAAGGAAGGTTAATGGAATCAAGGAATCAATATTTGGAAGAAGTAAGAGAACACTATATAAAGCCATTAAAAAATAACTTAGGTTTTGTGAAAAAGATACTTAATAAGGAAATGTCTATAAGAGAAGCAAGAAACATTCTTGACTCAACAAAAGGGATAAGAAAGAAATTTGAACAACGTAATGAAGAGTATCAAAAATTCTATGAAGAGATTTGGGTAGAAAATCTAAAATCGTTAAGTAAGGAGTGTAAAAATTGTAAAGAGTTGGAGATAATAAAGTTAGAAGTGGGTAAGTTATTAAAAGAGGGTGAAACACAATACAAAATATTGAAGAGTTATAAGAAAGATAAAGTACAACCTGATGAAATATTTGTAGAGCCAATATTGGAGTATGCTGATTTGATAAATTCATACTACAAATTGATAGTAAAATTGTGTGAGAATATAGAAAATTGTTTCCGTTGGGATAATAGTGATTTTTTTGAGCAACAGAAATTTGTGTTAGGAGCAGATGAAACCGAATTTACTGAAATAAGTAAGGAGTATATAAAAAAGCTCTCGTGTCAGGGATTATTCAAATTTGCAAACCTTATGGTAAATTACTATTATAATAAGGAAAATTGCAAAGGGTTACAAGAGGTGGTAGGTAAGTATTACAACGGCGGTAATCTAAAAAGGAGAGAAATAGGAAATATATCAGTTTTTGCGCTAAATCAGTTAACAGATTTGCTTGAAAAAAAGTTTGAGAAAAAAGAAACCTTTTTTGAAAAAGAGAAGAAAAGAACAAAAAAAGCAATAGAAGAATCAAATGATATAAGGAGGCGCATAGAAGAAATAGAAGTTAGAATTAGAGCATCAGAACAAAGTATCGAACAGTCAATTCAGGCAAGACAAAGGGCAGAGCAAACGGCAGAACAAAATGCTCAAAGGGCAGAACAAGAAGCTCAAGCAAGACAAAGGGCAGAGCAAACGGCAGAACAAGAAGCTCAAGCAAGACAAAGGGCAGAGCAAACGGCAGAACAAAATGCTCAAAGGGCAGAACAAGAGGCTCAAAGAGCAGCTAGACTTGAAGAGATGTTAAGAAGAATAGGAGTCGATCCAGATACTGCTTTGGATGATGTGAATGTAAGTCAGGGTGCAAGTGCAGGAATTGGGAAAGGTAGTGGGGCTGGTGTATAAGTTTTTTGAGTGGTTTTTTCAAGTATGCAAGAGAGAGCACTAGGTAGGAGATACAAGCTTTTTTATTGGTAGAATATTTTAAAAAGGTTCTCTCATTTAGCATCACAAAAAATTCAATGATTGACTCTTTCTAAAATTGCAAAAAAGATCGTATATTTGTGAGAACAAGCCGCGTAAAAATAAGGTGTAAAAGACAAGACTTGACCTGACAGACAAGACTTAACTGACAGGATAATTGAGGTAGTTAAAACTAATATCAGTCTCTTGTTTAATGCTACTAATATTTTTCTGAAAAGCAATATGTTTGCTATCAAGAAAAGTTTGTACAGGTGTTTTACCATAGCAATATTTACCCGAGTGAGCTCTTGTTTCGTTGTAAGAACGCAACCAATAATCAACATCGATCTGTAGATCTTCTAAAGAACTATAGATTTTCTTTCTAAAGATGATATTGTAACACTCATCTTGCATAGTTCTATGAAACCTTTCACATATGCCATTAGTCTGTGGAGAGTTGGCTTTAGTTCTAGAATGATCAATGTTTTCTATTCCCAAATAAAGCTGATAAGCGTGATTTTCGAGCTTGCCACAATACTCCGTACCCCTATCAGTTAAAATGCGTAATAATGGAATTTTCTGCTCATCAAAAAATGGAATGACTCTATCGTTGAGAAGATCTGCAGCTGTAATAGCTGTTCTGTCCGTGTAAAGTTTAACCATTGCAACTCTAGAATAAGTATCAACAAAAGTTTGCTGATAAATTCGCCCTATACCTTTGATATTACCCACATAATAGGTATCTTGAGAACCCAAATAACCTGGTCTCAATTTCACCATGAGCTTCCCTTTGTTCTTTCACTTTTTCTAAAGCTGCAAGTTGTTCTTCAGTTAAAACAATTCCGTCTTGAGCTACTTTTGTCTCTAGTGCTTTAAGTCTCTTTTTGAGAGTTTCAAGGTCATTTCTGAGCCATACAGACCTTACTCCTCCCTGAGAAATTATTATACCTCTTTTTCTCAGTTCATTTGCAGCTCTTTCTTGTCCATATGCTGGAAATTCTGTTGCTATACTAATCACTGCTCTTTCTATATCGTCGGAAACTCTGTTCGCTAATAGCGATTTTTTCTTACTTATTTCATGTAATGCTTCCTCTCCTCCATTTTCATATAACTCCTTAAAGCGATAAAATGTATCTCTTGAGTATCCCATCACTTTGCATGCTTGAGATACATTTCCTAGTTGCTTTGCTAGTTCTAATAATCCTAGCTTTGGTTTTAATATTTTTGTCTGTACTGTACTCATTTTTAACACTCCTTATTTTCATTATTTTATAACTTACTTTTTTAAAGTGTCAGATCAAGTTCTATCTAATACACCAGATAAACTTTCCCAATTGTTCTGCCAAGATTTCACAACTAATGGATACTTTTCGCCCCATTTTTCCTCTAGCTCAAGCAAATAATTTTCTGCAATTTCTTTACTTGTAGCACGGTATATTTTTTTCAAATCATTCATGAAAACTTTTGCTCGATACGTATTTCAGAGAGTTCCTTATTTGATGTACTACACATAGCTGTACTTCCACATTAGGAAATACGCTATTTATAGCTGCAGGAAAGCTTTTTAGGCCATCGACACAAGCTATCAAAATGTCTTCTATTCCTCTCTCTTTCAAGTCATTTAATACGCCTAACCAGAAGCTAGCTCCCTCGCTTTCTGCTAAGTAAAAACCCAGTACTTCTTTTCTGCCATTTTGGTCTATTCCTAATATGTTATACATGCACTTACTTACACAGCGACCGTCTTCTTTTATCTTAAAAAACATCCCATCCATAAATACTATTGGATACACTGATTGCAGTGGACGACTACGCCATTCATTGATTATAGGTAGTAATTTATCTGTAATTCCAGATATCTCTGCTGCAGATATTTTATGGTCATAAATTTCTTCCACATATGATGCTATATCTCTGTATCCCACACCACTTGCAAACATGTTCAAGACCTTTGTTTCAAGTTCTGGATGTAGGCTTGTTTGCCTTTTTTTCACTATCTGTGGTTCAAAACTTCCCTCTCTGTCTCTTGGTGTCAATAGTTCAAATGAACCTGCACTTGTCTTCAAAGTTTTTCCATTCCTTCCGTTTCTACGATTGTTTTCTTCGCTTTCAGTAGATAAATGATGTTCTATTTCACCTTCCAAGCTTGCTTCAAGTAGCCTTTTTACAAATGGCGTTAATGCACCGTCTTTTCCCATTAATGGTCTACCTTCTCGTATAGACGACAAGATATTTGTTTCTAATTCTTTATAATCTACCAAACCAGTAGTTCTATTTGCTATTCTTTGACTCATGTCAAACCTCCATTTTTATCTCAATTATATTTTATTTCTCGGTTTGACACACTTTTTTGAACATTCCCTTCATTTTAGAAAATACTATAGTACCATACCCTTTATACAGATTTTTCATACTGTTAGGCAGAGCTACTATCCAATAACTCGACGCTTTTAAATTGCTGCAAGATTCTACAATCAATTTGCAGGGTATTTTTAAATAAAGCCATAGATTCATTGTACATTCTCTTCATAAATTCTACTGCTTCTTTAGTAAACCTGAAATCTAAACCCTGTTTCGTTATTATCACAGATTCTTCATTTAATAATTGGCACATTGTATCTATGCTGCAGTTTGAAACCCCTATATTACCCAAAATTATAGCTTTTATGAATGATGAACCACTCAATTTTCTCTTCCTTTTTATAAATCCTGTTTCAATTGATATTTCATTTGCTCTCTCATTGAAAAATTTGTTGAGGTAATTTGATAAGCAAGTTATTTTATTCATCATTAGTTCTCTCACTAAAATATATCCGAGAGAACTTATACCTTGTTATCCTATCTTCTTCATACCTTTATTTCCTTAACTTGACGCGTATGCTTCTTTGAACGCTCTCACATTCCCTAACCAGATACAACTATAACTTTTATTGTTTAATAACATTTGTGCCATTCTCTCTAACTTGAGCTTATGGTTTAAAGTACTTAATGACCAAGAGCATAATTATCACTACAAATAGGTGGTCTTAGGCTTTCAAGATGACTATTTACTTTCAGCGAATCGTCCAAATCATGCTCTATTTTTTGTGTTTTTATCTCGAATTTAAATCCTAATTTTTCGCAGAATTTTTGAAAATATTCTTTAATAATATCAAACAAGTTTCTACTTTCCCCTTTATAATTTTTTAGTTCCTTAGGAATAGTAAGTAATAATTTGCCATCTTTATAGGTTACACCATCTTTACCATCTTGAGACTCAAGTACAAATTCAAGTGAAGTCGATAGATCGCATATTTTTTCTCCTGGGTTATCAAACTTCGTTACGAACACTAACATATCAGATTTTACTTTTGTACTGATTGGATCAGCACAATCAATACACATTGTTTTATTCTTGCTATATTCCCCTTTTAATCCATATTCCAAGAGTGAACTTTCAAGAATAGGGATGCTTACAGCAAATTCATACCCCGCTTGGTTACAATTAGTGATTATTTCTTCTAAAATAGGGTCATTCGGAACACTTGCTTCTGCGTATTGGAACATTTCCTTAAAGACTTCTTTTACAAATGGGCGATAGTTCTTATTCTCATCTCCTACTTTTAGTAATAGATGCAGATGCTCTCTTCCAGCATTGTAAAATCTCTCAAAATCTTTCCCATATGAGGTGGTTTTCTGATAATCAGGAATTTCAGAATTTTTGCAGTGACTTTTCCATAATTCACATAACGCATTATGTGCAAGTTCCTTTTCAAGATCCTTGAGGACTGAATCAACAAAAGCTCTACCATAATCTGTATCTATTTCTCTTTGTTTTTCTCTTGCGGTTTCACTACTGTATATATCATAACTATTAAAAAGGTTGCTTTTGCGATATTGAGCTCCTTCAATTAATGCAGAGGTTAAAACTGTATCTATAATTTTTCCATTAATAACAAAGTTCATTCTTGGAAAATCGAAATACATTGTTTCACCAGAGTTTGCTGATTTATTGCTCTCACCAGCCTTTAATTCACTAAAACCAAATTCTTTAATTTTAGCCTTCAATGTAACTATTGGATTTGCCTCACTCATACTCCCTCTTTCTTCAAAGTCAATTATACCATAAGAGTTATTAATAGATTATTGACAATATGTAAGCTTAACAAAGGCTTTACACTATCTGTATAATAAATACGCTAAGACAAAAATTTAGATCTAGAAAAGATAATTGAACTTTATTACATTCCATCTATAATAATTTAAAGTAGCAAGCCTCAAACTAGAAGCCTGCTATTACTTACTGGTTACTTTACATCAATTCTCTTGATATGTTTCTCCGACTTAGGTATGGTTACGTGCAATATTCCATCTGAAAAATTAGCAGACACTTTATCTTGCTCTACATTTACTGGAAGCTGAATAGACCTATAGAAAGATCCATAGTATCTTTCTCGATGGTAAAACTGCTTATCTTTTGACTCGTTATTACACGTCTTTTCACCCTTCACTATTAAGCTGTCGCTAGATATACTAATGTCTATGCTTTCTTTGGAAATACCTGGTAGCTCTAGTGAGAGACAATAGCTTTCTTTTGTTTCATAAAAATCGCAAGCTGGTAATAGACTACTACCTCTTCTGGAAAGCTCTGAGTCCCATCCTGTAAAGAAGCTATCAAATATGTTATCAACGGCTCTTTGTAGTCCTCTTACACTAAAGTTATCACATTTATTGTTTTTATTTGAATGAACTATATTACTCATGTTGTACCTCCTTTCACTAATATATGCATTACGTAATCATTCTACTTACTAATTTCAATCCTAAATCTAAAGTCAGAGCTTTTGTTAGATGTGAAAAGTTGTTCCAATTTACTATGACTTGATTATGAGAAAAAAATCTTATTTGGATTACCATGGGTAATGCTATAAACTAGATTAATTGTAGTACGTAGAGTTATTGCATTCCTCCCATTTCTGCGATTATTTTCTTCATCTTCATTTGATAAGTATTTTACTTTCCAAACTTACCTCCAATGATTTATTTAATATTCCCCAACTTTTAGTGCACTAAATTTGCTCATTTTTCCTTAACTTGACACGTATACTTTTTTGAATATTTCCATAAAACCTTTAAAATAATCTTTAAATTACTAAAGCCATTACTTAATGTTGAAAGTAGCTTGTTCTGCTATTTTTCCTTAACTTAAACGTACTGTACTTGAGATGTACTTGAGGTAATCACTACATTGTTAATATTAGTATTAGGATTACTGATGCTAAGAGGGTTACAAGCATCTATCAAAATTCTTAAGTCTTCGTTACTCAGGTAGCTAAATATTTTTTCAGTACAGTCATATGGTAACTCAGGAAAATTGTTAAAGAGAAAATGGAAAATTTTATTGCCTTGTTCAAGTAACTCTTTTCTTTCCATACCCTTTCTGAAATGACTTTCGATCATACTAGCATATATTGGAAATTTTGTTTTATAGTCGTCTGATTTTAAAACCTGCACTATATTTTCATTCCTCATATATATTGCTAATGAGCTTGTACCTTTTGCCAAGATATCATAAAATGAAATGTTAGGATTATTAATCTTCTCACTCTTCATCCTTGCTATTTCTTCCTCACATTCATCCTGAAAGCCACTTATTTCACCACTGATACTCATTGATAGTAAATTTTTTTCACTTACATATAAATTTGCGGTTTTCATTTTAACTATGTGGCGTTTAAGAGCTTCAGCAGTTACTTCACACGAACAGACACCACGATCAGGATCGTAATAACCATCATCATCAGAGTCATAGTTGTTGAGTTGACTATAGAATGACCTTATACCAGCCATAGCAGAATCAAGTGGTGTATGATTATTTCTACTCGTAATATTAATATCAGAGCCATATTCCAAAAGAGTTGTAACAACTTCTTCATGTCCTTCTTTAGAAGCAATGTGAAGTGCTGTTCTGCCATACTCATCTCTAGAGTTAATATCAGCACCAAATTTCAAGACAGTCTCAATAATTTCCTGGTAACCTTTTTGAGCAGCCAGGTGCAGTGGTGTTATGTCACTTTTAATTTTAGAACCAACTTTAGCACCGCATTCTAGCAATACTTTTACAACCTCTTTATGGCCTTTTTGAGTTGCAATATGAAGCGCAGTTATTCCATCTTTTTGCTTAGCGTTTGCGTTAGCTCCTTTGTTCAAGAGCATTTTGCTAATTACTTCATTTCCTTGTTGAGCAGAAAGATGGAGAGGTGTTATATCACTTTTAACTGTAGAATTAACATCTGCATTATATTCTAAAAGAGCTTCAACAACTTTCGTATATCCTTTCTGAGCAGCAGCATGAAGCGTCGTAATACCATTTTTGGTTTGAGCATTTATATTAGCTCCCTTACTTAGAAGCAGTTTAGCAATTTCTCCCTTAATATTAATATCAGGATCTTCATTAGTAAGAAATCCAAAAAAACCTTCACTCTCACTTAAAGCAGTAAAATGCAATGCTGTTCTTCCATATTTATCACTAGCGTTAATATCAGTATCGTGTTGCAAAAGAGCTTCAACGATTTCTATGCATTCCTTCTTAACAGCAATATTCAATAGCTCAGGATTATCTTTTACATTAGCTCTATTAGTTAAAAGTAGCTTGGTAATTTTTAAATCGGCATTCTCAGTAGCATAAAATATTGGAGTTTTTCCAGTTTTGTCTTGAGCATTTATATCAGCTCCATAGCTTATCAATAATTTAGCTACTTCTTCCTGTTTGTTTTTGGCTGCACTATGTAAAGGTGTAAAACCTTCTTTAGATGTTGAATTGTGTAACGTATTAACATCAGCACCATACTTCAATAGGTCTTCAACAATTTTCAAATATCCTTTTTCAACAGCAGCATGTAATAACTTAGGATTATTTGCATCTTCGAGATTAACAATAAGACCATATTCTAGAAGAGCCTCAACAATCTTTTTATACTCTTCTCCATAGCCGTGCACTGCGATTTTAAGAGAGCTTCTGTTACTTTGATGATTAATATCAGGACAATACTTTAAAACATCCTCAACAATCATTAAATATCCTTTTTCAACAGCGAGGTGTAGTGTGGTTTTACCATCTTTGTCCTGATTATCAACTTTAGCTCCATGTTGTAAGAGCAGCTTTACAACTGTTTTACGTCCTGTTTTGGTAGCAATATGAAGTGGCGTTAAATTACTATTTGTGCTAGCATTAATATCAGCACCTTTATTCAAGAATAATTTCACAGCTTCTTCATTGCCTAGTTCAGAAGCAAAATGTAGTGGCGTATATCCTTCCTTCAATGTGAAAGAATGAGTACAAGCACCATGGTTTAGAAGATCTTCGGCAATATGCATATATCCTTTCTTAGCAGCAATATGAAGAGGGGTTATACTATCTTCCCCTTTAACATCAACATTAGCACCTCTACTTAAAAGCAACGTGATAACTTCTTTACTACCTTTTTCAACAGCAAAGTGCAGTGGTGCATAACCTTTTTTCCATGTTGAAGTACACACACAATTAACATAAGCTCCATATTTTAAAAGATGCTCAACAATCTGTAAATACTCTCTCTCAGCTGCAATATGAAGAGGAGTTATACCATCATTGCTTCTGACGTTAATGTTAGCTCCACGATTTAAAAGTAGTTCGGTAATTTCCATTTTCTTATTTTCAATCGCATTGTGAAGCGGAGTTCTGCCATACTGATTTTTAGCATCAATGTTAGCACCTCTGTCTAGAAGCATCTTAACAATTTCTATGTCACCATTTATAGCAGCAAAATGAAGTGGAGTATTAGAAGGTTTTTTGTTTTTGCTGTTAACTTTAGAACCGTTTGTTAAAAGTAGTTTAGTAACCGCTGTATGTTTATTCTCAATAGCATCACGAAGTAAAACATATCCTTCTGACCATGCTTGTGAATAAGATAGTCCAAAAGAATTAATTAACTCCCTTGCTCTTTCTAGTCTTCCTTCACGAACTGCAGAAATTAAACTGTAGCTTGTATTATCATTGCCTAGCATAACTACTTACCCTCCAGATTATAACATTTTCCTTATATTAATATAATCATAAATAGATGATATATTATCCACAGTATATAATATAAGTCAAACTAGTTTAAACATAATATTTTTAATATCTTGCAGTGTTTTAGTTTCTGTAATAAATCCAGGTGTTTACGTATACTCTCCTTTAACGCAATAAATATGTCTAATAGAATAAAATGGTAAACTTGTAGCTGTGATGTGGAGTATAAAGTAGCCCATGTACCAAAAATTTGTACTTTTTTCTATATCTACTTTCCTTAATTTGACTCTATGGCTTGCTGAAACTCAGATATTGTAACTGATTTAAGTATAATATTAACTTAGGTTATATATAAATATTTCAATAGTATTATTCAAAGTTTCAAACTTTTAACTCCACTTTCTATATTGACGTCTTGTAAATTTTGATCTGGCTCCTTCAGCATTTTTAACAATTTAGTTGCAATATTCTTATGTTTATTGGCTATAGCAACTTGCAATAATGTATTCCCTTGATTATTACGAGCATTTGTTACAGCTATAAACTCATCAGGTTTTACTGCTTTAAGCTTGCTGATAATTTCAACATTACCTTTTTTTGCATCTCCAAACAATTCTTCAATTAATTTCAGTAGGTTAGTAACTTTTTGGTCCTTAGAAAGATCAATAGGTATTTTACCTTCTTTGTTCTCAATGTTATAAATTGCACCATGTTTTAATAAAGATTTTACAACTTCCAAGGAGCCACCTTTAGCTGCAACATGAAGTGATGTAGTACCACTAGAAGTAGTTTTAGCATTAACAAAGTCATTTAATTTATCACGACTGATATGTTGTAACAGAACCTCAACAATTTCTTTGTAACATTTGGAAGTAGCAGTGTGTAATGGTGTATTACCTTTATTAGTAACTTGACTAACATTAGCTCCATTTGTTAGTAAGATGTTTACAATATCTATGTGTCCATTGCTAACAGCGTAATGCAACGGTGTTCTTCCATCAATATCTTTATCGTTGGCATCAGCTCCATCTTTTAACAGACGCTGAACAGTTCGTATATCACCTTTACTAGCAGCAATGTTGATATCTTTCTGCAGATGCTGGAGAACCTCTGATGCTTCGCTACCCTCAAGCTTAAATCTAAAATTAATCATCTCTATCTTTTTTAAAATATCTAAAACACTCGGATGACTTGGTCCAAAAACAGCTTTTCTTTGATCAAAACTTTCTCTGTAGACTTTAAGTGCGCTGATCCATTTCCCTTGAGCAAAAAGTACATTTGCTATGTTGTATTGAGTATTCAAGGTTTCTGGGTGATTTTGTTGTAAAGCTTTTTTCTGGATATTTAAAACCTCTTGAAAAGCTTTCAAGGCTTCATGATATTTATTTTGATTGAAGAGTACCCCAGCAATGTTATGTAACGTTCTCAAGGTATCAGCATGATTAATACCTAAAATTATTTTCTTCTTTTCAAAAACCTCTTTATAGATTTTTAAGGACTCTTCGTATTTACCTTGGTTAGCTAGTACCATTGCTATATTATTTTTGGCACTCACAGTGGCTAGATCATGTGTACCTAGTGTTTCTTTCCTCTTTTCAAAAACTGCCCTATTGATATTTAACGCTTCTTCATATTTTCCCTGTTTATCTAATACTAATGCCATGTGAAACTGAGTATTTAAGGTATCTGAATGATTTGACCCTAGTATTTCCTTTTGTCTCTGATAGACTTCTTGATAAATATTAAAAGCTTCTTCATCTTTCCCCTGTCTATGCAGCACTAAAGCGATTGTACTTCTTGTACTTAAAGTATCCTTATCGTTTAAATCCAGCATTTCTTTTTGTTTCTGAAAAATCTCTTTAAGCATATTTAAAGCTTCTTGGTAAATTCCTTGCTTATATAGCACTTTGGCTATATATGTCTGAATATCTAAAGTACCAGGATTGTCTGGTCCTAGTATTTCTTTTCTTCTTTCAAATGCGCTTCTGAAAATACTTAAGGCTTTTTGGTAATTGCCTTGATTCAAGAGCACTAAAGCTGTATCAATCTGAGCGGATACGTCACTTTGCGATATCTGCTTCAACTGCTCGACTTTTGAAAAGTTACTATGTACTGCAGCAACTACTAACGTTTTGTTCTCTCTATTACGAGCACTCATCACTGCTTTTACTGTATCAATATCCTTTATCTTATTTAGGTCATTAATAACTTGAGCATTACCATCTTTAACCTTTTTAAATGATTCACTGACTAGTTTAAATAAGCTAGTTATACTTTTATCCACAGTAAAATCTGATGGTGTTTTCCCACTGTCAGAGACAGCATTGTATACTGCACCATTAGATAATAGGGCCTTTACAACTTTTAAGTGAGAGAACTTAGCAGCATAATGCAGAGGAGTAAACCCCTTGTTACCAACCACATTAGGATTAGCTTTATTTTGTAATAGAATATTGACAACTCCATCATAGCCCTTCCATGCAGCATAATATAATGGTGTTACACTATCAGCATTTTTGGCATTAACAAACGCTCCTGCTTTAATGTAATTCTCAATCTCTGAAGAGCTATTACGTTTTACAGCCTCAAATAATTTCTCAGTTGATGCTAATAGATTGATAACGTCTTTATCGTTAGTCATTTCTAATGGTCTTCTACAAAGCTTGTCAACAGCGTTATAAACTGCACCATTTTTTAATAAAACTTCAATAACGTCTTTATAACCAAAATTAGCAGCAATATGCATAGGGGTTAAGCCATTAGTATCTTTAGCATTAACGTCAGCACCTTGTGCTATCAAATACTTTACAACTTCTAACCGACCTTTCATTGCAGCATAGTGTAGTAATGTCTGGTTAGCTGTACCAAGCTCATTAATACTCAACCCCTTGCTAAGGAAAAACTCTACGGTATCTTTATAACCTTCTCTAGCTGCAATGTGTATAGGCTTTGATCCAGAGGCATTTTTAGCATTAATATTAGACCCTTCATCTACTAGACATTTTACCATTTCCAAGTTACTTTCCTGTGAAGCAATGTGCAGTATAGTCCAATCATCATTGCCTTTAGCATTCATATCTACTTTTTTATACTGCAGTAACATTTTTACCACTTGCAAATGACCATGTGCAACTGCTAATTCTAAAGGTGTTCTGCTCTTATTGTCCTTAACATTAACTTTTGCTCCATTACTTAATAGGACTTCAATAACATTAACATGGCCGTGTCCTGCAGCTATATGTAGTGGAGCACCTTCAACATTTACAAAGTTAACGTTAGCCTTGTTTGCTATCAAAATTTCAGCAACTTCTTCATGGCCTTCTTGTGCCGCAAGATATAATGGTGTTGTACTATTAATAGTCATAGCATCAACATTGGCTCCCCTTGCTATCAGAGCATTTACTATTTCCTTGTGGCCTCTTTTAGCAGCCAAATGTAATAGTGTAGCATCTTCAGGACCTTTCATATTAGTACGGGCCTTGTTTTTTAGCAAAATCTCTACAATATCCCTATAACCAGCGAGCACTGCTAATGATAAAGGTTCATCACCTTCTGCATTAACACTAGCTCCATTTTCTACAAGAACTTCAACGATTTCCTTATGATTATGCTTAATAGCAGAAAGCAATGGTGTTAGGTTGTTACTCTTAACATTAACATTGGCTCTATTTGCTACCAAAATTCCAACGATTTCTTTATAACCTTCCTCCACAGCTACATGTAATGGTGTACTACCTGCAATACCTTCCATATTAACTTTGGCTTCATTTTTTATTAAAAGGTTCACAATATCTTTGTGACCCCCTACAATAGCTGCATGTAAAGGTGTAAGACCATAATTAGCACTAGTATTGACTTCAGCTTTACTTTTGATTAGAAAAGCAATAGCGTCTTTATGTCCACTTAGAGCAGCTACATGCAATGGCGTCATGCCATCATTAGTTCTAGCATCAACTTCAGCTTTATTTTTTATTAGAAGATCAATAATATCTTTGCTACCATTCATCGCAGCTGCATGTAATGGTGTACTACCCTTAATGTCTTGAGCTCTAACTTCAGCTTTATTTCTTATTAGGAGTTCAATAATATCTTTGTGACCTTTCAGAGCAGCTACATGTAATGGTGTTAGATTATTATTGGCTTTATCATTGATTTCTACTCCATTTTTTATTAAAAGCTCAGCAACTGCCTTATGACCACTCTCTGCTGCATAGTGTAATGGCGTAGCATTATTTTTATCTTTAGCGCGAATGTTAACCCCATGCTCGAGAAGAGCAACAACTATCTTCAAGTGGCCACTCTGCACTGCAAAATGTAGTGGGGTTATACCTTCCACAGTGGCAATACTAGCATTTGCCTTATTTGTCAGTAAAGCCTTAACAATTTTCTCATGTCCATCTTTTGCTGCGTAGTGCAAAGGTGTGTTATTATAGGTTTTGTCAACAACATTAACATTAGCTCCATGCTTCAATAAAATATTAGCTATCTTTTCATGACCGTTTTCTATTGCATAGTGTAATGGTGTACAACCATCTATAACTCTGGAGTTAACATCGGCTCCTTTGAGAATTAAAGCATTCACTACTTCTAGGTGGCCATTTAGTGCTGCTGTATGTAATGGTATTCCCTCCTTATCGTTTCTTGCATTAACATTTGCCTCATTTTTCAGTAAAAAATTAACTAGCCCTAGATAACCACTTTCTGCAGCTATATGTAGTGAAGTAAAGCCACCCATAGTTTCGTTGATGTCAACATTCGCTTCTTTTTCCAGCATAATCTTAGCAACATCAATATGATTGTTTTTTATTGCATAGTGTAAAGGTGAAAAACCAGCTATATCTTTGGTATTAGTATTAGCATTATTTTTTAGTAGAATTTCAACAGCATCTTTGTGACCATTTTTAGCTGCAATATGTAGTGATGTTTTGCCACTATTATCTAGATCATCAACATATACACCTGTTTTTCCTATAAAAAATTCCACAATATTTTTCCTTCCATATGCAGCAGCAATATGTAGTGGGCTTTGACCATTAATATCTTTAACATTAACGTCTAAATTTTGATTAAGAACAAATTTTATAATTTCAAGACTAGGTCCCTTAGCAGCAAAATGTAATGTAGTCCATGAGTTAATACTTCTAGCATTGATGTCTGCTCCTTTTTTGAGATAACTCTTTAAGTCTTCAAGATTTCCTTCTTCCAACGCAGCAAACATTTTTTCCTGATTAGTAATAGTGATAAGGTTTTGATCGTATTTATCTTTCAGCTTGGAAGGATCATCTCTTACCGACTTGCCAATTTTCTTCTTACTTTTTATTACATTTTCTGAAATAAGTTTTTTAGCGTTCAAGATAACTGCTATTGAGGGATCAGATAACAATACATCAACTAAGGTATTATCGTGTGCTAAATGATTACGCAAACATTTTCCAGTTAATAAAGGAGTGTTATCATCTAAAAAAAGTAGATTGTTTTCTAGATGCTTCTCTGATCTACCTAAAATTGACATTATATCCAGAACAAGCATTTCTACTACTGCTTGCAACTTTTTATTCCTCTTGTAGGAAGGAAGCTTTTCAGTTAACTTGCCACTTAATGCGTTATTCCTCAAAATACTTTTCAGTTCAGATAACTTCAGTTCAAGCTGGTTATTGTATTTTTCTTCTGTTATGTTGTAAGCCTTCCTTTGTTTATGTATAGGAATAAACGAACCTTTCTCATTCAACTTGTTTCTTAATTCCTCAATCCATTTAAGGTCACCTGTTCCAAATTCAGCAATGTAAAAAATCTCACAAGTTAATCTATTTACTTTATCAAGGTTGTCATCCTGTATTCTTGACCTAACACTATGAGAAATTTTCATTGATAGTTCGGCTATTTCTTTAAGATTGTGAGACTCTATTTGGGAAGGAATATTCTCTAGTGTTTTATTAGCAAAGAATTTTATTCCTCTAATAACATTATGGTCAATCTTATTGTCATTCAAACCAACATCTAAGCTCTTTAATGATATAAACGCCGTAACATAATCAGTTCTGATATTTTTTGATTTAGTTTTTGCAAAATTGATTATGTTATCAATTTTATTAAACAGCTCCTTTTCATAATTCGTCTTTTCAGTTATATTATTGCTTAATTCTTTTATGAGTTTTTCAAGCTTATCATGTTCCATCACTTTAAAACTCTCTGTAATCATTTCATCTAATTCAACGTTACTAAATATTCCAGCAACTTCTTTTATCTCGTCTAAGTTTTCACTACTGGTAATTTTCTTTAGCAATATTATGACTATTTTAATCTTGTTATTGTAAAGAATATCCGTAATTACATTATCGATTCTTTTAGTATCATTTTGAACACCAATAAAAAAGTTAACATCTGTATTTTCCTCAATCTCTGTTCTTTTAGAGAGCGAGTAAGCATGTGATAGTGAGTTACGTAAATCTATAATGACTTCTCTTGTGTTCTTTGGTAATGATAGTAGAAGAAGCTCGCTTGTAGTGCTAGATAACTTGGGAGATTCTAGAGTGTTTTTTAAATATTCACCAATAACCTGTAAAACCCTTGTAATAATTAACTGTCCTTCCCTTTCTTTAGGATTAGCTGATAATGCCAACTTTATATAATCACTTATTTTCTCTAAAGAATGAATATCCCTAATTTGTTGATAATCGCTATACAACTCTCCAAATTGAGGATAATTGCTAACGATCTCTGCAACAACCCTCTCACGTTTTAACTTCGGGAGATCAGCAAATTTACCAATGTCCACACCTTCTATAATATCTTTTTCTTCTTTAAGTTTCTTTGCAAAATTTTCCAAGTGGTCTAGTATTTTACTTTTATTCAATGTGGCATTATAGAATAGATTCATTTCCTGTCGTTTTATGTGAGAAGAAACAAAACTGATCAAACAAAATTCCATTTCTTCCCAAGGTAGTCTATCGTAGGTTGATTTCAACTGCCGCTTTAATATATGAATATTTTGTGCAATAAATTTTGCTATGAATAAAAACTTTTCATCTACTTTTTCTGTGTTTGAATACTCTGCCTTTAACAGGCTAATATTTTGAAGTACTAACTCAATCCGCTCTCTTATGTTATTAAGATAACTCTTCACATTCTGATCTTGTCCAGAAGCACTAGAGAAAAAACGGAGGTTTATCAACTTATTTTCAACAAAAATTTCTATCTCTTCTGACAAGAATACGTTCTTTAGTTTTAATTCCTCATAAGCTCGTGAAAGAATTTCATCTAATTCCCTGAAATGAACAGCAAAATAATTACCTGGCCATTTATTAATGAGTGTATCAAGAAGTTCAACATTACCTGAACGTATAGCATAATAAAACGCATTATGGCATGTTTCATCCTCATCATCTGGTAATATAGTAGTTTCTCTGATGCCAACAGATAAATTACTGAGAATTTTACTATTATTGCCAAGTAGGTATTCTAAAATCTTTATCTTATTGTGTTTACAAGCTAAGATAACTAAGTTAGTACTCTTAACAGGATTGTTAGCATTATCATAATAGTCTCTCAAAGTTACTTGATCTTCTGCATCACTTATGTAATCAATAAAATTGCTTAATTTTTTTAAGCTGTCGACATTACCATCTGATATTGCCTCTTCGAGTTCAGTTAAAACCAGGAGATAAAGTTCTTCAGCTTTTGCTTTTCTGCGGTAGAGCTTTTTATATTCTCTAATAAACTCCTCTTTTGATGTGTAAGAACGTGATAAAAACTGTTTATCTTCT
Organism: Wolbachia endosymbiont (group A) of Udea olivalis; assembly: GCF_964028365.1. NCBI lineage: Bacteria > Pseudomonadati > Pseudomonadota > Alphaproteobacteria > Rickettsiales > Anaplasmataceae > Wolbachia > Wolbachia endosymbiont (group A) of Udea olivalis. The sequence continues at coordinate 1,338,252 of NZ_OZ034773.1, forward strand.
TGATAAAAACTGGTTTGTTGTTTAGGTACATGCATAAACCCTCTCTGAGATATATTTACACCAGTATTAGAATAGCAAAGTTTACTTAATATGGCAAAAATTAAAATAGCATCTTTTGTTAATAAAATATTTTTGAGAGAATATCTACTAATCCTGCAATTTCAGGACGAAAAGCCTTCACAACATTTGATTTTGGGTGTGGGAAATGTGTTGGTTGTTTAAATTTTTAGTAACACCTACTAATAATAACCCGTTTGAAAACAACAAAGAGAAATGATGATCAACTTACATAAAAAAGCACTAAATTTAGTGTTTTGGCATTATAGCAATCTCTTATGTATCACCTCTCTGGAACCATACGACTAATTGTTGTTCATAAAAAACTCTAGTACTGACAAAAAATGTATTTATTCTAATCTTGCACGTTTGGTATCATTACTTATAGAAGTTTCATAAAGTCTTGTACCAGGCTCTACGAGATTATTTAAGGAACTTAAAGATTGAAAAGTACGTTTATTGGAATCATCAAACGCTACTATAAAGTTTAACAAGTTATCATTAGATAGATATTCAGTTATATTATATGTAGAATCATGATCCAGAATAATTTTCTTTTCTTTGGCATCTTGATCTGCCACATCTAATTTAGTATAAAATTGTATCTTACTTAACTTATTTAACAAATCTGCTCTTTCTAAAAAAGGTTTTACCTTATCTAATATGATATCATTATATATAGGATAGCGTATGGAATAATCAATTTTTGCTAGTCTTACAGATAATTGATTATTATATAGTACATGTATGTTGAAGTTATTTGTAACAAATTCATATAGTGGAAGGCTATCTTTTATTTCATCTGTTTTCATTTGAAGAATTTCACAAACACAGTCATCTAGATAACTTGATAATTTACTGTAATTACTGCATCCTTTATAAGGAGATAAGTCAATAATTTTTCCGTAATCCTTATTGAAGTTCCTTACTAAAGTAAATTTAATCAACAATTTAGCGCATGCTAGATCACTTACAGCGTTATCTAAAGATGTGGAACAATTATCATAAAGCCGTCGTTCACGATTTCTTATATTAATATCAGCTCCATATTCTAATAGTTCTTTAACTACTTCCAGATTTTTACCACTTTTTTTTACAGCATGGTTCAGTGCAGTATTGCCTTTACGGTTTGTTGCATTTACATCAGCACCATGTTTCAGAAGTTCTCTAACTAATTCTAATTCCTTCCCCAGTGTTATAGCAGAATGTAGTGGAGTTTCACTATACATGTTTCTTGAATTGACTTCGGCACCACCTAACAAAAGCTCTTTAGTAATTTCTACACTACTAGTAGTATGAAGTAACGTATCTCTATTCCTTTCTACTCTAAGGTTAGCATTAGCACCTGCAGACAAAAGAGCTTTAACTTTTTCTAAGTTTCGTTCATAGACTGCTTTTTCTAATTCTTTGTTAATATTATTATTTAGCATATTTTTAAAATCCTCCTAAATTTCACTATTTTGTAACAAAATTTTTGTATATTTTCTAGATCTTGGCACCCTCATTAGAGTTTCATTTAAGAGAGCTATAACTTTAAACTCTTTACTCGATTTTCTACGCTGACATCTTGTAAACTCTGATCTGGACTTTTTAATATTTCTAATAATCTACTTGCAAGGTTTGAGTGTTTATTGATTACTGCAACCTGGACTAATGACTTGCCTTGATCATCACGAGCATTTGTTACAGCTACGCGCTCATCGGGTTTTATTGCTCTCAGCTTACTGATAATTTCAACATTACCATTTTTTGCATTTTCAAATAGCTCTTCTACTAATTTCAATAGGTTAGTAATATTCTGGTCTCGAGAAAGATCAAGTGGTGTTTTACCTTCTTTATTCTTGATGTTATAAATTGCACCATGTTTCAACAAAGATTTTACAGCTTCGAAAAAGCTATTTTCAGTAGCAACATGCAACGATGTAGTGCCTTTAACTATTGTTTTAGCATTAATAAAATCACTCAATTTATTGTTGCTTACACGTTGTAACAAAGCTTCAATAATTTCTTTATGACCTTTGGAAGCAGCAGTGTGTAATGGTGTATTACCCTTGTTAGTAACTTGAGTAGCATCAGCTCCATTTGCTAGCAAGATATTTACAACTTTTATGTGCCCATTATTAACAGCATAATGTAATGGCGTTCTTCCATCCACGTTCTTCGAATCAATGATTGCTCCATCTCTAATGGAACTCTCAATTCCTAAATAATTATTATCTTCTATAGCCTTAAATAACTTCTCAACCAATTTTAGTAATTTTATTACTTCTGGGTTTCCTCTTCTTTCCGCAAAGTGTAATGGTAAAACATATCTACCTCCTTCAGCTCTAGCATTAAAGTATGCTCCGCTCATAAGTAGAGACCTAACTATATCTAAATTACCAATTTGTGCCCCTAAGTGTAAAGGCGTAGCATTTTTATCCATTTTTGCATTAACATCCGCTCCATTTATAATAAGAGTTTTAACTACCTTAGGATGACCATATTGAGCTGCAAGATGTAGGGCTGTGCCTTTATTTTGATTTTCTTTTACATTTACATCAGCACCATGTTTCAATAGAACGGTTGCTATCTGATCATAACCTTTTTCTGCTGCAAAATGTAAAGGAGTCCAATTTGTGTGATCTAAAGCATTAATATCTGCTTCCTTTTCTAAGAGCAATTCAACCACCTCTAAATGATCATGGTCTACTGCAAAGTGTAGAGGTGTAGTACTTTTAACTGTTTTAGCATTAATGTCTGCTCCTTTATCAAGCAAAGATTTAGCAACTTCTAAATTACCATCATATGCTGCACAATGTAGAGGAGTCCAACTTCTGTTATCTAGAGCATTAATATCTGCTCCATTTTCAATCAAGAAATTCATTATTTCCAAGCGATTATGTTCTGCTGCCAAATGTAGAGCTCTTCTACCATCATCCATCTTTGCATTTATATTTGCTCCTTTTGCAATTAAGCTCTCTACTATTTTTAAAGAAAAACCATTATATGCTGCATTATGTAAAGGAGTCCAATTCTGATCATCCACGGTGTTAATGTTTGCTCCATTTTTAATTAAAAAATCACTCACCTCGAAATGACTTTGCTGAATTGCTAGATGCAAAGGTGTAAAACCTTCGTTTTTTTTAGCATTAACATTGGCTTTTTTCTCTATTAGTATCTTCACTACTTCTAAGTGACCATTCTGAGATCCTATATGTAAAGCTGTGGAATTATCGTGGTCCTTAGCATTAACATCAATTCCCTTTACGAGAAGAAGAGACTTAACTACTCCAAAGTGATTACGTTCTGCTGCTAAATGCAGAGGTGTAAGATTCTCATAATCCTTAGCATTAACATTAGATTTTGCTTTTAGTAAAATGTCTACTAACTCTAAAAAGCCATTTTGAGACGCTAAATGTAGAGGTGTAATCTTATCATCTGTTTTTGCATTAACGTTTGCTCCCGCTTCAAGCAGAACTTTAACTATATCTAACCTACCAGTTTGTGTTCCCAGATGTAAGGGTGTAATGTTTGCATCAACTTTACGATTACCTATGCCTGAAGATCCAGCGTTAATATTAGACCCTTGTGAAATAAGAGCTTTAACTACTTCGAGGTTACCATTTTGTACTGCAGAATGCAAAGGTCTTGCTCGATCATTATTTACAGCATTAACATCTAATCCCTTTTCAATAAAAACATTTACTATATCTAGATGACCATTCTCTGCTGCTAGGTGTAAAGGTGTATTAAGTTTATCTGTTTTAGTACTAAGATCTGCTCCATTTGCAATCAAGGTGTTGACTATATCTAAATATCCTTGCTGGGATGCAAAACTTAAAGGTGTAAAGCCTAGAATGGTCTTATGGTTTACATCTGCTCCATGAGCAATAAGAAAGTTAACCATCTCTAAGCGATTTTTTGCAATTGCAAAATACAGTGGCGTAAAGCCATCGTATTTAATCTCTGAGTTAATATCTAAACCCTCTCCTAATAAAGTGTTGACTAAATCCAACTGACCATTTCCTGCTGCTAAATGTAGTGGTGTAAGACTAAGATGTTTCTGAGTTTCATAATTTTCATTTAAAAACTCTACAAAAAATTGTAGCTGATCCAGATTATTAGATATTCTATTAGTAAACATAAAGGCCTCGCATGAAGAATTTATGTAAAATATAGTATCTACAAGTTTTTAAGCAAGATAAATCTTCTTCTTAAAAAAGATACTGTAATCCAATCTGTGTGCTTATAACTTTTTTATTTGATCATGAGTGATCAGCTGTCTCAGCTGCAATAGAGACACCTTCCTTAAGTAGTTACATCAATTTTCTCTGTTTTTTGCCCTTTTTTTTCGCTGATGATGATGTCTTCATTCTTCTCAGTAGCCAATATTTTTTTTAAAGTATAATCGTTACGTGCACCAAAGCATTAATAATTATACACAATTGTGAAGAAATATTCAATCTTTTTATTGTTTTGAATGTGTTGATGAAAAAAACGTCTGTCAGAGATCATCTGAGAATTGCATTTTAGGCTTTAGATGTAGAAGGGTCTTATCGTCTTTTTATAAATACTCTAAAAATAGGCTTAAATCGCCAAGAGATGGATATCATGAATTTAGTAGCGTAAAAACATCAAAGATACCTCATATCATAAAGTTTAATGTCAACATTTGGTGCAACATTCCTGATTTACAAAGCAGAGTCAATAAAGGTTGCAAATAATCTACTTATGTTGGACGTTTCTGTTAATGCTATTTCTAAAATAACAGATTTATCTATTGAGGAACTTGAAAATCATGCTTCCAAAACTTAACCTGAATTAAAAGCAACATTAGTTTACTGATTTCTACACAATATATTAAAATACCAACAAAGGTGATTACATAATTAATTATCTGCATTACTGGATGAAATTCTTGTGCTTCTGTATTCAATATATAATATTAAAAAAATATTTTAGTAAATTTATTAAAGTAGATACTAGAAACTCGCTTATTTTGTTTTTCTAGCTCAGTTATAGTTTTCGATTTTGCTTGCAGAATTTGTCTATCACTTTCTGGTTATCCTCTATCATTTTACTTGCCTCTTGCTGAAGAAATTTGATATTTTTGAGTGTAATATTGTCCATCTCAGTCGATGCTACTTTCAATTGCGATTGTATTCTTATGTATTTATCATCTATTACTTGTTCTAGTTGATAATCAACGCAATCCAATCCAGAAGCAAACATCACATTCAATAGTGGCTTGATCCACCCTATTTTGCCAAATCTCCTTGAGTTAGCATACTTTATACTTCTATCTGTTCCACCAGTGCCTATTGATAGCAGTATAATCTCATCATTTCGAAATAACCTCTTAGCACTTGCATATGCACAAGCCGCTGGATTATTGGCAAACACTCCGCCATCTATCAACACTCTCTCTGTTTGGCTAATTTTCAGACGTTTTGGTGTGAAGTACGTTGGAGCAGCTGTTGTAGCTCTGAGTGCATCTTTCAACTTAATGTTTTTTTCTTTCCAACTTTTGAAGAAAAATTCACAACTATTGTGAATGTCATAACTGGTGAGCAGTAGATTACTCGCAACATCGGCCATAGTACTTTCACCAAAGTATTTGTTGAGAATAAATTCCATATTTCTATACGAGTACTGAGAACCACTCAGCCAAGAAGCAATTGATTTTCTCCAAAATGATGATTGAAAGATATAAGCTCCATACTCTTGGTAAAGTCCAACTAAATCATTGGCAGAGTATTGAGGTTTATTGCTTTTACAAAGTCCAGCAACAATAATCCCACCGGTTGAGGTTCCTGCCATTAAGTCAAAAATTTGAGAAATTGGCTTTTTTGTTCTAGATTCAATTTCTGCTAGAATAATGGCAGGAATTATTCCTCTGATTCCACCTCCATCAACAGATAAAATATACTTTGCCACTTTTTTATTTTTGTCTCTGCTCAAGTTCATTAACTTCCTCAGCAAGGTTTTTGACCCTTTCTTCAAGGCGATAGATGATTTCTGTAGTCCTTTGATTTTGCTCTATAAATTTATCATGCATATGCACTCTTAAATCGAGTTTTGCCAGCCACCAGATAAATGCTATTGTTTGTATCACCATAGTAGCAATTACTGCTACAGGGATCTTTCCTGTACTTTGGTTTTTCATCTTAAAGTTCTCTTGCACAAATAGCTGCGTATTGATATATACAAGATTCATCAAAATTACGTCCAAAAAATCTTTTCTAAAATAAAGTTAATTGATTGCACTAAACAAGCGATGCAAATAATATAAGAGACATGAAATCTAGCCTTCTTGGAAAGTTATTAATAAACTCGATAATACCAATAATATGTGCTATCTTTTTGTTTCAGCACTTTAAACCTTCAAAAAACATACCAATAAAAAGTAAAACAACTAGTGAGGATAGAATAGCATTACGCATTGCAGCTGAAAGTTGCAATTTGGATAACGTAAAATCCTTAGTAAAAAACACAGTAAATATCAATGATACCTATTATTTTGGTGCAACATCATTACACTATGCCACAAGCGGAGATTGTTTAGAAGTTGTAAAATTTCTAATTGAAGAGGGCATTGATGTAAATACTACTGACGCTTTTAGCTGGACAGCTTTGCACTATGCTGCACGAAAAGGACATCTGGGAATTGCTAAATTTCTACTGCAAAATGGAGCAAATCCTCTTGCTAAAAACAAAGATAAAAAAACTCCTTTAGATCTTGCTGTAGAGGAATTAAACAATAATAAAGAAGATATTTATGAGGAAATTATCAATTTACTTTCTCACTATCAATTATTCCCATAGCAGCTGTGATGATAGTACGATAACCCAGGTTATCAATCACATGCTCAGCCTTATTTATTATCCATTCACCATAAACTCCCTTGTGAAACCCCAAAAGGTTGATCTTTGCTTCGGCAAATAATTCAGGACTCCCTGGCATTGTGATATTTAGTGTTGCTGCACCACTCATCAGCTGATTTAATTTTGCAGATGCTGCACTTTGCGCCAAATCACTATTTGCATAAATATCTCGTAGAATATAGCTTGGTTCCTGATTACCCATTTTTTCCGTCATCGTCTCTGCTTTCTCATAATCATACCAATAGGCAATAACCGAGCCATATTGATTACGCTCATTAAATCTTACTTGCCAACTTGTAATATCTCTAGGTGTTAAAGTAATAGTGCTTAAAGTTTTTCCGGTAACTGATTTTGCTTTCCCTTTTGAAACAAAAAGTAAATATCCTCCAGCAGGTTTTGCTATTGCTCCATAAATTTGAGCAAGCCTGGTCAAAAAATGCATATCGCTCTCTGCAGCCTGATCAATATGTGATATCATGATATTTGCAAACTCTGCAGCAACTTTAGCTTTATAGCCATGGTTACCTGCAATTTTTTCCACCAAATCATTTAAAGTAATTTGATGCCACTCATTAAATACTTGTTCCTTTAAAGACTGTTTCAAATCTGCTGCATGACTTTTAATCTTTAGTGCTTGTGGTGGACCTTGTATCGTAATTTCATTTACTATGTAATCTCCCATCGGCATAATGCCAGTTTCCTTATATCCAAGCAAAATATTCAGCTTTGCTCCAGTTCTAGGAATCTCAAATAATGAATCACGGTCATCAAGATGAATTACAGCAGTATCACTTATTACTCCAGCTTCATCAGTAATATGCATTGATACTAACCGACTTTTTATCAACTCAGTGATGGAAATGCCTTCTACTGAAATACTAAAGTCTGGTGTCATTTTAATCCCATAGTTTTACTACTTGCTTTTGTATCGTTCTTTGAATGACAGGCAATTTAATAATTAATCCTGCAGGAAGAAGTTCATACTCTGCAAGTCCAGGATTAGCTCTTAACACAACCTCAACTGCTTCTGAGCTGAATCCATAGTGCTTCCAACAGATCAAATCTAACATATCATTTTCTTTAGTTTTGTAGTACATCATCATCAAGTTGTATATTGTCAACGGGATTATTTAGTGATCCATCTAACAACACGTTATCGTAGTGCTTCAAACTTAAGTGAAACTCAATCTTTCTTGGTTCACCATTTGGAAAAAAATATTTCTGCGTTTCTTCTATTTTCACGATAACAAAATGGCCTAAAATGTTACCTTGGCCATCAATGAGTAAGAAAGGGTTTGATGAATTTCGCATATTATTTATTTGCTTCAGCCCTCCTGAATAGATTACCCCTGCAAGCTCAACAATATCCTCTCCAGGACCAATACTTTGAAGCAACGGCTTTTCTCCAATACGCTCAAGTGCAGGCCAGCGATATTCACTTCTGCGTGTAAAGCCTTGCTCAATTAATGAAAATCTATATGGACCAAGAGATAACATAATTTAATTTATATCGTAAAGTGCGCCACTAAATTGCTCTCTAATTCGCTCCATTACTTCATCAGCAATGCTACGTGTATCTTGCCCAGGAGTTGAATGAATATTAATACTGAAGTGATTATTTTGAGTTTTATTCTCTATAGCTTTACTGTGTGCTGCAATGGGGTACTTAAGAGAATCACTTATAACGTTATTTACAGACTTAACTTCTAGTTTAGACTCATTTCTTTTATTCCACAGATTACTGATTGTTCTAAAGGGCTGAGTAATATTATTCCAAAATTTTCCTACCCAATCAGAAAAAGACTTCCATACAATTTTCACTGATTCCCAGATAGTAACAAAAAAGTTCTTTACTGCTTGCCATTTGGTAATTATCAAAGTTGCAGCAACAGCAATACCACCAATAATCAGCCCCATAGGGTTGCTCATCACAGCAATTGTTAATGCTTTAAATCCAGCAATAATTGCTGGAAAAACTGCAGAAGTAGAATAAAGACCTATTTTTACCAAAGTAATAACAGATCCAAACACTTTCCAAGTAGATAAAAGAGCCAATAAGGAACCTTTTACAAAAGTCCAAGCATATCCAAGAGATATGGCTGCTATTTTAATGCTAATCAACGCAGTAATCATGCTCATGATCACTGTAGTCAATACTGGATACTCCTTGGCATAAAGTGCTACTTGTGTAGTTGCTGACTTCAGAAGATTAACAGTAAAATTTAAAGGTGGTAATAATACAGAACCAAGATTCATTCCCACTTCTGCCATTGAGTTTTTAAGTAACTGAAGGTTATTTGCTGTAGTATTTGCTCTGTTTTCAAACTCCCTTTGCATTGAGCCCTTATATTCCTCGTTTATTAATCGTAAAGATTTTTTGTACTCATCAAGACTACCAATGAGTAGTGCTATATCATCTTGATATTCAAGGCCAAAGAGATCAAAGAGAACACTAGAACGCTCTTGCTTACCTAATTTTGCAACTGTTTCTAAAAACTTAACTAATGTGCCTTGTGCATTCTTGCCAATTGCTTTTTCAAATTCCTTAGCATTTATTTTTAGCTGCTGAAAAGCTTTTTGAAAATTGCCACCTTGCTTACTTGCTGTTTGCAACTTACTGAGCATTGCATTAATTGCTGTACCTGCTTTTTCAGGAGTTTTACCTAGGCTAATGAAGCTACTTGCTAAAGCTCCTGCTTCTACTGCAGTTAAACCAAATTGCCTTGCTGTACCACCGATTCTGTTTAGCGCAGGAATAATGTCTTTAGCTTTTGCTGCAGTGTTATCAGAAATATGATTTATTGCATCACCAATATTTGCCATTTCACCAATTTCAATTTGATAAATATTAGAAAGTTTAGCAATAGCATCTCCTGCCTCTTCTGCTGACATATCAAATGCAGTTGCCATTTTGGCCACAGTGTCTGTAAAAGTCGTAAGATCTTTAGCTTTAATACCAAGTTGACCACCACTTGCAGTAATTTGCGCAAGTTCTGCTGCAGATAGCGGAATTGTACGCGACATTTCCTTTAATGTTTCCCCAAGTTTTGTTAAGCCATTTACATCTGTATCTTCAAACTTTACAACTTTCTTTACATCAGCCATGGCACTCTCAAAACTAATTGCAGCCTTAAGTGGTGCTGCAAGGGTGAGGCCAAGTGCCACAGCATCCATCATTTGAGCTTTGAAATTTGCTCTTTGTGCTAAAACTCCTTTACGTTTTTGCATTACGGAATTTAAAGCTGTATAGTTATTTTTAAGCTTTTCAATAGAAGAGCCAAGTTTAACTTGATCTCCAATAAGAGATTTTATATCTCTACCACTTTTACTGAACTCCGTGCGTAAATGGTGGAGAGCACTTCTTTTTTGTAAATAAGCTGTTTTAGCTTTCAGCGCTGCAGTTTTAGACCTTGTAAACTCGTTTTGCAGGCTCTTACTTGGTGCTCCTGTATTTTTTATCTGCTGAGCAAGAGATTTTGTTTTTATTTCTAGTTCATTCCAAGAACGCCTAGCAAGCAGAGCATCGTGGCTTAATTGTTTAAACTTGAATACTGATTTACTTGATGATTCAAGTTGTTTTATCGTACTACCAATACGAGAAAGTTGCTTCGTGCTACCTGCTATCGTACTATTAAAACTGCTTTGCAGTGTTGCTCCAATTACTATAGAAATTGCCTTCATTTGTATAATTTTCCGCTACTTTCAAACCAAGTAATAAATTCTTCAATATCCATATCAAGCCACTGATTGATTCCACCACCAACCATTGAGCTAAGTGATAATATGCTCAACCTCAATTCTTCTGCTGAGACAAAAAACCTTGTAACGTTTCTTGAATCTTATTGTAGTCTGCTAAATCAAATTCTTCTACTGCTTCTCTTGAAATACTTGCAAGATTTGCAATCAGTGCTACTTCTTTCTCTGCATCGCTATTACCCATACGTTCAACAGCTAAACGATCTCGAACTTTTGGACGGCGTAGAGTTAGCTCTGAAACTAAAATTCCATCGATTTTTATTGGTTCAGTTAATTTAATTTTTTGCATTGTTTTACCCTTTTAGTTAAATTCCTAAAGCTGTGCGCATAGAAGTCATTTGATCAACACCATCGATCTTGCGAATCATATTCTCAGCGTCAATTTCAATCAATTCTCTGCCATCAATGGTAAGCTTATAATAGTTGGCAGCAATTATACATTTTAGTGTTGCTTTTTCAGCAGCCTTCCAGTTACCAAAATCAAGTTCCTTAAAGAGCCCTCTTAAGTTAATTACTACTGATTCGGCATCACTACTTCCCTGCAAACCTCCTCTTAAAGTAAGAGAAACAGCATTATTGTTTATCAATCCGAAAAGTCTAAAGAGCTCAGAGTCATATTCAGAAAAAGTGAAATCTGCTTCAAGCTTTTCCATGCCCATATCAATATTTATTGGAATATCCATACCACCAGCTCTGTATTCTTCTGTTTTTATGGTAAGTTTTGGCAAGGTTACTTCATCTATTTTTCCTGCATAGCCACGACCATCAACAAATACGTTAAAATTCTTTAGGATCTTTGGTAACATCTCTCTTTCTCCTTTTACAATATTGCGCCACTCACAAGGTGTGACCTGAAAGTAATCTGTTCAGCTGGATATGGTGGCGTGAACTCAAAATCAAAAGACACTTTTCCGCTTGCAATATTTGTTGGTGTATTGAGCTCTGGAGTTGCATAACATTTTCCGCTAATAATCGCCCCTTGCGCTTTTAAATTTGCAAGATAAGAATTTACCCCCTCAATCACATCATCTATATAAGTTTTGGTAATATTGCGATCAACTGCCCATAAATGAGCTCGAAGTAGACTATCGTTGATTAAATCTGCAGTCCTTCTCACTGACAAAAAAGCCCATTTTGAGTCATTTGAACATGTTCTATTTCCCCAAAGCCTATAGCCATTTTGATGAATTATCGTTGTTACTTCATTTTCATTTAAATGGTTTGCTCTACAATTTGTATTACCGAGCGTAAAATCAATAGGCCTGCTTGTTCCAACAATACCATTTATTTCTTTATTTGAAGGTGAGTGCCAGAAGCCTTGCTCGCTGTCTATCTTAGCTATTAAACCAGCTACAAATGGACTCGATGGCAAGATTTTTTCTTTTCCTTCAATAAATAACTTAATCCATGGGTCAACTACGTAAACTCTTGAGCTGCCTACACTTTTTCTCCATTTTATTGCTTCTTCATCATTAGTATTTGGTCCGTCTGCAACAATAATTGCTCTTAATTTTTCTGCTATGGAAATTAAAGCACTCACTACTGGATTTACTCCATCTATTTCAGGTAACTGATGAGTAAACTGAGGTGCAATTAATATTCTTGGAGCAACATGAACTATGCTTTCACTGCTTAAGAACGCTTGAATTCCCTGATATTCTCCAGTTTCTTCGTTAACTCCACCAATGACATTGCTGAGCGTCTCTTCTACTTTCTCCTCAACTCGAATAACTACTACTGTTGCACCAATTTGGGAAAAAATTGCATTAATAGCTGAAGGCAAAGTCCCAGATTGACCAAGTTTTGCTGCTTCTTTTAAGCTTCCTGCTATTAATATTGGTTTATTTAGTGGAAACTTTTGCCCGTCAGCATCAGGTGCAGTACCAATTACTCCAATTACCGATGATTTAGCTGTTCGTACTGTCCTCGCTCCTGAGGTAACCTCGATAACATTTACTCCATGTAGAAACTGTTCTGTCATTTCTTTTTCCCCTTTTCAACTTTCTTGCATTTTTTGTTTACAATCATCTAGCAAAGTTTGCAGCTCTTCCTTACTTTTAGCTTCACCGATTTCCCTTTCAGCTATATCCACCAATTCTTCGCACTTGATTATTGCTTTTTTCGCTCTTTTTGCTTTTTCCTGAATTATTCTTGCCATTTCTACTACTGAAATTCCTCGGACTTTTGCTAATGGCTCTATAATTTCTGCATCTTTTTTGTCTATAGATTCTGGTGCTGCTAAAATGTTCTCTGCGGCTTTTGCTTGTATTTCGTACGACTTAGACTTCTGATGAGAATATCCTGAGTATTGGTGAGTATAGTTATCATAATAAGCATGAAGATTAGAAAGTGCAGAAAACTTCGCATTTTGTAGTAACTCCAATTCAATATCTTCTTGATTCCGCTGAGCAATTTTGCCTCCTTCTGTTAAACAATAGCTTTTTTGCCAATCAAAATCTTCTGGTGCTTCATACCAATCATTTTCAGTTGGCTTGCTTTCAAGTGTTGTTGTTTCTACTTGTTTATCATTTTCAAATCTAATGTAGATAGACATTGTTTGTTACCTCCAAATCTCATACGTGTTAGATAATCCTGGACATTGCCAAGCTTTTAGCGTTCTCTCCACATCTACTTCAAGTCCTGTAGTTAGAACATTGCTACGTATGTTATAAATCCCCCACTGAATAAATTGACCATAGTTGTGTACATAATTTGATGCAAGCATACCTTGACTAACTTGTGTCCTGGAATACAGGTAAGATGATGTGTAAAGTAATATTGCAACTGTTTTTCCTGCTGGAATCTCCACATTACCAGATCCAGCTAACTTGCTATCAGAACTCATGTATTGGTAAACATTTTTCCATACTATTTTTGAAATACTTGATTTATTAGAATTAGTGTTATCAGGAGTTCCCACAAATAATCCTGCTCCCCCATACTCCGTACTCGAATACGATGATCCAACAAATTCTATTGTCTTATTTATGTTCACATTGGTTGTATTTTTTACAAATACTACTCCAAGTGCAGCATACGGATAATAGTATATCTCATCATAACTACCAGAAAAACTTTTTGTGCATAACTCTCCGTAAATAAATGTTCCTTTACTTCCCTCTATAAAACTTAGTTGTCTTGGCCGATAAAAACTAACGTAATCTGTATTGTACGTATGGCTACCTGCTAGTAGTTGTAACATATAGTCAGTTTTTGTTATATCACTACTCCACTTTCCAAGCTCTGTCGTAAAAGTTCCGTGGCCAAAATAATTATTTTTTCTGCCAAGTACACCAAATAAGAAAGGTAATGACCCTGGTTCAACCATGTTGCGCTTTCTTATTTCATTTATAAGAGACACTTTTAACTGTTCATCCCGAGTTTTTACCTCATTAGAGATGTTTTCAATTCGAGTTTCTATTTCTCCTATAATTGATGAGCCAGGTGGTACATTATTAACAGCACGAAAATCTTCTACTAAACCTTTAAGACCATCTTTATGACTATTACTAATGCTATTTATTGCTGCAATATTGGCATTCTTTCTCGTATCAAGTAGCGATAAATTTGTTGTTCCTTTTTCATCAATTCTCTTTAATAACTGCTTCTCTGATTCAGAGATCACTGCTAAAGAACTAGCTTTTTTATTATCCAGATCAGTTAAGTGTTTTTTTGCACTATCAAGAAGCTCTTTTAGCTTACCATCAGTCATCTGTACAATTTCAGAAACTGCACTTTTGTCGACTATTGATTCCAATGCTTTAGCAAGATATGCTAATTGATCTGGTGTACTGTTTGCTGCTAAATCCTTAAGCCTCTTTTGTAGTGCATCAATTATTCCTTTTACTTCAGTCATCTGCACAACGTTGGAAATAGCTTTTTTATCTGCTATCAATTCCAGCGATTTTGCAAGATATGCCAGTTGATCAGGTGTGCTATTTGCTGCTAAATCCTTTATCCTTTGGTATATTGCTTCTTTCATTTCCAAAAATTTAAAAAAGTCTCAAAATTAAACCGCTCAAAATTACTCTTAAGTTGATTGTGCTCATCTTCTCTTTCGGTAATATCTTCATCTATTTTCTCAATTGTGGTACGGATACGAACAACATCCTGCACAGCAATATTTTCTGGATGAGGCAAAGAATATCCTCTACTTGTTTTATCATCTGACATTCTGCTAAGTGATAATGATTCGTAGATTTTTGACTTTAGGGCGATAAACAACTGTTCCACTTAAAACCAATTTTATCCTTGTATCATTACCATTAAAATTTGATAGCACATGAGTTCTCTCTACCAAATTTTCTCCAATTGGTTTTCCTGATGTTAAATTTACTAATTGCCAATCCACGTTTTTTTGTACATATGCTTTTACATCTGCAGTGCCAGGTATTAGCGCATCATATGTTATGGTGATCTTGGTGTTAGCTCCTGCTGTAATACTTCTTGTAACATAATCTCCTTTTTCCCCTATATTACCCATAACTAACTGTAACCCAGGATAGAGAACCGGACTTTTTTCTTTTGACCCTTTTAAATTTGCCTTTACTGTTAGCTCTCCAGATAATCTTTCACGCAGTGCAAGTGGCAAATTATCAGACAAAAAGTTCTCTTTTCCCTCTTCATCTGTTAAGATAAATTCCACATTGGTATCAAATGCTACTTTTTCGACGTTCGTCAAAACAATTAAATCTGATACGTTATTTGCAGTAACCTTGCCAAGATCAATAATGTGAGAAACTTCGCTAAATTTTGCAGCCAAAAGCCGAAACGTTAAGTCTAAGTTCTGATGTGGAGTCCAAGTACTTGCGTTACTAGATGAGAGTAATACTCCTACTTGATATGGCTGACTTGTTACCCAACGGCTATTTACTGCATCATATTTGCCAAGTTCTGCTATTTTGACTGCAGTACCAGAATCATCAGTAAGTAGCACTATTGCATACTCCTCTCCTGCATGGCAAAACACTGGCGACCATTCTATACGTGTTGCTGTGCCATCTATCTTTATATCTTTTGGCTCAATATAACTTTCAGCAATGACAGTCTGCGAGGGCATTCCCACTGCTGTTTCTCTAATCTGCACAACAACACGTTTTTTGCCTTTATTTATAAACCATAGCTCCACACCTCCTATGTGCCTACTTTCATTTAAAGTAAACGTTTGCGCTAAAGGATCAACTCTTCTTGCTGCGATAACTCTTCTTCTTTCCTCTATGGTAATTGTTTTTTTACCAGTATACGTTGCTTCTCCATAGCTTCCTTTATCCCCATAAAACTGTACTAATTTAGTACCTGCTGGAATATTTGCTGGGATTTTTATCTTTCCCTTTAATTTTCCCTGGTTGTTAGTTGTGAGCATATTTTTTTACCTCTTATGCAGTAGACTGAATGACAACACCATCAAACTTTACCTCCTTAAGCCTTTCACCTGGCTCAAAACCTTCAATTTCAAAATTCTGTACTGCTTCTCTCATAAATTCAGCTTCATATGAAGTACTTGACATCAGCTCTGTTGTTTCTTTAACATTAAATGCTCTGGTTATTGGACTTTTCCAATTCGTGGTAACCTCCGTCCAGTGATCTATATTTTTATTTAGAGTAATTTGTGCCGGAACTGGATCAAAAGCTTGATACGGATTAATTCTTTCTCCTTTAGTCTGTAAGAGCTGTTCTAGTACCGGCTCAAGTTCATACGGCAACAAATGAGGTTCTTTACCTCTTTCAACATCAATAATTTCCACATCTATAGGTAAAATTAATTCCTTGTTTACTATCGCTGCAGACTGCGAAATTCCTTGATCACGCATATCATCATCAAAGAATGAATCAACAAATACTCCTTTTTTGGTGGTAGGTTCTCTTGAATTTGCATCATTGCGTAAACGCTCCTGTGCAACAAGTGCATAAAGATCATTTATTCCTTTTTTCATTGCTTCAAGCTCATTCATCGGTACAGCATGAATAGCATTATTCACTATTTTTACCCCTTCTTTTTCTCCGTTTTTCCATGTCTGATGAATGTAGCAGAGCAAAAGTTGTCCGCTAGGTGCTTTAGGCATTGATGGTCGCCAAGGGTGAGCTATACCTTTTATTCTCCTTACTACTCCTTTGCTATCGATAGTAATTAAATCATAGCGGGGCATTTTCCAGGTGTAATCAATCAGAACCAAGCTGTTATCAACTGCTCCTTTTACTTTGCATCCCTGTTCACTTATATCTTCAGGGCTTACATGAGTACGACAGCGGTAAGTTATTTGATAACTACTTCCAGGAGCTGGCTCTTTACCTGGTAATGACCAATCAACATTTCCTGCATTTAACTTATAGTCTATACTATTTTCATAAATAACATTGCCTTGTTTAATTTGAATAATTTCAAGTACCGCAGAGTCAGGTATTGGATCAGTGGCTCCTGAATATGAACCGTGAGTAACAGTAATGGTTTTTTGAATAGTGATATCTACTTTTTTGATTTCACTTATTGGAAAATCATTAACTTTAAGTTCCATTACTCTTTGGCTATTTGGCTGAAAAGTATGTGGTTCTGATTCAACTGCTTTTATATCTGGATCTTCATCAAAAGAAACACGAATACTGTGAGGTAGCTCAATCTCATAGCCATCAACATGAGCTTTGCCCTCATTAATCACAAATATTTCTTTTTTACCTTTTTTTACCCCTTCTTCTCCCTTTTCTTCTTTGTGGAGGAACATTACTTCAAGGCCATTTACAACGTAGGAACCATTTGCCTCTTTGTCATAACGAGCAAGCGCAGTAGTTACTATATTTGCTTGTGGTGGCGGTGAATGTTCTATCAATACTCCATTTTCAATGTTATAAATTGGATAAAATTCTCCTGAAGCATTAGTAGTCACACCCTCAGCTTGATAACTCCAAGTGGTGGAAACTTTAAGCCTTGCAGCCCCTACTTCTTGATAGTTACGTGTACCAACAGCAGGATCACGAAGGTTTTCATCCTCAAGTTCTGTAATGGTAGATTCTACGTAATAAACACCTATACGCACTGTGGTACTCAGTGGAATAACAAACTCTTCTTTTTCGACTTTTCTAACCGCTCCACGAAGATAGATTTTTCCTGATTCAAGCGTAACTTTACCAGTTTCTCTATCTATAATACAATTGCTTCCTATTATAACATCACCATCACGAAATATTGCATCGCCTATGCCTTTAAGCTTAGAGAGAGCATACTCCTGAGTCTCGTTTAATTCTGCAGACTGTAGACCTCTTCCAGCAAGAAATAAGCTTTTTTCGTATTCTTTGTCAGGATTAAAGCGGTTATAATAGGTGTTTAAAGTCATTTTATTCTAAAAGGTTACAACAAATGAAAAAGTCTCTCTTGTGGCAGCAGTTCTGATAAGTGGTACAGTGTGTTCTAAAATCAGCAAGATTCCATGGTCTTCTATATCTTGAGGTTCAAAATATCTCTGTCCTTCAGGTAATTCTTTTTTTACTTTAGTACCAACCATAACCCCTAGCTCTCTGATTACTCGATTTGCTGCATCCGTGAAATCGAAAGTGAATTTGAGAAAAAGATTATTGGTTGGTACATCAGAAGGCCTAAACCTTCCAGAAGGAGTCAAAAGCTCTCCATTCTCATCACCGCTGCAGAAGAGTATCTCATCAACAACACGACGTCCAACTTCCTTAATTAATGTTGCAGAAGTAATTAGTTCCGGTGGTGTGTCTTGAGTGTACTCTATAGTGATTACGCTATCTGCTATAATTGCACCATTTTCTACACGCTCAATAGTGCCTGAGCTACTATCAACTATATAATCTATGCTTGACTGATAAATTGTTTGCCCTGTACAAACTTTTACATCTTTAATAGTGTGGTGATCTAAACCTATCTTGCCGCCTGCTGCAAAAGTTTTTTCAACTTTGTAGCTGCTTTCCCAGGTAGAATCTCCAGATCCCCAAGCAAGATGTATCGGTTGCTCTTTTATGCTCGCAGCAATAGCTGCTCTGCCTGATTGTGTCAGTATTGACATGTCTGATTGCGTGATTGATATTATATATATACAAGATTCGTAGAAAAAACGTCCAATTTTTTTGTAATAATGGGCTCAAAATTTTTCCAAGGGCGATTTAAGTGGCGATGTTCATGCCAAGTGACCATACCTGGGTAAAATACTGCTACGTAATTTTCTAGCTCATGAATAGGATCTTTCTGTTTTAAATCTGAGTCATTTTGACAATCAATATGATATTCCCTTAAATTAGACTCTATTATTCTTTGATCAGTAAAACTCTTTGCTTCGTAGTAATAAGTTATACTAAACCGCTCTAAAATTGGTGTACGTCGAAAATTCCAAATCTGCTCAGAGAGTTTATCTTCACTTAAGTAAAATGTATGCTCTATTTCTTTATAAGCAGTTGGTGCAAAACAAGCATTGATATTTCCCAAATTCCAACTATCTGATAATACTATCAACGCTTTAGCAAACTTAATTTCTGGCAATAAACCCTGTGGTAGAGGATATAGTGCTTTTAAGTTATACCACTCGTGACTTCTTTCATATATACCGTTGTAATTCTTGGTGTGAGGCTCTGTCTCTCCTAATACTGCAACATCCAACCTATATAAATCATTACTGTAACTTCTATCATAATGTGATCTAAAAGTGCTAAATTTAAATCTTGGATTTCCTATTTTTAGCTCAAATGAGTTTTTTCTTCCAAACGATAATACTGGCCCTTCTTTTGCTATTCTTACACCCGAGTAGTCTGAAAGAAGATCTCCAAAAATACTTTCATCTAACATAAACCGCTGAGCATTGTAATAATCATTGAATATTCGCATTAATCGAGATCTTGCCGGTGCAGAAAGTTTTGCCAGAGCAATTACACTATCGACAAAAAAGTCATTAGGAACATCAGAGATGCCAATTTGAAATTCAGCAAAATGCTCTCCTGGTGGTTCTTCTTGAATGGTAATATTATCAATGTTTGCCCATTTCAGCGCCATCTTCAGTGACTGTGGTGTACCGCGCAAACGTTGAAATCTTATTCCGTTTTGCTTAGCTAAGACCCATTCTTTTAATGCACTCTTAGTAGCTTTCTTACCCCAGGATAAAATTTCTCCCAAGCCGTATTCCGCTACTAGCCACGGCAACATTTCAGTCTGTGGGTTAAATTTAAATCCCCGTAGAGAATTTGCATCAAGAGAATAATTAATTATGTCTGTAAGTATTTGCTCTTGCTTTGAAGCATTTGGAGGAAGTATCACCAATTTTTACCTAACACTTAAATCACTTAAAGCAACGCATTCATTATTTTGTACAATTATGTCTTCTATTGGCTCTGTAAGCTCTATATTTTGTATACCTTCTGTAAAAAGATGAGCAATAATCCAGGACCTGGTTACATTCCACCCTAAACCTTTAGTAGACTCAAGACCTTTGATAAATTGTTCCTTTGCAGCTTCGATAACATCTTTTGATGCAGTAGGGTAAATATGCACTTTAGCATGAATAGTAATGGGAATAATACCACAGCCAATAACTGTAAGCGTATCTGTTAATACACGAATATCATCGCGAATAACGTGATTTCTGACGATCTCTAGCAATTCTTCTGAAGGTACTCCACCATTTTCTGTGGAAAGTATTGAAATCTGTACACTTCCTGGTATAGGTGATACCACTTGCGCATCTTTTACTCTCGTGTCAGCAGATAATGCATGATAGCGATAATGCTCTTTACTCCCTGCTGTTGACCAACCAACAATTTTGGCTTTTACCCGCTTCCTTAAGGATTCATCATTCTCTGACTCCTTTCTCAGCACACCATAAAATTCAGCCAAGTGATCAAGGTCATTACCTCTTGCAAAAGCAAGTAAATTTGCCTGTGCTGCATCATTAATCCTTTGCCTAAGCAAAAGTTCACGCCAGGCTGCTACTTCCAGTATCTTTATTGCTGGATCACTCTCAGTTAGTGCAGAAAAACTTGCATTCCGACGCACTAACTCTTCTTTCATTCGCGAAAAGATTTCCTCAAATTTTAATGTTTCGACAATATTTGGTGTTTTCATCCTACTACCTTATACTATAATACCATCAAGGCGGATCGGCTTTCCATTTGGCAGATAGATTCCTTCTAAAATGAGAGTTACTTTACCTTCTTTTATTTCTGTTATTTGTACACGTTTAAGCTTAAATCGACGCTCCCACTTTTCTAATGCTTCTGCAACTGCTGCATAAAGCTCTTGTGCAAAACCAGGTACAATTGGATGATCAATCAGCTCAAATAACCTTGATCCATAATCTCGGCGCATAACACGAGCACCAATTGGTGTAGTTAAAATATCAACTATTGATTGTTTTAAATGCTCTATACCACTTATTGTTTTACCAGTTTCAGAATTCATACCACGCATATCACTTACCCTGCAAAGACATCATTGCTTCCTTGTTCTGCCACTGCTCCACAGGAAATTAGGTCACCAGTACGAGCAATGGCTTTGCCATTTACAAACACTGAATCTGACCCCTCAAGAAGGGATTGACTAGTATGTGGTGGTTTATAAGGGTCTGTTGATGCATGTTGTGACCATTCATCTCCTTGACGATGCACAGGCCTACCATTTACAAACACATTACTGCTTCCTCCTATGCCAGGGCTTTGTAAATAATCTCCATGTTGGTTACACATATCACCAAAACGAACAACTTTTCCCTGTTTTGCCAAACTTAAATCTTTGTCTGATTCTGAAAGTCGTTTTTGCCCTAACAATGAACCTCTTGTTTCCTCCTCTCTTCTTGACTCATCTTCACATCCTGATTCATATCCACTTAATTCTGATGTTTGAGAGGTATACTCAATATCACCAATCATAATACCCTTATCATTATTAGCTCTAACATTTTTCTCTGGCTAGTTTAAATCTATTTTTTTCGCATTTAACTTAATGCTACTCTCAGTAATCTCTAGACTTGAGTTCCCAACCTGTAAGACAATCTTTTCATCAGTTATATTTGAACTTGATTTTCCCGTTTTTAAAATAACTTCCTTACTAGTTACTTCCATTTGCGTTTCTTTCACTGCAAAAACAAGAGCTCCTTCTTCTTTGACAGAAATTGTAAACTTACGACCATTTCGGTCATAGTAAATAACTGTTCCATCTTTAAAAACAAAACCGCTTACTTCTTCCTTACTTCCTTCTGGAATAGGATATTTTTTATAATAAATTGCAGGTAAGACAATCCCTTTGGCAATTTCACCAGATGGCGAAAGTACTATCACCTGTTCTCCAATACTTGGTGCAGACCAACTTCTGTCTTCTCCAGCTCTTGCTGTTACCCATGGCAACCAGTCTGTTAATATATTACCTATCATTTTTACACGTACCTTAGCCGTTCCACAGCCTACTTCTTCGACTGTGCCAACTCTAATCAAGTTATTAAGTTTTATTAGTAAGTTCGCATCTTCAAAACTATTCATCATTTTTGCCAACCTTTACATATTTATGCTTATTAGCAACTCCAATATCAGGCGTAAACCCAATGTAAACAGTACTCGGCGGAATACTACTCTTTGCCCATACTGAATCACCAAGATGTACTTCATGCACCCACTCTACCATCCACACTAAATATGCATCGAGCTCTGGCCTAAAATCATCTCCTCCTCCTGAGATAAATTCTCCTGGTGAAATTTTTTCCACTTTCCAAGTGTTTTTATTTACCATTCTTGCTACTTCTGCCGCCAATGCTCTGACAATAATAGGTGCATTTTCTATTGTGCTATCAATCACAATTCGTGCTTCAAATTTTGCTCTCAGCGCTAATTCTTCTGTTCCTGGATCATGTCCTTTTTCAAAGCCACTAAGTTCTATAAATACTGCTGGTGCTATCAATTCTTTCCTGATTGCTGGATAAACCTCACAAGT
The DNA here is from genome assembly GCF_964028365.1 of Wolbachia endosymbiont (group A) of Udea olivalis. Lineage (NCBI taxonomy): Bacteria > Pseudomonadati > Pseudomonadota > Alphaproteobacteria > Rickettsiales > Anaplasmataceae > Wolbachia > Wolbachia endosymbiont (group A) of Udea olivalis. The sequence goes on from NZ_OZ034773.1 coordinate 1,360,849, forward strand.
TTGAATTGCTGGTATCTCTGCCTTTAGCGTATTACAAATTGCCTCATGTAAATTAGTCCAAAATGCCGTCATAAAATAACTCATGTGTAAAATATTTTTCAAATATCCTTTCAACTTCATAATTAACAAGATTTTCTATTATCCTTGAAGCCTCAGGTTCAAGTGGTAGTTTAACCTCCTGTATCGGTAGTGCTGTTCTTCCTACACGTTTAAAAATACCACGATAGCCTCTTGGCATTGTTGCCATAAATTCATCATTAAATGCTGTTCTTATTTTTGCTTGTTTTATATTTATATCATACAGATATGCTCTAATTAAAACTTTCAAAGTGCTTTTTCTTGACTTGATGATTCTTAGTCTTTTTCTAATTACTTTCAGCCTAATTTGCTTTTCTTCACTGATTTCTCGGACAGCCTGAGATTTTAACCATAGTGCCGTTTTGTTTAGCGCTCTTACCGCTGCCAACTCTACTTTAGCTTTGTTAGCATCAATGTCGTGAGTAATTCTCTCAATGTTTTCATTAACTTCAATTTTAAACATCTTTCTCTCCAAGTACTGTACAGTTTATATTCCAAACTATTCCTGAATTACCTCGCAGTGGCGGAGAATATACTTTATATTTACAACCATCAATAACAAAAATATCTCCCACCATTGGCCTGAGTACATCAAAAACGCTTACCTCAAGAAAAAGCATCTCTCCCACAAATTGTCCTTCACCAATCTCGTATAATTTATCTGGCTGTTGCTTTAGTACTTGTACCATATATGACTTATCCTTTGATTCATACAAAGCTACTTTTCCTAAATGAGCAAAACAATCTTTAAATAATCTCTTAATATTCTCTTGCACATTTCTCCGCTATATACTAACATTTATATGCTAAGAAGAGGTAAAGCATTCTTCTGCCTCACACCGCTTTATATTTGTTCTACCTATGTTGCAACGATCTTGACTAGTATTGCTGGACGGTGGCACATTGGCAGAGGGTTTGACTGCGTATGCAAATCAGTCCCTCTATCAAATCTTCTTGGCTCTTGTTTTGCATATAGTGGCTGTCCAAGAGTATTTACTGTCTCATTAAAGTCTGCTGGTGCAAAATATGTTGTAAATGTGCTTGCTGTTCCTAGTGGAAAACAGTGCCCTGTATCTTTGTCAATAAATCTTCTCACGGTTCCTTCAGGATCAGTTGCTTGTCCTCTATATTCCTCAAACGTTATTCCACAGAACGCAAATCCTGACCTCATATCATTTCTTAGCGCTGCTCCTTCTTGCCATCTCTCATATGCTTCTTTCACTTTAGTATGAGAAGTAAGTGCATCAAAAAACTCAGGGCTTACTAAAGCATGAATTCCTGTCATATATTCACCACTTAGATTATCTTCTATGTGCCTCAATACTTCCAGACACTTACGCTTGACATCTGTTGTTGCTGTTCCCAGTGCAAAATTTACTACTTTTGGTGTTATTTCAAATTCGTTGTACAAATTTAATAATTCTGACCCATCAGCATCTAAAATTATTCCTTTCAGCGCTCCCATACGCAAATGCTCCAACGTTATTGCATGTTTATTTCTCATTAGCTGCAAATGGTCAGTTATTACATCTGCCAGCGCTTTAAGTTCACTTTCTGATCCAAATGCTCTTATTCCCTGTACTTCTTCTGGTAACACTACATCATCATGTGGAATATGTGGAATCGTAAATGTTCTTACCTTTCTTTTTCCTCTTTTTCCTACTGTTGCTGGTGCTCCGGGTACTTGCGTTGGTAGTAAACTTAATACTCCATTTTGCTCTTCTATGGTAATATGTCTAAATCTTACTGACCTACTTGGAAATAAATTTAAATTTTCAACACGTCCATAATTTATCGGCAATATATTCATCGCATTTGTTAGTGCCGTCATACTAAATGCTGGATTTGTAAATGGATTTTGCATTCTTTTTCTCCTTATTAATTTTAGTTAAACTCCCTTGCGGATAATGATCCCTCGTGCTTCAAGTTGCTTTATTGCTTCAGCTTTCTGTTCTTCAGTGATATTTGCTGGCCACACCACTGCATGATCTGCTAACATTGCAACACGAGTAATAATTACCGCTTTAGTATTTTCTATTGCATTTACATCACTTACTATTACACCTATCGCTGTTTGTGTGCCATCTGTTCCAGCGGGATTAAGTACTCTAATAAGACCATCTTCCGTCTTTTTGGCAACTACTGCACCAAGCTTAATATTTTGTCCCTTGGCTACTGTTATCTGATCTCTTGAATATAGACTTGACACCTCATACTTTAATAAGTCACCCAGATTATTTTGTTCGCTTATACAACTCATAAATTTCTCTCCTTAACTGATTACCGCCGCTTTTATCAATGCTATATACGGCGGTTATAAAAATACTTTAACTCCTACGACTTTTCGCTACCTGCATCATCAATTCTTCTCCTGAATTCTGTTGTACTGCACTCAGTATCTCTGTCTTCTTCGTTCTTTCTGCAAGTAATTCCATTAAAACCTCCCTTGCTTGCTCAACACTTACGCTTTGCTCAATAAATTCTCCTATCTTTTCTGGCATCTTCGATATATTACATAATCGTATTAATTCAAGAACTTCAGTACGATACTTGGTTAAATTATCAGTTTCTAGGTCATTTATAGTTTGTTCATTCATAGTAATACTCCTGTTTTTATTAATAGATGAAAGAATTGTCATTCCATCTGCAAGACCCATCTCTATTGCTTTCTCGCCAAAATATAGTTCTGCTTCAGTATTTTTTATTGCCTCTACAGAGAGGCTTCTATTCCGCGCTATTAGCTCAACCAGCATTCCATATAAACGATTCACTTCGCTTTTTAGATTTTCTAAACTCTCAGAAGTTATTGGCTCATGTGGATTTAAATCATTTTTTCTACTTCCAGCAAATACTGTAGTATATTTTATCCCCTGTTTTTCATCAAACCCACTTTGATCTATATGACTTGCGATTACCCCTATACTCCCAACTCCTGAAGTGCGGGTGAGAAAAATCTTTTCAGCACTAGAAGCAATTGCATACGCAGCAGAATACGCATCGTCATTTGCTATTGCAATAATTCTCTTTTTTGCTCTTGATTCATAAATAAAATCAGCAAGGTCAAACACTCCATTTACTTCTCCTCCTGGGCTATCTATATCAAGTAGAATCGTCTCTATGCTTTTATCTTCTAAAGCGCTCTCTATCTCTTCATGAATTTTTTCATATGATGTCATACCCAGTAAACCATCAAAAGTTTCTGACTTTTTTGTCAAGATTCCATGTATCGGTATTATTCCTCTTTCACTATTTCTTACTGCATGTTTTATATTTTTAAAGATAGGCTGCTTTCCTGCTTGTAGTGACAGTAATTCAAAACTCCTTGGTTCTACCATTACACATCTGTTTAGCCATTGTTGTTTCATAGTACCTCTTGATTGGCCGTAACGTCAGAATCAAAACTTAAGCCCAGTTCACTTGCACGTCTTTGATCTTCTGCTATTTCTTGGTCAATTTCTTCTACATCGTAACCCATTTCTGATACTACTTCCGATCGACTCTTAAATCCATTTCTTACTGCCATTTGCTGTGCTTGCTGATCTTTTAGCGGATCGACCCAATCAAATCCCTGTGGTATCCATTTTACTTCTTTTTTTGCTCCTTCTTTTCCCTTTGTCCATTCTTCACCTATGTCTAGCTCTCCAGAAAGTAGTGCTAACTCTAACCACCTATCCCATACAGGACGGCAAAACTGAAATACCATAATGTTATGCTGTAACATCGTGCACCTCCTGCGAAACTCTATCAATCCTGCTCGAATGGATGAATAATTAACGCCTGTTAAATCTCCTGTTAGCTGTTCATATGTTATCCCTGTACCAATCGCTATTGCTCTGAGTTGCTGTCTTATAAACGCTTCATAACTTCCTCCAACATCTGACGGTTCTGAAAATTTTATGTCTTCTCCTGGGTCTAAAAGCTGCATTGTTCCTGGCTCTAAACCTGATAGTGCCACTCCTTGCTCATTACTTTCACTTTCTCCCATGATATTTGCTTCTGGATCGAGTCTCGTAATAAATCCAGCAAACATTGCTGCAGTTTTCTTTCTCACCAGCTCTGCATCATCATATTGATCAAGCTCATAAAGCTTCAGCAGTATATTAGAAAGCCAAGGCTCCCCTCTGATTTGCCCAGGTCTTAATGGTCTATAAATATGTAAAACATCATTTGCTGGCACTCTCACTGATTCTCCAAACATACTTTCACCAGGGTGTTCTTTAAATAGGTAGTATGCTTCTCTTTGCCCAAGCCTGTTAAACTCAATCCCGTTTCTTATTACATTACCATTTGCTAAAGTTTGATTTGTTTTATTATCTAAGTGTTCAGACTCAAGTACTTGCAGTTGTAATGGTACAGAAAATCTATCTTCCAGCTTTCTCGTTCTTAAACGTACAAAACATTCTCCTCCCTCTATCATACTTCTGCATACTAGAGCTTGTAATCCATAAAAATCACTTACCCCGCTACTGTCTGCTTCATCTGTCCATCTTAGCCATAATTCTTGCACTTTCTTTCTAAATTCTGCATTCTTTGCTTTTGATTGCGGTTTTATTCCTGTTCCAATAGAGTTACTTACTATTGTATCAATGATATTTGCTGCATATGGATTTTTTCTTACCATATCCCGAGAGCGGCTACGTAAGTGCCCAAGGCTTTGAGAAAGTAAATTATTTATGCTTCCTAACTCTGGTTGAAAGTGAAAAAATCTTCTTCCTGAGCCTGCTGCATCCCATGCAGAGCTTTTTATCTTTGGTTTGTTAAATAATTGCTTGAAGGTTTTGAGCAGCATTTATAAAATTCCTTTACTCGTTGAAAAAACAATTTTCCTCTTTGGCCTCATGCCTGCAACTTTTAACCCCGCTTTTATTCGTTGCCTGAGCTCCAATAAATCCTTTATTTGAACTTCCCCGTACCGCACAACATGGTCACCATATGCAATTGAGACAACTCTTTCTCCGCTTTGCAGTTTTTGAATTGCTTTCTCAACTTGAGTTAAATATTTTTCACTGTACATTTTGATTACCAAGCCACTTACTCTGTCTTACTTTTTTAGGCTTTTTACTTTCTGGTTTTTCACTTAAACTATTCCATTTACTCTCTGGCCAACGATCGATTCCAAGCGCAATAGATGCAGCTCTTGCATAAATCCTACAGTCTAATACTTCATTTCTTTCTCTTACCTTTTGCCACTCTTGTTTGGTGTATCCTTTTACCACTTTGCTGACTAATTGCTCTGCTGTTAGCTGCTTAAAATATTCAGGTGCATACTCGGGAAAATGACAATATCCAGGTAGAGCTTTTCCTTCTTCTCCTTTTGAAATATTAAGTAATTGAAAAAGCTCTGACTTTAATATTGATACTCCTACTGGCCAGAGCTTTATTCCTCTCTTTAGCTTTTGACCACCAACTGTTATATCTACTCTACTTGGGCTGCTAAGTGGCACTAGTGCTTTATTTACACCTTTCACCGCCATTACTCTTCCAGAGCCTTGATGACTTCTCACCCAGTTGTAAACTTCCTGCGTTGCATACCCTGCATCAACCGCCATCATGCTTATCATGTATTCAAGCCCATTTTCACCGATAAAATGATGATTGAGGAGCTCCGAAAGCTTTCCCCATACTTCTCCACTTCCTGTATCTCCTTCAAATACTCGGTAGTCTATTGACCAACTTTCACGGCTTTTTCCCCATGCTACAACTTCTACTTCTAACCGATCTTTTTGAACATCTACTCCTGCTGTCAAAACCACTTCACCTTTTGGTACTGTGCCTACGGGAAAAAATTCTCTTCTGTTGAATAATTGCTTCCAGTCTGGTACTTCTCCTTTATCTACCCAAGTTTCTCCTAAAGTGGTATTTATCCAAACTTTCAGTAATTGTTCACTTTCCTTTGCATGGAGAAAGTCCTCTACTGCTTGTTGCCAACTATACCAGCCAACTGGACTATAAAGACTTGAAAGGTGAAATCCTTTTTTCTCCCCTTTTACTCTATTAGTAGGCCTCCATTCTCCACGCTCAAGCATCTCTGTCTTTTGATGATTTTCTATTTTGCCGCTACATTCAGCGCAGACATAATGTGTTGTTCTTGAATCGTTATTTTCCCATTTTATTTGTGACCACTTTAGAACTTGATAGTAATTACAATGTGGACATGGTACAAAAAAATATCTCTTATCTGTTGCTTCAAATTCCTTCTCAATTCTGCTTATTCCATGAATCGTTGGCGTTGATACTAAAAAAATCTTTCGCCGTGCAAATGTATTAGTTCGAGCAATACTAAGCAGTACTGGATCTCCTTCTCCTCCTGAATCTCCTGGATACGCATCAATCTCATCAAGAAAGAGATACTTTACTGGCATAGATCTCAGTCCTACACTGCTGTTTGCTCCAGTTATTACTACTATTCCACCTGGAAATTCCTTACTTTGTACAGTATTCCCTGAATCTCTTGACCTTGGGTCTTTTACTTTACTTTTTAAACATGGCGTACTCTCTATTAACGGTGCAAATCTTCCCTTTGACCAACGTTTTCCCATTTCAACTGTTGGCTGCACAACTAACATTGGACCAGGAGTCTGATCTATAATATAGCCTATCCAATTGTTACCTGCTTCTGTTCCTCCAATCTGCGCTCCTTTCATGAATACTACTTTTTCAGCAGGTGAAGATGGAGATAATGAATCCATGATCTCTTTTAAATAAGGAGTTCTTTCCGTTCTCCATTTTCCTGGCTCTGATGCTGCAGTTGGAGCTAAAACTCGATACTCATTCGCCCACTCTGATACTTTAAGCTCTGGATCTGGTCTTAAACCTTCAGAAAAAGCTCTAGCGTATATCATTGTCTGCATCTACTCATAATTGGTTCTATCTCAATATCGTTAACAGTAGAGTTTATTCCTCCACACTCCTCCAATTCCATAAACATCTTTTTCTGAAATTCGTTTTCTATATATCTTTTGCTCATCTCACTTATCATTATTGCTATAACAAGCGCAAATACCCCTGTTATTGTTGTAAAAATGATTACACTGCTTATTGTTGTTATTAACCCTATATACACTGCTACTGCTATTGCGCTGACTGTAATACAGATGCAGATAATATTATTATGTTTTTTCATCCTTTTATCTGCTATTTCTCTCTGTGCTATATATTTATTATGAAGGGTTGGAAAATTAACAACGGTATCTCTGCAGAGCAATGCCCTATTTTTTTCAGTAAATAAAACTTTAAGTAACTCTAAATTGTTTGATTTAATTGCTAAATGTAAAACAGGTGTATAATTTGCTCCTTTTTTCAGCAATAACTTTACTACATGTAAATGCCTTTTTTCCGCAGCAAGGTAAATCGATGATAAACCTTTATTATTTACAATATCAATATCGATTTCTTCCTTTAAAATTGCATCTACAAGCTCAATTTCTCCCGTTTGTACAGCTAAATGGAGTAGACTATTCTTTTCATAACCATACTTATTGTTCATCAAAGCCTTCTTTATTTCAGGTCTATTTTTAGCGTAATCAAATGGTGTTTTACCGCTATCGTCTTTTACCAGAGGGTCTATATCTTCTCGCGTTAGTAAGACCTCTATTGTTTTAAGTCTTTCAGCGTAATGTAGTGGTGTTTTATTTTCGTAGTCTTGTAGATTCACTTGAGCATTAGGCTCCTTTATTAAGCATTTGAGGATATCAAGACATAAGTCTCTTTCATCGTAATTAGTATTATTTACAGCTATATGAATAGGTGACAATTTCATTGAATTTTGTCCCATGCGCGCGCTATTTACATCTGCTCCAAGCTTTAGCAGTAACTTTACTATCTCCAACTTTTTATTATTAACTGCATAGTGCATTGGTGTCTGATTTCGTACATCAAAGACATCTATTTCAGCGTTTCCTTCTCTTATCAAAATCTTTACAACTTCTGCATGTCCTATGCCTGCTGCTAGATGTAATGGCGTATGATGCAGAGCATTTCGTACATTAACGTCAACACCTTTTCCTATCAAATATCTAACTGCATTAACTTCACCTATCATTGCAGCTAAATGAAGTAAGTTATCTTGTTCTGATCCGTATTTGTTATTAATTAGCGCTTGTAATATTTCTGCTTTTTTACCTTCTTTGGCATAATCTAAGGAGGTTTTGCCTTCATTGTCCTCAACAAAAGGATTGATATTCTTTTTTGTGAGTAGCAGATCTACCATGCTTAATTCGTCAAATTCTATAGCGCAATGTAGTGGTGTCTTTCCATTTAATCCTCTGACATTAACATCTAATCCAGGTTGATTAATGAGACACTTTATTAACTCCAAACTTAAGTTATCAGCCATTTTATATTCAAAATCTTTTTATATTTGAAATTTAGTATTAGATAATTCTTGTAATGAGTTTGTAATCTCTTCGGTTAGCGCCATATGAATCTTTTCAGTGTCACTCAGTGATGCAAGTAGTGCTGAAACCCTATTTGGAATATTAAGCAAATTATTACGAACAACTCTTGCTACATTAAATGCTTCAGTTTTTACTTCTTCAATTGACACAAATTTGCCTACTTCAGCTTTCACTTTAGCTTCCAAAAGTTTACCACGCTCGGTTTCATTTTTTATTCGCGTTTTTAGCAATATCGTTGAAAGTGTTTCTCCGCGCTCTTTTCTCCTCAGTGGTTGACTTGGATCTCTTATTGCTGCTACCGCTTCATTTGCTTGTTCTCGGTCAATAAGTCCATCTTCCAGCTCAACTATTCCTTTTTTTACTAAAGAACAGACATATTGCCTCGAAAACCCTTTTTCCCTTGCCCATTCTGCTTGCGTAATTCTCACCTTTTTTTTCTCCTTATTTTAGCACTGCTCAGCTATAATTTCGTAAGTAGTTAACATTTGAAATATGTCTAACGCTAAAGAAGGCCCGAGGTCAAGACCACCAAACCTGCCAGCATGGCCGGAAGGACCCACTTTCTATGGTGTTTTTAATATATTAAAATCTTTACTAAAATTCATAACATAGAACATTAAAGCTAAAGAATCTGCTTCATTATCATCCATTGGACAAAAACCCTTTTCCTGCACTGCTTCAATTACATCAGCTTTACTTGCATTACCCTTGCCAGTTATAAAACGTTTAATAGTCTTAACCGAAACACCTTGATAGGAAATATTGCTTTCCTCACACCAAGCAGAAAGGTGTGCTAAAAACCCTCCATAGATATGTGCAGCATCAGTTCCTAGATGTCTTCTCACTTCTTCAAAGTACACAACTTCAATACCTGGAAATTTATACTTAAGTGCATTAAGCCAATTACGAAAGTTTAAAAACTGCACTCCACCACCACTAAACCTGCTAACATGAAAACTCTTACTTCCACTTTGCACTATTCCATCATTTAAAATAGTCCAGCCAGTTTGTTTGCCAAGATCTAGGGTGAGCATTTCCTTTCAGTTGTTGTGTACATATATATACAAGATTCGAAAAAATTATGTCCAAAAAATCTTTAATTTTCGAAATTTAACAACTAACATGAAAACTCTTTTACAGCCAGTTTGTTTGCCAAATCTTTCAATTGCCGAGTACATATATATACAAGATTTGGAAAATTTTCGTCCAAAAAATCTTCAATTTTTGAAAAATTTTTCTCGAATTTGAAAACCTTCTAAACATGATTTTTCTACTTCTAGAGGTTTTTTTATTATTCTACTTTTATATGTTTTTATATATGTGTATATTTTTATATATGTATTATATATATATATTATATATAAGGGTTTCAGGAAGCTAGAATCCTCCATATTGGCGGACTTCAGATATGCCGTTCCTAGGAACGGTTTTAGGAACGTATGGTGAAACCCCGCCATACAGGCTAGTTCTAGATTCCTGATTCCTAATTCCTGATTTAGGAAGCCAGTAATCAGGAACGGAACTTAAGGTTATAGAGAGCATACTTTTCAACTATTTTCCTCTTAAAAATTTAAGCTATTCTTTTAATAGCGAAATCCACATTTTTAGCTCTTTAGGTGATATTGAATTTCAAAATATGAAATTCTTATATATTTTTAATATAACTTTAGGAAGCCTGAGCTACCCATTCTTAAAAATATTGAAATCCATTCAAAATAGTTTCTAAAAACCTGAACTGTATTATTTTAAATTGCACCGGTATTATTCTCAAAAAAAAATAACAGAATATCAATAGATTAAAAATCGCATCAGTATTATTTATTTTTGCTCCTGTCCTACATAAGGGCATTAATAACTCTCATCCTTAAAGCATTAATTTGTTTTAGGGAAAACCATGAAATTAAAAAATATAGCTATAATTGTTAAAAACGTAAAATACCAAGCCTATAGACTAAAACTTGCCAAGTGCTTTATTGATGAGAATAACGAAGACCTTGAGCAAGAACTCTTCTGTGAAATTTGGCCATATCTTGATCAGTATGATGAAGACAAAAGTAGCTTTAATACCTTTGTAGCAAGATTAACTGAAAATAAAGCTATTAACCTGTTAAAGAAACAGCAATGTGCAAAACGTAATATCAATAACTATCTTAGCATTGATGTAACAGAGCTATTTGAGGGTGAAATAACAAAACGCATTGATGTAGACTATATGATCTCGGTTTTACCAAAGGAATGGCAAAATATATGTGAGCAACTTAAATTTTTTAACTTACATGAAGTTGCCAAAATGAACAACGTTTCAAGAACCACTTTAAACAATATTATCAAGAAGATACGTGCCAAACTTTTTCCTATTTACTACGCAGGCAAAAAGAAAAATTGAACAAAATTTTTGCCTTTCTTGTATATATACATTGCAGCATGGATAAATAATGATTCTTAAAATTTTGAATAATAATGAAAGATTGCAAACAATATCAAGTGTAAAGATGGTCATCTTTGGTCCTTATGGTATTGGTAAAACAAGTCTACTAAAGACTATAGATGAACCAACACTTTGCCTTGATTTTGAAGCAGGGCTTCTTGCTGTTCAAGACTGGCAAGGAGATTCAATTAGCCTTCGCACTTGGAGTGAAGCTAGAGATATTGCTTGTCTTATAGGCGGTTCTAATCCTGCATTAAAATCTGATCAGGCATACAGCCAAAGACACTATGAACATGTATCTAGTAAGTACAAAGATTTTTCCTCTGAGTTTTCTAAATACCGATGCATTTTTATAGATAGCATAACCGTTGCTTCACGTTTATGTCTTTTATGGACAAAAATGCAACCTGAAGCTTTTTCTGAGAGATCAGGAAAACAGGATATGAGAGCTGCCTATGGATTACTTGCTCAAGAAATGATGGCTTGGCTCAATCAATTTCAACATATCAGAGACAAAGACATCATCATAGTTGGTACTTTAGGTCAGTATTTAGACGATTTTAATCGTCCAAACTGGCTACCTCAATGCGAAGGGGCTAAAACTGCTAGTGAAATTCCTGGGATAGTTGACGAAGTAATCAGTATGGTTGGAATCAAGAAAGATGATGGAACGGAGAAACGCTCTTTTGTTTGCCACACTTTAAACCCTTGGGGATACCCAGCTAAAGACCGCAGTGGACGCCTGAGTATGGTTGAAGAACCGCATTTAGGCAAGCTGCTTACAAAGATTAAAAGCAAGTTTTAAAATTTAAACATGGAGAGTGATATATGTTACAAAACCTATTAACTGATTTTAACACTGTAAAACCGCAAAGTAGATTGATACCAAAAGGTACAATAGTAAAGGTAAAAATGACAATCAAGCCTGGAGGTTATGAGCATTGGTTTACTAAAAGCCCCACTACCGGTAGCATTTATTTAAATACAGAATTTACCGTTATTGAAGGTCTATATGAAAAGCACAAGATTTACCAAATAATTGGTATTAAAAGTAATAAAGCAGAAGATACTTGGGGAGAAATGGGTCGCTCTATGCTTCGCAGTATCTTGGAATCGGCACGTGACATTCATCCACATGATAACTCAGAAAATGCAATCCTTGCTCGTAAGCTAAATTCAATTGCAGAATTAAATGGGTTGGAGTTTACAGTAAAGGTAGGTGTTATAACTGATGAATATGGAGAGAAAAACAAAATTGCTTCGGTAGAATACCGCAAAAATTATGAAATTGACAGAGTACCATTTTGAAGTACGACGAGGAAAAGCTTTGGTCTGCTGTCGTTACTAGAGGTATTCAGGACGCAGTAGGAAAAAACCCAAAGCTAAGAGAAGAAGCAATTAATTGGCTGAATTCAAAGTCTTTTGAAACTGTTTGTGAGCTAGCTAATCTCAACTTTACACGTATGAAAAATATGTATGGGAATTTTATGTCTAAAAAGCAAAAAGAGTTAAAGATGTTATTGATTGATAATATCAAGGAGTGTGTTTCTTACCTACTTCCAAATGGTGAGTTTTACCGAGATAAAACTTATATTGGAGACTTAAATGGAAATACAATTACAGTTAAAATATTAGGTAAGGAAGCTGGTGATTGGCGTAATTTTACTGAAGGAACTGGTGGTGATATTATTGATCTTTGGATTTTAATTAAGGGTGATATATATTCTGCTAGAAAGTGGCTCAATAAAAAATCAAAGAGTGGAGAAAAAAAAGGGGGGAAAAGAGAAGAAAAAATATTTTCTGTAAAGCAGTACTTAAGTGATCAATCACCAATACCAGAAGACATAATAGCTCCACGAATTCTCACTCCAGGTGGTCTTTTAGTCATTGGTGGTACGCCAAAGGTTGGCAAAAGTTATTTTCTTCTCTCTTTGCTTGCACATCTTGCAGCAGGAGTGTCGTTTCTTAAGATGAAATCAGCAAGGCCACTAAAAATAATCTATCTGCAAAATGAGATGGAGTACAATTACATCAGGGAACGAATACAACAAATCATAACCAATCAAAGGCTGCCAAATCTAGCAGAGGAAAACTTGATTGTTACTACAAAGATGAGATTAACTTTAAACGATGAAGGTATAGAGAGAATAAAAGAGATCATAGGAGAAAAATTTAAAACAATAGACCTTATCGTCTTGGATTCTCTTGACTATGAAAATATGTTTTCTGGCCTGCAAAGCAGAATAGAAAAACTACGTTCTGTAATTAATCCTACGGCTGGAATCATTATTACACGTCATACCAGAAAAGTATCCACAGCTACACTAGCAAAAAGTCCTTTTCAAGCTTTAATTGGTGCTAATGCTTTAAGAAGTTTTTACACGTCTGGTATGGTAATGTTTCAACCAAGTAAACGCGCAAATGTCTTGCAGGTAGTATATGAGCTAAGAAACGGTAAATCAATACCAGCAAAATTCATTAGCAGGGTAAATGGGCGTTGGCAGAATTCTAAAATTATAGCTACGGCTTAACTTGTCCGCAAAAAACGGATACTATGGTAGAGCTAAAGACTCAGCTTTTGCAAAATATCAGATCTTGTCTTTTTCATCTATTACCAAGAGGGACATTTCGTGGTGATAAGTTTTATGTAGGTGATGTACAGGGTAACAAAGGCAAAAGTACTGTAATAGAATTAACAGGCGAAAGAGCCGGATTATGGAAAGATTTTGCAACAGGAGAAGGTGGTGACATTATTGACCTTTGGGCAACAGTACACGGGAAGAATGCGAAAACAGAATTTCCTGAAGTAATGCTTTCAATAAGTGAATGGCTCGGCATCAAAGAAAAAAATAATACTAGAGATTTAGAACAATACCTGACTTGTAGCTGGAACTACTACGACGAGAGCAATCAAGTAATCGTAATAGTCTACCGTTATGATCCTCCTCTAGAGAAAAAACAGTTTAAACCATTTGATGTTAAAAAACAAAGATTCAAAGAGCCGGAGATAAGACCACTCTACAACATTCCAGGTATTTTAAAGTCCGATAAAGTTATTCTGGTTGAAGGAGAAAAATGCGCAGAAGCACTTATAGAGAAAGGAATAACTGCAACAACAGCAATGTTTGGAGCAAATGCGCCTATTGATAAAACAGATTGGACTCCGCTTAAGGGCAAGCATATTATTATTTGGCCAGACAACGATGAAGCAGGTAATAAATATACCAAAAACGCTGAAAAGAGACTTTTAGAACTTGGTGTTGCATCACTTGCTACGCTTAAGATTCCATCGGATAAACCAAGGAGTTGGGATGCTGCTGATTGTGTGTTAGAGGGAATAAATATTGAAGAATTTATTGAAAAAAACTCAAGAAAAATAATTATTAAACCACCACTTGATATTTTCAGCTGGAGTGTAGAGCGTTTTGTAGGTCCAGTACCAAAGCAAAGATTCTTAGTTGAAGGATTATTTCCTTTGGGTGTCACATCTATTTTAGCTGCAATGGGTGATACTGGTAAAGGTATGCTTCTTCTTGACCTAGCCCTCAAGGTTGCAGCTAGCATAGATCAGGTATGCGGATTTGGCCAACTTGTTACTGAACACGGATCTGTTGTGGTATTTTCTGCAGAAGATGATACAAATGAAATACATCGTCGCTTAGAACGACTTGATCCAAAATGCGAGAGATTGAAATATAAAGATAGGCTATTTATTGTACCATTACCAAACATCGGAGGATCTCTTACCATACTTAAGAACGTTCGCGGTAAAGTTGTAGAAATATCTCCAGAATTTGAGTCGGTAATGAAGCAGCTGAGCAGAATAAAGGATTTAAAGCTCATTATATTTGATCCCCTTGCTTCTTTCATTCATGCAGATTTAAATGCTGACCCAGCAGTAGGGGATTATCTCATGTGTTTATTATCTGATTTAGCATGTAGCACTGGAGCTTCAATAATTACTGCACATCATATGAGAAAGCTGAAGGGAGAAAAGCCTATATCAACAGTAGAGCAAGCACGAGATGCTATTCGAGGTACTTCTGCTCTCGTAAATGGAGTCAGGTGTTCTTTTGCTTTTTGGCCTGTTGAGGATATGACTAAACCGATGATTTTTAGGTCAATTGGAAAAATCCCAAGACAAAATGCCTTATTTTATGGAGCTGTTGTTAAGGCAAATGGCCTAGCTGATCGTACCATACGTACTTACCTAAGAAATGAAGAAACAGGGCTATTGGAAGACATTACTGAACAATTAAAAGCTCAAAATATTAGCGATAAAGATCTTAAAATATATCTTATTGATTCAATTGCGCGAGCTGCTAGTTCAGGACATCCATTTACTCATACAGGAAGTGCAGGAATACATAAACAACGACATAGACTGCCTGAGATTTTTCATAGTATGGGAAGGGATAGATTAGAGCGTATAGTACAAGAGCTTTTACAGGTAAAGCAAATAGTTAAAGGAATGGCTAATGGCTCAAAAGAGGATAAATGGCTTGATGTAAAAACAGGACCATTTGCACGTGGGGTGGGAAAATTTATTCATGGAGCTGAAAAAAACTATTTTTGATAACAAAAAACTCTATTTTTTTATAGTCAAAGTAAAAGGGTTAATTCGATAACCATGTGATAATCTTTGCCAACCAAGTGTTTGTATTACATCATCACGTTCAATACTTAATCCTAATTTCTCAGCAAGTGTAGATTTGATTGTTCTTTGCATTTTATTTAATGGTTTTCTGATTTGTTGTTCTAAATCTGCTTCTAAATTAAGTCCCAAGAGTTTTTCTAACTGATTAATATTGAGAAGTGTATGTTTTTCAGGTGGTAATTCTTTCTCACAGTCATGTAAAAATTGCCTAAATAATATTCGAAAAATATTAAGACATGATGCAGCTTTTTTATTTATAACTTCAATACTATTAACATATACCATACCTTTAACTACCTGTAACTCCAAAAGCTTTGTTGGTATAATTGGTTCAACACGTTTAAGCGAAATATATGAAGCTGGTAAAACTTGCAAAGAAGTATTTTCTACTACCTTTGCTACTCCTCTTTTAGCTGCCTCTCGGAATATCTCAGTTACAGTCTTAAGCTGACAAAACAGTTTCACCATTGGCACTACATATAGATTCAGTAATAGATTTGGTATATCTTTTTTTAGAGTGATGAGAACTGTAGGGTGGACTCTAAGTTTATCTATAGTTAAAAATATCGCATCAGTACAAAAATCAAGGATTATTAGATTTACAATACGACCTTGATTACAAATATAATAAACTCCTTTTTCCACTTTTTCCCACATAAGTTTTGAATCATTCAACTTTGTTTCAAACCAGTCTATGACCTTTTCTGTATTTAAGTATATGGATAAGAGATGAAATCTCTGTTTTTGATAAGTATTAGGCAGAATATGACGAGAACAGTTTTCACAAATAGCGTCATCACATGCTTCATCAAAGTCTGAATCGATAAAAATCTCATTGCTACAACTTGAATCAATTACATTTGGCCAATCAAGATGATCTTCTTCACGAGAGCAAACAATATAATACCTTTCTTGCATTTTTATCAATCCAAGATCGAATAAGTATCTTGCTGCTTTAATATGATTTTGGCTTGGATTAATCCAGGAACCATTTGAACTTAAAAGATCAGCAATTTGCTCGTGAAAGAATTTTAAGACCATAAGATTGTTCCATATGTTTCTTCAGGTCCTCTCTTTCTTTTTTATTGAGTGGATGCTCTGAATAATAAACTTCCCCACTTATTTTGAAAGAAAATGTTACCTTTTTGTTTTGGAACATTACTTTAGCTGATTGAATAGATTGTAGTATGTTGCCAATAGCTGGCTTTAAAATATGTAACTCTGGTGCAATAGGATCATGCGGTTTTACACTTAAAGTAAGATATGTATTACTATTTTTAAAATAATCTGACTTAAAATTTAACTCAAATATACAAATGTCAGAGTCAGAACCATCTATACATGCTTGAAGAAATTTGTGCACTTGTAGTGGAAAGTTCTTATCTTGTATATTTACAAAAGTACATTCGCAGTCAAAATACCCACTTACAATGCTATTTGCTATTTCCACAGCTTTATTAGTATTTTTAGCACAGAGATTAACCTGAGTGCCATCAAGAGAGAAATCTAAAATCATCCACTCAGGTTTATGACCATGAACAACTTTGTTTGAATTAAGCAGTAAATCCATGTCACTTCCTCGACGTACAAACATATATATTCGATCTTGATGATGGAAAAAACCCTGCAACTGATCATCATCCTTAAGTATCTGCTCTACAGCTTCTTGTGACATAAACTCTTTAAATGAAGTGTTTATTTGTCTTGGTGATTTCTGTAGAGCAAATGATATGAAACCTTTCTTTTGTACTTTATCAAAATGATAGACAGATTTTAGAAATTCACAATTTATGTGAAATAGTAAAAACAACAAGGATCTTTTATCATACTTGGTATTATTTTTTATCAGATACGATCTCATTAACTTCTCAGTCAGAGCAAATCTTGCTACTTCACTGACTGTAGCCTCAAGTTTTGTACGATCAAAGTAGCTAATGAGATAATAGTTAAAAAGAGAGTCAGAGTAATTGGTAAGTATCTTACGTTTTTGCTGAGTGGATCTATCATCATAATCTCCGTCTTGAAAAAGTTGTCCATTTAAATGATTTTTAAAGCAATGCTGAAAAATAATGCTCAGTTGTTTACCAGAAAGGGAATCTAACCAAGACTGACGTATATTAGAATCCTGAAAACGATCTAATAAAAGGTTAACCGGAACTTCTAAGTCGCTCTCCCAGA
The DNA here is from genome assembly GCF_964028365.1 of Wolbachia endosymbiont (group A) of Udea olivalis. Taxonomy (NCBI): domain Bacteria; kingdom Pseudomonadati; phylum Pseudomonadota; class Alphaproteobacteria; order Rickettsiales; family Anaplasmataceae; genus Wolbachia; species Wolbachia endosymbiont (group A) of Udea olivalis. The sequence continues at coordinate 1,378,586 of NZ_OZ034773.1, forward strand.
ATTTATGACTTGGATAAATCTCCATAACATATTAAATAAGCCATGTTATACATAATATGATGATTTAGGCAAAGATTTTTTGGACATAATTTCTTCAAATCTTGTATATTTATTAGGGAGAATTTGTGTGAACTAGATAGCTTTCTTAAATAAGGTGTGCATTGGTTTAGTTTAATAGAAGTCTCCTAACCTATAAAAAAATTCACAGGAAGAAAAACATGCAAAAAGGGGAATTAACTATTAATTGCCGTTATGAACCTCACAGGTTGGCGGGTACATATTTGGCAAATGCTTATGAACAATTATTGAAATGTAAAACAAAGGAGGTGAAAGAAAATGACAACGGTAAGCTTGTATGCAAGAGTTTCATCAAGACAACAGGCACAGGAGAATACAATAGAGAGTCAGATTGTAGAATTGGAGCGTCGCATTAGTAGTGATGGACATGAATTGTTAGATGAGCATAGGTTCATCGATAATGGTTACAGTGGATCAAATTTAGAACGTCCTGGCTTAGAGAGTTTACGTGATAGAGTAGCAGAAGGTAAGATTGATAAGATATACATTCATTCACCTGATCGGCTATCACGTAAATTTTCATATCAAATGATCTTACTCGAAGAGTTTAAAAAGGCTGGATCTGAAATAGTATTTTTGAATCATAAGTTTGATGATAATCCTGATTCCCATTTATTTCTACAGATTCAGGGAGCAATAGCAGAGTATGAACGTGCAAAGATTATGGAACGAAACCGTAGAGGTAAACTTCATGCGGCCAAAGCTGGGTGTATAAGTGTGATGGGTAGGGCGCCTTACGGTTATCGCTACATAGCAAAACATGTAGGTGAAGGAAGTGCTCAATTTGAGGTTGATGAAGAAGAGGCAAATATAGTGCGTAAAATATTTAGTCGGGTTGGCCAAGAAAGAGCAAGTATAGGAGAAGTTGTACATGAACTGAATAAGATACCGGTAATAACACGAACAGGAAAAAGGTATTGGAAAAGGAGCACTATTTGGAACATGTTAAGAAATCCTGCTTATATAGGAAAAGCAGCTTATGGTAAAACTAGGACATGCTCAAAACCACAAGTAAAAAAGTCAAAAAAAGGAACTTGTGGTAAACTTAAAAGTGGTCGCTTTAACAGTGATAAAGAGAACTGGACTTATATTCCAGTACCAAAAATAATCAATGAGCCTTTATTTGATTCAGTACAGGCACAACTAACTGAAAATAGGCAAAGAGCAAGAGTACGACAAAGAAGAGAAACATATTTATTGCAAGGTTTAATGGTATGTCAACGTTGTCAATATACTTATTGCGGTACAAACCACGTTCATAAAAAGTCGACATATTATTACTATCGTTGCTCTGGTACAAACTCTAGCAAATTCAATGGCAATAAAATCTGCGATAATAAATCAATACGCACTGATGTATTAGATGGAGTTATATGGGAAGAAGTCAAGAGTATCCTGAAAGAGCCAGATAGGATTGCAAATGAATATCAACGTAGATTGTCAGAGAACAAAAAGCCTTTACATAATCAAACACGTGAAAAGCAAGAAAGTAAGCTAAGATTAAGTATCAAAAAATTTATTGATAGCTATGCCAAAGGGTTTATAAGCCAAGAAGAATTTGAACCAAGAATCACAACAATGAAACAACATTTGAAAGAAATTGAAGAAGAGAAAGAAAGAACACTCGATCAAAAGAAGTTACAACAAGAATTGAGCCTTGTTACAGATAGCTTGAAAAACTTTTCCTCAAGTGTTGAATCAAAACTTGATCTGGTAGATTGGCAGACTAAACAAAATATTATTAGAATGTTAATTCATCAAATTGAAATCAACCACAACCACTTATACATAGTATTTCGCATAAAAAGTCTTGCAAATTTTGATCAAAATAGGCATAATAGAATTATGCAATGTTGTACTAGCAGTCAATATTGTTGGCTTGCCGGATAAAACTGTTGCAGAATCCAGAGAGCGCATCAGAGCAGCGTTAAATTCAATCAATCTACTACTACCTCCAAAAAGAATTACAGTTAATCTCTCCCCTGCGGATTTGCTGAAAGAAGGCAGTCATTATGACTTGGCTATTGCTATTGGACTACTTGTTGTAATGAATGTGATACCAGTTGAAAAAGTTCAGTCTTATATAATCATGGGTGAACTGGCTCTTGATAGCAGAGTTATTCCAGTTTCAGGTGTGCTGCCAACAGCAATTAATGCAAAAAAGGACAATAAAGGAGTAATTTGCCCGAGAGGAAATGGTGTAGAAGCTGTATGGGTGAAGAATGTTTCAATTCTGGCTATAGAGAAATTAACTGATATTATCAGACACTTTAAGGGTGAGCAATTAATTCAGCCAGTAATTTTTAATTATAGTGATGCACCCAAAGAAAAAAGATTGGTTCCCGATATGAAGGATATCAAAGGCCAAGTTGTTGCAAAAAGAGCAGCTGAAATTGCAGCAGCAGGTGGGCATAATATGCTTCTTGTTGGCCCTCCTGGTACTGGAAAATCAATGCTTGCTAAGCGCTTTATAGGATTGCTGCCTGATTTAACCGAACAGGAGATAATTGATGTTAATATTATTTCCAGCATAACAAAAACTGGTAATGAAATATTCAAAGTAACTCGTCCCTTTCGTGAACCTCATCATTCATGCTCTATGCCAGCGATGATAGGGGGAGGAAAGAATGCAAAACCTGGAGAAATTACCATGGCTCACAATGGCGTGTTATTCCTTGATGAGTTGCCAGAATTTCCAAGACTTGTGCTTGATTCTCTGCGCCAACCACTTGAAGATAGAAAAGTTACCGTTGCAAGGGCAAATGCTCACATAACCTACCCTGCAAATTTTCAACTGATTGCTGCAATGAACCCTTGCAGGTGCGGTTATTTAGGTGATGCAAGCAGATCGTGCAACAAAGCTCCAAAGTGTGGCACAGATTACAAAAACAAAATATCAGGCCCATTGCTTGATAGAATAGACATATGCATTGAAATGCCAAACGTTAGCATACTCTCTCCTGAAATCTCTGTGGAGGGAGAAAGTACTAAAATCATAAGAGAAAGAGTGATAGCAGCAAGAAAAGTTCAAACTGAGCGCTATAGTGAATTAAATATTCGTTGCAATTCAGAAGTAAGCGGTGAAGCATTTAATAAATTTACTGAACCAGATCAGGCAGGGTTAGAATTGCTAAAATACGTACTGAAAGAAAATTACATTTCCAATCGAGGCTACACACGCGTATTAAAAGTTGCAAGAACTATTGCAGATCTTGCAAAAAGTGAAGAAGTAAAAAGAGCACACATTGCTGAAGCGCTCAATTACAGAATAAAGGTATATTAAAAAATTAGTTTACTTGACAGGCAATTTTTTTTACTATATGCTTCCTTAATGAAATTTTAACATTCTATTTAAGGAGTAGAGTTATGGCATTAACAAATTATGAGTATAGAAAAGGGGGTGGCATTTTTCATGCTATTTCAGAAGGATATATACGAGCTGAAAAATACTGGGGAATTCCTGGTGCTGCTGGTGGAGCTGGTCAGTACGCTATGCATAATAAAGGGAGAACAGCATTATTTCCGCTTGCAGTTGCAAGTGTTGTCTTTACAGCAATGCATATGAAAGCAGGCTTTGTTAGTGCAGCAGAAGCTTCTGGGTTTCTTGCTAAGACTGCCAGTTACTTTGTTGGAACAAATCAAGCAATAGCTGCTTCATTACCTGGATTTATCGGAACAGGTGTTGCTGGTCAGATAGTTGCGGGTGCCATAATGGCAATTGCTGCAGCTGCTGTTCTTTATGGAACATATCAAATTGCCTCAAAATTAAAAGATGTTGCGGTTGAAGCATTGAAAGGGGAAGAGAAAGATAAGGAAGCTAATAATCTTTAACAAAATAAAAAGGGATAGGTTTCTGTCCCTTTTTATAAACGTTTTCTATTTTTTGCATCGGTTAAGTGATGTCATCTAAGAATCTAGTTATTATAATTAACGGCACTTATTAGTATAAATGTTAAGAATAAGTAAATCCCGTTTACTGTTTACGCCTATAGAAGTGAAAATTATTTGCATATTATTAAAAAAGCGGTAACTTATTATCAAGTGAATTCGCTAAATTTGAGTAATTTAAATGTCTATTGATCTTAGTCTGCCGGAGTTACCTATATTGCACCCAAGGATTACCGTTGTGGGAGTGGGTGGTGCTGGTGGAAATGCTGTGAATAACATGATCCAATCTAATTTGCAAGGAGTGAATTTTGTTGTCGCAAATACCGATGCTCAAGCACTAGAAAAGTCGTTATGTGATAAAAAAATTCAGCTTGGCATTAATTTAACTAAGGGGCTTGGTGCTGGTGCTTTGCCTGATGTTGGCAAAGGTGCAGCAGAAGAGTCAATTGATGAGATTATGGAGCATATAAAAGATAGTCATATGCTTTTCATCACAGCAGGAATGGGCGGTGGTACTGGAACCGGTGCAGCACCGGTAATTGCAAAAGCAGCCAGAGAAGCAAGAGCCGCAGTTAAGGATAGAGCGCCAAAAGAAAAAAAGATATTGACTGTTGGAGTTGTAACTAAACCGTTCGGTTTTGAAGGTGTGCGCCGTATGCGCATTGCAGAGCTTGGACTTGAAGAACTGCAAAAATACGTGGATACACTTATTGTCATTCCAAATCAGAATTTATTTAGAATTGCAAATGAAAAAACTACATTTTCTGATGCATTTAAACTTGCTGATAATGTTCTGCACATTGGCATCAGAGGAGTAACTGACTTGATGGTCATGCCAGGGCTTATCAATCTTGACTTCGCTGATATAGAAACAGTAATGAGCGAGATGGGCAAAGCGATGATCGGCACCGGAGAGGCAGAAGGAGAAGATAGAGCAATTAGTGCTGCAGAGGCTGCAATATCTAATCCATTGCTTGATAATGTATCAATGAAAGGTGCGCAAGGAATATTAATTAACATTACTGGTGGCGGAGATATGACTCTGTTTGAAGTTGATGCTGCAGCCAATAGAGTGCGTGAAGAAGTAGATGAAAATGCAAATATAATATTTGGTGCTACTTTTGATCAAGCGATGGAGGGAAGAGTTAGAGTTTCTGTTCTTGCAACTGGCATTGATGGTCGCAATAATAAATCAGAAACTTCACCTATAAGTCAGAGCGAAGACTCAGAGAAAGAGAAATTTAAGTGGCCATATAGTCAAAGTGAAAGTACACAAGACAAAACACTGGAAACAAAACCAGCTGAACAGGTAAGCGAAGGAGCTAAGTGGGGCAGCAATATCTATGATATACCAGCTTACTTAAGAAGAAAAAAATAATGCAATTTTGGCTACTTAAGTCAGAGCCAAGTGAATACTCATGGCAAAAAATGGAAAAGGAGCAGGTAGTTGAGTGGGATGGTGTGCGCAATTATCAAGCTCAAAATTACATGAAAATTATGAAAGCAAGCGATCTTGCGTTTTTTTATCATACAGGTAAAGAGAAAGCAATACTTGGAATCGTTGAAGTATTTAAAGAGTATTATCATGTTAATGATCCCAAGTTCGGATTAGTGAATGTAAAGTTTTTGAAACCTTTAAATAACCAAGTAACGTTAAATAATATAAAACAAAACCCACTTTTGAAAAATATGACTATATTAAAACAACCACGTTTATCAATTGCCCCAGTTTCGGAAATTGAATGGAATGAAATAATAAGGATGAGTGATGTGTAATACCTGTCATTTCAGTTCCTAAATGATGTCATCTCAGCACACAACGCACAGCTGTATGAATATTTGTCTCGAAGGCAGTGCATTAAACGTTATAGCCGATTTTGCATCAAACACAAAGGTGTCATTCCAGTTCTTGACACTGGAATCCAGCCTTAATGCAACCACATTAAAGCCGTTGTGTTTTAATATAAGATTAGCTACTTTTATATTCACTAACTTGATGTCTAATCAAAATTCCTGGATCCCAGTGCCTAGACACTGGGATGACATCCTTCTAGTGTACAATATTCGTACAGTTGTGTACATGACACAAGGGTCTATAACTCTTCTTTTTTGGATTCCAGTGTCAGCTATTTGCATGACACCCTTACTGATGTGTCACTCATGTTAGAAGTAAATATTCTTGACAAGAAATGGTGCAGCATTATAGAAAATCCTAAAAATTTTGTATTAGGTGTCATCAATGCTTCTCTAAAAGAATTAAAAATAGACCACTATAAACCAAATATATCAATAGCTCTGGCTGATGATGACTTGCTACATCAACTTAATTTAAAATTTAGAGAAATGGATAAGCCAACTAACGTACTATCATTTCCGTATGAACAATTGTCTAATGAGTGCGATTTAGGAGACATAGCAATTTCAATAGACACAATAAAAAGAGAATCGCATGAGTATTATATACCCATTCTTGCTCACATTGCACACATGTTAGTGCATGGATTACTGCATTTACTTGGTTATGATCACCAAAAAAAAGATGAAGAAATTATAATGAAAAATCTAGAAAGAGAGATTTTAGCTTCGCTTGGCTACAATATGTGTGCGATTTAAAAGGAATTTAATAAAAATATAGTAGATGATAATAAAATATGTTATCTACAAAGGGTTTTAGCTATAAACAATAAAAGGTAAGTGATATGGTTCAGTTTTCTTTGCCAAAGAATTCTAAAATTAATCAAAAGGGCAAAATTTATCCTATTCCTGCTAGAGCAAAAAACATCAGAAGATTTCAAATTTACCGTTGGTCTGCTGATGACGAGAAAAACCCTAGAATAGACACATTTTTTATTGATATGGATAGTTGTGGCCCTATGGTACTTGATGCATTAATAAAAATAAAGGATGAAATAGATTCGACTTTAACTTTCAGACGTTCTTGTAGAGAAGGCATATGTGGATCTTGTGCCATGAATATTGACGGAACCAATACTCTTGCATGTACTAGATCTATACATGATATAAAAGGTGACGTAAAAATATATCCATTACCTCACATGTATGTAATAAAGGACCTAGTCTCGGATTTGAGCCAATTTTATGAGCAATACAAATCAATTAAACCTTGGTTACAAGCAGATAAGCCTGCCCTACCAAATAAAGAATACTCTCAATCTTCTGAAGATAGAAAAAAATTAGATGGCTTGTCCGACTGTATATTATGTGCTTGCTGTTCGACTGGTTGCCCAAGCTACTGGTGGAATAGTGATAAATTTTTAGGACCAGCAATACTATTACAAGCTTACAGATGGATTGCTGACAGCCGTGATAATAAGACAGGTGAAAGACTTGATGTTTTAAACGACCCATTCAAGTTGTATCGTTGTCATACAATAATGAATTGCACAAAAACTTGTCCTAAAGGACTTAATCCAGCAAGAGCAATAGCGAAAGTAAAACAGCTCATGGTAGAGAGAGAAGGAGTTTAAGTATTATCTTTTGCATTCTTCGTAAGAGAACAGCAAACCTTCCGAAGCGTAGGGTATTGTTAATACCCTGAACGCTTTTCCGTTTGTGAAGTGCATCGTATCATCGTACGATTCAAATAATTTTTTGAACAACTCATGTCTTTGGTTACTAATAGTTTGAAAATCCTCTTTTTCTAAAAGCTTTTTAGATTCGAAGAGGTAAAGCATAACTTCGTGATAAGTTGGGTAAGATGCCAAAAATTTTGGGTCAAATTGAAAGGTTTTTATAAAAGCATTATTATAAAATTTTAGCTTTTGATTCTTACTATATATTACTATAGCAACCGGTAACCTCTCAAGCAAATTTTTCTGTGTAGCTAAATAACTGTTTAATTCAGTATATAATTTCTCTGCATCACTAACATCTTTCCCATACATTACTATGCTACCAGAACCTTGTATTGGAATTTTAACAAAATCGAAAACCTTAGGTTCGTTCTTATAAGTTATGACATGTCTTCCTGGTTTTGTGCTATGAGCGCTACCGGTAATAGCAAATTTCTTAGAACCATCTACATATTTATCATAAAACAAGTTATAAAATTCCACCTTTCTACTCTTGTTATATCTTAGTATTGGAAATGGTAAAGAGTTGAAAACGTTTTTATAGCTCTCCACTTCCTGTGTAAGCTTACTATTTTCTAACTCAAGTCCGTTAGCCTTTATCTTACAGTCTGAGACATTCCTTATCCATAACAGCACACCTATCACATTGTTAGAATCATCTATTATGCTTCTACCGTAACATATGCAATAAACCTCACTGTCTTTTGACTTTAAATCTAGAGTAAAAGATTTATTTATTTCCTTTGCCTCAACAAAATTTTTGATTAAGCTTTCTGATTGCTCAAAAAAATTCACAAACTCATTAAATGAGTAAAAAACAGTATTAAGCAAAATTAGTAAATTGGGAGAGAACTTTTCTATACGTTTTTTTGCATCCCAAATATAAAACCCATCATTCACAGTATCAATCAAATTATTTATGATAACATTTTGATGCTGTAAGTTCTTAATCTTATTACTAATTTTTAATTTAGAATAAGAGAGAAAGAATAATATTAGAATCAATATTAAAACCACTTCATACAAAAAAAACATAGCACTTTTAAAACAAATGTAAAAATTTGTAACCGCTCAGAATTATGCTGAAGAGGTATATAAGTAAAGATTGCCTAACATTTGAAAGCCCAATCTCTTATAAAGGTTCACAGAAGATTTCATACAATGTGCTACTATATATTTGCATTCAAGCTGTTTAGCTATCTTTATTCTTTCTAAAACCATTTGGGTACCTATTCCACGATTCCTGTAAATTGGTAAAACTCCATCACTATAAAAACCAGCTACGCTATCTTGAACATAAAGACCGCATGTCCCAATAATTTCATTATTTAGTGTTACAAGAAAAAATCTTAATCTTGAGTTCTTATCATCATAATTTGATAATCCGCGAAAAAATGTGCTGACAATTCCAACGCCATGATAAAAAATTTTAGAAGTGTGTAGATCTAACTGTTCTAAGAGGTTGCTACCATTCACAGCATTTAACCTCAAGTTTGGAATAACATCAGCAGGTAAAAAGTAATTTTTCATATTAAGTAAAGCTTTTTTTGGTGTGCTAACGTGTTTTATTTCACACTTTTCTAAAATATCTCTTATTTTCATATGTGAATTTATTACCCATGTTGCTTCTATATCTCTTGTTCTGAGATAATCTAGAGTTTTTTGTATAGAAAGCTCGGTACATTGATCTCCACAGAACACAAAATTAAATAATGACTCCCTGGTACCATTTATTGTAAATATGATGTTATCAAATTCATCGTGTACTTCCCACTCAGATAAATTCGCTGTGTACAGTATATAATCCTTTAGATTTTGAACAATTAAGCTTGAATAATAAATTTTTTTATCCTGCATACACCAACAATAAACAATAAAAGGCTCCTATAAGAACACAGGCTAAAATTGCAGCTATAACGTCATCTAGCATAATACCTAAAGGACCTTTGGTATTTTTATCGATTAAATTTATAGGCCACGTTTTTATTATATCAAAAAACCTAAAAGAAAAAAAGCACAACAACAATGAAGAATAATTCATCTCTTGGCTTAACAATATCGAAACTAAAAGTATCGTCAGCAATTGACCAACCACTTCGTCAATTACTACCTCTTTTGGATCACATGAAGTCTTGTAATGTTTTATATAATTACCTGTAGACCATAATCCAATTAAGAATAAAAAAGAAATAATTGCTGCACCTAAAATTTTGTTGCTCAGGATTACAGGAACAAGCGGAAAAGAAGCCAAACTACCCACAGTACCTGGCATTTTTTTTACTGTTCCAGACAGCCACCACGTTGATATTAATTTATATAAAAATTTCACAATATATCCAAATACAAAATTAACTTATAAGAACAGAAATAGTATCCTCTATAGAGGCGCTTTCATACAATAATCTATAGACCGCTTCACATATAGGCATTTTTATCTTTAGCTTTCCTGCTAAATTAAATATGGACTCAGCAGTGCTAAAACCTTCAATCACTGACTTGCCTTCTGACAAAATCTGCTGAACATTAAAGCCATTATCACTATTACCTATTTTAAACCCAAAAGATAAGTTTCTTGAATTCAAGGATGTGCATGTCATAATTAGGTCACCCAGACATGCTGGCCCAAGTAGTGTATTTATATCCACACTACCGTCACCAATTTTTGCTGAGTATAAAGCCTTAATTTCGCTCATACTTTTCGTAATCAATGCTGCATGAGCATTAAACCCAAGTTTACTACCTAGAACAATCCCACACGCTATAGCAAAAACGTTCTTTAACGCTGCACAAATCTGTACTCCTATAATGTCGTTACTAAACTCCAATTTAACATTTTCTTGTTGCAGCTCTGATACTAGCTTTGAACCTAATGTGTTATTTTGGCATGCAAGAACCATTGAATAGGGTAATTTTCTTGCAACTTCTACAGCAAAGCTAGGACCTGAAAAAATAGCAATAGGATTGTTAGGTAAAATTTCATTTACTATTTCACTAGGTAATTTTAATGTAGACTTTTCTATTCCCTTACAAGCTAAAATTATTGCTACATCTTTTTTCAGATTACAATTATGCAATTGCTGACATACCTTCCTCAGAGACTGAGTGGGAACAGCGAGGATTGTTACTGAAGCATTAATTGTGTCTTCAATAGCCAATTTTACTGACACATTATCAGAAATTCGACAACCGGGTAGCTTGTCACTTTCTCTTTTCCCGTTGATTGATTCAAATGTAGTTTCATTGCGAGTCCACAAAATCACATCTTTCTTACTACCTAATGAAATTGCGATTGCTGTACCCCATGCACCAGCACCTAAAATTGATATTGCCACACAATATTCCTGAAAATATTACTTATACTTTAAAATAGTAGGATAAGTAAATTAAAAATATAACACAGACATATAGAATAGTTAAATATTTATTAACCGAAGTATTCTTTTAATAATAGTAACTTTAATTCAATATTTACTAAAAATATTATTACTATCATGGTATGTCTATTATATTTTAGATCTATTTATATAACTTTGGAACAATATATTTACTATTAATTAATAAGTGTAATTTTGATCATTTGTTAATAAAAATTTGATTTATTACTTTCCTTAGTTATATATATTACTAAAATTATAAATTATTTATGGGGTGTAAAATATGCGTATATTATTAATTGAAGATGATCAAGTAAGTGCAAAGACTGTGGTTAACGCCTTAACTTCTGATGGACATTTCTGTGACGTTGTTACTTCTGCACAAGATTATAACAATAATATGGTTTCCTCAAACGGAGATTACTATGACCTAGTTATTTTAGATATACACTTGCCTGGTGATATTGACGGATATGATATATTGCTAAGACTAAGAAGTGCAAAAATCAAAGTTCCTGTCTTAATACTTTCATGTATATCCGCTGTCAATCACAAAGCTAAAGGACTCGGGTATGGTGCCGATGATTACTTAACCAAACCATTTCATAAAAGTGAGTTATTAGCTCGAATTAAGGCCATAGTGCGTCGTACTAAAGGCCATCCTGAATCGGTGATAAAGATTGGTAATATAAATATCAATTTTGATCACAGGATTGTTGAGGTGAAAGGTAAAACGGTTCACCTTACTAATAAAGAGTATTCTATGATAGAATTGCTAGCACTGCGTAAAGGAACAGTATTAACAAAAGAAATGTTCTTAAATCATCTTTACAATGGCTTAGATGAACCTTCAGATAACAAGATAGTTGATGTTTTTATGTGCAAATTACGTAAGAAACTTGAAAGTGCAAATGATGGAAAAAGCCACATAGAAACCGTTTGGGGCAGAGGGTATGTTCTGAAAGAGTATATTGATGATGATGAATATTCTAATGTTAATGTAGGCGAAAGTAGTGATGGCTATCAAGCAGAACAAGTGAAGGACAACGCATGAAATGCCTACACATTTAAATATAGCATGGCTTATATCGCACGTATCATGTGAACGCCTAGGTGAAATATAAGCCGAGTTCTGTTTATGTAGCTATTTATCTGGAGTAAATGTTACCATTTACCGCATGCGATTTACCCGAGTAGATATGAGGAAAACATAAAATCTACTTCTATTTAATCTTGCTCCTAGTGTTGGTTACTCGACTACCAATGTTGCCATTGCCATGGTGTGCTCTTACCACACCTTTTCACCCTTACCTAAAAATATTTTAGGCGGTAATTTTCTGTAGCCCTATAACTGGAGTTACCTCCGGCGGGCATTACCCGTCACTATTTTTCCTTGGAGCCCGGACTTTCCTCTGCTATGTTTATCACACAACAGCAGCTACTTATTTCACCTAGGAATTATACTTTAACATGAAAATCACAAAAGCAAAAGACAATTTCCTAACAGTCTACATATTAAAAACATTTAGACAAATAGCTAAAGGTGATATTCCGGCACATCATCACTATCCCAAGATAAGCTTTTTTCACTTTTAGACTCCGCTTCAGTTAGTCAAGAGCCTGGTCCACCGCTTGAAGACGATGAGCTACTTCTTGATCGACTACTACTTTCTACTGATATACTATTTAGCACTGTTTCAGATTGATATATAGTTCGCATTCTGTTACCAGTGGTAAAAATTTCTTCATCGCTACTTGAAGATGATCGCCTTCTATAACCCAAATCAGTTAGTTCTAATACAGAAGCAGCATTACGACCCTTAACATATCTATATGCTATGAATCCTATAATTCCAACAATACCTATTGCTCCAACCAAAGATCCCCCTATCATTCCTGCCTTATTAGACCCTATAGCAAGTTGAGTAGGTTGTGGTGAAGAAGTAGACTGAGGAAGTAAAGTCGTGGTGAATATAGGAGTTGTTGACTCTTTTGTTCTAGTACTTGGTATACTAAATACTGTTTGTGTAGTTTTCTCTGAGCTTGTTGTTGGCGCAGTTGGTTCCACTGTTACTGTGCTTGTTTGAGTCGTTGACTCTGTTGAAGGTTTACTCATCGTAGAAGTCGACGCACCAGTCGCTGCTGTAGGTTTTACAGTACTTGTCTCAGTCCCTGAAGTTACTATCGGCACACTAGTTGACGTTGTAGCAACCGTGGTCGCTTGTGAAGTAGTAGTTGTTTTTGCTACTGTCGTTGACTCCGTTGAAGGTTTACTTATTGTAGAAGTAGGTGCAACGGCTTCCGTTGTCAATTTAGTAGTCTTCACAGCGTCGGTTTCTGCTGTGCTAGTAATTGCAGCAGTCGGCGTTTTCTTAGAAGTCACAACCGTTTCTGCAACAGTTATAGGAGCCACGGTACTACTAGAAATAATATCTGGCGTTAATCGACCGTTAATGATATTAACAAAATCACTGAGAGTTTTGATGCTATTTGCCGGTATTATTGTTGCTTCAGAAGATTTTCCAGAGCCGTTTTGATTAAAAGTTACAATATTTTCTCCACTTACCGCAGTTACGATAAAACCACCCTGACCGTTGCCCTTAATATATAATTGCTCTATAGGATCTGTAAATTGATAGATAGGAAAATCTGACACTGATCCATTTTTAAGTAGAGTTGCTATATGTAACCTCTGCTCATTAGCTGATTGGTCATTTTCAAGAAAAGCAACTAGATCATTTCCTTCCGTTTGTTCAACATACTGCAAAAAGCTTATTTCATGTTCTCTAGAAAGAGATAGTGCTTTATTATCTATTTGACCTTTTCGATTACCAAGTAAAAAGCCATTAACTCCATCCTTCAGACCCTGAATCACTTTAGCCATATCAAATTTAAAAATACGTGTTTTTCTCACCTCTTGATTTTCCTTAGTAATCCTTTTGCTCACTTGCGAATAAAGCATCGTGTTTCCATTTAATGCCAATTGCCCCTGATTATCAAAATTGAACAATTTTCTTTCTGTAACACCTTTTTCTCCAGTCAATACCTTAAATTTTCCGCTCTCGCTTGACTTTAAGTACCAAGAAACTAAAGTTTGATCCTTTAAGTTATGGGCGATTACAATTACGTCACCATTACCAACTTTCACTGCTCTTGGTTGAAAGTAACTATTGCCCACATTTGCAAGACTATTATTATCAATATTCTTTTGTAATTTTCTTTTATCTAAATGTTCAACTGAAGGAGTATTAACTGATTGTTTAATTCCGTAAGTGTTAAAAGATAAGCCTTTAACGCATTTTTCTCCTTCTTCGCTAATTCCTTCTTCAGGAAAGATAACTCCAACTTTATCTATTTCAGCTGAATCTTCTATTAATGTGAGAGATAATTGATCTTTGAATTCATTTGCTACGCTGATATTTGTACCACATTCGTATGTTTTTGATTGATATAATGGACTAATAAGTAATTTTACTTTACTGCTCCCATTACCATTATCTTGATAGCTGAGTCCGTAAGCAACTCCATTCCCCTCAATTAATTCTACGTTTGTTGGATTAAAACCTATCGCTTCTTTAATTTCCGGTGTATTTGAGTTGATCCCGAGCAATCTTCTTAATATAGACATAATTTTATTTAAAATATTAATAAAATGCTATTATGATTACTCCTGTGTGTTAATGTCAATGAAAATTTTAACTAAAATTAAAAAATTAATATAATATTTTATACTAAAAGGTAAATATAAGCTTGAAGAGGGCTAAGAAGCTTTATGCTATTTCTCAAAAAACCAACAATTGCAATCATTGGTTCTACAGGTATAATCTGTTAAAGTTTACACGAGTCTCATGAATGATAGAAAAAGAAGAGCAGTTTAGTTTTACATCAGAAAACCTCAAGAAAGCGGGAAAGTTTATAGAGATGTATCCCAAAGGTAGAGAAGGTAGTGCTGTTATGCCTTTACTATATCTGGTTCAAGAGCAATGCGGATGGGTTTCTGAATCTGCTATGCGTTATGTTGCTGATATGCTGCATATTCCACATATTCGTGTATATGAAGTGGCAAATTTTTACACCATGTATAATTTAAAACCAGTAGGCAAATATCTAATACAAATTTGTAGAACAACTCCTTGCTGGTTGTGCAATAGTGAAGAAGTTTTAAATACCTTTAAAAAAAAACTTGGAATCAATATCGGTGAGACTACTAAAGATAATTTGTTCACTTTAAAAGAAGTTGAATGCCTAGGTGCATGCGTTAATGCTCCCGTTGTGCAGATCAATAATGACTTCTATGAAAATCTTACTCCTGAGAAAGTAGAAAACATCATAACAGAACTTTCAGGCAAATAGATGAAAGAAGAATTTTCATTCAAGAGAATCAAGCAATCAGGTTCTGCAAGAGTTGGAACAATTAAAACTCCAAATGGAAGCGTAGAAACCCCCGCTTTTATATTCTGCGCAACAAAAGCTGCAATTAAAGCTGCAGATATTGAAAGAATAAGTGAAGCTGGTACCCAAATCATACTTTCCAACACCTATCACCTAATGCTTCAACCAGGAGAGAATACTGTTGCAAAACTTGGTGGTTTGCGCAAGATGATAGGATGGAATGGGCCAATGCTAACTGACTCAGGTGGATATCAGATATTTAGCTTAGGCCACGGATCAGTTTCGGAAGAGATAAAAGGAATAAGAAAAAAACAAAAAACTTTGATCAAAATTAATGAGGATGGGGCAATTTTCCGTTCTTACATTAATGGTAAAATTTATTGCTTAACTCCTGAAAAATCTGTACAAATTCAACAGAAATTAGGTGCAGATTTAATCCTAGTTTTAGATGAATGCACTCCATTTCACGTAAGCAAAGAATACACAGCAAAATCAATGCTCATGAGCCACAGATGGGCTGAACGTTCTTTAAATGAATTTGAAAAAAACAATAATGGCAAGCAGGCACTGTATGGAATTAGTCAAGGCGGAATATATCACGATCTGCGTAGAGAAAGTTGTGATTTTATCAACAATTTACCATTTTTCGGTCAAGCAATAGGTGGATCACTTGGTCAAAGTAAAGAGCAGATGTACGATGTAGTTTCTTTCACTATGGACCACTTGAAAAAAGACAGGCCTACTCATTTGCTTGGTATTGGTGGAATTGTGGACATCTTTCGCGGAGTTAGTCTTGGAATTGATACGTTTGATTGCGTGCATCCAACCCGTTTAGCAAGGCATGGTGGTGCGCTGATTAAAGTAAAAAATAGAGATTCTATTTCTTCAAAGTGCAAAGAGCATATCAATTTGCGAAATCAACAATTCGAGCTGGACGATAACCCAATTGAAAGTGACTGTTTATGTTTTACCTGCAGAAAACATTCAAGAGCTTATATACACCATTTACTGAAAGCTAAAGAGCTCCTGGCTTACACGCTCGTTACCATTCATAATATTTTCTTTATGAATAAGTTAATGGCATCAATAAGGCAGGCAATATTAGATGATAGGCTAGATCAGGAGAAAAATAATTGGATTAGTGAAATACCATTGCACTTTGATTTGGCCTCTCTTTAAGTCTTTTCTTCATTAGACTTCTTGCATAACCATATAACGAACTTTTATTGGAAATAGAAACGAAAAAACTTACTTGACAAACTCCGCCAGCCCCCTTATCATGGTACTGAAGCTATTTATTTATCTTCGCAATCTGTGCAGGTTAATGACAAAAAACTTAGGGTATTTGGCGTCTCATGTTTAATTTTTCGCACTACGTGCATCGCATGTCCTTAAAAATTTCTGGGTTTTTACCTATATAAGCCGAAACGCGCTTACAAAGCGTTTAAGACAGCAAAAAACGTCAAATTGACAAGGGAGAATTTGAATACTAGCTACCCTAGGGTTTCTTTGCCTTTTTTCCTGCTTGGTAAATTTCTTAAACACTTGCGGTGTAGGTTAGTTGCAAGTTAAAAGCAGCTAAATCGCTCTTAATCAAGCGTTTTAGAATAAAAAAAACGCCGATATTTTAGTACATAGTGAATAGCTAACCACCACGGGGCTTCTTTTGCCTTTTTTTTCATTTGGTAAATTCCTTAATATTTATGGCTAAACGACAATCGTCATCCCAGCGGGATCTAGAGATACCGCGGCGGTATAGCTATACCTTTTTTCTACTTAGTTTGGGTTATGCAAGAAGTCTATTCTGTTAACTCTTCCTTTTATTATTTTTCCTTCAGAAGTGCTATAATAAATAATTAATCTATTAATGTTAGCCTTTGTCTTGAATTTGTAAATGTTAGAGATAAAGATATGAATATAAAAAATAATGTTCTATTAATATTTGACTTTGATAATACTATTACTAATGGGCACATGCACAATGCTCTTTCTAGGTTAAGCAAAAGTGACTTTAATTCTACTCAAAATAATGCAGCAACTGATAACGACATAAAAAATTTTCTAGAAAATACAGACGGAATAAAAAATAAAGAGGGGTTAAAATCTGTACTGCAATCTGCACTTTCAAGTGGAATAGAAGTTAATATTGCATCATATACAAAATATCCGGATGCTGTAAAAGAGGTTGTAAAGGATCACTTGGGTTTATTTGAAGAACAAACAGGTAGCATTTCTGTATTTGGTGGGTTTCCAGGAGATTATGATAATCAGTTGCAAGAGTTAGATGTTAGAGAACAACAAAGTCAAGTCGGAAAGAATTTGCACATCTGTGAGGCAATTGTGAAGTATAAGAATAAACACGGTGAGTTGCCAAAAACTGTCATGCTAGTTGATGATGATGTAAAAAATATTCAAAAGATTAATGAGTTTGTTGCATCAATGAGCAAAAGAGGGGGATGGCTTAAAGAAAATGGGCTGAGTGTTGAAGATATAAACAATATTAAATTTGAAGGCGTTCAAGTACCTAAAGAGGACAAAAATGTTGGTTATCTAGAAAGAGTACAGGAGTTTGTCAATGCTAACTTGGTACAAGAACCAATTTATGAAAATTTAAGGAAAGAAGAACCTATATACCAAAATCTTCAAGACACTCAGAGACAATCACCTGAAGAAAAGCCACCACAATTACCTCCTAAACTTAAGAATTTAAATGCAGTATCCCAGAATAATGAGGAGCCACCATCATTACCTACTAAAAAAAGGAAATCAAGTGATGGTGTGGTTGTTGATGATGAGAGTAAAAAACAAGATATTAAAGACATGTCATCATCCAAAGCACAACCAACACGCTCAAAACGTCATGCAATGATGCTTGACCCTCAGCAAATAGAATCTATACACCAGAATGCTGAAGAGCCACCACTAGGTAAAAAATACGCACATACTGAAACCATCTCCTTATTAGAGGCATTTGAGACAATCAGAGATTTTTTCAAGATTGTGGTCAAAAAATAATAAATACTATTCATAGATTATTAAAGAAGGAAGTAATAACAGGAGTTAAAGAGCAAGGCTATGATGTGAATAGTGAAAAAGGTAAAAGTGAAATTACGATTTATGGTAATAAATCGATAGATATTGACAAAATAAAAACGGATTTTATTGATACCTCTCTAATTCGAATAATGGAATTGGGTGAGGAGAAAATCAAAGATCTTAACAATAATTATAAAGGTGATCAGCTAGGGCGAGAGATATCGAAATTATTGAACGCTGGTTCGCAAAAGGAAAATATAAACTCAAACTATAATGATGGGGAGCCTATATTTCAGACTCGTGAAGAAGCATGGAATTATCCTCAGCAAAAGAAAGACATAAACTCAAACTCTGTAAGAGGAAACTACAATAATGGAGAGCCTATATTTCAGACTCGTGAAGAAGCATGGAATTATCCTCAGCAAAAGAAAAATATAAACTTGAATCCTGCAAGCAGCACTACACCTCAAGGTCAAGTATCATCATCTCCTCCTAGAAGCAATATAAAAGAAGCGTGTAGTTCACAGCACACCGCTTCAATTGTAAAGTAGCCAAATTAATGTAATAGAATGCGCTAAGCTTTAAGCATAGAAACCACTTTATCGTAACTTGGTAATGATTCAATTTCTCCAATTGCAGCTAGAGTGGTTTTTTCATGCTGAGATAACAATTCTTCTGCTGCTTTTTTTACGTTAGCAGTGGTAACTGCACTAATTTTTTCTATTAATTCATTTTTACTGATGTACCTATTATAGTTACCGTAGTAGTGTCCCAATGTTTCAGCACGTGAGCTAACACTTTCGCGTGACATTAAAATTTGGGATTTTACTCGCTCTTTCACTCTATTTACTTCTTCTTCCTTCAGATCATCTGTAGACAACTTCTTCAACTCTGTCGTTATAGATTTTAAAAGCTTATCTAAGTTACTACTGTCTGTACCAGCAAAAATGGAAAACATTCCTGTATTAGTATAGCTGGAATTAAATGAATAAACAGAGTAAGCTAATCCCTGCTTTTCCCTTACTTCCTGGAATAAACGTGATGACATTCCGCTCCCTAATATAGAATCAAGCACTTGAAACGTGTGATATTTATCGTCATGGCGAGAAACACTAGGTAGACCAATTAGCAAGTGTACCTGATCTAATTTACGATGTTCTAAATACTCACCACCAGTACAGCTCGCATTTTGGCTTTTTTTCAGCTTTTTAGAATGAATCTTTGAGAGAAAATCTTTGGTTAATGCAACAACTTCTTCATGTTCAACATTTCCTGCAACGGCAAATAGCATATTCTCACCAAAGTAATGCTCATTTATGTAATTATCTAGATCTCCTCGAGTAAAAGATTTTACAGTATTTTGCGTGCCTAAGATTGACCTACCAAATGGTTGGTCTTTATAAGCTGCCTCAAAATATTTGTCGAAAATAATGTCACTTGGTGAATCATTAGTTTGAAAAATCTCTTGTATTACAACACCCTTCTCACGTTCCAATTCATCTTCTGGAAACGTGGAATTCATCAATATATCTATTAATATATCAATACCAGTTTTTATGTCTTTCTTGAGGACTTTTGCATAATAGGTGGTGCTTTCCCTACCAGTGCTGGCGTTGAAAACCCCACCTATGTCATCAAAAGCTTTTGCAATTTCAAAGGCAGTTCTTGTCTTCGTCCCTTTGAAAGCCATGTGTTCTAAAAAATGGGATATTCCATTTTGCTTTGCACTTTCTGCTCTACTGCCAACACCAACTCGTATGCTTAAAGCTACGGAATCAATATCACGCACCTGCTCAGTTATTATGCGCAGACCATTATCTAATTTTGTTACCCGGGGTATATTCATCTCATATATTCTTCTAAGTTCTCTTCTGCAAAATCCCAATTAATCAAATGATCAAGGAAAACTTTTATGTAGTCAATTCTACGGTTTTGACAATCTAAATAATAGGCGTGCTCCCACACATCCATAGTGAGTAGTGGCACTTGGCCATAAATTATTGGCAAATCTGCATTTGGAGTCTTGGTGATTTTGAGCTTTCCTAACCTACCTTTTTCGAGCACTAACCATACCCATCCACTGCCAAACTGGCTTACTCCATGACTCGAAAATTCTTCATAAAATTTATCAAAGCCACCGATATCGTCCTGAATTTTTTTTGCTAAAAGACTACTATCTTTAGGCTTACCACCACCATTTTTTTTCATTGAGTTCCAATAAAAAGTGTGGTTCCAAACTTGTGCTGCGTTATTAAATATAGGCAAGTTGCTGCTATTACCATGAACTTCTGTTATTAATCCCTCAATTTTCACATGCTGATAATCCGTATTTTCAACCAGCTCGTTGAGTTTATTTAAATACCCTTTATGATGCTTATCATAATGAAAGTCTAAAGTTTTTGCAGATATGTAAGGCTCTAAAGCTGTTTTATCATATGGTAATTCAGGTAAAGTAAAACTCATAAAAACCTCTTTATTTCTAACCTACTTGGATGGTAGGGCAATATATGCTTTTGTGCAACATATAATTAATAGCTAAAACATTTAGGTATCTATTGCATTATTCTAAATTATACTACAATAACGATTATTATATAAGCCATAGAAATGGATTAAATGCAAAAGTTACTTGACACCCTTCGCCAACCCCCTTATCATGAAACTGAAGCTATTTATTTATCTTCTCTGTACAGATTAAATGACAAAAAAACTCACGTATCTGGCGTCTCATGCTTAATTTTTTGCACTATGTGCACCTTATGTCTTATAAAATTTCTACCTACATAAGCTGAAACGCGCTTATAAAGCGTTTAAAACATAAAAAAACGCCAACTTAAAAAATGGATAGTGAATAACTAGCTACCCTAGGGTTTCTTTTGCCTTTTTTTCTGTTTAGTAAATTTCTTAACGTTTATAATTTAGATTAGTTGCGGTTTAAAAGTAGCTGAATCGCGGTTATTAAACGTTTAGAATAAAAAAACGCCATACTTGAAAGTATAATGTAAGTAATTAGCCAACCACGGGGCTTCTTTTGCCTTTTTCTCCGCTTGGTAAATTTCTTAATGTTTATACGGAAGGTGTCATTCCAGCGCGTGACGCTGGAATCCCAAAAAAAGGATGATGTCATCCGAGTAGCTGACACTGGGATGACAAAAAAAGGAGCACTGGGATGACATCATAGGGGCGCTGGCCTGACAATCGTCATTCCGCTACGTGTTAGCGGGATCTAGAGATACCGTGACGGTATGACAAGGGAGAACAGTTGTATTCCTGCACAATTTATTCTCATGACAAAAACGTCTTAACTTTCTCTCTACTTTTTCTGGGTAAGGTCAATTTTATGAAAAAATGGATTGAATTATAGGCAGATTTGGCTATTATTTGTAATACATGGGTATTAGGTAAAATGTTTAAATTTGATCCTTTATTATTAGCTCGAATTCAGTTTGCCTTCACAATAGGCTTTCACATTATATTTCCTGCTTTCACGATCGGGCTTGCAAGTTTTCTAGCCTTTTTGGAATGGCGTTGGCTTAAGACTGGTGATACACGTTTCCGTGATGTTTATAAATTCTGGATCAAGATTTTTGCCGTTGCTTTTGGCATGGGAGTGGTATCTGGAGTTGTAATGTCATATCAACTTGGTACCAATTGGTCGATTTTTTCTGACCGCATAGCCAATGTTCTCGGCCCTCTATTTTCCTTTGAGGTTTTAACAGCCTTTTTTCTGGAGGCATCTTTTTTGAGTATTATGCTATTTGGATGGAATAGAGTAAGTTCTCGTATGCACTTTGCTTCTACTTGTATTGTTGCAGTGGGAACGCTTATTTCAGCTTTTTGGATTATTGCGGCCAACAGTTGGATGCAAACACCCGCTGGATTCACGATTGGTGAGAATGGTCTCCTATATCCAACCAATTGGTTAGAGATTATTTTTAATCCTTCTTTCCCTTATCGCTTTATTCATATGGTAACAGCAGCCTATCTTACAACAGCTTTTGTGGTTGGTGGTGTAGGAGCATTTTATCTTTGGAGAAAACGACATGCTCCTCAAGCAAGAATTATGCTTGGTATGGCAACCATTATGGTAGCTTTAGCTGCACCATTTCAGCTGTTCATGGGAGATAGGCATGGATTAAATACACTAAAGCATCAACCTGCTAAGATTGCTGCAATGGAAGGTATATGGGAAACCGAAAAAGGGGCTGGCTTACTTTTATTTGCTTATCCGGATCAGCAAAATGAAATTAATCACTACGAGATAAAAATTCCTAATCTTGCCAGCTTGATCTTAACACATGATTTTTTAGGAGAAGTAAAAGGATTAAAGGAATGGAAAAAAGAAGATAGACCACCTGTAGTATGGGTATTCTGGTCCTTCCGTATAATGGTTGGAGTTGGAATTTTAATGATCATAATTGGGTCAGTAAGTGTTATACAGTATCTTCGTGGCAAATTATTCCAAAGTTGTTTCTTACATGGATGGTGGATATCAATGATGCCGTCTGGGTTCATAGCGTTACTTGCAGGTTGGTTTACTACTGAAATTGGCCGTCAACCTTACACTGTATATGGAATTATGCGCACAATTGAATCATTTTCATCTGCGATTACCGGTCCTCAGGTTGCATGGTCTTTGATTGCATTTATCGTTATGTATACCCTTATATTTGGAGCAGGTAGTTACTATATTCTGAAACTTATATACAAAGGAATTCCTGTCATTAAAGAAGAAGAGCAATTTTATAAACACGGTATTGGAGCTTCAGTGATTGATGCTGGTACATCTGGAAAGGACAACAATCATGTTTGATTTTTCTTCCTTAATTAATTTACCCCTAATCTGGGGATTACTAATTGCCATAGCTGTTTTACTGTATATTTTAATGGATGGGTTTGATTTAGGTATTGGTATTTTACTTCCTTTTGCACCGTCAGATAAATGCCGTGATCACATGATAAGCTCAATTGCACCATTTTGGGATGGAAACGAAACATGGTTGGTATTGGTTGGTGGAGGGTTGTTTGCTGCTTTTCCTCTTGCATATTCAATATTAATGCCTGCTTTTTATATTCCAATCATTATTATGCTGCTTGGCCTTATAGTGCGCGGAGTATCCTTTGAGTTTCGTTTTAAGGCAGAAGGAAAATACAGGCGATTATGGGATTATGCCTTTCATTTTGGGTCACTTGGTGCTGCATTTTGCCAAGGCATGATTTTAGGTGCATTTATACATGGTGTAGAAGTAAACGGACGCAACTTTTCTGGTGGCCAATTTGATTGGGCAAGTGCTTTTAGTGTAATGACAGGCATTGCTGTGATATTTGGATATGCACTTTTAGGTTCTACATGGCTCATAATGAAGACAGAAAATATAACACAAGAATGGGCACGCAAGGTTGCTTCTTATACGCTTGGTTTTGTAGGTATTTTCATGGGACTAGTGAGTGTAGTGACACCATTTTTAAATGAACGTATTAAAAACTTTTGGTTTAGCATGCCAAATTTTTATTATTTATTTTCTATTCCATTACTCACATCTTGGCTATTTTTCATGCTGTGGTTTGATCTTCAGAATACTAAACGGGAGTACCGTCCATTCTTTCTCAGTATTGCTATTTTTTTTATGGGATATTTAGGTTTAGGAATTAGTATCTACCCATGGATTATACCTTTTCAATATACCATTCTGGATGCAGCCGCTTCTGGGCCAAGTTTATCTTTAATGCTCATTGTTATAATACCGCTTTTACCAATCATTTTAACTTATACTGGTTATTGCTATTATGTCTTTCGTGGAAAATCAAATTATGAACACACATATTAAGGAGTTAGTGACCTTATGGTTAAAACGTTACCCTTAAATCAAGCAGTCATTCAGGCAATGGCGTCAACTCAAGAACCTTCATTAGCAAACCCTCCTATGGATTTTCTGAAAAGTTTTTGAGTATATTGTATTTTTAATTTGTAGAATAAGTTTTTTTCCTTTTTGCATGCTAACCAAAAAGGGTTCTGTCATCCTTCTTGTCATATAAGTAGCTTGACGCGGGCATTCAGTTTTCTTTATAATTTTCTTTGTGAAAGAACAAAAATGCTTATTTGTAACCATAGCTGGCTTACCAAATGCTGGGAAGTCTACATTAATTAACAGCATCATAGGCAAGAAAATTGCAATTGTCACCCCTAAAGTGCAAACAACAAGGACGCAAATAAGGGGTGTTGCAACATGCAACAACACACAAATTGTCTTTACTGACTCCCCAGGAATTTTCTCAGCAGAAACAAAACTTGAAAAAGCTTTAGTCAAATCTGCATGGTCGGCAGTTAAGGATAGTGACATCACTTTGTTGCTTGTTGATGTAAGCAATTATTTGAAAAATATAGAAAGAATTAAGACTATATTTATGCGGCTGCAGCGCACAAAAGGCAGATGCATTTTGGTTATCAATAAAACTGATTTGGTAAAAAGGCCTGAATTAAAGATGGCGCATGAGCATCTGAATTTGCTTTATAAATTTGAAAAGGTTTTTATGATATCAGCATTAAAGAATGATGGACTTTCTGATTTGATGAATTACTTGTCTGAAGTTGCATCGGTGAGCCCCTGGTTTTATGAAGAAGATCAAATAACCGATTCCTCGACAAATTTTTTATCAGCAGAAATTACGAGAGAAAAATTATTCTTGAACTTGCGTGAAGAATTGCCATACTCTACAGCTGTTATAACTGAACAATTTGAGGAAAAAAAAGATAAGAGTTTAGTCATCAAACAGATCATATTTGTGTTGAAAGATAGTCATAAAAAAATAGTGCTAGGAAAAGATGGCAGTAATATTAAAAAAATTAATATCGAAGCGCGTGCTGAACTAGAAAAATTATTTGAGTGCAAGGTACACCTCTTTTTATTTGTGAAAGTGCGACCTTGGATCGACCGTCCGGAGGAGTATATAGGCAATGCTTAATTCTTTATTGGTATTTGATATTGAAACTATACCAGATGTAAATTCCTGCAAAAATTTACTCAATATTAGTGATGATAGTAGTGTAGAAGAGAAGAGGGATGCATTAACAAAATATCATCTTGAAATAACAAACGGGCAAAACTCTTTTCTGCGTCAGCCTTTTCACCTTGTTGTAGTTATTAGTTTTTTACTTTGCAATATAAGCTACCAGAGTGGTTATGAGGTGTTCACACTGCAAGAAATAAGATCTGGAGGCACACTAAATTCCAGTGAAAAGGAGCTAGTGAAAGGATTTTTTAACTACATATCAGAGAAAAAGCCAAGATTAGTTTCGTTCAACGGACGCACTTTTGATATACCAGTGCTGAAGTATCGTGCTATGGTCCATGGCATTCAAGCGGAATATTTTCATAAAGCTGGCGATAAGTGGAATAGTTACAATCAGAGATATAGCAGTGATTGGCATTGTGATTTGCTTGAATCCCTCTCTGATTTTGGAGCTTCTGCGAGAGTAAAAATGAACGAAGTTTGTGCAGCATTTAATCTTCCTGGTAAGATTGGAGTTGATGGGTCACAAGTTATGGACTTATACGATAGCGGCAAGATACAAGAGATTCGAGATTATTGTGAAACAGATGTAATTAACACTTATTTGATTTACTTAAGGTTCATGCATCATCAGGGAAGGATTACTACTGAAAGCTACAACAAAAGTGCGGAAGAGCTGCTTTTAGAGTGCGAAAAAAAAGAATACCTAAAGAAATTTAAAGAAGAATGGCAAATAACTTGTGGTGGAAAAATTTTACTTCCATAGAATAAATAGTCGAGTTATAATGCACTAACAAGCGAACCTCTGTACTAAATTTTGGTTAATATACACGTTGAGCATATTAAGAAAGTTGCTTTTAAGGTATTGCATTTTACTTTTATTTTCGTTATAAGGTTGCTTTAAGTTGAATTTTCAACATTTTTATACTATTTACATTTAAGATATGATTTCGAAATTTTTTGGGGGCACTTCATGAAAAAGTCTATGTATACTAGAACTGCTCTAGTTTCTTTATTAACTTTATGTTCTTTCAGCAGTTTTGCAGCTGACTTTCCTGATGAGAGTATGAAGGAAATAAAAAAGCAAGAGAGCACAAAAACTTCTGGAAAAACAGAAGTTATGAAAACATCAAATAAAAAACTGAAAGAAAAGATGGACAGAATATGTAATGCTGATCCAAGAAAAAAAGCTGAAGAGCTTAAGAAAAAAGAGGAGCTAAGATTAGCAGCCGAGCAGAAGAAAAAAGAGGAGATCAGGCTAGCAAATGAGAAAAAAGCAAAGCTTATAGAGGATTCAAAAGCGAAAGCTCTAAACGCTAAGAATTCTAATATAGAAAAAGGTAAAGTTTCAAAAACTAAGCGTTCTAAAACTAAGAATGCTAAAGTTGAAGCTAAAGATGTAAAGAAGGATATAAAAGTTGTTAACAAAAATACAGAGGAAAAAGGTAAGGCAAGTCCTGTTGTTTCAGTTGGTGGAGTTGATATTATCGATACCAATCAAGGGCAAAGTAATTTAAGAATAACTTTTGGTGGTGTTGTTGATGCTCAAGGTTATGGCAAAGCTGGACCAAGTGGCGCAGATTATAAACGTTATAACGTTATGCCAAACAGATCTACAGAGTATTATAATGCCACTCCAGATATAACAAAAGGAGCAAATCCAATATTCTATGAAGGAATAGGAAATATTGGTGATTACAGCAACGATATGGGTATGATTGCTGATGCAATATTGCACCTCAGAGCAGAAAATAAGAATGAAGATTTAGGTCTTCTTTATGGTGCTGACGTGCAGTTTCATGTCCCAGTGACCGAAGGTAAGGGAGCTTCACAGGGTGTTTATGCTGCAAAAGGCAGAAGTGCGCATGTGTTTGTTAACTCAAAATATGGTGACGTGAAGCTTGGTTACCAATTTGGTCCTGAGGCTCTGATGAGGCTTGATGCAACAAGAATTGCGACTGTTGACGGAGCTGCAGATAGTGACTGGTTCAGAAAAGTGAACTTAGAAGGAAGCGCTGCTAGCTTTCCATTTTATGTAACACCACGTCTTTACACTGAAAGTTTTTCGAGTGAAAGTGAAAAATTCTCTTTCCGTATGGCAGGGAAATATAACAAAGGCGTTATGACTACACTGCCATTTAGAGTTGCTTACTACTCACCAAATTATATGGGCGCAAGATTTGGTATCAGCTACTCACCTCGTTATGATAGTGGTTTGTTTACTGTAAAAGAAACAGTTTCAGAAGATAAAGGCGGTAAGATAGAACATAAGGAAACGATAAAGCATGTCGGCCCAGACTATGAGCACATAGTAAGTGCTGGTGCATCATATGAATATGACTTTGATAAACATAACATAAAAGTTAAAACTTCTGCAGTTGGTGAATATGGCTTTCCAAAGCAACCAAGTAAAGATAAGCATCTTTATAAGGAATTTGTGGAGTATAATGACCTGATGGGTGTTAATTTTGGTGTAAGCGCTGATTATAAGATTAATGAAGATCAAGGCGTAAAGTTTGCTGCCTCTTTTGCATACTTGGGCAAATCTGGTCAACCGAAGGGTATTAAAAAATTAATTGGTGATACCTATACGGAAATTGATAGTAAAGATGCTACTGATGGCAAAAGAGTGGAAGGGCTGAAAGCTCAATTTGGTAAAGATAGTATAGATACCATGTATTGGACTGTAGGAGCTGGGTATCAACATGAGAATATCTACACAAGTTTGACGTATTTTGGCAGCAGAATGAATGACAAAGATATGCTTCATGATGGTGCACTTGGCGTTCAATATGATCTGTCTCCTGCATGCAGTAAGAACAAATTTGTTCCTTACGCAGCTCTCCATTATTTTATGACTAACGAAACAGGTAAGCTGAAAGATGAGTCTGATGCTGATGTACCTTCTAACCAAGGAATTCTCCTTCTTACTGGTGTGAAGTTTTCTTTCTAACCAGCCAGTACACACCACAGTTAATTGTGGTGTATTCTTGTCTGTTAGTGTTTATTTGTCGATCAAATAAACATATGGTGTCCTCTCTTCTGTCATCCCAGTGCGTGACACACAACTGTACGAACATTGTGATTTGAGGACACTCCACCAAGAAGGATGTCATCCCAGTGCCCAGACACTGGGATCCATCTTTCCATGCAACTTCATCAAAAGCGTTTATTCAGCATAAGATCAGCCACTTTTTATGCTCACCAAATCAGTTTGCTTACTTACAAGCAAAATTTCCTGGATTCCAGTGTCAAGCACTGGAATGACACCCTATGGTCACCGGAATGACGCTTTATGGCTACTTAGATGATGAGAAAAGAACACACTGCCCTTATTCTACTGGCCGTATAGCTACTTTCAAATTTAATCAATTAAGCAGGAGGCCCCTATGCAAACCACACTAAAAAATCATTTAGCTGGAGAATTACTTACCACTGCTACGTGCTGGAAATTAACGCTTGCAGGTGGAGAAGTAATGGGATTCACTGACTATGATGAAGACTTAAATATTGATAATATACTCTATAAATCTTCAAGTGGATTTACAGCCAGTAGTATAATATTAAACAGCGATTTAAAGACTGATAATTTGGAAATTGAGGGAATATTAAATAGTGTTGATATCAAAGAAAAAGATGTTTTATCAGGAAAGTACGACTTTGCAAATATTGAGATATTTCTTGTGAATTATAAAGACTTGACCCAGGGAACAATGAATCTACATTCAGGAATTTTTGGTAAAGTGACATTAAGTAGTGGAAGATTTATTGTTGAAATTAGAGGGCTTTCAGCAAAGCTTGAGAGAAGCATAGCAGAATTATACTCTCCTGCATGCAGAGCACAATTTTGCGATGATAAATGTAAAGCCGATACTAAAAAATTTAGTAAAATAAGTACAATCACTAAAGTAATAGACGAAAGAAGATTTGAAGACACGAATTTAACTGAGAGTGATGAATATTATAAGCACGGAGTAGTAAAATTCTTTGGCTCAATAGCGTTTGAAGGTGTAGTAAAAGAATATAAAAATAAAGTAGTTACGTTGTTTACTTCGCCTCCATACCAAATTTTTGCTGGAGATAAATATTCAATACTCGCAGGTTGCGATAAAACATTTCCAACTTGCAGAAGCAAGTTTAACAATACTGTGAATTTTCGTGGTGAACCCTATATACCAGGTTTTTATATTGTTTAGCAGTACAATTTTCAATATTATGAATAAGCATGGAAAGGTGGCTGAGTGGTCTAAAGCACACGCTTGGAAAGCGTGCACATATGAAAATATGTCGGGGGTTCGAATCCCCCCTTTTCCGTATGTTACTTCTAGAATAGTATAAAACCCCCGGTCGCGCACACAACTGTACGAACATTGTAATATGGTACAATGTTACAACTATGCGGTGGTAATTTACGATAAATTCATGTAGCCATTTCAAATTTAGCCATACCAATGTCAGTAAATTGATTAAGCAAATAACACTTGAGTAGCAGTTCCTTCCCACGATTAATTTCAGATTTGTTCCGAAAATTAAACCCGAATGTTTGTTTCAGTCGCGAGAAAAAACTTTCTACATAAGATCTTTTTCCGTAGTTTGTTTGCCTTTTCCACCTCTTCATTCCATCTTCGCTGTATGACTTTATTAGTCTAATTGCAGCATTTCTCTCTGCCATACTTTGGATGCTCTGCTGCATTGTTTTTTTGGAGGAATTTTTGTCTTTATGCCGCATTCATCACACAATTTATAGAGTTTATGTCTGTCATATGCTCTGTCTGCATATAGTGCTTTTATGGCATGCTGAAAATTAACTCCTTTAAGTAAATCGCAAGCTCCATAGTGATCAGACCGTTACTGTATTTTGCAGCTATGGCTTTTTTGCTGTTTATATTCAACATTACATGCAATTTTCTTGTCTGTTCATAGCCACGATATTTTCTATCAGCGCTATTTTCCTTGCTGTGTGTTGTTATAAATGCTGATGCTTGTGCTATCTATGGCAATTTCGATATCTTCCATATTATTTTTATCAATTCTGCAATCATTGATCTTAATATTAAGTTTTTTTTGAAGCTTGCGAATAGCTGATAACTGCCAAATCTCTTCCTATTTGTTGCAAATATCCTTTTATAAACCCGACTATTTGTCTTAAGCCAATTCTAAAAAGATTAACGATTATATGCACTAAAATCACAACTTTATCACTATAAATATAGTTGCCGCCCTGCATTTTTGGACTATTTTCATACCAATTTTCGATAGCTTTATCGATGTAACGAAAAATATTTCCTCTTTTTTCTAGAAATTTGTTATATTCATGGCAGTTACTAACTCTCATTTTTTGTGGCATATTTTTTCTTCAACAGTTAAATAGCTATTTATAATGAATTTTGTCAGTAGCCACCAGATTTTTTCAGTTGCTATGCAACAAAGCTATCCCAGTGTCAAGCACTGGGATGACAGGAAAAGAGGCTATTTGGATGACATCTTTCTTCTTGGTATAAATTATTTTATATCTCAATGTTCATACAGCTATGCACGTTGCTGCATAGTGGATGAGGTGTACTACCTCTAAGAATATACATTATCTCACATAATAATATAATATTTCGTTCATAAATCAACGTTTTTAACATGCAGCAAGAACATTTCCGTTGTAATTAAGGTTCTTAAGATGTATATTAATGAATCTTGTTTTCAATAAATAATGAAAGTAATAATTGTCATGATAATGTTATTGTGTAGCAGTTACACAATGGCAAGCGAGAGAATAAGTCTAGTGGATAAAAAACTATCTCAAGGATATGTAGCTCCAGTGCTTATAGAAAATAGCGTTATTTTATCAGACAAGCACGGCGCTTTATATTCCTTTGATATTGATAACTCAAAGGCTATGAATTGGAAATTACACCTCTCACATAGGAAAAAAATTGGTAACATGAGCCTATCACATTATGAAAAAAATGTTTTCTTTATAGTGGATAACACTTTACACGCAATAGGCGCAAAAACTGGCAAGATTGAGTGGGAAAAAGAATTGAGAGCTCCAGTAAGAGGAAAAGCAGCAGTAATAAATAATAAATTGGTAGTATTGACTATTGATAATTATCTGTACGTGTTTGATATAAAAGATGGCAGCTTCGTTTGGACTTATCAAAACGGCATCAATGAGGTTCGAGGTTTGTATTCCATATCGCCAGCAATTTCTAATGATAAAATAATAGCACCATTTTCAAATGGTGAGTTAATAGCTTTTAATGAAGACGGTAAAAAATTGTGGAGCCAAAAATTGGCTACAAACCTTTTGGATACACAGCTCACAGATGTAACTACTACACCGAGAGTGCTTGGCGATACTTTAATAGCTACAAATAATTCTTATATTTATAGCATTGACGTGAAATCAGGAAATATTTTATGGTCAAAGTCACTGCAAGTAAAAAGTGTATCAGACATTGAGTCATATTATAGTCCTCTTATTCCTGCAGAGAAACAAAAAGAAGGCGGCAGAATTTTTATAGTTACTAAAGACGATAAAATAATTGGCCTGGATATAAAAAATGGAGAAACAGTCTGGACATCTGATTTAATAGAAAATACGCAATTGTTTGCTCCAATTATGCATGCCCATACACTGTGGGTGACAAGCAATAAAGGTTCAATGTTTGCTTTTCCGGGATCTGAAAGTGCAGGAAAGGTAGTCAAAGTACCTGGTAATGTGTTTCACACTCCAGTGTTTACTCGCAATAAGATATATGTAACAACTGAGGGAAAAGGTGTTTATTCTTTAGAAAATAGGTTTGTTTTTTATGACTGATTATGATTTAATTGTTATAGGTGGTGGCCCAGGAGGCTATAAGTGTGCTATCGCTGCTGCAAAACTTGGATTGAAAGTTGCCTGTATAGATAAAAATAGCATTTTTGGTGGCACATGCCTCAGAGTTGGGTGCATACCCTCCAAAGCATTGCTCCATTCTTCCTATCAGTATGCTCACACGAAAAATGATCTGTCGAAGCTTGGCATAAAAATTAAGGACGCAAGTTTCGATTTAAAAGAAATGCTAGGCTATAAGGACGCCAGAGTTCAGGAACTTGGAAAAGGTATAGAATATCTGTTTAACCTTCACAAAATCACTAAAATCAATGGGCTTGCTTCTTTTGACCAAGGTAATCTTGAAGTTTCAGTTGAAGGTAAGGTGCTGAAGACAAAAAATATAGTAATTGCAACCGGTTCTGATGTTATTTCTTTGCCAGGAATTAATATCGATGAGAAAGACATTATTTCTTCCACCGGTGCACTATCTTTAACTGAAGTACCAAAAAAACTTGTCGTAATCGGAGCCGGGGCAATAGGGCTTGAAATGTCTTCTGTATGGAGAAGGCTAGGGTCTGAAGTCACTGTAGTAGAATTTTTTGACAGAATCGCTGCAGCAATGGATGGAGAATTAAGTAAGTCTCTACTTTCTAGTCTACAAAAACAAGGAATAAAATTTTTACTTAGCACTAAAGTCGAGGAGATAAAACAAAGTAGCAACTCTTTGAGTGTGAAAGTTTGCTCTGTAAAAGATAACCAAACAAACGTTATAGAGGCAGATAAGGTGCTGGTTGCAGCAGGACGCAAACCATGCACTGAGAATCTTGGTATTGATGAAAAAATAGAAAAAGATAATCGCGGTTTCGTTCAAGTTAACAACAGATATGAAACTAATGTAAAAGGAATATTTGCTATTGGTGATGTGATCGGTGGAGCAATGCTTGCTCATAAGGCAGAAGAAGAAGGAGTGGCAGTTGCAGAGATAATCGCTGGGCAAGTACCTCACGTTGATTATGAAATCATACCATCTGTCATTTACACTCACCCTGCGGTTTCTTCAATCGGTAAAACTGAAGAGGAGTTGAAAAGTGTTGGCCGTAAGTACAAAGTTGGTAAATGTCAATTTGCTGCAAACGGCAGAGCAAAAATCACTGATGATGCTGAAGGATTCGTGAAAGTGCTGACTTGTAGCAGAGCAGATACAATACTAGGTGTGCATATCATAGGAGCATACGCTGACACGCTAATAAACGAAGCAGCGGTTGCAATGGCATATGGCGCAGCAGCAGAGGATATATACAGAATTTGTCACTCTCATCCTGATATAAATGAAGCCTTTCGAGATGCGTGCATCGATGCTTTCTTTAAAAAATAATTGTGGACCTCGGTTCAATCATTGAAAAATGGTATGAGTGGCTGAGGTGCAACAGATCTTATTCACCAAATACTTTAGAGTCATACATGAGGGACTTGAAGGATCTTATAAGTTTCCTAAATACTCACATTGGCGGAGAAGTAAATGTTGGTACTCTGAAAAATTTAAGCATACCTGAGTTAAGAAGTTGGCTTACCTCTCGTTACGCAAGAGGTGTAAACGCAAGATCCAACACTCGAGCACTCTCAGTAATCAGAAATTTCTTCAAGTACATAAAAAATAACCACAATATAGACAATGAAGCTGTATTTTCCTTATCAAGGCCAATTCAGAGAAGAACTCTGCCCAAAGCATTATCAATACCTAATATAAAAACTTTATTGAAAGAAATGAAACTATCCGACCTGGGTGAACCTTGGGTGGTAAAAAGAGAAATTGCGATTATCGTCCTGCTATATGGTACAGGCTTAAGAATCAGTGAAGCGTTGAACCTTAGGGTTAGTGATATCAGTAGCGAAAACTTAATAATTACAGGTAAAGGAGATAAACAAAGGCAGGTATTCATTCTCCCCATAGTAAAAAAATGTATACAAGAGTATATAAAAGCTTGCCCTTACCTTGATGAAGCACAACATCTTTTTTTGGGAGTAAGAGGAAAAAAATTGGGAAGAACTTATGTGGCCAATCGTTTGCAGAAAATAAGGAGAATGTTAAATTTACCAGAAATTTTATCTCCACATGCATTTCGCCATAGTTTTGCTACTCATTTGCTTCAGGAAGATATTGACATAAGATCAATACAACAACTGCTTGGTCACTCAAGCCTGGAAACTACTCAAATTTACACTCACCTCAATTATCAAGATGTTTTTAACATGTACAAAAATTTTCAGCAGGGCCTGGAGAAGAAATCAAAACTTTAACTTCGTTCTAAACCACCAAGCTGAGTGCTTTCAACATCACTAAGTATTGTGTTTGCTTTATATAAATTACAACATCCTAATAAAAAAAAAGCCAGTGCAACTGCTGTAAAGAAAGCACTTATTATCCCTGGATAATCTTCTATTACTAAACATGCAACAACAGTATATACTCCAAGCAATATAAAACATGCAGAAGCGTAGTTGCTTAGTTTTCTACCAGAAGAAATTGCTTGCGAGGATTTTTCGTTTTTATTACTACGGAGCAGTCTATTTTCTGATGAAAGCCTATCTCTTTCTTCCCTTACTTGTTTCAAATCTCTTTTTAATTGTAAAATTTCGACAGTGTCGCTTGCTCTTCCATACACAATTCTATTAAGTCGAGTTACTTCACTATTTAGATCATTGATTTTTGTTTTTTGAGCCGATTTTTCCTGTCTTACTTGCCCTAAATCTCTTTCTAATAGTGAAATTTTGCTAGTTTTATTCGTTAGCTCTTGCTCTTTTTCTACAAGTTGAGCTTTTGTTCTTTCAAGCCCTTGTAAAAACTTCTCAAAATCTTCTGGTATATTATTCGTATTTGCAGGAAATTTTTCATTTAAATAATCTTTAATAGAGTTAACTGGATTATCAACACCCCCCAATGCAGCAGTAACAACTGCACGATTTATAAAACAATTATCTTCTACTAATTTTTTCACATCATCTAAATCTTTTCTATTAATAGTATCAGTTAATCGGCTCTGAATAGCTTGTTCAATTGTTTGCTTTAATTGTGCATACTGCTCGTAACTAAAATCTAGGTCTTTATGTTTTAAAAGTTTTGTCAATACTTCTTTTTCATCTTCTGTTATCGTTCGTAAACATAATCGAATAATTAAGCTAAGTGGTGTTTTTATTCTTCCATCTTGGGTTCTTCTCCAGCAATTAGGATGAAGCTCTTGATTCAATAGTCTTTTCGCTTGGCAAATATTTCCGCTAGAAAGAGCAGCTAATAATTCTTTTCCTTTCTGTGCTTTTTGTATTTCTATTATCAAATGCCCAGCACGATTTTGTCTAGCACATTCCTCAGGATTTTGATGGTTTTTATTGGTTAGATAAGTGTTTATGTTTGGATGACTTAGTAAGAGTTGTAAAGTTTTCTTTTGTTGAAAGCACATTGCTAGATGCAAAACTGTATTGTTATTATTTTGTTCAGAAATATTAACATCTATGCTCCGGTGCAGTAGGAGCAACCTAATCATATTCTGATATTCTTTTTCTGTTTCAGAGCCTGCAGACAAATTAGTAACTATGGACATCAAAGGTGTCATGCCTTCTTTATCAAACGCATTAACATCCGCACCCTCTGCCAGAGCTTCTTTAAAATCTTCTAGGTTTCCATCATCAATAGCCTTAAATAGCTGTTTTGTTGATTCACTTAGCTGTCTTGAAGTTGTCGGATTTCGAGCTTGCGATGCCGTGTTATCACCACCTCCATAAGCTCCATAACATGCTACACCGTTTCTATAAGGCATACTAAACCCTCTTTATTAATGATTTACTAATATAATTATGTAAAAGAAAAGGAAAATTGCAAGCAATTTATCTAAAATCCTAGAATTAACTACGACTCCAAAAACTTTTCTGCATCAAGCGCAGCCATGCATCCTGTTCCTGCTGCAACTACTGCTTGACGATATACCTTATCTTGAACATCACCTGCAGCAAACACTCCTGCCCTACTAGTTAAAGTTGTTCCAGGTTTTGTAATGATGTAACCCTGCTCATCCATTTCAACAAAGCCTTTAAAAATACCCGTATTTGGTGCATGCCCGATTGCAATGAACACTCCATCCACTTTTAATTCTTGGGTTTCTGCTGATTTAATCGCAATACCAGCAACCCTTTTTGGATTTTCTTCTCCAAGAATCTGCTCTACGGTATGGTTCCACATTACTTTTATTTTATCATTTTTAAAGAGCCTATCTTGCATTACTTTTTCCGCTCTTAATTTATCACGCCTGTGTATTAATATCACTTCTTTGGCAAATCGAGTTAAAAATATTGCTTCTTCAACAGCAGTGTTTCCACCACCAATCACAGCTACAACTTTATTCCTAAAAAATGCACCATCGCAAGTCGCACAAGCTGAAACCCCATAACCCTGAAATTTCTTTTCACTTTCTAAACCAAGCCACTTCGCTTGCGCACCAGATGCAATGATAATTGCATCTGAATAGTAGTCATTGATATTACCAGAAGATCTAAACCTATACTCATTAGAATCCTCAAGTTGTTCAACGCTTTTTATCTCATCATCTATTATTTTTGCTCCAACCTTTTCTGCATGCAACCTCATTTGCTCCATTAGTTCTGGACCCTGTATTGAAACAAAACCAGGATAGTTTTCAACATCTGTAGTAATTGTAAGCTGACCACCAGGCTGCATTCCCGTTACTACAATTGGCTCTAAGTTTGCACGTGCTGCATATATAGCAGCAGCATAACCCGCTGCCCCAGATCCAATAATAAGAACTTTTGTACTAAATTTATAATTCTTCACTGTATGAGTTTAGATAATCAGCTACTCCTTCATCGCTTGCCTGCATTGCTGGCTTACCTTTTTTCCACCCTGCTGGACACACCTCACCATGCTCTTCATTATGTTTAATTGCATCAACGATTCTAACGAATTCATCGATATTACGCCCTAAAGGCAAATCATTTATCGATTGATGACGTACAATAAATTTATCATCAATAACGAAAGTTGCTCTCAGCGCAATTGAGTCATCATATAAGACCCCATAGTCTCTTGATATAGACTTTTTGATATCAGACACTAAAGTGTAGCTAATCTCTCCAATACCACCATCATTAACTGGAGTGTTTCGCCATTTATAATGTGAAAATTTTGAATCTACACTTATTCCTATCACTTCAACACCACGCTTTGCAAACTCATTTATTCTATTATTGAGCGATATCAATTCAGTTGGGCAAACAAAAGTAAAATCAAGTGGATAGAAAAAAAGGACAGCATACTTATTTTTTATGCGCTTACTCAGACAGAAATCATCAACAATTTCTCCGTCAGAGAGAACAGATGAAGCAGTAAAATCGATAGCAGATTTTGTTACAAGATTCATAATTAACCTATTCTTTTAAAATAACTTTAATTTTACATCTTGATAAACTTATATGCAAGTTTTCTTTGGTTTTAGTCCTATAAAAACTTCCTAAAATAGCTCTTCTTTTTTACCGATAAGATACAATCCAGGTTGGAATACTGAGTTGGTGAGTATAAAATTCTACGTCATACCGCCACGAACCGTCATACCGCGATTCATTCGCGGTATCTCGGCCGCTAACACGTAGCGGGATGACGGTTGTCGTTTAGCCATAAACATTAAGAAATTTACCAAACGAAAAAAAAGGCAAAAGAAGCCCCGTGGTTGGCTAATTACTTACATTATACTTTCAAGTATGGCGTTTTTTTATTCTAAACGTTTAATAACCGCGATTCAGTTGCTTTTAAGCCGCAACTAATCTAAATTATAAACATTAAGAAATTTACTAAACAGAAAAAAAGGCAAAAGAAACCCTAGGGTAGCTAGTTATTCACTATCCATTTTTTAAGTTGGCGTTTTTTTATGTTTTAAATGCTTTATAAGCGCATTTTAGCTTATATTAGGTAAAAACCTAGAAGTTTTATAAAGACATAAGGTGCACATAGTGCAAAAAATTAAACATGAGACGCCAGATACGTGAGTTTTTTTGTCATTCAATCTGTACAGAGAAGATAAATAAATAGCTTCAGTTTCATGATAAGGGAGTTGGCGGAGTTTGTCAAGTAAGTTTTTCGCTTCTGCGGGCTACTTGAATAACGGCTACAATGTTCATACAGCTATGTACATAGCTGGAACCCAAAAAAAGAACCAAGTAGCCAAGGCTACTTGGATGACAAAAGGTAATACAAGAAATCTATTGGCTCTCGTATATCTTAGTGAAACTTAACAAGTTTATCTATAGTTTTAGTGATGATTCTTGGAGTATCCGGAGAAACTGCTGAGCTCAGCCTATTTAACCGCTCTATAGCGAACTCGCTATTCTCATTTGCTATGAAATCACATAAAATATTTTCTATATCCTTAGTAACACTTTCATGCTTTCTGAGAGGATGATTATGTGGATACCTACTGATGGTTTTGATACTGGAATACTCAACAAAAGCTTGATCCTTAAAAGCAAGTTGTCTCAATTTCTCTTTGAATTTTCCTTCTTCCTCTTTTGCTAAAAGGCGAGACTTTATCAGTGATTTTATAATCAAATTTATAGCTTGATGTATTTCAGAATGCACTATAACTTTAATGGTATTTTCTTCTACTATACAATCATAAATATTTTTTTCGCTCTGTAACGACTCTATTAATTTCTTGCTACTTTGTGAATTCAATTCCAAATTCTCCTCACTCATAGGAGTTATTATGAAGGTGTTCTTACTCACTCTGATGTTAAATTGTGGAGAGCCTTCAGAAAAGGAAAATGCTACATCCTTAAATTCAAGTGCATGATTGTATGCAGCAAAAAGGGTGTGTGCTATAACACTGCTGGGCACCTTCATTCCATGTTTACTCAGGTGGTTCAATACATTTTCAACCTCATGATATGTAAAGTCTGTATCTTTTAGCAATTCAACAACTTCTATGCCGTTGTGTTGTTTATACTCTATTCTCACTTCTTCTGTAAAAAGTGTTTTAGCTGCTATATGTTTATCAAGCACTGTGAAAATCTTGATGAAATTCTCTAAATCTTGTTTGTTAACTAATTCGATACTAATTAAGTTTCTGCTAATAATTGAAATATTTTTTGTCATTTTTTCCCACTAAAAAAACTCACTGAATGAATTGTATTTTTAATTCATTAAGAATTGTTTAAAGTGAGCATACTAGTTTTCATTTACGTATTACACGACAAAACAAGATAAAAAGTTACATAAAATCATCATGTGGTATAACACACTCTCCACATTCATCATTGCTGTTTGTGTAGGTTGTGACATCAGTGTGATTGTCATTATTATTTAGCATATCATCCAACTTTCCTTCTTTTTCAAGATCCATCAATTTGTCACACCCCCCAATGTGCTTATCGTTGATAAAAATCTGTGGAACTGTTCTAACGTTATACTTTGATTTTATGTCGTTAAATAGATCTGAGTTTTTGAGCACATCAATTTCTTCATACTTCACACCTTTTTTATCTAGTAAATCCTTTGCCCTTATGCAGTATGGACAGCCCTTCTTTACATATATCACAACATTTTTCACAATTTATCTCCGTAGCTTACTAAAATATAGTTATTATATATAAGAAACATATCAAATTGTATGAAAATTATTTATAATTGTGAGCAAGGAATAGAAAATAATATAGCACTAACCTTCGGAAATTTCGATGGCATTCATTTAGGACACGAGTTTGCAATTTCTACTCTAAAGAAGGTAGCACAAGAAAGAGGATTACCCTCTGCAGTTTTAACTTTTGAGCCTCACCCATCAACTGTTTTATTTGGTAGAAACAATTTTAGGTTAATAGACCAAGAACAAAAAAAGGAACTAATCAGCAGCTATGGTATAGATTACTTATATATTATTAATTTTAATAGAGGTTTTTCTGAGGTTAGCTGCGATGACTTTATCAGTGAGATTTTAATAGATAAATATGGCGCTAAACACATAATTGTCGGAGAAAATTGCACTTTTGGTCATAAACGATTGGGTAATATATTAACTCTAGAGAAATATTCTGAAATATATGGATACTCTTTGACTAAATTAGAGCCATTAACAATTGACGGCAAAATTTGCTCTTCTTCTTCAATAAGGGAGTATGTACAAAGGGGCGAAATAGAAATTGCTAATAAATTGCTCGGCAGGCCTTATCAAGTTTCTGGTGTTGTGACAAAAGGTGCATGTAGAGGTAGAGAAATAGGATTTCCAACCATAAATATTCCTATAGAAGATTGCATGATAAAACCTAAGTTTGGCACATATTACGCTAGAGTGACTTTTCCTGATAGTAATCCAAATTGGTTATATGGAGTAGTCAATATTGGTATGAGACCTACTTTTAAGGATCTGAAAAAGCCTATAATAGAAATGCACATATTCGATTTTGATGAAGACGTATATAGTCATAAAGTCAATATACAACTTTTAAAATTCATAAGGTCAGAAAAAAAATTCCATAGTATTGAGGAGTTAACAAAACAGATAAATTATGATATACTTAAAGTTTATAGGTTAAAGGCAAATTTATGAAAAAGTTATGCTTAGTTGTTATATTAATTATAGTATTGATTGACCAAACGAGCAAATTGTACATAAACTCATTGATTGATGAAGGAGAATCAATTGAGATCGCTAGTTTTATAAAACTAGTTGAAGTTTGGAATTCAGGTATTAGTTTTGGAATGTGTAGCGCTTTACCACATGGCGGTTTCTTTTTTTCAGCATTTTCAATACTAATAATTGGTATACTTGCATATTTGATATACAAGTCTGACGATCAGTCAACTTACCTTGGTTTTTCTCTGATGATTGGTGGAGCAATCGGAAACGTAGTTGATAGGATCTATTGGGGAGCTGTATATGATTTCATATATTTTCATATTGATGATTGGTATTGGCCAGCCTTTAATTTAGCAGATTTATCTATAGTTTGTGGAATGTTTACATTGTTATATAAGTGGTATATATACGATATGCTTATTTCTAAACAAAATGAGGAATAAAATAATTATATTCACATAATGTTGACATCGCTATATAAGTGGTATACATACGATATGTTTATTTCCAAACAAAATGGGGAATAAAGTAATTATGTTTATATTAGGTTAGGATAATGCTTCATAAGCTTTTTAGTTTTCTTATACTACCTGCATTTTTTTTTACTTACCCAATTTCTTCGAATGCTTTAAACATAGAGCACAACATAAAACATGCTAAACTCGATAACGGTTTGGATGTTTATATTGTTCCTAATCATCGGATTCCAGCCGTTTTACATGCAGTAATATACAAAGTTGGGGGAATGGATGATCCAATCGGCAAAGCAGGATTGGCTCACTACTTTGAACATTTAATGTTTGAAACTACAGGAAAGTTCACAGATATAGAAGCCACTATGAGTAGCATTGGGGCTCAATTTAACGCGTTTACCACTAAAGAATATACCTGTTATTTTGAGTTGATCCCCAAAAAAGATTTACCACTTGCAATGGAAGTTGAAGCAGATAGAATGGGCAGCTTTAATGTTACTCAAGACAAAATAGATAGAGAAAAAAACATTGTGTTGGAAGAAAGAAAAATGAGATTTGATAATCATCCTAACAACTTGTTATGGGAAGAAATGAATAGTGCATTTTACCGTACTGGCTATGGTAGGTCTGTTATCGGCTGGGAGAGCGATATCAAAACTTACAATTTGGATGACATAACGAGGTTTCATGATAACTATTATCACTCCGGCAATGCAATATTACTGATTGTGGGTGATGTGGAACTTGATGAAGTAGTGAAATTAGCAGAAGAAAAATATGGCGAAATTAAAGCTAAGCCTGTAATGAGAAATTACCCAAATCAGGATCCAGTGCATAATGCAGGTCTATCGGTGACCTTAGAGAGCACTGAAGTAAAAGAACCAGTTTTATATTTTCGTTATCGTGTACCCTTATTTGAGCATATAAATGAAGCTTCCGCTGCTCATTTAGCGGTTGAAATTTTAGGTGGCGGCAAATCCAGCAAACTGTATAATGATCTGGTTTTAGATGAAGATGTGGCAGTATCAGTGTTTGCTTATTATAATAGCCTAGCTTTTAGTGATGGCTACATTGATATTCAGGTCATTCCAAAAAGCGGAGTTAATTTAGATATTGTTGAAAGAGAGTTAGATAATGCTATTAATAACTTCATGTCTAAAGGAATAACGGATGAGGAGTTGCAAAGCTCGAAATATAGATACAAAGCAGCACAGTTTGATAATCTATCTGACTTAACTCATATAGCGATGTTCTATGTGCCACACCTTGCACTTGGTATTCCACTTGATGAAATAGATATTTCATATAGCAAAATAGATGATGTTAATTTAGAGGATGTAAATAACAAAATTCGTACTATCTTTTCTTCCAATAAGTTAATTGGTCGTTTATTACCAAAAGGAGATAACAATGAGAATAAGTAAATTTGTACTTCTGTTTTTTTTCTGCCTAAGCTTTAATTTACAAGCAAGTGGTAGCTTAAATATAGAGGAGGTCACTACCCGTAAAGGATTTAAGTTTTTATTTGTCGAAAACTGTGCTTTACCAAAAGTTTCACTGAATATATCATTTAAAGATGCAGGTTATGTGTATGAGAATGCAGAAAAACAGGGACTTACCTGGTTTACTTCTCTTATAATTCAAGAAGGGGCAGGAAAAAATGATGCCAAAGATTTTGCGAAAAAGCTTGAAGATAAAGGGATTAGTTTAAATTTTATTGCTGATTTAGAAGCATTTAGGGTTTCATTAAATACTTTGTCTGACAATCTAGAGGAAGCAATTTCATTACTGAGCGATACTATAATGCGTCCTAAAGTTGACCCTGAAGGGTTGAATAGAGTTTTCGAGAAAGCCAAAGTTAATTTTAATAATCTTGAAAAAAGTCCTTATTTTGTTGCTGGAAAAGAATTAGATACGTTATTGTTTAAAAAACATCCTTACTCAAAAAGTGTGTACGGTACTCTTGACACTATAATGAACATTACTAGAGATGATGTTTTAACATACATAAAGCGTAATTTTGCTAAAGATAACATAGTTATCAGTGTTGCTGGTTGTGCAAAAAAAGAAGAAATTATTACATTATTAGATAAATATTTATCTAAATTGCCGTCAAAAAGATCAAAAGTTAGAAAAATACCTGTAAAAAATAATTTTGGTTCTGCAGAAAGTAAGAATATTTTTATGGATATACCACAGAGTGTGATACTTTTTGCTCAAAAAGGTATAGCTTATGAAGATCCTAATTATTATAACGCTGGTGTCTTAATTGATGCACTTGGTGGCATGAGGCTGAATTCAATATTAATGACAGAACTGAGGCAAAACTTGGGTATTACTTATGGTGTTTATGCAAGTATTATTTCCAATAAACATGGAAATATTATATCTGGATTTATAAGTACTGATAGTTCTACTGCTGGCAAAGCTATATCAGCAGTAAAAGATACATTTAGCAGAATAAAAAAGCAAGGAATTGACGAACAATTGTTCAAGGATGCAAAAATTGGCTTGGTAAATAATCTTGTCCTTTTCCTGTCCAATAACACAAATACAGCAACGCTGCTAGATAATATGCAGATAAATGATCGTGATGTTAACCGTATAAATAATTATGCGAATATCATTAATGATGTTAAATTAGAGGAAGTAAACGAACTGGCAAGTTCTTTACTGGAACCTGAAAATTTATTTTTTGTTGAAGTTGGAAAAAACGCTCAAGGTCAATAATTATTACAGTCATATATCTTCTGCTATTGACCTTACTGCTTCTACATAACACTTATGCTCCTTAGCTAGAATGCGTTCTGAGAGGCTTTGAATATCATCAGCTGGTAACACTGGTACAACAACTTGAGCAATTATGGCTCCAGCATCAACTTCAGGAGTGACATAATGTACAGTACAACCTGTAATTTTTACACCTGCTTTTAGAGCTTGCTCTTGAGCGTTTAGACCTTTAAAAGACGGAAGTAAAGAGGGATGAATATTTATAACCTTGTTATGCCATTTACTCAGAAAATCAGCTTTGAGAATTCTCATAAACCCTGCAAGGCAAATTAAATCAACCTTATGTTGAACAAGTATTTCGTGAATTTTACCAGCATCAAGCGGTTTATCTTTAACAATAAACGCTGAGATTCCTGCTTGCTCTGCTATTTTCAGACCAGCAGCTTCGCTATTATTTGTGATAACACATGCAACTTCTGCGGAAAAATTCTGATCTTGACATGCTTCTATTAAGGCCTGCATATTCGACCCCCTACCTGAAATTAGTATTCCGAGTTTTATCTTTTTCATTATAGCACAGTTAGTTTAGAATTTAGTTAATACTAACAAAACAGCTCAAAAGGAAAACTTATTTTATAGCAAAGAAGGCAGACTAAACTCTTTATATAAGTGGACCTCTAATTTTGAACC
This sequence comes from Wolbachia endosymbiont (group A) of Udea olivalis, assembly GCF_964028365.1. Classification (NCBI taxonomy): domain Bacteria; kingdom Pseudomonadati; phylum Pseudomonadota; class Alphaproteobacteria; order Rickettsiales; family Anaplasmataceae; genus Wolbachia; species Wolbachia endosymbiont (group A) of Udea olivalis. The sequence goes on from NZ_OZ034773.1 coordinate 1,423,292, forward strand.
TCACTGGACAACACAAAATAACGAATAGCCCCATGTACCCAGCTTAAACTAGCTTTAATGCTTAGATATTGTGCTATTTTTGTATAATATACTACTATAAGTATATATTTTTGTAATCGCGTTATTATTTATTTAACAAAGTATTAGTATAATTTATTACACTGGATTAAATGGAGAAAGTTCAATGAGTAAATTACCGAACAATGCAAAAATAGGTAAATCTCAGGTTACTCAGTGGGAGGTAATAAAAAATTGTGAATATGCTGATAATTGCTTGTCAAAAATAGTAACTTTGTACGTTATTAGAATAACTCAGCTATCAGATTTTTATACGAGTGACGAACCTGAAATTAACACTGTTTTAGCAAGAATAAGCGTGACAAGTGAAAATGTATTTTTAAACAAGGCTACTACTATTGAAGTTATGGAAGGTATTTTTCCGTATAAATTCAACAGCAAGAAGAGAAATAACATATTAAGGTTAGAAGATTTGTATAATTATTTATGTTCTATTGTTAACAATAGCCTTCCAAAAGAAATGCTTGAAAGTCTTGTAAGGGAATATAAGGATGCTGTTAACTTATTTAAAGCAATTACTTAACTGAACGTAGTATTTTTAAGATTTTATTTTCTATTTCAGAAATGCCGCTTTCAAGATCTTTATCTATCAAATACATGGTAGAGAAATATGTTTTCTGCTTACTTTCAACATTGATAGTTAAAGTTCCGGGAGTGATTGTGACTGAATTGGCAAATAACGCAATGCTTTCATCATTATGCCCTTTGCATTTTCTTAGAATAATGATTGGCTCAAGCTTAGATTTGAGTTGTAGCACCTTTTTTGTTACATAAACACTTGATAAAATGATTTGGTACATTAACCATGGTATATAACTTACTAACTTATAAAACGACAGTCTACTCGTACTATTTAAAATCTGGCTAAGAGCTCTTTCAGCGTTTATCAACCTTCTAAAGATAAACGATGTGAATATAGAGGAAAACACTCCACAAAAAATAAAAAACGGCTCAAAATAACCAGACAATACAGTCCATAGAACAAATAAAATTATAAATGACAGAGAAAAAAACTTGATTTCCTTCCTAAAGTTGAGGTTTTTCATAGTCTGTAATATAACTTAAATGACTCTTTAAGGAAAGATAATAACGAATATTTAGGTTCTTGACTTCTATGTTAAAAGATATAACAACTAAGTTATGTATTTTAAGTGAGGAAGTTATGAAATATGGCAAATTTATGGAAATATTAAAAAAAATAAATGACCTTTCAGATTTGAGCAAGGACAATATAGTTGAAAAAATAAAAGCTAAGTTACAAGAAGAAGATCCAGATTTATGTCAAGAGTGGGAAAAGAGTAAACCTGACAACGATAGTGGATCTGGCATAAATTACATATTTACTATATCTTGTGGTCAAAATTCTAAGAAAGTCAAATTGTTACATCTTGCTTCTTATTGGAACTATGCAAATGTAGCAAAAGCTCTGATTGAAAACGGGGCAGATATTAATGCAGAACATGATAATAAAATTACTCCTTTACATATTGCTGCTCACTATGGCCACGAAGATGTAGTAACCATTCTAACTGGAAAAGGAGCAATTGTTGATGCAAAAAATGGTGATGGATGGACTTCTTTACATTTTGCTGTTGAAAAGAACCACAAAAATGTAGTAAACACTCTAATTGGAAAAGGAGCAAATGTTAATGCAGAAAATGATAAAGGATGGGCTCCTTTACATCTTGCTATTACAAATGGCCACAAAGAGATAGTACAAGTTCTATCAAAAGCAGAAGGAATCAACGTTGATGCAAAAAATAGTGATGGGTGGACTTCTTTACATCTTGCTGCTGCAAATGGCCGCAAAGATATAGTAGAAACTCTAATTGAAAAAGGAGCAGATGTTAATGCGAAAGACCATTATAAATGGACTCCTTTAACATTTGCTTCTCAAAAAGGCCATGAAGTGGTAAAAGGAGCTCTATTAAAGGCACAAGAGAACATCAAAGCTTTGCATTCAGCTGTTAAACATAATAATGAGGAGGAGGTGAAAAACCTATTAAATAAAGGAGTAAACGTTAATGCAAAAGATGATGATGGATGTACTCCTTTACATCTTGCAGCCAGAGAGGGCCATAAAGATGTAGTAGACATTCTAATCGCAAAAGGAGCAAAGGTTAATGCAGAAAATGATGATAGATGTACTGCTTTACATCTTGCTGCTGAAAATAACCACATAGAGGTAGTAAAAATTCTAGTTGAGAAAGCAGATGTTAATGCAGAAGGTATTGTGGACGAGACTCCTTTACATCTTGCAGCCAGAGAGGGCCATAAAGATGTAGTAGACATTCTAATCAAAAAAGGAGCAAAGGTTAATGCAGAAAATGATGATAGATGTACTGCTTTACATCTTGCTGCTGAAAATAACCACATAGAGGTAGTAAAAATTCTAGTTGAGAAAGCAGATGTTAATATAAAGGATGCTGATAGATGGACTCCTTTGCATGTTGCTGCTGAAAATGGCCACGAAGATATAGTAAAAACTCTAATCGCAAAAGGAGCAAAGGTTAATGCAGAAAATGATGATAGATGTACTGCTTTACATCTTGCAGCCAGAGAGGGCCATAAAGATGTAGTAGACATTCTAATCGCAAAAGGAGCAAAGGTTAATGCAGAAAATGATGATAGATGTACTGCTTTACATCTTGCTGCTGAAAATAACCACATAGAGGTAGTAAAAATTCTAGTTGAGAAAGCAGATGTTAATGCAGAAGGTATTGTGGACGAGACTCCTTTACATCTTGCAGCCAGAGAGGGCCATAAAGATGTAGTAGACATTCTAATCAAAAAAGGAGCAAAGGTTAATGCAGAAAATGATGATAGATGTACTGCTTTACATCTTGCTGCTGAAAATAACCACATAGAGGTAGTAAAAATTCTAGTTGAGAAAGCAGATGTTAATATAAAGGATGCTGATAGATGGACTCCTTTGCATGTTGCTGCTGAAAATGGCCACGAAGATATAGTAAAAACTCTAATCGCAAAAGGAGCAAAGGTTAATGCAAAAAATGGTGATAGACGTACTCCTTTACATCTTGCTGCTAAAAATGGCCACGAAGATGTAGTAAAAACTCTAATCGCAAAAGGAGCAGAGGTTAATGCAAACAATGGTGATAGACGTACTCCTTTACATCTTGCTGCTGAAAATGGCAAAATAAAAGTGGTGGAAGTTCTGCTACACACTGAAGCAGACCCTTCATTAAAAGATGTTGATGGAAAAACGCCAAGAGACCTTACTAAATATCAAGGTATAATTCAGCTTTTAGAGGAAGCGGAAAAAAAGCAAACGTTAAAAAATGAGAATAAAAAAACGCCAAAGGATCTTACTGAAAATAAAGATGTAATGCAGCTTCCAGAGAAAAAGGAAGAAAAACAAATTGGAAAAAATGCAATTGTGAAAGAAAAAGAACAATCTGCAAAAAATGCAATTGTAAAAGGTATTATTGTGTGTTTTGTAACTGCAGTGATAGTTGGTGTTGCACTTGCATTTGCTACTGCCCTATCTGTACCAGCAATAATTGGACTAGCTGCAGGATCTGCGCTCATAGTTGGTGCTGGTCAATATATAATGTCAAAGCCTAAAACTGAAATGAAAGAAGTAAAGGAACTTGTGCCTAGAGAGACAGAAAAAGCACTTACTTGATTTTTGTTATCCTGTTGCTATCAGACTAGCCTGGCACCTTATATTTATTGGGATAACTGTTTTATTATGAATTAAGTCAAAAACTCTGTAATATATTGAAGCTTAAAGATATCTTTAGATATGGAAGTTATTGCAGAAAATAGGAAAGCAAGGTTTGAATATTTCATCTTAGAAGAATTTGAAGCGGGTATGGTCTTATTAAGCAGTGAAGTTAAATCGCTAAGAGAAAGAAAAGTAAATATTTCCGACGCCTACGTTGTTGAAAAGAATAGCGAAGTATGGCTGCACAATATGCATATTGCAGAATATAAAGCTGCGAACCGCAAAAATCATAAACCAAAAAGGGAACGTAAATTACTCTTGCATAAAAAGGAGATAAATAAACTAATTGGTCAAATCAAGACTGCTGGGATAACTGTTGTGCCGCTTTCGGTCTATTTTAACGATAAAGGATTTGCAAAAACTAAAATTGCCATTGTAAAAGGAAAAAAACTCTACGATAAGAGAGCAACCATAAAACAGAGAGAGTGGGATCGTGAAAAAAGTAGATTGTCTAAAAATAATTTATAGCAAAATATGTCTTTAAATCCAGTAATTTTCAGCATCGGTCCTGTTTCTATATATTGGTATTCCTTAGCCTACGTTTTGGGTATAGTGTTTGCATATTGGTATTTACATAGGCTAGATGACCAAAAAATATTTACTAAGAATTTTTACGATTCGTTATTAACAGCCACTATTATAGGTATTATCCTTGGAGGTAGACTTGGCTACGTATTGATATATGATCCAGTTCTTTATATAAGCAACCCTATCGAGATATTGAAGACCTGGGAAGGAGGGATGTCATTTCATGGCGGTGCTATAGGAGTTTTGCTTGCAGTAATAATCTCCTGCAGAAGACATAACATTCCTATATTTTATGCACTGGACCTAGTTTCTTGCGGAGTTCCCATAGGTTTATTTTTAGGTCGCATAGGCAATTTTATAAACGGAGAGTTATTTGGCAGAGTTACAACTATGCCATGGGGTATGGTATTTCCAGAGAGTGGTGATAATTTGCTGCATCATCCAAGCCAGCTTTATGAGGCACTTTTTGAAGGACTGCTACTTTTTGCAGTTGCAAATTCACTGTTTTTCTTAACTAGAATAAGACTGTATCACGGTGCGTTAACTGGTATTGCAGTTATGTGGTATGGAATAGCACGTTTTTTCGTTGAGTTTTTTCGCGAACCAGACTATCAAATTGGCTATTTGTGGCTTGATTTAACTATGGGGCAGTTGCTTTCTATACCTATGGTTTTGCTAGGAATGCTTGTATATCTAGGCGCATTAAATTTAAAATTTAATACGAAATCTGTCACATAGAGAAAAGGTGAGTTCAATAGAAAAATGTAGCCAGAAGCCCCATATTATGCACAATTGTACGAATTTTCTGCGTTGCAGTAGAATGAATCGGTGGGCTTTGTTGCATCGCTAGCTATGATGGATTAAAGATAAAAAAGGTGGAGAATATCAGTAGCTTATTATTCTGGTATTTATAACAAGAACGGTCAGTGAATACCTAAATTTGAGTAAAAGAAATTTCACTACCACTCACTAATCTGGCTAAAATTCAAGAATTTCAATGCTTTAGCTATTTTCAATAGAATTAAATTTATTAATATAAATAACAAATTACTATTCTTAAATTTGATCAGATTGATTGCAAAAAAACAAGATTTTCAATAAGTTGCTTATAATCCTAATTATAGTTAGCCTTTCATAAGTAGCGATGCAACAAAGCCATCCCAGTGTCAGCTACTTTCATGACACCATTTGCTGTGCAGTTTACCTTCAAAAATGAATGTTCGTACAGCTATGGAATGAATCGCGGTATGACGTAGCTTCGCTATAGGCAATGAAGGAAATATTAACTATACTTCTTTTTACCATTGTTTATATTTCCTATTCACATATATTAATATTTTACTCACTTAAAGTAAGCTAACTACCGTTATTAATATTTTTGTAATAAAAATTGTATATGGTGCATGTAATCAAATTAAGAGGAAGATTGTGGAAATTACGCCATCAATAAAAAAAGAATTGAAGCAAAGTACTCTATATGTTTGCCTAGAAAAATGCAAAAGTGCATTTTGGTTTATCTTTTGGTTTAGTGCGGGAATCAATTTATTAATGTTATTCCTACCACTTTATACCTCTCAAGTGCTTGATCGGGTGATATCGAGCGAAAGTGTATCAACACTAACTATGCTGACAATTATCACTTTATCTGCATTTGCATGTTCTGCAATGCTTGAAACTTGTCGATATTTAGCCATGGCAAAAATAGGTGATTGGATCGATAAAACTGCAACACCAGATCTGATAGTAAGGTCAATCAGGCTAACGTCAGTGCAGAGCTCAACTTCAAGTGGTGAAGCAATACGAGATCTCGGAGTGATAAAAAATTTCATTACAGGAAATAGTATATTCTCACTGTTTGATACTCCATGGTCGTTAATTTACCTTGTTGTGATTTTCATGATACATACCTCCACGGGGTTTATAGCTATTACTGGAATTATTATATTAGTCTCTATGGCAATATGGAATGAACTTGCCACTAAACGAATATTACAAGAAACCAACGAAGAAACTATACGGAATATCAATGCTATAGATGTTGCAACAAGAAATGCAGAAGTGGTTGAAGCTATGGGCATGTCAGAATTCATAGTCTCTGATTGGTGTAAACGAAATGATCAGAACCGAGCAATGCAAATTAAAGCACAAAATCGCTCTAATGTAATTACTGGAATCACTAAATTTTTGCGCTCAACTCTGCAAATATCAGTGATTGGAACAGGTGCATTACTTGCAATCACAGCTCATAAGACTGCCGGTAGCATCATCGCTGCTTCAATTTTAATGGGTAGAGTATTAGCACCATTTGATGCTGCGGTTCATACTTGGAAGTTTTTAAATCAGGCTAGAATGTCATATGGAAGGCTACAAAGACTTATATTAACATCGCCAAAAAGAGAGCAAACGATGGCTCTACCAGAACCTGAAGGAAAATTGGAATTTGATAGAGTATTTTTTACTCCTTATGGAAGCAATAAGCCGACAGTAAAAGGAATATCATTCATTATAGATCCTGGAGATGTAGTTGGTGTTATTGGTGCAAGTGCTTCTGGTAAATCCACTATCGCAAAATTAACTGTTGGTGTATGGAAGCCAATATCTGGTGTAGTCAGACTAGATGGCGCTGATGTATATACTTGGAATCGAGAAAATTTTGGTAATTATGTTGGCTACTTACCTCAGGATATTGAGTTATTTAACACTAGTGTCAAAGCTAATATTGCTCGCATGAGGCCAGATCCAAATCCTGAAGAAATAATCAAAGCAGCAAAAATTGCAGGAATACATGAACTAATACTAAGCTTACCAAATGGATATGATACAACAATAGGAGGTCCTGGAGGAGTAACGCTCTCTGGCGGCCAAAAACAGCTTCTTGGACTTGCCAGAGCTTTTTATGGTCACACAAAACTTTTAGTACTTGATGAACCAAACGCTAACTTAGATAGCAATGGAGAGGCATGCTTAATTAATGCAATTGGCATTGCAAGAAAACAAAATACTACTACTGTTATCATCACTCACAAGCTACCGTTATTGTCCGTAGTTGATAAGGTGATCCTCATGTCAGATGGTGTCATTTACGCTATGGGACCAAAAGATGAGATTTTGAGCAAATTAGTTGCTCCATCATCAAGTACCACAGAAGATGAGCGCTCTTCAGCAAATGGTTAGTTTATAGCCTTTCTTATAATAGTCCGAATGCGATAAGATATGTGTTTATGGCTATAGCAGGCCAGTAGCATATTACGGTCTGTTCGGATTATTGTAAAAAGAGCTATACTTACAATAAATTCTGTATCTGAAATAACAACTGTTCCAGAAAAATATATATTTCTTTACCATTAGAAATAATATTACAAGAATAGTAAATAGATTAATAACTCTTATTAATTAAAGTCAATCGGCAGATATAGCCAAAGTGGCTTAGGTTTACCTACAATTTGAAAAACAACAAATTCGTCTTAATGAATTTTCTTAATTTGTTATCTAAATAACTTAATATTAGTGGTAATTTTATAAAAAAAATTATAATATAAATAATGTTGCTGCGAAAATTTATAACAATATTTCCCTCTAACGTTTAATGAATTTCAATAAATTGCCTTTTTAATTCTAGATAAGTATATGCTTTGTTAATATGTTTAGTTCAAAATCCAAAAGTAAGTTTATGCTTTCTATTGGAGAAGAAGGCATAATGTTACTATATTTTAAAAATAATACTTTAAATAAAAGGTATTTTGTTAAGGGCAAAAACGATAAAGCAGTTTCCGATTTAATTTCATGTCTTTCGTCAGATAAAAAAGCACCTTTATACCTGGTGCTTAATCATGCAGATCAAAATTACTCGCTACAGTTTATTACAAGGGCAAACAAGATTAGTGCCTATCTATCAGCAAAAACAAAGATGGAGCATTTTTCTCGTAATAATGACATAAGTTCAGTTTTTTTGGTTGAGAAGCCAAACAAATTCAATCAAAACTGGTGCTATCTTCTTGTTTCATCAAAAGCAAAGCATTTAGTAGAATATTGGTTGAATGTGTTTATTGAGATAGGCTCCAACTTTAAGGGAATATTAATGTTTCCTATAGAAATAAGTAATATAACAAAAAAGATTCTACATAAAGATCCTAATAATTGGAAAATTATAGTTGCTGCAACTAAAACGGGAGGCTATAGACAAGTGGTTCTTAAAGAGAATAAAATGGTATTTACGCGCTTAACATCATTTACTAATGATAATTTACCAGGAATTATCGCTGGTGGAATATATCAGGAAGTGCAAGATACTATTCGATCCTTAACTAAGTTTGGGTTTGAAAAAAATAACCCTATCGACCTTTGTATCATAGTGTCAGAAGATATCAAAGCTAGTTTATCAGTCATAAATTTTTCAGAGAACAGTGTGAACATATTAACTCCATATGAGTTAGGCAAACTATTAGGAGCAGAACTAGCTATAAGTGAAAAAGATAACTTTTGCGATACCATAATTTTGTTTCATAGCTTTAAGAATAAATTAGCAGCTATTTTTAATACAAAGGAAACTAAAGAATTTTATCTATTCAATTACCTTTATTTAAACTCTCCTCGAATTTTTCTATACTTCGCCCTGGTTTTAGTTATAACAAACACCCTTTGTTTGCTAAATTTGTATTCAAATTTCAATGTCGCTGATAATTTATCAGCAAAGCAGAACACCTTAAATAACCAATTAACAAAACTTAGCCAAAGCTATAATGTAAAAAAAATAGATGAAATTTATGATTTTATTAATATCAATAATATTTTATCAAAAATAGAATACTCTCCTCTTACACAAGTTAAGTATGTAGAAAAGTTAAAAATACCAGGTATAGAGCTTCGATCATTTGAATGGAATTATAATGAGGCAAAAAGTTATATTACCACAACTTTAAAGTTTAATTTTCAATCCGGTAAAAATATTTCTCATCAATACGAGAAACTACGAAAAAATTTAAACGATAATTTTCGTACCTATGACATTAATATTTCTAGCTTACCTGCTGCTAAAGAGCAAAATCTATCTATTGATGTTGAAATAGGAGAGGCAATGTAGATTAATGACTATCTCTCAATTAAAAAGAAAAGCTACAATTCAGTTTATATCGTATTTGTTATTATCTGTTGGATTAATAGGGTTATTAACATATGTTGTTATCTATAACGAAAAGATTTATAATAAAAACCAAATTGCGATTGATAAAATACGTTCTATTAATTTACAGATTACTGGAATTCAAAAAAAGGAAGTTGTTCTAAATAAAAACCTAGATTTATGGAAAAAAATTTCTTCTTCAAATTTACATAGTAGCAGATACATTGCAAATTTAAATTTCGAGCTTAGCAAGTTATATAAAAAGCACTATATATTAGAACCTGAAATATCAATTTCTATACCCGAAGAAGTTGAGCTCCACAACAAAAGTGAACGCACAAAAGTAATAAAAAGTGAAGTGGTCCTAAATTTAAGCTCAATCAGCGATAAGCATATTTTTTTATTTCTACAGTCTATTCCAAATCTGCCCGGTTATGTTATGATCAAATCTCTTATTTTAAATAAGCAGAGAAATATTGATGCTGCAACTATGAATCAGATTTTGAATGGTAATATGATAGAGATAGTGAGAGCTAATATAGTCTTTGATTGGTATACTATATTAAGTAGATAAGGTGATGAACATAAAGCTGTTTTTTATTTTTACGCTACTCATTTCCAATGTTAATGCATATTGCAGTTGTGAAGATATCATAGAAAGCATAGAAATTTGTAAGGAGTATTCTTGCCGACAATATATTGGCAATGAAGATTTTATTGAGCATAAAATATTAGGATTAAATAGTGGAAATTTATGCGTATATATAGAAAAACAAGGTAATGATGAAATGGTTTGTCATCATTCTCAGTATGGAATGATGATAGAAAAAAGATATTTTGAAAGTATTCTTAAAGTTGGCAATCAAGAAATCGACGATTTTATTGATATAGCAAATTTGCGTGCAAAAGAGTGTTTCTTTATCAACAATCAAAAACTAAGCTATACAGATCGGGACGATATAATAAGAGAAGCAGTGGAAAGTGACTTTGACGTTTTGTCACAATATAGTAACGTAAAAAGCATTTTTTTTGATGAAGAGCCAGTTAATAGAATGGTCAATGAAATGGAAAAGTTCAATTTACGATCTTCAAGAGCTGTAAAAGAGGAGGTATCAGATAATTTCAACTGTAAGGTAGTGAGTTTAGACTCAATTTTATATCTTTCTCCCGATACATGGAAAATATGGGTAAATGGAAAACTGTTTATAAATACTAAGGATTTAAAAGTGCACTCAGTCACTGAAAATTATGTAACTTTTGTATGGACCGTAGATCAAAAAGCAATAAAAAAGCATGCGAATGATTCTCAAAATGTATATTTTGGATATGGGAGTATTATGTTTACGCTTTATCCAAAACAAAAATTTGACTTGGATGGCTTATCTATTAAATAACTTAAATATATATGCGCTTGTAGCTCAGTTGGATAGAGCGTTGCCCTCCGGAGGCAAAGGCCGTGGGTTCGAATCCCTCCAAGCGCACTTTTAATTAAATTTGACAATAGTATTTTCACATAAGATAATAAAAGGATTTATTTAGAGCATAATTATGTCTGGTGGTACCATAAACAAAGTCATACTAGTTGGTAATTTAGGAAAAGATCCTGAAATTAGGACTACACAAAATGGAAAAGAAATGGCAAGTTTTTCAATAGCCACGTCTGAAAGTTGGACTGACAAACTTTCCGGTATGCGCTCTGAAAAGACAGAGTGGCATAATATCGTAATTTTTAGTGAAGGATTAGTAAAAATCGTCAAAGATTTTGCACGCAAAGGCAGTAAAGTTTATGTTGAAGGTTCTTTGAGAACTAGAAAATGGACTGACCAAAACGGTGGTGAAAGATACACAACAGAGGTGGTTCTATATAATTTTAATAGCGCTCTTACTCTCTTGGATTCACGAAATAGTGCGCCAAATTCTGATTACAAGCCAAGTGAATACAAACAAGGTGAAACAGAACAAAAAGATAAACACGAAAGTTTTGACAACGATATAAAAGATGAACTACTCGACGATGAAATACCATTTTAACAATTTAAATTGAAATCTACATTTTTATGGACTGCTTGTGTTACTCCTTTTAATTGCAATGGAGATAGTATAGATTATAGCAGTTTGCAGCGTTTACTGACAATGCAAGTTAAAGCTGAAAATGGCGTAGTGTTGCTGGGTAGCACAGGTGAGAGCCTATCGCTTACTGATTCTGAAAAGCGTACATTAGTTGAATTCGTATGTAAGCTAAAATTAAATACGAAAATTATAATTGGCGTACCAGGAGTGAATCTATATCAGACTCTTGAATGGCTTGATTTTTGCAAGGGTATGCCTATTCATGGCTATCTAATGACAACTCCCATTTATGCAAAGCCCGGAATTATGGGGCAGACTTTATGGTTTGAAAAGCTGCTTGAGAAAGCACATGTGCCGGTTATGTTTTACAATATTCCATCAAGAGCAGGAATAAATCTTCACGCTGAAACTGTACGCAACTTATCTAGTCACGAAAAATTTTGGGCTATCAAAGATTCAAGTAGCACTGTTGATACTTTAGCTCAGTATAAGAAAGTTGCACCAAATATTGAGGTCTTTTGTGGAGATGATAATATGATATCCGATATGGCCGCTTATGGTGCGGCTGGCCTGGTTTCCGTTGCTTCCAATGTTTGGCCATATGTAGCACATGAATATGTTAAGAAGTGCCTCAATGGCAGGAACCCTCAGGCAGATATCTGGCAACAGGCTTGCGAAGCGTTATTTACTGCCAGCAACCCAATACCTACTAAAGCACTTTTGCATGATATTGGTCTTATAGAACATCAAACTGTCCGCCTACCGCTCAGCACAGAAGACTTGCCTTCTGTTGAAAAATTGAGGCAAGTCAATAAAATGATTCTTGGATGGAAAGAATTGGCTACTCTCTAAATAGTCTTGCAACTTTGATTTAATATACAATCCAAGTTTCATTTGAACACTCCCAAACTTATCACTTTATGCCACTGGTCTTCATCTAAAATTTCTACACCTAATTCCACTGCCTTTTTATATTTGGATCCTGGTTTTTCTCCTGCAATTAGGTAGTCAGTTTTAGCAGAAAGATGTGAGCTGACCTTTGCTCCCAGAGTTTTGGCTCTTACTTTTGCCTCTCCTCTACTCATAGCAAGTAGCTTACCAGTAAACACTATAATTTTATTATTTAAAACAGAGTTACTAGAGTTGGAGCTCACAGGAAGAATTTGAAGACAAGCAGTAAGATCATTTAACATTTTGATGTTATGTTCCTTAGAAAAAAATGATTCCAAAGATTCAGCCACTTTTTTTCCTATGCCGTCTATACTGACTAGCTCAGTATTATCTGATGACAGTTCAATCATCGAATTATACCAGTTATTATAAGAAACATAATAATCTGCAAGCAATTCTGCTGCAACTTGACCAATAAATCTAATACCTAAAGAAAATATAAACCTATCTAGAGTTATTACCCTTCTGCTTTGTATAGAATTTAACAAATTAGCTATAGATTTCTCGCCCCAGCCAGACTGTCCTTCCAGATTAAATTCATCCAATTTTTCTTCTAAAGTAAAAATATCATGGATTTGTTTTATCAGACCAAGGTCGTAAAAAAACTCTATCTGCTTATCACCAAGGCCAACAATGTCAAATGCATCTTTCGATACAAAATGCTTTAGTTTTTCTATTATTTGAGCTTTACAGGCAAATTCCTCAGGACATCTTACTGCCGCCTCTCCCTCAACCTGACGTACTTTACTACCACATTCAGGGCATACTTCAGGAAACACAAATTCAGGTGTATTTGGAAGACGAGAATCTCTGCTTACTTCAACGATCTGGGGAATTACATCACCTGCTCTTTTGATTGTTACAATATCTCCCTCTCTTATGTCTTTACGTTTTATCTCATCTTGGTTATGCAGACTTGCTCTACTAACTAGCACCCCACCAATATTGACTGGCACTAAATCTGCAACTGGAGTTAAAACCCCTGTTCTGCCCACCTGTATAAATATCTTATTTAACTTTGTTTTTGCATAAACCGCAGAAAACTTGTATGCAAGTGCTGAGCGCGGTGCTTTGTGAGTATTCCCTAGACGATTTTGTAGTACCAAATCATTTACTTTATAGACTATTCCATCAATATCATAATCCAAGTTATAGCGACAGTTATAGACCTCGTTATAGAACTTCAGCATTCCATCTAAACTACTCGTTAAGGACTGATGCTCATTTACGCAAAAACCAAGTGCCTCAAGCTTATTTAGTACCTCACTTTGACTTTTCTCTGCTCCACCAATTAAAGAATAAGCAAAATATCTAAGTGGTCTACTTGCTGTAATGTTTGCATCCAATTGCTTCAGAGAACCAGCGGCTGCATTTCGAGGATTGGCAAATTCATCGTTTTCATTTAACTTTAAAAAGTCGCTGTTACCGATGTATATTTCACCTCTTACTTCTAGTCTTCCTTGCACACCTTGCAAAAACTTAGGAAAGCCTTTTATTGTTGCAACATTGTGAGTGACATCTTCCCCTACAAAACCATCACCTCGAGTTGCAGCTTTAACAAATCTTCCATCCTCATAAATTGCAGAAAACGACAACCCATCAATTTTTGGCTCACATAATATCTCTATTTTGTCCTCAATTAAAAACCTCTTTATTTTAGACAAAAATTTCTCTACACCTTGTTCATCATAAGCATTCTCAAGAGAAAGCATAGGTTCTTGATGTTCCACCTTAGAAAACCTCTCATCAGGTGGAGCACCAACACTATCTTGTGTTGCATAAATTTCTGGCTCTATTTCAGCTAACTTTTTCTTCAGTTCATCATATTCAGCATCACTTATTTCTGGCTTATTTTTTTGGTGATACAAAACATTATGATAATTTATTTGATCTTGCAGTTTTTCTCTCATCTTTTCTAAGTTAGTCATGATACCAATATAATGCTACATTAGCCTTTGTCGTCAAGCTGTGAATTTTCTTGAATTTATCATATGGTCTTAATCCATCAAATATCAAAGGTGCCACAATGCTATAGCCATACTTATTCTTCTCTCGCTCAATTGTATTAGCAGATCTCACTTGCTTTAGCCATATATTTATATAAAATTAAAATAAATTAGAGTAAACAATATTGCTGTTTAAATGCTAACAAGATTCGCTCCAAGCCCAACTGGCTACCTCCACGTAGGAAACGTACGAACTGCCTTGGTTTGTTGGATGTACACACGCAATCAAAATGGAAAATTTTTACTCCGTTTTGATGATACTGACCTTCAGCGTTCAGATGTCAAATATATAAATGATATCATACAAGATTTGAAATGGATTGGTATCAATTGGGATGCAAGTTTCAAGCAATCAGAGCGCTTTGAGCGTTACAATGAGGTGTTTTTGCAGTTAATAAAAGAAGGGCATATTTATGCATGCTATGAAACAAGAGAAGAGTTAGACATTAAACGAAAATTGCAGTTAAAACAAGGACTTCCCCCTGTATATGACAGAAGCGCGTTACTTCTAACTGAGCAAGAGAAAATTAGTTATGAGCAAGAAGGAAGAAGACCACATTTTAGATTTAAGTTGGATAGAAATGAGGTTGTTAAATGGAATGATGAAGTTAAAGGTGAAATAAATATTGCAACCAGTAGCATAAGTGACCCTGTGGTAAAAAGAGAAGATGGAATTTACACATACATGTTACCTTCTGTTATTGATGATGTTGACTTTAATGTAACCCATGTTGTACGCGGGGAAGATCATGTAACTAATACCGCAGTTCAGCTCCAAATGATTAAAGCATTAAAAGCGAAAATCCCTACATTTGCTCACCTTTCTCTGCTACATTTTGATGATAGCAAGATATCCAAGCGAGCCGGCGTGCTAGATATCAAATCTATAAAAGAAGATGAAATTGAACCGATGGCACTAGTTAGTTATTTAGTGAAGCTCGGAACATCCAATCCAATTGAAGCTTGTGCCTGTATGCAATCTTTGATTGATTCATTTAATATTAAAAAATTTAGCTCAGCATCTGTACAATTCAGCTTGAGTGAAATATATAAGCTAAATAGCAAAGTTCTGCAACAAATGCCATTTGAAATGGTGCAAGACCGTTTAAATCAAATTGGAGTGGACTCCTCAGAGTTTTGGTATTTTATAAGGAACAATATAGAAAGGTTTTCTGAGGTGGCCAAGTGGTGGAAAATATGCAAATCTGATATAGAGCCTGTGATTCTTGATAAGGAGCTTATAAAAATTGCGTTCAATGCATTGCCCCAAGGTGATTGTAATGAAAACACGTTGTCAGAATGGGTCAAAACTATTCGACAAACAGTGGATATAAAGGCAAAAAACCTATTTACGCAGTTGCGTTCAGCTTTAACAGGAACAGAAACAGGACCAGAGCTCGCTAAACTATTAATTTTTATCGGCAAAGAAAATATCATTGCAAGGTTAAAAGAAAAGTGAAAACTAAAGAATTATAGCTAATGCAATCCCTACGTCATACCGCGATTCATTCGCGGTATCCCTTAACATAGATCCCTTACTTAACCGTCATACCTTAACATAGATCCCGCTAACACGTAGCGGGATGACGAGCTTATCGTCACGCCGCCACGAACCGTCATACCGCGATTCATTCGCGGTATCTCAGCCGCTAACAAGAGATCCCGCTAACAAGCAGCGGGATGACGGTTGTCGTTTAGCCATAAACATTAAGAAATTTACCAAATAAAAAAAAAGGCAAAAGAAGCCCCGTGGTTATTATCCGCTTTAAAATATTGGCGTTTTTTATGTTTTAAACGCTTGACAAGCAAGATTTAGCTGCTTTTAATTGCAACTAACCTACGCTGCAAATGTTTAAGAAATTTACTAAGCAGAAAAAAAGACAAAGAATCCCCGAGTTAGCTAGTCTTTTACTATCTCTGTCGAGTATTGGCATTTTTTGATGTCTTGTAACGCTTTATAAGCGCGTTCAGCTTATTTAGATAAAAATCTAGATGTAGATGAAGTTTTGTAAAGACATACAGTATCTATATACTGCAAAAAATTGAACATAAGACGCCGATACATTAAGTAATCCTTACCTTTTAATCTGCAGATTGGCGAAAGCAAATACAATAGCTTCACTATCATGATAAGGGCGCTGGTGGAGTTTGTCAAGTAAGTTTTTGTATTTTAATTTTAGAATTTTATAGGCTTTTGTTCTCATGAAAATTATGTTCTCATGAGTAAATTAATGTTATCCTTTTTTGTTGATCTAAAGTTTCTTATGTTCATACACTTACGTGTTCATAGTGTTTATTCGCTGCTTGAAAGCTCGGTTAAAATTGAGGAGCTGATCGGCCTTTGTTTGCGAAATAAAATGCCAGCGGTTGCAATTACTGATTCAGGTAATTTATTTGGTTCACTTGAGTTTGCAGAATATGCGGCAAGTAGGGGAATACAGCTAATAATAGGATGCAATATTATAGTTAAACATTCAGAACAAAATTTACCTATATTATTGCTTGCAAAAAATGAGCAAGGGTACACTAATTTAGTCACTTTGGTGAGTGAGTCTTTTAGAAAGCGCAAGAATAACAGCGATATTCCTTACGTTGATTTTGATGAGCTATTGAATTTAAGTACGGGTCTGATCGCTTTAACCGGTGGATGTTTGGCTCAACTATTGTTGGGGCAAGATAAAGAAACGGTTGAAAAACTGCTTTCAGCATTTAATGGTCATTTATATGTTGAATTGCAGCGTCATGGGCTGAGCAAGGAGCTAGAGCTTGAAGAAACTTTAATAGATTTTGCTTATCAGCACAATATACCACTGGTTGCAACAAATGATGTATTCTTTACAAATAGATCTGACTATGAAGCTTATGATATATTAACGTGTATATCAGAGGGTAGTTATGCTCTCGAAAATAACAGGAAAAAGCTAACCTCTGAGCATTATTTCAAATCTGTGGCAGAAATGGAGGAGCTGTTCAGTGATATTCCTGAAGCAATTCATAACACTTTAGTAATAGCTAAGCGGTGCTCTTACATGCCAAGAAGCAGGCAGCCTATTCTGCCTAAATTTCCTTGTAGAGAAAATAAAACTGAGAATGAAGAACTGAGGGAGCAGGCAGTTGCGGGATTAGAATTCCGCATTACGAATGAGACAGACATAGACCTTAAACAATACTACGATCGGCTAAATTACGAACTAAGCGTAATCACTTCAATGAATTATTCCGGGTATTTTCTAATAGTTTCTGACTTTATCCGTTGGAGCAAAGCAAATGGCATTCCAGTTGGTCCAGGAAGAGGCTCTGGTGCTGGATCAATTGTTGCTTGGGGCTTGCAGATTACAGACCTTGATCCAATAAAGTTTGGCCTAATATTTGAAAGATTTTTGAATCCTGATCGTGTATCGATGCCTGACTTTGATATCGATTTCTGCCAAGAGAAAAGGGACCTGGTTATTGATTATGTTCAGAAAAAGTACGGTTATGTTGCTCAAATAATCACTTTTGGAAAATTGCAAGCAAGGGCAGTATTGCGTGATGTTGGTAGAGTATTGCAAATGCCTTACTCTCAAGTGGATAAAATATCTAAAATGGTTCCATTTAATCCAGTAAATCCTGTAACTTTATCACAAGCGATAGAGTTTGATCAAAACCTGCAGAAAGAGCGGGATAGTGATGAGGTAATTGCAAAGCTTCTTGATATATCTCTTAAGCTTGAAGGAATATATCGTCACGTTTCAACCCATGCTGCTGGAATTGTAATATGTGATCAAAAGTTGGAAAATTTTGTTCCTGTGTACTACGATCCAAATTCGGCTCTGCCAATCACTCAATACAGCATGAAATATGTGGAGAAAGCTGGGCTAATAAAATTTGATTTTCTTGGGCTTGGTACGCTAACGCTAATAGATCATGTATGTCGTTTAATTAATCGTGATGGAAAAAAGATTGATATTTCTTCAGTTCCTTTAAATGACCAAAAAACCTATGAGATACTCTCAAGCGGTGATTCAATTGGAGTGTTTCAGCTTGAAAGTTCGGGAATGAGAGAAGCTTTAATTAAACTAAAACCGGACTGCATTGAAGATATTATCGCTTTAATTTCCCTTTATCGTCCAGGACCTATGGATAACATTCCAACTTATGTTGCAAGAAAACATGGACTTGAAAAGCCAGATTATATTCATCCGTTACTTGAGGAAGTATTAAAAGAGACATTTGGGGTAATAATTTACCAAGAACAAGTGATGGAAATAGCCCGTATTCTTTCCGGGTATAGCTTAGCGGAAGCAGATCTGCTGAGACGTGCCATGGGTAAGAAAATCAAGGAAGAGATGGATAAACAACGTGAACTTTTTGTCCAAGGGGCAACAAAAAATGGCGTTGATTATGACAGGGCAAGTTATATCTTTGACCTTGTTGCAAAATTTGCTGGTTATGGGTTCAATAAATCTCATGCTGCAGCATATGCGGTTATATCTTATCAAACGGCTTACCTTAAAGCTAATTATCCATTAGAATTTTTTACAGCACTAATGAATCTGAATATTGATGATAGAGATAAACTGAATTTATTTTATCATGCAGCAAAGTTTAGTGGCGTTACCGTTCTTCCACCTGATATAAACAAATCTAAAGCTGAATTCTCAATAGAGAACGAACGCATACGTTATGGTATTGCTGCCTTGAGGAATGTTGGTTTTTCTATAGCGGAAGGAATAGTGAACGTACGTTCAAGCGCTTGTAAGGACATATGGGAATTCATTCAAAATTCAGGTCATATAATAAATAAGAGAGCGCTAGAAAGCCTGATTAAATCCGGAGCATTCGATAGCGTGCATAAGAACAGAAAGCAGCTATATGAGTCAATGGACACGCTGATTTACTTTGCAAATAAAAACAAACAGGATAGAGAATCAAGTCAAGCTGCTTTGTTTGGTAGCCTTGATGTCCTCAAACCGAAACTTGAGAATGTGGAAGATTTTGATGAAGAGAAAAAATTAGAGCATGAGTTATTTTCACTAGGATTTTATTTAACTAATCATCCACTTGAAAAATTTAGAATTCTTCTGGAAAAGTTAAATATTGGGTTTATCGGAGAAAATAGAACAGCAAAAACTGCTGGGGTAATATTAAATGCACGTATGAGAACTTCAGAGCGTGGAAGGTTTGTTATCCTCACACTTTCCGATCCCCATAACGTTTCTGAAATAGCATTCTATAATAATGAAATAATAGAAGAAAAAAGAGATTTATTTTCACCAGGAACATTTGTGATAATTGATCTTGAAGCTTCGGAAAATACGACAAGATTAGCAGGCAAGGATATATCTGAGTTTACAAAAAGAATCGCTTCTACAATAAAAGAATTAGTTCTCACCACTGAGTGCACGGATTCACAAAAAGCCGCTATGGAATTAAACGCAATATTGAAAGATGAAGGCAGAACCAAAATAATGCTAAGACTTCTTCTCGAAAAACATAAAGTGAGCATCTTATTACCAGGTGCGTACTCAATTGCTCCTCAAGTTATGTATGAAATATCTAACTTAAGCTGGATTAAAGGCGTAGAAATTAACACAAATAACTTGCTTATATAAAAAAGCTTTATATAATGAAATATTTAATCGGTATTAAAGGAAGATATAGTGAATCTTTATGAATTTACTTTTATAACACAACAAGGATTATTACAGCAAGAAGTAGAGGAAATGGTCCAAGAGCTAGCTGTTTCATTGAAAAATATTAAAGCAGATGTTATGTTCCAGCAAATCAGGGATATTCTGAAAAAAGGAAATGACAAGCTTACAACACAAGAGTTAGAAGTGCGTGCTGAAAACATTAAAGAAGGTCTAGTTGCTTACTCTGATTTCTTGGAAGATCTTACAAAAATTTTATGGGTTGAATTGGAAGAAGATCTTTCAAATTTGAAAGAAGTGAAGTCAAAAATCGATAAAGAGTTGAAAGATGACCTAAAAGATTTAGGAATAACGCAAGATTTTACAAAATTTCTAGGAGGCAGTACTAAAAGTGCGTTTATCCATAACGCAGTAAATGCTTTGAAGAGAAATATTTCAGAACATCTAATAAAGATTTTTCAAGATATTTTGAAAGATTTTAGAATAAACGGTCCAACTCAATCGAGCAAAGCGTTGGAAATGCTTTTGAAAAACATTGAAGCATCAGGATTAATCAAGTATGAACATTGGGGTCTTTTGGATTTTGCATATCACAAAAATAAAATGAAGAGCGGTCATTATTGTATAATGTGCATAAGTTCTACTGCAAGCATTCTGGATGAATTTATGCGTAGAATGAAACTTAATGAGAACGTTATTCGCCACTTTCCTGTGCAGGTTGATAAAATTTTTGAAGGTAAATCTCATATGATGAATAAACAAATTGAGGAGCAAAGCGCATAATGATGAAAAGACGAAATAGTTTTAATAATTCTTACGTATCTGTAAATAATAGGACTGGCTTTAGGCGTTCTAAAGTTTGCCCTCTTGCTGCGTCTAAAGATGAAGACATAGATTATAAGAATATAGATTTATTATCCAAGTTTACCTCTGACTATGGTAGGATATTACCTAGAAGATTAACAGGCGTATGTGCAAAAAAACAAAGGAAGTTACGCTTAGCGATCATAAGGGCACGTTTTTTAGCTCTTATTCCTTACTGTACTAAAAAAGTTTAGGTAATTTATGTTGATAATTTTAAAGGAAAATATAAGGACTTTAGGTAAGCTTGGTGAAGTTGTCAAAGTTAAACCAGGTTATGCACGTAATTTTCTTTTTCCACAAAGAAAAGCGGTGAAAGCTACCAAGGAAAATTTAACAAAGCTAGAGGAGCAACGTTTATTACTGGAAGAAGAGAATATAAAAAGATTAAATGTAGCAAAAGAGCTTGCATTGTCACTACATGATAAGTTTGTGGTATTGATAAAGCAAGCTTCAGAGGATGGTAAAATTTTTGGTTCTGTAACAACACGTGAAATTGCGAAAATTTTACTACAAGAAGGACATGTGATAGACCACCGTAGTTTATCTTTTGGTGGAGTAAGCATCAAAAACTTGGGTGAATACCAAGTAAACGTAGAATTACATAGTGAAGTAGTAGTACCAATTACTATATACGTCGTGAAATCCGAAACAGATGCAAATGAGCTAAGGCAAGTAAAATTGCAAAATCAGAAGTCTGAGCAACAAGAGGCAGAGCAAGATGCGAATAAAGAAGCTGCTGATGGTGATGATAGCTGATCAAAGATGATCCCTTGTTATAGCCGAAAAGAAATGTCTGCCATGGCTAAGCTGGTGTCATCCCAGTGCTTCCCTCATGTCATCCCAGTGCGTGACACTGGGATCCAGTTTATTTCATCATGGACATTATTTTATGCTTCTAGAATCCGTTGTCCATTGAATAATTTGCAAATACTTTTATACCTGGATTCCAGTGTCACGCACTGGAATGACACCATTATTGGAATAAATCAAAAATGATTCCCCGCTATAGCAGAAAAGAAATGTCTTCCATTTGGGAGGAAAATAATAAATTTAATATATGGCTTAAAATAGAAAAATTAGCGTGTGAAGCTCAAGCAAAGTTAGGAGTGATTCCGAATAATATTGCTGAGAACCTCTCTGGTGCTATTGAATTTGATGTTGAATGTATCAACGAAATTGAATCCATTGTAAAACATGATGTTATAGCTTTTCTGACATATATTGCTAAAAAAGCGGGAGTTGATGTTCGTTATCTTCATTATGGAATGACAAGTTCTGATGTTTTGGATACATGCCTTGCGGTGCAACTGAAAGAGTCCTGTGATATTTTGCTCGAGAATCTAAAAAATTTACTTGCAGCATTGAAAAAAAAAGCTGAGGACTATAAAGATATTGTTTGTGTTGGACGCAGTCACGGAATGCATGCAGAACCAACAACTCTTGGAATAAAATTTGCCAGATTTTATGCTGAATTTAAACGCAATTATCAGAGATTAATTAGCGCGCAAAAAGAGATCTCAATTTGTAAAATATCAGGTGCAGTAGGCAATTTTGCAAATGTTGATCCGTTTGTTGAAGAATATGTAGCGAAAGAAATAGGACTCATACCTGAAATCATATCGTCTCAAGTCATTCCTCGTGATAGACATGCTATGTTCTTTTCAGTTTTGGGAGTGATTGCAAGCTCAATAGAAAATGTTGCTGTTGAAATTCGTCATTTGCAAAGAACTGAAATCGGCGAAATTTCTGAGCATTTTTCCACGGGGCAGAAGGGAAGCTCTGCTATGCCACACAAATGTAATCCTATTTTAAGTGAAAATCTGACTGGACTCTCACGTTTAATACGCAGTTATGTTTTTCCTGCGTTAGAAAATGTTGCATTGTGGCACGAACGTGATATATCACACTCGTCTGTGGAAAGATGCATTGCTCCTGATGCTTGTATAACAATGGATTTTGCTTTAGTGCGATTAACAGATTTGATAGATAAATTGGTGATCAATAAGGAAAACATTGAAAAGAACTTAAATTCTTCAAAAGGTTTAGTTTTCTCACAGCGTGTATTGCTTGAGTTAGTAAATAGTGGTTTGGCGAGGGAAGAGGCGTATAAAATTGTTCAGAGCAATGCAATGAAAGTGAAACAAAACAACAGTGATTTTCTGGCCGAATTGAAACAAGATAAACCCTTACTTAAGGTTATTAACTCGGAAAAACTTGAATCTTTGTTTGATTTGAAGTATTATACGAAACATATAGATCGTGTGTATAATAAGGTTTTTAATTAGGCTGAGTAGCTCAGTTGGTAGAGCAGGAGGATCATAATCTCTTGGTCGGGGGTTCAAGTCCCTCCTCAGCCACTCGAACTAAACTATGTTTAGCAAAGCAGTGCTACTGGTGAAACCCAGTGTCAGTTACTTGGAATGAGTTGTATATCCACTCAGGTGAGGAGACAATGGATAAGAGATTGTGAAAAGGGTTTAGCTTTTGGCCTATGATCTCTTTAAATGACAGAATTTCACTACAAAACTTAACTTTCTTCTATGCAGTTAGCTAAGTCAAGAAAGGTGAATCTATCTCTTGTTGTAAACGCAAGATCGACCACTTTACAATATTGTTCTTTATTCCAACTGAGGTGCTCTGGTAAGTGTGGAATTGATAGATCTTCAAATATTTTTTGCAGGTGTTTTGCAGGTAGTAAATTTTGCTTAATTAAACTGGAAATATTATGCCATTCTTTACAAATAATCTCTTGGATTTTTTGCTGCATAATTTGCTTCTGTTCAAAAGTTCTTACAAATTCGATATTATCAAAGCACTGAGTTATATGTTCTACATCTAAAGTGGTCGGTTTGATAATCGGGTTTTGTATTGATAATATCTTTTCCTGCAAATTAGCCATGGTAATCGTCGTAACAGCAATTTTTTCGCCATGTAGTAAGGAATGATCTCTTGTTACCATTTCCATTGCGTGAGCTATCATATGCTCTCCTTGGCTTGCAGAATAGCTGCCTTTTGATATTACCATTCCAAGTCCTGAAATTAGTAGAACTTCCATAAGTAATAGGACCACTTTTCTACTTCTTTTAGTAAGCGCCGTATACTCTCTTAGCAAAATTTGCTCCAAATCGCGAACAAGTGTAAAAGGTAATTCATTGTATTCTGTGCCAAGCAACAAATGAGATAGTAGCCAGTCAGCCTGAACTGTTGAACGACAAATGAAATCTGCAAATCCGCTTAATGTGAGACGCAGTGGTGCATTGGCAAGTATGTCTATATCTATATATACTGCTCTTGGAAGATGTGCTTTGAACGATTTTTTATATCCATTTACTAATATTGAAGCATTTGCAGAGGTATATCCATTCATAGAAGCGGCTGTTGGG
The DNA here is from genome assembly GCF_964028365.1 of Wolbachia endosymbiont (group A) of Udea olivalis. Classification (NCBI taxonomy): domain Bacteria; kingdom Pseudomonadati; phylum Pseudomonadota; class Alphaproteobacteria; order Rickettsiales; family Anaplasmataceae; genus Wolbachia; species Wolbachia endosymbiont (group A) of Udea olivalis. The sequence continues at coordinate 1,447,672 of NZ_OZ034773.1, forward strand.
AACGATATATAATCTTTTTTCTCGAGGTAGCTTGCATATTTGCAGATATCGTTAACAGTGCCGCTACCAAATGCAACTATTAAGTCACTGTCTTTTGCTTTGTTTCTAACTAGATTTACAGTTTCAAGAGAGGCAGCTCTGCTTGGTGTCATGCAAGTAGCTGACACTGGGATCCAGGAAAACAACTTATGGATTCCAGTGTCACGCGCTGGAATGACAGGTGGAGCTGGAATAATTAAGTTAGGAATTTTATTAAGTACGTTTTTGTTTAAAAGTTTTGCTGTATTTTTATCTGCAACTAGAAAGACGTCATTTCCGTGTCGTGTGCATATTTCATAGATATCATCAGCAAGGTAGTAATCTGTTATTACTTCCCTTAGAAAAGTTTGTTCGGTTTGATGTAATATTTGTTTTAAATAGTGCATAGAGTGTTTACAATATAGCAGTATAAGTATTTTAAGATTGACATGAAAATTGACCCTGTAGAGCTAACTAGGAAATTGATCTCTTTTGAGAGTATAACACCAGAAGACAGCGGGGCAATAGAGTATATAGCAACAATCTTCAAGAAGAGCGGCTTTGATTGTGAGATTTTAGAATTTGGTGATAAAGTTAAAAATCTTTATGCGAAATATATAAATGGAGTACCAAATTTGTGCTTTGCTGGGCACGTTGATGTTGTACCACCGGGTCAGTTAAAAGATTGGGCATTTGGTCCATTTAATCCAGAAGTGAGGGATGGAATGCTATATGGAAGAGGGGCCGCTGATATGAAAAGCGGAGTAGCTGCATTTATTGCTGCTATGGTAAATTTGATTGCAGAGAAGTTTCAATTTAATGGTTCGATAAGTGCATTGATTACCAGTGCTGAAGAAAGCATGGAAGAATATGGAACAAAGGCAGTTTTGGAATGGATGAAAAATAAGCAGAAAAAGATAGATTTTTGTGTGGTTGGCGAACCAACCAGTAGTGAGAAATTAGGTGATACCATAAAAATAGGCAGAAGAGGTTCTGTAACATTTGAATTAATTTGCCATGGAAAACAAGGGCACGTTGCCTACCCAGACCTAGCAGACAATCCAATATATAAGGTAATATCGATATTGAGTAAGGTAAAAAATACTACTTTTGATCATGGTAATAAATATTTTCAGCCTTCACATTGCGAAGTTACTACTATCGATGTTGGAAATAATACTAGCAATCTAATACCTGGCTCAGCAACTACACGTTTTAACATTCGATATAACAATGAACAAACACCGGGTGGCTTATATAAGCTGATTGATGAAATATGCTCCAGTGTAACTAGCGATTATAAACTTTCTGTGCATAGCAGCAGGGACGTTTTCCTCTCTACTCCCGATAGAAATACTGATATTATGCTTGATGCAATAAGTAAGGTTACCAACATTGATGCTATACTTAGCACAAGTGGTGGCACATCTGACGCTGCGTTTATCAAAGATGTTTGTCCAGTGATTGAATTTGGTATAATCAACAAAACCGCACATCAGATAAACGAATGCGTATCAGTAAACGATATACACAAGTTAACAGCTATATATAAGGAATTTATAGAAAATTATTTCAATCCCACTAATAAAATATTGAATCAGGTCAACGTGGTTAGGAATATATCTAGTGGTCCATTGTTAGCTTAGATGTAATCAGATCTCTTGCATAACTGTTGTCTGAATAACAACTGGTGTCATTCCAGCAAAATGTGTCAAGTAAGTTTTTTCGTTTCTATAGCTACTTGGATGACAAAAGAAGAAATACTAGACTTTATACCTTTTGCACTCAAATTCACATAAATCATGAATTATGCACGTTTCACACGAAGGTTTCTGTGCTTTGCAAACATATCTACCATGCAAAACTAGCCAATGATGAGCATAAAGCAGGTATTTTTTGGGAACCACATTTAAAAGAGATTGCTCTGTTTTAAACACATCTTTTTCTTTCACAAGCCCAATTCTATTGCTCACTCTAAAAACGTGAGTATCAACTGCCAATGTTGGAATGCCAAGCCCCGAATTTAAGAACACATTAGCGCTCTTTCTCCCCACTCCAGGCAAAGACACCAAATCATCAAAATTAGTAGGTACTTTGCTGTTGTATCGTTCTACCAATATTTTACTAAGCCCGATTATATTTTTTGCTTTGGAATTATATAAACCAATACTGCTTATGCATTTTCTCAGCTCACTCTGCCCAAAGCTCAGCATTTTTTCTGGCGTATCAGCGATATTAAATAGTTCTCTTGTAATTTTATTAACGCTTACATCAGTTGTCCGCGCTGATAAAACTATCGCAACCAGTAACGTAAAATGATTGGTATAATTTAGCTCTATTTTTGGCGCAGGATTTGATTGTTGAAACTTTTCAAATATTAGTTCTACTTTTTTTGAGTCCATCTCATTTACCACACCTCTTTTAAATATTTAAACAAAGAACCCCTCTTTCCCATCATACAAATACAATTTGTCCATTCTCACCACGTCAAAATTGTGTTCTTCGAGTTTGATTAGCAAGTTATTTACATCACTATTTGTAATAGCTTGCTTTTCATTATTTGCGATAAACCTACAGGTTATTTGGTCACTTGAAGGTTTTGAGTTTCCTGGCCAAATCGCAAGTCCTTTTGAGTATATTGCTATCATTTGCAGATTACTTGATTCAAATAATCCTACTATTTGATCAACATTACTGGATTTGTCCCAAGCGAGAGTTATATCACTACCCACTAGCTTTTTAACTTTGTAATCTTGTTCGTAATTGTCTTGTACTTTATTTATTTTACTATCCAAATTTATTTTACTATCCGAACCACTGCCAATTATAAGCTCAGCAGGTTTCTTTCCTAAATTATCTATAACAGCTTCTGCAAATTCTTTGGTACCAACTTTCTGTTTACTTCTTTTCTCCTTATATAAATCGGCAGTGTGTATTCCATCCTCCAAAGTCTTGAGCCATGCATCGTAGATTAGTTTTGCAGTACCCACTTGACCTATGTAAATTAGCATATGCACTGCAGCATTTAAAAGACCAGAAGGATTGGCTATGTTTTTTCCTGCAATATCAGGGGCAGAACCGTGCACTGCTTCAAACATTGCGTATTCATTCCCGATGTTGCTACTTCCGGCAAGCCCCACAGATCCAGAGGTTTGTGCGACTATATCTGATAATATGTCGCCATATAAGTTCTCGGTTACTATAACATCAAAATTCTCCGGTTCTGTTGCAACACGCGCCATTCCAATATCAACTATATAATGTTCTGCCTTTATATCTGGGTATTCCTTTGCAATGCGATCAAACGCGGCATGGAAAGTTCCGTCGGTCATTTTCATGATGTTATCTTTAGTCAGGCAAGTTACTTTTTTTCTGTTGTGTTTTTTTGCATATTCAAAAGCGTACCTGCATATCTTCTCTGAGCCAGATCTAGTAATAATTTTAGTGCATTGGTAAGAGTCACCAGTGAGCCTATGCTCTATTCCGGTGTAAACGTCCTCTTCATTTTCACGTATCACTACGATATCAAACTTATCGAATTTATTTTCTATAACAGGATGATATGAAATGCATGGTCTGATATTTGCATACAACCCTAGATTTTTTCTGAGTGCAACGTTTAAGCTTTTGTGCCCTTTACCTTGAGGAGTTGTTGTCGGAGATTTTAATAATATTTTTGTCCTTTCAATTGATTCCCAACCACTTGGAGAAATTCCGTGAGACCATTCTTTACTGTAAACACGCTCCCCTATTTCAATAATATCTATTGAGATTTCCGCTTCTGCTTCGCGCAATATCGACAGCACCGCTTCCATGATTTCTGGTCCGATACCGTCGCCATATGCAACTGTGATTAGTGTTGACATAACTTCCCTAGTTATAAATGATTTAATATTAATTTAAATAATAGAGTGGCACAAGTAGCTAATATTACCCAAGTTAGTATATTTACGGTTATTTAATAACGTATTTTTATATCATATGATGATATTATGAAATATAGGTGGGGTTATGAATACTGAAATAAATGTTAAAGTAAATTATGTAGGATTTACAAGGCGTATTGTAGCAGAAATACTTGACCTCATCATATTTTCCCCTCATTTTATCTTCGGTTTTATCTATGGTGTATTCATCGTATCATTACAAGATCAAGATAAAGACTCTTTTCAGGAACTTGCACAACTAGCAACAGAAATACCATTTATAGTTTCTACAGTGGTCGCAACATTAGTACTAACAATATCCAAAATATTAATGGTAACAAAACTTGGTGGTACCCCAGGAAAACTATTGTGTGGTATGCATATTAAAGATGCTAATACATTTACAAATGTTACCCTTATGCAAGCAACAATAAGATGTATTTCTAAGGGAAGCATCTGGATTATTTTTCGCTTTTTGCTTCATCTGCATTATCATGGTTATACTTTTCTATATCTTTTAATTGTGCTAATTTTATTTTTGTTTGCAGTATTTGATCAACGCAAACAGACTTTTTACGATAAAATTGCAAAAACAGTAGTGATAGACTATAAATCTAGTTGATATTTTTCTTTATAGGTAGTACATGGATAAAAAAGTAAACTACTCAACGATGACAAGACGTACTCTAGCATTTATAGTTGATTGTATTTTATTTATCGCAATACCATTTGGTTTAATGGCGGTGGGTTTCTCACTTACACACGCAATACAAGGGATCATGGGTGCAATAATTGTAATCACCACGATTGTATTTTCTTTATTTTTAATGATACCATGTATATTTCATATATTCATGCTAGTAAAATTTGGCGGCACTCCAGGACACTTGTTATTTAGCATGCGTGTAAAAGACAAAGATACATTTGAGTCAATCACTACAATGCAAGCAATGAAAAGGACTATAGCTCTTTTTATAATTTATTGCATATCACTTTGTAATCCCATTTTATTCTTAGCTATACTAATCTTAGTTTTAGTATGTGCAGTAGGTGATGAACATAAACAAGCTTTTCACGACAAAATTGCAAACACGGTAGTGATAGATTATAAACCTAGTTGATATTTTCCTTTAGCTGTCTGCCACCAAGGGTGTCATTCCAGTGTCACGCGCTAACTTAAGGTAAATTGCCAACTTAACTATAAATATATTTTGGTAAATCCAAATTATTTTAGCTATAAGAGCGTTTTACTTTTTGCTCAGCATATCCATCATAACTGGCTTACTTTTAGTGATTCATGGAGTTAAAAAAGTCAGCATTGCTCTTTGTTAAAAGTAGTTTGTCACGTAAAAATTCCATTGCTTCAACGGGTCCCATAGGATTGAGTATCCTACGCACCACCCATATTTTATTTAGTATAGCCTTATCAACTAATAGCTCTTCCTTCCTTGTTCCGGATTTTGTAATATCAATAGCTGGAAATATACGTTTATCAGAAAGTTTTCTATCAAGTATGATCTCAGCATTTCCTGTACCTTTAAACTCTTCAAAAATAACTTCATCCATTTTTGAACCAGTCTCTATAAGAGCTGTGGCGATTATAGTTAAAGAACCCCCATTCTCAATATTACGAGCTGCTCCAAAAAAGCGTTTTGGTCTCTGCAGTGCGTTTGAATCTACACCACCAGTTAGAACTTTCCCAGACGAAGGAATAACCGCATTATAAGCACGTGCAAGTCTAGTAATATTGTCAAGTAGAATTACCACATCTTTTTTATGCTCAACCATTCTTTTAGCTTTTTCTATTACTATTTCAGCAAGCTGTACGTGACGGTAAGCAGGCTCATCGAACGTAGAACTTACTACCTCACCTTTTACAGAACGTATCATATCTGTTACTTCTTCAGGTCTTTCATCTATAAGTAACACTATTAATTCTACTTCAGGGTGATTTATAGCTATAGAGTTAGCCATTTGCTGAAGCAATACAGTTTTTCCTGTGCGAGGTGGAGCAACTACTAACGCTCTTTGCCCTTTTCCAAGAGGAGCTACTATATCTATAGCACGCATGCTTAAGCCTTTTTTATCATCACCATTATTACACTCAAGTACTATGCTTTCCTCAGGATAAAGAGGAAGCAAATTATCAAAATGGACGTACTTTCTTAATTCACTTACTTCAGTAGAGTTTATACTTTGAACCTTAGTTAAAGTAAAATATCTCTCTTTATCACCAGGTGGCCTTATTTCTCCATATGCCATATCTCCTGTACGTAAATTAAACTTCTTTATTTGCCCGTTAGAAATATAAACATCATCGGTACTTGGGGCATAATTTGCACTTGCTGAACGTAAGAAACCAAAACCATCAGGCAATATTTCCACTATTCCACTCCCTGTGGTTATGCCTCCTTCTTCACTCATTTTTTTCATTAAGCTGAATATTATTTCCTGCTTTAGCATTCTACCATTGCTTTTACCGTTAGTTGAAATTTTTCTTTCTTCAGCTAACTCTAACAATTCTTCTGCTGTTTTCTCTTTTAATTCGCTCAGATCTAATGTTTTTCTGTTTTTCTCAGTACCTTCATTGACCATCTGTTTTACTGTATCGTTATTGTAAATTTGCTCACTTTTTTCAGGTTGAGCTGTAACCTTTCCTTTTGCCAAAACATCTTCATTGATTGTTGTCATAATCCTCCAAAAATTTTAATTGATGCTTACTAACCTAAAATGTGACTATAAGATAATAAATTAGGCTGAGTTAGTTTCAGTGCGTATTAAGCTTAATTATTATTAAACCCCGTACTTTACTTACATTATACTAATAAACACTAGCAAGTCAAGTTAATTTAATGTTAACAAAGCACAAAAATTTGAGGATTTTCAATAGCTATTCTTTATATTTTTTTAACCTTTCTTGCTTCTCCTCTTCTACTTTTGCTTTTTCCACTTCTGCTTCTAAATTTTCTTGACTACATAAGCCGAGTAGTACAGGATCTTGGGGTTTTATATTTTGCATGTTATGATGAGATCCATCTCTTACCTGCTCAACTGTGTAATTTGTTGTACTAATTAATTTAGCTATAACGTTATTGTCCAAGATAGGAAATTTTTTTACTAAATAATAAATCGCATCAGGTTTATCTCTACGTCTTGCCGTAGAGGCAAAGCCAAGAATGCTACCAATCGCTTTACTCCTTTTTTTTATATTTTTTATAATCAAATTTGGTACACGATTTGGATTTTTTTTGCAATCATCGATTTCTTTTTCAGTAATTATTCCAGAAATAATAGGGTTATATTTTTCTACTCCTATTTCCTCATCAGCTATGTCTTGTACTTCTTCAAGGGCCAATCTGCAACATTGTGCTATTTGATTAAAAGTTAAACCAGTGTTGTCTACTAACCAAGCAGCTATTTGCACTAGAAACTGTTTATTTCTATCGTTATTGCCCTTAGAAGATTCCATTGACATCAAAAAAGCATCTCCCATTTAAAGTATCCCTTACTGTTATACAGAGCTAAAATATAAACTATTAAAACTAAAAAAGCATTAATTTTGTCATTCAATAACTTTTTGTTTGTCATTTCCCACCTCTTAAGTTAATTAAATGCGCTTACCTTTAAGCATATTTCAAACAAAATATTTCCCCTTCCTAAGGTATAGTATAACTCAGTTAAACATATGTTCCTATTTAAGATTAGAGAGTTAAATTTTAAGTTAATATATTGTAATATTATATATATTAGCTAATAAAGCAACAGGTTTACAAGCATTAAATTATCACTATTCTATAATTAATCATTAATTAACTGGGTTTAAAATGAATGTTAAAAATTTTTTCACTAAAGTAACCGTTGTCCTTTTAGCTTGCTTGTTAATCTTCATGGGAATTGGCAACCTTTTATCAGGTGATGATGAAAAAGAAGAGGTAGCTAGGGTTGGAAAAGAAGTTATAATGTCAGATGAGTATAAATCACTATATCAAAATTATGAAAAGCAAATTTCTGGATCTGATGCGAGTAGAGAACAAGTAAAAAAGCTGAAATATGATTTGCTTAACGCACTTATAGAGCAAAAACTATTGTTTAACCTAACTAGTGAGCTGGGGTTGACAGTTGGAGAAGAATCTATAAAAAACCATATTAAAAACACCAAATACTTTCAAAATGATAAAGGTGAATTTGACAAAAATAAATTCTATGAAACGCTAAATGACCTGCATATGACAGAGAAAGAGTATATAGCAAAGCTAGAGAAAGTCCTGCCTGCAATGATGTTCATGACTTCATTATTTAAAGATAATTATCCAGTAACTTTTGGCGAGAAAATTGATGAGCAGATATACAAAAGTCGCTACCAAACTAGAGTAGTTGATATTGTTAAAATAACTGAAGATGCAGTTACAAACATTCCTGAACCAGATGATCAAGCCTTACTTGATTTGTACGAAAGAAATAAATCCCATTTTTATTATCCTGAGTATCGAACTGCGCAATATATTTCCCTAGGCCAAAAGTATTTTGAAGATCAAATCAAGATCTCAGATGAAGAAGTTGATGGTATAATAGAACAACAAGAACTTAAAAATCAAAGAGATATATTCAATGCAATATTTTCTACCAAAGAAGAAGCTGAGACAGCAAGAAGAGCATTTGAGGAGGGTAAAACAAGCTTTGAACAGATAGTAGAAGAGTTTGGCAAAGCAAAACTTGAGGAAACTAGAGTAAATAATATAACTAAGGATTTTTTACCAGAAGACGTGAGAGAGAAGGTATTTGCTCTTAAAGTAGGTGAAGTAAGTGAAGTTTTAGCAAGCAGTTTTGGTTGGCACATAGTAAAAGTGGAAAGTGCGCATCAAATCTCTGATGAAGACTTAGTTGATTTAAAAAAAGACATAAAGTCAGTTCTAACTAACCAAAAGTCTTTTGAAAGAGTCAATGATTTCATAAACCAAGTGAACTATAAGATATACAATGGTTCAGAAATTGAAGAAATATTGAGTGAATATAATTTACCTATACAAACTATTGGTCCAGTAGATGCGAGTGGAAAAGATCAAAGCGGTAATAACGTAGGAGATTCTGGTGATTTGATTTCTTTCATTTTTTCGCGAGAAAAGGATCAGAAAGGTTATTTTAAGGGCGTTGGGGACGCCGTTGTTAGTGTAAAAATCGTCGATATCTTTCCACCCAAATTGCAAAGTTTTGAAGAAGGCAAGGCATTAGCGGTAGAGCTTTGGCGTAGTGAGTTTATAAAAGAAAGAATGTTTAAATTCGGGCAAGAGGTTGCAGTTCAACTAAGAGAAAAAACAGATTTGGAAGAAATTCAAGGTGTGGAATTAGTTAAAGGTCAGCAGATGCACCGCAATAAAGTGGATCAACAAAACTACCCCTTTTCTTTTGTAGAAGAGATTTTCAATATGAAAACAACTGGTTCAGTGACAGATCCTATTCAATACAATAATGAAATTATAATAGGTGTTCTAAAAGAAATGCATTCATCAAATGGCAAATTAAACACGCTTGACACCGGAAAACGTGTGATGATATCGCTAAAAGAGCAATTAATTAGCTATCTGGAATCAAAGTATAAAGTCGAAGTTAATCACGCTATACTTGATGATATATAATCAAAAATCTTATAAGCTGCTTCAAACGCATCCAGTGCCCAGACACACAACTGTACGAACATTGCGATTTGAGAGCAATCTTCACTAGAAAGGATGTCATCCCAGTGCCCAGACACTGGGATCCAGGAATTTTATTAAGTTGGTAAGCATAAAAGTAGCCGTTTTATGTTAAAATACAACGTTTTAATGATTAAAAAAAGGCTGGATTCCAGTGTCAAGCACTGGAATGACACCATTTGCTGTGCAATTTACCTTCAAAAATGAATGTTCGTATAGCTGTGCGCCCGGCACTGCCCTACATTATTGGTAATTATATTATAAGGTGCAAAAGTTGTATAATTCATTTGACTTAAAACGGCTCATTGTATAAAATTGTGGCTAATATATGAATAAAGGTTAACATGGCAGTTAAAATAAGGTTGGCGAGGTTTGGCGCAAAGAAACGCCCTTTTTATAGGATAGTTGTAGCTGATTCACGAGCACCAAGAGATGGGCGTTTTATTGAGAAAATAGGACAATATGATCCAATGTTACCAAAAGACAATAAAAATCGTGTTGTGGTGAAAGCTGATAGATTAAAACATTGGCTAAGTGTAGGCGCGCAGGCAACTGAAAGAGTACTGTGGTTTATCAAAAAAGGCATAGTAACTTTAGAAACAGAACCAAAGAAAACAGAAAAGAAGAAAGTAGAGAACGAGAAAGCACAAGGGCAAGAGGCATAAGTCTCTTAAAATGCTAAATACTGATTTAACAAACAGCGATAAATTAGACGATATTGTATCTTCTGATTTGTCAGCTATGAATGACTTTGTCTTCAAAAATGTCAATGATGAAGATGCTAAGCTTGCTACTGATATTATATCTCATCTTGTTAGGTCAGGTGGAAAAAAAATAAGGCCTAAACTAGTTTTTATTATATGTAAAATGCTAAACTATTCTGGGGAGAATAGGATCAACGTTGCTGCATCGGTAGAGTTTATACACAATGCTACTTTACTTCATGATGATGTGCTCGATGAAAGTGAGGCACGCCATGGAGTTAAAACAGCGAATAAGATTTGGGGAAATAAATCAAGCATTTTAGTTGGTGATCTATTGTTGACTCTAGCATTTAGATGGCTTATAGAGTGTGGAAATTTAAATATTCTCTCTATTTTATCTAAAGCATCGCATTTACTTGTGAAGGGTGAAATAAAGCAGATGACAGCACGTTTTGACCCCCACACAGTCAGGGAAAATTATTTTGATATCATTGGAGAAAAGACAGCATCTTTATTTTCTGCATGCTGTGAAGCTGCATCAACAGTATCTGGTGCAACAAATGACGAAACAGAGAGGCTAAAGAATTTTGGTTTTAATTTTGGTATGGCATTTCAAATAGTTGATGATATGCTCGATTATACTGCTAATCAAGGCACTTCTGGAAAGCAAGTCGGAAAAGACTTTTTCGAAGGTAAAGTCACCTTACCTGCTATTATAGCATACGAAAAGGGCAGTCCAGCAGAGCAAAAATTCTGGGAAAAATGCTTTTCTTCAGCTAGACACAATTTTGACCAAGCATTACACTATATTAATCACCATAATGCCATTCAGCTTTCTATGGAAAAAGCTAGACACTACATTAATATGGCACAAAATGATATTAGTACTTTTTCTGATTCTTTTTATAAAACTACTTTAATTGACTTTTTAAATGCGAGCATAGAAAGACGAATGTAGCTGGCGCTTGATATTTTCGAATTAATTGCTATATATTTATTAGATTCTTAAGGGTAATAATATGTCAGATAGCAGTAAAGAGAAAAAGAAGAAGTTTGCTGATATGGTAAGTAGGCAGAAAGGTGACGACCAACAAAGTGATAACCATAAGCAGACTGATGATTTAAATGAAGATCTCAATACATTAAAAGAACGTGCAGCTCAGCTTGAAGATCATTTACGCCGTGCTGTTGCAGATAATGAAAACGTCAAACGTATAATGCAAAAGCAAATTAGCGATGCAAGTGACTACGCAGTCACAAAACTTGCACGTGATATGATCGACTCGTGCGACAATTTAAAAAGAGTAATGGAAATTTTGAAAGACGGTGATCCTGTTCATGAGGGGATTAAAGTAGCTTATCAAAAAATTATAAATGATCTAAAAAAACATGAAATAGAGGAAGTAGATCCACTTGGTGAGCTTTTTGATAGTAATTTACACCAAGCTGTTGTGGAAAGAGAAGACAATGAAAAAAAGCCTGGCACCATTGTAGAAGTACTACAAACTGGTTATACTATCAAAAATAGGTTGCTCCGTCCTGCAATGGTTATTCTTTCTAAGAAATCTGCTGATTGTGGAAGCGATTAGCATGAGGTAAATGTATAATGACAAGTATTGTCTTTTCAGGTATCCAGCCAAGTGGCGTACTACATTTAGGTAATTATCTTGGTGCAATCAAACAGTGGATAGACTTACAGGATAAATACAAATCTCTTTTTTGTATTGTCGACCTACACGCAATCACAGCAAATAAGCTTCCCGCAAGTGAATTAAAAAGTAATATTTTCAAAACAGCAGCAGCTTATATTGCATGCGGAATAGATACAGAAAAGTCCATTATTTTTAGTCAGTCCACAGTTAGTGGTCATGCAGAACTGGGCTGGCTGCTTGGATGCTATACACCAATTGGTTGGCTTAATCGCATGACTCAATTTAAAGATAAAGCTGGCAGCGATAAACAAAAAGCCTCTCTTGGATTATATAGTTATCCAGTACTTATGGCTGCAGATATATTGTTGTATCAAACTAAATACGTTCCTGTTGGTGATGATCAAAAACAGCATTTGGAGCTTGCACGTGATATTGCATCAGCTTTTAACAATCATTATAAGCTGGATTATTTCATCGTACCTGAAATCTTAACTTTGGATTGCACATCAAGGATAATGAGCTTAAGGGATGGCACAAGCAAGATGAGTAAATCTGATCCTTCAGAACATTCGTGCATTAACCTTGATGATACGGATGACTTAATTGTCAAAAAAATAGAAAAAGCAAAAACAGATTCAATTCTAGGCTTTGCTACTTTAAAGTGCCGACCAGAAATAAGCAATTTGATAAACATTTATTCAGTGCTTAGTAATGTAAATGCAGAAAAAGTATGTGAAGAAGTGAACAAACATGACATGAAGCACTTCAAAAAAGAGTTAGCTGATTTAATTATCAGTGTTATATCACCCATACGTGAGAAAATGAATGATCTTTTAAAAGACCAATTCCATTTACATGAAATATTAAAAAAAGGCACAAAGAAAGCAGCAGAAATTGCAACCCATAATATAAAAGAAATCAAGGATATTATTGGATTTGCTCAATATCTGTAAGGTTCCAAAGTGTGATGGTGCGAACCGTCATACCGCCGCGGTATCTCAGCCGCTAACACGTAGCGGGATGACGGTTTTTCAAATTGTCGGTAAATCTAAGTCAGTTTAGCTATAGGCAGCAATTTTCTGTATTTATTTTAAGTTGAAGAAAGCTCAAATGAAAAATCGTGTTTTGCTAAAAATCACAGAATGCAGTCTGGTTACAAAATTCTCTAATGGTCTTAAATAAAACTTCCAGTGAATGATTGTCAGACATATTGTGCTCTGCTGATTTTATTAAGTGTACTTCAACATCGGTTGACTTAATTTTTTCAGCTAAATTCAATGAAGTTTGATAAGGAACATCTTTATCATTAATGCTATGCAGCAAGCGCACAGGACAGTTTATATCTATTGTCTTTTTGTTTAAAAGAAGGTTCTTTCTGCCATCTTCGATCAAATTTTTAGTTATTTTGTATGTACAATGCTCTGAAGTAAAATCTATTACACCTTTAGAATCTAGTTCTTCTTTTTGCTTGCCTGACAATTGCTTGAATATCAAATCTTCAGTAAAATCGGGAGCAGACGATATACCAATTAGTGCTGCAATTTTTTCTGGAAATTGAAGGGCAGTGAGCAACATCAGCCATCCTCCCATACTTGAACCTATAATTATTTGTTTATCGCTAGTTAATTCACTCATTACTTTAGCACAATTTTTTTGCCAATCACTTATCGTGTAATCAATAAAATTACCACTTGAATGACCGTGACCAAAATAATCAAATAGCACAAGTGCTACGTCATTTTCTTGGCAAAATTTGTAAATAGCAGTTGCTTTAGTTCCATCCATATTGGATGCAAATCCACCGAAAAAAACTACAGAAGCTTTCTTTCCTTGTAGCTTTCGATATGCTATGTGACCATTATTTCCATCAAACAATTTACAATAATCCATACTACTTTGGCAAAGCAACCGGGCTATCACTCAATTGATGCAAATAACTAACTAGATCTGCAATTTCTTGTGGATTGGAAATACCTGCAAATGCCATACGTGTACCTTTTATATAGGCTTTTGGGTTCTTTAAAAAGGCAAATAGCTCCTCATACCCCCATTTTCCACCTCTGTCAAGCACTGCTTTTGAGTAATTGAATGAGTTACCAAGATGGGCCTTTTTATTTCCAACTATGTTCCATAAGTTTGGTCCTACTTTATTCATTCCACCTTTCTCAAAACTATGGCAGGCTATACATTTTTTTGCTGCTGATTTACCTTTCTCAAAGCTAGCATTCTGCATGAGCGCTCCAATATCAAGCGCCACTTGCTCGATTTTTTGCTGGAACTCATTGCTGCCAGCAGCTACTATCGTTTGGTGTTCAATCTTATATTCTTCTGGACTGTAAAGCATATCAACTACATTACTAACTATCATAATGATTAGCCCAGAAAGTAAAATCGATGCTGCAATCTTATTAAGCTCCATAGTTAATTTTTATTAAGTAATGTTACTTAAATTATGCGAATATTTTCGCAAATAGCAACCAATTACCTTGAAGCTCGCTAAAGATGAGAGTCTCTATAGCTGACCCAAGAAAGGTTTTCTTACGTCCATACCGCCGCGAACCGTCATACCGCGATTCATTCGCGGTATCTCAGCCGCTAACAAGAGATCCCGCTAACAAGTAGCGGGATGACGAGGTTCACTGCCATTAAGTTAAGGAAAGAATGGTTAAAAACTGAACTAAAAAGTCAGAAATAATTAAGGATTTATGACAAATGCTGAAACAGAATAGAGTAAACTTTAAAGCAGATAAACTCTGAAGTGTAAATTACTTAAGAAATAGTTTGTTTAGAAGTCATTTTACAGGAGCTATGGCAATAAGCTACCCAGTTATTATCAGAAGATATGAATACTACCTCTAGTCAAAATATGTGTTTTCTAACCCTTTTTTGGTAATTGAACGAACGAAGATAAGGTACCTTATGACGATCAACTTTCCTTCCCTTTCTTACCGCCAAAGTGTTCATCAAAAATAGCTTTGATAATTGATCCATAATGCAGTCAGTATCTGATTCCGTAGCAAAAATGTCGAAAGCCAAGTTTTTGATCGCGTTAAATGAGACAGATTTGTTAATGCTCCTCTTAAGCTTATCATCGGTTAAGTCCATATTCAACGCTTCTTCTACATCTTCTGTCATAACACTTTCTAGGTTGCTAATAAAGATAGCTGACCAAAAATCCTGTTTAACAGACTCAACACTTTTTCCTGTAAAATTTTCTAGACTTAGTCTTCCTTTGAGTTTTGCAAAAAATGTCTCAACTCCCCAGCGTAAAAAATATAACTCCTTAAATCCTCCAGTTTGAAACTTTTGTTCATCCATTAATGATGTAGCTAACACTTCAATTTCACCAGATGGCAGTACCACTTTGAAGCGTTATTCCACTATTTTCTTGTTTTATCTTACGCTGAGCACATATGGTAACCTCAACACTAGATGGGCTTTTTTCTTCAAACATAGCATTCACTTCATTAAAAGATGATCTGGGACATCGAATGACATAAGCAATTTTTCTTTTTGTAAGGCTAGAAAGAAATTTATAAGATAAATATACAAATCAGTAAGTCATTAGTATTTACAACTTTAAGCATTTCATCTGCTAAGTTAATTTCATGAGTGTTACCTCTATCTAACACTGACCTTATGGCAACATTATTTAGCACATCTTAACAAACCGCAAAGGTTGCACTTGCATAATCACCTAAATCTTTTGGTTTTTGGTTACGTATTTTTCTTGAGCCAAATTCATTTTTTATTTCAACGCTTGTTGGTAAAATGATTTTGGAGGCATCAAGAGCTAACACTCTAAAGCCAAAACAAGTTTTAAATTTTTGGTCTTGGTAGTACAAGGAAACCACACCTTCGTTAATTTCTGAAAATGCACTGTGTTTCATTTTTTTTCTTGCTTGACTAAAAGCACTAGCAGTAACGGTATAGTCTTTTTTCCTATATAAAATAAATTCGTTTAGTATTACTTGCAGCGACTTTACACTTTTTCTTAAAATTAAGATAAATATGTCAATAAAAGATAACTTCCTCTTTCTCATAAAATCTTTTGAAGATGATTTATGGGATTCTATAAATTCTAGACTTGCCAATTCATTTTGAATAAATTTTATTACTGCCTTTTTTACTCATACTACCTTTAAACTTATTGGTATACATCATTATCCCATAAAATCTATCTTTTTTCCTTAACTTAATGGCAGTGAGACGAGGTTATCGTCATGCCGCCACGAACCGTCATACCGCGATTCATTCGCGGTATCTCTTAGCCGCTAACAAGTAGCTGGATGACGATTGTCAGGGTGTAATCCCAGTGTCCCTATGATGTCATCCCAGTGCCCAGACACTGGGATCCAGGAAAAAGAATGGTGTCATGAAAGTAGCCTCCTGTCATCCCAGTGCCTTGACTACTTGGATCCAGAAAACTTAACTTTAAATAAGTGGCTGCATAATAAAGACTAGATTCCAGTATCAGCTACTTGCATGACACTATTTGTTGTAAACTCACTTTTACTCTATGGTTATCTTTTTATACTACCTTGTCTACCTTATTTTACCGCTTTCCTAAACGGATACAACTTGGAGCTATTTTGCCTTTTTTCTATGCAAGAAGTCTATTGTATAGCTATTGCCGGTTGTATATTACTTATAGTTTATCTATTCAAATTTTGACTTTATTTTTCATAATTAATTATTGACACTGTTGATAATCTAGTTATTATTAATATTCTAGTGGTTAATGAGGTAAAAAATGTCTACATCTAACCTTAAAATTTCGATTGCTGCTTTATCATTATGTGTATCTGCCGTTGCAATTTATATACATCTCCCTTATGTTATTGCAGCAGTTTCTGGTTCTGGTGCCATTGCAGCAGTTCCTTTAGCAATCTTTGCTGTTTCTGTGGTTGTTGCATTGGCTTCAGTAGCATATCTTATTAAACTTGCCGTTTCTAGAGATGATAATAAGAAAGAAGCAGGTCTTAATGGACAGGAATTTGGCCATACTGCATCTCAAGAACCATAAAAATCTGCGTGTAAAAATTGTAATAATCTGGACAGTGAACTAATTAGAAAAGGATTGTCTGTTAAGCAAGATAGTGGATCACAGACGGAAGTGAGAAGTTCGGAACATGTTCCGAACCTTACTCCTCAACAACCTCCGCTAACACTTGGTACAGCAATTCCTCAAAATAATAATGCACCTCCGCCACCGCCTCCACCTCCAAGTTCAAATGGAACTTCTTCATCAAAGAATGCTAGTAGTCCTAGTGATCCTGACGTTAAACCTGACATGAGCGCTGTATTTAATAAAATAACACAACAAAAACCAAATCTCATGAGCAAGGAAGAGCGTGATAAGAAGTTAAAGGAACAGGCAGCAAAGAAGTCAAGCAATAAAGGAGGTGGGCAACAAGAAAAAAATGAAGATCTTATGGCTGATTTGAGTAAAGCACTTCAGAAACGAAGGGCAGGCGTTAATGGAAAGCAAGGGAGCGACGTACAACAGCCAAGTCACCTGGGCAGGGCATTCAGTAAAGTGTTAGCTATGATCCCACCACCACGGAGTCGTAGTAGTAGTGTATCAAGTGATAGTAGTAATGTATCTGATGATGAAAATTGGGAGACAGACCCAGAACCTATTGAGCAGGCATCTTCAGGCTCCCAATCGCTCCATAGAGAAAGAAGCGGGAGTCTTGACAGTGGTATAGGATCTGGTTCTGAACCCACATCTCCGTCACATTCGGGAGTGTTAAATAAACCATACGCGTCAAGTTAAGGAATGTAGAGAGCTTAAAGTAGATACCCTGGTCTTCCTATATCTGTCTTTCAAAGAAAACTTTGACCAGATTATAGTAAGCTTTTTTAGAAAAATTTTTAAATTATTGACAATATTGTTTAATATCAAAAAGAGCTCTCTAACCCGCCTTTTCAATTCAATAAATGCCTTTGTTAAACTGAGCTCCGTGTTCTTTTTTAGTTTTACACAGCCAATCATTCCGTGAAATACGAGAATAGCACATAATTTTGCGTATAGCTCGCACAATACTCTAAATGGATTTGTCTTTCCTTTTAGTTTATCAAGATTGATATGACTTTTATATAGTTTAAATAGTAATTCGATTTGCCATCTTACTCTATAAACCGTCAATATTTGTTCAGCATTAATTTTACTCTCTGGAACATTAGTTATAAATATTGACCAATCTAATAACTTTTGATTCTTTTGAGAAGATGTATATCCATGTGACTTTGCTAATTTATTAGCCTTTCTTCTTCTAGCCATAGACTGTTCTTCAGTTAGCTTTTGACATATAATTCTTACCTTAATTTTTACTTCCTTTCCTAATAATACTTCTTTTTCTGAAGATAATTGACCTTCCAAATACTCCAATAGCTCTATTTTTTGATTTGTTTCTATATCATATATATTGGTATCAGACTTATAACGACTAACAAAATATGCACCTGCTTCATCAATCTGTTTAAAAGAACTAGGCACAAAGTAGCCCAAGTCAAATATTAGCAAATCATTGGCTGATAAACCGTTCAGATAATCCCTATAACCTTGATCCGACCTTATTCCTTCCATAAAATTTAACTTATCTAGCGCTTGATTCAGGTAATCAAAGACTAACTGTAGCTTTATTCCTGATTTGGTATTATTCTCACAATCTCTATAGCTACTGCCATATCCTTTGTACATATCTTCCATGCTACTGGGCAGGCTAATGTAGCTGCTATCCAATAATTTAACGCTTCCAAATTGCTGTAAAATTTTGCAATCAATCTGTAGACTTTTTTTAAATAAACACAAAGCTTCGTTATACATTTTTTTCATGAACTCAACTGCTTCTTCACTAAACCTAAAATCTAAACCCTGTTTTGTAATTTCTATCGAGTCTTCATTTAGCAATTGGCACATTGTTTCTATGCTGCAATCATCAACTCCTATGTTACCAAAAACCATAGCTTTTATGAATGATGAGCCATTAAGTTTTCTCTTTCTTTTTATAAAACCTACTGCAATTGATATTTCGTCTGCTTTTTCATTAAAGAATTCATTGAGGTCTTTTGATAAGCAAGCTATTCTGTCCATTGTAAGTTCTCTCATTCATATATCCAAGAGAATTTATACCTTATTATTTTCCTTCACTCTATCAACTTTACTTACACTTTTCCTTAACTTGACGCGTATGGTTAAATAAACTGTGTCAAACCGAAAAAAAAGTAATAAATTGATATAAAAAAATGGAGGTTTGACAATGAGTCAGAAAGTAGTAAACAGAACTACCGGATTGGTAGATTATAAAGAATTAGAAACAAATATCCTGTCGTCTATACGAGAAGGAAGGCCGCTGACAGGAAGGGACGGAGCGTTAACACCGTTTATAAAAAGGTTGCTGGAGGCGAGTCTAGAGGGTGAAATAGAAAACCACTTGTTGGCTGAAAGCGAAGAAAATAACCGAAGAAATGGGAGGAATGCAAAAACTTTACGTACAAGTGCAGGCTCATTTGAGCTATTAACACCAAGAGATAGAGAAGGAAGTTTCGAACCACAAATAGTCAAAAAAAGGCAAACAAACTTACATCCAGAGCTTGAAACGAAGATTTTGAGCACATTTGCCAGTGGTATGGGTTATAGAGATATAGCGTCACATGTTGAGGAAATTTATGATCACAAAATATCGGCAGCAGAGATATCAAGTATTACTGACAAATTGCTACCAGTAATCAATGAATGGCGCAGTCGTCCGCTGCAATCTGTATATCCGATAGTGTTCATGGATGGCATGTTTTTTAAAGTCAAAGAGGATGGGCATTGCGTAAGTAAATGCATGTACAATATATTGGGCATAGATCAAAATGGCAGAAAAGAAGTCTTGGGCTTTTATTTGGCTGAAAGTGAAGGAGCTAACTTCTGGTTGGGAGTACTAAATGATCTAAAAAAAAGAGGAGTAGAAGATATCCTTATTGCCTGCGTTGATGGGCTGAAAAGCTTTCCTACAGCCATAAACAGTGTGTTTCCTAATGCGGAGGTACAGCTATGTGTGGTGCATCAGATACGCAATTCTCTGAAATATGTATCTAGCAAAGATGTAAAGATTTTCATGAGTGATTTAAAAAAAGTATATCAGGCTTCAAGTAGAGAAATAGCTGAAAATTATCTACTTGAGTTGGAAGAAAAATGGGGAGAAAAGTACCCATTGGTTGTAAAATCATGGCAGAATAATTGGGAAAACTTATCCGGCTATTTCAAGTATTCTGGCCCAGTTAGAAGGCTAATTTATACTACCAATCCTATTGAGGGACTGCATAGACAGATTAGAAAATTCACTAAAACTAAGGGCTCATTTACCAGCACAAATGCCTTGTATAAACAGGTGTATTGTGCTATAAAAAAGGTAGAGCAAAAATGGACTATGGCTTTGCCTAATTGGGCATTAACTATGTCTCAGCTCGACATTTTCTTTCCTAATAGATTGAAAATTGAGTTGAACTAAAAATGCGGTTTGACACAGTTTATTTAACCATACGCGTCAAGTTAAGGAAAAGTGTAAGTAAAGTTGATAGAGTGAAGGAAAATAATAAGGTATAAATTCTCTTGGATATATGAATGAGAGAACTTACAATGGACAGAATAGCTTGCTTATCAAAAGACCTCAATGAATTCTTTAATGAAAAAGCAGACGAAATATCAATTGCAGTAGGTTTTATAAAAAGAAAGAGAAAACTTAATGGCTCATCATTCATAAAAGCTATGGTTTTTGGTAACATAGGAGTTGATGATTGCAGCATAGAAACAATGTGCCAATTGCTAAATGAAGACTCGATAGAAATTACAAAACAGGGTTTAGATTTTAGGTTTAGTGAAGAAGCAGTTGAGTTCATGAAAAAAATGTATAACGAAGCTTTGTGTTTATTTAAAAAAAGTCTACAGATTGATTGCAAAATTTTACAGCAATTTGGAAGCGTTAAATTATTGGATAGCAGCTACATTAGCCTGCCCAGTAGCATGGAAGATATGTACAAAGGATATGGCAGTAGCTATAGAGATTGTGAGAATAATACCAAATCAGGAATAAAGCTACAGTTAGTCTTTGATTACCTGAATCAAGCGCTAGATAAGTTAAATTTTATGGAAGGAATAAGGTCGGATCAAGGTTATAGGGATTATCTGAACGGTTTATCAGCCAATGATTTGCTAATATTTGACTTGGGCTACTTTGTGCCTAGTTCTTTTAAACAGATTGATGAAGCAGGTGCATATTTTGTTAGTCGTTATAAGTCTGATACCAATATATATGATATAGAAACAAATCAAAAAATAGAGCTATTGGAGTATTTGGAAGGTCAATTATCTTCAGAAAAAGAAGTATTATTAGGAAAGGAAGTAAAAATTAAGGTAAGAATTATATGTCAAAAGCTAACTGAAGAACAGTCTATGGCTAGAAGAAGAAAGGCTAATAAATTAGCAAAGTCACATGGATATACATCTTCTCAAAAGAATCAAAAGTTATTAGATTGGTCAATATTTATAACTAATGTTCCAGAGAGTAAAATTAATGCTGAACAAATATTGACGGTTTATAGAGTAAGATGGCAAATCGAATTACTATTTAAACTATATAAAAGTCATATCAATCTTGATAAACTAAAAGGAAAGACAAATCCATTTAGAGTATTGTGCGAGCTATACGCAAAATTATGTGCTATTCTCGTATTTCACGGAATGATTGGCTGTGTAAAACTAAAAAAGAACACGGAGCTCAGTTTAACAAAGGCATTTATTGAATTGAAAAGGCGGGTTAGAGAGCTCTTTTTGATATTAAACAATATTGTCAATAATTTAAAAATTTTTCTAAAAAAGCTTACTATAATCTGGTCAAAGTTTTCTTTGAAAGACAGATATAGGAAGACCAGGGTATCTACTTTAAGCTCTCTACATTCCTTAACTTGACGCGTATGGTTTATTTAACACTCCCTCACATTCTGCGCCAAAGGCAGATAAACCACTGATATCGCCTAAGCCTGTTAATTTAAAAACGAAACCTGAAGCTCTTCCTGCAACAACAGTGACTAATGAAGCAGGAAAGCTACCAGCTTCTTCTGTTAAGGACCGTTGTAAAATGTTTGGTGGAGCGGCTACTAAATTTGAGAGGGGATCGGTATTAGTACGTTAAGGAAAGCACCACACACTTCCCTTCTTTTTCAAAATAAGTTTACCTATAGATCTGATTGTATTAAGATTGTTTAATACAATCAGATCTATTATATGCGTTTATCCAAGTATTACTTACCAACTCTAAAGGAAAAGCCTGCTCATGCTAAAATTATCTCCCATCAATATTCTTTACGTGCAGGTTTAATAAAGCAGATAGCATCTGGCATTTATTCCTGGTTACCACTTGGTCTCTTAGTGCTTAAAAATATTGAAGACATTATCAGAGATGAAATGAACAAATCCGGTGCTATTGAAGTGTTGATGCCTTGTGTCCAACCAGCAAATCTTTGGCGAGAATCAGGGCGTTACGATGATTACGGTAAGGAAATGTTACGTATAAGGGATAGGCATGAGGAAGACATGCTTTTTGGTCCAACGCACGAGGAGGTGGCAACTGATCTAATTAGAGATATGGTAAAAAGTTACAAAGATTTGCCACTTTGTTTATACCAAATTCAATGGAAGTTTCGTGATGAGGTAAGACCACGTTATGGCGTTATGAGGGGCAGGGAATTTTTGATGAAGGATGCATATAGCTTCGATGTAGATTACGAAGGTGCACTGAATTCATATAATTTGATGTACAAAACTTACATAAAAATCTTCAAACGCATGGGACTTACCCCAATTGGAGTTCGAGCTGATACGGGGCCAATTGGAGGAAATTTGAGCCACGAGTTTCATATATTGGCAAACACTGGTGAAAGCACTTTATATTACGACAACAAATTTTCTGAGTTGCTAGAAAGCGAAGATGTTGAAAGTTTGAAGAGTATATACGCAGTTGCAGATGATATGCATGATCCTGAGACTTGCCCTATATCACAAGAGCAGTTAAATGTTAGTAAAGGTATTGAAATAGGGCATATTTTTTATTTTGGCGACAAATACTCAAAGCCTATGAAGGCAAGTGTTACTTCTCAAGATGGAAAAAATGTCAATATACATATGGGTTCGTATGGCATTGGAGTTTCAAGGCTTGTCGGTGCAATAATAGAAGCTTTTCATGATGATAAAGGAATTATCTGGCCAGAATCGGTGGCTCCTTTCAGAATTGGTTTAATCAATTTACAAACGAAAGTAACGGAGGCTGCAGATAAAATATACAAAGCTTTGAAGAGCGATGAAGTGCTTTACGATGACACGGAAGGAAGTGTAGGAGTAAAATTTTCTAGAATGGATCTGATAGGCTTGCCGTGGCAAATAATTGTCGGAAAAAAGGCAATAGATGAAAAGATAGTTGAAGTAAAAAATAGAGCAACTGGAGAGGTAAAGGAAATGCAGATTGAGGAAGCAATAAATCACTTTAGCACAAAATGATACACGGTATCGGCACTGACATAGTATATATACCAAGAGTATCGAGGATATTACAAAAATACGGGGAAAAATTTCTCAATAGAATCTACACTGAGAAAGAAATAGAGCTAAGTAGAAAGTATAATAGTCAAGAAATGCGAGCAAGGTATTTCGCTAAGCGTTTTGCGGCAAAGGAGGCTTTTGTTAAAGCACGAGGTAGTGGTCAGGGTATTATAATGAAAGATATAGAAATATACAATGATGTAAGAGGCAAGCCATATCTTACCGTTAGCAAGGATTTTATCTCCAAAATTCATCTTTCTCTGAGTGACGATGGAGATTACGCTACTGCATTTGTTGTAATTTGCGTCTAGCAGATATTGTTTCAATTTATGCAGTTGACTTTATGCTATCTATATAGCTAAACCGACTTACAACAATTTGAAAAACCGTCATTCCGCTACTAGTTAGCGGAATCTATGCTGAGATACCGCGGCGGTATGACGGTTCGCGGTGGCATGACGATAAGCTCGTCATCCCGCTACTAGTTAGCGGATGAGATACCGCGAATGAATCGCGGTATGACGTAACGACAAATTCGTCATCCCGCTACGTGTTAGCGGGATCTAGAGATACCGCGGCAGTATAGCTATAGCATATGCAACAACTAAAAAAACATAGCAGTTTTTCTATGATTTTAGTATAATTCTAGCTTTACCTAAACAAAAAATTTAATGGACTATATCTTAATGTATCTTTCCTTACCATTTTCAATTACTGAGAATTATTTATTAATTACTGCGTTGATTCCACTTTTAAGTGCGTTAGTTATTTTTTTTACTGGTAAATGGCCCGGAGTGAACAATAGTATTACTGTCACTTCTTCTGTACTTCTGTTTACGTATACGTGTCTGTGCACTTTATATTGGGTGTATGGTGATCATTCTCAATTTATCCTCATGGATTTTGGTAATAATTTGCACATTAGTTTAAAGCTAGAGTCTACCGGAGTAATATTCAGTTTATTAATATCGTTTTTATGGGTGCTGACCAGTATATATGCAATATGTTATATGCAGAATAACTATGCTGATAGCAATCACTCAAGTTTTCTATGCTTTTTTTCAATATCAATTAGCTGTGCAATGTTTATTGCTTTTTCTGGAGATTTGCTCACTACATTTGTCTTTTATGAGCTTCTAACTATTAGTACATACCCTCTGGTTACTTACAACTCAACAAATGAATCAATGATTGCAGGGCGCTATTACTTTGGCGTGCTATTTTTCTCTTCTTTGGTATTGTTTTTTCCTGCAATAGGCCTTTTATATAATGAATTTCATACTTTAGACTTTGTAAGTGGTGGAATATTCAAATTTGATACTTCACTCATCACTTTCATTGCAGTGTGTTTTGCTATGCTGATTTACGGAATAGGAAAAGCTGCATTAATGCCAATGCATTTTTGGTTACCAAAAGCAATGGTTGCACCAACTCCTGTAAGCGCACTACTGCATGCTGTTGCTGTTGTGAAATCCGGAGTTTTCATCATCATAAAAGTTATATTATACACTTTCGGTATCGGTAACATGCAACGTTTTGCGCAGCAAAGTTGGTTTGCTGGAGGGTGGCTTCCGTACGCTGCTGGATTTACTATTATTACTGCATCATTGATTGCATTAAAGCAAAAAGAATTAAAAAAATTGCTTGCTTACTCTACCATCTCTCAATTGTCGTATATTATATTATTCGCTTCAATTTTTAGTGAGCTCAGCATGAGGGTTGCAATTTTCCAATTAGTTTGCCACGCATTTGCAAAAATCACTTTGTTTTTCGTTGCAGGAGCAATAATAACAAGAGCAGGTGAGAAGTATATAGATAAGATTTACGGTATAGGACGCAGTATGCCAATTAGCATGACAGCATTTGCTATAGGTGCGTTGTCTATGATAGGGGTGCCGCCTGCTCCGACTTTTTGGGGTAAATTTCTCATTTTTCAAGCTGTTTTCAACTCTGGCAATGTAATACTTTCTGTGTTTGTAACTCTAGTGTTAATTGTTAGTACTATACTCAACGCTCTGTACTTTTTACCGATAATTTACAACGCCTTTTTCTTAAAACCTTCTCAGAATTACTTTATTAAAAAAACACCAATTCTTCTAGTTTTACCTCCAGTTATTACTGCTACATGCACTTTGGTTATTTTTTTTAGCTACCAAGTAATATTTTAAAATCTGTATTTATAACCATTAACAATAAATTTAAATGGTATTATACCAGCCAGAGTTGCTTTTATATTCGACAAAGTGAAGCTAATCTCCACAGTATCCTCCTTATTTTGCTCGGTTGTAAAAACTACAGTAGCATTTCCAGCAAATGTAACTAGGTCCTTGGTCGATCGGTCAATAGATAATGTTATTACGTTTATGTTGGTAATTTTTCTTTTGGATGAAACAGCTTCATTATTCGTTTTTTCCTGAAAGCCTTGATGGATTTTATGTATAGAATTGTTTCTTATAAAATTTTCTTGGTACTTCGGTTCAACGGTCTTAATGGACTCGTATACTTCAATGTATTTACTTATTAAGTACCTCGCTGTGGAAGTGTATTCATCTTCCTTTTTACTGAAACTAAGCTTATGCATTGCAGAGAACTCATCTTCTGTGTGGTTCATATACTTCACAAAATTTAAATCTTTTTTAACAGGAAATAACAGGTATATGTTTAATGTTAATAAACATAAGCATACTAGGAGAAGCGATACTATTAATGCCATCCAAGATCTTTCTGCTACACAAAACAGATACCTATGGCAGTACCATTCGACTGCTTTACTGAAATAACTTTTGTTTTTTACTGATTCAAGCAATTTATCTTCCATAACACAATACTACCAGACCTAATCGGATCGTTATAATAACAATAAGCTTAGATACTCTAAAAAAAACTTTAAAATATGTCTAAATTTTCCCAAATAGGATGAATGATTATATCACCTTGTTCTGCAATGAGGTAGAATTTATCGATTTTGCTCACATCTATATTTATCATTTTTACACTGAAATTTTCAGGATCATAAGTATTACTTTCTACACTTTTGTGATAATTATAATAATGTAATTTATTTTGATCATCAAAATAACCAAATTCATCAGCAAAGGTTCCCACTTTTCTACCTTTACCACTTTTGACTAGCTCAAATAGATCAATTACATGGTTTTGGGATCCAGGCTCAATAGGCCCTTCTGCAGCAAAAAATTTAGGTGCATGACCAACGTATTCCTTAAATTTTAGATTATGAGTCTTTTTTACACTACCAAAATCCACAAACTTATATTCATCTGAAACGCCAGAATATTGTGGATCATACTTTTTATATTCAAAAAACTCATTACCTAAAAAATTACAAAACGTTAATTTATAATTATCATGATCGGATTTTACGACTTTAAGGTAATGAAAATCTCTAGGAATCCTTACTTCCTCTTCCGTGATATGATTACGTACAACAAACTCACCATTTAGCATATGATAGCCAATTTTTGGCAAAGTGGCTATATTGATTGCCTTGTTTAGCTTAAAATTTGCCTCATAGATGCCACTTAATAACTCCTTTCCTTTTTCTAAGGTGACGTCCTGGTCTAAAGCTATATTCTTGATTGAACTCAATTCTTTCTGCATATTCAGTATAGCTTTCGTCAAAACTTCTATTGATTGCCATACAGTTAATTTATTATCAGTCAAATTATATACTTCAAGTATTAAATTAACAGGATTTTATCATGAATTTATGTTAAAAGTATTATACTTTGTAAACTTATGTCATGATATTAACTACATTAGCTAAAACATGCTTTTTATCTAAGTGGAGTTGCTTAGCAACAACAAAAAGTTCATCTATTTTTTTCCACTGACTTAGCAGAATTTCAACATCATTTACCTCTCTCTTTATGCTTTCTAAAATGAAGGCCTGAATTATATATGATGCTAGTTCTAGTTCGATTTCGCTATTAATTACTTTATTAATCATATTGGGATTCTTTAAATCATGAAGAAATTTATAAAAGCACTTGTATGCTTCATAAGCATCACTACTTATTGCATTTATTATCATTCCTGGCATTCCAGGAAATAAAGTAATGATTTCATCAAATATTTGATCATCAAATTTACATTGAGATGAAACAACTTGCTTTGTTTCATCATAAGTTAATGGGAGTAAATTCAGCTGAAAGCACCTACACAAGATAGTGGTTTGTATATCATATGGCTTATGGCTAATTATAAATATCTTAGAATTTTTTGGCGGCTCTTCTAATATTTTCAATATTGCGTTTTTAGCGTTATTAGTCATTGCCTCTAAGCTATCTATTATAGCTATTTTGTGTTCTGATTGAATGGGACTTAAGTGTAGAAAGTTTTTCATTTCTCTGACTTTTTCTATTCCGATAGTATCACCTTCAACAATGTGTAAGTCCAATGCTACTTCATTATAGCTTTTTATGAGTAACCAATTGGAGAAGGATTTTGCAAGTGTTGCTTTTCCTATACCTTTTTTACCACAGATCAGCCAAGACTGAACAGATAAGTTGTTCATTAATTTTTTTTTGGCCTGGTTGTGACCTATTACTTTTTTCATTCTTTCTCCTATAGATCTTAGTTTGAAAATGCATTGTTTACTGTTTGTAATAAAATTGCACCTTCCCTTAAAACCTTAATCTTATCTTCGGTTAAGTCAATAATAGTAGATTCTATACCAGAAACTAATTCGTCATCTTCAATCACTGCAGATAAATGTTGCTTAATGGATTGTGGTATATCGTCTGCCTTACATACACTTTTTTCTCCTGAAATATTTATACTAGTTGCAACTATTGGAACTTTCAGTTTGTTTAGTATTGAAATTGCAATAGGATGCTCAGGAATTCTGATACCTATACTATCTTTAAAGAATTCGTTTGGCAATATGTTGTTGTTTTTAAGTGGTAAAATATAGGTAATTGGTCCAGGAGAAAAGTGGTTTATTAAATCAATATATCTTTCCTTTACCTTTGCTATTTTTGTCAAATTGTAAATATCACTAACAAATATAGACAGTGGTTTATTTTGAGAGCGTTTCTTTATCTGATATATTTTTCCTATAGATTCATTATCTAGTGCATTACAAGCAAGAGCATACACTGTTTCTGTTGGAAAACACACTAATAAATTGTTCTGTATTGCATTTATTATTTTAGATACCATATAGCTAAAAACTTATTCATAACAACTAGATCAGTTTTGTTGCACTGTATCTTATATAGTAACTGCTAGTTTTTGTAAACGTAATGCAACGCAGCTTACCATTTGTTATGCAGATTTGCTACAACCCAAACTCTTCATTGACTTTATCAATTATTGCCTGTGGTGGATCCTCTCCCCATCCTGAATACAAAATCTCTCCATAGTCTGCAACATCTATAGAGCCAGTTCTGCTTTTTGCTAGAAACATTTCTCTTTTCTCTTTATCAACTAACACATAATGCCACGCTGATTTTCCACGATCTTTACCACGGACTAAGTATACAAGATCTGACCTACTTCTTTTTGTTGCATCAGCAAAAGATCTTTCATTGACAGTTCTGCTTTTACTTTTTATGCCGCCACTTTCAGAAAAAGCTTCCTTGGATTCGGTTTTTTTGCCTGCTAATTCAGAAATTTTTCCTTTTTCCCCTAATGCCCGTTCTTTGGTGTTTTGAGACGAATACTTACTGGAAAAACCTTCCCCTGTACCGCCAGGAGTCCTGTTTGTGAAACGCTTAGTAAATGAATTATTGTCGTTGTTTTCTGCCATAAAAATCTCCAAACTTTAGATTGTAGAATCCAAACTTTTACTACACTTTATCATATGTTAATTAAATTAATATAAATGAAAAATAATATAGTAATTATTACAGGAATTACGGCCTCAGGTAAATCAGAATTATGCGATAACCTGATAGAAAAATATGGAAATATTAGTATAATAAATTGTGATTCAAAGCAGGTATATGAAGAAATTCCCATAATTACTGCTCAACCACCAAAGCAAGAAGTATTTTATAAACTATATGGTTATGTTTCAGCAAAAGAAAATTATTCCGTGGGTCTATGGTTAGAAGATTTAGAAAAAGAAGTTAATCACGCATTAGAAAATGCTCAAATACCTATCATCACTGGAGGAAGCGGGCTTTACATCAGCAGTTTAATCAAAGGCTTATCATCAATGCCACAAATAAGTCAGAAAGTGAGAAAAAACGTAAGTGAGCTCAGGAAAAATTTAAGTAAAGAGGAGTTTTACAAATTAGCGCTAAGCAAAGATCCAAGGATTCAAGGTAAAGTGTTCATGAATGACTCGCACCGCCTTTCAAGGGCACTTGAAGTTATCACTGAAACTGGCAAGTCAATTTTTGTATGGCAAGAGAATAGACAGCCTCCTTTATTCAATAATTTTAAGATATATACAATTCTGCCTAAACGTGAAGATGTATACCGAAAAATAAATTCTCGTTTCATTACAATGATTGAAAATGGAGCAATTGATGAAGTAAAAAAGCTACTTAGCATGAACCTAGCCCCACATTTGCCAGCTATGAAAGCACACGGAGTGCCAGAAATTATAAAGTACTTGAAAGGTGAGATTACTTTAGACGAAGCGATACAAATTGCTCAAACAAACACAAGACACTACGCGAAACGTCAGTATACCTGGTTTAAAAAACAATTTCTAAATGCTGAAGTGATTGATTGTGCAAACAAGCTCAAGATATTTTAATTCAGGCCGTGCTCATTACTACGAATAGGGGGTTCCATATTTTCCAGATGGTCGCTTACTTCTAGTGGATCGCCTAAACCATGCTCTATTTTTATTTTAAAAAATCCAAGCCTCTCGCACAATTTCTGAAAGTATTCTTTTATAATGTCAAATAAGCTTTTATCACCTATATTATAGTCCTTCAGTCTCTCAGGAACAGTAAGTTACAAGTTACCATTTGTGTATGTTACATTTTTATCATCTTGAGACTTAAGCGTGAATTCTAGTGAGCTGGATAGATCACACACCTTGTCACCGAATGTACCGTCACTCCTTTGGAAAAATATTGGTAATGTCATATCAGATTTAACACTCACATTATTTTGGCTAACACAGTCAATACTTATCACTTTTTCAGGTCTTTCTATTATGAATGAATGCTGGCTAAGTGCACCTTGAAACTCTATATGTACACCAGCTTCATATCCTGCTTGATTACAATTGATAACTAATTCTTCCAAGATAGAGTCACTTGGAACTTCTGCCTTAGCGTATTTGAACATCTCCTTAAAAACTTTTCTTGCAAATGGGCGGTAGTCTTCATTTTTACCTTCACTTTTTGGCAGTAAACTATCATGTTCTTTGTATAGCTCGGCAATCAAATCTCTACTTATACTTTTGCCGTTAATAACAAAATCCATTCTCTGAAAATCTAAGAACGCTGTATTACCAGAATTCGCTTCAGCATTGTCTTTACCAGCTCTTAACTTGCTAAAACCAAACTTTTCTGCTTGAGCTCTTAATGTAACTACTGGATTTTCCTTTTCTTCTGATATAGAGCTACTCATTATGAATACCTTGATATAGACTGCTGATAGTATAATAATACATAAAAATGATTAATAAGTTAATAAAATACCTACTATAAGCCCTATGATAGCAAATATAGTTAGGGGTAACTTAGGCTTACCGATGATTTTAAAAACAACAAATTCGTCATTCCGTTACGTGTTAGCGGCTGAGATACCGCGAATGAATCGCGGTATAACGTTAGAGAGCTGTGCTAGCTATAGTGCATACCTGACCATAAGGTGACAAGATTTTAAAAAGGCTCTATAACAGTTTTACACATGTATGAATCTCAATGAGCAATCAGATTTTTCTAAATAGCAGGCTGGAGAATATACCTAAGTTCCATTCCGCAATATTGCCTAAACTTTGTGGTGGGGACAAGGTGGTGGATCTGCTGTTTTATAAGCCACTTAGTTATGTGGATAGAAGCAAGTTACTATCTGATGCTCGAGTTGGAGAATTTACAACTTTCATTGCAAAAGTTTATGAGCATCAGTCGCCCACTTTTAGAGGTAGACCATATAAAATAGTCGTTGAAAGTGAGAGTCAGTATATATTCATAGTCTTTTTTAATTACTCAGTTAAGTATTTATATAAACTATTTCCAATTGGAGCGAATGTGATCATCAGTGGCAAACTCGAAAAATTTGCTGAACATTGGCAAATTACTCATCCAGATTACGTGTCGCTTGACATCAACCAATTTAAAAAAATAGCTTGCATAGAGCCAGTTTACCAATTATGCCGTGGCATTACCAATAAGCGCATTGGGAACATAATAAGCTCTAATCTAAAGGAATTGCCTGATTTACCAGAGTGGATAGATGATACATTAATCAAGCAAAAAAAATGGTTAAGTTGGAGGGAAAGCATCATAAAGTTGCACAGACCAAGCTCATTGGTGGAAGCTGAGGTTTGTAGAAAAAGGCTTGCTTATGATGAATTGTTTGCGTATCAGCTAGCGCTGAAACTTGCAAGAAAAAATCATGTGAAAGAAAGGGGAAGAGAATTTATAATATTGAGTAAATACAAAGAGCAAGTTTTAAATGAATTGTCGTTTCAATTAACAAATGATCAAACTCGTGCAATAGATGAGATCTCAGAGAGACAAAAATCCAAGTATCGCATGATAAGCTTGCTGCAAGGTGATGTTGGTAGTGGCAAAACCGTAGTTGCACTTTTTGCAATGATAAATGTGGTAGAAAACAACATGCAGGCAGCTCTAATGGCACCGACTACTATCTTGGCGGAGCAACATTATAATTGGATTGAGGAAGTTTTATCCTGTACCGATATAAAAGTTGCGCTGCTTACTGGTAAAACTTCGCGCAAGGAAAGAAAGATTATCATGAACGAACTTGCAAGTGGTGTTTTAAATATAGTGATTGGCACTCATGCACTATTTCAAGCTAACGTTACATTTAAAAATTTAGGGCTTGCAGTCATAGACGAGCAACAGCGATTTGGAGTGATGCAGAGAAATCGCTTGGTAGGAAAAGGAGAAAATGCCGATATACTTTTCGTTACTGCAACTCCCATTCCAAGAACTTTGCAGCAAGCTATGTATGGTGACGTTGAATGTTCAATTTTGAAAGAAAAACCAAAATCCAGATTGCCAATAAAAACTGTAACTATGAACATTAGTAGGGTGCCAGATGTTATTGAAAAGCTAAAAGGTGCTATAAACAGGGGCGAAAAAGCATATTGGATTTGTCCATATATAGAAGAAAACGAAGAGACCAATATTGCTGCAGCAGAGATGCGTTTTCAGGAATTACAAAAAACATTTCTTGATAAAGTCGGGATAATACACGGAAAATTGACTCAGGAGCAGAAAGATCAAGTTATGTTTTCCTTCAAAAGGAATGAATTTTCTCTGCTTGTTGCAACCACTGTGATAGAAGTTGGTATAGATGTGCCAGATGCAACCATCATGATTATAGAAAATGCAGAGCAATTTGGGTTATCACAATTGCATCAGTTAAGAGGCAGAGTAGGGCGAGGAAACAAGCCATCTTTTTGTGTATTATTATACGATAATTTAAGTAAAAGCTCATCTTCAAAGTTAAAGATCATGTGTGAGTCACAAGATGGATTTTACATTGCTGAAAGGGATATGATGCTAAGAGGCAGTGGAGATATTTTAGGCACAAAACAATCAGGATGTATGGAATTTAAATTTGCTGATTTATATCAGGACAAAGAGCTGCTCAATCTCGCGTATAATAACGCAAAAGGCGCAATGGCTGATTTTGAATTACTGCTTGATATATTTGAATATAGGAGTAGATTACATTTTTCAAAATTTCAGTAGAAAAACCAGGTAGCCCGCAGAAACAAAAAAACTTCCTTGACAAACCTCGCCAGCCCCCTTATCATGAAACTGAAGCTATTGTATTTGCTTTCGCCAATCTGCAGATTAAAAGGTAAGGATTACTTAATGTATCGGCGTCTTATGTTCAATTTTTTGCAGTATATAGATACTGTATGTCTTTACAAAACTTCATCTACATCTAGATTTTTATCTAAATAAGCTGAACGCGCTTATAAAGCGTTACAAGACATCAAAAAATGCCAATACTCGACAGAGATAGTAAAAGACTAGCTAACTTGGGGATTCTTTGTCTTTTTTTCTGCTTAGTAAATTTCTTAAACATTTGCAGCGTAAGTTAGTTGCAATTAAAAGCGGCTGAATCTCGCTTGTCAAGCGTTTAAAACATAAAAAATGCCAATATTTTAAAGCGGATAATAACCCCAGGGCTTCTTTTGCCTTTTTTTTATTTGGTAAATTTCTTAATGTTTATGGCTAAACGACAACCGTCATCCCGCTGCTTGTTAGCTGATGAGATACCGCGGCGGTATGACGGTTCGTGGCGGTATGACGGTTCGCAGTGGCATGACGATAAGCTCGTCATCCCGCTACTTGTTAGCGGCTAAGAGATACCGCGAATGAATCGCGGTATGACGGTGTAATGATGGTTAAGTAATTCGTCATCCCGCTGCTTGTTAGCGGGATCTCTTGTTAGCGGCTGAGATACCGCGAATGAATCGCGGTATGACGGTGTAATGACGGTTAAGTAATTCGTTATCCCGCTGCTTGTTAGCGGAATCTGCTGTGGCGACATAAACTCAAATCATTTCAAATTTCAATCCAAAGAGGTATCATTATGTCAAACAACTTCAATTTTAAAGAATTTTTTAACCACTATGAAACAAATAGTACGTCAGATGATATACAAAGGTATTATTTGCTGTGGAAATCAGTAATAGCGCAGGCAATGATTGATGCAGCAAGTCACTGCAAAAAAACAGAAAGCTTGGTAGAAAAACGTAAGGCAATTTCTTGGTTATCAGACTTTAGTCAAGATTTTGTGCACACATGTATATTGGCTGATTGTGATCCGGTATACGTAAAAAATAAAATACAGCCAACCTTAAAAAGCCTTACTAGATAAAGCCTTTTTATATACTTAATGAGGTTTACTCCTTTTACCGAAAAAAATATAATTCAATCTCCTATCTATAGTTGCCTCTATATCTTTGATTAATAGCTGCTTTATCATGTTTACTTTTCGCTTTGCATCTTGAGCTTGACGCTCATTGTTACCACTGTTATTGCTGTAATTATTCTTATCACTATAACTACTGCCACTTGGTTTGCTACTGTTACTGAACTCACTACCCTTTTTTCTTCTTGTGTTGAGTATCTGTATTATCTTTTCCTTTAAAAAGGACTTCCAGCCTGTGCCAAGTAATAATTTATAGAGAAAATGCGGAGTAAGAAACGCCACTAATATTCGAATAGAAATTCCGTAACCGAGATCTTCCCTATTTTCATAATACCACTTGCAATATTGAAACAAACGGTAAAACGCATTTTTGAAAGAGCAAAATTCTACAGCATACCAAAAACCATTGCTGAGAAACATGAGCACAATGCTGAATGTGTAAAGATACATTGTGAAGAGAAACAGTTTCACAATTATATCTTTTAGACTACCTAATATATAATTCAATAATCTTAATTTATAGAAAAGTGATATCATTTCACACCCACTTCAACATGGCTGGGGTGGAAGGATTCGAACCTTCGCGTGGCGGTATCAAAAACCGCTGCCTTACCACTTGGCTACACCCCAATACTACTTACATCAATAACACTATTAGCCCAATTAGTAAAAGATTTATTTGCTTTTTCTATGGGCATCACAGCAATAGCTGGCTGATCATAAGAATGCATTGCTTCAATTTTTTCTACAATTTTATCAACTTGATCATTTTTGCTTTTCATAATTGCTACTACTTCACAACTATTACTAATTTTACCTTCCCATAAATACAGAGAATTCACTTCGGGAAATATATTTACACATACAATTAATTTCTCGTTTAACAATTCTTCAGAAATAGTTTTAGCTTCTTCAAAATTTGAAAAAGTTGTATAAATCAAAACTAAACTACTCATTAGAATCTATATAAACGCACTGCTACTATACTCTACCGAGGTTTATTCATCAAGAGAAAATAACGCCAGCGCGTACTGTATGAACATTTGTTTGCAAAGGTAGTATGTTAAGTGTTATAGCTAGTTTGCCTCAAACGTAAAGGTGTCATCCCAGTGCCCCTGTGATGTCATTCCAGTGCTTGACACTGGAATCCAGTTTTCCATATAATCTCATCGAAAACGTTGTAACCACTTTCTATGCTAGTTTGCTTGTAAACAAGCAAACTTTCCTGGATCCAAGTGGGCTTTGTTGCATCACACTTTATGAGATGGTGATTTATGGTAAATTCATGTAACTATCTCAAATTTAGCCATACCAATATCAGTGAATTTATTAAGCAAATAGCATTTGATTAGCAGTTCTTTTTCTCGATTTATCTCAGATTTATTCCTCAAACTAAATCCGAATATTTGCTTTAATCTTGAGAAAAACCCTTCAATATAAGATCTTTTCCCATAATTTACTTCTTTTTTCCATTCTTTCATGCCATCTTCACCGTATAATTTTATTAACCTAATAGCAGCATTCCTGTCAGACATATAATCTATTTCTGGATGTTCTGCCGCATTGTTTATTGGTGGAATTTTTGTCTTTATATCATATTCGTTACACAACTTATAAAACTTGTGCCTATCACATGCTCTATCTGCATATAGTGCTTTTATGGCATGCTGAAAATCAACTTCTTTTAGCAAATCACAAGCTCCATAGTGATCAGAGTAGACACCGTTACTGTATTTTACAGCTATGGCTTTTTTGTTGTTTATATTCAACATTACGTGCAATTTTCTCGTTTGCTCATAGCCACGATATTTTCTGTCAGTGCTATTTTCCTTGCTGTGACCAGGAGTGTTGTTGTATATACTAATTCCTGTACTGTCTATAGCAATTTCGATATCTTCCATATTATTTTCTGCAATCATTTATCTTAATATTAAGTTTCTTAAACCTTCTTGATGCTTGTGAATAGCTGATAACTGCCAAATCTCTTCCTATTTGTTGCAAATACCCTTTTATAAACCCGACTGTTTGTCTTAAACCAATTCTAAAGAAACTGACGATTATATGCACCAAAATCACAACTTTATCACTATAAATATAGTTGCCGCCCTGCATTTTTGGACAATTCTCGTACCAATTTTCTATGGCGTCATTGATATAACAAAAAATGCTTCCTCTTTCTTGGAGAAATTTGTTATATTCATGGCAGTTACTGACTCTCATTTTTTGTGGCATATTTTTTCTTCAACAGTTAAATGGCTATTTATAATGAATTTTGTCAGTAACTGCCAGTTCTTTTCACTTGAGCGATGCAACAAAGCCCACTGGAATCCAGTTTCACCTTGTGATGGTGTCATGAAAGTAGCTGACACTGGTTTCCATCCAAGACGGTGTCATTCCTTACTATTACCCACAAATATAAATGGACTAAAAAGTAAAATATTACAATATTAAAGTTTGCAAATATTGAGGGTGTAAAATGGCAAGTAAAAGTAGTGAATGGGCTAAAAATGAATTTGGAGATAAAAGATTAACTGACCGATTAGTAAAGATTGCTGATAGTTTGATAAGTTTACCTGAAAGCTCAATTAATGAGGCATGCGGAAGTTGGTCAGAAGCAAAAGCAGCATACCTTTTTTTTCAAAATGAGAATGTAAAAGAAAGTGATATTTTAGCTACACATATTAATAAGACGGTTGAGAGAACAAAAGCTCACAAGAGGGTTCTTGTCATTCAAGATACCAGTTACATTGTATATAATAACCATAAAAAAACAAGCGGATTAGCAAATTTGTCCAGTTATGATACTGCAAAAGGTATTATAATGCATACAGCTCTTGCCGTTAGTATAGAAGGTTTGGTACTAGGGATACTAGATCAAAAAGTTTATTCAAGACCTGAAGAAACTGAGAACCTTAAAAAAAAGAGCGATCGCATTGAAGATAAAGAAAGCGTAAAGTGGTTGGAAACTTTAAGAAAAACAAATAATATTATTGATCCAACTCAAACTGAGACTATAACTGTATGCGATAGAGAAGCAGATATATATGACTTTTTTGAGCTTGCACATAATCTTAATTCGGCAGTGCTAGTTAGAGCATGCAGAGATAGAGCAGTAAATAGAAAATCTCGATATCCTGAAAAAGGTGAGCAGAAGTTATGGGCATTTATTAAATCCTCTCATTGTGCAGGTACGGTAGAAGTTGAAGTTCCTGTAAAAGATAATAAGCCAAAAAGAACAGCACGTTTGGAAGCTAGATTTGGAAAGTTTATGATGAATCCATCTAAGAATAATATTAGGCATAAGACGGAAGAACTACCTAAATTACCACTTTATGCAGTTTATGTTGTTGAGAAAACTCCCCTTCCCTTAAAAAAAACCGCTAGAATGGATGCTATTAACGAATCTTTCAGTTAATACTTTCGATGAAGCTGTTGAAAAAATTAGTTGGTATTGCCTTAGATGGAAAATAGAGATATTACATAAAATTTTAAATTCGGTCTCAAAGTTGAAGAATGTAGGCTTGGAATAGCAGAAAGACTAATGAGATATCTAACAGTTATGAGTATTATTGCTTGGAGGATCTTCTTTATTACATCAATTGCAAGAGCTAACCCAACATTACCATGTACTACCTTATTAGCTGAAGAAGAATGGAAAGTTTTATACGTTAAAATACACAGAAAACCATGTCCAAGTGTAGTTCCCAACATAAAAGAAGCTGTTTCATGAACTTGGAGGCCATTTAGCAAGAAAAAATGACCCAAAACCAGGACCAATTACTCTTTGGAAAGGATATAAACGTCTCTTTGATTTAGCAGAAGGATGGCGACTTGCTCACGAACCTCATATTTGTGGGTAATAGTAAGTTGTTAGGGGGATCTGGAGATACCGCGGCGGTATGACGTAGGGAAATCTTACTTATTATAGCTATAGTTCTACATGAATTACAAAAGTAATATTTACTAGATCTTAATATTTTAGATCTATATTTTAATAAATAATGAGCTGTAATTAGTATGAATAATCCATTTAAAAGTGAGAACTATAAAAAAAATCTCGATTCTCTGATCAAAGCTGTAAAGCTAGGAAATGCAGAGAAACAATATAACAAAACGTTAAGGGATTTATCTCATGCATTAGAAGGTTTTACAGGTGAGGCAAAAGGTATAGCTGAGTTTGTTATATATACTGACTTGAACAATTATGTAGAACAGCCATTAGGTCTTTTTAAAACATTAATGAATAGAATTTTGGGAAAAAATTTTCCAACCAAGAACAGTAGTATAAGTAATTTTGTAAATGATGAGTTGTCAAGTTTCACTTTAGAAACAGCAGCTAAGTATACAAGAATTTTAAAAAAAATTGATCTCTTGGAACAATTAGAAAAAGATTTCAGAAAAAATAATATTTTAAAAGATTCTTTAAATTTAGAACAAAGTGAAAAGAGTCAAGGAAAAGATAGATCACACGAAGTGAGTTTGGAAGGTAGAAAGCAAAAGGAAGGTACTTTTGAGCTGCGAAAAGAAGAACAGCCGAAAGAAAAATTAGGTGGTAATCGCATGAGGCAAATAAAGCGACCAACAACAGCACCTCCGGCTGCTCCAGATTCGAGGAAGGTACGCTTTAAATCAGAAATATCCTCAGATGGAGAAAGCAAGGC
This sequence comes from Wolbachia endosymbiont (group A) of Udea olivalis, assembly GCF_964028365.1. Taxonomy (NCBI): domain Bacteria; kingdom Pseudomonadati; phylum Pseudomonadota; class Alphaproteobacteria; order Rickettsiales; family Anaplasmataceae; genus Wolbachia; species Wolbachia endosymbiont (group A) of Udea olivalis. Next base: position 1,486,980 of record NZ_OZ034773.1, read on the forward strand.
AAAGTCTACATCTTCTTTACTAAAAGGAGCTAATAGTTTTAGTATGCCTGATGCTAAGGAAAATCCTTCTGAGGATTCAGGCTATGAAAGTTCATTAGATCAGGGGTCTGAATATGAAGACATATCAAATTATCAAGAGAAAAAGCAAAAGGAAAATCCTTTATATGAGCAGAGAGAAGATTCAGGCTATGGAAGTTCATTAAATGAAGAGTCTGTATACAAAGAGATATCAAATTATCAAGAGAAGAAGAGTAAAATTTTAATAGAAAATTCGCAGAGTTCAAAATCGCCCAAAGAAGAGCCAATTTATGCAACAGTTCCTAAAGAACATATAGAAGCAAAAAGAGAACGTAAGCAGAAACAACAACCTCAATCCCTCGTACCACCAAAACCACCGCAAGTGCCAAAAAAAATGTTTACTACTGGTCAAGAAGTTAGACAAGAATCGAAAGTGGTAATCAAAGATAAACCTGCAGTACCGCCAAAGCCTAAAAATCTAAGCCGTGCTAATCAAAAAGTAAGCACAGAGCCAAAAGTAGTAGGAGTAATTCTTAAAAAATCAGCTGAAAGAGTACCACTAGAATCTGAAAATCAAGACAATAGGAAATCAGCACAAAAAGCTGCTGGTAAGGCGATACCAAAAGTAGCAGCAGCTACTATGAAAGGAGGAGCTAATCGCGAGATGGGCAGTAAAGTAAAGGCATTAAAAGAAAAATTTGAGCAAAATCAAGCAAAAGGAAATGCTAATGTACAGCTTGCTGAAAGCAAAACCACTCCAGCAGCACAAGCGGATATCGGTGTGAAGAAAAAACAATCTCATTCATTTCTAACAGAGAATAAAAGATCTGCAACGAAACACGTAACAGCAAAATCTGATCCAAAATCTCATATCAGCAAAAATTCCCTTCTCACGCATGCAAATGTAAAGGAAATGGTTGCACAAATTGAGAAAGGAAAAGGAGGAAGATAGTAACATTTGGGAAAAAAACATATGTGTCAAGTCAAGAGATTGTGAGCAAATTTAGGAAATTATAGCTAAACTGACTTAGATTTACCGACAATTTGAAAAACCGTCATTCCGCTAACTATAGTATTTTCAAAAGCGAATGATAAAGGTATAATATGTTTTTTTAAAGTAGGGAAAGCGATGGTATATAGTGTAGATTTAAGGGAAAAAGCAGTGTCTTTGGTAGAAAAAGGAAAGTCAAAGGTTGAAGTTGCAGAGGTTTTTGAGATAGGGATAGCAACACTATATAGATGGCTAAAAAAGAAAGCTACTGGCCAAGGTCTCAAAGCGGTAAAAAGTACTGGTTTTATTCGAAAAATAGATCCAGAAATACTCAAAGAATATGTCAAAAAACACCCAGATCACACACTAGCAGAAATGAAACAAAACCTTGGCTTTGGGATAAGTGCAATTTGGTATAGATTAAGACAGCTAAAAATAACCTTTAAAAAAAGTCACATTCTATCAAGAGCGCAATCAAGAAGATAGGCAGCAATTTATCGATAAAGTCTCAAAAATAGACCACTGTAGCATTTTATATATAGATGAAGCAGGAGTTGATAATAGACTATACCGAGAATATGCACGAGCTCCAAGAGGAGAAAAAATATATGCTGATGTTCCAGGAAAAAAGCGGGAAAGAGTGAGTATAATAGGTGGATGAGAAGTTTATTGCACCAATGACCTTCACAGGAGGGTGTAATAAAGATATATTTAATGTATGGTTAGAGCGAAGATTACTTCCACAATTACAGCGTGATACAACCATAGTTATGGATAATGCTACATTCCATAAAACTCCCAAAACAAAGTCATTAATAGAGTCTTTTGGCTGTCATTTGCTTTATCTTCCAACATATTCACCTGATCTAAATCCGATAGAGCATTGTTGGCACACCATCAAAAGTTGCCTCAGACCTCTAATGCATCAATGTACAGACTTACACCTTTTAGTTGGTAATACCATTTTAGACGTTTATCATTCGTTTTAGAAAATACTATAGTTGAAATAGCGCAGTTACTCACCCCATAAATTTGGTGCTCTCTTTCAATCAAAGGTGTCTTGCTGCTTGAAATGTTTTCTTTGTAAAAATTTGGCTTATCTTTATATCATCTCATTCAAACAGCATTAACATAACTTATGCCTTTTTTGGATGTAGAAATTTTCTAGGAATTGTCTTTTTGAATTCTATGGTATTTTGTTTAACATTGAAACAGGAGGCCAGTGTCACGCACTGGCATGACACCCATTTGTTCCTATAGTTGTCTTTTCTCGTCTACCTTATTTTGCCACTCTGCTGAACAGATACATAAAGAAAGTGGAAAATTGGACATTCTCAACTCGGCTCCTGCAGATTAAAAATTAAGTTGAATAAAAATTGGATTTGACGCAGTTTTTTCCCATAGTTTAAGAAATTAAAAGTTTAACGATTAGAATTATAATTACAAACCACAATAAAAAATAGACTTTTCCATTTGATTTATTTTTAATTTGGATGTTTTCTAATTTTTTATCAGCTATTAGGTTCAATTTTTCTATAAGGCTAAATATCCCTTGGATTGTTTTTACAGGATAAGAACTTCTAATTTTTTCCCTATACCCTATTTTACTTTCATGTTGACTGCTTATCCACGCTTCAACTACTTTCCACATATTGATTTCTGGGTAGATCTTTCTACATGTCCCTTCCAGTAAAATCATAGTTTTCTGCAGCAATAACAATTGTGTTTGAACTTTCATATCAAAATCACCAGTTATTTTTAATAGCTGAGCAAGTAAACTAGCAAATGAAATCTTCTGTATAGGCTGCCCAATAATGGGTTCACCTATTGCCCTGCAAGCTGTGACAAAATTTCTATGCTGTGATGAAACGTAACCAGCTTTAAAGTGCATTTTTGCAACGTGATCATAATCCCGATTTAAAAAGCCTTTGAGTATCTCTATAACGTAATAGCATGTCTCACGATCTATTCTACCCATGATTCCACAATCCAGAGCAATAATATTGTTATTACTATCAACCATTAGATTTCCAGGATGCATATCAGCATGAAAAAAACAATCCCTGTATACCTGATTACAAAACGATTCTATAAGATTGATAGCTATTTGCTTATGATTATTCAGTTTTTCAACTTCGTATATTGGCGTTGCTTCTATCCATTCTAATGTTAAAACCTTTTTTGCAGTTCTATTCCAATCTATTTCAGGTACATAAAAACCTCTGTCATTTTTTGTGTTTTCCTTTAGTTCCGAAGAGTGAGCAGCTTCAAAACGTAGATCTAACTCTAATCGGCAAATTTCAGCAAAAGTTTTAACTAATTCAATTGGCCTCAGCCTTTTTGATTGTTCGCTAAATTTTTCTGCAATTTCTGCAAGCCAAGAAAGCATTTTTATATCTCTTGAGAATGTTTTCTCAATATTTGGCCTTAAAACCTTTACAGCAACTTCCTTACCCTCAGTTGTAACCGCTCTATGCACCTGAGAAATCGATGCTGCTGCAATTGGCTTTTCAGAAAAGCTTGAAAAAATGTCGCTCAATTTACAATTAAACTCACTTTCTATAGTTTTAACTGCTATTTTATGTGAAAATGATGGCAATCTATCACATATCAATAACAAGTTATTTGTTATATCTTCATTTAAAACATCAGTACGTGATGAGATAGACTGCCCAAACTTAATGAACACCGGACCTAATTTTTCAAGAGCACACTTTAGCTTGTGGCCTTGTATTTTATTTATTGATTTTTTTGATGGTGGAAGTAAATAAGGTAATATATTGTAACGCGTCAGCACCGTAGTTATGTGCAGAAGACGCAAAATATTTTGAATCATTTCGCTGCGTAACTGCTAAATATTTCATTTAGGGTTCTATTTTTCATAATCTCATCAGGCTTGCCTTGGCAATAGATAGTATTATTTATACAAATTATGTAATCTGAGGATGGTAGAGCAGAGTTAAGATCATGAGAAGTCATAAGAATCGATACCAATCGTTTTTTTGCTATTTTATTTATAATATCATAAAATTTAGCCCGCGCGTTAATATCCATTGCACTAACTGGTTCATCTAGAATGATCAAGTCAGGCTCTGCAATTAAACAACGTGCAAGTAGCAATAATTGTGTTTGCCCTGCAGAAATTTCTAACACTTGATTCTTCAAAATGTTACCGATACTAACCAACTCTATCGTTTCTGTAATAATGGATTGATTTTTCTTTAGTCTTTTCAAGGAGCTATTTAAAAGGAAATATTCAACTGTTATTGGCATCAAATTACTAATACTAAAATTTTGCGGCATATAGCCAATTTTTATGTTGTCAGCAAATACGATATTACCGGTACAGCTTTTATTTATGCCAGCAATTGCTTTCACTAAAGAGGTTTTACCTCCACCATTTGGACCAAGTATTGTAATTATGTCTCCTCTTTCCATGAACATATTGATATTGTCAAGGATTCTTTTACCATCATATGTGAGAGCAAGATTTTCTATTTTTAGAACACGATTATTGACATTATTCAATTTATTGACAAAATTTAACTTCTTCTCAACGTTTATATGAGACATTTACTGACTTTTTTTCTATTACTTTCATTTACACTATACTATAATATCGCCTTTTCATCCAATTTAAAAGTTGTAGCTACAATCAAACCTATCCACTCACTTGTAGCTTCTATTACAGAAGGGATTTTAGAACCGGAATTGCTTGGCTATGCAACATCTGCGCATAATTATATATTAAAGCCATCTGATGCGAGTAATTTAGAATCAAGTGACGTTATATTTTATGTTGACGATAACTTAGAGACGTTTGTTCAAACTTTCGCCAAAAATAATAAAGAACTAGTGCAATTGTCAAAGGCAATCAACCTACTTCCTACTCGGCCACATTCATTTTCTAGAAAAATTACTCACATTAAAGATGAAAAAGATTTACACATTTGGCTGAGTCCCGAAAATGCAAAGAGCATGATACTTTCTGTAAGTGCAACATTGTCTAACATAGATAAAGAAAATTCCCATCGATACAACTCTAATGCAACAAAAGCTATAAAAAAAATAGACCAAGAAGTAAAAGAAATTATGAAAGAACTGAATGATTTTAAAAATCAAAAATATATCGTCACTCACGATGCTTATCAATATTTTGAAAAATATTTTGGTTTAAATCACCCAAGTGCCATTCTTTCCATAGAAGAGGATTCTTACATAGGTATGAGGAGTTTAATGAAGCTAAAAAAGATAATGAAGGAAGAAAACGTTAAATGTATATTTGCTCATTCACAGGAAGACAGCATAAAGCCTAATGCTCTTTCTAATGACGCAAAAATGGTAGTTCTTGATCCTATTGGATCAGACATAGAGCCTGGAAAAGATGCATATCTAGCTATAATCAATAACATTGCACAAAATTTTAAGTCTTGTTTTGTTGAGTAATAAGTTCCCTTTTAGCTTACTGTTTTATTGTTCTGCATTTATTTGTCCTTTACATATTATGCAGGTTTAGAATTATGCTTTATTCTTACGTTTATGTCTTGGCCCAATACAATCAATAAGTTAAGCAAGTATTCTAAGGAGAACCCTTCGATTTTTGACCTATTGATTTGAGATACTTTAGGTTGATCAATCTTTAGAGCGTTTGCTGCTTTTTTCTGTGTTGTGTACTTCTTACTTATTAATTGTGCAATGACCTTTATTAATTTCAGTTTTGTATCTTTCACATCCCCCAACTCTACTATTATAGGATAACTTAATTGTAAATTTTGCATAATAATAAAATCCCTTATAAAAAAATTACTTTAGTTTTTCTTCTTTAAATAACACATGCCTTCTGACTACTGGGTCATACTTCCTAAACTCCAGTTTTTTGGTAAGCTTTTTTGGATTACGCTTTTTTACATAAAAATAACCTGTTGATTTTTCTTCACCAGTTTTTGTTGTCTTGATTGCAGTGCTAACTAACTTAACGAGCAAAGAAGCATTTTTTTTCGCCATACTTATAATGATATAATAAATTCTATGCGAGTTTATTACGCAAAACACTAAAAGTCAACCGAATAATGCAGATCGTAAAATTCTTGACAATCAACAGTGCATTAAGTAGCATGAAGTTAACTTCAGAATGAAAAGCAAACGGTAAATAAGTGGTAAATAGTGGTAAAAGGTTATTATTGATAGAAAATTCCACCTGTTCTAATGAGGTAAGAGTTGCCTTGTCAGTTAATAATAAGGTTGTAGAATTTGAACAAGAATTCAAGGAAAAAAAACAATTAAGAGGTAATATATACGTTGCTTATATAAAGCGTATAGAGCCTTCTTTGCAAGCCGTATTTATCGAATATGGAAAAAATAAGCAAGGTTTTTTGTCTTTTTCCGAGATATCTCTAGATTACTTCAATATTCCAGAAAAAGAAAAGGAAACTATCTTTGAGAGCTACTCAAATGACGATTATACAGAAAAAGGGAACGATACCATAGCAAATGTCTCTTCAGATTCTGCAGCTAGTAAGAATGTCAACGAGTCAGGTAGTGGTTTTGTAAGAGAGGTACATTTATATAAAAAATACAAATTACAAGATGTTATTTCAGTAAATCAAAAAGTATTGGTTCAGCTAACTAAAGAGGAACGAGGCAATAAAGGAGCTTCATTTACAACATACATAACTTTAGTGGGTAGATACTGTGTTTTCATGCCAAATTCCATGAGTAAAGGTGGAGTGTCTCGCAGAATTGAAGATGCTAATGTCAGAAAGCAGTTAAAGGAGATACTGAGTTCAATAAACTTGCCAAAAAGGTCAGGTTTAATAGTAAGAACTGTTGGTTCAGGAAAAAATAAGAAAGAAATTGAGCAGGATTACAATTACTTATCCTCATTATGGCAGAGCATTCAAAAAAATGCCTTCTCTGTAAACGTTCCATCATTAATTTACAATGAAGCAGATGTAATTATGAGATCTGTTCGTGATTTTTGTAGCGATGGTATAGAAGTTATAGTGTCTGGAAAGGAAGCTTTTGAGGCAGTTAGGCAATATGCTAACAATGCACTAAAAGGTAGTAAGTTGCGCTATAGATTGTATAGAGGTTATGCTCCGATCTTTACTTACTACGGAATCGAAGATCAAATTTCTGAGTTATATAGCAATAGAGTAGAATTGCCATCTGGTGGGTCTTTGATAATAACTTTAACTGAGGCGTTTGTTTCAATAGACGTAAATTCAGGAAAGATGACAGGAGAAGATAGCATAGAAGAAACAGCTTATAGAACCAACATGGAAGCAGTACCTGAAATATCAAGACAGGTGAATCTTAGGGGCCTATCAGGATTAATAGTAGTCGATTTTATTGATATGTTGAAATATCAGTATTGCAGAGCTGTTGAGTCTGCTATAAAGCAAGCGTTTAAAGATGATAAAGCTAAAGTTCAATTTAGCTACATAAATGACTTTGGTTTAATGGTATTTTCAAGACAAAGAATTAAACCAAACATACAAGAAATTAATACTACAGAGTGTTTACACTGCAAAGGTACTGGAAGAGTAAAATCAAACGAAGTAATTGTTTCATCAATACTAAGGGATTTACAACATATTGCTAACAAGAATCGAAATAAGTCTTTTGATTTAGTAGCACACAGTGCAGTTATAGCGCACATTTTTAATAACAAACGCAATACAGTTTCTACAATCGAAAAAGAGTTTAATATTACATTGAACGTTAGTATTGATAACAGTTTAGATGTAAATACATTTGTTTTAAAACAAGGAGATGATGTTAATTTAAACGGTTATAAGCCATTACAGAACTCTGGATACCAAATTGGGGATAGCAGCAATGAAGAAGCTGATAATTCAAATAAACTACGAGGCAATTTTTGGCTGACTAAGTGGCTTTCGCGCCTTTTAAGTTCTAATAACTAATTAGAAACCTAAATTGGGCTTGTAATTAATGAGCCCTATACTTATATATTCTTATATCAGATAATATTTACAATGGGGTACTCATTATGGGAAGAGCAATAGGCATAGATCTCGGAACAACAAATTCTTGTGTTGCAATAATGCAGGGCAAGGATACAAAGGTAATAGAAAATAAAGAAGGGGCAAGAACTACTCCATCTATAGTTGCATTGACTTCTTCAGGAGAAAGGTTGATTGGTGCTCCAGCAAAAAGGCAAGCAACCACCAATGCAAGTAATACCTTTTTTGCTACTAAGAGATTAATAGGCCGTCAATATAGTGATCCTGAGATGAAAAATCTAAGTGTACCATACAAAGTATTTGCAGCAAAAAGTGGTGATGCATGGGTTAAAACAACTGATAATAAAGAATATTCTCCTAGTCAAATTGGTGCATTTATACTACAAAACATGAAAGAGGCAGCAGAAGCTTATCTTGGAGAGGAAGTAAAAGATGCTGTGATAACAGTGCCAGCATACTTCAACGACTCTCAACGTCAAGCAACAAAAGATGCAGGAAAAATTGCCGGATTAAATGTACTCAGAATAGTAAATGAACCGACTGCTGCAGCACTTGCTTATGGTCTTGATAAGAAACATGGGCACACAATAGTAGTATATGACCTTGGTGGTGGTACATTTGACGTTTCAATACTTGAAATAGGTGATGGAGTTTTCGAAGTGAAAGCAACAAACGGTGATACCCATCTTGGAGGTGAAGACTTTGATAATGGAGTAGTGAGTTATTTACTAGATGAATTCAAGAAAAGTAATGGCATTGATTTGAAAAATGATCCAATGGCTATGCAAAGAATCAAAGAAGCTGCTGAAAAAGCGAAAATTGAATTATCAAGTGCAATGGAAACGGAAATAAATCTACCGTTTATTACAGCTGATGCAAGTGGTCCAAAACACTTAAATATGAAATTAACGAGAGCAAAACTTGAAAGCTTAGTGAATGATTTAATCGAAAGAACTATGGCTCCTTGTAAAAAAGCTCTTGAGGATGCTGGTTTATCTGCTAGTCAAATTGGCGAAGTGGTTCTTGTTGGTGGCATGACTCGTATGCCAAAAGTCATAGAGAAAGTTAAAGAATTCTTTGGCAAAGATCCACATAGAGGAGTTAACCCTGATGAAGTTGTAGCAATTGGAGCTGCAATACAGGCGGGGATCATTCAAGGTGATGTAAGAGATGTGTTACTACTTGATGTGACCCCACTTTCTCTTGGTATTGAAACTCTAGGAGGAGTATTCACTCCACTTATTGAGCGTAATACTACAATTCCTACTAAAAAATCTCAGGTGTTTTCAACTGCAGAAGATAACCAAACAGCTGTTACAATTAAGGTGCATCAGGGTGAAAGAAAACTGGCAGTTGATAATAAGCTACTCGGTCAGTTTAGTTTGGAAGGGATACCTCCTGCTCCGCGCGGAAGGCCACAAATTGAAGTGACATTTGATATAGATGCAAATGGAATAGCACACGTTTCTGCAAAAGATAAAGCTACTGGAAAAGAGCAAAAAATACGCATTCAATCTTCAGGCGGTTTATCTGATGATGAAATAAATCGCATGGTAAAAGAAGCTGAAGAAAAAGCGCAAGAAGATGAAAAGCGCAAAAAGTTTATTGAAGTGAAGAATCAAGCGGATAGCTTAGTCCATTCTACAGAAAAGTCTCTGACAGAGTATGGTGATAAAGTTTCACCAGAAGATAGATCTGCTATTGAAAATGCAGTTAACGAATTAAAAGAAGTTAGTAAATCTGATAACATTGATGACGCTGATTCAATACAGCAGAAAGTCACTAATCTTTCTCAATTATCTATGAAACTTGGAGAAGCTATGTATCAAGCATCTCAACAAAATAGTGCTGAAAATGGCTTTTCATCAGAAGGAAATCCAAATGATAAAGAGGAAAAAGTAGTAGATTCTGATTATCAAGACATAGATAATAAAGAAGAGAATAAGTAATTGCGATTGTCATCCAAGTAGCTGATACTGGGATGACAAGAGGAGCATATTGTTGCTTAAAGAAACCATTATGGATATTATTAAAACGATAGAAGAAAAGATACACGATTCGATAGATGTAATTGATATCAACATTATCGATGAATCAGCAAAGCATGCTGATCATTATTTTGCTTCATCTTCAACACTACCTTCACATATCAAGCTAATATTGATATCTGACAGCTTTATCGGAATGAACACTCTCAAAAGGCATAAATTGATCTATGAATTATTAAAGAGTGAGATAGAGCTAATACATGCAATTTCTCTTCACTTGTATACGCAAAACGAGTACAATTTAAAAAATAAATAATAAAAATGTGAAGGAAGAGTCTTTATTAGTTAAAGCAGGAAGAAAATTTAAGGACTATAAAGGTTCTATGAACCCGCCAGTTTATCATTCTTCTACCATATTATTCCCTACTTACAAGGACTACTTAAATGCAGCAAATGGAGAAAGTATATACGATGTAATCAACGATGATGTTGCAAGAGATTACAGCTATAGTAATGTTGGTACTCCCACTGTTCATTATTTTTCAAATGCACTGGCTGAAATTGAAGGGAGTGGACAAGCGCTTATTTTTCCTTCCGGACTATTTGCACTTACTTTTGCTATTTTGACTTTCACTAAAGCAGGTTCTCATGTTTTAATTCAGGATAACAGTTATTACCGACTCAAGAGATTTGCCGAAAATGAGTTACCAAACAGGGGAATAGAAGTAACTTTTTATGATCCAACACAGGATATAACTGATTTAATTCAGAGTAATACTTCATTGATAATGATCGAGACTCCTGGTTCTGTAACGTTTGAGATTTCGAATATAGAGCATATAGTAAAAGTTGCTAAAGAACGTGGAATCGTAACCGTTTGCGACAATTCATGGGCCACTCCTTTGTTATTTAAGCCGCTTGATTATGGAATTGATGTTGCACTATATGCGGTAACAAAGTATCTAGCCGGTCACTCAGATTTATTGATGGGGACTATGATTGCTGAAGGTGAAATTTTTAAATTGCTTTATGAGAGCTATAAAAATTATGGAGTAACCATTCAATCGCACGACTGTTATCTTGCACATAGGGGACTAAGAACACTGCACACACGTATGAAAAAGTACCAAAATACAGCAATGGAAGTGGCAAAGTGGCTAGAAGCACAGCAAAAAGTTAGAAAGGTTTTATATCCAGCACTTCCCTCCCATCCTCAACACGAATTATGGAAAAGTTACTTTAAAGGAGCAAGCGGCGTATTCAGTATAGTATTGGGTAGAGAATATTCATGTGAAGAACTAAGCTGCATGGTTGATCACATGAAAATTTTTGGTATCGGTGCTTCTTGGGGAGGGTGCGACAGTTTGATATTACCAATAGATCGTAGATCTATGTCAAGATCTGTAATGAATTCAGATTATGGTGGAAGTTTTATACGGATATTTTGTGGACTGGAAGATCCTGAAGATTTAATCTTTGACCTTAATGACGCACTAAAAAGGTTACCATGTTTAGACTTTCAAAACGATGAAGTAGGACATGAAACTGAGAGAATTACTGCATAACATTATTGATGTTAACTTTGATATTGAAATCAAAGGCGTCACATGTAATCCCAAGAAAATCAAGGAAGGTTATCTTTTTGTTTGTGTGTCAGAAAGGGATAGGATTTACATAGATCAGATATTATCTTGTGGAGCTAAAGCGATAATTGCAAGTGATTGCATAACAGAAGCTTCAAGCCTTGGTATCATTCCAACGCGTGATGCTGGAATCTGTATCTTCCACCCAAACCCTCAAGAAATATACAGCGAAATAGTCAGCAGGTTTTATCAATTCAAACAGCCAAAATATGTTGCTGCTGTAACAGGCACAAATGGCAAGACTTCAGTAGTAGAATTTTGCCGCCAGATCTGGCAAAACTCTGGCTATAATGCTGCGTCTATTGGAACAATTGGAACATGCATCAATAATGGCAGAAAAGGTAATAGCAACAGCCTTACCACTCCAGGTGCAGAAGACCTTTACGCAACATTGCGTGGTATAAGTGTAGAACACTTAGTGTTGGAATCATCAAGTCATGGGATTGATCAATACAGAATCCATGGATTAAAGTTGAGTGCTGCAGCTTTTACTAATTTCTCGCAAGATCATTTAGATTACCATAAAAGTCTTGGTGGATATTTAGAAACTAAAAAAAGGTTATTTTACGAAGTATTACCAGAAGGAAAAACAGCGATTTTAAATGCGGATATAGATGAATACGGCGCATTGCTTAAAATAGCTGAAAAACGCAGTAATAAAGTTGTGACTTATGGAAAAAAAGGCTCTGATATTACTTTATTAGAGCAAATACCAACTCCAAGTGGTCAATACCTTACAGTAAAAGTTGATAACCAAATTTACAATACATTTTTCCCAGTTTTAGGAAAATTTCAAGCATATAATCTGCTATGTGCAATTGGTATATCTGGATTAAATTACAGAGAAATATGTGTGGATAAACTCATTTTCCCGTCAGGAAGAATGGAGAAAGTGAAACCTTTTGCATTCGTGGATTACGCTCATACTCCAAGTGCGCTTAAACAAGCCCTATTGTCTTTAAAATGGCACTTCAATAAAAAAATAGTTCTAGTTTTTGGATGCGGTGGCAATCGTGATCAAACAAAACGCGCAGAAATGGGTAAAGTAGCACAAATATATGCAGACAAAGTGATAATCACGGATGACAATCCGCGTGATGAGAATCCTGCAGAAATTCGTCGTGGTATTTTACTACATTGCCCTGATGCGCTAGAGATAGAAGATAGAAGAGAAGCTATAGAGAAAGGAGTAGATATTGCCTATAATGAGGGTATGATTCTGCTAGTTGCAGGAAAGGGGCATGAAGGATACCAAATCGTGAGCGGCCAAACTTTTGAATTCAGTGATGTTGAGGTTATTAAAAATCACGTTTTAACATGCTACCGTTCTTGCAAGCGATAGCACTCTCACTTCTCTTGCACCAGAATTTAAAATTTCTTGAGAGCAGGACCTTACAGTTGCTCCAGTTGTTACTACGTCGTCAACTAATATCACGATTTTATTTTCGATAATTTTCTTGTTGCTTATGCTAAAAGCCTTCTTTAAATTTTTTTCACGCTGCTTAAGTGAAAGACCAGCCTGAGGGATAGTATGGCGAGGACGTTTTATTGCAAATGGCGTATAGGATAAATTGGATAACTTAGTCAACTCTTTTGCAAGCAGTGCTGCTTGATTATATTTACGTTTAAACAAACGCATTTTATGTAACGGTATAGGAATTACGACCTCTGCGTTCTGAAACGTATCCTGATTAGCTTGGTGTATCCACTTTGCATAGATTTTTACGTAATTCAAATTATCAAAAAATTTGAAATTTATAATCATGTTTTTACTATGTTGATCATAAGCAAAAACTGATCTTAATACTTTAAACGGTGGAGGATTGATGATGCACTTACCACACGTATAAATATTGTCTGAGATTACTACGCCACAAACATTGCAGTAATGCTTAGTTAGAAAATTGATTTTTTTGTTGCATTCACTACACAGATTAAGATTTTCATCAATGATACATTCGCAACTTACGCATACGCTTGGAAATATGAGATTTGTAGCTTTTTTTAGTAAGAGAAGGTTCACAACTCATTAAATATATTATAAAATAATTTATATAGTATAGCTAAAGTAACTTAAGCTTACACTCTTTCACTTTTTATTCCATTTCAATATAGTTCATGCTGCTGAAAAGCAGAACTTATAACTCAGTTTGTGGTATACCATTGACTGAAGTAGTCTTTGAATTATCCTTAGATAAAAATTGATGTTTTTCTGGCTTCTGTACTTCACTCAACTTACTTTGCACTTTGTCACAAGCCCACACAAGTGGCGTTATGATTGACGCGGCAGCCCAAATGATAGCAGCGCAAGCATAACTTACAATCTTGTTAAATACTCTAGCTACTGCATTAGCACAATCTTGCCCCATTTCTAAAAATATGTTTGAATAATTAACGAATGATTTTGTATCCGTTTTAAAACAATAGTCCCCTGTTATTTTTGACAATAACTTGACTGGAAAGTATGACAAACATGCCACTATCAAAAATAAAGGTTGCAATATTATGTTGGCTGCTAAAATAGCACTCAGTGCACACAATGAATACACTTTCTCTGCTCTGTAACCCACGTATTCACAATTATCATTGTTTTTATAATACTTGTTATAATCATCTTTACTCTCAACTCCACAAATTACATCTTTCACAGGTCCTAGCACATTATCAACGTAATGTACGGACTTATAGAAACTACTTTCTGGAACTAGTGTGCAATCTTCTGCTCTCTTAGCAGGTACAACTCCATATTCAACGTACCTTTTAAAGTATCGATATACTGACATTACCCTCTCCAAATCATAAATATGCAACATAGTCAATAATGATTAAGAAATAGTTTATAATAAATATGTTTTAAGATACCTGCCTGTAACACTTTCTGGAATTTTTACCACTTCTTCTGGAGTTCCAGTAGCAATCACTTCTCCGCCTTTTATTCCGCCCTCTGGTCCGATGTCTATTATATAATCTGCAGTTTTTATAACGTGCAAATTGTGCTCGATAACTATAACAGTGTTTCCCAGATCGACTAATCTATGGAGTATTTTTAGTAAGTTATTTATATCTTCAAAGTGTAATCCAGTTGTTGGTTCATCAAGAATATACAATGTTCTTCCGGTAAATCGTTTTGATAGCTCTTTAGATAGCTTTATTCGTTGTGCTTCCCCCCCAGACAACGTTGTTGACGACTGTCCGAGTTTTATATAGCCAAGTCCCACTTCCTGCAAAGAAACCAACTTTTCTTTTACCATTGGAAGGTTTTCAAAAAAAACACAAGCTTGATCTATCGTCATATCAAGCACATCAGAGATTGATTTTTCTTTATAAGTAACTTCCAATGTTTCCCGATTATACCTTCGCCCTTTACATTGCTCACACTTCACATAAACGTCCGGTAGAAAATGCATCTCTATCTTTAAGTGCCCATCACCTTTACAAGCCTCACACCTTCCCCCTCTGGTATTAAATGAAAACCGGCCTATATTATATCCCCTTGCTTTTGACTCCGAAAGACCTGCAAACCAATTTCTTATATGAGTGAACATACCAACATATGTTGCTGGATTTGACGCAGGAGTTCTACCAATTGGCGACTGATCAACTTCTATAACTTTATCTATATATTCAAGGCCTTCTATTCTATCACACTGACCATACCTTGCAGACGAATGATGTATCTTATGTGCTGAATATTTATATAACGTTTCTATGACTAAACTTGATTTTCCCCCTCCTGATATTCCAGTAACACAAATAAGATTCCCTATAGGAAATTTAACGTTCACATTTTTTAAGTTATTTTCACATGCATTTATTACTTTTATGAACTGAGTTGCTTGCTTTCTTCTCCTTGGAATTAAAATTTTTTTCTCTCCACTCAAATATTGCCCTGTTATGCTCCCCGAATTTCTTTGCACCTGGTCTGGTGTTCCTTCTGCAACAACTTTTCCACCATTTACGCCAGCTCCAGGACCAATATCAATCGCATAATCAGCAGCCATTATTGTATCTTCATCATGCTCAACAACGATTACAGTGTTACCCATGTCTCTTAAGTTTTTTAGTGTGGCAATTAACCGATCATTATCACATTGATGAAGGCCAATCGAGGGTTCATCAAGAACATATAAAACCCCCGTTAATCCTGAGCCAATTTGCGAAGCAAGTCTGATCCTCTGACTCTCGCCGCCAGAGAGAGTGCTAGATTCTCGATCAAGCGTTAGGTAATTCAACCCTACATTCTTTAAAAATGTTAGCCTCTTGATTATTTCACTTAGTATTTTATTTGAGATTTGCTTCTGTTGTTCTGTGAGCTTGTCTGGCAAATTTTCAAACCACTTAAGGGATTCATCGATACTAAGCCCTGATATTTCACCTATATGTTTGCTATCAATTTTTACTGTAAGCGCTTCTTTTCTCAATCTATAGCCAGTGCATTCTCTGCAGTGAGTAACAGAGCAATATCGCTCAACAAGCGTTTCATCATAATCCATCTGGTTTTCTAAGATACTGACCAAACCTTGAAATTTACCGAAGCCAAAGAGTATCATATCTTTTACTTCTTGATCTATGTTCTTCCACGGAACATCAAGGCTAAATTTACAATTTTCAGCCAGTGATAGAATTGCACTTTTTAAAAATCCATAACCTGTGTGCACTTGACGGAACATTGATCCCACTGGCTTTAAAGCGCCTTCAGATATTGAAAGAGTTTCATCTGGCACTATCAGCTTCACATCAATAGCCAGCTTTTTACCAAGCCCATTACACGAACCACATGCACCGTAAGGGCTGTTAAAAGAAAATAATCTTGGTTCTATTTCCTCAAGAGTGAAACCAGACTCGGGGCATGCAAAATTCTCTGAAAAAGTCAGAATTTGACCATTTTTATACTCGGAATGATGGTTGTCAGGTAGGTTTACTATTTCTACATACATTAGACCATTACCAAGTTTTAGTGCGGATTCTATACTACTTGGCAGTCGATTTCCTATATCGCCCAATATTGATATTCTATCTGCAACCACAAAAATGTCGTGTTTCTTGTTCTTATCGAGTTTAGGCAAGTCATCTACATTGTACACTTCACCATCTATTTTGAACCTTACGTAACCTTGTCTTTTAATTTCCAATATCTCTTTAAGATGTTCTCCCTTTCTACCACGCACAACAGGGGCAAGTATATATATCTTAGTTTCTAAAGGTAACGCAATTATAGTATCTACAATTTGAGACACCGTTTGTTTTGTTATTGGTAATCCAGTTGCAGGTGAATAAGGAACTCCTATTCGTGCATATACTAAGCGCAAGTAATCGTAAATTTCGGTAACAGTTCCAACTGTTGACCTTGGATTTTTTGAGATCGATTTCTGGTTGATAGATATTGCAGGAGAGAGACCTGTAATCGACTCAACATCTGGTTTATCCTGAATGTTGAGAAATTGACGCGCGTAAGCTGACAGGCTTTCAACGTACCGGCGTTGGCCTTCTGCATAAATCGTATCAAATGCAAGGCTAGACTTGCCAGAACCACTTAGCCCAGTTATAACAACTAGCTTATTTTTCGGTATATTGACGTCTACACCTTGCAGATTATGTTCCCTTGCGCCCTTAACTCTGATAAAATCGTCCATATTATACCATATAGCGTATTAACCATTATAGCCTCAAAATACGTGAATTTATAGTGATATATTGATTTTCTATTGATTTTTTCAACTGTTACGGAGAATTAAGCAGCGTTTGATAAATCGTCATTCCGCTACTTGTTAGCGGCTGAGATACCGCGACGGTATGACGGTTAAGTAGGCCAGTGCCCCTATGATGTCATCCCAGTGTCAAGCACATAGCTGTACGAACGTTGTAGTTTAGGAGCAATTCCCACCAGTGGGCCAGTGCCCAGACACTGGTTCTATGCAACTTAATTAAAAACGTTTGTTTTAGCGTAAGACAACTACCTTTAGCTCATCAGCTCAGTTATAAGCAAAATTTCTGGATTCCAGACTGGAATGACACCATTTGCTGTGCAATTTACCTTCAAAAATGAATGTTCGTACAGCTATGTGTCAAGCACTGGGATGACACCATTCTTTTTTCTGGATTCCAGTGTCTGGGCACTGGAATGACACCCCCCTGATAGGCTCAAATCATAGTGTTTGTACAGTTGTGGGTTTAGGCTACCTATAAATTCTAAACTGTTGTTACGTATTAGGACCACCAAATACACCCCCAGGACCCAAAGTCAGTTTAGCTATATCAGAAAACAGGTTATGTGGAAATCTTAAAATACTTCTTGTTCGCCAAGCAAAATAAATACATTCCTACAAACAAGCAGATGCTCAATACTGACACATAAGAAAACTTAAAAATTAAATCTCTAATGTATATTGATAAGCATTTACCTGCAGAAAATTTGTATAGTAATCCAACACATACAACGGCACTATCAACCACTGATGCTATAATTAAAGTAATGAAATTTGCCATATGAAAATTCAACTTGGACTTCAATTTTTCAAAAATAATTATGCTTGAGAGAAGAGATACTAAAATTGCAGTATATGAAATCAATATCATCAAATTAAAACTTTGCCATTTAAAAACACAACATAGCGCTATACACACTATTAAGTTGTACGTAGCTTTGCTTCTGCCATAAAATTCAACCATTGAATTTACAACTAAAGCAGCTCCCACAAATAAGGCAGCACATATCATCAATTTATTTGAAGTGTTGAGTAAAGAAAGACTGATAAACAGGAGTATCGATAAAATAGACATAATTACCTACCCAAAATTAATAACATACATTCATTCTAAATAAACATTACATATAGTAAAAGAGTTATTTAGCATAATAAGAAAAATATTTTATATTAGCATGCCACATCTTTCAGATCTACTTTTAAAACATCCTTTATGTTTAGCACCTTTTTCTCTGTTACTTTGCCAATACATGAATAAACTGCACCTTCAAACAATTCTTCAAACCTCTTCTGATTTTGTGGTGCAATAGTAACCAAAATTCTACTTTGCGATTCAGAAAACATTATTATCTTGTTTATTATGTCTGTATTTTGTATTTTTCCTATTGGCACTAGTGAAAGATCGATTTCAGCACCAAGGTCTCCTGCAATTAGCGATTTTGCCAGAGCAATAACTAATCCGCCTAAGTTTGGTGCAATTGCAGAGGCAATTATGCCATCTTTTATTGCTTGGTTGTAACGCTCATACAACTTCCTAGCGCTCTTTGCATCAACTTTTGGTACGTTGTTATTACCTATTCCACTATATAACTGATATTCAGATCTACCAAGTTCATCAAGTGTTTCTCCAAGCACGTATATTAAGTCTCCCGGCATTTTCACATCAAGCGATACCGCATTTTCAATATTTTCTATAATTCCAATTGCTGAAATGAGTAATGAAGGTGGTGCAGATATCATCACTTTCTCGCCATTTTCATCATATCCCTTAAAGTCGTTAAACATACTATCTTTTCCGGATATGAATGGTGCTTTAAATGCGGTTGCGTAATCATAACAAGCCTCTGCAGCTCTCTTTAGCTGCCATAGCCTTTCTGGATTATAAGCGTCACACCAGCAAAAGTTATCGAGCAACGCTAGATGGTCTATATTTCCTCCTGCGGCTACATAGTTACGTATGGCAGTGTCGATCGCACATGCTGCCATATGGTAAGTGTCAATTTCCCCATAACTCGAGCCAAACCCTTGCGATTTTACAACACCTTTATTTGAAGAAAGGATTGGCCTTGAAACAATAGCTTCACTGCACACTCTTCCCTTGCCCTGCAGTGGTTTCAGCACTGACGACCCTTGAACCTCATGGTCATATTGCACCACTATGAACTCTTTACTGCATATGTTTGGTCTGCTCAGCATTTCTTTTAGTTCAACATCTATTGAACTAAGTGGGAGCTCAGAAGCTCGGTCTGGTGTCATGCAAGTAGCTATCCACTCTCCAGTCCACGGCTTTGTCTGTAAATGCATTTTAGGATTACCGTCATGCAGAAATTCAGTTTCGATGTCCATTATTACTTTCCCTTCAGGACATTTAACAACAGCTTTACCACTCTCATTGAACTCTCCAATCACACAAACCTCCACATCATGTTTTTTCATAATTTGCTTAAACATAGGAAGATTTTCTTCTGGCACTGCTAAGGTCATTCTCTCTTGTGATTCTGATATCCATATTTCCCACGAAGCCATACCATCGTTTTTAAGGAGAACCTTGCTCAAATCAACTTCAAATCCGTCTTTTCCCATTTCACCAATAGACGATGATAGACCACCTGCTCCGTTATCCGTTATTGCATTATAAAGACCAAGATCTCTTGCTCTTATGACGGCATTGGATAGTTTTTTTTGTGTTATGGGGTCACCAATTTGCACAATTGTTGAAGGGCTGTTTCCCGACAAAGCCTCTGAGGAAAACGTTGCGCCGTGAATTCCGTCCCTTCCAACTCTTCCACCAATAATTACGATTTTATCGCCATTTTTTGGTCCTTTAATGTGTGAAGGTGCGTTATTTATGTTGCGCGGAATAATTCCGACACTGCCAACAAAAACCAGCGGCTTGCCACAAAATCTATCGTCAAAATATACCGATCCAAGTTGTGTTGGAATACCAGAGCAATTACCAGCAACATTAACACCATGGATCACTTTTTTCATTATATATTTTGGCGGTAAGATCTCATCAGTGCGCTCTTTATCCCTATAAAATTTGCCTTTTGCTTCTTTGGCAAAGCAAAAGTAATAGGTATTCATTATAGGCTCCGCGCCTTTCCCGAAACCAACTACATCACGATTAACTCCAAGCACTCCGGTCATTGCTCCACCAAATGGATCAAGAGCTGAAGGGCTATTGTGGGTTTCAACTTTATCTACAATCAAGTAATCGTCATCAAAAATTATTCCTCCTGCGTTGTCAGAGAAAACTGACACACATATGTCAGAATTTATCTCACGCGTTGCACGCTTGATATAATGTGCGTATAGGCCATCTTTTATTTCATCAATGGGAGAGCAAAAGATATTGTGCTTACAATGTTCAGACCAAGTCTGTGCCAGAGACTCAAGTTCAATATCATATGGATTTCTATTAAGTTTTTTAAAGTAATCCTTTATAGCTTTCATTGCTGCCAGAGAGAGCCCTAAAGTGCCATTACCATCGATTCCATCTCTGCTGATTTTCTCAAGTTCTTGGTCACTTACATTTAGGTTAACAGACTTAGCCCCATTACTACTTGATATCACTCCAGTGCTCTCTTTTGTCATTCCTGTTTCCCCCTCTGTCATTCCAGTGCTTGACACTGGAATCCAGTTTTCATTATACAATTGCTTGAAATTTTCTGGATCCAAGTAGTCAAGCACTGGGATGACGCCTTTTAACTTACCGTAATGCCTCCAATAGTAATTGCCGTTTTCTTTATAAACAAGCGTGCAATACTCAGTGATAGGGTTGAATTCTTGCTTTATATCATCTTCAGTTGCTTGACTTAGAATCAATTTTGAACTTCTTGCTTTTATACAAACATTTTCATCAATGTAGTCCTTGTTTATTAAATATTCTCTAACAATTTGTTTCGCTGTGTTGCCTACATTATCGGTCATGCCAGGTAAGAAGCTTATTTCCAAGCCCCACTTTGCTTCTGGTTCTATGAAATCATACGGAACTTCTTCAAGGTTTTCATTGTAGGAATAATAACGGCAGTCTTGTATGACTTTATTATAAAATAGCCCGCAAATTTCTTCATATAATTTGGATGGTAATCCTTTGCGTATGTAAATCGAGTAAACGTTGACTAACCATCTGCATCCAATTTGCTCGCATTTATTTAAAACTTCTATTCTAATGTTTGCCATGTAATGTTATAAAAAATTTTAATATATAATAGCATACAAGCACGTTTATATTTTGAATAATTTCTATACAATAAAATATTGTATTAATTGTTACTGTTAGTGGGAAGAGTTTTTACCGTTAATGTGGATGAATCCCTTTTTGATGTGCTGGTTCAGCACATATTTTCTGAATATGAAAGAGAAAAAATTCCCGAGATAAAGGTCATACTTCCTTGCAAGAGGGATGTGATAGCGTTACTCAATGCATTCAAGAATTATAACGCTGAAAAATGCATAATTTTGCCAGAGATAGTTTCGCTAGAGAACATTGATGAGGAAGATTTAATATTAAATCTTGATAGAGTTAAAGTTATAAGTCCAATAAAAAGGACGCTGCTACTCATTCAATTCATATTGGAATGGAATAGAAAAAATAACGACAATTTCCCAGTTGATTTAGCTTATAGCCTGCCATCACTGCTTGATAAAATTCAATCTACCCAAACAACGGATTATGATCAATTTAATGAGCATTCAAAAAAAATAGAGAATTTCATAAGCTTACTCACTGAGACTTGGAGTAAAACTTTAAAAGGTTTAGAAGTAGTAGATATATTAAAACATAAGAGTGATTACATAAACAATATGATAATCTCTTTACAAAAAGACCAATATATAATCTTTGTTGGAATTGGAAAGGATAAGTCGTTAATTAAGGCTATATATGACCTGCCATTTGGAAAAATAATTTTGCCTAACCTGAATTTGAAAATTAAAGAGAAAGACTGGAAATTGCTTGATAAAAAACACTATCAATATTGTCTGAAAGATCTGCTCGATTATTTAAATGTAGATAGAAGGGATGTTAGCTGCTTGAACACTATAGAGAATGAAATAACTGACTATGTCTTTGATACAACTGCCGATCTAAGCAAAGTTAGTAGTGGACATGTTGGCAATATTGAAGTCATCACTTGTGATTCCAGAGAGGAAGAAGCACAAGTGACATCATTAATTATAGAAAATGAAGGTTATGAAAACATTTCTTTGGTCGTCTTTGATAAATTACTTGCAGCTCGTATAGCATGTTTATCAAGGCAACACAGTGCCATACCGGAAAATTACCCTTATATAACGCTTCTGCTTTATAGTATCGAAGTTTTGACCTCAAATTGGAGCAGTGTGTCATTACTTTCGCTCCTTAAACATAGGCTAGTGACTTTTGGTTACACTCAAGAAGAGTACACTCGGATTTTATCTGAATTTGAAATAGAGGTATTACGCAACTTTAGTACAAATGGCCTGAGCGATATTATAAATGCTATCAATGCCCATAAAAAGCTAAAACACAAAGAAGATATATTACTTATTATCAGTAAGTTAGAGGTTGTATTTAATCCTTTGCTTAACATTATAAATTGCCCTATTTCTGATGTGGTGGCAACTCATTTGCAGTGTGTTAATATGCTATCTGGTATAAATTTTTCAGAGCTAAATGGTGAAATAGGTAATTTCACCTGTAATTTCTTGAATGCATGTGAGGGTGTAGAAATTAAGTGCTCCTTAGAGTTATATAACCAAATTCTGACCTTATTTTTAGAGAAAGAGTTTTTCTCTGTAGCAAATGACTTAAATAAATTCAGCTTATATCACAACAAGGTTGTAATACTCGCTGGGTTTAATGAAGCGCCAAGCTTTCAAAGTCCGCTTTTGAATGCACTTACGAGAGAAAAATTTAGTCTTCCTTCTGCGCAAGAAGAGCAGGGGTATTTTTTTTATACTTTACACAATTTGTTTTGTGCAAGTAAGGTTTATATTACAAGATCGCTAAGCCATAGAAAACCAATTCTATTGCAGCGTTTGGAAATTATGTTACAGGGGTCAAAATATCCTTATCGTGATTGGCTAAGGATATTAAATACGCCTGAATGTACTGTTCCATGTACTCAGCCTATGCCAAAACCTCAAACCGAAGTTAGAAAAGAAAAAATGCAGGTGATGTCTTGCAGTGCAATAGAAAAGCTAATTCGTAATCCTTATTCATTTTACGTTGAATATATACTGGGCCTTAAACAATTAAGAGACTTGAATTTTAAGCCATCGATGTTGGAATTTGGCACTATGGTGCACAACATTCTTGCAAGATATTTACGCAACAAAAAGTCGCCAATGAGCATTGCACGAGAAACATTCTCGACTAGTCAGTTTAATTTTTCAAATATGTGGTGGATAAGACTACAGAGGGTAATTCAATCTTTTGTCGAACTTGATGAAACTCGAAGCAACTATGTTGAGTTGGAAAAGAGCTTTTCCTGTCCGATATTTCATATTCCAGTGCGTGATGCTGGTTCTTGTGATCAGTATGAAACTGCTGGGATGACAAATAGGCCACAAGAAATTTCACTGACAGCAAGATGTGATAGAGTTGAGTATCTACCAAGTGGGCAAGTGGCAATTATAGACTATAAGCTTGGTACACCACCTTCCAATGAAGAAGTAATGTCGGGATTTTTTCCGCAATTAATTTTACAAGCCTTAGCGGTAGAACATATAACAAAAAGAGAAGTCTCAGAACTTGCTTATTGGAAACTTGATTATGATAAAATAAAAGTTATTTCTATACAAAATTATAGATACAAAATGCAAGAATTAAAAAATGATCTGCCTGGTTTTTTATCTAATTATTTAAGTAATTCCACACCCTTTATTGCCTCTCCATATTTTGATAAATTCCTGAGATTTAACAGCTATAAACAGCTAGAAAGGGTAGGAGAGTGGTTGTAAATGGTGTCATCCGAGTAGCTGACACTGGGATCACCGCGAACCGTCATACCGCCACGAACCGTCATATCAACTATGTTTTTTTTAAATTTTTTGAATTTAGTTTTATTACAACTCTTGTTTATAATTTTGTATTTTTATTCAATTAGAAAATGCATTTTTGACAATAAACACCCTAATTTATCATAGAAAAATTTTATATCAAACAACAGTTACTGCTTAGATTTTATGGTTTGTGCTTTAAGTGTGTGTGGACGCACATATTCGTTAACTTATTTCCTATGCAGATTTTTTTAATTCATATTAACTGCTTCTTTAAGCCTGGCATTAGCAATAACCATAATTTTACGCATTAGAGCTTACCATCTTCTTCTTACCACTTTCAATGAGCTTGGAATAAAATGCACCAAGTGCAGATTTGAGCAGCCATTGCAGCCGTTAGTACGAACATTGCTTCTACCGCCTGTTATTCTTCGATAACCAATAGCTTTTCCACTTTCTTTTGGATGCGCCAGCAAGACTTGCTACTTCTTTTCTGTTTAAGTAGCCAAGCTCTGGCATTAAACACAGAAAGTCTTGAGATAACTTTTCCAGGAACTGTTTTAAGGATTTTTTGACGTTGTTGTAACTCACGGCTTTCATCAATAATTTTTTGTATAGTATTATTGAGTTCATCTATTTGACTATTAAAGAATCCGATAGTTTTTTGACAACTTTCTTTTATATGGTCGTTTTCAGGTGCTTCCAGTCTACATTTTTCCTGAGTTCTCATTTGCGTAATGTCATCACGACGTTGACAAAGTGCAACCAAGGTTGATTGTTTTTCAGAAGTGGGGAGAGAGAGTTCCATGACGCATATTGAGCAAGAGCCCTTGCATCTGATTTATCGGACTTTGCTAAAGTTCCGTGTGACAAGATGAAGCTTTTTACTTTACGGGTATTAGCTCGATGTACAGCGATATTCTTGTCAATAAGAAAATGCGATAAACCAATTTCCTGTATTTTCTAAAGTTACTAAAGAATTAGGTAAGATATCTGAAAACTTTTTAAACAATTGTTGCCAACCAGAAGCATTATTATCAAATTCGACAACACTCTTCTGTGTGTGAACCGCAATAACATTTTTAAATTTTCCGATGTCAATACCAATAAAATTTTGATAAGATGTAACCATATTAATAACCTCGATAGTTTATTGATTTAAGATTGTAAACGGGTGCATACATATGTCCCATGCAACTATTCAAACGTATCGAGGGATAGCCTTGATATAAACGGTTGTCAACGCCGCGTCGGTCGCACACGCCCGCTATTCCTATAGTGAGTAGTTCCCTCTTGTTTCTTTTATAACATATTTTTAACTTACAGCCGCCGCGGTATCTCTTAGCCGCTAACACGTAGCGGGATGACGAGCTTATCGTCACGCCGCCACGAACCGTCATACCGCGATTCATTCGCGGTATCTCGGCAATAGATCCCGCTAACACGTAGCGGGATGACGGTTGTCGTTTAGCCATAAATATTAAGAAATTTACCAAATAAAAAAAAAGGCAAAAGAAGCCCTGGGGTTATTATCTGCTTTAAAATATTGGCGTTTTTTATGTTTTAAACGCTTGACAAGCAAGATTTAGCTGCTTTTAATTGCAACTAACCTACGCTGCAAATGTTTAAGAAATTTACTAAGCAGAAAAAAAGACAAAGAATCCCCGAGTTAGCTAGTCTTTTACTATCTCTGTCGAGTATTGGCATTTTTTGATGTCTTGTAACGCTTTATAAGCGCGTTCAGCTTATTTAGATAAAAATCTAGATGTAGATGAAGTTTTGTAAAGACATACAGTATCTATATACTGCAAAAAATTGAACATAAGACGCCGATACATTAAGTAATCCTTACCTTTTAATCTGCAGATTGGCGAAAGCAAATACAATAGCTTCAGTTTCATGATAAGGGGGCTAGCGGAGTTTGTCAAGGGATTTTTGACGAAATGATTTTGAAAGTAAAGAGCGGGAGAAGGGGTTCGAACCCTCGACCTCAACCTTGGCAAGGTTGCGCTCTACCAACTGAGCTACTCCCGCAATTAAATTAACCTAAATTTACTTAATTATAGGCATATACAGCAATTTGTAAACCCCCGTGTACACGAAAAATGTGAGAGCCCATAAACTTGTGTGGTTCCTTCTATGATCTTTTCGTATACTTAAGGCTTATTTTTGATTATCATAAGTTTTTAATTATTCCACAAAGCTTTATGGGAATATTTTTATATAAAGACGACTTGCCAGCTAGTTCAATACCAGATGATGTAAGGTCTATAGCTGTTGATACCGAGGCAATGGGGCTACTTCATAGCAGAGATAGATTATGCCTTGTGCAGCTCTCTTTTAATGATGGCAACGCTCACTTAGTTCAACTCAAGAACGATTATACAGCGCCAAATTTGAGAAAAATATTAGAGGATAAAAATATAACTAAAATATTTCACTTCGCGCGATTTGATGTGAGCATAATACGTTATTACTTGGAAACTTGGGCACTTCCGTGCTATTGCACAAAAATAGCTTCACGTTTAGTTCGCACTTACACAGATAATCATAGCTTAAAAGAGTTGTGCTTAGAGCTGCTTGATACCAAACTAAATAAGCAGCAGCAATCTTCTGATTGGGGAAATGAAAATTTAACAGACAAACAAAAAAGTTATGCTGCATCTGATGTTTTGTATCTCCACAGGATAAAGGAAAAGCTAGACTTAATGCTGGAACGTGAAAATAGAAAAGAATTGGCCCAAAAGTGCTTTGAATTTCTTCCTACTCGTATTGAGTTAGACTTAATGGGTTGGGAAAACGTGGATATCTTTAACCACCAGATGTAATAGAAGTTTTTTGTTTGTGCAAAACACTTTAGGGCAATTTTTCAAGCTCTGCGGTAAGAATTTAGTTGATTAACTGCTAATAGATATGCTATATTTTACAAAAATTTAGGTATTTTATGAGTGATGATATTACATCGGTAAATGATCAAAATTTCAAATCTGAAGTCACTGACTATAAAGGGTTTGTTCTGATAGACTTTTGGGCAGAATGGTGTGGGCCATGTAAAAGTCTAATGCCACGTATCGAACAATTGGCTAAAGACAGAAAAGGCAAGATTAAGATCTGCAAATTCGACATAGATGAAGGGACTGAAGTGCCAAGTAAGTATGGAGTGCAATCTATACCCACTTTAATCATATTTCAAGATGGTAAGGAAATTGCACGCAAAATTGGTGCAACAAATGATTTGTCAAGTTGGGTTGATAGTGAAATAAGCTAATAGACAAATTTGCTTTTGTGTGTATTATAAATATTGATAAAAGGGATTGTAGCTCAGTCGGTTAGAGCAGTTCGCTCATAACGAATTGGCCGTAGGTTCGAGTCCTACCAATCCCACCATTGTTAGCATGATCGTAACAATGAGAAAGCTGTAGTATATGAACTATATGTTGATATAATGAAGGAAATAATGAAATTTACTAAGTCTCTAAATAACAAGTTAGATGAATTGCACTTACTAAATCATCCATTTTACCAGTCATGGAATACAGGAAGCTTAAGCTTGCAAGCTTTACAAACCTATGCTAAAGAATATTATCACCACGTTGCTGCGTTTCCTCGTTACATCAGTGGTATACATTTTTTGTGCCCAGATCTAAAAATGCGACAGGTTTTACTTGGTAATTTAATAGAAGAGGAACAAGGTGATGAAAATCATCCAGAATTATGGCAACGTTTTGCTGAAGGGCTTGGCGTTGCGCGATCTGATCTTCGTGAAAGTGCACAGATTAAAGAGACACAGGAGTTAGTTGATGGTTACTTTGATATTGTAAGATCAGGTTTTGCGGCAGGTCTTGGAGCCTTATACGCTTACGAACGTCAAACTCCAGAGGTTTCTAAGTCTAAAATTGAAGGTTTAAAAAAACACTATTCAATAAGTGATGAGTGTTCTCTTCAATTTTTTACGGTTCATATGGAAGCTGATGAGTGGCATTCTGAGGAGTGTGCAAATCTTATTGAAGATCTAGATGAAAAAGAGCAAGATAAAGTTATGCAGGGTGCTCAAAAGGGAGCAAAGCTCTTGTGGGGTTTTCTTGATGGGATGATAAATGCCAGTGTGTGTTAGTAGTTGTAAGTAGCTTAAACTCAGTGATGTTGGAATGCAATGTCTGCATGTAATCTTCTTATATCTGACTTACGGCTTTGGGTTCATTTAGGCTATAGTGCAGAAGAGAAGTATCATTCTCAATTAGTTAGTGTTAATATTGATTTTACCTTTAAATCCCCCCCTTTAGGACTTACAACTGACCGGCTTGAGGATACTATATGCTACTTGGAGGTAGTTCAGAGTATTCAATCTCTCGTTCAAAGCAAGCAATTCAACTTAATCGAGCATTTAACTCATGATATATACAGGACCATTAATAACCTTGTGATGCAAAAAAAGCTTATTATTTCTTCTATAGGCGTAACTATTCACAAAGTTGCACCACCTGTCCCCAGTGTGCATGGAGGTGTTTTCTTTACTTATCGTAATGCGTTGCAAGAATGATTTACATTTCTATTGGCTCAAATATGGGGAATCGCTTTTCCCATTTACAAAAGGCTGCTCAGTTACTGCAGGAACGCTATTTTAAAAATTTAAAATCTTCAATTATTCTGGAAACTAAGGCTATTTTACCAAATGATGCTCCACCTGGGTGGGACAGGCCATTTCTAAATATGGTTGTGTATGGAAGTTGTTCTTCTTCTCCTGAAGAGCTGTTAAAGGGCCTTAAACAAATTGAGTGTGACATTGGCCGCCCGCAGGTCTATGAAAAATGGGCACCTCGCGTTATTGATTTGGATATTTTGTTATGGGATAACCTGACACTTGATACATCCTACCTTAAGATTCCTCACCCAGAATTGATAAACAGACCATTTTTGCTTCACTTGATGGCAATGCTGAGTCCCATGGCAGTAGTTAACAAAACGTTTGGTACTATTAACCCTAACATTAAGGATTGCTTTTTAAGGAGTTTTACGCTTTCACCAGAGCTTGTAGGTATTGTTAATATTACTCCTGATTCATTTTCAGATGGTGGTCTTTATTATGATGCAGATCAAGCAACCAAGCAAGCACTGCAACTGGTATCAGACGGTGCAAGTATAGTTGATCTTGGTGCTCAATCAACAAGACCTGGCTCCTCAATACAAACTCCAAAAGCAGAATATGCACGCTTAAAACCAGTGCTTGATAATCTCAATCAGTATATGAAAGTTGGTGATATTAAAGTCAGCATTGATAGTTTCTGGCCAGACGTTATTTTAAATGTTTTGGAACACTACAACATTGCCTGGATAAACAATCAGAAGGGAGATCTAGATGATAATACCTTAAAAGCAGTTGCTAGTAATGGTTGCAGCATCGTTATTATGCATTCACTTTCAATACCACCACATAGAGACAACATTATTCCAGACGACACTGACCCAATTGATATCATAAATAATTGGGCAGAGAAGAGCATTAGCAGGTTACTTACCCTAGGTTTTGATCAAAGCTCGATAATTATTGATCCTGGTATTGGTTTTGGAAAATCTCTATATCAGAATATCTGGCTTTTATGCAATATAGAAGCATTGCAAAGTTTTGGCTGCAAAGTTCTGGTTGGCCATTCTAGAAAGTCATTTATTTCTTCTTTTTCTACAGAACCTGTCTTTAACCGAGATTTAGAAACAATTGCTTTATCATCTGCATTGCACAACAAGGTTGATTTCCTTCGAGTGCATAATGTGCGTGATCACATGCGATTCTTTGTAGCTCAAGCTGCTTTACAGGGATGATAGTTATCGGAATTATGGCTGTTGATCCCAAGGGGGTAATTGGAATAAATAATGGATTGCCCTGGCATTATCCAAGTGAGTTAGATCATTTTCGTCAGGTGACTGACAAACAAGTTATTGTTATGGGAAGAAAAACATTTGAAACTATGTCTCAAAACATATTAAAGGATCGTATCCCTGTTGTTTTTTCTCGTGACAAATTAAATTCTTGTTTTAACAGAGGAGTAAAATGCACTATTATTTCTTCTATGCAAGAGTTTTTGTCAATCCAAAGTAATTCTAAAGTCTTCATGATTGGTGGAGCACAAATAGCGCATCTTTTTTTGGAGTATGATCTAATCTCAGAATTTATCATAACAGAAATTCACAAACCCTATAAAGGTGATGTATATTTCAACTTAACACTTCTTGATGGATGGCATAAAACTATTCTCACCAAAACGAAAGATTATACTATATGTAGGCTAATACGTTAATATGCATGTTAAAGCAATTTATACCCACCGCATTGAATGTGGGGAAGTATTAGAGCAGGTTCTTGATCGCTATGTTTCAGAGTTGCTAGGAGAGGAAGTTGTTCTTGCTATCACATCAAAAATCATTTCTATTTGTCAAAAACAAGTGGTTTGCAAAACTGCTTGTTCTAAAGAAGAGCTAATCAAAAGAGAAGCTGATGCAATTGTTGATGTAGACCATAATTCTTACGGCATCTATTTAACAATCAAAGACAATATCTTAATTCCATCTGCTGGTATTGATGAATCAAATGGTAATGAAATGTATATTTTATACCCAAAGGATGTTCAGAAAACAGCTCTATCAATATGGAACTATCTCAAGACAAAACACTGCATAAAACATCTTGGTATTTTGATTACAGATAGTAACATAACACCTATGCGCCTTGGGGTTACGGGCGTTGCTCTTGGTTGGTGTGGATTTGAACCATTTTATTCCTATATAGGCAAGCCAGATCTTTATGATCAACCACTGCAAGTAACACAAGTCAATCTTCTTGATGCGCTGGCAACGTCTGCTGTTTTAGTTATGGGAGAAGGGGCGGAGCAAACACCAATGGCAATAATTAGTGGCGCACCAAAGATTCACTTTCTTACTCGTCTGCCAACTACAGAAGAAGAAAAAAGTGTGAAGATATCTATGGAAGAGGACCTTTACTCTCCTCTCCTCATGCGAGCCCGCTGGTTAAAGAGTTAAAGAGGAACTTAAAAATTTGCTATTAGACTTCTTATACCAATTCCTGCTACACAAGTAACGGATAGACAATAATAGAAAAAAAGCCATACTGAAGTAAGTAAAGTAGCGAGGTTTAAATGGCATTAAGATCAAAATTATTGGATGAAAAAGTGGTGGAATCAGCAAAAGAAATGCTGAAGAAAGTAAGAAATAACGCATATGTTGCAAAAAAACTAAATGCTGTAATTGCAGCAAAAAAGCACAGTATAACAGCCGTAGCAAAGATATGCTGCATTTCAAGAAAGGCACTTACTGCATGACCTAAAATTTGGCAGAGAAGAAAAATTATTTGCTCCGCCTCAACGCCGTAGAAAAACTATATTGAATCAAAGTCAACGTGAACAAGTTGAGGTGTGGATAGAGGAAAACCCCAATATTACTATAAAAGAAATGAAAATAAGAATTCAAGAAAAGTTTGGTTTGAATATCAGCAAATCTACAGTACACCGTAATATGCAAAGAATGAAATTCTCATATATCACACCAAGACCAGTGCATAACGGACAAGATAAAAGTAAACAAGAGGAATTTAAAAAAAAATCTTAATGAAACTATTGTCATGTATCCTGAAAAAGAGCTATTTTTCTTCGATGAATCGCGGTTTGGCACACATTCAAAGATTGGACACGGGTGGTTTAAAAAAGGCATTAGGACACAGGTTAAGGTAAAACTAGGTAGGCAAAATTTTTATCTCTATAGTGCAGTTAATCCCAGAAATGGAGAAAGTTCTAGCTCAAACGTCAATACTGATTGTATGAATATATTCCTTGAGCAGATGTCACAATATTTAGGAACAAGGGAGGCATTTCTTATCATGGATTGTGCTAGTTGGCATAAGTCAAAAAATTTAAAAGTACCTAAAAATATCGACATTATATACCTACCACCATACTCACCTGACCTCAATCCTGTTGAGAGGTTTTGGTTATATATAAAACAGAACATTTTGCGTAACAAAATCTACGACACAATTGCTTTGCTTGAGAGCGCTTTGTGCAAATTTATTACCTCTCTTTCTCACTCCACAATTAAAAAACTCTGCAATGCCGCTTATTTGATTCACTAGTAATGAGAATTGGTATTACATAACCATATAACATTGGGAATAGAAACAAAAAACTTGCTTGACACCCTTCGCCAGCCCCCTTATCATAAAACTGAAGCTATTGTATTTGCTTTCGCCGATCTGCAGATTAAAAGGTAAGGATTACTTAATGTATCGGCGTCTTATGTTCAATTTTTTGCAGTATATAGATACTGTATATCTTTACAAAACTTCATCTACATCTAGATTTTTATCTAAATAAGCTGAACGCGCTTATAAAGCGTTACAAGACATCAAAAAATGCCAATACTCGACAGAGATAGTAAAAGACTAGCTAACTCGGGGATTCTTTGTCTTTTTTTCTGCTTAGTAAATTTCTTAAACATTTGCAGCGTAAGTTAGTTGCAATTAAAAGCGGCTGAATCTCGCTTGTCAAGCGTTTAAAACATAAAAAACGCCAATATTTTAAAGCGGATAATAACCCCAGGGTTTCTTTTGCCTTTTTTTTCATTTGGTAAATTTCTTAATGTTTATGGCTAAACGACAACCGTCATCCCGCTACGTGTTAGCGGCTAAGAGATACCGCGGCGGTATGACGGTTTGCGGCGGCATGACCTCGTCATTCCCCTACGTGTTAGCGGGATCTAGAGATACCGTGACGGTATGACGGTTCGCGCGGTGGCATGACCTCGCCATCCCGCTACGTGTTAGCGGGATCTATGCTTTGAGATACCGCGAATGAATCGCGGTATGACGGTTCGCGGCGGCGTGACGATAAGCTCGTCATCCCGCTACTTGTTAGCGGGATCTAGAGATACCGCGAATGAATCGCGGTATGACATAGGGAACCCTTTCTTGGGTTAGCTATAGATTTACTTCGCATATTCAGCTAATTTTTATTACAATTACAACAAAATAATTTTGGCTTTGATGAAAACTGTATATGTATGTCAATCCTGTGGTCACAGCACTGGTAGGTGGGTAGGGAAGTGCATCGCATGTGACAATTGGGATACAATTGTTGAGGAAATAGCAGTAAAAACGGGCAAAAGAAGTATATCTGCACCAATTTTAATAAAGACGTTATCGGGTAGCGAAATTATCACTCCAAGTCGTTTTTTAACAGGAATAGAAGAATTAGATAGAGTTTTTGGTGGGGGTATCGTTCAAGGTGCTAGCATTTTAATTGGTGGCGAACCTGGTATTGGAAAATCCACCCTTTTGCTTAGAATTGCAGCTAATGTTGTGCAACTTTCCTCTTTTGAATGTCTTTATGTATCCGGCGAGGAGTCTTTAGAGCAGGTGAGTCTCAGAGCAAAGCGTCTTAAGATAAATGAACCTAAAATTAAGCTTTTATCTACAGTGTCTTTAACTGATGTAGTAGCAACAATAAAGGAAAACAAAAGTATTAAATTCTTAGTAATTGACTCTATACAAACAATGTATGATAGCAGAATTACATCGGCACCAGGAACTGTAACTCAGGTTCGTACTTGCGCACATGAATTAACTATTCTTGCGAAACAATATGGTGTTTCTCTTTTAATAGTTGGTCATATAACTAAGGATGGACAAATAGCTGGACCCAAAACTCTGGAGCATATGGTGGATACGGTATTATATTTTGAAGGTGAAAATAGCAATCAATATCGCATTTTGCGTACTATTAAAAATAGATTTGGCCCTGCAAATGAAATTGGTGTTTTTGAGATGTCTGAAGCAGGACTTGTGCCTGTTGATAATCCATCATCATTGTTTCTGATGGCCCATGACAGAGAAGTAGTTGGCAGCGCCGTATTTGCAGGAATTGAAGGTTCAAGACCAATTTTAATGGAAGTGCAAGCATTAATAGCAGGGACTAATATGGCAACCCCAAGAAGGGCAGTAGTTGGGTGGGATATTAATCGATTGGCTATGATCATTGCGGTGCTAAATGCTCGTTGCAAAATGTTTTTGCATGATAAAGAGGTATACCTAAACATTGCAGGGGGACTCAAAATACAGGAACCATCGGCTGATCTTGCTGTTGCTGCTTCCCTTATTTCAAGTGTAGTAAATTTACCGCTGCCAACTTCTTCAATAATCTGCGGTGAAGTTGCACTTTCAGGAGAAATTAGGAATGTCTCGCATGCTGATCTCAGACTAAAAGAAGCACAAAAGTTAGGATTCAAAAAAGCAATTATGCCTAAAAATGGCAATTATTCTTCTCATGATATTGAGATAATTAAGCTTGGTCATGTAAGGGAATTAAGAGAAGTCTTTAATTACAATTAAATAATGCTTCAGCAAATTCTTTACTAGTAAACTCCCTTAAGTCCTCTATATTTTCGCCAATTCCTATAGCATGTAACTTTACCTTATAAGCTTCTGCAAGTCCAATTACTACTCCGCCCTTAGCGGTGCCATCTAGCTTTGTTACGATTAGCCCGGTAACATGGACCATCTTACTAAATGCCTCTAATTGGCTATAAGCATTTTGGCCGGTAGTTGCGTCAAGAACTAAAATAACGTCATGAGGGGCAGTATCATCCAATTTCTTTATCGTTCTATATATTTTTGATAACTCCTCCATAAGGTTCACATTATTTTGCAGCCTTCCTGCTGTGTCAATTAGAACAACATCAACGTTATCTTTTATAGCTTGACTTACAGCTCTATATGCCACACTTGCAGAGTCGCTACCGTACTCTCCAGTAACAATCAAGCAATCAGAACGTTCTGCCCAAATGTTTAACTGCTCACTAGCAGCAGCTCTAAATGTGTCACACGCAACAAGCATAACGGATTTTCCCATCTCCTTATATTTATATGCAAGCTTACCTATAGTCGTGGTTTTACCATTACCGTTTACTCCGCATACCATTATTATATGTGGTTTTTTATTTAAAATTAACGGCTGTACAACTGGGCTCAATATAGCTTCTATTTCGTTCATTAACTGCTGCGAGATAATATTATGTTCAACTTCCTTGTCAAACTTGATGCTTGTGAGCCTATCGATAATCAACTTAGAAGTTTTATGACCAATGTCCATGCTAATTAGCAATTCCTCTAATTCATCTAAAAGCGACTGATCTAATTTTTTTTTGCCAGAAAAAATACTTTTCACCCCGTCGCTAAAGCGAGAAGAAGTTTTTAACAAGCCTTTATAAAGGTTACTAAACAAACTCAAGGGAATACTCCTTTTTAAATTATAAACTTAATGACAACATAGAGACGCTGATTGTAAAGAAATACACGTATTATGTGTATTTGTAAAGTTAAACAATCGTTTTACGGGAATTTTGAAAGTAAAAATCACGTAAAACGATTGTTTTCCTTTAGTTTTTAACCTAAATATGTTATAATGTAAAATAGCAGTTTATAGGTAATTTTATGAGTTATAATGAGAAAATTTTAGATCATTATGAAAATCCAAGGAATGTTGGCTCTCTGGATAAAAATGATCCAAATGTTGGTACTGGTTTAGTTGGTGCACCATCGTGCGGTGATGTAATGAAATTGCAGATAAAGGTCAATGACAAAGGTGTTATTGAAGATGCAAAATTTAAAACTTTTGGTTGTGGTTCTGCCATTGCTTCAAGTTCCTTGTTAACAGAGATGATAAAGGGAAGAACCATCAGTGACGTTACACAGATAAAGAATACTCAAATAGTGGAAGAGTTGTCTTTACCTCCAGTGAAGATACACTGTTCGGTACTTGCTGAAGATGCTATAAAGGCTGCTATTCATGATTATCAAAGTAAGCAAAAGAATTAAGAAGCATGAGTGAATATCAAGAAGTAGGCGGAGGTGAAACTGTAAAAAAGAATAGAAAACTTATCACTATAACTGCGGAAGCAGTAGAAAGGATAAGGTATTTATTGGACCAAAAGAAGCATACTAACCTTGAGAAACCGGAAGAAGCAATAGGAATAAGAGTGCTAATTAAGCAAAAAGGATGTTCTGGTTTAAAATATGATATTGAATATGCGTATGATACTCGTCCTTTAGAGTCGATAATTGAGGAAAACTGCAGTGATGACCAAAAAGTTAAAGTGTTGATCGATCCAAAATCCGTCATGTTTATTCTTGGCTCTGAAATGGATTATGTAGAAGAAAAATTTTCATCGGGTTTTGTTTTCAAAAATCCTAATGAGAAAGGAAAATGTGGTTGTGGAGAGAGTTTTCATGTCTAGCAGCTATTTTACATTGTTTGAAATTGAACCAACTTTCAATATCAGCTTTGATGAGTTAGAGAAAAAATATATTGAGCTAAGCAAAACTGATATAAATGAAAGACAGTCCCAAAACATGGAAAATATTAACAGAGCTTATCAGATACTAAAGTCACCGCTAAAACGTGCCGAGCATTTGCTAGATTTTTTTGATGTGAAAAGCCAAAAGGACCACTTAAATTCTGAAATATTAAGTGAATCAATGGAAATAAGAGAATATTTGCTGGACTGCGATGATTTACAATTTGCAAGCAGGATGATTGATGAAAAAATAAAAGATTGCGTTAAAAACCTAATTAACACTTTTGCTATAAAGAATTTTGATGGAGCTGCTACACAAGTCTTAAGATTGAAATATTTATATAAGTCATTTGAGGAGGTGAAAAAGAATGCAACCAATTCAAATTTCTGAACCAAATTCAAGTGAAGTAATTTTTGGTATAGATCTTGGTACTACCAATTCTTTGATTGCTATGGTAAATAAAGCTGGTAACGTGGAGATATTTGAAGATGAACAAGGAAGAGAACTGCTGCCTTCTGCTCTTTCATATGAAAATAATACATTAAAAACTGGCTACGATGTCGGTCAAAATGCAATCTACTCAATAAAGCGTTTAATGGGTAAAAGTGTTGAAGAATTAAATAAAGAAGGCGTCAATTTTGAAATAGATCATGAAAGCGAAAAAGTTATTAGAATAAAATGCGCAGAGGAAAAGTATCTTACTCCTGTTGAGATTTCTGCTGAGATATTAAAAGCTTTATGTGAGAGGGTAAAAAAGTCTAAGGGACTGGAAGTAAAAAAAGCAGTGATTACTGTGCCAGCTTACTTTGACGATTCAGCACGTAACGCAACTAAATATGCGGCAAAATTAGCTGGAATAGAAGTTCTTCGCCTCGTTAACGAGCCAACCGCTGCAGCGCTTTCTTACTCCATTGAAAAGAACAATAGCAGTGGAATATATGCAGTGTATGACCTTGGTGGCGGAACGTTCGATATTTCGATATTGAAATTGCATCAAGGAGTGTTTCAAGTTCTTGCAGTTGGTGGTGACACCAAACTCGGCGGTGATGATTTTGATCATTTGCTGAGTTCAATTGTGATTGATAAGTATAGAGAAAAGACGGCCAAGCAACTAAATTCCTTACTTATCGAATCACGCTCTGTGAAGGAATATCTGAGCAAAAACACCTCAGGCATTTTTGAATTCAGCATTAACGGCAAGCCATTTGAATGTGAAATTACCAGAGAAGAATTCGAGCAGGCAATCAGTTCTTTGGTCAATAAGACTATCAATATAGTCACTCGTACTATAAGCGACATAGATCTTAAAATTGATAATATAAAAGGAGTAATTTTAGTTGGTGGTGCAACTAGAACACCATTGGTTCAAAATTCACTAGTCAAACTCTTTGGAAATAAAGTGCTGAATGACGTGGATCCAGATAAAGCAGTTGCCATTGGGGCAGCTCTGCAAGCTCATGATTTAACTTCGAGCTCAAAAGATAGGAATATTCTCCTGGATGTTCTACCTTTATCACTTGGCATAGAAACTATGGGAGGCATAGTTGAAAAAATCATACCAAGAAATACGCCACTACCAGTTTCAGAAACAAAAGAGTTTACAACTTATTTTGATGGGCAAACAGCAATGAAAATTCACGTTTGTCAGGGAGAACGTGAAATGATAGAGGATAACAAATCTCTAGCGCAGTTTGAACTAAAAGGTATACCGCCACTACCTGCAGGTTCTGCAAGAGTTGAAATAGAATTTACAGTTAACGTTGACGGAATCTTGACTGTTACTGCAAGAGAAAAAACTACTGGAATCGAGCAGACAGTTGAAGTAAATTCAAGTTTTGGCTTGAGTGAAGCTGATGTTCAAAATATGGTTAACCAGTCAATAAACAGCTTTGATGAAGATATGAAGGCTCGTTCCCTTGCAGGCGCTAAAATTAATGGAAATAAACTCATACACTTGGTTGAAAACAATAATAACCTTTCCACTGATCAAAAGTTGAAAAACCTATTACAAAATGCAAAAAACGCTTTACAAGGCAATGACTTGAATGAAATTAACAAGACTATCGCCGAGTTAGAAAATTCTTCTTTAGAGTTGTGTGAATTAACAAATAGGTAGAAAAAGCTTACACAACCTTGTGCAATACCCTATTTAATCTCAAAGCAACAGGTAACCTGAAATTAAATGGTAACCAATCGACCTTCCCCAGTTTAAACGATAAACCAACTATACTTACACGCCCAATGATATTTTCCATTGGTACAAAACCAACTTCAGGAAACCTGCTATCCAAAGAATTATTTCTATTGTCTCCCATAACGAAAAATTGATCGTTAGGTACATAATAAACCGGAGTGTTATATGATAGCTTATTAGAAATGTCATCTACCAAAATCTCATGTTCCTTGCCACTTAAAAGCGTTTCTATATATCTTGGTATGTTACGATTTGACTCATAATCAAAAAAACTTTCAATTTGCCTTCGCTCTACTTTCTGATCATTTAGGTATAATTCTCCCTCTATCATTTGCACTTTGTCACCTGGTGTTCCTATTACTCGCTTAACAAACCTGATGCTGTCATTTCTTGTGGGTTTGAAAACTACTATGTCGCCACGCTTTGGAGGGGTATAAAAAATCCTGCCGCTAAAAATGTTTGGAGAAAATGGAAATGAGTGTTTACTGTAACCGTATGAATATTTACTAGTAAAAATGTAATCCCCTTCAAGTAGGGTGCTTTTCATTGAACCAGAAGGTATATGAAATGGCTCGAATAAAAAACTACGTATTGACAGCGCAATCAACAGTAAAAAAAACAATGAAGATAAAAATCTTCCCGTTCTTATCACCCAGTTTTTGCTTAGTTCTTCCAACTTTGTTTTTCTTATAGATTAAGCTTATTATAATACATAAATTAAAAAATGGTAATATGAAATTTTACTTGTGAATGTTATTCCTCTATTCAAAACGATTTTGAAAAGGCGGTTCATTTCTTTCAACGGTGTCATCCAAGTAGCGTGACACATAACTGTACGAACATTGCAATTTGCAGGTGGCAGATGAAAGTAGCTGATGCACATCTGTACGAACATTTGCTTTTGTTAAGGTAATATGGTGTTATGAAAGTAGCTGACACTGGAATGGCTTTGTTGCATCGCTACTTATGAAAGGCTAACTATAGTTAGGATTATAAGCAACTTATTGAAAATCTTGTTTTTTTGCAATCAATCTGATCAAATTTAAGAATAGTAATTTGTTATTTATATTAATAAATTTAATTCTATTGAAAATAGCTAAAGCATTGAAATTCTTGAATTTTAGCCGGATTGGTAAATGGTAGTGAAATTTCTTTTACTCAAATTTAGGTATTCATTGACCGTTCTTGTTATAAATACCAGAATAATAAGCTAATGATATTCCCTATCTTTTTTATCTTTAATCCATCATAGCTAGCGATGCAACAAAGCCCACTGGAATCCAGGTTGTAACCGTTCACGGATTGTGAGAATGAATAAAGAACTAAGCAGTCGTAACTTTTGGAAGGGATTTTGGCCATTGAGACGTGATGTCAAAAATATCGACAACATTCTTTCCACAAATCTTTCTCCATGTTCCGACCAGGTGAAAAAGCTGTTTTTACGATAGCCGTCTAATTTGCCGTTCTGCAAGGTTGTTGATTGACTTCAGGCTTTCGTAAAAACTTCCACACCATATCCTCGGCCTTAACATCTTAATGGCCATTCTCAAACCATTTACAAGCCTTGTCATTTCATGCCCCCCCTTTTGCATTAGTTGTGTAGCATCTTTTAATATTAGCAAGGCCTATAATAGTGCAACACTGCCTTACGTATTGCCAATCCAAATTCTACTTGCTGTAAAATAACACAATCTGCTACATCGCTGCTAATCTCAATCCCTCTATTTATTGGCCCTGGGTGCATAACAATCGCATCTGGTTTTGCGTATGATAGCTTTTGTAAATCAAGTCCATACAAATGAAAATATTCTTTCTCTGAAGAACTATTATTCATGCGCTCTTTCTGCAATCTCAAAAGCATAATTACGTCAGCATCCTTTATACCTTCAATTAATGAATAATGGACTGAATCTACTTCAGGAAAATGCTTACAAATCAAAGTTGGTGGTGCGACCAAGTTTATCTCTGCTCCAAACATTTTTAGCAATCTTATATTTGATCTTGCAACTCTACTGTGCAGAATATCTCCACATATCACAACTTTGAGGTCCTTTATTTGCTTTTTGTGATTGCTGATTACAAGATAGTCTGCAAGAGCTTGAGTTGGATGTTCACTACTTCCATCGCCTGCATTGATTAGCGAGCAGTTAACATACTTTGCCAGTGTATTAATGATACCACTACTTTTATGCCTGATTATTATGTAATCAGGATTCATTGCATTTAATGTTTTGATCATGTCTTTTAGATCTTCTCCCTTGTTAATAGAAGAAGATCTTATTGGCAAAGTTACAACATTTGCTCCAAGGCTTTTTGCTGCTATTTCAAAAGACGCAAGTGTACGCGTTGAATCTTCAAAGAATAAATTTATTACTGTCTTATTTTCCAAGATATGACTATTTGCAACTTCTTTTTTAAGGTACTGGTTGGCCAACTTAGTTATATTTTCTACATCATCGACTGTAAGGTCTGAGATGTTTAACAAATTCCTTCTCTTGTTCATAATTTCCTTTTAACATGCAATTGTTATCCAACTACTTGAACCAATTCTACTTTCTTATTATCGTTTTTCAATAGACCTCTTGTGCAGCAATTGTTTTGGTGGAAGAACGGAAAAAGATAGTAAAGTCAAAATTAAGTTAGAAGGAAGAAAAAGTTCAGCAAGTTAAGAGTAAGGTACATTAGCATAAATCTTTCATCCCAATGTTTAGTGGCACTGGAGATTACTTCCACTTACACTCATCTGCTATCATAACAGCCTCAAAAAGATGCTTCTCAAGTTCACTTAGAGGCAAATCACTTTGTGAATAATTTCCCCAAGATTTTAGTATATCGGAAGTTTCAACGCCTTCAATAATAGGATATTCTTGGTTTTTTTTAGCGTATAACTCTTGAGCCTGCTTGCTTACTAAAAATTCCAATAAGACTATAGCATTTTCCCTGTTTTTTGCGTTTTTTGTTACTGCTGCACCACTGATGTTTACCATTACACCGTGATCGTTGCGATTAGGAGAAAAAGCCCCTAGCTTGTCTGCAACATTCTTTTTATTTTCTGATGAAAGAATTCTCGCAAAGTAGTAGCTGTTTACTATTGCAACATCTCCCTCACCCGCTGCTACGGCGTAAATTTGATCAGTATCACCACCACTTGGTTTTCTTGCCATATTGCTCACAATTCCGCTTACCCATTCTTTCGTCTTTTCAAAACCATTATTTGCAATCATAAAAGCAATTAACGATCTGTTATATGGACTTGTAGAAGAACGCACTAATATTTTTCCTTTCCATTTTTCATTTGCTAAATCTTCATAAGTACTTAAGTCCTTAGGGTCTACTGACTCTTTATTGTAAACCAATATCCTAGCTCTTTTTGTAAGACCAAACCAATAATCTTCACTGTCTCTAAATCTTGCAGGTATAACACTTTTTAAAACCTCTGAATCTACTTGAGATAAAAGTCCTCTTTTTTTTGCTAGAATTAAGTTGATTGCATCAGCAGTCAAAAATAAGTCAGC
Organism: Wolbachia endosymbiont (group A) of Udea olivalis; assembly: GCF_964028365.1. Classification (NCBI taxonomy): domain Bacteria; kingdom Pseudomonadati; phylum Pseudomonadota; class Alphaproteobacteria; order Rickettsiales; family Anaplasmataceae; genus Wolbachia; species Wolbachia endosymbiont (group A) of Udea olivalis. The sequence goes on from NZ_OZ034773.1 coordinate 1,529,362, forward strand.
TTCACCACCGTTTTCCATTCGTGAAAGTAGCTGAGAATAATCATCAATGATGTAACGTACTTTAATACCTGTATTTTTCGTGAATTCATCAAACAAAGTACGTACTAATTCTTCTTTGCGCGATGAATAAACATTTACCACTTGTGAGTCATTAGTTCCGTCGTTTCTGTATAAATAAGTAATAACTATCAATATAATTGCTATTAAGGATGTGAATATAAAGGCTTTTTTCATATTGGATAAAAAATAACTTCTTTCAGTTAAAGTTACCAAGATGGTACAACTTTAGCAAGTGTAAAGTTCGTTAGATAAATCATAAAAACTTCCTTGACAAGCTTCGCCAGCCCCCTTATTATAACACTGAAGCTATTTATTTATCTTCGCAATCTCTGCAGTGGATTAATGACAAAAAACTTAATGTATTTGGCGTAAATCATGCTTAATTTTTTGCATTATGTGCACCTTATGTCTTTATAAAATTTCTAGGTTTTTACCTAATATAAGCTGAAATGCGCTATTTAAAACATTAAAAAACGCCAACTTAAAAAATGGATAGTGAATAACTAGCTACCCTAGGGTTTCTTTTGCCTTTTTTTCTGTTTAGTAAATTGTATCCGTTCAGCGGAGTGGTAGAATAAGGTAGACAAAGTGATCTAAAAAGATAATCATAGAGCAAAAGTGAGGTAATGTGGTAAACCTTTTAGAACTTTGCAAAAATTTACAGCAAAAAATAGAAAAACTGGAAGCAGAGATAGAAAACTTAAAAGCAGAAAATAAAGCTTTAAAGATAGAGAACGCTGAATTAAAGGAAAGGCTTGGTTTAAACTCGAAAAATTCATCTCTACCGAGCTCTAAAGAATTGTACAAAACAAAAAAGGACAAGCCAAAAAGCGAAAGGAATGTTGGCGATCAGGTTGGGTATAAAGGAAATTTTCATGCCACAATGGAAGCGGATAAAGTAGTAAAAATAGAGTTGCCTAATATTTGCGAATGCGGAGGAGAGCTTGTAATATGCGAAAAACCTTATGTTCACCAAAAAGTTGATCTTCCGGAAATTAGGCCTTATGTAGTAATTGGAACATGGTCGTTGTTGGAGATGCAGAAAAAGAAAAAGTAGCAAGTTACCAGAAGGTGTTACGCCAGATACATTTGGTCCAAGGGTTAAGTCTATAATTGCAGCACTCAGCGGATTTTACAAAAACTCAAAGCGTGAAGTGGCTAGTATCATAAATGACATTTTTAATTTGAACATAAGTGTTGGCAGCATATCAAATCTTACTATTACCCACAAATATGAGGTTCGTGAGCAAGTCGCCATCCTTCTGCTAGATCAAAGAGACGTCTCCACCCTTTCCAAAGAGTAATTGGTCCTGGTTTTGGGTCGCTTTTTCTTGCTAAATGACCTCCAAGTTCACGAAACGGCTTCTTTTATAGTAGGGGCTATATTTGGACATGGTTTCCTGTGTATTTTAACATATAAAACTTTCCATTCTTCCTCAGCTAATAAGGCAGTACATGGTAATGTTGGGTTAGTTCTTGCAATTGATGTAATAAAGAAAATTCTCCAAGCAATAATGCTCATGACTGTTAAATACCTCATTAATCTTTCTGCTGTTCCAAGTCTACATTCCTCAACTTTGAGACCAGATTTTAAAATCTTATGCAATATCTCTATTTTCCATCTCAAACAATACCAACTAACTTTTTCAACAGCTTCTTCAAAAGTACTGACCGGAAAAAAGCATCCACTCTAGAGGACTTGCTTCGGGAGGAGAGTTTTTTTCAACAACATGAATTGCGTGAAGTTGTAGACTCTGTCGGTTTATATTTTATGTGACCTTCTTTACATTTTATATGGCCTTCATGTGATAAATTTTCCGAATCTAATTTCTAAAAACGCTGTCCTTTTTTGCTTGTTATCTCTAGCAGGGATTTCAACTTCTACTTTTCCAGCGCAAGGGAGGCCTTGGATAAATGACCATAATTTTTGCTTGTTCCTGGTATGCATGAATTTTTTATTTACATTTCTGTTGTGGCGAGCTCTTACTAAAATTGCTGAGTTAAGATTATGTGCAAGTTCAAAAAAATCATGCATATCTGCTTCTCTGTCACATACAGTTATAGCTTCGGTTTGGGCCAGATCTATAATATTATTTGTTTTCTTTAAACTTTCTAGCCATTTCATACTTTCTTTATCCTCAATATGAACGTTGTTACGATGGCTCTTTAGTCTTTTTTCTTCTTCAGAAATGAGTTGCCTCGAGTAAATCTTTTGATCCAGTATTCCCAGCTTCCGTACTAACAGCAAGGGCTGTATGCATTACTGCTCCTTTTCCAGCAATAGTTCCCAATCCGCTTATGGCTTGAGTATGAAATATAAGTTGTATCTTGAATCACAAGAATTCTTTTATGAGCTTTTGTTCTTTCAACTGTTTTATCAATGTGTGAAGCTAGAATATCGACTTCTTTTACGTTCTCATTTTGAAAAAAACGTTATGCTGCTTTTGCTTCTGACCAACTTCCGCATGCCTCATTAATTGAGCTTTCAGGTAAACTTATCAAACTATCAGCAATCTTTACTAATCGGTCAGTTAATCTTTTATCTACAAGTACAGCATCTCCAAATTCATTTTTAGCCCATTCATTACTCTCGTTTGCCATTTTTATACCCTCAATATTTGCAAACTTTAATATTGTAATACTTTATTTATAAGTACATTTATATTTGTGGGTAATAGTAAGATAAATAATAGTGCAAATTTTTCTATGATATGCGGTAGTGGTGTATATGTAAGATCAATTGCTCGTGATCTTGGAATTGCATTAAATTGTTTTGGACACATTACAAAATTAAGAAGAACTATGGTAGGTGACTTTAGAGAAAATGAATCAGTGACAATTGAGCAACTTACTAAAAAAACCACAACAACTTACTCTCCGATGTCATCCCAGTGCTTGACACTGGGATGGCTTTGTTGCATCGCTCTTCGGATAGTAGGTAACGCACAATAAATTTATGAAGCTATCTCAAATTTAGCCATACCAATATCAGTGAACTTATTGAGCAAATAGCATTTAACAAGTAGTTCCTTCTCTCTATTTGTCTCAGATTTATTCCTAAAACTAAACCCGAATGTTTGTTTCAGTCGCGAGAAAAAACTTTCTATATAAGATCTTTTTCCATAACTCATCTCTTTTTTCCACTTCTTTATACCATCTTCATCATATGACTTTATGAGCTTGACTGCAGAATTTCTCTCAGCCATATAGTCTAACTTTGGATGCTCTGCTGCGTTGTTTTTCGGAGGAATTTTCGTTTTTATACCATATTGATTACACAGCTTATAGAGCTTTTCTCTGTCATATGCCCTATCTGCATATAGTACTTTTATGACATACTGAAAATCGACTTCTTTTAGCAAATCACAAGCTCCATAGTGATCAGCCGTTACTGTATTTTACAGCTATGGCTTTTTTGCTGTTTGTATTCAACATTACATGCAATTTTCTTGTCTGTTCATAGCTGCGATACTTTCTATCTTCGCTATTTTCTTTGCTATGACCAGGAGTGTTGTTGTATATACTAATTCCTGTACTGTCTATAGCAATTTCGATATCTTCCATATTATTTTCTGCAATCATTGATCTTAATATTGAGTTTCTTAAACCTTCTTGATGATTGTGAATAGCTGATAACTTGCAAATTTTTCCCAATTTGCTCAAGGTATCCTGCTATAAACCCAACTGTTTGCCTCAGGCCTATTCTAAATAAACAAGTTATTATGTGCACCAAAATTACAACTTTATCGCTATAAATATTGTTGCCACCTGGTATTTTTGGACCATTCTCGTACCACTTTTCTATGGCTTCGTTGATATAATGAAAAATATTTCCTCTTTTTTCTAGAAATTTGTTATATTCGCTATGGTTACTGACCCTCATTTTTTGTGGCATATTTTTTCTTTCAAGGTTAAATGGCTATTTTATAATGAATTTTGTCAGTAGCCACCAGATTTTTTCAGTTGCTATGCAACAAAGCCATCCCAGTGTCAAGCACTGGGATGACATCCTCCTAGTAGAAACGCTTTTGTAATTGCAACATTCGTGTAATCTTTAGCCATAAACATTAAGAAATTTACCAAATGAAAAAAAAGGCAAAAGAAACCCCGTGGTGGTTGGCTATTTACCATGTACTAAAATATCGGCGTTTTTTTTATTCTAAAACGCTTGATTAAGAGCGATTTAGCTGCTTTTAACTGCAACTAACCTACACCGCAAGTGTTTAAGAAATTTACTAAGCAGGAAAAAAGGCAAAGAAACCCCGTAGTAGCTAGCATTCAAATTCTCCCTTGTCAATTTGACGTTTTTTGCTGTCTTAAACGCTTTGTAAGCGCGTTTCGGCTTATATAGGTAAAAACCCAGAGATTTTTAAAGACATGCGATGCACGTAGTGCGAAAAATTAAACATGAGACGCCAAATACCCTAAGTTTTTTGTCATTAACCTGCACAGATTGCGAAGATAAATAAATAGCTTCAGTTTCATGATAAGGGGGCTGGCGGAGTTTGTCAAGGAAGTTTTTTGTTTCTATTGAATGACAGTTGTAACCTACGAAAGAAGTCTGTTGTAATTTGTACGATATCTTTATAAAATGGTTCGCATAAGTTATCTAGCAGTGCAACTAAACAAATACAAAAATCAAAACGTCGCGGTTTTTGGTCTTGGTAAAACTGGTTTATCCGCCATTAACGCTCTAACAAAGAGTGGTGCAAGAATATATGCATGGGATGATCATGAAGAGCAAATAGCAAATACAAAAATGATGTATAAAAAATGTAATTTTATTCATCCCAAGGAATACAATTGGCATGAGATCAGTGCATTGGTTTTAAGCCCTGGAGTGCCAACAGAGCCACATTGGATAGTAAAACTTGCAAGGAGATTTGATTGCAAAATAAAATCAGACATTGAGCTATTTCTTGAAGCTAAAACTACGAACCAGAAGGTAATAGGCGTCACAGGAACAAATGGTAAATCAACCACTACATCACTAATAGGGCACATATTAAAATCTGCAGGGAAAAAAGTAGCTATTGGTGGAAATTTAGGCGTTCCTGTTTTGGATCTAGAAAGAGATGCAGAAATTTATGTAATCGAACTCTCCTCTTTTCAATTGGAGTTGATGAATGAAATTAACGTGGACATTTCAGCACTGCTCAATATTACACCAGATCACATAGATAGGCATGGAAGTATGGAGAACTACATAGCAACTAAATTAAAACTGATAAACGGTAGTGAGGTTGCCGTAATAGGATGTGACAATGAGATTACTGCTGATATATTCAACAAATTCACTGGAGACAAAATTCCAATCTCAGTAACATATTCCCCGATGTCATTCCAGCGCGTGACGCTGGAATCCAGAAAAGAAAAACCATTGCCAACTACTCAGATGACAGAGGGTGGTGCAAGAGATCTAATATCATTGGCAGGTAACAATTTGCTTGATTATAGTGAACAGATTACTGGTATAGATCGAAATTATCTGGATCCCAGTGTCAGCTACTTCGATGACAAAAGGGGCACTGGGATCCAGAAGATCTCGTTAAAACTAGAGAATCATAGCTTATCAGTAAGCGACGTGAAAATAAACCTAATATCCAACGCAGAAAACATAGCAGCCACATATGCCGTATGTAAGGTACTTGGAGTAGATAGCAACACTATTATCAATGGAATCAAGTCCTTTTCAGGACTGAGGCATAGGAATGAACTGCTTGGCAAAATAAGAAATGTGTTTTTCGTGAACGATAGCAAAGCAACTAATGCAAAATCGAGCGAAAAGGCGATCTTATCTTATGAAAACATAAATTGGATCGCTGGTGGAAGAAGCAAAAAAGGTGGAATAGAATCATTAAGCAAGCATTTTACAAGGGTTAGAAAAGCTTTTCTTATTGGAGAATCAACCGAAGCTTTTGCAAATGTTATGGAGAATAAAGTAGATTATGTTAAATGTTGCAATCTAGAAGATGCATTCAGATTGGCTTTTGAAGAGGCCTTAAATAGCGCAGAAGAAGTAACAATATTACTTTCTCCCGCGTGTGCTTCTTTTGATCAATGGAAAAATTTCGAGGAACGTGGTGAAGCATTTTGTAGAATGTTTGAAAATCTCAGGTACAATCACACATGCTGTTTAGTATGATGTTGCGTGGAACAAAAGTTAATAATAGATAAGCTAATTAGGGTTATTCCATTTGAAGGGATAAGCGATGAAACCCTATTAAAGGTGTGCACTGACCTTAATCTAGCTAATAGCTTTTGCAAATTTCAGAATGGAATATATAGCGCTTTGGAGCACATAGCAGAGGACTTAAATAGCTCAATGGAAGCTGAATTAAGAAATTCTAATTTAGAAGATATGAAAGTGCGAGAGCGAGTAAAGTTAGCTATTCAAATACACCTTTCAAACTATGCTAAGCTACCGAATTATAGAGAACTTTTAAAAAATGTTTTATCATTCTCCGTATCACCAAAAAATACATATTTTTCTAGTAAACTTTTATACAGAACTATTAGTGCGATTTGGTATGGCATTCATGACCAATCAACAGATTTTAACTACTATACAAAAAGAGCAATATTAGCTGGAGTGTACTTAAGTACGATACTTTTTTTTATCAATGATTATTCAGAAGATTTTGTGGATACTTTATCGTTTCTTGATAACCGTATCAACAATGTCATGACATTTCAAAAATTCAAAACTCGCTTAAAAGGAATCATAGGAAATTTCTTATAAGCTATTGATTGTTGGTAGAAAAGTACTTGAGCACGATCCTGAAAAGGTTTGTGAAAATAAAAATATTCATGCTGATCATAAAGAACATTTAGTTTATCGTGAGGATAATAATGGTACAACAAAATACACCAGTTACGAAGAAAAAGAAAATAAATTTATTGAAGAAGCACATGAATATTTAATAGACTCTGAATTTAATAAAAATTTTGATCTAGGGCAGTACAGAATAAGTAATTTCTCCGGAAACTTGACGAAAATAGAACTGGAACTCATCAATGAAAAGTATATGCAAGTTCAAGTTAATAGAGAAAGAAAAATTATTCTCGCTATACCGTAGGTGCGTTCCAAGATTATACTGAAGTTTTTATTGCACTCAAAATCTTCGTTTTTCCTAATCTCTAGAATTATCAATGCATCATCACTTAACCAGCCTGAGTGAGCTAGTCCATTCAACGTTGATTCAACTAGATTGCTATTGTAAGGTGGGTCTATAAAAACTATGTCACATTTTGAAATAGGTTGTGGTAAGCAGTTAGCACTGCAGCAAATTAGCGTAACATTGTCCGTAATTCCAAAATCTTCTGCTGTTTTTTTAGGCAATTGCAAATTGTAATAATCTGAATCTACCATAAATGCATGTTTAGCGCCGCGAGAAAGCGCTTCAAATGAAAAAGAACCACTACCACAGAATAAATCAAGTACATTCAAGTTATAAATAGGTTTTCTTGAGGAAAGCATATTAAATATTGCTTCTCGGACAATACTCATAGTTGGCCGTGCAGCTAAATGCTTACCTGTAGTTATTTTTCTTCCGCGATATTTGCCTGCAATGATGCGTAGCATATTAAATAAGCTCCAAAATAATTAATTATTTATACTATATGATTAATGTCAATATGGCTTTAGCAGTTTAATAGAGAGAAGCTATCGAGTCGCTTGTAAGAAAAACACAAACACAAGACTCATCAGTTATCTTTTTCTGATTTGCCTGCTGCATTAATTGCTTGACCAATCTCATCTTGTAAATCATCATGATCATTTTTTTCATCATGATTTAGCCCTTCAATTCTGCTTTCTAACTCTAACTTAATTATAGTATTGATTTTATCTATATTATCAAGAAAGCCTCTACATTCTTCTTCACTATACTCTTCACCAGATGCTTTTTTTTCAATAAATAGGTTTTTAAATCCTGCTAGATCAGAATTCTGATCGGTATTTAGTACAACATTTCTCTCTATGAAGCTAAGATCTGACAGCAGTAAGCTAACCTCTAACAGATCTTCACTTTTCACGCTTTTAAGGTCTTCAAGACTTTCTAAAATACTAAACACCTTAATCCTTTCTTGTACAATCTCTTTGTCTTCCTTATCAAATTCAGACAATAAACTATGATTATCTACAAATTTCTCACTCAAAGCTTTATTCAATTTAGCAAAATTGACATCCTTGTCAAGTGATGTGTTATCCCGCAACAAGTCTACCCTTGCCCTACGCGCATTTAAAATGTCGTCGTAGTCATTTAACTTTATGTTGCCATCTTTGTCTTGCTGCAATTTATAATAATCAAGGCCTTTGAAATTTTTATTAGTCTTCATCTTCAATCCTCTTCTCATCTCCTTTTGCATCTGGTTTCCTCATTGGTTCCGGTAATTTCCTTTTACTGTCTTCTCGATTTCTTTTTTCCTCTCTTTCAGCACGTTTTTCTACAGCTTCTGGAGTGTTCATTTCAAAAAGTGGTGAGAGGTTATAAACTTTATCTTGATTTCTTCTGCCTTCTCTTTCAGCACGTTTTTCCATACCTTCAAAAGCAGATCCAAAATCATCAATTTCATCTGAACCTTTTGGTTCCGTGCCTAAATTTCGTGTCACTTCATTTGATTGATCAGGCTTATCTTCTTCTGTTGGCTGATCATGCTGTAGTTGATTAGGCTTGTCTTCTTGTTCTGTGCTTAGTTCTCGTACTACCTTATCTGGCTGACCTCCCCCTCGTAGTCGAAGAGGGTCGCCTTCTTCTAGTGGCTGATCATGGTTATCTCTTACTAGTTCCGTGCCTAACTCTCGTTCTACCTTATTTGATTGATCAGGATTGTCTTTTTCTGGTTCTCTCTTACGGCCTATGGTGTCATCATGAAGCTTATTCAAGAAATCTTGCCTATGCGATTTTGCTCTAAAAAGTAAGTTATTTGGATAACCATCTTTTTCTCCTGTACGACGGCTAACTCCTATAGAATCAAGGCCATGCTCCCAAGTAAACTTCATAGCATCTTCTATTGTATAGCCCAAATGTGATCCTACGTATCCTTTATAATAATCTAAATATTTACCGATCCTTCTGTGTGTAATATCTTCCTTATCAACTCCAAATGCCCTGTAGATCTTTTCCTCAAGTTTATCAACGTCATTTTTAGGTGATGTTGCAAATTTTGTTGCTTCAATAGTAGCACCTACAAATTTACGTGGCACATCAATAGCGTATTTCAGCACTCCTCCAACTCTTGGTACTCTCCCCAGCAGATTAGCTGCACCTCCGGCTAATCTATCCGGTAAATGAGTAGCCCAACTGCCTAAAGACTCAAGTCCTCTACCAGCAAAATTTTGCCACTGCTGTTTGAATTCTTCCATTATGCCAGTCAAAGGCGATGCCTGATACATACTAGATATATTGTAAACGCTGAATCCACCACCAGCGATACTTGAGCCCATTTGTTGTACGAACTCGCGTAAAGAGAACATTAAAAATGAAAGCAGGAATAATACAAAGATTTCCCCTGCATTGATTAAATAACCTCTCTGTATGTCTTGCACCCTTTGGTAATCACTATTTTCTTGATAGTTTCTATTTACCTTATAAAAATTCTGTGATTGGCAGCTCCCATCTTGTCTAATTATATCTTGCACTAAAGACTTTATTTCACTTTTTAAACTTGGCTGTAGAATTACTTTTTCTATGATTTCCTTGTAATTAGTACACCTGCTTTCATTTCCTGGCTGCTTACAATAGATTTCTGTCTTTTTACTTATATTATTAATCAATAATAAGATATCAGCTTTTTCTGATGCATGGGATAAACTATTTGTTAAACGCACTAAATCTTTTACACTACAGCTATTATCTACTACCATATCACTTTCTGCAATATAATGGTCTGCTGGATTCTCTTTAGTACCAGGAATTGGGTTAAAGAAAGGATAATCTATATAACGAAACCCTTTTTCAATGTAATCCGGTGGAAGAGGGATATACCCAGCACCGCCAGTAAATTTTATTGTACCACCTTCTCTGCTTATCTTTTCTATACCTTCTATGTTCTTATCTACGTTCAGCGGAGAAGCTTCTCCAAGAGTGTAAGGTACGAAAATTTGCCCTGGGGTCCAACCAAAGTACTGCTTATCAACGATACAAAAACCACCAAACACCCATTTTGGAGCACATAACTTTACCTCGAACCATTTATTGTAGCATACAGTAAAACCTAACTGCCTATAAAAGGTATTCATTATAATGGAAGCCAGTAATGACAAGAGAGCAAATATCATAATCGACTGTAAACAAAAGCTGATGCAGAATTTTATCCAACCTTCAAATAGACTTTTCAGCGGTGAAAATAAAATAGAAATTAGAAACAGTGGCATAATGGCTATAAGAAAAGCTATACCCATAAAACCAGAGAGAAATATTATGTAAGCATATAAGCACAGCAAGAAGTATAGCACAATCCCTATGAAAATTGCCGGTATCATAAGAAGGCTTGCCCACATTTGGTAATGTAAAAACGCTGCAAACTTTTTCCAAACAGAATAAGCAAAAAACTTATTGAACATGTCCTCCATGAAGCTAAACAACTTAGCTTCATCTCCTTGAACAATACTTCCGGTGTTCATGTTGGGAGCAAAATTAGTAATTATACTTATCAATTGTTCAAGACCTTTAACAAATAAAACAAGAAAATGATCATAGAAAAATCTAAAACTTCCAGGAGATATAAGCACTATTACTAGAGTGATTTTCATCATTCTGATGAGCATATCATGCTTAGTTTCTTGTATCATGCCAAAAAGATAAAGAAGCGATGAAATCATTACAAATAGAACAAGCAAGGAAAGAACAAAATTGTGAAAGCTCGTACTTTTTTCAGCTATATTTTCGAACATAGCTTGTGCAACTGCAGGATCATTGCTATTAAAATGTTCTTTGCAATTTTCGTTAATCAATAATACACATTTTAGATAGTTATAAATATAATCAAAAAACTCAACCCCACTCGGTTGCCGCACTCCACTTAAGAACTCAAAAGAGTAGCCACCTACATTATCTAAGTAATATCTATCTAATATTTTTACATATATTTTCCATCCCTTTTTTAATTTCACCGGGTCACAATTTCTGTCCTTTAATTTAGTGCTATCTCTGTCTAAAGCAAAAAGACCGCTCCCATTCTCTGCCACGGAGTTGTAACCTAGATGTACAGTAGGAGATGAAGGATTGCGCATAGATTTCAAATCTTTGTTAGGACTATCGTCACCAGGCCTTTGAAACAAAAGATAAGCACCATGACCGTTGGTAAACCAACATGGAGCACCACGTGATACTGTATTTGCGCTATCATCTTCATTAATGCACTTGCACTTTACAGTGCAACTTGCATTAGACTTACTTGAAATTTTCTGTGGCGCACTAGGTTTGTAATCATTACAAACTAAGTGAAAGTCAGGTAGACTATTATCACCTGACTTGCCTTCAAATTTAGTTGCATATTTTAACTGCTCCAAGCTTTGTAAGGTATAACTGCCTTTTTTAGATTCCTTCTTGTTATTATTACTCCAAGATGTCCATGCACCATTCACTCGCACTTTTAAACTATCTCCATTGGTTTCGAGCCCGGTATCCTCCCACTCCACCACTTGGTTATGGTGAAAACCATAATTAATTTCACCAGTTTCAGGATCAACAACTTCTCCATTTCCTGGAATAAACGCATCGTGGTCGCTTGAAAAATGAGCGCTTACTGCAATAGGTTTAGGACCAAAATAGTCAGCAGATATACACCTTGGAAAAGGCATATCGTTTTTACTACAACCTGTGATCAGCACATAAGCTGCAAGAAGTAATACCCTAAACCAACATTTGCCTAAACGTGATTGCATATCTAAACTTTTTCCAAATACAGAATAAATTTCTAAAACTTTACTTAAAATATCTTTTTAATTAGTTACTCCATAATATCATTTATATCTTACTCCTCTCCATTTTCTTCCTTGTTTTTAGCTTTAGCACTAGGATCACTTCTTATTGTTTCATCAAAATTTTTTTGCTGATCTGATTGTTTTAATGTTTTAGGTCTATCACTCGTTGTTTTATCAGAACTTCCTTTAGAATCTTCTTTTTTGTCTGGTTGCTTTGGTGTGTTAGGTAATTTAGCCTCAATTTTTCCCCGATCTTTACTCATTTTCTGCTTGATACTCTGTATCATACTTTGGGTCTTATCATCAAGGCCAACGGTTGACAGCATAGCTTGCGATGCGCTCTTAGCAACTGTACCAACACCGCCAGTAACTCCATAACCAGAGCTAAATAGTGTTTGTACCATAGTTTCCGATATAGAAACAAAAGCTTCCATTGCACCGGCAATAATGAGGTATATAAACGCCTGGATTAGGTCTATAGGTAATGCTGCAAAGTGTCCACCAGCCCTTTCTCCGGTACTGAGTGCAACATCAACGCTAGTGCCAGGACTGTATCCAAGAGGCAGTATTGATTTCATCAAGCACAGATCATACGATAAGAAATTTACGCTAATTAAACATTGATAGCATGCAGAAAAATTTGTGAGGTTATATAAAACTGAATACATCAACTGATTTAAAAGAGATAAAAATGAAAATAAAATGACTGGTTCTAATGAAACATGAGCCAACGTTTTTATCCAATTATCAAACAAGGGTTTAGTCTTTTGAAATAGAATAAATACGATAAATAAAGGTGTTAATGACAGTAAAAACGCTACTAGAACAGTAGATATTACATATTTCAATGTAGCACTAATAATGCATTTTAAAAACGCATAAGTAGCGCAGAGTATTGCCAAAAATGCAATAACGCCAAAAGGACCAGAAAGCATCAACGATAAAAACTTTAGCCAAGTTTCTGCTGTGAATAATACTCCTGCTGTCAAGTCTAAGAATGCAAATTTTCTCTCCCCTTCTCCTACATAGCCAGAAAAACTATCAACTAAATAAGTGCTACCATCTATAAAAAGTCTGGATAAAGTTGTACCAAAAAGTTCCCAGCTTCTATCGCTAAAGGCAAAAGCTATAAATGCTATCTTGAACATTCTTACAATGAAATCAAATTTACTTAGCTGTATTGTTCCAAGCATATAGCCAACGACAGTAAATATAACGTATAGAGTAAGCAAAGCTCTTACCCCTTGAAGAAGACCTCTTGCATATCCTTTGTATGAATCTTTAACGCTGTCCCCAATTACTTCTTCTTTTATAAGTTTAAATACCCCGTTTACATTCGATGAAATAAAATCATTAATTTTTCTTTTAACAAATAAAGTTACTGTGTACTTATTATTTTCATAATATTTGCCATTTTTATCTGTAATGTCATCTCTCTCTACGTTGCTTACATTGATGCCGAAATATATCTTCTTAGATTCTTCGTTCTGAAAGTGTTCTCCGCTTATTACATCTAATATGGTGTACTCATCTTTTCCGTTTACTCTTTCTCTCACTCCTACCACTTTAAAATCATTAGTTCCCACACCATGCAAATCTTTAGGTGGCTCATCACCTAAATATACATATAATTTTTCGCCATTAATATATTCACATGATCTAGTCACCTTAACATGGTACCCTCCTCTATTATAGTAATAATGACCATAATCTGCGATAGCGAGCATCACACTACTACCGGGCGTTACCTCGTCATTTACTGGATAATCATTGTTCAATTCCAGAGAAAAATCCTCGAATTTATTGTTATCGCCAATTTGCAAACACATATTATCCCCTTTTGCACCCTCTTTCTTTGGAAGACATTGAATACCTTTAGCGATATTTTTATCATCAGGATCACCAATTTTTGCAACAAGAGCCTCAGCCCAAGATTTATCATCTTCAGTAAAACTACCTGCTTTAACATTCCCTTCCATTTTTTCTAGATAAGAATACATATCACATTTATTTCCTTTATCGTACTTCTTATACCTTATAGAGGAGACACAGTTCCGTTCTCCTGCTTGACCTAAACCATAGTTCCATATACCCTTCTCAGTATAGCATATATTTTGATGGTAACAGTTAAGCTCATAGGAGGAGTACTTTTTTCTCTCATCAAGACTACAGTTTTTTCCATCACATAACTCGTTCAATCCTATTTTAGCGCGGCGTAAATCAAGTAGTGAACCATATACCCATGGTTCGTTGTCTTGAATATAACCTTTATTAAAATGCACCTTATTATCATATGGGGTATACCCATTGCCAACTAGCACTTTGCTTTCCTTTGCTTTTGTTTTATCAAGAGGTAAAAATTGTATTTTATTTTTTGTACCATCTTTACCATCACAAAAAAACTCTCCCCCCTGATGTACTTCACTCACTGTAGCTTTCTTATATACAGTTTCCTTACGGTCATTTTCTACAGCTTTATAACAATTGTCATCAAAATTGATGCCTTTCCCTTCTGGATTGTCGTAATCAATTGTTATTTTTCTGGGAACTAAGCTGAAGCTTAACTTGTCACCAGGATTTACTTTAATTCCAGTGTCCACATAACGTCTATTGCTGCCAAATCCTTTGCCACCACATAGTTCGTTTTTACTTTCATTAACACCATAATTGTTAGGTACACTATTAATATCCGCAGCCTTACTATAATTTGGTTCTGAGCCATCAGCACAAAAGCTAGCTGGCACAAGTACTTTCCTTGGATTTTTGTCTTCTTTAAAAGGGCAAAAATTTACTGATCCATCGAGGGTGAATTTGATTTTCTCACCCTGACTAATTACCTGACCAGAATCAACCCAATGAATTTTATCGGCTTTACGAACTGGAACATCCACATTAACGCTGGTGTTTTTGCTCTGCAACCCAGGCTCGACACAATCCATATTACAACCAGTGATTGCAAGACACAGTATCAATAATAGTGATCTTTTACTTATCATTGCTGTCTTCCTGGTTGTGGTATCTGAGGCGTTGACCTTTGAGTCCCTTGTGGTATTTGAGGTCTTGACGTACCTGACTGTTGAGAGGCATCTCCTCTTTCTCTTCTTTGAACGCTTCGTTCATCTAACCCTACTGTTCCCATTAAGCTTTGTTGATACTGTCTTCCAGGTTCGCTTGCTACATAAGCACCAAACAACGAGTCAGATATTGCCGAAGAAGCTTCAACTAAAGCTTTCATAGCGTGTCCCAAAATAACAAAAGCCATCATAGCGGTAATATTAGGTGTATATTTGGAAGCATAACCATAAAAAATACAAGGGTTAAAAATCTTTAGGTTAATATTAAGTATACATGTAGAGCAGACCTCAAAATCAAATACTGAATACACAATATAATCCATAACCTGACTTATCAGTGATATAAAAATTAAAAGGACCACTGGATGAATTGCAAATCTTGCTAAATTTTTAACCCAGTTTTGAAACATCTGCCTAGTATACGCAAATAAAAGACAAATAATAAAAATAGGTGCTAAAGAAAGTAATAACGCAACTATTGCTATAGATGTAATAAAAGAAAATAAGGCATTAAAAATAGATAAGCTCACTGTGATTAAACCCCAAATCACCAAGCAAAAAGATACAATGCCCAAAGGGCCAGAAAATATAAGAGATACTATTAACAATACTGAATGCGATGACAAGAACCTATTGAGCGGCAAATCAAGAAACTCAAAAACATTTGAAGTAGTGCCTCTAAAATTTGCTATTTCTATTAGTTGTTTTGGAGTGTTAATAAATATAGAGAATGCGTTGTTATAAAAAAAGTCCCAGCTATTATCCTGCAATAGCTGAGCGATGATTCCTATCTTTACGCATATAATTAAAAACTCATATATAGAAATATGAGTTAATCCAAAAAAGTAATAAAGAGTATATAAGATTATATATAGTACTAATAGTGATATTATAGTAGATCTAATGGTATTTGTTCTGCTTGATTTTATAAAACTTTCGTAAAGAGACTTTACAGGACTAGTATCAGAGTGAATTGCGTTAGGGTCTTTATAATTAGAGCCGAAAAATGCAGTTTTCACTTTTTCATCAAAGAAATTATATATTGCACTAAAAGTTTTTGTAGGTGGCTCTTGAGTTGTTAGGTTAATGCTAAACTGACCTTCATTTTTGTAATCGCAGCCATGGTCTCTTATTCCGTAATATATGGTGCCTGTTTTGTCTTTTAATTTTCCTTTCAAGTTTTCCATGTCATGAACTTTGCTGATATCTACAGATATATCCGCTTGATTTTCACCAGGCTTATGCTCAGGGAATTTATCGGAAACACTTATATACAAGCTATTTTCCAGACTATGGTTCTTCGTTACTCTTATGTTGAACCCGCCTTTGTCATTTGTATTGTAGCAGCTCTTGTCATTTCTGCTACATAGACTAAAAGTTAAACTTGGTATTTGATGGTCATTCTCCATCTTATGATCACAACTAGTACATAAACCACCACCTGGAATGTGTTCAAGAGTTTCATTATCCATACCAACTTTTAGAAATGTAATGTCAGTTTTTACCTGTTTTCCCTTTAATACGTTACTAATAATTTCAGCAACAACAGATTCACCACTAGAATTTAAAGCATTGAATAGCTCAATTTCTATATTATTATATTCAATATACACGCAATCCTCGCCTCTACGACCAGAAGAAAATTTACATATACGTCTACAGAGTGAATTTAAAATGTGCGTATCTATCTTACTTGCACTGCTCTCTGAAAGCTTGCTGCAATCTATATTCTCTCCTTGTTTTATAGAGTTAATAATATTTTCAATTTCCTTTTTTCTTTCATCTTGATCTAACTTCGAAAACCAGTACTCTCTTCCACTCAACCATTGCGCATCGCCTATTATATATTTATTAGGACATATCCCATCCTTGCCACCTTGGCATTTCTCTTGATTTAAAACATGTGCAAAATGTTCCGTTTCTTGCTCGCTACACTTTTCGTCGATTTTCAAATACCTGATTTTTGTCTCACTCTCTTTATCTTTACACACTTTACTTCCAATCACACTAAAGCTTATCGTATCGCCTTTTTTAAGTGCAAATGGTAATGCAACGTCATTTCTCCCAGGCCCAATTGCAAAATCTGCATACTGCTTAGGACAAAAATTAACCTTACTAGGCACTATATCAATCTCTGTTACTCTTATTCTATCTGAGATATTAACACCAGAATCAACCCATTTCTGCTCTGTTGACACTATATCTAGTTTTTCACGCAAACCTGATAAATTTTCTGGCTTAATACAGTGATGTTCCCCGCAGCCTGACAGAAAAAAAAACGGTATTATCAGCAAAAATTTTAGCATAAATCCAACTCATTCAGTGCTTTTGTTAACACTCTCGGAGCTACTAGAACCAGAACCTCGAGATTTACTCTTGTCTCCACCACTCAACTTCTTAGCAGCAGCACCAGCAACTCCAGCAACACCCCCAGCAGCAGCTTTGGCAGCAGATAAAGCTTTGCCCACCATTTGTCCAGGTGTCTGACCTGAGCCAAGTGCTGCTCTATGGTTACCAGCAAGTTCAGCAGCCATGCCAGGAAGAATGTTTAAAAAGTGGTAAAAGAGGAATAATACTAAACACAATTTTAATAATTCTCCGATGAGAGAGCTGCCAAACTCCATGTATGTAAAGTCGAATAGACCAAGTATGCTGCTCTTTTTAAAGCTATAATTTTGCATCATACATGCAAGAGTAGTTTCATTTTTATCACATTCCCCATCTTTCAATTTAAACCACTGTTTTTTCTTACTATATGAGATTTCTGCTTGTTTCTTTTCATATGACTTGTCCGGTTGTTCATTTTTATATGACTCGTCCAGTTCAAAATTTAAATTTTTAAAATAGATTTTATCACATGCTATGAACATAAAGGACAAAAACGCAAAAAGGATAACCGGGTATAAGCTATAGGTAATCAACTCTTTCACCCAGCCTTCAAAATATCCTTTGGTGTGTTGGAATAAAACCATAGGAATGAACAAAGGTGATAAAATGATGATTACACTTAAAGCAACTAGAGATAAAATAAATACATAGCACAGCCACAAAATAACCATCATCATCAGAACGGCCATAAATATACAGACAAGAGCTACTAAAATTTGTCCACCAGCAAAAATAATACCGATTACCGAACCTGCAACTAATAAGACAGGAGCAGCACCAAGCAAGACTGCTAACGTTGCAACACCTCCAGTACCAATTTTGCCACCAATTCCATCTAAAGGGGCACCTAAATAAAATAAAATTCTACAATCAAGCCTATCCCAAGGTGCAAGATAACTGTAAGATACCCTCTTTCCTGCACGAGTATATTCATAATCTGTACCTGCTTTATAATTACATATGCCTTTACTTTCAGATGATGCTTTTAGCACTATCTCTGACAAACCATTTGAGAGACGAGTTAATTCTCCATAATAATGAGACATGGTACTGCCTGTTGTGAAGTAAATCACTAAAGCGAATTTTATGATCAACATATACATTTCTTGAGGCCTCTGAACTCCACCAGACATGGCTTTTATAGAGAACAGTATTAAAGCTAAAACTAAAACAGCAGTTACAGTGTTTTTCAGCCTTTTCTGTGCTACAGATATAAAACTCTCACCATTTGGTGCACCTTTACCTGCAACTAAATTATCTAATGATTCCTTAATGCATTGCACTATCATAGAAGTTACGGGAATAGGAGCTAATGATTTACTCCCTGCCTGGTTATAACAAGCTTCAGAAACATACGAGCTAAAACAGCCAGCATTATCATAACCTACAAAAATTTTCCCCCCTTGTCCGTTGAGTCCTTTTTCTTTAGATCTGATAATAGTTTTATAGTCATCATTATTACCAATAGTAACTTTTTCCTCTCCTGTACCATCTTTATTTTTGAATATCATCACAGATTTTTCACACATAGGAGCAAGTGGGTCAGGTGGCAATTCCGTGCACCCCATATCAACCCCTTGCGGCCAAGGAGTCATTTCGATACCAAGCATGCTAACACTGGCTAACTCCACACATAATCTGCCCGTTTTTCTCACTGCTTTGAATGTAGCTCCATGTATGGGTTCGCTCTGTCCTGCTTTGAGAACTCTACATTCCAGACCACCATCAACCTTCGAGGACCATGACCCATCTACGTATCCAGTGTCTTTCTCCCTGACATCAAAGTCTATGTATCCAGGTTTTCCTCTGGAATTAAAGTCTACCTTATTAAAAAGATTACCAAAAGTTAAAGGGTTTCGATGACATACTTCTATATATTCACTGTATTGCACACCATTTTTTGGCCAGTAATAACTCTCTGTACTCTCCTGAACGTTAGAATTTAAGGCTTCTTTTTCTGCTCTTTTCCCGTCATAATCTTTTTTGTTCACGTCTTCCCGAGCTTTATTTTGCAAACAAGAAAAATATTCCTCTTCTGTTTGGTAATTTTCATTGGTGCAGCCACTATAACCTGTGTCTTCTAATTTAAAATTTTTGTATTTTCCATCATGGTCACGTGCAACTGGGTGTTTAACAAAACTATGTTCACAAACAACAAGTCCTCCTATAGCTTTCCAGACTCCAACAATTGCAGCTATCATTCCAACAATAACAAGAGCGGTAAACAAACCAGCAGAAGAAACGATCAAAACAATGCCAGTAAATATTGCGCCAACAGCAATCGCTATTCCAGCAAGTGCTGCAGCTGTTTTAAACGCTCCACAATCAGGATTAGAGGCACGACTAAAACTGCCAGTGGAATTAAATCTGCTAACAAATTCTGTCTTGTCAGTACCACTTACTCCATCTGCAAGCACTGGATATGAGAGTAAAAAGTCTATATTTAGTAAAAATATCGCAATTAATAGCAATGACAGCTTAGTCTTAAACATTTTTTACCTTCTGATAAAATATAGGCAACCATACTTTTGGGTTGTCCCCAACTTCATTTAATATATCGTGTAACAATAGAACACTTTCTGCACGTCCGGATAATACGTTGATTATATCATCCAGGCCTTTTAAGTCTATTCTAGCTACTACAGCATTGACTCCTTGTTTCACCAAAAAGAATCTAGTACTCGGATCTGTGTGCTTAATTAATATATATTCACGTTCAGTTAACATAAAAACATCCCGATAGACACTAGTAGCTTTCAGATTTGGTAAAAAAATCTGTGTCGCTGTTTGTTGTACAAGCGTATCGCTAATAGTACTTTTACTTGCATCCTCAACACTCTGAGTAGCAAAAATCACAAAAGCATTTAGTTTTCTCAGTACCTTCAACCAGTCTTTTATCTTGGGTGCAAAAACTGGATTATCTATTAACGCCCATGCCTCATCAAGAACGATAATAGATGGAGTGCCATCAAGAGATATACTAATCCTATGAAATAAATAAATCAAGACCGGTCCAAGAGCAACAGGATCTTTGAGCAAGCTAGCCATCTCAAAACCAAATACTCTTGCTCGTGAAAAATCTAGCAAATCTTCTTTATTGTCAAATATTGCAGCATGAGAACCATTATCATGCCACATAGATATTGCCCCAGCTAGAGTATCAGGACCTGCAAGCCCTAAAAACGGTACGAGGTTTCTCAAGAATCTGTCTTCTTTTCTTAATTTAAAATTTCCTTCAATTGCATCATTAATTCGTGCAATATCTTCTGAAGTAAATTTATCATTATATACCGAAATTAAAGACTTTATCCACTCCATTAAAAATGTTCTATTATCAGAGGTATCATCAAGTTGTAAAGGATTAAAATTTGTTTTAGTTCTTGGTTCTATTACAGTATAGATACCACTAAGTGCTCTTAAGAAAATCTCTGCACCGCGATCTTTATCAAAAAAGAATATCCTTGGAGAAAACTTCATCGCTTGGGCACACAGGAAATTCATTAAAACAGTTTTACCAGCACCAGTTGGGCCAATTATCATAGTGTGTCCAACATCCCTTATATGAAAGTTGAAAAAAAATGGAGTACCAGATGTCGTGTCAAAAACTGTAACGGCATCTCCCCAGTGGTTATTGAATTTATTACCAGTAGGATAATTATGTTGAGATGCAAATCCAGCCAAATTAAGACTACTTATTGTAGCTTTTCTCACTATATAATCGAAATTACCAGGAATTTGCGCCCAAAATGCTGGTTCAAGGTTAACTCTCTCACGTATAGGGTAAACACCGCAATTAGAAAGCTCTGATTCTACCAACGACAGAGCGTTATCCAATGATTTAGGACTTTTTTCTATACATAAAATAGTCAGGTGATGTTGACCAAACGCAATCTTACCACTCATTGCTTCATCAAGCGCTTGAGAAATTTCTGCTATTTGAGAAATAGCTTTATCTGCAGACTGTATCATTCGATTTTGCTGTATCTGCATTTTTCCAATCGCCATTTGCCTGTTTATAAATTGAAAAGATTGCGTAATTATAAACTCGTAAGGAAGTTGTAAAAACGAATCAAGCATTCCTGCAGAAGTATGATTTCCATATTCTTTGATACTAATTATTCCAGCATATTTACTCTCATTATGAGTCACAACCTGTATCATCTTACGGCCAAAGAATAACCTATGTACTGGTAAGTATCTTGATATTTCAGTTCTTAGCGGAAAAAGCGTATTTGTAACGAAGCCACAATTTACGATTCTAGATAGAAACTCCATTATTTCGCAGAACAAACCATCTGGAGTTTCTTTTACTCCAAGAATTTTAGGCGAATAATTTCTAAGGCTTGTCACTACACGATTTGTCGTTTCCTCTAAATCTTCATACGTGGCACGTATATCACTTTCCCAAGCATGTTTTGAAGTTACATGTCCGAATTTTTTTAGTAGATGTGACAAAAATTCTACTCCTTTTGTGTCCGCTCTACGGATAATCGTAATGTATAGGTCATTAATAAATGATTGCCTTGTTGCGTGTTTTTCTCTCCATTTTAGATTTACGTGATTAGCGAAAAAATTCGGCAAACCTTGACTTGCAAATTCATCAGAAAAAATATTTTTCTTACGTCTGATAGTATGAAAATACAAACTAAATGCCGGAGATGAAATGCTTCTTAGCATCTGATTCCTGATGTTGTTCTGTATGACTAAATCCTCGTCATCGGCAGTTTCAAATGCAAAACCACTTAATTTTATAACCTTAACCAACCAATTTTCTTTTGTCATCAAGGTTGTGCTATTCCAATAGCAAGAATAAGGAATAAATTCAGCAGCGTGAACTTCCCTGTTCAGAGTAGATTTATTCTTTGATTGAATAGCCCTAAACCTCAGCATCACACAACGTTAAGCAATATCATAAGAATTGGCTCCATGGTAAAAACGATTTAAACATTTCGAGCACTTTCCCAATTTTACCATAAATAATTCAATAAACAACGGTTCTTTTGCAGAAGCTATATAACCAAGTCCATGTATACCTGGTAACATTAAGAGAATCACTCTTAAATCATTTGAATTAATGAAAATTAGCATGCAAATCAGGACGTTTAATATTGCAAACATATAACTCACACCAAAGAGCATTGCAGGTCTTGTAAGACCTTTAAATAATTGATCTGTTTGTATACTACCTGTGGACATATCTTTAACCTTCTAATAATAGCTCTAACACTAATACTATATCATTATATTAAAAATCCATTGAAACTAGTAGCACTTTAAGTTAAGATACATTATTTAATCCCGATAATGACAAGTTGGCCATTTCAAGAAGCAGAAAAAATATTGCAAGAGTTTCCTAATAAAAAAGAAATAATATTTGAAACTGGTTATGGACCCTCTGGTTTACCCCACATAGGAACCTTTGGAGAGGTTTTCCGCACTACAGTTATTGTAAATGCATTAAAAAAAATAGCTCCTGGTATAAAAACCAAAATCATTGCAGTTTCAGATGATATGGATGGTTTGCGAAAAATACCAGATAATGTGCCAAATCAAGAGATGCTAAGAGAGCACTTAAATAAACCATTGACTATGATACCTGATCCATTTGGCACTCATCAGAGTTATGGTCATCATATGAATTCATTGTTGTGTAAATTTCTTGATATGTTTGAATTTGAATACGAGTTCAGGAGTGCAACAGAGTGTTATAAATCTGGCGTTTACGATGAAAAACTTTTACTCTTACTGAAAAATTATGATAAAGTGATGGACGTAATGCTTCCATCATTTCGGGAAGAAAGACAGCAGACTTATAGTCCATTCTTGCCAATATGCCCAAAAACTTCTCAAGTTTTACAAGTTCCAGTAATTGAAACAAATACAGAGAAAGGAACAATCACATATGAAGACCCAAACGGGGAAAAAATAGAAGTTCCAGTGACAAAAGGAAAATGTAAACTGCAATGGAAACCTGATTGGGGAATGAGGTGGGCCGCATTTGGAGTAAATTACGAAGCTCACGGAAAAGATTTAACTCCATCTGCTGTGCTTTCAAGTCAAATATGTGAAATACTTGGAGAAAAGCCACCACTTCTGTTTTGCTACGAGCTTTTCCTTGATAAAGAAGGAAAGAAAATATCAAAATCAAAAGGAAATGGCATTTCAATTGAAGAGTGGCTAACTTACGCACCAACAGAGAGCTTAGCATTGTACATTTTTCAGAGTCCTAAAAAAGCTAAACGTTTATATTTTGATGTGATACCAAAATCAACTGATGAATATTTAGAATTTGTAAAGCGTTATCATGAGAACAAAGAAAAGGATATAAATAATCCTGCTTGGCACATTCACCAGGGCAATGTTCCCAGTATAGAAACTTCAGGCATAAATTTCTCACTACTTTTAAACCTAGCAGCAGCTTGTAATGCTGAAAACAAAGAGATCCTATGGGGTTTTATATCCTCTTATGCACCAAACGTTACACCAGAAAATAATAAAATGCTTGATAGACTTTCAGACTTCGCAGTAAAGTATTATCACGATTTTATCAAGCCAACAAAATCATATAAAACTCCAAATGAAAAAGAAAAAGCAGCGTTACTAGATTTGAAGGACACTTTACATTCTCTATCTACAACTGCTACTGCTGAAGAAATTCAATCTCAGGTATTTTCTATTGGAAAAAAATATGATTACACCAACTTACGTGACTGGTTTCAGCTATTATATGAAACGTTACTTGGCCAAAAAACCGGTCCAAGAATGGGATCTTTCATAAAGCTTTACGGAATAGGTAATACGATTTCTCTCATAGAAAGCGCTACTAAATGTATACTTTAGAGTTTACCTCCTTTCATTTGAGCTCTTTAGTTTTAATAAGAATTCCTTGACAAACTCCGCTAGCCCCTTATCATGAAACTGAAGCTATTGTATTTGCTTTCGCCAATCTGCAGATTAAAAGGTAAGGATTACTTAATGTATCGGCGTCTTATGTTCAATTTTTTGCAGTATATAGATACTGTATGTCTTTACAAAACTTCATCTACATCTAGATTTTTATCTAAATAAGCTGAACGCGCTTATAAAGCGTTACAAGACATCAAAAAATGCCAATACTCGACAGAGATAGTAAAAGACTAGCTAACTCGGGGATTCTTTGTCTTTTTTTCTGCTTAGTAAATTTCTTAAACGTTTGCAGCGTAAGTTAGTTGCAATTAAAAGCAGCTGAATTTCGCTTGTCAAGCGTTTAAAACATAAAAAACGCCAATATTTTAAAGCGGATAATAACCCCAGGGCTTCTTTTGCCTTTTTTTTTATTTGGTAAATTTCTTAATGTTTATGGCTAAACGACAACCGTCATCCCGCTACTTGTTAGCGGCTGAGATACCGCGAATGAATCGCGGTATGAAGGTTCGCGGCGGCATGACGATAAGGTTTATACCTTGTCATCCCAGTGCTTGACACTGGGATCCAGCTTTCTTTATAAATTCACCAAAAGTGCTTCATTCTATAACGCAAAACCCATACTCACCAAATCCAATGCATTACTTGCAATTAAGTTTCCTGGATCCCAGTGTCTGGGCACTGGGATGACACCATCATAAAGGAATCAGTGTCAGCTACTTTCATGACACCATTCTTTTTCCTGGATCCAAGTAGTCGAGCTACTTGGATGACAGCTAGCCTGACAACCGTCATCCCGCTACCTGTTAGCGGGATCTATGCTAAGAGATACCGCGAATGAATTGCGGTATGACGGTTTGCAACGGTATGACGGTTCGCGGCGGCATAGTAATTCGTCATCCCGCTGCTTGTTAGCGGGATCTCTTGTTAGCGGCTAAGAGATACCGCGAATGAATCGCGGTATGACGGTGTAGACGATGGTTAAGTATCCCGCTGCTTGTTAGCGCCGCGGCGGTATGACGGTTCGTGGTGGTATGACGTAGAGTGCTTAGAAGCTGCTATTTTGCTACAAATGGCTGTAATGGCATCATCTATTTTATTGCTATCACAGCCTGTTTGTGCAAGTTCAGCGTTCCCACCACAATTTTTTTCAACTGCTATTGATACTAGTTCTTTTGCACTAATTTTATTAGCTAAGTCTTTACTTACTTTAATAATCAAGACTGTTTTATCTTTTTCTGTTGCCGTGAAAGCTATTATCGTTTTTGGTTTTTGTTGCTGCAAAACAAACTCTCTTATTATATTCGCTGGAATATTGGTAAAAGCATGACTTACAAAATTTATTCCATTTATTTCAGTGCTTTTTATGCTCTCTGCGCTTATAAGTTTTTTATATAAATTTTTTATTTTAGCTTCAGATTCTTTGCGCTCTTGATTTAAAATATTTAATCGGTTTATTATTTCACTTGCTGGTGCTTTTACGAATTCTGCAACTTTTTTTAAGTTAATTTCATTATCACGTACATAATTGATTGCTTCCTGACCAGTTAAAGCTTCAATTCTTCTCACTCCAAAAGCAACAGAACTTTCTGTTACTATCTTAAATAAACCAATTTCTCCAGTATGTTCAACGTGCGTGCCACCACACAGTTCTCTTGAATCTCCAATCTTCACTACTCTTACTTGGTTGCCATATTTTTCACCGAATAACGCCATAGCTCCTTCGTCTATTGCCTGATTCATGCTCTGAATTTTTGTAGACGTAGAAAGGTTTTCTCTGATTAGAGAGTTTACCATATCTTCTACTAAGAATAGCTGATCCTGAGTAACTTGAGTGTTATGACTAAAGTCAAATCGTAACTTATCCGGTGCAACTAGGGAACCTTTTTGAGTGACATGGTCACCCAAGATTTTTCTCAATACAAAGTGCAAAAGGTGTGTAGCTGAATGATTTCTTCTTAAGGTTTGCCTTCTTTCCTTGTCAATGCTTGCTGCAACTGTGTTACCTTTACAAATTGAACCGAACTTAACTATGCATCTGTGCAAATATAGGTCATTAACCTTATTGGTATTCTCGACTATAATAATACTTCTATCAGATTTGATCAGACTGCCAGTATCTCCCACCTGTCCACCTGACTCGCCATAAAAAGGTGTTTTATCAAGTATAATGGTTATCTTTTCTCCCTCCTTTGCAGAATCAATTACTTCATTTTTAGAGGAAACTATAGCTAGTATTTTCGCATCATTTACTTCATTGAACTCATAACCAACAAATTTTGTTTTGCCAAATTTATCGATCAAATCAAACCATACTTGCTCAACAGATTTTTCACCAGATCCAGCCCATTTAGCACGTGCTCTCTCTTTTTGTTCTCCCATTGCATCATCAAAACCCTTCTGGTCAAAATTTATTTTTTTCTCTTTTAAAATATCAAGTGTAATATCCAAAGGAAATCCATAAGTATCATATAGCTTAAACGCTAATTCTCCAGGCAGAGTGTCACCTGGTTTTAAATCTGCAGTGAATTTTTCCAATAGACTAATGCCTTTCATCAAAGTGTCTTTAAAGTTTTCTTCCTCTGATTTTAACGTCGTTTCTATTAAGCTTTTAGCTCTGACTAATTCAGCTCCCATATAAGCCGAACTCGTGCTATCTATCAACACTGGAAAAATACGATGGAGTAGGGAATCATTATATCCAAGCAGGTGAATATAACGTGTGGCTCTCCTAATTAATCTGCGTAATACGTAATTCCTGCCCTCATTTCCAGGAAGCACTCCTTCTGCGATGAGAAATGCAGCCGCGCGAAGATGATCTGCTACGATCTTATGCGCTATTTTATTTTCTGTTCTTCCACAATACTCTTGAGATTTATTTATCAAAGCAGAAAATAAATCAATATCATAGTTATCATGGACGTTTTGCATAACAGCCGCTATTCTTTCAAGACCCATTCCAGTATCGATGCATTTTTTTGGCAATTTGTGTAAATTACCTTCTTCATCTTTGTTAAACTCCATGAATACCAGATTCCAGATTTCAACAATTCTATCGCCCTCTTGTAAATTAGGACTCCCATGGTCATAAAAAATTTCAGAACATGGACCGCACGGACCAGTGCTTCCCATACTCCAAAAGTTATCATCCGTTGTAATTCTTATGATTTTATCACTTGAAAAGCCACTTATCTTACGCCAAATCTCGTACGCCTCATCATCAGTATGGTAGACGGTTATGGATAGTCTGTTTTTATCAAGAGATAACTCTTTAGTGATAAATTCCCACGCAAATTCTATCGCAGTTTCCTTAAAGTAATCACCGAAGCTAAAATTTCCGAGCATTTCAAAAAATGTGTGATGCCGAGTTGTATAGCCAACATTTTCCAGATCATTGTGTTTACCGCCTGCTCTTAGGCACTTTTGACTTGAGACAGCACGTTTCATTTCAGTTTTTTGAGCACCAGTAAAAATATTTTTAAACTGCACCATACCAGCATTTGTGAACATGAGCGTTGGGTCATGTTCTGGAATCAAAGGAGAAGAAGAAACCTGCTCGTGGTCATTATTTACAAAAAATTTTATAAATCTTTCTCTGATTTCGTTTAGCTTCATCGTTTTTATTGAGGTTATCTATAAATAATAAGTTGTAATGGAAATAAAATCAATACCACTCTCTAGATCTCAGAACTTCTAGTGACATGCACCTTGTGGTAAGAAAAAATCAATATATTCACGATAAATTTACCTCATATCTGTGTTTTATATGTGGAAATTGGAATGGAAATTTATGTAGGCAAAGAAAAAAGAATAGCAAATGTGGTGACTCAACACTGGAATGACATAAAAGGATCAGACAGAGATTGGCCAGAAAGGCATGAAATAGACACTGCAGAAATAATGGAGTCATGGCAGCATTGTTTTATCATTGAAGTCAAAGATCAAGGTTATATTTGCGAAAATGCAGGAGAAAAGGCTGTTGAATTCTATGGTTTTGAGAACAAGACGCGTATTGATAATAAGTATGCAATTGATGCACCATTTTTGCGACTATATAAAATAGATGCAGTCATTGATAAACTTGATACTGTAATAGAGAGTAAATGTCCAATCAACGAAGAGGAAGAAAGTGAAAGTGTTAAAATGAGGCAAGTATTGTTGCCACTTGGGAATAAAGAAGGTATAACACATATATTGGGCGTAATTACTTTTAAACTCCTTTAATATACAATTTTAATTTGATTCTTTAATAAAATTATTTATACTACTACTTAATTACTATTAAAGAACTCAATAGTAGTGCTTGTAAATTTGTTTAGAATATGAAGAAAATAAAATTAAAAACCAAATCCTCTGTCAAAAAGCGCTTTCACCTTACAGCTAAGGGTAAAGTCATTTCTACTCAGTCAGGCAAAAGGCATGGCATGGTAAAGAGAAGTAAATCTAATATTCGTAATCAGCGCGGTACAACGATTCTTGGTAAATCTGACTCGCGTATAGTTAAGCTTTATATGCCTTATGGTATTTAATAAAATGGAGGTAAAATAAAATGGCTCGGGTAAAACGTGGAGTCACTACTCACGCTCGTCATAAAAAAATATTGAAACTGGCAAAGGGTTATAGAGGGCGCGCAAAAAGTTGTTATAGAATTGCATTACAAAGAGTTGAAAAAGCACTGCAATATGCTTATAGAGACAGAAGAAATCGTAAACGTGATTTTCGTGGTTTATGGATAATACGTATTAATGCAGCAGTAAGAGAGCATGGGCTTACTTATGGTAGGTTTATGCATGGTCTTACACTTGCCGGCATTGATTTAAATAGAAAGATTCTTGCTGAGATGGCCGTTAATTATAAGGATGATTTTGCCAAATTAGTAGAAGCTGTAAGTGGTAAATTAGCAGAGAATTCTTAAAGCAAAGACACCATGAGAATTATTTTCATGGGGTCACCAGAATTCGCTGTTAGTACGCTAAACTTACTATTGAAATCACAGAATAAAATAGTAGCAGTATACACCAAGGCTCCAAAACCTTCAGGGCGTGGACAGAAGCCAACGAAATCTCCAGTACATGTTATCGCTGAAGAAAGTAACATAGAGGTATGTACTCCTATCTCTCTAAAGTTTTCGGCAGAGCAAGAAAAATTTAGAAATTTCAAACCAGACGTTGCAGTTGTAGCTGCGTATGGATTGATACTTCCAAGAGAAATTTTGAATATTCCAAAATATGGTTGTATTAATATTCATCCTTCATTACTACCAAGGTGGCGTGGTGCAGCCCCGATACAGCACACAATTTTAGCAGGAGATCAAGAAACCGGGGTTAGCATTATGCAACTGGATGAAGGATTAGATTCCGGCCCTATTTTAAAACAGGAAAAATTTCTTATCGAAAAGAACGATAATTACAAGACATTGCATGATAAATTGTCTGAATTAGGCAGTGATTTACTGCTGGAAGTGCTAAACGAAATTGAAAAACAGCTTCTCTTAAAACAGAACGATAACGATGCATGTTACGCTAACAAAGTGGAAGACTATAAAATTTATGCAAGTGATGCCTGTGAAGTTGCTTATAGAAAGGTTAAAGCGTTTTACCCAAAAGCATTCATTAAGATAGAAAATAAACGTATCAGGATACTTGATGCTGACTTTGAAGCTCTCGCTTCAGAACAAGGTAAGATTGTTAACGATAATATGCACATAAGTTTAAAAGGTGGCACTTTAATTCCTAAAGTTGTACAAATGGAAGGGAGAAATCCTTGCAGTATTGAAGATTTTATTCGTGGCTTGAAATCAAGCATGGTAAAAAAATTTATAGAATAGACTGCTTTAAATTAGTGTAGAAATGTAATAGCTAAATTTCCTTTTCTTAGATATAATCTTATAAAATTTTCTGTACAAAAATGAAAATCAAAAGAGCTTTAATATCGGTATATGATAAAACGAATATAATTGATCTTGCATCGTTTTTAATGCAGCAACAAATAGAAATTCTTTCAACAGGAAATACTTATAAAGCACTATCTGATGCCGGAATAAAAACGCAAGAAGTATCAGATTATACGCAATTTCCAGAGATACTGGGTGGTAGAGTAAAAACTTTACACCCTAAAATTCATGGAGGAATACTTTATGATCGAGAAAAGCACAAAAAGGAAGTGCAAGATCTAGAAATTGAGCCAATAGACCTGCTTATAACTAACCTATACCCATTTTGGGAGACAGTAAGTAGCAGCTCAAATGAAGAGCAAATTATAGAACAAATTGATATCGGCGGAGTGGCATTAATTAGAGCTGCAGCAAAAAACTTTCGTTTTACTTCAGTTATTTCTAGCATTCAAGACTATGAAGCACTGAAAGCTGAGATGATAGAAAATAACAATAAAACAACATTGGAATATAGAAAACACTTAGCAACCAAAGCATTTGCTCTCACTGCACACTACGATTCTAATATTCACAGTTGGTTTTTATCCCAGAGTAAAAATAATGAGTTACCAGAGTTTTTTGCTCTATACGGGCATAAAGTACAAGAACTCAGGTATGGTGAAAATCCCCATCAAAAAGCTGCATTTTATAGTAATCAATTTACAGAATATCCGTTGGAAAAACTACATGGAAAAGAGTTGAGTTATAATAATATAGTAGATATAGAATCCGCACTTAACATAACTTCTGAATTCGAAGAACCTGCAGCAGTGATAATCAAGCATAATAACCCATGTGGCGCTGCTATTGGTAATAATGCTTTGGAGGCATATGAAAAAGCTCTATCGTGCGATGAAGTAAGCAGTTTTGGTGGTATAGTTGCCTTAAACCGGGAGATAGATTTAAAGCTAGCGGAAAAATTAAACGAGATATTTTTAGAAGTAGTGATAGCACCATCGGTAAACAATGAGGCACTAAAAATTTTACAAAGAAAGAAAAATTTAAGAGTGATTATTCATAAATCTTTTCAACAAAATGTGAAATACCAAACTAAAAATGTTGTTGGTGGGTTTTTGGTGCAAGAAAATAATGACCACACAATAAAAGCAGAACAAGTAACAGAATGCACTGCAACAGACAAAGAAAAAAAAGATCTTATTTTTGCCTGGAAAATATGTAAGCATGTGAAATCCAACGCAATAGTTATAGCAAAAGATGGTTGTGCTATTGGCATCGGCGCAGGGCAAACAAGCAGAATAGATAGTGTGAACATTGCAGTGAAAAAAGCAGGTGAAAAATGTAAAGGTGCGGTGCTTGCTTCAGATGCATTTTTCCCATTTCCAGATAGCATAGTAGAAAGCACAAAACATGGAATTACAGCTATAATTCAGCCCGGTGGCTCGCTAAAAGATCAAGATGTGATAAAAGCTGCAAATGAAAATAAAATTGCTATGTTTTTCACTGGCGTTCGCAGTTTTTTCCATTAGGCTTTGTGTCTTATCGTCATACCGCCACAAACCGTCATACCGCCGCGGTATCTCTCAACATAGATCCCGCTAGCGGGATGACAAATATACCGCCGCGGCGCTAACAAGAGATCCCGCTAACAAGCAGCGGGATGACGAGCTTATCGTGCTGCCACGAACCGTCATGCCTCTGCGAACCGTCATACCGCGATTCATTCGCGGTATCTCAGCCGCTAACAAGCAGCGGGATGACGGCTGTCGCTTAGCCACAAACGTTAAAAAATTTACCAAATAAAAAAAAAGGCAAAGAAGCCCCGTGGTGCGAGTTTTGACCCTCTAATACTTTAAATTGGCGCTGTAATAATGTGCTAACGCTTAAAATAAGCGCGATTTGGCTGAATGTAGAAAAAATTAAAAAGACATGCAGCCGCTATAATTTTATGTAATCCGCCAATAGATACTCCAAGTTTTTTACTGAATTTTTGTTATTGAACCCGCGCGGATCAAAAACAAGTTTTGAGTCAGAAATACTCTTAATACTACAATAAGGGGGCTGGCGGAGTTTGTCAAGTAAGTTTTTTCGTTTCTGTGACCAGTTGGACTTAAAGTCTACACAAAAAACGTTTACAACCAACGTTCAACATGGTAAATTAAAAACGGTTTATTCCTCGGTAGCTCAGTGGTAGAGCAGTTGGCTGTTAACCAATTGGTCGCTGGTTCGAATCCGGCCCGGGGAGCGTTTCTCTGTGAAATTCTAGTGTTGATTTTATATGAACATTAAATCAGTGGTTTTATGTATACTAGATGGCTGGGGAAATGGAATAGAGAATAATAAATACAACGCTATTAGCAACGCAAATCCACCTTGTTGGCAATACATTAGCTCTAATTATCCAAAATGCAGTTTATCCGCCTGTGGAACTGATGTTGGGTTACCTGGTGGTCAGATAGGTAACTCAGAAGTTGGCCACATGAATATTGGCAGTGGTAGAGTAGTAATGCAAAGCCTTCAGCGCATTAATCAAGAGATTGGAACAATAGAAAACAATGTAAATCTACAAAGTTTTATTAATGATCTAAAAAGTAAGAATGGTATATGCCATCTAGTGGGATTGGTGTCAGATGGCGGTGTTCATTCGCATCAAAAGCATATTTCAACTTTAGCAAATAAAATATCACAGCATGGAATCAAAGTGGTGATACATGCATTTTTAGATGGCAGAGACACATTGCCAAATTCAGGAAAAAAATGCATTCAAGAATTTATAAAGAGTATAAAGGGAAATTACATAAGAATTGCTACTGTTTCTGGGCGTTACTATGCTATGGACCGTGATAACAGGTGGGAGAGAACAATTGAAGCTTATGAGGCTATCGCATTTGCAAAGGCACCTCGTCATGATAATGCAGTATCGTTGATTGATGAAAATTATCAAAATAACATAACTGATGAGTTTGTCAGGCCTGCAGTAATAGGTGACTATCAAGGTATAAAACCAGAAGATGGAGTGCTGTTGGCTAACTTTCGTGCTGATCGAATGATACAATTAGCAAGTATTTTGCTAGGCAAAACAGACTATATTGAGGTAGCAAAACTCTCTTCAATTCTAAGCATGATGAAATATAAAGAAGATCTCAAAATTCCTCATATTTTTCCTCCTACTTCTTTCGCTGATACTCTAGGACAAACAATAGCAGACAATAAATTGCAACAATTACGTATCGCCGAAACCGAGAAATACGCTCATGTGACTTTCTTTTTCAATTGTGGAAAAGAAGAACCTTTCTCTGGTGAAGAAAGAATACTCATTCCCTCACCAAAAGTTCAAACTTACGATTTGCAGCCCGAAATGTCAGCCTTCGAGCTCACAGAAAAGCTTGTAGAAAAAATTCACTCCCAAGAATTCGCACTGATAGTTGTAAATTACGCTAATCCTGATATGGTAGGGCATACAGGTAATATAAAAGCAGCCGAGAAAGCTGTGCTAGCTGTAGATGATTGTCTTGCGAAAGTGCTGAGTGCTGTTAAAAAGTCAAGCAACACCGCATTAATTGTCACTGCAGACCACGGTAATGTGGAATGTATGTTCGATGAAGAAAATAATACACCTCACACAGCACACACTCTAAATAAAGTGCCATTTATTGTGTCTTGCGATAATCTAAAACTAAGAGACGGAAGGTTATCTGACATTGCCCCTACTATTTTACAGCTACTTGGAATTAAAAAACCAAACGAAATGACAGGCAGTTCGTTGATTTCTTGCATTACCCTCTGTCATTCCAGCTAGGCAGCGTTATGCACCGGAATGACATCAAATAGATGTGTTTTAACTTAATCCAACTTTTAAATTTTTCGCTGTTAGTACTAATGATTCATTAAAGAAGCTGTCAATATCACCAATACTATCTATATTTTTTGTACTGATAGATTGGTCAATTCTTTTGACCAAATTAGATAAAACTTTATTAGGGCCAATTTCAACAAATTTGTTAATGCCACGGCTTGACATATACAAAACCATTTCTCTCCATTTCACTCTGCTTACAACTTGCTTGGCGAGTAAAGTTTTTATAACTTTGGGATCACTCTCCTCTTTAGCTGTAACATTTGATATCAAAGGAACTATAGGACGGGTTATTTTAATACCCTTCAAAAACTCCAAAACTTTTTCATCAGCAGGTTTCATAAGAGATGAATGAAAAGGCCCACTAACCTGTAATTTAATTAGTTTCCTCACACTCGAGTTTTTGAATAAATCGGGTAACATTTCAAGAGCTTCTCTAGTGCCACTTATAACCACTTGTCCGCCACTGTTATCGTTTGCAATTTCACAAATTCCGTCAATTTGAACTGATTTCAATATATCTTCCACTTCATTTATCTCTGCTCCAAGCAACGCAACCATTCCGCCTTTACATTTCAGTGAAGCTTTATGCATTGCTTCGCTGCGAACTTTCAGCAGCTTGATTGCAGACTCAAGCGTTAACGCTCCTGCAGCACACAGCGCTGTATATTCGCCAACTGAATGCCCACAAACATATTTAACATTGTGATCAGTGAAAAGAGATTTGCCAAACACATGCTCCATAACACGTAGCATTGCAATTGATACTGCCATTATAGCTGGCTGAGCGTTTTCTGTAATGGTTAATTCTTCAATAGGACCGTTGAAGATTAAATGAGACAGCTTTCCATCCAATATGCTATCTACTTCATTAAATACTTGTCTTGCAACAGAAAACTCACTATATAAGCTCCTGCCCATTCCTACAAACTGAGAGCCCTGACCAGGGAAAGCGAAAATCATGATAATTATTACTTATTCCTTATTAAGTATAACATTTTATTTATTTTTTGTCAATATTTTAGAATAATGATTGACTTAGTGAATTAAGTTCACTAGAATGTTAACTGACTAAAAGTTTATAAACAACAATGAATTATCATAAAATTATTATAGTTATGACAGACGGTCAAGAGTTTGAAACTCGTTCCACTTATGGAAAGGAGGGAGATAGGGTAAAACTTGATAGAGATCCTCTTACTCACCCTGCATGGACTGGAAGTTTGACAAGCGGGTTAGCAAGTAAAACTAGCAAATTAGCTAAGTTTAACGATAAATATGGAAGCATTTTCTAATTCTCCTCCTCTTTAAGTTTTAGAGAGTTTACTGAAGCATGCATAAATACAAAAATATAGGCTATGTTGCTTCTCCATCACCAAAATCGCAGGAAGTATCTAAACTATTAAAGAAACTTAATTTTATCAATATAACAGAAGAAAATAAGTCCGAAATCGATCTATTGATAGTTGTTGGCGGTGATGGCTTTATGCTACTCACCTTGCATAATTACGTTATAGAAAATAAAAACATGCATGTGTATGGGGTAAATACCGGCAATGTTGGGTTTTTGATGAATAAATGCTTTAGCCGCAGTGAAGATTTAATTGATCATATAGAACATGCAACTTCAACTCAGTTAACTTTGCTAAAAATGGAAGCAACAGACACAAGTGGCAAGAGGTATCACTACATAGCGGTAAACGAGGTATATGTTTTTAGAAAAGCAAACCAAATAGTAGAAATGAATATCACTATTAATGATAAGCTAAAAGTAGAAAAATTTAGAGGGGACGGAGTAATATTATCTACTCCCACAGGTAGCACTGCATATAACTTCTCTGCCGGTGGCCCAATCTTGCCGCTAAATTCAAATTTACTTGCATTAACCTCTATCAATAGCTATTACCCAAGGCATTGGAATGGAGCGTTAATATCAAACGATACAATCGTACAAATTGACATTAACGACACAAAAAACCGTCCAGCACTTGTAGTATCAGATTACAAAGAATTTCATGATATATCACAGATAAAAATACAAAAAGACCATGAGAACACAATCACTTTGCTTTTTGACAAAGATTACCCTCTGAATGAAAGAATCTTTGATAGACAATTTCTATACTAATAATGTATCTGTTCAGATACATGGCTAATGTACAAATATTGAAACAAAAATTCCAGTGCCCCTGTGATGTCATTCCAGTGCTTGACACTGGAATCCAGCTTTTGATCAAAAATGTTGTATAGTACACAATCAAATTTTCTGGATCCCAGTGTCTGGGCACTGGGATGACACCCATTTGTTCCTATAGTTGTCTTTTCTCGTCTACCTTATTTTGCCACTCTGCTAAACAGATACATTATCTGTAAATTGGTATTTACTACATCTTAATAACTATAGCGTAATCAATGCAGCATAGTAATTAACTTTGGAGTGAATATGCATGGGTCAGTCGAAAAATCAACAGTAAAATTAACTTCTTACGAACAAACAGGTGACAATAGCAAGATAACACTAAAAGATCCACCATCGCCTGAAGAAGCAGGAAATGCTATCTCAAGTGTACTGAATGTAGTACCACGTGTGCAGGGAATGTCACATGAAGAATCAGATGATGAGGAAGTGGATCCTACTTATGCATCTGTAAATCGACAAAAAGATGGTGATGGAGCACCACCGATTTTGCCAAAAGCTCCAGGTTTACAAGACAAAGAAGACAAAAATTTGTTTGGTCTTAGTACTGAAGTACTACCTCCTTCCCTAGAAGAAACAAAAGGTGAGACTCATGATTGGGTATCACAAACAGCAAGTTTAGGTTTAGGAGGATTATCTGGTAATGGATCAGAAGAACATATTTATGCAGCTATAGACCCAAATGCAAAATCTTCGAAAAAGAGTTTAGACAGTGGAATAGGTGGTCAAAACTCAAAAGATGATTTAGGTGCGTCTTCAAATACTTTACCATCGTATAAAAGCAAAGATGACTCTGAAGAGTCTTTGTCACTAAATTCTGATATAGGTAGCACAACAAATAAAAAAACAAACAGATTCTTGCCAAGAGCAAAGTATGCCATGCAGCAGAAGGGTTTTATAATTTTTGGTGCAAGTGCTATTATACTCAGTATATCTGCAGCTTTATTATATTTACAAGATAAAGCAAAATTTATTGCATTTTTTACAAACAGCCCAAAATATATCACTATACCAGTTATCGCACTTGCTGCATTGCTTGCAATTGGTCCAATATTTTTTGCAACAAGGCAATTTATAGATACTGAAGAACATTCCATTCAAAAAAAAGATGCGGATAAAATTTTAGCTGAGGTGTTGGAGCACCAGCCAAAAGATAAAGCTATAAAATCTGTAAGACTGGAATATAGCAATGGCACTCATTCAAATTTTGTACTTAATGCTTGGGAAGCTAAACAAGGCTTCACTAACATTGACGAAAAAGTAATTACTAGAACTAATAAAATAAAATCAGTAATTAACGACAGACCAATATTTACTGCATTATTTACTGGTGTAGTTGCTGCAAATATAGCGTTTCCTCTAGGGCTACTTGCAACACATGGTGTTAATGGTGTACAAAAATTTTACCAAAACCCTTTGACTAATAACATAGGATTATCATTACTTATAGGTTCTGGTATACTTGCATTACTCATTGTGGGTTTTGGCATACATTATTATAGAAAAACAAATTGCACTAATCTTATATATTCGCAGGAAAAGATTGACCCTGAAAGCGTTAACAAGAAATTCATTGAAGAAATAAAA
The DNA here is from genome assembly GCF_964028365.1 of Wolbachia endosymbiont (group A) of Udea olivalis. Lineage (NCBI taxonomy): Bacteria > Pseudomonadati > Pseudomonadota > Alphaproteobacteria > Rickettsiales > Anaplasmataceae > Wolbachia > Wolbachia endosymbiont (group A) of Udea olivalis. The sequence continues at coordinate 1,567,246 of NZ_OZ034773.1, forward strand.
CACGAAAGAACAAATGTTCTTGGGGAAAACCACGGTAAAGACGCTAAACGCAGCAGCTTAACGCTTGAGCAAGTTGTGGTTCAATCTCATAATTGTAAGGATGTTGTTTATAGTGTCGGTTAATAAAATGCATGATATAGCTAGTGCAGCCCTACGTCATACCGCCGCAGACCGTCATACCGCGATTCATTCGCGGTATCTCTAGATCCCGCTAACACGTAGCGGGATGACGATTGTCAGGGTAGCACCTCCCTCCCCTGTCATCCAAGTAGCTGACACTGGGATGACAAAAAAAGGAGCACTGGAATGACATCACAGGGGCACTGAAATGACATCCTCCTAGTAGAGATCGCTTTTGTAATTGCAACATTCACGTGTATCCGTTCAGCTAAGCGGTGTAAGAGATGATAGATAAGAGGTTTTGGAAAGGATTGAGACCCCTTTGTTTCCATGTCAAGTATAATGAAATTATCCGTTCAAGGAATGCATTTCCCCGCTTCGATTGGGTAAAATATGAATTTTTGCGATAAACGACATAATGCCGAATTTGCTGTTCAGCATGGTTATTTGTCAGCGGAATATTTTCTGGGTCATCTAAAAATTTCCACATCATTCTTTCAGATTTCAAAATATTCTTTGCAACTCGAGAAGCTCCAATTGCTTCAGGTAAGCGAGATATTTCCTTCAAATAATACCTTGTACGTTTTCGCAATTTTCTTGCACGTCTGGCAAATCTTAAAATGTCTATCTCATTTTTTAGTAAAGCTTTTTTTAGTGCAAATAATTCAGTAGTGACATCTCTTACATAACAGCCAAGAATCTTAACTTCAATGTTCCAGCTATGAGCCAGCCTTTCAAAATCTCTTATTAAATAAGCCCAGCAGATTTGCCTTTTCTTATCATTAAAGTAGTTGTAGGCTGAATATCTATCAGTTACTATCAAACTATTGCGATTGCAAAATGTGCTGTCTTGCAAAACCTTCATTCCTCTTGATTCTGTCAATTTTACAAAACTTGCCGTATTGCTTGCAAACATCCAACACCAGCCAAGTTTTCCTTTGTTATAGTGACTGGTTTCATCGATATGCAAAACCTCACTTCTGCTTATTTCTTGTTCGATTTGCTCATATGTTTTTTCGCATTTTAATGCAACTCTGTGTTCACTATTTGATATGCTGCCAACACTTATGTTCAAATTAAAAATGTCATTTATGATACTAGCCACTTCATGCTTTGAGTTTTTGTAAAATCCGCTGAGTGCTGCAATTATAGACTTAACCCTTGGACCAAATGTATCTGGCGTAACACCTTCTGGTAACTTGCTACTTTTTCTTTTTCTGCATCTCCAACAACGACCATGTTCCAATTACTACATAAGGCCTAATTTCCGGAAGATCAACTTTTTGGTGAACATAAGGTTTTTCGCATATTACAAGCTCTCCTCCGCATTCGCAAATATTAGGCAACTCTATTTTTACTACTTTATCCGCTTCCATTGTAGCATGAAAATTTCCTTTATGCTCAACCTGATCGCCAACATTCCTTTCGCTTTTTGGCTTGTCCTTTTTTGTTTTGTACAATTCTTTAGAGCTCGGTAGAGATGAATTTTTCGAGTTTAAACCAAGCCTTTCCTTTAATTCAGCGTTCTCTATCTTTAAAGCTTTATTTTCTGCTTTTAAGTTTTCTATCTCTGCTTTCAGTTTTTCTATTTTTTGCTGTAAATTTTTGCAAAGTTCTAAAAGGTTTACCACATTACCTCACTTTTGCTCTATGATTATCTTTTTAGATCACTTTGTCTACCTTATTCTACCACTCCGCTGAACGGATACCTTGGGTTAGCTATAGCTAACACCACAATTGTACTAACATTGTGATTTGAGAACAACCTTCACCAGAAAGGGTGTCATTCCAGTATTAAGCACTGGAATGACGAGAGGTAACGCAAGAAGTTTACTCTTAATAAAAACCTGATGATGAATCATTATTACCAAATTTCGGCCTATTTCTGTTGCTGAAACCAGAACGAGGACGAGGAGGCCTCTTATGGTGACTTCCTCCAGGTTTTCTACTAAATGAATTATTGTAATAATTATCCCTGTCATTTGGACCATCTTTCCTTTCCTCGTTGTAAAGCTCACCTTCAAAAAACTCTCCCGTCTCTTGATCAACCCGACGTCTTGACAACTTTGGACACCCACCTTTTTCGAAGTCAATTACTAGTGCTTTGAAAGTATCATCTTGTTTAAGTACGCTCTCTATAGAATCTATATGTTCATTAGCTACTTCACTTATGTGCATTTTTCCTTTTCTGCCATTAAGAAATTCAAGCTCTACAATAGACTTCTCTATTCTTACAACCTTGACATCAACTATAGAACCTTGTTCTAGTTCTGTTATTGAATCAATCATCATACTCTTTGCAATTTCAGCTTCAGTGCCACTCGTAGCAAAAACAGAAACTTTACCATCATCTCCTATTTCAATTTTTGCATTACTTCTTTCACACACACTGCGTATATTTTTCCCCTTAGAACCTATAGCAGCAGAAATTTTGTCTTTATCTATGTAAAATGATAACATCCTTGGTGCATGGTCTTTGACATCATCACTGTGTTCTGAAATCACTGCATTCATTTTTTCTAAAATAAGTAATCTTCCAGCTTTTGCCTGTTCTAAAGATTTTTCAACAATTTCAAAGCTTATACCAGAAATTTTCATGTCCATTTGTAGCGCCGTAACCCCTTCACTAGTTCCTGCTACTTTAAAGTCCATATCACCAAGATAATCTTCATCACCAAGTATATCGGAAAGTATTACATACTCGTCTTTATCTTTGATGAGACCCATAGCAATTCCAGCAACAGGGGCCTTTATTGGCACACCCGTATCCATTAAAGCAAGAGAAGTCCCACAAACTGTTGCCATAGAAGAAGAACCATCAGACTCCAAAATTTCGGACACTACTCTTATTGTATAAGGAAATTCAGACTTATCGGGTAAAACAGGATGAATTGCTTTCCAAGCAAGTTTGCCATGACCGATTTCTCTTCTTCCTGGTGCACGCGCAGCAGAAGTTTCTCCAACAGCAAATGAGGGAAAGTTATAATGCAACATGAAATGCTCACGTCTATCCCCTTCAATATCATCCACAATTTGCTCATCTTGAGTGGTGCCAAGAGCAGTAACAACCAGTGCCTGAGTATTGCCTCTTGTAAATAGTGCAGAACCGTGAGTTTTGGACAGAATATCAACTTCAACTTCTATCTGACGTATCTCATCATGCTTACGACCGTCTATCCTTACACTTTTCTTCCTAATTATTTCACGTACTAAAGATCTTTCAAAATTTTTTACTGCATACGTAATTAACTTTTCGTCTTTTCCAGTTTCTTTAAGAGTATTCAATATATTCTCTCTGATCGCTTCTAGAGCTTGAACTCGCTCTTGTTTTACTGTTTGCGAATATGCTTTTTCAAAATCTTTACCGTATTTTTCGAGCTCTTGTGTTATATCTGATGCATCAATAGGGGCAAAGCTCTCAGGTTTATTGCCAATTGTATCAGCAAACTCTTTTATGAGCTTAATGACAGGCTTAAGGTGTTCATGGCCAAATTTTATTGCATTAAAAACATTTTCTTCAGAGAGCTCTTTCACTTCTGATTCAACCATTAAAATTGAATTTTCATCACCAGACAAAAACAGATCCAAGCTGCTTGCTTTCATCTCTTGAACAGAAGGGTTGAGTATATAGTTATTATTTTCATCACAACCAACCATCACTCCAGCTATAGTAAAGTGAAAGGGAACACCAGAAATTGCAAGAGCTGCAACAGCACCAATCAATGCTGGCACTTCAGGAGGATTGACTGTATCATAAGTTAATAGATTGCACACCACACTAATTTCATCATGAAATCCTTCTGGGAATAGTGGTCTTATACTTCTATCTATTACTCTTGAGATTAAAGTTTCTCTATCAGATGGCTTGCCTTCTCTTTTAAAAAACCCGCCAGGGATCTTACCCATGGCATAGCTTTTTGCGATAAACTGCACATTTAAAGGTAGGAAATCAACGCTTTCTTCCTTCTTTTTACGTACAACAGTTACTAAAACAGAAGTATCACCGTAATTTACAACTACTGAACCATGAGCTTGGCGTGCTATTTTTCCTGTTTCTAAAGATAAGGCACGACCACCCCACTCTATAGATTTTTTTATAATTTTAAACATATTAAATTCCTCGATTATTTTCTAATGCCTAACTTCTCTATTAATTCCTGATAGGCTTCATTACCAAATTTACGCTTTATATAATTTAAGTGCTTGCGTCTTCTACCTATCAATATAAGTAAACCACGCTTAGAGTGATGGTCATGCTTGTGCACTTTAAAATGCTCAGTTAAGTTACTGATCCTCTCGGTCAAAATTGCACATTGTACAAAAGATGAGCCTGTATCATCTTCTTTAATTGCATATATATTTATCAAACTCTTTTTCTTTTCGGATGTTATCGACATCTAAACCTCATTTTAAATATTAAAAACACGAATAGGTTTCACACAACCATAAATAAAACTGCAGATTGCAATAGGTACACTACCCACCACCGTACGACAAATATCATGATTCTTTAAATTACGCAAGTTATTTAATACAACTTCCTGACCTTTTCTGATTTTCCCCGCATCTTCTAGGGAAATTTCAACTTTGAACATCGATTTTAAAGCCGATTCAATGGGGATGACGAAACTTTTTGTATTACTCCCTGTCACTCCATCATCTTCTGTCATCCCACCCCCCTCTGTCATCCAAGTAGCTGACACTGGGATGACGAGAAAGGAGCACTGGAATGACATCATAGGGGCGCTACCATCATAAAGGAACCAGTGTCAGCTACTTGAATGACATCATAGGGGCGCTGGGATGACACCCTGACAATCGTCATCCCGCTGCTTGTTAGCGGGATCTATGCTAAAGGAGATACTTGGATAACAAGAAATATAGGTACTGGAATTGTAAAGAGTTTGCAAATATTAGTTATTACCTGTAGGATATAAAGAAATTAGTAAGGATTTTAATAGGAATAATATGCCATCTGTTACTTTTATTTTACCTGATGGGAGTAAGAAAAGCTATGAAGCTGCAGAGGGAGAAACTCTGCTCAATTTAGCCCACAGAAGTGATCCAGATCTGCTTGAAGGTGCATGTGAAGGTTCTCTTGCTTGCTCTACATGCCATGTAATTGTTGATCCAAAGTTTTATAATGCTGTAGAAATACATAACCCTATATCTGATGAGGAAAATGATATGTTAGACCTAGCTTTCGGCTTAACAGAGACGTCGAGGCTTGGATGCCAAATAAAAATCACAAAAGATATCGACGGCTTGTGTGTAACCATACCAAGGGGTACAAGAAACATATCATTAGATAAATAGGGGAATCATGCGTAAGATTTTTATCTATATTATCATCTCTTTACTTTTGTTTATTCCTGTAGCGTATAGTGGTTTTTGGTATTTTTCTGCATGTAAGGTAAAAAATCTTTTAGCTGAAACAATACTATACATTAACGACGAAAAATTTGATATTTCACATGATTTTAGTGGATTTCCTTCTAACCTAATTTTCCGTGTGACAAACCCAAAATTTTCCAATGAGCAATTAACCATCTCATCTGATGCTTTATTGATAAAAAATAGATTGTTTGATAAATCAGTATATATCTACATACCAAGCAATGAAGTCAACATTGCTGTTCATGATGATGAGAAAAAGAATATAAAATGCCACACAAACGATAGCAGCCACTTTGTTGTTAGACTAAACGATTTACCATCTTCATTGCGATTCAACAAAAATAGTACCGTGATAGACTATATAGATACACTTCGTTACGAAGATTATGGATTAAAATGTGATGTTTTAGAAAATCAGCAAAGTGTTATAACTGAAGTGAATGATAAAAGCAATTACATTCAATTTCACCTCGATAAAGAACCAAGTGGAAATACTAAACTAGGATTTGATTTTTATACTTATCGGTATAAAAATACTGCAAGTCCTGAAAGTTACCTTAGTATCGACACTAAATTTGATTACGAATTTGTAAACCACATCTCAGCTTCCAGAATTAATTTCAACATAGAGAAATTTTTAATTCAAAGTAATAATTTTTCTCTTGCTGCAGATGGTGGAGTGCGAAATTATAATTTGGTTACGTCTTCATTTAAAGACAAAATCAACGTGGCTATATCAAATTATAAAGAATTAATCTCGTTTATGATTGGTGACTCAAAAACTTCAGATGCGTTTGAAAAATTAATGTCTTCCTTATCAGAAAAAACAACTGATGATGGCATTCAATTTTCAATAAAGTACGATGATGATGTAGGGTCAAGCTTTATTGGAAAGTTATCCACCACTGATTTTATGAACCAGCTCAGTAAAATAACCCAATTAACCAAGGATGAGAGCAGTAGTTAGTTTACTTTTCATATTGATATTCCACTCAGGCGTAAACGCTTTTACTCTGGATAATAAACTCAGAGATAAAAGCATGGAAAAACGAGCAACCAGTTTATTTGAAATAATAAGGTGTCCAATATGTTCTGGCGAATCATTGTCTGAATCTGGATCTCAGATCGCGTATGATATGCGAGAAGCAATTCGTAAAAAAATCAATGATGGATACACAGATGAAGAGATAATCTCAGAGTTAAAAAATTCTTACGGCAATTCAATTATAATCGTACCGCCTATAAAATCTAGCACTTACATTTTGTGGTTTATTCCACTTACAACTCTGCTTATTGGGTGTTTTTTAATACAAAGATACATCAATACAACCACTTAAACCTTTTATATATAGCTAAAGTGACTTAGGTTCTCTAATTGCACATAAGTCAACAATAATTTTCACACAAATCAAAACAGCATATCTTCTCCATAATCCTTGGTAATTTTACATAAGTTAAAAGTAGCATATGGTTCTCTCCGCGGTCTGAGATGACAATAAATTTGTCAAGCCGCATTATACTTGTTAGGCGGAAGTGGACGGCAACATGTTTATACCAATTCTCATTACTAGTGAATCAAATAAGCGGCATTGCAGAGTTTTTTAATTGTGGAGTGAGAAAGAGAGGTAATAAATTTGCACAAAGCGCTCTCAAGCAAAGCAATTGTGTCGTAGATTTTGTTACGCAAAATGTTCTGTTTTATATATAACCAAAACCTCTCAACAGGATTGAGGTCAGGTGAGTATGGTGGTAGGTATATAATGTCGATATTTTTAGGTACTTTTAAATTTTTTGACTTATGCCAACTAGCACAATCCATGATAAGAAATGCCTCCCTTGTTCCTAAATATTGTGACATCTGCTCAAGGAATATATTCATACAATCAGTATTGACGTTTGAGCTAGAACTTTCTCCATTTCTGGGATTAACTGCACTATAGAGATAAAAATTTTGCCTACCTAGTTTTACCTTAACCTGTGTCCTAATGCCTTTTTTAAACCACCCGTGTCCAATCTTTGAATGTGTGCCAAACCGCGATTCATCGAAGAAAAATAGCTCTTTTTCAGGATACATGACAATAGTTTCATTAAGATTTTTTTTTAAATTCCTCTTGTTTACTTTTATCTTGTCCGTTATGCACTGGTCTTGGTGTGATATATGAGAATTTCATTCTTTGCATATTACGGTGTACTGTAGATTTGCTGATATTCAAACCAAACTTTTCTTGAATTCTTATTTTCATTTCTTTTATAGTAATATTGGGGTTTTCCTCTATCCACACCTCAACTTGTTCACGTTGACTTTGATTCAATATAGTTTTTCTACGGCGTTGAGGCGGAGCAAATAATTTTTCTTCTCTGCCAAATTTTAGGTCATGCAGTAAGTGCCTTTCTTGAAATGCAGCATATCTTTGCTACGGCTGTTATACTGTGCTTTTTTGCTGCAATTACAGCATTTAGTTTTTTTGCAACATATGCGTTATTTCTTACTTTCTTCAGCATTTCTTTTGCTGATTCCACCACTTTTTCATCCAATAATTTTGATCTTAATGCCATTTAAACCTCGCTACTTTACTTACTTCAGTATGGCTTTTTTTCTATTATTGTCTATCCGTTACTTGTGTAGCGGGAATTGGTATTACCACGAAGTCTAACTAAGTTCTTGCTTGTCCCTTCCATCGGCATTGCTATCTTTATTTTCAATAAAATTATTGTCCTATGCTCTTTTGATGTTTATTGATAATAAAATTCTGTTTTATCAACCAACATCCTATGCATAATTACAGCTAATTTTCTTGCTACTGCTACAATTGCTTTTTTCATTCCTTTTTTCTTCGCAACCCCAGTTTTTTAATTTAAATGTCCTCTTGGTAACTGTAAGCATTGTTTGTGCAGCTTCATATAACATACTTCTACATTCCGCTGGTCCCATCTTTGATATGCTGCCATGCCGATCAACTTCTCCAGAAGAATATTGCCTTGGTCTCAACCCTATATACCCCAGTTGCGGATTAGCCAACGAAGTAAAGCTTAGAAATGCAGCGGCTGTATGGAATATGAAACAAGCGTAGAAAAAATGTGTACCAAAAAATTTATCGGTGATCTATGGCGAGTATGCTCAATCTCAAATTTGTTTTTCAGAGAGCCAAAAACTGTCTCAATAATCGATCTTTTTCTTAACAAAATCTTCTCATTTAGCGCCATTAATGAGTTTTTCGTACCCTTTTTTATACTGGTTACAAGCTTTAACCCTCTATCGAATAATTCGTGAAAAAGATCTTTTTTGATATATCCTTTATCTCCAAACAATAATCCAGTCAATTTCTTAGTTAAATTTGGCACAGGTATCAACGTTGCCTTTTATCACCGTAACCCCTTGAATTTCGCCAGTTTCATTGATTACTAGATGTACCGAAAAACCACCCATAAGTAGTCTTTCCAATCTTTGCCAACCCTTTGAAAACTTTGTTTCTCGAGGTCCTTTTTGGATGGCAAACAGCGATAGATGTTGCATCTATGTACGAAATCCCTGTCACTTTTGACTGTTCGCAAAACCATTGCATTAAGAGCGCTAAATACCATAAAATCCGCGATTTTAACCTGATAAACCTACTATAGGATGGCAATTTTGGAAACGCTGATTCGTATAATAATTTCAAATAATGCACATAGAAAATTTTAAAATTGTCGCACTTGATATAGCAATATTATGGTAAAAATCTCTGAATGCGTAATCTCTGGCGTCCTGGTTGGTTTTTTGCCACTTGGTAGAAGTTTTTCTGCAAAATTTTCATCGACTGTATTGCAAAAATCATCGACTATACAAAAGATTTCTGTTACTTTCTCTTTCATTGGTAACCTCCTATTTTAGGAATGAATATCAAATACCTCGGAGTTTACCCTATTTCCTTACCTTTTCTATTTTTTCTAATTTACAACTGGGGTTAGCAGTGCTGTGAGAATGGTTGAAAGCGCAAAAGAAAACCTCTCGGAAGTTAAAAATATACTGGTCGATGCAGGTTATACAGGAGAAAATTTTGCAACTAAAATAAAAACGATTATTGGAGCAACTGTAGAAGTAATAAAACGAAGTGAATTACATTCCTTTGCTGTATTGCCACAAAGATGGGTTGTAGAGCGATCTTTCGCTTGGTTAGAAAAATGCAGACGATTGTGGAAAAATTGCGAGCGAAAACTTAACACTAGCCTACAAATGGTCGTTCTTTCCTTCATTTCTCTTCTATTGAGAAGATTTTAAACAGGTTCTAAATCTTTATTTTAAAAATGTCATATTGACCACCGGTACCTGAAAATACTATTCCAATTGATCAGAGCTATCCATTTCCTTAATTTTTGTAACGTTGTCATAGGAGTACTATAACTTTAGTATCAACTATGTTTTATTGTTTTTGCATCTAAAAAAATTTAGCTTATTCAAGCAGCATTTTGCCTTTTTTTGGATGTAGGGATTTTTTAGGAATTGTCTTCTTGAATTCTATGGTATTTTGTTTAACATTGAAACAAGATTCCAGTGTCAGCTACTTGCATGACATTGTTGGTTAATGTTTTATGGCTTTACGATAGCTATACAACTTATCTTAAAAGCAATATAGTGTTTACTATACAATGAATCAAAGATAGTAAGTAAAGTCTATGGAATTTCAAATCGCTACACATTTTCAACCGGCTGGGGATCAACCACAGGCAATCGATAGCTTAATTGCAGGGCTAAATAGCAATAAAAGAGATCAGGTTTTGCTTGGAGTTACTGGTTCTGGGAAAACTTTTACTATGGCAAATGTTATTGCAAGGACAAACAGGCCTGCATTAATTATGGCACACAATAAAACTTTAGCAGCACAGCTTTATGAGGAAATGAAAGGATTGTTTCCCCATAATGCTGTTGAATACTTCATTTCTTATTATGATTATTATCAACCTGAAGCCTATTTACCACAAACTGATACTTATATCGAAAAAGATTCTGCAATTAACGAAAGAATTGAGATGCTGCGTTATTCCACCGTCTGCTCCCTTTTGGAGCGCAGGGATACGATCGTAGTTGCCAGTGTTTCCTGCATATACGGTCTTGGTTCGCCTGAGAGCTACCGCAGCATGATCATACCGCTTAGTGTTGGAAATAAAATTCGTATTAATGATTTCCTGAGCAACTTAACTGATCTTCAATACAAGCGCTCTGATGCCAGGTTTGAGAGAGGATATTTCAGAGTGCGCGGCGATATTATTGATATATTTCCTTCCCATTATGAAAATAAAGCTTGGCGTTTATCGTTATTTGGCGATGAAATAGAAGAAATTTCTGAAGTTGATGCTATAACGGGCAATGTTACCAAAGGCGTAAATAAAATCACCATTTTTCCAAATAGCTATTACATAACCCCGCGTGAGGCTTTGTTGCAGGCAATTGAACTAGTCAAAAAAGAGCTGCATGAACGCTTGGATTATTACTACTCGCAAAATAAGATTGTTGAAGCAAAGCGCCTCGAGCAACGCACTAATTTTGATATCGAAATGATGAGAACAACAGGAATATGTAAAGGTATTGAAAATTATTCGCGTTATCTCTATGGAATGGAAGCTGGGGATCCACCGCCTACTTTGTTTGAATATTTACCCAAAGACGTAATTTTATTTGTTGATGAGAGTCATGTCACCGTTCCTCAGGTTGGTGCGATGTACAGTGGTAATGAGGCGCGTAAAAAGAAATTGATTGACTATGGCTTCAGGCTCCCTTCCGCTTTTGATAATCGTCCATTAAAATTTGAAGAGTGGGAGGGAGTTAGGCCGCAGACTGTTTACATTTCAGCCACTCCAGGAAAGTATGAGTTGGCAAAGACCAATAATGTATTTATAGAGCAAGTTATCCGTCCAACAGGGCTTACAGACCCAATCTGCATTGTAAAACCAATAGAGAGTCAAATTGATGATGTAATTCATGAGGCACAAGTGACAATAGGGAAGGGATTTTGTGTTTTAATCACTACATTGACGAAAAAGATGGCTGAAAATTTAGCTGAATATATGAGTGAATTGAATATGAGAGTGAGTTATTTGCATTCTGATATTGCTGCGCTGGAGAGAATAGAAATTATATACAAATTGAGATCTAAAGAAATCGATGTTTTAGTAGGTGTTAACTTGCTGAGGGAAGGTCTTGATATTCCAGAGTGTGGGTTGGTTGCAATTTTGGATGCTGATAAAGAAGGATTTTTGCGATCGGAAACTTCATTAATTCAAACGATTGGTCGTGCTGCACGTAATGCTGAAGGTAGAGTAATTTTGTATGCAGATAAAATCACTGGTTCTTTAGATCGTGCATTGAGAGAGACCGAAAGAAGAAGAAAAAAACAAGAAGAACATAATATATTGCACAATATTATCCCGAAGACTATAATAAAACCTATATCAAACACCTTACAGGAGAGGGCAATAGCAGAACCGAAAGTAAATACTAATAAGGATGATTTGAGAAAGCAAATGATAGAGCATGCTAAAAATTTGGAGTTTGAAGAAGCAGCAAGAATAAAAAAATTATTGTAAGGTTAAGTAATATATGATGCTATGGGCATAGCATGAAAGTGTAAATAATTTTATTGATATCTTTATATTAATACTTTTTAAACATTTAGTACCATGCAATACTTACAATGGATGAGAAAAATTAACACCAGTGCTCTCAGGGTCAGCTAATAAAACACTTAGGTGGCTGAGAGCAGTGGATTAGGTACAACTGTTAACTTTTTTCTCCTGCAAGTATTGCTCGATCTTAGTAGCATCCATTTTAGTTCTAAAAGTGGAAGTACTGGAGTTCGATGAGACTGACGACCCACCACTAGCTTCTAGTCCATCTTCATCACTTCCAGTATCACTAGTCGATTTTTGTGAAGACGATCCTGAATAACCACTATCTTTAGAATTTGTAGAAGTGTTACCACTAATTTCTTGTTCATCAAAGAACTTAAAAAGTAAGCCTTTTTCTGCCTCCGAAGGTAAACCTGGGTGTAGTTGCTTTCCCTCCTTCTCAGGAGAAGAAAGGAGTAAGTTTAGCTTCTCTTTCCCACCAGGAGTATACAGCAAGTATTTTAACTGTGCATCCTCAAGAGAGTTGGAATCTAGTTTCTTCTGCAGCTTAGGACAAAGAAATGGGCGTAGTTCCTTCTTCTCGTCATTAGTAAGAGGTTTTTCTTGAGGAGAAGCCACTTTTGAGAGTGAAGAATTACGGTGAAGCCATTTTGCTAATTTGTCACGAAATGAACGGTGTGACATATTTTTAGGTTCTACACGAGAATAAATAAGTAAGGATATTATATTGCCTGCCTCAGGAGAGAAAGGTTTGGATATTCGCTCTCCCTCAGGAGACAAAAGTAAGGGTAATCGCTCCTTCCCTTCAGGAGAAAGAACTAAAGGTATCGTCTTTTGCCCCTCAGGAGAAGGTGAAAACAGCAGCTCTTTTCCCTTAGGAGAAAAAAGTGAATGCAGTTGTTGTTTATTCTCAGAAGAAAAAAGCGAGCATAGTTGCTTATTCCCCTCAGTAGAAAAAAGAAAGTCTAGTAGGTTTTCCTGTTCACGAGGATCCGAAATCGAGGATAACTGCTTTCCCGCCTCAGAAGAAAGAAGTAAGGGTAGTTGCTTCTTCCCTTCAGAAGAAGAAAAATAATCTAGAAAACACAAAAAAGCTTTTACTGTTTCATTACTAGCACAAGTAGAAAAATCCGCAAGTGGCAGTGACTGTGGCCGCTTATTGTCTACGGGAGGATTTAGATCTTTCCTTGATTCAGATATCCCTGGAACAGTACTAGTAGTTATAGAAGAATTCGACTGTGGCCGCTCAAGCGACCCTAAACCACTATCTACAGAAATTTTAGAACTACGGTCCCCGGGCACATTTGGCTTGCTTACGGCATCTTGTGGCAAGTGTTCTGGAATACCACCAAAAGACGTGTTCTCTAGAGACTCTAATATACTAGATTGTCGTACCTTTGATGGAGTGCTACTACCTGAAAACGAATTACTTTCTGACCCTTTCCGGCTACTCGGAGATTCACTCTGTGGCTTTGCTTTAGAATACTCATCACTACTTTTTCGATCACTTTCATCAGTAACTTGCTGTTTTTCAGGTTCCTCATTAGAAGCCACAGAATTTAAGGACATTGAATCATTCCATGCTGTAGGAAAAGGAGTCAATGATGGCCTATAGCTCACTTGCTGACCCTGAATCTTTATTAGCATACTTTCATCATCTGCCTGATCACCTTCCAATGCTCTCACACCCACCTGTGAGCAAGCCCCTTGCTCGCTTTTATCATGTTCTTCAGATTTCATACCCAAAATGTTCACATCTTTCAAACATGGAGAACGTGCAGAAAACTCAAGACTTGAGGACTTTTGATCATTCTTTGTCGTAAGTAGAATTGGTTTCGTCGATATTGTGTAATGAACTGGAGGAGTTATAACACGTGGAAAAGAAGTTAACGTTGATGGCAAAAAGTACGAATCCTCTGGCATACTTTCATCTCGTTTATCTATGTACGCGTATGAACTGGATGGCATGTCCGTTTGCTGAGAAGAAGTACTAGCCTGACCTATCTCTTCCCCCAGCACCCCCCGAAAAGGCTCTGTTTCTTTCTCTCTTTCTGATCCTTGCCTGGGATGCTTCTCTAACCCTTCACCACAACTTCGCTTGGGAAACTCCTGTGTCGGTGATGCTTCAGCTAATAGCGTTCGAGGAAGCCCAGGATCAATCTCTATTTGACCATCTTTATTGATTACAGAGTTTTCTATAATTACAGGAATTAAAAGAGCAATCTGTCTATTGGAAAAAGCATATACACCACCAAATCTACCTGATCGTGTGGTTTCAGTTTGACCTTTAATATCATTCAAAAGATCACAACCAAATTGAGCATTAATCTTATTTGCCTCACCACGATTTAGGTACCTTGAAATATTACCCTCTTTGATTGTAGGTATAAAAGCAAAGCGATCTCCATTACTTATCTTGTCTTTATCGATAAACTCATCATAGTAATACCTGTGGATTGATATTTCAGTTAAGCGAAAGATTAGCTCGCCTATAGCATCCTTGTAGTGTTTAGCTTTCACTTTTAAATTATCACTGTGCTGAAGGTAAAAATTATACCCCACCTCTTTTTTAGAAGCTTCTGTTATATTTCTAATGAAACCAATATTTTCAACATCTTTAACATATACCTTATTGCCATCAATATGATAGAAATCTGAATAACTACAACCATGCTCCTCCATTTGTGCTTGAAGTGCCATCACAAAATACGTTTGCAGATTTGGGCCATTAAACAACAGACATTTTATATAACTAGATGACGGATCCATTTTTGCCTGCTTTATACTTGCGTTTAAAGTCTCTTCAATGCGTTTTTTACCAAGATGATGTTTTTCATCAATTTTCTTAATCACTCGGTCTTCGACATCATTTTCAAATTCCTCAGCAAAGTGCACCTTGAGATTAAAAATTACTCTAGAGTCTATAGGAACTGTGAGCTTAGTTATTCTTGTTTTCTTGTCATACTTTAACCATTTCTTATCAAAGTGAAATGGAAAAGATTCAAGATCAAAAACGTGACAAGCTACAAACTCATCAGAATAATATTCTCTTACTAAGTCTCTTGCCATCTGTGATAAGTACCTCTTTGCAGAGCGCCGACCACAATTAAACTTAACGACGATATTATCGCCCTCCACAACAAAATTAGTGTTGACTTTAGAGCCGTAATTACTAACGTTAAATGCATTAACCAGCTCCTTAACAAAATCTAAACTAGTCATAACTCCTCCCCTATCAAAATATTACTTTTCTTTATTTTTACTCCCAGCCTTATCAGCTTTAGTACCACTCATCCTCGTATAAGGATACTTACCACAATCATCAAACCTACTACGACCCTCGTGCATGTCTGGTCCACCACCTTCTCTAGGATTAGCTTTTAGCCAGGCAGCAGAATCATACCCACCAGAGCCTACCTTAAAACGAGGATCTCCTTGTGAACTAGAGCTCGCTTGTTGTTTTTTATCCATAATACCCTCCGTTAATAAAAATATTATGTAATCTATATATTATAAATAAATCATAAGTGCAACAACTTTTTTGCATTTTCATAAATTTTTTTTTCATTTCCCTTTATAACCTCCTTTAGGCTGAACATTTATAGAATTAAGTTCTGATTCTGGTGAAATTTGATCCTGCTCAGCAAGTAATTCACCGCAAATTTTATCTATATCAATTGTTTCTTTGCCAGTATTACTACTCTTTTGTCCACCAATTGACCCTACTGTTTCTTTGCTAGCATTACCACTATTTCTCATATTTTGCTCACCAGTTGACCCTACTGTTGGTGTCTGCCCACTAATATTCATGCTTTTCTTTTCTGATTTTTCACTAGACCGCCCTGTCTTTTCAACAAATATTGGCCCCTTCTCCGCAGGTTTCTGTGGACACACCTCTTTCTTCTGTTCCTCCGGCTTCGCTTTTTTCTCTTCTTTGTCCACTTTTTGTTTTTGTGAATTTTCATGAGATTTTCTTTCAAGCTCAGTAAGACGCAATAGATGTTTCAAAGGATCTGACACAATTTCAAGTTCTGGTTTGCTCAGAACAACCGGCCTTACAAATCCTGGTGAAATTTCAAAAAGGAAAACTGGCACTTTAGGTTTTTCTCTTTCATCCACTTTCATTTCTACGTTTTCGCAAACTTCTTTATTTTCTTCCTTTAATGATGTTTTTTCTGCTTTTTTATCTTCTTTTTCTGTAGATGCCTCTACCGCAGCCGCCAACTCAACTCCAAACATCTCTGCGAACATTGTAACAATCCATCCGACAACAGCCATTTGTAACCTGAGTTTCAGATCTTGCAATGCAGTTAATCTTTCTAACGCCCTTGCAAACTCTTCTTCTGATAACTCACCACTGCCTAATTTCTCCTGCAATTCTTTTATCTCTTTGTCCAACCTCTGATTGAAACTTAAATCGCGTGCAAAAATCTTCTTGATTAACTCCTTAAGCTTATCACGCAAAAACTTCATTATCGCAGCAATCAGGTTTTTTTCTTTCTTCTCCTTGAGCATTTGGTAGATTTTCGGATCATCTACATCTACTTCAAAAAGGGTAAAGAGAGATTCAAAGAAATTCCAGAAATCTCCGAGTACTCTTCCTTTTTCACCAGTGAAGTAATCCTCATCATCACCTTGCCCGATATGTAGCTCTGCTTGAGATGATATTTCATCGATACAACTAGAAGCCTGACGCTCACACTCGAGCCTCCTGAGCAAATCTTGTCTGGTGAGCTCCTCTACGCACTGCCTCTATTGTCTGATATAGCTAAAGTGACTTACGATAATTTGAAAAACAAAAATTCGTCATTCCGCTACTTGTTAGCGGAATCTATACCGCGAATGAATCGCGGTATGACGTAGGACTGCTGTCATCCCAGTGCGTGACACTGGGATCTCGTTCCTTAACTTTATAGTGTAAATTATTTCAAATTGTGTCTAGCTGCAAGTATAATAATTTCCATTTATAGATAAAGTATGTTGCAAATGTTATGCCAAAGAGTATAATAAAATCTATATCAAATACTTTACAAGAAAAAGTGGGATAGAGGCAAAAGCAAATATTAATAAGGATAATTTAAGAAAAGTGCATGCTAGAGTTTGAAGAAGCAGTAAAAATAAAAAATATTATTGAAAGGTTAAATAGCACATGATATAATATATATATAGTGTAAAAATGTAAATAATTTTATTGACATCTTTACATTAATAGTTCTTAAATATTTAGTACTGTAGAATTAAATTATTAAGTTTTATGAAGGAAGTAAAAATGGTGGAAAGCTTTTCAGGTAACAACAAAGGCAGTAATTTTATTGAGGAGGCAAAAATAATGGAAAATTTTTCAGATAATAACGGAAACGGTAGCTCGATCTTCCAAGGAAAAATCAGGGAGCAAGATTTCTCTGCAGAGCAGAAGCTAAATGAACTAAAAGCAGCCATAGAGGAGCTCACCAGACAAGATTTGCTCAGGAGGCTCGAGTGTGAGCGTCAGGCTTCTAGTTGTATCGATGAAATATCATCTCAAGCAGAGCTACATATCGGGCAAGGTGATGATGAGGATTACTTCACTGGTGAAAAAGGAAGAGTACTCGGAGATTTCTGGAATTTCTTTGAATCTCTCTTTACCCTTTTTGAAGTAGATGTAGATGATCCGAAAATCTACCAAATGCTCAAGGAGAAGAAAGAAAAAAACCTGATTGCTGCGATAATGAAGTTTTTGCGTGATAAGCTTAAGGAGTTAATCAAGAAGATTTTTGCACGCGATTTAAGTTTCAATCAGAGGTTGGACAAAGAGATAAAAGAATTGCAGGAGAAATTAGGCAGTGGTGAGTTATCAGAAGAAGAGTTTGCAAGGGCGTTAGAAAGATTAACTGCATTGCAAGATCTGAAACTCAGGTTACAAATGGCTGTTGTCGGATGGATTGTTACAATGTTCGCAGAGATGTTTGGAGTTGAGTTGGCGGCTGCGGTAGAGGCATCTACAGAAAAAGAAGATAAAAAAGCAGAAAAAACATCATTAAAGGAAGAAAATAAAGAAGTTTGCGAAAACGTAGAAATGAAAGTGGATGAAAGAGAAAAACCTAAAGTGCCAGTTTTCCTTTTTGAAATTTCACCAGGATTTGTAAGGCCGGTTGTTCTGAGCAAACCAGAACTTGAAATTGTGTCAGATCCTTTGAAACATCTATTGCGTCTTACTGAGCTTGAAAGAAAATCTCATGAAAATTCACAAAAACAAAAAGTGGACAAAGAAGAGAAAAAAGCGAAGCCGGAGGAACAGAAGAAAGAGGTGTGTCCACAGAAACCTGCGGAGAAGGGGCCAATATTTGTTGAAAAGACAGGGCGGTCTAGTGAAAAATCAGAAAAGAAAAGCATGAATATTAGTGGGCAGACACCAACAGTAGGGTCAACTGGTGAGCAAAATATGAGAAATAGTGGTAATGCTAGCAAAGAAACAGTAGGGTCAATTGGTGGACAAAAGAGTAGTAATACTGGCAAAGAAACAATTGATATAGATAAAATTTGCGGTGAATTACTTGCTGAGCAGGATCAAATTTCACCAGAATCAGAACTTAATTCTATAAATGTTCAGCCTAAAGGAGGTTATAAAGGGAAATGAAAAAAAAATTTATGAAAATGCAAAAAAGTTGTTGCACTTATGATTTATTTATAATATATAGATTACATAATATTTTTATTAACGGAGGGTATTATGGATAAAAAACAACAAGCGAGCTCTAGTTCACAAGGAGATCCTCGTTTTAAGGTAGGCTCTGGTGGGTATGATTCTGCTGCCTGGCTAAAAGCTAATCCTAGAGAAGGTGGTGGACCAGACATGCACGAGGGTCGTAGTAGGTTTGATGATTGTGGTAAGTATCCTTATACGAGGATGAGTGGTACTAAAGCTGATAAGGCTGGGAGTAAAAATAAAGAAAAGTAATATTTTGATAGGGGAGGAGTTATGACTAGTTTAGATTTTGTTAAGGAGCTGGTTAATGCATTTAACGTTAGTAATTACGGCTCTAAAGTCAACACTAATTTTGTTGTGGAGGGCGATAATATCGTCGTTAAGTTTAATTGTGGTCGGCGCTCTGCAAAGAGGTACTTATCACAGATGGCAAGAGACTTAGTAAGAGAATATTATTCTGATGAGTTTGTAGCTTGTCACGTTTTTGATCTTGAATCTTTTCCATTTCACTTTGATAAGAAATGGTTAAAGTATGACAAGAAAACAAGAATAACTAAGCTCACAGTTCCTATAGACTCTAGAGTAATTTTTAATCTCAAGGTGCACTTTGCTGAGGAATTTGAAAATGATGTCGAAGACCGAGTGATTAAGAAAATTGATGAAAAACATCATCTTGGTAAAAAACGCATTGAAGAGACTTTAAACGCAAGTATAAAGCAGGCAAAAATGGATCCGTCATCTAGTTATATAAAATGTCTGTTGTTTAATGGCCCAAATCTGCAAACGTATTTTGTGATGGCACTTCAAGCACAAATGGAGGAGCATGGTTGTAGTTATTCAGATTTCTATCATATTGATGGCAATAAGGTATATGTTAAAGATGTTGAAAATATTGGTTTCATTAGAAATATAACAGAAGCTTCTAAAAAAGAGGTGGGGTATAATTTTTACCTTCAGCACAGTGATAATTTAAAAGTGAAAGCTAAACACTACAAGGATGCTATAGGCGAGCTAATCTTTCGCTTAACTGAAATATCAATCCACAGGTATTACTATGATGAGTTTATCGATAAAGACAAGATAAGTAATGGAGATCGCTTTGCTTTTATACCTACAATCAAAGAGGGTAATATTTCAAGGTACCTAAATCGTGGTGAGGCAAATAAGATTAATGCTCAATTTGGTTGTGATCTTTTGAATGATATTAAAGGTCAAACTGAAACCACACGATCAGGTAGATTTGGTGGTGTATATGCTTTTTCCAATAGACAGATTGCTCTTTTAATTCCTGTAATTATAGAAAACTCTGTAATCAATAAAGATGGTCAAATAGAGATTGATCCTGGGCTTCCTCGAACGCTATTAGCTGAAGCATCACCGACACAGGAGTTTCCCAAGCGAAGTTGTGGTGAAGGGTTAGAGAAGCATCCCAGGCAAGGATCAGAAAGAGAGAAAGAAACAGAGCCTTTTCGGGGGGTGCTGGGGGAAGAGATAGGTCAGGCTAGTACTTCTTCTCAGCAAACGGACATGCCATCCAGTTCATACGCGTACATAGATAAACGAGATGAAAGTATGCCAGAGGATTCGTACTTTTTGCCATCAACGTTAACTTCTTTTCCACGTGTTATAACTCCTCCAGTTCATTACACAATATCGACGAAACCAATTCTACTTACGACAAAGAATGATCAAAAGTCCTCAAGTCTTGAGTTTTCTGCACGTTCTCCATGTTTGAAAGATGTGAACATTTTGGGTATGAAATCTGAAGAACATGATAAAAGCGAGCAAGGGGCTTGCTCACAGGTGGGTGTGAGAGCATTGGAAGGTGATCAGGCAGATGATGAAAGTATGCTAATAAAGATTCAGGGTCAGCAAGTGAGCTATAGGCCATCATTGACTCCTTTTCCTACAGCATGGAATGATTCAATGTCCTTAAATTCTGTGGCTTCTAATGAGGAACCTGAAAAACAGCAAGTTACTGATGAAAGTGATCGAAAAAGTAGTGATGAGTATTCTAAAGCAAAGCCACAGAGTGAATCTCCGAGTAGCCGGAAAGGGTCAGAAAGTAATTCGTTTTCAGGTAGTAGCACTCCATCAAAGGTACGACAATCTAGTATATTAGAGTCTCTAGAGAACACGTCTTTTGGTGGTATTCCAGAACACTTGCCACAAGATGCCGTAAGCAAGCCAAATGTGCCCGGGGACCGTAGTTCTAAAATTTCTGTAGATAGTGGTTTAGGGTCGCTTGAGCGGCCACAGTCGAATTCTTCTATAACTACTAGTACTGTTCCAGGGATATCTGAATCAAGGAAAGATCTAAATCCTCCCGTAGACAATAAGCGGCCACAGTCACTGCCACTTGCGGATTTTTCTACTTGTGCTAGTAATGAAACAGTAAAAGCTTTTTTGTGTTTTCTAGATTATTTTTCTTCTTCTGAAGGGAAGAAGCAACTACCCTTACTTCTTTCTTCTGAGGCGGGAAAGCAGTTATCCTCGATTTCGGATCCTCGTGAACAGGAAAACCTACTAGACTTTCTTTTTTCTACTGAGGGGAATAAGCAACTATGCTCGCTTTTTTCTTCTGAGAATAAACAACAACTGCATTCACTTTTTTCTCCTAAGGGAAAAGAGCTGCTGTTTTCACCTTCTCCTGAGGGGCAAAAGACGATACCTTTAGTTCTTTCTCCTGAAGGGAAGGAGCGATTACCCTTACTTTTGTCTCCTGAGGGAGAGCGAATATCCAAACCTTTCTCTCCTGAGGCAGGCAATATAATATCCTTACTTATTTATTCTCGTGTAGAACCTAAAAATATGTCACACCGTTCATTTCGTGACAAATTAGCAAAATGGCTTCACCGTAATTCTTCACTCTCAAAAGTGGCTTCTCCTCAAGAAAAACCTCTTACTAATGACGAGAAGAAGGAACTACGCCCATTTCTTTGTCCTAAGCTGCAGAAGAAACTAGATTCCAACTCTCTTGAGGATGCACAGTTAAAATACTTGCTGTATACTCCTGGTGGGAAAGAGAAGCTAAACTTACTCCTTTCTTCTCCTGAGAAGGAGGGAAAGCAACTACACCCAGGTTTACCTTCGGAGGCAGAAAAAGGCTTACTTTTTAAGTTCTTTGATGAACAAGAAATTAGTGGTAACACTTCTACAAATTCTAAAGATAGTGGTTATTCAGGATCGTCTTCACAAAAATCGACTAGTGATACTGGAAGTGATGAAGATGGACTAGAAGCTAGTGGTGGGTCGTCAGTCTCATCGAACTCCAGTACTTCCACTTTTAGAACTAAAATGGATGCTACTAAGATCGAGCAATACTTGCAGGAGAAAAAAGTTAACAGTTGTACCTAATCCACTGCTCTCAGCCACCTAAGTGTTTTATTAGCTGACCCTGAGAGCACTGGTGTTAATTTTTCTCATCCATTGTAAGTATTGCATGGTACTAAATGTTTAAAAAGTATTAATATAAAGATATCAATAAAATTATTTACACTTTCATGCTATGCCCATAGCATCATATATTACTTAACCTTACAATAATTTTTTTATTCTTGCTGCTTCTTCAAACTCCAAATTTTTAGCATGCTCTATCATTTGCTTTCTCAAATCATCCTTATTAGTATTTACTTTCGGTTCTGCTATTGCCCTCTCCTGTAAGGTGTTTGATATAGGTTTTATTATAGTCTTCGGGATAATATTGTGCAATATATTATGTTCTTCTTGTTTTTTTCTTCTTCTTTCGGTCTCTCTCAATGCACGATCTAAAGAACCAGTGATTTTATCTGCATACAAAATTACTCTACCTTCAGCATTACGTGCAGCACGACCAATCGTTTGAATTAATGAAGTTTCCGATCGCAAAAATCCTTCTTTATCAGCATCCAAAATTGCAACCAACCCACACTCTGGAATATCAAGACCTTCCCTCAGCAAGTTAACACCTACTAAAACATCGATTTCTTTAGATCTCAATTTGTATATAATTTCTATTCTCTCCAGCGCAGCAATATCAGAATGCAAATAACTCACTCTCATATTCAATTCACTCATATATTCAGCTAAATTTTCAGCCATCTTTTTCGTCAATGTAGTGATTAAAACACAAAATCCCTTCCCTATTGTCACTTGTGCCTCATGAATTACATCATCAATTTGACTCTCTATTGGTTTTACAATGCAGATTGGGTCTGTAAGCCCTGTTGGACGGATAACTTGCTCTATAAATACATTATTGGTCTTTGCCAACTCATACTTTCCTGGAGTGGCTGAAATGTAAACAGTCTGCGGCCTAACTCCCTCCCACTCTTCAAATTTTAATGGACGATTATCAAAAGCGGAAGGGAGCCTGAAGCCATAGTCAATCAATTTCTTTTTACGCGCCTCATTACCACTGTACATCGCACCAACCTGAGGAACGGTGACATGACTCTCATCAACAAATAAAATTACGTCTTTGGGTAAATATTCAAACAAAGTAGGCGGTGGATCCCCAGCTTCCATTCCATAGAGATAACGCGAATAATTTTCAATACCTTTACATATTCCTGTTGTTCTCATCATTTCGATATCAAAATTAGTGCGTTGCTCGAGGCGCTTTGCTTCAACAATCTTATTTTGCGAGTAGTAATAATCCAAGCGTTCATGCAGCTCTTTTTTGACTAGTTCAATTGCCTGCAACAAAGCCTCACGCGGGGTTATGTAATAGCTATTTGGAAAAATGGTGATTTTATTTACGCCTTTGGTAACATTGCCCGTTATAGCATCAACTTCAGAAATTTCTTCTATTTCATCGCCAAATAACGATAAACGCCAAGCTTTATTTTCATAATGGGAAGGAAATATATCAATAATATCGCCGCGCACTCTGAAATATCCTCTCTCAAACCTGGCATCAGAGCGCTTGTATTGAAGATCAGTTAAGTTGCTCAGGAAATCATTAATACGAATTTTATTTCCAACACTAAGCGGTATGATCATGCTGCGGTAGCTCTCAGGCGAACCAAGACCGTATATGCAGGAAACACTGGCAACTACGATCGTATCCCTGCGCTCCAAAAGGGAGCAGACGGTGGAATAACGCAGCATCTCAATTCTTTCGTTAATTGCAGAATCTTTTTCGATATAAGTATCAGTTTGTGGTAAATAGGCTTCAGGTTGATAATAATCATAATAAGAAATGAAGTATTCAACAGCATTATGGGGAAACAATCCTTTCATTTCCTCATAAAGCTGTGCTGCTAAAGTTTTATTGTGTGCCATAATTAATGCAGGCCTGTTTGTCCTTGCAATAACATTTGCCATAGTAAAAGTTTTCCCAGAACCAGTAACTCCAAGCAAAACCTGATCTCTTTTATTGCTATTTAGCCCTGCAATTAAGCTATCGATTGCCTGTGGTTGATCCCCAGCCGGTTGAAAATGTGTAGCGATTTGAAATTCCATAGACTTTACTTACTATCTTTGATTCATTGTATAGTAAACACTATATTGCTTTTAAGATAAGTTGTATAGCTATCGTAAAGCCATAAAACATTAACCAACAATGTCATGCAAGTAGCTGACACTGGAATCCAGTTTTTATTATACAGCTGCTCAATGTGCTCATTACAGTGAAGTTTCCAGTGTCTGGGCACTGGGATGACATCCTTTGGTTTTTTATATGGTTATGCAAGAAATCTAGTGTAGATTTTAATTTATTTTATAAGATTGAAGTGTTACAGTAGCGAGCTTACAACACTACTGTTTTGTAAATTTAGTGAATAAAATTACTTCTTTAACTTTATTGAAGCGAAAAATTGATTTCCATTGCGGTAAATGAGCAACATTATTGAATCTTTACCGTTTTTCTTTACTGCTGAATCAACTTGTTTTTGAAAATCATTAGTATTTTCTATATCGGTTCCATCTAATTGGATAATAATGTCTCCTTTTTTAATACCACGCAACGTGGCATTACTGTTACTATCTACATTGGTAACTATCACACCTTTTGTAGGTACATTATTTTTACTTTCTTTTGATTCTTTTGGCAGATTTGAAACAGTTAAACCGGTTACATAATCAGATGTTGATTTATTTTCTTCTTGATTGTTATCTTGGCCATCATTTGTAGATTCTCCGATCACAACTTTAATATTAACCTCTTTGCTCTTTCTAAGTAACTTAACTTGCACTTTTTTCTCAGGTCCAGCTCTTGAAACCATTTGAGGTAATTGTGTCATTCTATCGATTTTTTTACCGTCAAATTCTAATAATATATCACCTACTTTAATCCCACCTTTTTCTGCAGGACTATCCTTTACTATACTTGCAACCAATGCGCCTTTTATATCTTTTAAACCCAAGGACTCAGCAAATTCTTTCGTTATAGGCTGAACTTGCACACCAAGCCAACCATGTTTTATTTTTTTGCCACTTTTTAATGTGTCAATAATTGACATAGCTAAATTAGATGGTATGGCAAAACCTATACCCACATTGCCGCCAGACTCAGATGGAGAATAGATAGCAGTATTAATACCTATAACTTTTCCATTTAAATCAAATAACGGTCCTCCAGAGTTACCCCTATTAATTGCAGCATCAGTTTGAATAAATTCATTCATAGTGCCAATACTAATGTCCCTGGACCTTGCAGATATAATTCCTGTGCTTACAGAGCCACCCAAACCAAATGGGTTACCTATTGCCATAACCGTATCACCAACCCTTGCTTTATCAGAATCACCAAATGCAACAGAAGAAAGATCTTTATCAGAATTAATCTTAAGCACAGCAAGATCAGTTCTTGCATCATAGCCTAAAACTTCTGCTTTGAAATAAGTATTATCGTTCATAGTAACTGTGATATCTTTGGCGTTTTTAATAACGTGATAATTGGTTACTATAGTTCCACCTTTATCTATAATAAACCCAGAACCAAGCAACACCACCTCTTTGTTAACACTAGGGCCCCTATCCATAAAAAACTGATCAAAATGCTCAAAAAACTCTCTAAAATCATCAAAAAAATTATTTCCTGGCATAGATGGAACTCTAGTTCTGCTGTTATTTTCTTGTTTGATGATTTGTTCGCTTGAAATATTTACAACCGCAGGAATGAGTTCTTCCACTAAATCGGCAAGTCCTTGATTACAGTTGCATGCAGTAGTGCTAGCATCAACGACCTTTTTTGCATTCCAATCAAACATATTAGCATACGAAGAAAACGCAATTAGAAAATATGCAAATATAGATAAAATAAATGCCTTACTTTTCATAAATTATTTCCATCCTTTATTTAAAATATCTAAAAAGTTATTGTTTGGTGAAAGTACAAATTTAGTATTATTTTCGGCAAATGATTTACTGTAAGCGCTCATAGAGCGATAAAAGTTAAAGAACTCTTCATCAACCTTAAATGCCTCATTATAAATTCTAGTTGCTTCAGCATAACCACGGCCCCTTATTTCGTACGATTCTTTTACTGCACTGGAGATAATTTCCCTTTTTAATTTATCAGCTTTTGATCTAACTTCCTGCCCAGCTTGCTCTCCTTCTGCTCTAATTTCTTTTGCTTCTTTTTCCCTTTCAGTTTGCATACGGCGAAATATTGCAGAACTATTTTCTTCTGGTAAATCTGCTCTCTTAATTCTTACATCTATTATTTCTATGCCAAATTTTTCAGCTTCAGAATAAACTCCACGCTGAATCAATTGCATAACCTCTGATCTTTTTTCATTCAACAAGCTAATCAACGAAAATCTGCCTATATTTTCTCTTATGTGAGCTTCTATAACCGGATATAATCTTCTAACCAGACCTGATTCATTCCTCACAGCCTGGTAAAAAGTAATAGGATTCGTTATTTTATATTTTGCATACGCATCTACTATAATACGTTTTTGATCTGCAGTTATCACTTCTCTTGGAGTTTTGTCAGGACTTAAATCTAAAACTCTTTTATCAAGAAACTCTACACTATTTATGAATGGCAACTTAAAATATAAGCCACTTTCCCTAACATCCCTTACAACTTTACCCAGTTGTATAACTATTGCTTGCTTTGTTTCTTGCACAACAAATATTGAATTAGATAAAGCAATCAATAAAACAACAAATACAGAAACAAAAACAATTTTAATATTACTACTCATGGTTATTTTCCTAAATTTGTAAGAGGTAAATAAGAAAACATACCTTTCAGATCATCAGTTACAACAACTTTGTCTACCTTACTGAAAATATTTTCCATAGTTTCAAGATAAATACGATTCTTAACGAGAGAAGGATTCTGTCTATATTCCTCATAAAGAGATAAAAAGCGATTTGCATTACCTTTTGCTTCATTTATTACTTCATTTTCATATGCTTGTGCATCTAATTTTATCTTTATCGCTTCACCCTTTGCTCGAGGTATAATATCATTATTATAAGCATATGCTTCGTTTATAGTACGCTCTTTGTCTGCACGAGCACTTTGTACATCTCTAAACGAACTGATTACTTTTTCTGGTGGATCAATTTTTTTCATTTGAACAGATAAAATCTCTATACCCATTTGGTATCCATCAAGAATCTGCTGCAATAGAATTCTAGTATCTCTAGAAATTTCTGGTCTGCCTTGACCAAGTGCAAAAGAGATCGTGTTTTTACCTATTATTTCTCTCATGGCACTTTCAGCAGCATTTTTAACACTGAAACCGGGTTTGTAATCCCGCACTTTGAATAAATAGTCCTTAGCATCTCTAACGCGCCATTGAACCTCGAAGTTAACGTTGACTATATTTTCATCTCCAGTTAGCATCACGCCTTCACCGCGATCTGTATCTCGCCCATAAGAACTACTTACCCCAATTTCTTCACGATTTACTTCCTTAACGTTCACTTTAAAAACCTTGCCAATAGGGTAGGGGAAGTGATAACGCAAACCAGGTGTTTCCGTATTAGAATATTTACCAAAGGTAAGTTCTATACTTTCTTCACTAGGATGGACAATATAAAAGCCAGTGCAAGCATAGAACAGCAAAATAATGAAAATGATGAAATAAGGTTTTTTGCCCCTGTTTCTGGTTAATCCATTAAGAAAGAACCTTATATCAGATACAGCTTTACTTAAAATATCTTCATTATTAGGAGTTTTGTTCCCTACCGGTTTCTTTCCCAGATTCCAAGGATTATTATCATCAAACATAATGATTGATTCTATAATTAATACGCTAATATTACTTCTTTAATAAGAAAATGCAAACATAAATTGCTATTTTATTTACAAATTAATCATCAGGATGGAAAACATGATCGTACACTTCCTTTTCTCTATGTAATATGGTCGACTCTATGGAATTTTCTGGCTTTTTTTTGAATTCTTTGTTGTCACTCTTTAAGTGCACTACGTCTTTGTGAAAATGGGAATTATACCTAAATAGTAAAGCTATTATTATTAAAGTTATAACAGCCAAAAAGATGAGTGTTCTTTTTCTATACTTCATAAATGCTGCAGCTTCTTGACCTAATTTTCTATGTTACCACAAAACACGTCAAGCGAAATTATTTGAAGACAAATAAATACTGGCAATCAATTTAACACTAACTTAAGAATCAAGGAATACAATTATAATATATTTAATTAATAGTGAGGTTTAAAATGTTACATAATGAAAAAAATTCAAATTCTGTTGGAACTCAACAAAACCAACCAGAAGATAGTTTTGATTTGAATAAAACGATGCAAAATCTACCAAATCCAGATATTGCTAATGATCCCAAGAAGCTAAAAGAAAGAATTACTGACCTGTTAAAAGGGGATACAGAATTCTCTAAGATGAAACAAGGAGATAAGATTCTTGTAGTAAGTGCAGCAAGTGGATTATTTACGGCAGTACTACCACTTTTGGCAGTTGGTGCAACACTTGCTATACCAGGTGCTATAGTTGGTCTTGCTTTATATTTCGCTGTAAAAGTCGCTGTAAAAACAGTTCAATCTGGATATAAAGGGCTCAAGTGGTCAGCAGAAAAAACAGTTGATGGGGCAAAATATACTGCTGGGAAAGTTAAGGACGCATCAACATACGCTGCCGGAAAAGTTAGAGATGGTGCTGTGCATGTTAAAGATAAGGTGAAAGAAGGTTATGAACATTCAGTAGATTCACTGAAAAAAGGCGCTAGTTTTGTAGGCGAAGGAGTGGCAAATAAATTCCATAAGGCATCTGGTGAGACGGACTATTTAGATAAGGTAAAAAGGTTTACTCCAGATGCAATTAAGAAATCTGACGAAATAAGAAATGATATGAAAGCAATTTTTGCTGATAAAGGAAATAATTCTGGGTTAGTGAAAAATGTACTTTCTGGAATATCGTCAGAAATTGATTTAAAAATGGCAGAGAAGGCAAAATCAGGGGAGATTGAACATACTTCTGGATGGCAAGTACAGAAAGAATTCATTAATAATTTAAATGAAAAAAGCTTGCATAACTTGTTAACACAAAGGTCATTACCTAAAGGTAGTTATTTCATCGACAGTGTTTTCTCTGAACATTACGATGAAATTAAGAAGGTTATTAAAGAATGTAGAGAAAATCATTTGTACTCAAGCGTAAGCAATATGTTTGACAGAGCAGAGAAAAAAGCTAACAGGCCTTCTGTCAAAAGTTTAACTAGGTCTGTGTCATCATCATTCTCTTCACTGGGAAGAAAAGGCTCTGAACAATCTAACAGCTTGTCAAAAAGCAATTCACTAAATTCTGTAAAGACTGACAGTACTGTTAGCAGCGAAGCGGAATTGTTAAATCCTGCGGAGCATAAAGAAGTAAAAGCACCTTCTTCACTTTGGGATAGGGTTTCATCACCTTTCAAAAGTGGCAAAAAGTCAAAAAAAACTTCTGAAGTTAAATATCAAGTTCTTTCTGAATCAGACACGTTGCCTAGAAAAATAGGAAATAGCACTTTTTACGTTGATACTCCTACTCCAATTGAGAATACTAATAAAACTGCAACAATAGGAGGAAGACCAGGAGTTGCACGACGTAATAGTACTAGCAACCTTACTAGGGTAGGAACTCCAGAAGTACCAACTAGAAGCGCCTCATTGACTAACTTAAATGGACAAAGTTCTTTCAGTGAAGATGTTCTCAGTGATCCTAAAGTAAACCAATATCTTGGTAATTCGAATAAAGGAACTCTAACTCGCAGTAATTCTTTTGATAGTGCAAGAGGTTCATCTGGTCCTTCTACACCAACAAGCTCATTAGAAAGATTGGAACAATCTTTCAGTAAAGATGAAGTTGGGGCAGCAATGGAGAAAAACTTAAAAGAATTTAGTTTAAGTGCTAAAACTGAATCTACATTACACAATTCTTTTAGTAATCGTAATGGTTCTGATAGTGGATTCAATTCACCAACTTCTTCTCCAACACATACAATGTTTACTGAAAATGGCAAGGCAAAAACCCAAGCTGACTTAAGAAAGACAGGTCATCTGGACAAACTGGTGGGACAGCCTTCTACGAAAGTAGCTGTTGACACTGACGTTCAACAGCAAGCTGCACAAACAGCTGTGAAAACGAACTAAACAAAGCTATCCACCTTCTCCAAAAGGATGTTACTCAATGAGTAACATCCTTTTTTGTTTTTAAATTATAGAAAAATCCTAGATCCCAGC
Source organism: Wolbachia endosymbiont (group A) of Udea olivalis (assembly GCF_964028365.1). Lineage (NCBI taxonomy): Bacteria > Pseudomonadati > Pseudomonadota > Alphaproteobacteria > Rickettsiales > Anaplasmataceae > Wolbachia > Wolbachia endosymbiont (group A) of Udea olivalis. Next base: position 1,597,692 of record NZ_OZ034773.1, read on the forward strand.
GGTATGCGTACAACCGTATGAACATTGTGATTTCTCTGCTAGGAAAGGTGTCATCCGAGTAGCTGACACTTGGATGGCTTTGTTGCATCGCTCAAGTGAAAAGAACTGGCAGTTACTGACAAAATTCATTATAAATAGCCATTTAACTGTTGAAGAAAAAATATGCCACAAAAAATGAGAGTCAGTAACTGCCATGAATATAACAAATTTCTCCAAGAAAGAGGAAGCATTTTTTGTTATATCAATGACGCCATAGAAAATTGGTACGAGAATTGTCCAAAAATGCAGGGCGGCAACTATATTTATAGTGATAAAGTTGTGATTTTGGTGCATATAATCGTCAGTTTCTTTAGAATTGGTTTAAGACAAACAGTCGGGTTTATAAAAGGGTATTTGCAACAAATAGGAAGAGATTTGGCAGTTATCAGCTATTCACAAGCATCAAGAAGGTTTAAGAAACTTAATATTAAGATAAATGATTGCAGAAAATAATATGGAAGATATCGAAATTGCTATAGACAGTACAGGAATTAGTATATACAACAACACTCCTGGTCACAGCAAGGAAAATAGCACTGACAGAAAATATCGTGGCTATGAGCAAACGAGAAAATTGCACGTAATGTTGAATATAAACAACAAAAAAGCCATAGCTGTAAAATACAGTAACGGTGTCTACTCTGATCACTATGGAGCTTGTGATTTGCTAAAAGAAGTTGATTTTCAGCATGCCATAAAAGCACTATATGCAGATAGAGCATGTGATAGGCACAAGTTTTATAAGTTGTGTAACGAATATGATATAAAGACAAAAATTCCACCAATAAACAATGCGGCAGAACATCCAGAAATAGATTATATGTCTGACAGGAATGCTGCTATTAGGTTAATAAAATTATACGGTGAAGATGGCATGAAAGAATGGAAAAAAGAAGTAAATTATGGGAAAAGATCTTATATTGAAGGGTTTTTCTCAAGATTAAAGCAAATATTCGGATTTAGTTTGAGGAATAAATCTGAGATAAATCGAGAAAAAGAACTGCTAATCAAATGCTATTTGCTTAATAAATTCACTGATATTGGTATGGCTAAATTTGAGATAGTTACATGAATTTACCATAAATCACCATCTCATAAAGTGTGATGCAACAAAGCCATCCCAGTGTCTGGGCACTGGGATGACAAGAAGAGAGCACTGGAATGACAGGAGAAGGGGGGCTACTACCGTCATAAAGGAACCAGTGTCAGCTACTCGGATGATACCTTTTTCTACTTAATTTGGGTTATGCAAGAAGTCTATTCGCGGTATAGATTCCCGCTAACACGTAGCGGGATGACGGTTGTCGGTAAGCCTAAGTCAGTTTAGCTATATGCTTTTAATTCCCTCAAAAGGAGAATTAAATATGTGAAGTTCTAGTTGATATGATTTAATGAATGGTTAGTTTAAATTACTAGTTTATTTAAGAGATTTTGATAATATTTAACCCACTTGCTTTTCTGTTTTCCATATCGCGATGGGCTTGAATTATTTCATCAAATTTATATTTTTTATTGATCCGTACAGTTAAAAGTTTTTTTCTTATCATCTCGAAGATTTCCATTGTGGTAAGCACTAATGTGAATCTATCATGCTTATAATGATATATTAAGGTTCCAGTTGCAAATAACGAGCGTGAACTAAGTAAAGAAAAACTAATAGGAGCGTTACCTGATATCTGCCCATAGGAAACGTATATGCCGAACCTGCCTAAAGATTCAAAAGAGAGCTTGCTTGTAGCGTAACCTATGGGGTCATATACTGCACCTACTCCTCTGTTTTGCGTAATCTCCATAATTTTAGAAACGAAGTCTTTATCATTGTAGTTTATTGCGTATGTGCAGCCACTTTGTAAAGCTATCTTCATTTTTTCATCAGAGCTTACAGAACCTATCACTACACCTTTTTTATCCTTCGCCCATTGACATATTATTTGCCCTAAGCCACCATTAGCTCCATGAACTAGCACAAAAGCACCAGGCCTGATTTTATAAGATTGATTAACTAAATAGTGAGCTGTCATACCTTTAAACAGCACTGCAGCAGCAACTTCATCAGATATGTCATCTGGGATTTTTATCAGATATTTCTGGTGTATAATGCGCTTTTCACAATATGCCCCTGGAGGAGCTGTGCAATATCCAACTCTATCTCCGACCTTCAACCCATCACTGATTTTTTTACCAAGCTTTTCAATAACTCCCACTGCTTCTACCCCAAGCACTGATGGTAAATTTTTAATTTTGCGCGTACCTTTTCTGTGCTCTAAATCATAACGATTTAAGCCGATAGTTGTGTGACGCACTAAGACTTCCTCGCCTTTTGGCTCACCTATATTCTTATCTACAAATTCTAATACTTCTGGTCCCCCAGTTTTTTTAATTTGTATAGCTCTAACCATGATGAATGTAAGATAAAAACTTTGATTATGTTATCTAACAATTAATATTTTGCAAAATGTTATTTAGAGTTTATATACTATATAAGTGCATATTAATAGTTTTAAGGTATAAATTATGATGGATAGAGAAAATTTGCTTTATAGTGTTTTGTATAATGTGTTGTACAAAGTGGATAAAGATAACGGTTTAGATACTAGTAATATAATAAAAAAAATAAAAGAAAGGCTAGAAAGTGGAATGCGAACTTCAAGCAAAGAAAACTATTATGAATATTTATATGCTTCTTGGGAAAAAAAAGGTTTTGATATTAATCACAAATTTGATTTGAAAGACTATGATGGCTTTCCAGTAGATAGTCTTTTTTCTATTGCTATTAATAACAAACCTCACGCTTTACCAAATCTAGCGCAAGTTTTAATAAAAGCAGGTACTAACGTGCAAAATGAAAAAGGATATTTACATGCCTGCGCTTTGACTCGTTCTCCAGACGTGTTAAAGGCTCTCATAGAAGCGGGGGTAAGTGATAGCCCACATGAACACTACGGTGGAAATACCGCTTTAGATTGTGTTACTGAATTATATGATGCAGAGAAGTCAATTGAATGCAAAGATTGCTGTAAGATTCTAATTAAGCATACATTGGAAAAAAAACCTCATGAAAAAATGCCAGATTCTGTAAAAAATAATAAGGAATTGGCTCAATATTGGAATGCTTGTGAAGCAAAGAATGAAGGATGGGAATTGATAACACCAAGCACTGAGACACAAGTAGTCGGTGCGCAAAAAGCAAATAAGAACTCCTGCTCAATTCAATAGATCTGTTGCATAATCATTATTTGAATAACAACGCACTCCTTCTATAGCTAACACGTCATACCGCCGCGGAGATCCCGCTAACAAGTAGCGGGATGACGAGGTTTACCTTATCGGATTACGTCATACCGCCGCGGTATCTCAAAGCATAGATCCCGCTAACGGGTAGCGGGTAGCGGGTAGCGGAATGACAGTTTTTCAAATTGTCGGTAAATCTAAGTCAGTTTAGCTATAGCTCACGCTGCTTGGGTGACAATAGGAAAAAGTTTATTACTTAAGCTTAAAAAACGTGTATGATAGTGTTATTTCGCTCAAATCTTTTGTATTACTATCAAGCATTATCTCAGGATCTATATAGAAAGATACGGGCATAGCTGCTTTTTGTTTTGCTAGCAACATTTGCTCTTCAAAACAAAAGCATGCAACTTTATTGAAATACTTACCTGCTTTGAAAGGCGTAACATTATACACCGCCATACCAAATGAAGGCTGATCAGATAGATTTTTTGCGTAATAAAACGCTAAACTTTGTTCTCCTATGTTTACGTCAACGTAGTTAGTTTCTGATTTAAACTCCCAAGGTAGATCGGACATTATATCAGCATTGAAATGGACCCTGATCTTTTGGTTAGTTATATTTGTTGTTGTGTTAGTTACTTTTCTTATTGTGCCACCATACCCAGTAGCTTTACAAAAAATGCTATATAGAGGCACCGATGCATATGCAAGACATAACATCAATACAACTAGAGATATTAGAAAGAAAACTATAGAATTCTTACTGCCTTTCCTTAAAAAGGAAAACATCTAATCCCTATTGTTGAACAAGTTAAGTAACCTGAGTAGATTGAGAAATATATTAATAAAGTCAAAATAAAGATTAGTTGCACCGAGTATTGCCAATTTAGTAGTAGCAACTTCTGATCCGTCATTATGTTTATAATAAACGTCCTTGATTCTTTGAGCATCATACGCAGTCATTAAGGTAAATACTATTACTGATATAAACGATATTGCAAAGTAGAGAGGACTACTTCCAAGGAATAAATTTACTATAGACGCAATGATTAACCCCCAGATTCCCATAATCAAGAAAGAGCCCATACTTGTAAGATCTCTTTTTGTAGTATTACCATATAAAGCCATAGAGCCAAACATGATTGATGTAATGAAAAACGCCCTTGCTATATTTTCTGCAGTATAAACTATAAAAATATAAGATAAGGAAAGCCCCATTAACACTGAGAACGAGAAAAATATAGTAACGGCAGACTGAGCACTTAGGTGTTGAATTCTATAAGACATGTAGAACACCAATGCAACTGGAGATAACATTACCACAAGCGATAGGACGGGATTAGAATGAATCACCTGAAAAAGACCAGAAAACACTGTTAGGAATGCAACAAGCCCTGTGACGCCCAAAGCTAAAGCCATGTAATTATATACTTTAGTTAGGTAACTTCTAAGCCCAGCACTATAATAAGCGCCTTGAGAGCGAATATCCTGTTCATTTCTCATATAAGACATAATATAACTCCTTTTATCCATTACTTAACACATTATAATATAAAACCATATTTTTATCAAGTGTTTTTATTATAAACAGCTATGCGCTGGCATTTGTTTTAATATAAATAGAATATAGGCCTATTGCTGCTGCATTTGAAACATTTAAGCTGTCAATTACGTTTGATATTGGGATTTTTAAAAGATAATCACAGTTTTCTTTAACTAGTCTTCGTACCCCTTTCTCTTCAGAGCCAAAAATGATTACTCTTTTTTTTTCAAAGCTCTTTATTTCATCTATATTTTCTTTAGCATTGCAATCAAACCCGTAACACCAGTAGCCGACCTTTTTTAAATACTCCATAGTTTTCACTATATTTGTAACGTATATTAGCGGAACGATATCTAAAGCTCCACTTGCTGCTTTTGCAATAGATGCATTTTCACTCGGTGAGTGGTTATGTGGTAAAACCAATGCATTGACATTAAAACAAGCTGAAGTTCTTAAAATTGACCCAATATTGTGCGTGTCAGTGACTTGATCTAAAATGACTATAGTAGAGCTGTCGTTTGAGCTTTCAGCTACTTCTTCGATGCTTAAGTTATGAAGGATAGGAGCAACTTTTAAAGCAATCCCTTGATGATTAGCACCTTTGGGTAAAACGTCATTAAGTATTTTGTTTTCTACTAATCGAACTTTAATGCCCTTACTATTTGCACATTGCTTAATTTCTTTTTCGTGTTCTCTATAGAAATTTTCTGTTACTAACAGTTCTATACACCGCCTATTTTTATTCTTCAGTGCTGACATGCAGGTGTGCTTTCCATACAGCCAAAAATTCTCATTAGTTTTTGACGATTTCATCGTATTATCGAAAATCTGGTTTTTATAGAATAAGCAACATTTTACTATGTTTGAATATTGTTGTAAAATTATACAATTCGATTAATGCGTTTATGTCGGACGATGAGTTGGATTGGCAAAAAAATGTTAAGCCAATAAAATGTGGAAAAGTTACTTTGAAAGTTGATCATAAAGTAAATATAAAGTCTATGGTTGATAAAGGTACCTCCGACTTACAAGGGAATTTTCTTAATACCAATAATGGTAACTCATCATTTTGTCTTGACCAAAACACAAAATCAAAAGTTGATAGGGGTAAATATTTTATAAGCGACAAGCTCGATTTGCATGGCTATAATATAGAGGATGCTTACTGTAAATTGATAGATTTTATTATCAAAAATTATCGAGCAGGGAATAGATGTTTATTGGTAATTACGGGATACGGCAGTGCAACAAATAAAACAGACACTATAAAGAATAACTTAAATAAGTGGTTAAATGATACTAAAATCCAGCATATGGTTCTATACTACCAGCAAGCTACGAAAAAACATGGTGGTAAAGGAGCTTTTTATGTTTTATTAAGAAGGCTTAGGTCCTATTAGCTGCTTAAGTTTCCTTTTAAGCCTTAATTTTTCTTGTATAACCATACAGTGTTCGGCAGCGCGTGACGCACAACTGTGCGAACATTGTGATTTGGGTCTACCAGGAAGGATGTCTCCCAGTACCTCTTTTCCCGTCATCCCGCTACGTGTTAGCGGGATCTCATTTCACTTTATGAGGGTGTCATCCGAGTAGCCCCTTTCTCGTCATCCCGCTACGTGTTAGCGGGATCTCATTTCACTTTATGAGGGTGTCATCCGAATAGCTTGACTACTTGGATCCAGATTGGATACTGAGTTGGTGAGTATAAAAGTATAGCTTCTACGTCATACCGCCGCGGTATCTCAGCCGCTAACAAGTAGCGGGGTGACGAGTTACTATACCGCTGCGAACCGTCATACCGCGATTTATTCCATAGCTGTACGAACATTCATTTTTGAAGGTAAACTGCACAGCAAATGGTGTCATTCCAGTGCTTGACACTGGAATCCAGCCGGCTTTGTTGCATCGCTAGCTATGATGGATTAAAGATAAAAAAGGTGGAGAATATCAGTAGCTTATTATTCTGGTATTTATAACAAGAACGGTCAGTGAATACCTAAATTTGAGTAAAAGAAATTTCACTACCACTCACTAATCCGGCTAAAATTCAAGAATTTCAATGCTTTAGCTATTTTCAATAGAATTAAATTTATTAATATAAATAACAAGTTACTATTCTTAAATTTGATCAGATTGATTGCAAAAAAAACAAGATTTTCAATAAGTTGCTTATAATCCTAATTATAGTTAGCCTTTCATAAGTAGCGATGCAACAAAGCCATTCCAGCGTCACGCGCTGCCATGTGATATACAATTTCCTTCGAATTACAACGTACGTGCGCTCTATATGCACTTGATTGACAAATGCTCTCTTATCAAAATCTCAAGAATCTGCACTATATTTAATGCTGCGCCTTTGCGCAGGTTGTCAGCCACTATCCACATATTTAATCCGTGCTCAACAGTATTGTCTCTTCTAATACGCGATACATATACAGCATTCTCCTGTACAACATCAATTTGAGTTATGTATTCACTATCTTCACGCCTGTTGTACACTAAAACTCCACTATCTTCGGCTTCACTTAGCACTTCACGAGCTTGTTCTTCAGTGATATGTTGATCAAATTCCACATTTACTGCCATAGCGTGACCGATAAAGACGGGTACCCTTACACAAGTTGCAGTAACTTTTATATCTTCCTCTAAAATTTTTTTTGTCTCCTCTTGCATTTTCCATTCCTCTTCTGTAGAACCATTTTCCATGAATTCTCCTACATGGGGAATGCAATTGAATGCTATTTGCTTAGAGAATATCTTGGGTTTTTTAGCTTCGTTCATAAAGATTTTTTTTGTCTGGTCATAGAGCTCATCCATTGCTGCTTTGCCTGCACCAGAAGTTGATTGATAAGTTGAAGCAACGATTCTCTTTATTTTTGCTTTTTGGTGTAATAGATGTAGTACTAGCAGCATCTGTATTGTAGTACAGTTTGGATTGGATATTATGTTGTGGTTTTTATATTCCATAATTTTTTCTTTATTAATCTCTGGAATAATGAGTGGCACACCCTCTTTCATTCTAAAATGGGAACTGTTATCTATCACGATGCATCCAGCCTGTGTTGCAATTGGTACATACTCTTCAGAAACATGAGATCCAGCACAGAAAATGGCTACATTAGTTCCAACGAAGTCATAATCCTCAAGGCATAAAACTGTTAACTCTTTGTCACCAAAGCTCACCTTCTTCCCTTCTGATTTTTTCGATGCAAGTGCAATAACGCAATCTATCGCCTCATCTTGAAATTCAGCAAGCGTGCTTAATACCTCACGCCCTACTCTTCCGGTTGCTCCAATAACAGCAATTTTGTATCTCATATAGATGAACCTCTAATTTTAAAGTTCTATTATATTTTTACTGACAAAATTTACAATTGTTTTAATATTTTTACCTTGCAATTAATTGTAATTTAGCTATTATTATGCAATATTAGTAATATTACATAATGAAATGAAAGATGAGTAAGGAATACGATGAAACTAAGGTTAAACCTGCAATGTCTACACCTCAAGGGCCTGAAGGAACCAATGGATCAAAGGCCCAAAGTGTTCTTTCAAATAAAAGAAAGCCTACAATAAATTTTGATGATAAAAAGTATGGTGTAAAAACCTCTAAAATAGACCAACAGTCTCTAAACAAAAGACAAGAATCTTCAAAGCTAAGAGATCTCTTAAGGTCAATACCAATAATAAGGAGATTTTTAGCAAGGATTTTCACACCTGAAAAAATAGAAATCATCAGTAACCCTATATATGACAACATGGAAGCATATAAAAAATCGCAGGAAGATTACCCTAGTAAGATAAAAGATGAAACTAGTATAGATGATGAACACACAAAAGAAGTAGATAGTAAACTTGAGAAGGGTAATGTTGAACAAGTGGACAACAAGAAAAGTCGTAGTTCATAAATATCAATCATTTAAAAATTATCTCTAGTTATAACATTGTATCTGTTCAGATGCATGGCTCATGTACAAATATTGAAACAAAAATTCCAGTGCTCCTTTCTCGTCATCCCAGTGCGTGACACTTGTATCTTTATGATGTGAGGCATTAGAGCTAAAATACCTCACAGGGAGGGTGAAGCTGATGCGACACTAATGCCATTAAGCCAGATTTTGCTTCCCTCCCATAGAGTTAAAGACTGAACAGTATCTTTTGGAATTATATCCCGTATTACAAGGTTAGTCTAAACTCTCAGTTTATTTATAGTCTTGGAGGCAATTTTATGCAAGTAAATGCTATTTTGGGTGTGGATATTTCAAAAAAGAAATTTGATGTTTGTTTGTTAGTGGACAGTAAAAAACGACACAAAGTCTTTCAAAATAATCAAGATGGTTTTGCAAAACTTGTAGTTTGGTGCAATGGCCATGGAGCAAATCTTACTCATTTATGTCTTGAAGCAACTAGTTGGTATGGAGAAGATTTGGCTACTTTTATGCATGATTTAGGACATAATGTCAGTATAGTAAACCCAGAAAGCTTTTGGCAAAAGTGAGCTGCTCAGAAATAAGACAGATAAATCAGATGCAGCTATGATAGCTAGATTTTGTATCGCCAACAAACCTGCTCTTTGGAAGCCCATTGCACCTGAAATGAGGCATTTGAGGGCGTTGCATGCAATCGCTAAAAGATGATAAGGTGCAACAGACAAATCGCTTGGAAAACAAAAATATGCATTCCAGTTGCAAAGAAGCTATATCTAAAGTAATTTTGGCAATAGAGGAGCAAATTATTGTTCTCGAAAAAGAAATTAATGAGCATATAAATAACTATCCACATCTAAAAAATATGGTGGAAAACCTTAAGACTATAAAAGGTATAGGATATCTTACTGCTGTTGCTGTTGTCGCAGAAATGCCATCAGTTGATAACTTTGACAATGCTAAACAATTTACAGCTTTTGCTGCCAGGACATTATCAATCGGGATCGTCAGTAAGTAAGAGAAGTTGCATATGCAAAATAGGATCTGAGCGTATTCGAAAAGCTCTTTATATGCCAGCTATAGTAGTCAAAAACCATAATAATCATTTTCAAAAGTTTTGTCAGCGTCTAGCAAGTAAAGGCAAATGTCCAAAAGTCATAGTTCTTGCGTTAATGCGAAAATTAATGCATGTCTTTTTTGGTATTCTTAAAAAGAATCAACCATTTAATTGTAATTTTGTTGGATAATTTGTTTGACAGCAGAGACAGTATCTGGGATCCAGATTGGGCACTAAGTTGGTAAACACGAAAGCGATTAATCCTTTACAACGTTTTTGATGGAACTGCGCGAAAGAACTGGATGCCAGTGTCACGCACTGGCATGACACCCATTTCTTCCTATAGTTGTCTTTTCTCGTCTACCTTATTTTGCCACTCTGCTGAACAGATACATAACATTTGCTATACAGAAACTCTGCGATACCAAAATAAATAAAGAGGTACGCCACTTGCAGTGAATAAGCTTGCGATCAGCAAGGTATTCACAGAAGTTTCAAATATTACCCAGCAGCAAAAGGTTGTTGCTATACTGCCAATTAAAAATTTGTAACAACTCTTTTCTTGCACAATAACTTTGAGAAAAGCAAGACTGCATGCAAGGTAAACAAATAAAAATGAAACTACAGAAAAGTCGATAATTGATGTGATCTGCTTAGCAAAATTGTTGCTTGAAGTGAGGATTAGTAGAACTGAAGTGCCAACGGAGCTGATTGTTATGCCCCAGAAAGGAGAACCGTGCTTGTTTCTTTGAGCAAAAAACTGTGGCATCAGTTTATCTTTTGCAAGGCCAAGGGCCACTTGTCCACTAGCTAGTACCCAAGCGTTTAAAGTACCAACACAAAAAATGAACGCAGTTATAGAAATAATCAAGTGCCAATTGCCAGAGGCCATAATTTTTATTGCGTCAACATATGGTGCTCTTGAACTTGCTAAATCATTGCCATTTATTAATCCCATAATTGCAAGATTGTTGATAAAATACACAACAGCAACAGAGATTGTTCCAAGTACCACAGCTCTTGGTATTGTTCTAGCTGGATTATCAACTGACCCTGCAGGTGCTGTTGCCAATTCAACTCCAATAAAACCCCATAGAGTAATAAGTGTAGAACGTGCAAGAATCTGCGATGTTGTAAGATTTGATATTTCTTCACTTATGATGAAGTTATTTCTATCAAAAAAAAACAATGCTGCTATAGGTATTACAAGCAATACAGAAATTTTTATCACCGTCAATAAAAACTCAACACGTCCAGCAGTAGCTACTCCTCTAAAATTTATTAGTGTAATAATTGTAAGTAATAACATCTCTAAAAACAGATGTACGTTTTGAATATCTTCATGGAAAAATGGTGTAAGATAACCAACACCCACAACTATTACGGCTGTTGTGCTAACCCATGAGATCACCCAATACGTCCAACCAACAAAAAAAGCTGCAGCAGGGCCAAAAGCATGCTTTACATAGACGTGAGGGCCACCCGTTTCCGGAAATTTTGCGCAGAGTGAGGCAAAAACTAAAGCAAGAGATATAGCACCAAGCCCTGATATTATCCAGCTTATAAGGCTATACATGCCATATGGAGCAAGGCTAATTGGAAGCATAAAAATTCCAGAGCCAATTTGGCTGCTAATCACTAAGGCAAAAATAGCCCAAAAACCTATTTTATTTGACACAATAATTCTTATCTAAATAGATTAACAATATACCCTAAACTCAGAAATTTCAATTGATCTTTTAACATAAAAACTTGCATTTTTTTCAATTTATTCCTAAAATAGATTATATTAACAGATTATTAAGAGGGGGTTATGAATCCGAGATTAAAAGCATTTTTGGTTGTTTGTAGTATTATTGCATTTTTGATTGCACTTTTGTTTCTCGTGTATTATTTAAATCTTCTTGTTAACTATATCCTTGACCCGATTCTAGTTCGTCCCTTTGAAAGATTATACAAAAACTTAATTGTTGATGGTCTTTATGCCTATTTATCTACAAGCACTTCTAGCCCTGCACTAGCATTTTTGGCTACAGGTTTTATTGTTATTGCTGCGTTTATTTGCCTGAATAAAATGCTTCTTCCCTTGCAAGAGAAGATCATAAACAACTATACCTCCTTTAAAAACAACAATATTGATAGCAATAGCATGTTGTTTGAGGTTTATAAAGATCCAACAATAAAATTAAAGGACAAAATCTTATTCTTCAGTATACACTTGATATATTACCTACAGCTTCCATTTTTGTATATTGCATCAAAGGTATCAGCTCTACGTGGGTTTCTTATATTTAATTTTGGTTTATTATTGTTAAATTATGCACTGCTAATTCCAGTGGCACTTCTTGAATTGATAAAGTATCCATTAGTGAGGCTTTTCTCACCTTTGGGTTTGAATGTAAAGCAGCTAAGCTTTTTGTTTAATGTAAGTGATGTGGGCACTGGCAGTCAGAGCGTTCACACGAGTAGTTTTGAACATAGTATTCTCCAATGCGCTCAAGAGTTAAAACAGAAATTTGGAGCTCAACCAAATGTACTCAATAAAGAGTTTGAAGACTACATAAATAATTCAGATGAGCTTACAACTGAGCAAAAAGAGCAATTAAAACTTTATCTTAACTTTAATGGTTCCAATGAAGCAGCTTGGCAAGAATCAAAAACTGGACTAACTCTCACACAAGCTGCAAACTTAGTTTCAACTGCTGCTAAGAATCAAAAATCAGATGTGAATTCACTATTACTAATGAATTTAAAGGATGGACTTGGTTTATGTACTCTGGGAATGTTCGATCGTATTATTTATTCGCTTAGTTGTCTTGAAGCGAAAAATAATTTCTTGGTTCAAATAAATGGAGCAGTGAACGTATTAACACCTAAATTTACTGAAAGATTTTTAAAAGAATATTGCAATTATAAAAAATTAAAAATTTTGGTAGACAAGTTTGAAGATTTTTACTCCGAAGATTATGCGGATAAAAATAATATAAGCGATGAGGTGAAGAGCAACATTAACCAATCAATAATAGAAATAAGAGAATTTGTCTTTAAAGAGCTTTACATAAAATTTTACGAAGAGTATGGAAAAAGTATTCAAAGAGGTGCCATAAAGCAAAAATTAAGGGAATTAGTTACAGATGATAGTATAAAGGAAGCAGTGTATTATTCAATGTATAATATAGAAATCCCTGCAGAACCACCTACTTATCTTGAAAGAGTAAAAGCATTTTTTGGAGGTCATGCAAGGTCTTCTGCTGCTTAGTGGTTTAGTTCGTGCTATATAGCTAAACTAACTTAGATTTACTGACAATTTTAAAACAACAAATTCGTCATTCCGCTACTAGTTAGCGCCGCGGCGGTATGACGTGTTCTATAGCTTTGTCTTCCCTTTTCTGAATGGCTTGCAAGCTGCTATCTCTACAAAAACTATATTTTTCTTCAGAAGAGAGTTATATTGTAACTATGGACAAAATAATCATAAAAAAATTTGGTGGGACTTCGCTAACTGATTTAAACCGAGTTGCAAATTTGATAAAAAACGATATTGAGAAAGGTTGTAATGTAATCGTTGTTGTATCTGCTGTTGCAGGATTTACTGACCAAATGGTTTTTCAGGCTAGGCAAATCTCAAATTTAAGTTATAGACAAGAGTTATCAGAGTATGACGTTATGCTTTCAGCAGGAGAACAAATCTCTTGCGGTCTATTAGCTATCACTCTCCAATCGATCGGAGTTAATGCTAAATCGTGGCTTGCCTGGCAGTTACCAATTGCAACTGATGATTTTTATTCTGAGTCTAAAATAAAAACAATAAAGATTGAACGTGTGAAAAGATCTTTTGCTGAGGGTTATACTGCTGCGATCATTGCTGGTTTTCAGGGTATAAATGATGATAGAATCACTACTTTTGGAAGAGGAGGCTCTGATATATCAGCAGTTGCCTTCGCGGTAGCCTTTGGTGTTAGAACTTGCGAAATTTTTACTGATATTGATGGAATATATACAGCAGACCCGAGAATTGTTCCAAAGGCACGCAAGCTCAAATTTATCTCTTACGATGAAATGTTGGAAATGTCGTCATCTGGTGCTAAAATACTGCATAATCGTTCAGTACAACTTGCAATGAAACATAACATTAAAGTGCAAGTGCTATCCACTTTTAAGGAAGTAGAAGGCACCACAGTGCTACACAAAAGGGATGTACTAGAGAGATACTTAATTACTGGAATAACTTATAGCACTAATGAAGCTCTTGTAACTTTCACTAACCTTGCAAATAACTTGCGTACTTTAAGAGATATAGCAGGAGCAAACGTTAAAATTGATATGATACATGGGTCAAGTTTTGTTATCTCCAAATTTGATATTGATTCAATGGAAAAGTTACTGAATAAGAATGAAAATTATGCTATAAACGATAATGTAGCTAAAATTTCAATAATTGGTATTGGTGTTATGTCTAACACTGAAGTGATGCACCGCACACTCAAGGTTTTAAGCGAAAAAAAGATAGAAATACTTGCTATCACAACATCTGAAATCAAAATCAGTATAATTGTTCAAAAAGAATGCGCTGTAGCTTTAGTCAAAGATTTACATACTGAGTATGAGCTTGATATGCAGCACTAGGATAGGCTTGACGTCCAGTTGTCTAAGAGTATGTCTTGAAAAGGAATGAGGAAAAAAATATGATAGTGTAAGTAAAAAATAGGAGGGAAAATTGTATCCAAGTGATATAAGTGATAAGGAATGGGAAATTTTGGAGCCACATGTTGCACAAGGAAAGATAGGGAGGCCAAGAAAGCACAATATCAGAACAATTATTAATGCAATAAGGTATATAATGAGAGGTGGTTGTCAATGGAGAATGCTGCCGAAAGATTTTCCTCCATGGAAGACGGTGTATGACTATTTTCTCAGGTGACGTAGTAATGGCAAATTGGAAAAAATACATAATATGCTAGTAAAAGAGGTAAGAAAAATGTTTGGTAAAAATGAAACACCTTCAGTAGGAATAATTGACAGTCAATCAGTAAAAACCACTCAAAAAGGGGATCCAGAGGATATGATGCTGAAAAAAAATAAAGGGTAGAAAACGTCATATTGTTGTAGATACAGTGGGCTTAATTATTGCGGCTGATGTTCATAGTGCAAGTGTTCAAGATCGTGATGGTGCTCTAAATCTTTTCACTCAAGCTAAATACAAGGCTCCAACTTTACGTAAGTTTTTTGCTGATCAAGGATACATAGCAAAACCGCTGTTTATTGGAGACAGGATACGATTACCAAGAAAGCTGTTGATGTTACAGGATTTTTCGACAATCTGGACCACAATTTAGCACTGCAGGCTATCAAGAAGCACACAGACTGCAAATGGGTCATACTGTATGTTGAAAGGTGGATGAAATCCCCTATTCAGCAAGCAGATGGCAGTAAGGTAGTTAGGGAAAAAAGGAGTTCCGCAAGGAGGTTCAATAAGCCCAATCATTTCAAACATATTTATGCACCATGCATTTGATATATGGATGAAACAAAATCACCCAACAGTACCATTTGAAAGATATGTGGATGATGCGATAGTGCACTGCAGAACTAAAAGACAGGCAGAATTTATGCGAGCAGCAATTGAAGAAAGATTGGCACAATGTAAGCTAAAATTGCAACCTGATACCAATGCCATTCCAAAACTCCATCATTATACTGCCTTAGTATAACCTTCTCACTTCTATTGTCTATTTGTTTGTTATGTAATAGAAATTGGTATGAGATTGAAGAATTAAGTGTGAACGGTTACAGAATTTTTGCCAAGAGAAACATATAGTTAAAGTAATTCAGATTTGTAAGATATGTTTATCTGCAATTATAGCTTCAACAGTAGGCAATGTTGCTTTTAATTACCTCAACATTTTCTCTTGGCAATTCTTTAATGAACCGAGAAGTGCGCATCGGTTGCCACTGGTTGTTAATTTCCCTCCTATCTGCACATGAAATGATTAACCTTTCTTTGGCTCTGGTTATGCCAACATATGCGAGTCTCCTTTCTTCTTCTAAAGCTTTACCACTTTTGTCATCAAAAGATCTTTGATGAGGAAATAATCCCTCTTCCCAACCAGGTAGAAACACGCACGGGAATTCAAGTCCTTTGGCTGCATGAAGAGTCATAACATATACGGTGTCATCGTTATTCATATTATCCACTTCCATCACCAGACTTATATGCTCCAAGAAAGTTGTGGCATTATCGAAATTTTTTAAAGATGAGATGAGCTCTTTAACATTTTCTATTCGTGCTAAGCCTGTTACCTCCTCATTTTCAAGCATTTCAATATATCCTGATTGGTTTGCTACGATTTTAACGAATTCATGCAGTGGTTTTACGCTTACTATTTCTTCCCAAGCTTTAATTTTATTTAAAAAATCGTTGAGTGAGAGTTTAATTCTTTCGGTTACCTGATTACTATTAACTAATATTTTTGCTGCCTCAAAAAAAGAAATTTTGTTATCCTGAGCAGTCGTGTATATTTTCTTTAGAGTTGTAGCTCCTATGCTTCTTTTTGGCCGATTTACTATCCTTTCGAAAGCTAAGTCATCGTTATTGTTTGTAACAAGTCTTAAATATGCAATTATATCCCTGACTTCCTGACGTTCGTAGAATTTTACGCCACTTATAATCTTGTAGGGAATTGAATATTTTATAAAATACTCTTCGAGAACTCTAGTTTGAAAAGTGGCCCTTACCAGCACTGCAATGTCACTAAATCTGTATTTATTGAGTTTCAATATCTGTTCGCTTATGAACCTTGCTTCAGCTTTCCCATCCCATAATTTTATTAGATTTACCTTTTCCCCTTCAATGTTTGTTGTCCACAATTTTTTTTCTAAGCGAGTCTTATTGTGATTGATAACATATGACGCAGTTGCAAGTATGTGGGATGTTGACCTGTAGTTACACTCTAGTTTAACGGTTTTTGCATTTTTAAAATCATCAGAAAACTTCAAAATATTTTCAACTTCTGCACCACGCCAACTATATATCGACTGGTCATCATCTCCTACACAGCAAATATTTGAGTGCTCTTTTGCAAGGTATTTTAGCAAAAGATATTGTATCGCATTTGTATCTTGATATTCATCTACCATGACATATTTAAACTTGTTTTGGTAGTAGGACAGAACTTCGGTCTTTTGATTAAAGAGTTGTATGTTATATAGCAATAAGTCACCAAAATCGACAGAGTTAAGGAATTTCAACCTTTCCTGATACTGGTGATAGACCTTGAGTGCAGTTACATATACTGGCCTAAATGATTGAATATCTTCCACTTCAGATGGCAATAAGCACTTCTCTTTCCATTGCTGAATAATATTCATAATGGTCTTACATTTTTCTGATAGGTAATCAGGATTTATTTCATTGATAATATTTTTTATTACCTGTAATTGGTCATCCACACCAATGATTGTAAAATTGGGGTTTAAGCCCACAATTTCTGCGTGCATGCGCAAAATTTTTGCTGCAATTGCATGGAAAGTGCCAAGCCATGGTATGTTTGTGCCCGTTAGCTCAAGTACCCTTGATACCATCTCATTTGCTGCTTTATTTGTAAATGTAACTGCTAATATCTCATCAGAATAAGCGTGACCGTTTCTAATTATGTGTGCTATTCTTGAAGTAATCGTTCTTGTTTTTCCCGTCCCGGCTCCTGCCAGTATCAAAACTGGTCCATCTATGTTAGTTACAGCTGATTGTTGTTCTGGATTTAGCAGTGAGAGATAATCGTTCATCGTAGCCCTATAGATTATAACTTCGTAAAGTTAAACCTATGATTGAAATATTGTAAAGGTTTTATTGAATAGAACAGTTAAAGAATGCTTCACTCAAGTGTTACGTTTTGTATATACCTTTGTTAGGCAGCTTGGATGTGGTGGGTAACGATAAATTGATCTGATCTAGGCTGCTGTTTGTTAGGTGGATAGGTGGAGTTTGGAATGACTTATATGTACGGTTTAGCTCCTCCATTTCTCTTTCTTCAACTTTAACAGGGAACTTTGAGGCATAGTGGTTATGCGTTGCAGGTCGTTCAGTGAGATTTTCATATGTTTCTTTCAACCAAGTTCCGATATCATACATAAATCCATACGCTTTTTCTTTAAATTCTCTCCATGATCTACTGAAACTTGCTAGTGTGTTATTGAAGTAAATTGTCATGTAATCTCTTGTAGTGTACTGATAACTTTCACTATTTAATTTACCACTTTGTGTGTTACAAGTTTTGAAATAACCAAATATGTTGTACATTTCGCGCTGCCATTAATTATGAATATACATATATTATACGTTAATAAATTAAAATTATCAAGAACAAGTTAAGTGTTTATTGCATTACTGAGAAAATGCTCTATATAATAATTTAAAATGGAGCTGGAGCTTTGTAGTACAATGTTTTTAAACGTTTAATATAATATTGACTTTACCACGATAGTTACTTTAAATTAGTAACTATTGTTGCAGTTAAAGTATCGATGCCTTTTTTCTTTTATTTTTTTGCAATTCTTAGCATTTTATCTGCTGTATGCGTAATTAGTGTAAGAAATCCTGTGCATGCAGTATTATTTTTAATTTTCACCTTCGTTAACTCTGCAGTGCTTTTTATTCTCCTTGGAGCTGAATTCATTGCTATGATGGTGCTGATAGTATACATCGGTGCGGTTGCGGTGTTGTTCCTCTTTGTAGTTATGATGCTCGATATTGACTACATAAGGTTGCGCCAGGGTTTTGCAAAGCATTGCACTCTTGGTGCTATGTTGTGTGTTGTGTTTTTTCTAGTCATCAGCTTTGTAATCCGCAGCTCAGCACCGAATATAAGCAATGTTATAAACTATAATACCAATAATGTGAAAGCTATTGGTAATTTGCTGTATACCGACTACATGTACGCTTTTCATCTTTCTGGAATTTTGCTACTTGTTGCAATTGTCGGTGCAATTGCTCTTACTTTGCAGGACAAGAAAAAAGGAGTTAAAAAACAGAATGTATTAAAGCAATTGACGCAATCTTCATCTGTAAAATTGGTTAAGGCTAAATTTGGAAAAGGAGTGGAATGGAAATAGGATTAAATCATTTTTTGATAGTTGCTGCTATTTTGTTCACTGTTGGGGTGTGCGGTATTTTCATCAACCGTAAGAGCATAATCAATATATTGTTATCAATAGAAATATTATTGTTGGCGATTAACATCAATCTAGTTGCTTTTTCTGCCTTTATGAATGATATAGTTGGGCAAATCTTTGTGATGTTTGTGTTGACTGTTGCGGCAGCAGAGTCAGGAGTTGGACTTGCAATATTGGTTGTATATTATAGAAGCCGTGGCAATATAGATGTTGAACAAGCGAACTTAATGAAAGAATGAAAGTATGATGGATATACTGAAATTAATAGTATTTTTGCCACTTTTTGGTTCACTATTTGCAGCACTTTTTAGAAAGGATGTTTTTGGTCAGTTAATTACAACGGCAGGGATTGGAATATCTGCAGTTTTATCTTGGTATGTTTTTCTTACCTTCTCTGAAAATTATCACTTGAGTTTATTTCCTTTATTTTCATTAAGCGTATTAAAAGTAAATTGGGCAATTAGTGTGGATGCTCTCTCATCCTTAATGCTGATTGTTATTACCACCGTTTCGCTGGTAGTGCATCTCTATTCTATCGGCTATATGGAGCATGGGAAGTCGAGGTTTTTTTCTTACCTATCGCTGTTCACATTTTGCATGATTGTGCTGGTTGTAAGCGATAATTTCGTGCAGCTTTTTTTTGGCTGGGAAGGAGTTGGCCTGTGTTCTTATTTACTCATAGGATTTTGGTTCCAAAAATATTCTGCAAATAATGCAGCAATTAAAGCATTTGTTGTGAATAGGGTAGGAGACTTTGCACTATTGATTGGAATCTTTCTTATTTATTATACATTTCACTCTTTGAAATTTACTGAAGTTTTTGACACAGCTGATCTTCTTGGCGCGCAGAACATTAGGGCATTCTGCTGTGAATTCAAAGTAATTCATATAATATGCATATTACTTTTTATTGGCTGTATGGGTAAATCTGCACAGCTTGGTTTACATGTTTGGTTGCCAGATGCAATGGAAGGGCCAACCCCTGTTTCTGCACTCATTCACGCAGCAACGATGGTAACAGCCGGTATATTTTTAATAGCAAAATGTTCTTCATTGTTTGAGTTATCAAATGTGGCACGAGAATTAATAGTTATCGTTGGTGCACTTACTGCTTTTTTTGCAGCCACCGTTGCGATTACTCAGAATGATATAAAAAAAATAATTGCTTATTCAACCTGCAGTCAACTTGGTTATATGTTCATGGCATGTGGGCTTTCTGCTTACAATGTTGCTATTTTTCATTTAATGACCCACGCTTTTTTTAAAGCTCTACTATTTCTTGGTGCTGGCAATGTGATTCATGCAATGCATCATGAGCAAAACATTCAGAAAATGGGAAATTGCTGGAAGAAAATCCCTTGCACTTACACTCTCATGTGGATTGGGTCTCTTGCGCTTTCTGGAATATTTCCATTTGCAGGTTTTTACTCAAAGGATTTGATAATTGAACATGCTTATAGCACGGATAGCTTTGCTTTTGTAATAAGCTTAGTTGTTGCATTCTTCACAGCGTTTTACTCTTGGAGGTTATTGCTTCTTGTGTTCCACAGCCAAAAACAAAGTAAAATTAATATACATGAAGCACAGAAGATTATGCTTATACCATTACTGATACTTGCTTTTGGATCGGTATTTTCTGGAGTGTGGGGAGCAAATATTTTGAACATAACTAGTAATGCGTTTTGGAAATCAAGTTTAGTGGTGGTTGATGAGCATGGAGTTCATAATTTCTTTATAAAACTACTGCCAACCTTGGCGAGCCTAAGTGGAATAGCACTTGCGTACCTAATTTACCAATATCAAGTAATTAGGCAAATTAAGAGTAAATTTTTACTTAAATTTTTGCAGAATAAATGGTACTTTGATGAGGTGTATGAGTTTGTTATAATTGTACCAATAAGGTTTATATCTAGGCTTCTATGGAAGTTTGATGTTAAGGCTATTGATTCATTTGGACCAAATGGTGTTGTAAGGTTGGTTAATAAATGTTCAAAAAGTTCTATAAAGTTGCAAACTGGTTATATATTTGATTATGCACTTATTATGTTTGTTACTTTAATAATCGGTGCTTTATATATTATTGGAATTAAATAGAAGGTGTTGTTACTTAGTATATTCTTGCTTCCACTGATAGGAGCGTTGATTTTATCCTTAATCAGGATTAATCATCAATCTATACACCTAAGATTCCTTGCCCTATTTTTTGCTGTACTTCCATTTTTGCTTAGCATTGTAGCTTGTATAGAATTTGATTATAACAATGCGGACTTTCAGTTTGTCAGCTACCCAATTAGAAATGTTGGAATAGGGATAGATGGTATATCGTTGCTTTTCCTTCTGCTTACAACTTTCTTGTTTGTAATTTGTATACTCTACAACTGCAAAATGAGTTATACGACCCTCAGTCCATATATGGCATTGTTTCTACTGCTTGAGAGTTTTGTAGTCGGTTTTTTCGTTTCACTGAATGCTATAAGCTTTTATGTGTTTTTTGAAGCTGTTTTAATACCAATGTTCTTTATTATTGGCATCTGGGGAGGAAAACACAGGGTATATGCAACGTTTAAGTTGTTTCTTTATACATTAACTGGCTCATTATTATTCCTACTTGGCTTGGTGTACATCTATAGCACTTTTGGGACGTTTAATATACAAAAATTAGCTACATTAGTGCCAAGTCTTGATCTTGAAGTGCAGTCATTGCTATGGATTGCATTTTTTATTTCTTTTGCAATAAAAGTACCGATGTTTCCATTTCACACTTGGCTTCCTGATGCGCATGTGCAATCACCAACTTCTGGATCTGTGATTTTAGCTGGCTTGCTTATTAAAATGGGGGGATATGGATTTTTAAGGTTTTCTATTCCAATGCTTCCTCAGGCAAGTTTGTATTTTTCAAATTTCGTTGTTGTGCTGAGCATTATTGCGGTAATATATGCTTCTCTAGTTGCGTTTGCTCAAGATGATATAAAGAAGTTAATAGCTTATTCTTCAATAGCACATATGGGGATCGTTACTGCTGGCCTCTTTTCATTTTGTGAGGAAGGAGTACTGGGTAGCATATTTCAAATGATTAGTCATGGCCTTATTTCTGCTGCTTTATTTTTGTGTGTTGGAATGCTATATACTCGAACTGGAACTTTGGAGATTGCAAAATATTTTGGCATAGTAAACACAATGCCAAAATTTGGTTTTATGTTCATTTTATTTTCAATGGCTTCAATAGGGCTACCTGGAACATCTGGATTCATAGGTGAGTTTTTGGCTATGGTTGGAATGTTTAAGAGCATAGGGTTTTTTACAGGATTTATCGCACTTGGCACTATTTTAAGCGCAGTTTATATGCTGAATTTATGTAAGCAAATAATATGGGGGGTTAGCTATTCTAAATTATTAAATAACCGCTTGGATAGCATAGAATTTTCTGTCTTAATTCTGCTTGCAGTGTTTGTTATTTTGCTTGGATTCTACCCAACCCTTGCACTGAATTATTTGAAGCCATGTATGGCAAATTTGTTAGTCAAATATAATGCGCTATGAATTATATACAGATATTGCCGGAAACGTTCTCTATTATCTCCTCGTTAGTGTTGCTGCTGCTTGGAATTATATTTAACCGCCGAACTATCAACTTATTAGCACTTGGCTGCACAGTGGTAACTTTGATTATTTTAATTATTTCGGCAGAAAACAATGAAATTTTTCTCTTTAATTCGTTGTTAAAACTCAATTTATACATCAGTTCAGCCCAAGGGTTAATTCTCAGCACAGGAATTTTAATACTTTTGATGCTGAATTTATCAAAATATGACTATAAATATGAATTTTCAATACTGATTCTTTTTGCGCTATTTGGCATGATAACTTTGGTTTCAGCAAATAGTCTGATTTCTTTTTATTTAGCTTTTGAGTTGATGAGTATATCTTTGTATGTTCTTGCGAGCTTTAATAAAGATTCAGCTTATTCATGTGAAGCAGGAGTGAAATATTTTACACTTAGTGCACTATCTTCCTGCATTATGCTATATGGAATGTCGCTGCTTTATGGATATACAGGACAAGTCAATTTCTCTGAGCTCGGTTCATTCTTGCAAAGCCATCAGATAACTTATGGAATAGTTTTTGGATTAGTCTTTATCCTAATTGGTTTGTGTTTCAAGCTTGCTATTGCTCCTTTTCATATGTGGGCTCCAGATGTCTATCAAGGTGCACCTACCATAGTAACTGCGTTTTTTTCTACAGCTCCAAAAGCTGCACTTGTAACATTTTTAATTCGATTGATGAATGAAGAGTTAGTAAATGTAAAAAGTTATGTTCAGCCTATTTTCTTATACGTTTCAGCATTGTCTGTGCTTATCTCAGCTTTTGGGGCCTTGCGTCAGCAAAACTTAAAAAGGCTGCTTGCTTACAGTTCAATTGGTCACATTGGTTTTATATTTGCTTCACTTTCTATTTTTACACAAGCAGGAACAGATAGTGCCTTAATGTATCTGGTGATATATATCATCACAAGCATAGGGCTATTCTCATATCTCGTACAAATTGACGATGACGATTGTGATATTGCAAATTTATCTGGTATAGGGAAGAAACGCCCAATTGTAGCATTTCATCTTTCTGTGCTGTTACTCTCGATGTCGGGAATACCTCCACTTGCAGGTTTTATCGCTAAATTTTTTATATTCAAAAGTTTAATAAATTCTGGCTTTATCAGCCTGTCCTTGATCCTTGTAATAGCGAGTGTGATATCATGCTACTATTATTTAAATATCATGAAAGTTATGTATTTTGATAAAGCTAGTGGTAATAAGGTTGCTTATTCTAAGGGTCTATTCATTATTACTTCAGTGGCTTCACTGATCAACCTCGTTCTTTTCTTGTACGTTTTACTCACTCATTGAACTAAAGGACTGACAAGGTGATCCCTGAGGGTTTTCATATTCATCATTACAAAGAAGTTTCAAGCACTAATAAAGAAGCGTTGGATTTAATTGGGAGAGGAATATCAAATGAAACCGTTATTATTGCCGATAAACAAACAGAGGGTAGAGGGCGCACTGGAAAAAACTGGATTTCTCCAGAGGGTAATTTTTATGCGAGTTTGGTAATAAACCTCTTTAACGATTATCTTAATGAAAGCCAGCTTTCGGTGTCATTCCAGCGCGTGACGCTGGAATCTAGAAAAAAAGAAGAATGGATCCCAGTGTCAAGCACTGGGATGACATCAGAGGGCATTGGGATGACAGAGAGGGGTTTGGTGAATAAAATTGCGGATGTCAGCAAATTAACAGAATTGACTTTTGTTACTGCTCTTGCTGTTGGAAATACTATACTGTCATTTATAAATGGTCTAAATCTCCAGTATAAATGGCCAAATGACATTCTAATCGATGGCAAGAAAATAAGTGGAATATTGCTTGAAAAAAGATCCAATTCGAATTGGCTCATTATAGGAATTGGAATTAATGTCAATCATGCACCACTTCCAGGAACAACGTGCATTAGCAATTACGGTGAGTCTGTGTCTAACATAGATCTACTAAAAAAATTAATAATAAATTTTAATAAGCTAAGAAAGCAATGGCTATTTGATGGGTTTTATGCTATAAGAGAAATGTGGTTAAAAAAAGCATTCAAAATGCATGAACAAATCAGTGTAAAGTTAGCTGACAAATTGTATGAAGGAATTTTTGCTGATATAGATAAAAGTGGTAAATTGGTGTTGCAGCAAAAGGATGGAAGCTTAATTTATTTTGATGCAGGTGAGTTATTTATTGGCAGTGCATTATGAATACATATGTAATTTTTGCTTACCTTATTAGTTTTACGTTGATTACCGGAGAACTGATTTTTACCATTTCTTGCTATATTAAAAGTAAAAAAATTCTAGAAAGCCTGAAAGATAATAATGAAGAAGAAACATAAGCGATTACTTATAACTTCAGGAATTTTCTGCTTTTTAAGCTGCATAGTCTTTTTTATTTTAACAACGCTCAAAGAAAATATCTCATTTTTCTATACAGTAAGTGAGGCAATAGTTTTACCAAATAGTCAAAAGCCAATCCATATTGGTGGAATGGTTGTTGAAGATAGTGTGATACGGAGCGAAAGTGAAGTAGTTTTTCAAATGACAGATTTTAACAAAAGCGTTGTGGTAAAATACCAGGGAATACTTCCACCAATGTTTTCAGAAAAAAGTGGTGTTGTTGTGCAAGGTAAAATGTTTGATAATAATACCTTTCTTGCAGATACGGTGTTTGCAAAACATGATGAGAACTATATGCCGAAAGTTTTAAAATAGATTCCTTAACCTGGCTGTATTGAAACGGTATGTAGAGAGAGTCACAGCCTGCTAGCAAGCTGTGACTTTCTTAACTACTATAATATATCATGGTGAGTTGGTGCTTCCCATTCATCTATGTTGTCATCACTAACCGTTCCTATTTTTAATTTTTCAACTTCTTCTCTTAGATTATTAAAGTTTTTTTCCAAAATTTCATAATTCTTACTAGTATCGATAACTACCTTGTCCAAATCATATAAATCCTTACTCAATTTATTCTGAACATAGTTTGCATTAAGCCTCAATTGGTAATCCAAGTCAGAAACAAATGTGTCGTTTAATTCTGTGATTAGTTTGTCTAGAACTTTGTGAACATAACCAACCGACGCATTCTTTTCTTTATTGCTCTCAAAAGATTTAGGCTTAATTTTGACTTCTATGTCATCTATTATTCTATATTCGTCTTCGACTATTCTTCCTATTGATTCATAGTCTTTTTCGCTTTCTTTTACACTGTAATTACTCATATTAACTCCTATAAAAAATTATACTTTTAAAATCAACTCAGCTACACTGAAATGGTATGTGGAAAGAGTAACAGCCTGTATCAGGCTGTTACTTTCCTAACTACTACAATATATCAGGATGGGTTGGTGCCTCCTCAGGTAACATACTATTTACCTTACCTGCTAACTCACTTAGATCTTTTTTTAATCCTGCATCATCGTTGCCTATAATATCTTCCAAACTTTTAACTTTAGCTTGCTCTTCTCCTAACATAATATTCAACCCACTAATAAGTTGTTCATTTATATTATTAACTAATGCATCAACTGCTTTTTTAACAGTATGACCACTTGCTGTTTTGCCAAGGTCTTGTATATCCTTATCAGTACCTGTCTTAAGTATAATAAGATCAAGAGCGCTTATAAGTTTTTCTTTATTACCAGTAGTAAAATTATCCTCATTTTGTACAAGGTTTTGCGAGTTCTTGCTCATATAAATTACCTCCATAAATTATTAAAGTTTAAATTATTTTTTAGTTTCACATGCAAACTGTTTTTTCTTTTAACTTATAAACATTAATTTATAAGTATCCAAGTTCGCACTAAACATCTATTACTGTAAATTCAGTATTAGTATCTTGAAAGACGTAAGGTGATAGATGTGCATTATCCCAATTTGCTTCACTTTGCTCAGGAAGCATCTGGTCAATCTTATCCATAAGCTCTCCTATCTTTCCATTTTGCTCTTCAAGTTTCTCTTTTAATGCATCAATAATAGCTTTAGACTGATCCTTACTGCCGAGATCACCAATCACAGCTGTCACTTTCTCATAAGGCAGTTTGTGAATGATATCTTTAAGCTCTTCTGCACCCACGTTATCCAAAAGTTCCTTAAACTGCTCATTAGACATATTGCGAGCAAAAGCTTGAAGTTTTTCTGGGTTGTTAGCTAAAGACTTAATGATAATCTGGATCCTATTAGAATCAGTTAAATCCTGAGCAATTATGCCAAGTTTATCATGATCAAGCTTATTAACTAAGTCTTTCAGTTGGTCTTCTTGCAGACTATTTACTAAAGCTTTCAACTGGTCACCTTCTAATTCTTTAGAAAGTATTGTCAAGTGGTGCTCAGCCAAGTCTTTTGCAAGCACTGTAAATTGTTCGTCATTTAAAGTTTTAATAAGTGCTTTGAACTGATCCACTTTTAAGTGAGGTAAAATTTCTTTTACTTGCTCTGGATTTAAGTCTCTAACTAGAGCTTCAAGCTGAGCATCATTTAAAATAGGAACAATTATTTGTAACTTTTCTGGATTTAGTTCCTGAGCAAGAGTTTGTAATTGGTGATTGGTTAGATGATCCACTAAAGCTTGGAGTTGTTCATCTGTTAAGTTCTTTGCTAAGGTCTGTAGTTGGCTTGAGCTCAGTTCAGGAATTATTTTTTGCAGTTGCTCGTTACTAAGAGTATTGGTAAGAGTTTTTAGTTGGTCGTCTGTTAGGCCCTGAATAAAAACTTTGGTAAACGTGCTTGATAGCAACAGTAGCACATCTCTTATATGTCTCTCACCGTAGTATAACATAATGTCTTGTAATACCTCATTGTCAGGTGAATCGATTATATTTCCTGCCTCGTCTGAAAAATAATATTTATTGTTGCCAGTATCTGAATCTTCCCATGTTACATATTTGTATTCCAATTTTTTTGATTTAATAGAACTGCTACACATAGTTTTGAAAGGCTGCACAAGTTCTCTTGTATATGATAACTTAGCCAACTCATTACCGTAATATACAAATGTATGGTTACTTTTTACATAATCTAAGTTAGAATCACTTTTATAATCTTTGGCTACCAGATTTCCTTCATTTTCTTCCTCCAGACATATGTAACTGTCTAGGCAAGAACTGCCGCAAAGTTTTATAGGTAATAAGCCTAGTGCTACATCGTTTTTATCATCCAGCGATACAAGCTCAACTTTTTTAATAGACATTGTAGGATCATAACCTTCAGGCCACTTTATCAATTTAGTCGGGGTTTTTCTAAACACCTCTTTTCCAGGTACCATCTTAAAAACATGCTTTTTTCCACTCATAGGCGTTACCAATAAATTAATTGTTAGTATTCTAACATTTATTGATTAATTTATTGTTAAGTTGGTATATATTACAATTGTAATAACCAACATTACTTGTGTAGAGAAAAGTTACGAAAAGAAATAGGGATTTTCAGGGAAGTAGTATAAAATCCTCATAGATTAAAATAAGCTGCTTTGACAGGTTTTGTGGCGGCTAGAGCTAATATAGACTGGTGGAGGCAAGCGGGATCGAACCGCTGACCTTCTGCGTGCAAAACAGATGCTCTACCAGCTGAGCTATACCCCCAGGTAATTCTTGCTTAAAGCATAAATCACTCAGGCTGAAATGCAAGAAATATTTATCTGTTAGGCTATTGCTAAATAGTGCACAAATTCTGCAGTTATGTACAATTCTCTATCTTTTTGTCTTCTCAGATTTTTACATCACACTATAAGCTTTGCCAAATGAATCTGTGAATTGAAAATTAACAAGAAGTTTTCCTTTAAAAATTTTTTAACTAAATTATCACTAACGCAGTATATTATATAATTTATTTAACCACACATGAAAATTTTAGTTTGATTAAAATGGATAAAAACTGTATTGATGTTTAGTATAGCTGAAAAATGAAATGATCCCGTAGCTCAGCCGGTAGAGCAACTGACTTTTAATCAGTGGGTCACGCGTTCGAATCGCGTCGGGATCACTCACAAATTTTGAAAAACATGCTAAAAGAACAAGACAAAATATTCACCAACCTAAATGGTAAAGAAACTCCACTACTTGAGGGTGCAAAAAAACGTGGTAGCTGGCAAAAAACAAAGGAGTTACTAGATTTAGGATCAGAAAAAATCATTGATGAAGTAAAGAAATCTGGTTTGAGAGGTCGAGGAGGTGCAGGATTTTCTACCGGCCTTAAGTGGAGCTTTATGCCCAAAAATCTTCCAAAAAAACAACCAACATATTTAGTAGTCAATGCAGATGAGTCAGAACCTGGTACATGTAAAGATAGAGATATATTGCGATATGAGCCACATAAGTTACTTGAGGGAATTCTCCTGGCCGGCAGAGCGATCAGCGCATCAGTTGCATATATTTATATCAGGGGTGAATTTTATAATGAATATTTAGTTCTAAAAAAGGCACTTGAGGAAGCCTATAAAGAAGGTTTAATTGGAAAAAATGCCTGCAAATCAGGCTATGATCTTGATGTGTTTATCCATAGGGGTGCAGGAGCTTACATATGTGGAGAAGAAACAGCTCAACTTGAATCAATTGAAGGAAAAAAGGGCTTTCCTCGCATGAAACCTCCATTTCCTGCAGGTGTTGGACTTTTTGGCTGCCCAACTACAATAAACAACGTTGAAACTATAGCCATGGTTCCAGATATTCTGAATCGCGGAGGAGAATGGTTTGCATCTCTTGGTAAACCAAATAATACTGGTACCAAGGTCTTTTGTATTTCAGGGCACGTAAACAACCCGTGTAATGTTGAAGAAGAGCTCGGAATTCCATTACGTGAATTGATTGAAAAATACGCAGGTGGAGTGCGAGGGGGTTGGGATAATTTACTTGCTGTAATACCTGGTGGGTCTTCAGTGCCATTAATTCCAAAATCTATATGCGATACTATTGAAATGGATTTTGATTCATTAAGAACTGCACAATCAGGGCTTGGTACTGCTGCTGTAATAGTGATGGATAAATCAACTGATATAATAGCTGCAATAGAGAGGTTATCACACTTTTATATGCATGAGTCCTGTGGGCAATGCACACCATGCCGTGAAGGTACTGGATGGATGTGGAGGATTATGAAGAGGATGGTGGCAGGAGATATTAAACCTGATGAAATAGATAAGCTGCTTGACCTTACAACTCAAATAGAAGGACATACAATTTGCGCGCTTGGCGATGCTGCAGCTTGGCCGATTCAAGGATTAATAAGACATTTTCGCCATGTTATCAAAGAGAGAGCGATAGTTTAACTCTACTTATACTTCTTAAGCCGTCTTGCTACTTAGCAACCAGAGCTAAAAAATATTGATTCCCTTCCCTTTTAGGTGCTAATTCTACCTTTGCGATATCTTCAGTGTCTCTAATTAGCCGTTCTAATTTTTCCAATCCAACTTCAGTGTTTATAAGCTCTCTGCCCTTAAATCTCATTGTAACTTTGATTTTATGTCCGTGGGCAAGTAAGTCTCTTGCTTGACGCAATTTTGTTCCGTAATCGTGATCACCAATATTGGGACCCAGTTTAATTTCTTTTATAGTTAATGTTTTTTGTTTCTTTTTTGCTTCACTTGCTTTCTTTTTTATATCATACTTTTGTTTGCTATAATCCAGTATTTTACATACTGGAGGAGTTGAATTAGGTGCAATTTCTACCAAGTCTAAACCAACACCCTGTGCAAGTTCCAAAGCTCGTTCTATTAGCACGATTCCGACCATTTCACCACTGTGATCAACTAAGCGTACCTCCTTAGCTGTGATGAATCCATTAATTCTGTTTTTATTGTTCTTTTTAACTTGCAAACTTTAACTCCCTTAATTCAAATTAATACTTTTTAACAGCGATTCATTAGCCTTTTCCAAAGAAAAAGACTCCTGTCTTTCCGATCCTAAATTTCTCACTGACACAGTTTTACTTGTAACTTCATTTTTGCCTACAATCCACAATATAGGAACCTTGTTTAGACTATGCAAACGTATCTTATAACTAATTTTTTCATTGGTCAAATCAGTCTTGACTCTCACACCTTGTTCTTTTAAGACATTGCTGATTTCTGTGGCGTAACCGTCAGCCTCATTTGTAATGGTCAGAATAGCAAGTTGCGTTGGAGCAAGCCAAACTGGAAATTTTCCTGCATAATTTTCTATCAAAATTCCAATAAAACGCTCAAAAGTCCCAAGAATTGCCCTATGTAGCATAACAGGGTGATGCTTGTGTCCATCTGCCCCTATATAAAAAGCTCCCAGACGTTCTGGTAAAATGAAATCAACTTGCAATGTTCCACATTGCCAGCTTCTGCCTATTGCATCTTTTAAAACAAACTCTAGCTTTGGACCATAAAATGCACCTTCACCAGGATTAAGTTTATAACTCAAGCCCGCTTCTTTAACGGCTTCAAGCAGCGCTTTTTCAGCTCTATCCCATACTTCATCATTACCTGCTCTAATACCTGGACGGTCTGAAAATTTCACAGAAATTTCATTGAACCCAAGCTCTGAATATACTTCTTTTAAAAGGTCACAAAACTTTATAGTCTCAGAATTCACTTGTTCTTCCATACAAAAAATGTGTGCATCGTCTTGCGTAAAACCACGCACTCGCATCAGTCCGTGCAATGAGCCTGAGCTTTCATTTCTATGGCATGTGCCAAACTCTGCCATACGTATTGGTAAATCACGATAGCTTCTGGTGTGAGAATTAAAAATCTGCACATGACAAGGACAATTCATGGGTTTTATTGCTAGCTTTTTGCTTTCAGATTCATCAACAATAAACATATTTTCACGAAACTTATCCCAATGTCCAGATTTTTCCCACAGCTCTTTGCTTACTAAAATAGGAGTTTTTACCTCAAAATAGCCATTATTTATTAGCTTCTTTCTGATGTAAGACTCAAGAACATTATATAGAATATATCCTTGTTCATGCCAAAAAACCTGCCCAACAGCTTCCTCTTGGATGTGAAATAAATCCATATCCTTGGCAATTTTGCGGTGATCACGTTTCTCTGCTTCTTTGAGACACTCAAGATAAGCGTTTAATTCATCCTTATTTCTCCATGCTGTGCCATATATTCGCTGCAACATTGGGCCCTTTGCATCACCTCGCCAGTATGCACCCGCTACTTTCATAAGTTTAAACGCTTTAACTCTGCCGGTTGATGGTGAGTGCGGACCACGACATAGGTCAATAAAATCACCTTGCCTATAAACAGTTAGGTTTTCACCCTCTGGTATGGATGAGATAATATCAACCTTATATTTTTCGCCTATACCACTAAAGAAATCAATTGCCTGCTTGCGAGTCCAAACTTCTCGAACAAATCTGTGGTTACTTTTTACAATCTCTTTCATTTTCTTTTCTATTGCGGTAAGATCGTCCGTAGTGAAGGTACGATCTGTAGCAAAATCATAGTAAAAACCGTCCTGAATTGTTGGGCCGATAGTAATCTGAGTATTAGGAAATAGCTCTTTCACTGCCTGCGCCATTATATGAGCAGCATCATGCCTTATTATATCTAAACCCGCTTCGTCACTCAGTTGTATTACCTCTATCTCTGTATCAGATTCAATTTCACGTGAGAGATCATATAACTCACCATTTACTTTCAATGCAACTGCTTCCTTTAAAACATTCGGCTGTAGTATATCAAAGCCAGTGACTTTACCACTGTATTCTTTTACTTTTTGTTCGGTTGAGAAAGTAATCCTAATCATTTATCGACCCTTTTGTCTAACCCTCTCTTTGTCATCCCAGTGCGTGACACTGGGATCCATCTTATTTTTATAATGGAAATTAGTTTAACGTATGCTCCTAAAATCTGTTGTCCATTGCACAATTTGCAAATATTTTTATACCTGGATCCCAGTGTCACGCACTGGGATGACACCTTTGTGTTTGAGGCAAAACAGGCCATAACATTTAACATACTGCCCTCGCAAACAAATGTTCGTACAGTTGTGTATCAGCTACTTGGATGACACCACCCCTAGTGGGCACTGCCCCTAAATCATAATGGATAACAGGGTTATAAGCTCTGAACATTAATAATAAGGTCTATTCTTTTTTAACCTGAGTGCAATTGCGTCTTCCCAAATTTCACCATTACGCAATAACTTTTCTTTATTGTACATTAGCTCCTCTCTCGTTTCAGTAGCAAATTCAAAGTTAGGACCCTCCACAATTGCATCAACTGGACATGCCTCTTGGCAAAGCCCGCAGTATATGCATTTTGTCATGTCAATATCATAGCGTGTGGTGCGACGACTACCGTCTTCTCTTTCCTCTGCTTCAATAACTATTGCTTGAGCAGGGCAGATAACTTCGCATAATTTACAAGCTATGCACCGTTCTTCACCGTTTGGATACCTACGCAACGCATGCTCACCACGAAACCTTGGACTTAAAGGGCCCTTCTCCATAGGATATCTTAACGTAACCTTTGGTTTGAACATATATTTCAATGTAATAGCAAACCCTTTGATTAACTCTGCAAAAGACCAATACCAAGCTAATTTCTTGAGCATAAAATATTTAAAACTTGTGTCAGTCATTATAAATCATATTATCAGTTTTCAAAATAAATATTTTCACCTGGGTGACTTTTACAGCTTTTCTATATAATACATTCACTAGTATGATAGTACTGCATTAATATAAACTAGCAAGATAGATAAAAATTTTGAATATTTTCAAATTAGGTATTTTGGTTTCTTAAGTGTAATATTGCTAAGTAGTTTATATAAATAATGACAAACACAAATGAAACTATTTTCGCTTTGTCGACCGTATTTGGTAAGTCAGGAGTTGCAGTAATCAGAATTTCAGGCAATTACGCGCTTAAAGCTTTAAATCATTTTCATATTAAGAAAGAAATTAAACCAAGATTTGCTACTTTAGTTGATCTATATGATGATTTCAATCAATTGATAGATAATGGAATAATCATCTATTTCCCTGCTCCAAACAGTTTCACTGGCGAGAATGTTATAGAGTTACAAGTGCATGGAAGTAAGGCAGTCATAAAAATCATCTTGGAGGAATTATCAAAAATTTTCGTTATGGCCAGGCCTGGAGAATTCTCACTTAGGGCTTTTCTAAATGGTAAATTTGACTTAACTCAAATAGAAGGAATTGCAGACTTAATTGACGCTGAGACGAAAATGCAAGCTAAACAAGCGATTAAGCAGATATCAGGAGAATTGGAGAGACTATACAGCAATTGGAGGCAAAGATTGATAACGATACAATCCAAAATCGAAGCATATATAGACTTTCCAGAGGACATTTGGGCAGAAAAAAGTGAGTTGGAAAAAATTAATAATGAAGTGCAATCTCTCGTGCGATTGATACAAGAGCATTTAAATGATAATAGACGGGGCGAAAGGTTGCGTGAGGGTTTACATATTGTAATAACTGGTAAACCAAATGTCGGTAAATCAACTCTGTTTAATTTCTTAGCCAAGCGTGATATTGCTATTGTTTCTGAATATGCAGGCACAACAAGAGATATACTTGAAGCTCATATTGACATTGGCGGATACCCAATCATTCTCTCTGATACTGCTGGAATTCGTGAGAGTTCAGATCCAATAGAATCAGAAGGTATAAGTCGAGCGAAAAAGAGGTCTTTTGAAGCTGATTTAAGAATAGAACTATTTCCTTTTGAACAGCGTCATAATATCAATTGCAACGTTGTAAATAGCGATACTATTTATGTATTGAGCAAAGCTGACGATGTTATCAATAATCACAATATAAAAATTAATGGCATAGATCTTTTACCCATTTCTATTCTAAAGGAAATAGGTACAAACAAATTGATCTCTCTCATAAAAGAGAAGGCAGAGGAAAAATTTGGGCATGATAGAGACACCCCTGTAATCACTCGGCAAAGACATAGGAATCACATGAAGAAAGCACTGGAACATTTACAACGTTTTAATATCGATAATCCAATTGAGTTGATATCTGAAGATTTGAGGCTTGCTGCATTTGAACTTGGTGCGGTGATTGGAATTATTGATGTTGAGGAAATATTGAGTAGTGTGTTTAGCAACTTTTGCGTGGGCAAGTAAAGCTTTTATAGATTGCTTAAAATCAAATGTTGTGATAGAAAAGAAATGGACGGATGGCCGAGCGGTTTAAGGCACCAGTCTTGAAAACTGACGTACGTGATGAGCGTACCATGGGTTCGAATCCCATTCCGTCCGCACAGCATCTCGCTATGCTAGCTGATTTTTAGAGCTTATTTGGACTATGTGGTTCATAACGCTGGAAATCTTGTCTAATCTAGCCACATCTTTTAAAAATACATCCCTTTGTAAATTGACCTTGTTAGCAAAGAAAGCTAATATCTATAAATAGATCACCATCTGAATATGAAAACCGATATAGTAATAATAGGTGCAGGACCTGTTGGAATATTCACTGCTTTTCAAGCGGGAATGCTTGATATGAAATGTCATATAATAGATGTTTTGGATCAAGCAGGAGGACAATGCACAGCTCTTTACCCAGAAAAGCCAATATATGATATACCTGGTTATCCTGTAATTACTGCCCAAAAATTAATTGAGCAGCTAATGGAGCAAGCTTCGCCATTTAAGCCTATTTACCATTTAAGTCAAAAAGTAGAAAAGATTTCGAATAACTGCGATCAAAGCTTTATTATCATAACTAATACAGGTACAGAGGTAAAATGCAAAGCCGTTATTGTTGCTGCAGGTAACGGAATGTTTGAACCTAACCGTCCGCCCTTGAATGGTATATTAGAATATGAAAATAAATCTGTATTTTACAGTGTAAATAAAATTTCTGATTTTCAGGATAAAACTATAGTCATTGCAGGGGGGGGTGATTCTGCGGCTGATTGGACTGTAGAACTTTCTAAAGTTGCGAAGAAAATTTATGTGATACATAGGAGAAAGGAATTTCGCTGCACTCCTGAAACTAGAAATAAATTAGAATCACTTGAAAGTGATGGAAAGATAGAACTGGTAGTGCCATATCAATTACACGAACTAGCAGGAGGTAATGGGCAATTGAGTACAGTGATAGTAAAAAACATTGCCTCTAAGGAAGAAAAAGAAATATCCGCTGATTTTTTGCTGCCATTTTTTGGATTGTCAATGAATCTTGGTCCAATAAACAATTGGGGTATACAGTTAGAACATAGCCGCATAGTTGTCGACCCAGCTACACTTAAAACCAGTAGAGATAGGATATATGCAATCGGAGATATAGCTATTTATTCAGGCAAACTAAAGTTAATATTAAGTGGTTTTGCTGAGAGTGCCATGGCTTGTCATGACATATACAAAGTAATCCACAATTCTCCAGTCAATTTTCAATACTCGACTTCGAAGGGAATTCACGGGAAAGAAAAACTTCCTTGACAAACCTCACCAGCTCCCTTATCATGAAACTGAAGCTATTGTATTTGCTTTCGCCAATCTGCAGATTAAAAGGTAAGGATTACTTAATGTATCGGCGTCTTATGTTCAATTTTTTGCAGTATATAGATACTGTATGTCTTTACAAAACTTCATCTACATCTAGATTTTTATCTAAATAAGCTGAACGCGCTTATAAAGCGTTACAAGACATCAAAAAATGCCAATACTCGACAGAGATAGTAAAAGACTAGCTAACTCGGGGATTCTTTGTCTTTTTTTCTGCTTAGTAAATTTCTTAAACATTTGCAGCGTAGGTTAGTTGCAATTAAAAGCAGCTAAATCTTGCTTGTCAAGCGTTTAAAACATAAAAAACGCCAATATTTTAAAGCAGATAATAACCCCAGGGCTTCTTTTGCCTTTTTTTTTATTTGGTAAATTTCTTAATGTTTATGGCTAAACGACAACCGTCATCCCGCTGCTTGTTAGCGGGATCTCTTGTTAGCGGCTGAGATACCGCGAATGAATCGCGGTATGACGTAGATTGCTGTCATTCCAGTGCTCCTTTTTTTGTCATCCGAGTAGCTGACACTGGGATCCAGGAAACTTAACTTTACACCAGGTGAATGTACAATAAGAACTGGATTCCAGACTGGAATGACACCGAAGGGGCTACTGGGATGACAGGAGAAAGAGGCACTGGAATGACAAAGAGGGTACTTGGATGACAGGAGGTAATGCAGGAAGTCTAATAGTGCAGCAACACGGAACCCCAGGTCAGGCCTGCACCTATTGAAATCAGCAGTACCAGATTTCCTGATTTTATTTTTGATTCTTGTATTGCATAGTCTAAGGCCAGTGGAATTGATGCCGCTGAGGTGTTTGCATGCTTATCAACGGTATTAATCACTTTCTCTATAGGAAAATCTAATTTCTTTACTACTGCTTCAATAATACGAATGTTTGCTTGATGGGGAATTAACCAGTCAATATCAGTGATTTTCAAATTATTGCATTTCAGAGTTTCCTCTACTGAGGCTGTTAACTTATCCACTGCATGTTTAAACACTTCTCTTCCATTCATGCATATTTTTCCAGAATCACCAGTAGAGGATACCCCTCCGTTCGTACATAGTATGTCCACATTGCCGTCAGAGTATAAGTTTGTTGATATGATGCCGCTTCTACCCATTTCTGATTTCATCACCACTGCACCAGCACCATCACCAAAGAGTACACAAGTTGACCTATCTTCCCAATCAACAATCCTAGACATTATTTCAGCACCTATAACCAATGCATATTTAATTCTATTGTTAGATTTTATGAGCGAATCAGCAACTGTAACTGCATATATAAAACCAGAGCATGCTGCTTGTACATCAAAAGCAAATGCGTTTTTACATTTTAACTTACTTTGTACAATCGTTGCACAGCTAGGAAAAGTTTTATCAGGAGTTGTTGTAGCAACTATAATCAAGTCAATTTCATCTACTGAAATTTTAGCTTTTTCTATAGCACTTTTTGCTGCATTTACAGCTAGATCTGACGTTAGTTCTCCTTCATCTGCTATATGCCTTTGAACTATTCCTGTTCTCTGCCTTATCCATTCATCGCTCGTCTCAACTATCGATGCAATTTCGTTGTTACTCAACATTTTTCTTGGTAGGTAAGATCCAGTGCTTAATATGAAACTTTTATTCAATATGACTTACCCCGTTAATTATCTTTTGATTTAAATTTTCACTAATTGCATTTACTGCAAATTTTATGGCATGGGCAAAAGAAATAGCATCAGAATTTCCATGACTTTTAATGATGATACCATTCAGCCCTAAAAACATAGCTCCACTTCTAATTTTGGGATTAAAACGCGTTAAAGCTTTATTTAGTTTGGATTTTAACAATATACCAACAAGCATTTTCGCTATCCACGAATTGAATACTTCCTGCTTTATTAGATTGATAAAGGTACTAGCGGTTGCCTCAGCCGTTTTGAGCATTACATTGCCAACAAAACCATCAGCAACAATCACATCTATACTACCCTCTAAAAATTCACTTGCCTCTATATACCCTTTGAAATTAATGCCTGGAGCGTTTTTAAGCAACTCAAAAGCGCCGCGCACTGAGTCATTACCTTTAACTTCTTCTGTGCCGATATTTAGCAAAGCAACTTCAGGATTGTCAATTTTTAATGCTATTTTTGCAAATATACTACCCATTAACGCAAATTGAAATAATGAGTCGGCATTACAATCAACATTTGCACCAAGGTCAAGCAAAGCGAAGCTTTTTGTCTTAGTTGGACAGATAGAGGCAATAGCAGGACGATAAATGTTTGGTAATGTTCCTAAAATAAATCTGGAAATTGCCATCAATGCTCCGGTGTTGCCTGAAGACACCACTCCGAAAGCTTTACCTTTTTTTACTGCCTCAATGGCAGCTTTCATACTTGAGTCTTTACGATGCCTCAGTGCAAAAGATGGCTTATCATTTGCAAGAACATTGTCAGAACAATGAGTAAACTCAGAATTGTTACTTACTTTTTTGTATTTTGAAAGCAAAGGAGATACTTCTTCCTTATCTCCATAAATATGAAAAAAAACTTTAATGCCTGGGTCAACAAGGTTGTCTAAAAAAAAACCAGCACCATGAATTACGGAAAGAGGCGCAAAATCGCCCCCCATAGCGTCAAGTGCAATAACTATATTATTATTGACCGTAGGTAACATATCATAATAGTCACTCTGCCTGTTGCTTGATGAAAACCCGTTTTCCTTTGTAACTGCCATCAACTGCTACGTTATGAGGCAACATGAATTCCCCAGTTGTTGAACATACCACAATATTCTTAGGCTCAATAGCATGATGAGAACGATGCATATTACGCCTTGACTTTGACTTTTTTCTTTTTGGAACTGCCAAAACTTCCTCCATTCTACTACAAAATTCAATTCATTAGTAACATGTTTTTTACAGGAAGTAAACAGGGATAGTAAAATAAGTAAGGTTTGCTTATGTAATTGAGTTCTATAGCTAAAGTGGCTCTACAATTTGAAAAACCGTCATTCCGCTACTCGTTAGCGGAATCTATACCGCGAATGAATTGCGGTATGACGTAGGGAAACCTTTCTTGGGTTAAGCTTTAAATTAAAACATCAAGTATATTGAACTTAAAACATATCTCAGCTATACTTTGCGATAAAGTTAATAAAAATTTTAATAAAATCAGTAAGACTAACCTCTAGCTAAAATGAATACAAAGTGAGCTTTTTTGATATAAATAGTGTTAGAATAATTGGTAGGTACTTTATCAATTTTTTGTTAAGGCTTGGTAGTGCATTCATATTTTTTATTCAATCTCTATACCACTGCCTTGTGCCACCATATTATTTTAGCAACATAGCAAGACAAATTATAGAGATAGGCTTTTTCTCTCTGCCAATTGTTGGGCTCACTGGAGTTTTTATAGGAGCGGCAATAGTTTTACAAAGTAGCTTGAGTGACCCATTAATTAACCAAGAACAGATAATACCCAAACTTGTTACGATCACTATCATTAAAGAGTTAGGACCAGTTTTGATCAGCTTAATAATGGTAGGAAAGGTTGGATCATCAGTTGCAGCAGAAATTGGTACAATGCGCATCACCGAGCAAATAGATGCACTTACAACCTTGAACATCAACCCTTTTAAATATTTAATTGCACCAAGGATTTTAGCGTCAATCATAGTATTTCCCATACTTACAGTATGTGCAGATTTAATAGGAATATTTGGAGGATGTATCACTGCAGTCTTCGAATTTAACCACAATTTAAATATATACATTAAACACACAGCTCAGTTCTTTAATACGTATGATTTTATAACTGGGCTAATAAAAGCAACTGTATTTGGCGCCATAATTTCTGTCTCAAGCTGCTATTACGGTTACCATTGCAAAGAAGGTGCACGAGGAGTAGGTGTTGCTACAACATCAACTGTTGTTTTATCGTCCATACTGATCATTTTAGCAAACTACATGATTACTTTGATACATGCGTAACCCCATAATATCAATATTGAACTTAAGCTTATCTTTTGATGATAGGACAGTACTAAAAGATCTAAATTTTGATATATTAAAAGGGGAATCATTAGTCATACTTGGTGGCTCAGGAAGCGGCAAATCTGTATTAACAAAAACAATTATCGGCTTGCTTGCTCCAGACTCAGGGTCTGTTAAAATAAATAGTAAAAGCAAAAATAAATTTGGGGTTTTATTTCAAAATTCCGCTTTATTTGACTACGTTACAGTGTGGGAAAATATATCTTTTAATTATAAAAAGCGCTTTAATATCAGCAAAAAAGAGGCAAAACAGCTAGCAATCGAGAAGTTAAATGATGTTGGACTGGAGGAAAGCATAGCAGATATGTTTCCAATAGAGCTATCAGGTGGAATGAAAAAAAGAGTGGCACTTGCAAGGGCGATTGCACACAATCCAGAAATCATTATTTTGGATGAACCAACTTCAGGATTGGACCCAATTATGTCAGATATAGTAAACGAGATAATAATAAAATTATCTAGAGATCTTAACCCTACAATTATCACGATTACACATGATATTCATAGCGCATTTAAAATAGCTGATAAAATAGCAGTATTATATGAAGGGGAGATCATTTCCCATGGAACTGTTCAGGAAATACAAAATACTAATAACGAATATATAAAAAAATTCATTCATTATATATAGCTAAAGATATATACACTATTGCTAACAGTCATATTTTTAAGTTTTAACTTTGTAAAAGGTAGTGGACATTGGAATTCAGATTTTTTTCAAACTGGATCCTATAGCTAACACGTCATACCGCGATTCATTCGCGGTATCTCGGCATAGATTCCGCTAACTAGTAGCGGAATGACGAATTTGTCGTTTTTCAAATTGTCGTAAGTCAGTTTAGCTATATATAGGATGACAGAAATTGTTTGTATTAGCTATATTCAAAAGCTCTATTGATATTTTGCAATATTTGTGATAAAATAATAGCTTAAGGTTGAGAGTAAAAATTTATGAGTGAAGCTCAAGGTCCAAATATTGCAGAATGGCAAGCGCAGCAGCAACACCAAGAGGCTGCTGGTGAGAAAAGTGGTTTTGGTCTTGGTCATAGTGACTCTGTTTCAACAGTCGTGGATGGAATGAAATGGTTGTTCAACTTTCATGAAGGAGCAATTGCTGCTTATAGTAACGTGTTTGAAGGTTTGGTGAGTGGTAGTAGTCTAGTAACGCTGTTTGGAAAATCAGGTAATATGTTTGGCATAAAATTTCTTGAAGGCCTTGCAGAATATTTTTCAGGTGGAGGTGGGGAAGATATGCCATCAGAAGGAATGGATATGGCTCATGGTGATGATGGACATCACTCAGATGATTACCCTCATGCCAATAACGAAATAGCTCATAATGCTGATGGTTTGCAAGACATGCATGATGCAGGTGATCACCATGGTCAATCTTTTTCACCTGGTCCTTCACCATCTGTTGGCGATGACCACGGACATGAACTTGGTTAAACGCTTAAAAACTGCTGAATAGTATGCGAGAAGGCCTAATAAGAAAAGTTGCTGTTGTTATAATTAACATGAGTTTGTCTTAGTGAAAAAGGTTTCAGTTTTAGGGTCAACAGGAAGTGTTGGAAAAAAGACTGTAGATTTGCTCTCAAAGAGAAAAGAAGAATACCAAGTGGAAGCACTAAGTGCCCATTCGAACTTTGCTCTACTGGCACACCAAGCAAAACTGCTAAATGCAAAATATGTTGCTATCTCCGATGAAAGGCTTTACAAAGATTTAAAAGAAAATCTACTTGGTACAGATGTAAAAATAGCAATTGGTGCTACAAATATTGCTACCATACCTGTTGATCTCTCAGTTGTTGCAATAGTTGGCATTGCAGGCCTTGAGCCAGTTATGGAGGTTATAGAAAGCGGTACCAAAGTCATTGCATTGGCAAACAAAGAAAGCATTGTTTGCGGTGGAAAGTTATTACTTAAAAAAGCTAAAGAAAAAAACGTACAAATAATCTCTATTGACTCTGAGCACAACGCAATTTTTCAAATTTTGCAAAATGACGACAAATGCATAGAAAAGATCATACTTACTGCTTCTGGTGGACCATTCTTAAATTATAGTTCTGAGCAATTAAGAAATGTCATAGTAGATCAGGCGCTTAGTCACCCCACTTGGAATATGGGAAAGAAAATCTCGATTGATAGCGCAACAATGATGAATAAGGCACTAGAGATAATAGAAGCACATAACTTGTTTAACATCAGCCCGGATAAAATTGAAGCAATAGTGCATCCTGAGTCAATAGTACATGGAATTGTAACTTATAAGGATGGGTTCAACTTTGCTGTGCTTGCAGAGACTGACATGGCAATTCCCATTTCATATGCTTTGTCTTGGCCGGAAAGATCAGCTTTAAATCGTAAATTAGATTTAACAAAGCAAGGAAAATTGACCTTTCAAGAACCAGACCATAAGCGTTTTCCTGCGCTAAAGCTTAGCATGGCAGTGTTAAACTCTTCTGCTCCACAAACAAACAGTATTGTGCTCAATGCTGCAAATGAAATAGCTGTTAATGAATTTTTGAAGTCACGAATCGGCTTTTTAAAAATAGTAGAAGTAGTGGAATCAACAATGGAAAGTTTTGATAGTTATACTGATATTAATTCACTATCTGATATAATAAATATTGATTGTGAAAGTCGTATTATTGCTCACAAAATTGTTGAAAGTAAAGTTGTTGCGTATAGCTAGAGTAATGTAACCAGACTGCATTCTGTGATTTTTTTTTAGCAAAGCACGATACACAATCGTCATTCCGCTACTAGTTAGCGGAATCTATGCCGAGATACCGCGGCGGTATGACGGTTAAGTAATTCGTCATCCCGCTACTTGTTAGCGGCTAAGAGATACCGCGGCGGTATGACGGTTCGCGGCGGCATAGCTATCTTCAAAAATATGGTTGAATAATTGTTAATAATAGTGTATAATTATTAATATTTTTAAGCACTTTGGCTATGGCTTTATCTAAGTTTCTCGACCCTAAGCTGGATTTAACCTTTAAAAGAATCTTTGGCACTGAAAAAAATAAGAATATTCTCATACATTTTTTGAATGATATTTTAGGGTTTACCGAGATAAATACTATACAAGAAGTGGAATTCCTCAGTACTATAATGGATCCTGAAATTGCCTCTGATAAGCAAAGTATAGTTGATGTTCTTTGCAGGGATTCTAGTGGGACCAGGTATGTGATTGAAATGCAGCTTACTCGCGATAAAGGCTTCGAAAAACGAGCTCAACTGTATGCTGCTAAGGCTTACTCAAGACAATTAGATAAATCTGGCAACTACATTGATTTAAAGAAAGTCTTCTTTATTGCTATATCAAATTGTAACTTACTTCCTGAAGAAGTTGATTATATATCCAACCACACTATAAGAGATGAGAAAACCAATGAGCATGACTTAAAAGATTTTCAATTTATATTTATTGAACTACCTAAATTTCCTAAGAATAAGGAAGAACAGCTAGAAAGCATAGTGGATCGTTGGTTATTTTTCTTCAAATATGCAGATGAAACTACGGAAGAAGACTTAAGGAAAATAGCAGAAAAAGCACCAATAATAAAGTTAGCCTACGATGAATTAGACAGGTTTAGCTGGAATGAAAAAGATTTAGTAGCTTACGAAGAAAGAATAATGGATCTACGGAAAGAAGAAGCCATTCTTGAATACAGACTTGATCTTGCTACTGAAAAAGGCAAAAAAATTGGTAAAGAGGAAGGCAAAATTGAAGGCAAAATTGAAGGGAAAATCGAAGTCGCAAAAGCAATGCTGGCTAATAATGTTGATGTTAACACTATTGTCAAGTTTACTGGCCTTTCTATTAGTGAGATTGAAGAATTAAGTGTGAACGGTACAGAGTAATTTCAAAGTGCATTTGCAGTTGGAACGGATACATTTAATGAGAGTCCCATTTCACGGTGTTCAAATCTACTCCTTCTTGTACCATCTCCCAAAGTGGGCTCATTTCTCTCAGTCGGCCAACATTTTTAGCAACAAGATCTGCTGCATACAAAACTTCTTCTTTAGTTGTAAATCGGCCTAGGCCAAATCTAATTGATGAATGCTCAAGGTCATGGCCATTATTTAGCGACCGTACGACATAGGAAGGCTCAAGAGACGCAGACGTGCACGCAGAACCAGAACTTACTGCTAAATCCTTGATTGCCATGATGAGAGACTCACCCTCAACATAGGGAAAGCTCAAGTTTAGGTTGCCAGGAATTCTATTTTCATAATCACCATTTAAAACGATATCAGGAAACGCTTCTTTTATCTTGTTATACAAAATATCCCTTAATTCTTCCACTCTAGTTGTTTCTTTTTTCATTTCTTCTTTAGCAATACGTGCCGCTTCACCAAAACCAACTGCAAGAGGTGTTGGAACTGTTCCAGAACGCATGCCTCTTTCCTGTCCACCACCACTAATTAGTGGTATCAGCCTAACACGAGGATTCTTTCTACGGACATATAATGCACCTATTCCCATAGGCCCATAAATTTTGTGGCTAGAGAGACTCATAAGATCAATGCACATCTCATTAACATCAATTGGAACTTTTCCAAAGCTTTGAGCTGCATCTGTGTGGAAAAATATATTACGCTTCCTGCATATTTCACCAATCTCCTTTACAGGCTGAATTACTCCGATTTCATTATTTACCATCATCACTGAAACCAGGATTGTTTTATCAGTAATTGCTTCCTCAAGCTTTAATAAATCTATAATTCCGTTTTGCTTAACAGGCAAATATGTAACTTTAAAGCCTTCATTTTCCAGATGCCGACAAGAATCCAGAACACACTTATGCTCCGTGCAGACAGTTATTATATGATTTCCTTTATTTTTATAAAAGTGAGCAACGCCCTTGATTGCCGTATTATTTGA
Organism: Wolbachia endosymbiont (group A) of Udea olivalis; assembly: GCF_964028365.1. Taxonomy (NCBI): domain Bacteria; kingdom Pseudomonadati; phylum Pseudomonadota; class Alphaproteobacteria; order Rickettsiales; family Anaplasmataceae; genus Wolbachia; species Wolbachia endosymbiont (group A) of Udea olivalis. The sequence continues at coordinate 1,642,655 of NZ_OZ034773.1, forward strand.
CTCAGTTGCACCTGAGGTAAAGATAATTTCTTTGCTATCTGCGTTCACCAGATCAGCGATGTGTTTCCTTGCTTTTTCCACTGCTTCTTCAGCAGTCCAACCAAATGAATGGCTGCGAGAGTGTGCATTACTGAACTCACCAAAGTAAGGTATCATCACCTCTAAAACACGGGGATCTACTTTAGTAGTAGATTGATAATCAAGAAATATTGGTAATTTTATTTTAGCATCGTGTATTTTTTTACTTTCAACATTCATAAAGCTACCACGGAGACAAAATTTACAATTATTTTATAGCATTAAAACTTAATTTTTTCAAGATATAATCTTGCATCAAGTACAAAAGTGTCATCCAAGTAGCTGACACATAACTGTACGAACATTTATTTGCGAAAGCAGTGTGTTAAATGTTATAGCCAGTTTTGCCTCAAACACAAAGGCAGTGCCCAGACACTGGGATGACACCCTATTGGTGGCAATTGCTTCCAAATCATAATGTTTGTACAGCTGTGCGCCGTGCGCTGGAATCCGTTTTAGCCCTTATCTATATCTCAGTTCCACCAACAGTTATTGCGTCGACTTTGAGTGTCGGCTGACCAACTCCAACGGGCACATTTTGTCCATCTTTCGAGCATGTGCCAACACCAGGATCTAACTTTAAGTCATTACCAACCATAGATACTTTTTTCAACACTGTTTGACCGTCACCAATTAGTGTTGCTCCTTTTACTGGCTGTGTAATTTTGCCATTTTCTATTAGGTAAGCTTCCGAAGATGAAAAAACAAATTTTCCTGACGTTATATCAACCTGCCCACCACCGAAATTTACTGCATATAGACCTTTCTTTACGCTAGATATTATTTCCTTCGGTGTATACTTTCCGGGCAACATATAGGTGTTTGTCATGCGCGGCATAATAACTTCTTTATAACTTTCTCTTCTACCATTACCAGTTGGGCTTACACCCATGAGTTTAGCGTTCATATGATCCTGCATGTATCCTTTTAGGATCCCATCCTCTATCAATATATTATAACTGGGTGGAGTGCCTTCATCGTCTACGCTGATAGAGCCGCGCAAATTGGGCAGAGTTCCGTCATCAACTACTGTGATGTCACTAGCTGCTACTTGTTTACCCACAGAATTTGAAAATGCTGAGACTTTTTTGCGATTGAAGTCGCCCTCAAGTCCATGACCCACGGCTTCGTGTAACAATATTCCTGGCCAGCCTGGACCTAAAACGACTGTCATTTCTCCGGCTGGAGTTGGAATTGCTTCAAGATTTACCAGTGCTTGTTCTAACGCTTGGTTTGCAACTTCTTTCCACTTTTTCTCAGAAATAAACTTACTATAAGAGTCCCTTCCACCATGCCCTGCAGAACCTCTTTCGGTACGGCCATCTTTTTCTACAATGACTAGCACATTAAAACGTACCAGAGGCCTGATATCGCTTAATCTGTGATCACCCTTTATTATTTGTACAACTTGCCATTCTCCACTTAGAGTTATTTTTACTTGCTTCACGCAGTTATTTTTGGACCTTACATACTCATTAACCTCATTGAGTAGCTTAATCTTTGAATTCAGATCCATTTCATTTATAGGGTTAATCCTCGAATATAGGCTTTTTGTCTCTTCGTTTAAATTTATTGAATTTGTCTTGTTTAAAGACACTGAGCTTTTTACCATAGAAGCAGCATTACTAATTTCTTTTTCGCTGATCTCAGAAGAACAAACGAAAGATGTACTATCTTCACAAAAAGACCTTAAACCAAATCCCCTTCTAGTATTCAAGTCCATGTGTTTTAATATGTTATCCTCAAAAACCAGGGACTCCGACTGGCAAAATTCTAGAAACAGCTCACCACCATCGCTATTGCTCAAAGCGTTATTGACTATTTTATATACGTTATTAATATTAACATTGTTTTGAGCAAAAAATATTTGATCTAGATTTGGCATTACCTTTGAACTAAAAATTGTTTAAGTATATTATTTAACTTTAACATAGTAAACTATAAAAAGCCCGGGTGGCGGAATTGGTAGACGCGCTAGCTTCAGGTGCTAGTAACTTTTTAAGTTGTGGAAGTTCAAGTCTTCTCTCGGGCACTCTTAGCTTCCATATTGCTTATTGAATTAATTAATGTTATAATATAACATATTAGGTAATATTCATGCTATGTATAGTGAAAAAAATAAGTTAGCCTGCAGAAAGAAGGTACGAACTTACTCGAAACGCTTAGTTACTACACTATCTACTATCTCTTTCATTGGATACATAGCGGCATTGGTCTTGAATATTCCTGTCTTAAGTCTGTATTTTAGTATTGCCTGCACTATATTAAGTGTACTTTCATCTACCTTAAACATATGGTCATTAGCTGATCATTTTAGGCAGCGTGATCTTAATAAGCAGCTTGGTGTAGAAAACACTCCTGGACAAGAAAAACTAACGAAGATCTGTCTTGATATTACATCTAACGTTTTGTTTTTAATAGGAGGAATTACACCTATATTGCCCTTTGAATCTCCTATCATTCCTTTTGTTTCCACTGCCTTTTTTATTCTAGGCTGTGCCTTTATGGCAACTAATATCGTTCGGACTAGGATTAGCGAACCACAGGCAAAAAAACCTACTGATGACCACTCCCTAACTGCAAAAGCAGCTTAAGTATTAACTTATACAGGAATATTAGCTATATAATTCCACTGAAGAGAGCCATTCAAAAGAGTTCGATGTAATTAGCGTCAAAAAAGTGTAAGCAGAAATTGTGGGCTTATTGGGGTAGGAGCGCTTAGTACTCCTACTTCCACATCAATTACTTGAATAATTGCTCAAGCTATCAAAATAAAAGTTTTTATTCAGTAATTTGTGTATAAAGGGTACTATTTTACTAGTAGTGAAATAAATCAGAATGAAGTCTATTTTATTAACGAGGCCTTTATTGGACTCGTTCAATACAAGAAATATATTGAGAAAGTATGGATACAAAGTTTTTATAGAACCAGTATTCACAATAAAGTACTTAAATCCTGATATATCTGCGTACGAATTTGACGTTGTGATATCTACAAGTAAAAACAGTGTAAAGGCTCTTAGTCAAATATGCAAAGAGGATGACTTTCCGATTATTACAGTTGGTAATTCAACCATGCAGGCTGCAAAAAATTTGGGATTTTCTGATATAATCTCAGCAGACAGCAACGTTGATGGTCTGATATCATTCATAAAAGCTCATTATTCAAACGCAATAAAGTTCTTGTATATAAGGGGACAAGAAGTATCATGTGATCTAAAAAAGAGATTATCTGAAGAAGATTTTAACATAAGAGAAGTTGTACTCTATAAAACAATTATTAAAAGGAGTCTAACTAATAGGTGTAAAAATTTGCTGTTGGATGGTAAAATTGATAGTGTTGCTTTTTTTTCCTCACAGACAGCAAGGGTATTTTGTTCATTAGTTCTAAAAAGTGGGCTATCTCATGTGATGAGCAATATAACTGCATATACCATGAGTAAAAACATTGCTGATAGTTTAAAGTTAATCAAATGGAAAAAAATTATAACATCGAGGTTGCCTACTGGGGAGAGTTTAATTGATATAATTAATAAGGATTGTTGATGCTAAAGATTGCAACTTGGAACGTAAACTCTATACGCAAAAGAGTTAACCAACTTTGTAGTTTTATAGTTGATAGTCAGGTAGATATAATTTTGCTGCAAGAGATAAAATGTACAGAAGAGCAATTTCCTTACGCAGAGATAGAAAAGTTAGGATATGAATATGCTATCTATGGACAAGTTGCAAGAAATGGCGTTTGTGTCTTATCTAAATATCCGATACTGGAGAAGTTTAAAATTGACATTGTGGAAAGTCATCAAGAAGCACGTTATATAGAGTGTGTGATAAAACACACCAATCATAAGGTAAGGGTAGGAAGTGTATACGTTCCAAACGGTCAAAGCCCGGACTCTCAAGCATTTGAATATAAACTCAAGTTTTTTGATAATCTATATGAAAGGATGAGCACTTTGTTAAAGAATGAAGAGTTAACTATTATAGCTGGCGATTATAATGTTGCACCGGATGAAATTGATGTCTTTGATTCAAACTTATTGAATGGCCAAGTGTGCTTTCATATAAGAGAACGTGAGAAGTTAAGAGCGATCTTGAATCTTGGGTTTAAAGATGCGTTTAGAATATCTCACCCAAATTTGCAACAATTCACTTGGTGGCATTATCAAGGCAATTCACTCAGAAATAATCAAGGAATGCGAATAGATTATATGCTGTTATCACCACAAGCTGTAGATAAATTGGAAACATGCTACATAGATGATAGATTGCGTAAGCTAGAAAATCCGTCTGACCATACTCCTGTTGTATGTGCTATAGAATAATAGTAGACCTCTTACACAACTCACTTTTTGGCAAACTTAGGTAATCCCTGCTTGTTTGTTGCTTGTGTTTTCTTCCCTTCGTTTGTTTTCCTTTCTTGTCCAAGGTTGATCTTGCTGTTTGCTTTCTTCGTTTCCCCTGTTGTTTTCCTGGGAAATTTGCTCAGGAACAGGTTGTTGTTCACTCTTTTCTTTTCCTTGGGAAATTTGTTCAGAAACAGAGGTGCCTTTCTCAACTTCTGTAACTGGGGTTTTTAAAATATCATCAATGCCCTCGAGAATTTTTCCATTCAGTTTTGCTCTCTTTTCTGTATCATCTTTATCTTGTGAGCTAGGGTCATACAAAGTACCTTTTTTGTTATTTGAAAAAAGAACCTCCACTCCTCCTTTTATGGCAAATATTGTGCCGATAGCAGTAAGAACTACTCCGAGTGTAGTAGGACCAAAAATTAACATTGGAATAGTGGAAAGAAGGACAGGAAAAAAGATCTTGCTTAAGAACGTTGTTACCATCTCTTCATCACTGAGTGGTGGTTCATCCTCTTCTTTCTTGTCTTTACCTAAGAATGGTATTTTTTCTTTCATCCCATCCATAAAGGAGCCAGAAATATTTTTCGGGTCTATTTTGATCCCTCCAATTAGCAGCAGCAGCATTTCCAATACAAACTTTATGGATGAATCTTTAGCTTCTGTACCGCGTATATCAGCTACACAGTCATCTACTACTTCTTTTATTTTACCATTCTTGAGATTCTCCTCATTAGCTAATTTTTTCTCTCTAATTTTCTCAAATACGGAAAGTAAAAACTGAGAAAAATTCTCTTCACTGAGTGGTTTTATATCTTTTGGATTGACATTATTAAGTAGTATGTCCTTATAAGCTGATATAAAATAATCAGTTATTTCTTTGTTCTCCTTTAATTCGGCTTTACCTTCTAATACTTTTACAAAGTAATCATAGATTACCTGATGTTCCTCTTTTTCAAAAATTTTCTCATCTTTGTTAGTTACCTGATTTGAAGGTTCCAAATTCTTTGTTTGTGGAGTTAATATTTTTGTCATAACTGAGTTACTCACATTTACTATACTTCAATTGTAGCATATTTTTCATATTAATTCAAATAATCTATACTCTTAGAATCCGCCATGTTTAAGTCATAATTAAGAGCCCAGTTGTCGCCAACTTTTATTTCTACTTCAAGTGGTATAGAAATTTCTACTACACCTTCCATTATATTTTTCACAAGTTTTGCTGTTTCTTGCACCTTTTCGTCTTCTACTTCAACCAGTAGTTCATCGTGAACCTGGAGGATTATTTTACCTACTTTCAATTGATCAAAAAGCTGAATTGTCGCACGTTTTATTATATCAGCAGCGGTTCCTTGCAGTGGTGCGTTTATTGCTGCCCTTTCTGCAAATTGTCTTATATAAGGAATTGTATTGTTTATGTCTCTTACAAAGCATCTTCTGCCAAACAAAGTTTCTACATAACCATGCAATCTTGCGATAGACACTGCTTTTTCCATATAGGCCTTTATTTCTGGGTAACAGGAAAAATAGTAATTAATGTATTCAGCAGCTTCCGCAATGGTAATTCCAAGCCGCTTTGCAAGACCAAATGGGCTAATGCCATATATAATTCCAAAATTGATGGATTTTGCTTTGCGTCTTAATTGCTCATCTATTTCTTGCACTCCAAAAACTTGCCTAGCGGTGATCTCATGAATATCTTGTCCGTTTGCAAAAGCTTCTTTAAATGCTGCAACGTTTGCAACGTGTGCCAGGAGTCTCAATTCTATTTGTGAATAGTCAGCAGAAATTATCTTATGCCCTTTTGGCGCAATAAATGCTTGTCTGATAAGATTTCCCTCTTCGCTTCTGATAGGAATATTCTGTAAATTAGGATTGCTGGAGCTCAGCCTTCCAGTTGCAGTTGCAGTCGTTGAAAAGCTTGTGTGTATTCTACCATCAATGGAATCAACTTGCTTTATTAGCGCATCAGTGTAGGTGCCTTTTAATTTACTTAAATGTCGCCAATTTAAGATTTTACTTGCGATTTCTACCCCTTCTTCTTCGAGTGCCTCTAGAACTTCATAATTGGTGCTATACGATCCAGATTTTTTTGACTTTTTCTTTTTATTAAGCCCCATTTTATTAAATAAAACATCACTTAATTGTTTTGGCGACGCAATATTAAATCTTTCCCCTGCTAAGTTATATATCTCATCTTCAAGCACGGCAATTACCTGCTGAAATTTATCGGACAATTCCTGTAATTTTTGTATGTTCAGTAATATCCCATTTTTCTCCATATCAAATATTACTTTCATAAGTGGCTTATCGAAGCGCTCGTAAATTGTGAACAATTTTTCCTGAAACAACCTTTGCTTTAGCTTTTCGCGAATTGCTATTAAAGTTTTTGCCGAGAAAATTTCTACATCTCCACTCAAATTATGTGCAACTATGTTTGGAATACTGTGATCATGCTTTCCTGTATCCAAGCTATACGACATTATCATCAAATCATCAACTGAATCTAACATCTTCTCTATTGCAGGGAAGATTTTCCTGATCTCTTTAATGTTATGTATTATTTTAAGCACTCCATTTGAGAGTAAAGTTGAGTTAATTGTAATAAGTGCATCTTGTATGCTGTCTTGCTCTATATAAAAAATATTACTTTCGCTATAAGATAAGGAAATTTTATTTAATAAGTTGTCTTCAAAGTGGCAATGAATTGCAATTCTGCCTTCATATCTACAATGCTCCAAAAATTTCTCTAACTCTTCACTATTATATTCTATTTTCTCTTTTGTGCTAGACCCATTATAGGAAAAAAGCTTTTCCATTTTACCTATTAAAGAATTGAATTCATACTTCTTTAAAAAGGATAATAGTTTTTCCATATTTGGAGAATGGACTTCATATTTTGCAATATCATGTTGAAGGTCTACTTTTTCGCATAGTGATAAAAGTTCTCTTGAAATTAGAGCTTTTTCCTTATGTTCGGTGAGAATATTACGAATCCTCGTTTGCTCGATATTATCAATGTTCTCTATAATATTATTCAATGAATCAAATTCATCTAGTAATTTAGCTGCAGTCTTCGGACCTATTCCCGGAACGCCTGGAATGTTGTCAGATGCATCACCAGTTAGAGAAAATAAATCAAGAAGCTTGTGTGAGTTTACACCAAATTTTTCTATTACTTGTTTTTCATCTATATATATATTTTTAATGGGGTCGAATATTAAAATATTGTGGTTCAAGAGTTGAAATAAATCTTTATCTGATGAAACGACTACCACTTTAAAGTCTTGGTGGTTGGCGTATTTTGCAGCTAGTGTTGCGATTATATCATCTGCTTCATAACCTTCAATCTCTTCATAGCTGAGGTTAAAAGCTTCTACCGCTTCTCTCAGTATGGTAAACTGTGGAGTTAGATCCTCAGGAGGCGTTACTCTGTTCGCTTTGTACTCAGGATATAAATCGTGCCTAAAATTCTTTTTTCCTGCATCAAGTGCTATAGTTAAATAGTCCGAATGGGCAATGTACTTAAGAACCATATTCAGAAAGCCATATACACCACCTATTGGCATTCCTGTTGTGGTAATTAAGTGAGGTAGTACATAGTAAGCTCTGAAAAGAAAACCATAGCCATCGATGATTGTGAAAGTTTTTTCTTTCATTGTAGATATTTATGCGTGCTTTTGATGGTCCACTATTTAGCTGAGAAAATCAAGTTTTTGTTTTTCTGCTTTTGAGCGTTGTAAGAGATTTTACCGAAAATAGCATTCATGATGGGGATGTACACATATGACCTTACCCAGAAAAAGTGGAGAGAAAGTTTGGAATGTTTTTTACAAAAAGAATGATGCATCAAATTGTTCTGGAATGCAATAGTTAATAGTGACGTTGTTTGTTATAAAAAATTTCTATGTATTCAAATATTGCAGTTCTAGTTTGTTGAGCAGAGTGTTGTGAAGTATCAATAAGTATTTCTCTTTTCAATGAGCTAAAGAAGCTTTCTGCAACAGAATTGTCGTAACAACAGCCTTTATTACTCATCTATATTCTTTACAGCTAAGAGATATTGATAACCTTGCGAAGTATATTGTGAACCTTGATCACTATGTAATAGTAGATTTTTGGCAGGTTTACGCTTGTTAACGGCCATTAATAAAGAGTCCATAACCAATTGTTTATTTATTGAACTGCTCATTAACTACCATGCGTGAATATAGATCGATTATTGTTGCCAAATATAGTCATCCTTCTTTGGTTTTTATATAAGTAATCCCATACTTTATTTGGTTGATCGACAATAAAGTTTTGGTCTAATATATTGGGAGCTACTGTCCGTTTGTTGTTTCTTAATTTTAAATTTTCTTCTCAATATAGCCTGAATACCATTTTTCTGCATAATACTTTGCACTGTTTTTAAGTTGCAACTTTTACCCAAAGCCTTTAATTCAGCATGAATTTTAGGAGCTCCATATCTACATTTAGAAGCTTGATATATTTTTTGAATATCTGCTAATAACTCTTTATTTGCTGATTCTCTACTGCTTATTTTCCTTGTAGTCCACTTATAGTAGCCACTAGCAGAAAACCCTACATAATTCCTGCACTTTATAGTGTTTACTATGCTCTTTTATGAAAAAATATTTTACTCTTTTTGACTGGCCAGGGCTTTTTTTAAAATGTCTCTTTCTCTTGTTACTTTTGCTAACTCTTTCTGTAAATCAAATCTCTCTTTGTCATAAGGTGCTACATCTGGAAATGCATTTGCCGCTGACTTTTTTTCGTTATATTTCTTCATCCATTTTCCTAATACACTATCCCTTATTCCTAGATCTCTTGCTACTTTTGCAACTGGTTGACCTACCTTTCTTTGTTCATTTGTCAGCTTAACAGCTTCCAATTTGAATTCTGCCGTATATTCTCTTGCCATTTCTAATCCTCCAAAATTTTATTTTACCCAAAAAAACTCCTTTCTTTCTCTCCACTTTTTCTGGGTAAGGTCACTATTTGTTAAGTAATTTACACTTCAGAGTTTATCTGCTTTAAAGTTTACTCTATTCTGTTTCAGCATTTGTCATAAATCCTTAATTATTTCTGACTTTTTAGTTCAGTTTTTAACCATTCTTTCCTTAACTTAATGGCAGTGACAATAAGCCTATCTATCATTCTGATGTGATTTCAGTTTTGTTTACGTGCAAACTCTCTAATCCCACCTTGTAGTTAGGATAAATTAGAGAGACATTAAGATCTTTTTTAATTTTAACATTACTTACTCTCTTTGATCCTAAATAAAAACTCTGTGCATAATCTGGTAACTCAATTGGTTCTGGAGGGCTAACATTGAGAAGTTTGGTTGCATATATTACCACTTCAGATTGTGTAGTGGGTAAATCGTCTGCACAATTGTATATTTCACCAGGTTTTATGTTTTGCATGGAAGAAAATAAAATATTTGATATATCTTCAACGTGAATACGAGAAAAAAAATGCCCTTCTTTTTTCACATTTCTTGCTTTGCCAAGCTGCAAGTCAATTAACACGTTCCTACTAGGGCCGTATATTCCAGCTAAACGAAAAATATGTACAGGCAATCTGCTATTCAGCCACTTCCTTTCAGATTTAAGGCGCTTTTCTCCTCTGATTTCTATAGGTTTTGTTTCAGATTCCTCATTCACCCAATTACCAGAGTGATCACCATAGACGCTAGTTGCAGACAAATAACCAAGCCATTTTACATTTTGCAGGCAATCACCGTATCTCTCCACAACATCATCGCCATCTGGAGGAATAGAAATTAAAACGTGCGTTGCGCTTTTAAGCAGATCTTGACTAACTTTCTCATAATTAAAGAGGATTACATCTTGTATATTTTTACTTCTTGATGTGCCACTAACTTTCCAACCTAAGTTCAGTAGTTTTTTCGATAAAAATTTAGCTACATATCCATAACCAAAGCAAAACAAGTGCATGAAAATTAATTTTTAAAATTCTTCTTGATAAATTCTACTCCTAATTTTATTCCCTCTTCATTAATAATATGCCCTAATGCATGAATTGGGTGTCCTTCAACATTTACTCCATTTTCTTTCAGAGCTTTAACCGCTAAGTCGAGGGACGAAAAAGATACCACGTCGTCAGCATCACCATGGATAACACATATGTTAGGTTTTGACTTGATCTCTGGTGCAGTTTTTGAAGGTGAAAGAAATCTACCAGAGTATGCAACAACTGATGCACAGGATTGAGAGCGGGTGAGAGCTGTATGTATTGCAAGCATTGCTCCTTGAGAAAATCCAACTAAAGAAAGTTGCGTATCTTTTAAATTAAGCTCCTTTAATTTTGTATCAATGAAATGATTTACAATTGATGTAGCATTTTTTACTCCATTATATAGCGCTTCCTCACTACGATCTTCCAAGCTGAACCACTGATAACCATCACCTATTTCTCTTTCAAACGGAGCATTGGGTACTGCAAAATATGAACCCAGTAAAAACTTGCTCATAACTTTAGCAAGGTGAATGAAATTATCGCCACTTGAGCCCCAACCATGTAAAAAAATAATCAAATTTTTCTTATTTCCGCCTGCACAAATTTCTGGGCCTTTAAGTTCAATCATTTCTTTTCCTTTTGCGTTTATATTTTTATTTAACACTAATTTTCAAATTTGTAAAACCAATGTGCAATTACGTTCCCGATACTACAGATAAAGTAACTTAGGTTCATCGACGATTTGAAAAACCGTCATTCCGCTACTCGTTAGCGGCTGAGATACCGCGAATGAATCGCGGTATGACGTAGGGAAAACCTTAGCTATAAACCTCAGAAATAAGAAAACAAACTAGAAAAAATACCTCACTATAACTGCAGCCTTAAGCAACGTACCTTATTTATTTACGAAAACTGGTATAAATGCCATGCAAGTAGCTACACTACTTGCATGGCATCAATAATTGACCTCGACTTACCGTCCAACTAGAAAGTTGTATATAGAATGACAGAAATCCAGATGTTATTTATTTACTTTCGATCTTTTCTATCAATTTTTTAACTAAGCCTCTTAGCTTTTTACTGGATTCATCAAGCTCTTGAATCTGCGAGCTATGCTCTTTCATTAGTTCCTTATAGTTACCTCTTATGTAGTCAATCATTTCCTTCATCTGAGCAATCATCTTGTTAACATCCATACTGCCCAAATCAGGTATCATGCCAGGCATAGCCCCTTCTAACATACCGCCAGCCATAAGCTGCTGAGACATTTGCATAAATGGTTTTAAAGTCTGATTAAGCAATTCAGGATCCTTGGCTAATTTTTCTATTTGCTCTTTGCAAGTATCCATATACTGCTTCATAAATTCATCTTCTTGCCCTTTGTCTATCATAATTATAACCTACCTAAAAATACGTGTTCTTTATTATATATTATTTTAAAATTAAAAACAATACAAAATACCTGTCACAATTGCATTAATACTTTTTAAATAATAAAAAATGCTCCTTTGCTTATAAAGGGTCACATACCTTCTTTAACCATTCCTTATCTTTTACGCTATTTTCTAAGTTTTTATAGACAAATTGATGGTAGCCATTTATCCATTCAATTTCATCCTTAGTAAGCATTTGCACATTTATTAGTCTTCTATCATATGGAATAGAGGTCAGTTGTTTAAAGTTTAAGAAGCCATTCTCTTGCCTGTCAACATATATCAGATTTTCAATTCTTATTCCATACTCTCCCGGAATGTAATAGCCAGGTTCGTTGGAAAGTATCATCCCTGGCGTGAGTTTCACTTTATTACTTTTTGATATTGCTTGTGGTCCTTCGTGTACTGATAGGTAACTTCCTACTCCATGCCCTGTACCATGCATATAGTCCATTCCAAATTTCCATAAATGCGTACGTGCCAATATATCCAATTCTCCACCAGTAGTGCCGGGGGGAAAGATGACACTTGCTATAGCAATGTGAGCTTTCAACACTATTGTATAGTGGATTATTTGCTCATTGGTCGGATTACCAACTACTACAGTTCTTGTCACATCAGTTGTGCCACTAAGGTATTGGCCACCAGAGTCAATCAAATATAGTCCATTTTTCTGAATTACCTTATTCGTCTTACTGCTTGCACGATAGTGAATTATTGCACCATTTTCATTAAATGCGGAAATTGTTGGAAAGCTCAATTGTTTAAACAAATTCTGCTCTTTTCTGTATTCTAAAATCTTTTCTTCAGCTTCAAGTTCTGTACCAACATTATTTTCAAGCCAAGATAGAAAATTTGTAACTGCCACTCCATCTCTGATATGCGCATTTATAGCCCCAGCTATTTCAGTTTGGTTTTTTGCTGCTTTATAAATTAGACAAGGATCTTCTCTCTCAGCTACCTGTTTATCTTTTATTACAGCCATGATACTCATTGGAGTTGTGCTTGGATCCATGACTATTGAATTTAGCTTGTGCAGCGAATTTTCTAGCTCACTAATATCAAAAATATTTATATGATTGCCTAAATTTGCTTCTATAGTTGAATGTTCTTTATCTTGAATAAACAAATTAACATTACCGCTTTTATACAATATAGCACGGCCCAATATACATGGAGTATATTTAGCATTTTCATTTCTTAAATTTAATAACCATGAAATTGAATTTGGATCAGTTAAAAGCACTGCTTCAGCTTCTTTATCTATGCTTTTGGCAACTTTTTCACATTTGTCCTTACTACTTTCACCAGCATGTTCAATAGAATGTAAAACCACTGCTTGTTTTCGATAGTCACTTTTTTTTCCAGCTAAACAGGGTATTAATTTACAGATATTCTCATACTTTCTTATATCTTCTATGGTAAAATATTGCAAATAATAACCTAGTGAGGCAGTCGATGTTAAGTTTGCTTTTATCCATTCGCGTGGATCCTCTTCTTGTATATTATATACTTGAAAATTGCCCTGATCGAGCTGATTGTGAGCTTGTGTGATATAGCGTCCATCCGTAAAAAATGGGCACTTGTTGTTTTTTGTAACAATGAGCAGCCCATTTGTTCCTGTGAAGCCACACAGCTTTGTTAGCTCCTCTGAATACTCATTTAAATATTCATCTTTGGTGTGCAACATAAACGCCTCAGCATTTATTGCACGCATAAAAGAACGAAATTCTTCGATTTTTGACATAGAACACCTCACACAAAATTAGCAGCCACTTTCGTTTTCCTGTTTCTCAAATACACTAATATGCTCACTATCGCTGCAGGAGTGATGCCTTGTATTTGCTTTGCAATGCCAATCGTCGCTGGTTTTATCGTCTGCAACTTTTCTATTACTTCACTTGACAGGCCTTTAACTTGTGAATAGTTAAAATCAATTGGAATTTGAGTGTTAATTTCCTCTCGTAAAAACTTCATATCCGCTTCTTGTCTTATTAGATAAGGTTTGTATTTTGCTTCAATTTCAACCGCTTCGCATATTTCATTCTTAGTTATGCTACCCATTGCGGTGCCATCCCAGCGCGTGATGCTGCTTAACTCCGGCCATATTTCTTGTAATTTATTCCAGTCGATGTTTGGATAGCTAAGTAAATCTAGTGCCGTTTTTCTTATCCCATCATAAGATATTTTGATACCATAAGACCTAAGCTGCTCAGGAGTAATCGTCAGACTCCCTAACTTCTCTTCAAGCTGCTTAATGGATTCAAGTTTATTCTGTAAAACAGAGTATCTCTCATGCGAAACAAGGGAAATATCATAACCTTTTTGTGTTAATCTTCTATCTGCATTGTCTGACCTGATAGCTAGCCTATATTCTGCACGTGAGGTAAATAATCTATAAGGTTCGATCACCCCTTTGGTGACTAGATCATCTATCATTACGCCGATATATGAGTCTGTGCGATGAAGAACAAAGCTTTCTTTTTTTTCAGATGCAGAGAGTGCTGCATTAATTCCGGCAATAATTCCTTGCCCTGCTGCTTCTTCATATCCAGTAGTGCCATTAATTTGGCCAGCAAAATATAGGCCTTTAATTTTCTTAGTTTCAAGAGTATGGCTTAGTTCTCGTGGATCAATATAGTCATACTCAACTGCATATCCAGGTCTTAGTATTTCTGCATTTTCAAGTCCCTTGATACTCTTTATCATTTCACACTGCACTTCAATAGGCAATGAATTTGAAATTCCGTTCGGGTATATAGTATCATCATTCAGGCCTTCTGGCTCTAGAAATATTTGATGACTACTTTTTTCTGCAAATTTTTTAACTTTAACTTCAATTGATGGGCAGTATCTTGGTGCAACAACGTCATCTAAATATGAAGAAGCTGACCTGTGGAGATTTTCTCTGATTATTTTATGCGTGTTTTCATTAGTATGGGTAATAAAGCATGATACCTGAGGTTGGTTAATTTTTTCTGTTAAGTAAGAAAACGGCACAGGTGGGTTATCACCCACTTGTTCTTGCAATATTGACCAGTTTATAGTGCCACGATCGAGCCTTGGTGGAGTTCCGGTACGCAGTCTACCTAATTTGAAATTATATTTCTTCAACGTATTTGCAAGTTCTACGGCAGACTTATCTCCCATTCTCCCTGAAGGAGTTGCTTGCTCTCCTATATGAATCACACCTTGCAGGAAAGTCCCTGTAGTTAAAACGACTTTGCTTGTCAGTATATGCTCCCCTGAGCTTGTTATTACAGCTTTAATGCACAATTCTCCATTGTTATTACTCTCTATAAGAAAATCGTCAACCGACTCTTCTTTTACCGTCAAATTATTATAATTTAGAATAATTTCCTGTATTGCTTGCTTGTATAATTTTCGGTCTGCCTGTACACGCGGGCCCCATACTGCTGCACCTCTGCTGCTATTTAAAATGACTGAGTGTATACTTGCTTGATCGATTGCTCTTCCCATTATTCCATCAAGAGCGTCAACTTCCCTGACTACAACACCCTTTGCAACTCCTCCGATTGCTGGATTGCAGGACATTTCCCCTATAGTTGAAATTTTATGAGTTATAAGCAGCGTGTTTGCACCAAGGCGAGCTGCAGCAGCAGCAGCTTCGCACCCTGCATGACCACCACCTACTACTACTACATCATATTTATGCATGCCTTCTTGAGTAATTCTTACTCTACTAATATTCTAACTATTAGCGGTTAATGTCAAATTTTACAGTAATTAACTATTTCAATCATCAGTGGCCAATGTATAGCTAACTCACGTCATACCGTCACGGTATCTCTAGATCCCGCTAACAAGCAGCGGGATGACGGTTTTTCAAATTATCGGGTTTTAGTGGGGCGAGCGACCAGGATCGAACTGGCGACATTCAGTACCACAAACTGACGCTCTACCAACTGAGCTACGCCCGCCAAGATATAAAATTTCTAACATAAGAGCGCAAATAGTCAATTGATTATTTAACTCTCTTTTTGCAGAGGGTTTTAAGTTTAGCCAATAAATATTTTCATTGATACTTTTACCATTATAGTTAATCGTATTGACACTAATGAAGTAGTGGTATGTTTAAAAGTATTTTCACATTTAGTTTTTTTACGGCTATTTCAAGGATCTCAGGGTTAATAAGGGATGTATTAATTGCTACGGTTATTGGTGCGAACTCTCTTGCAGACATATTTTTTTCTTCGTTTCGCTTTGCCAATCTATTTCGAGCATTTTTTGCAGAAGGAGCGTTCACTACCTCATTCATACCGTTATATTCGACAGAATCATATGATAATAAAAAGGCATTTAATTTTGCAAGTAGTGTAATATCCATTACGTTTATTATCTTAGTAATTTTTTGCCTTATTATGCAAACTTTCTCCCCTTATATGATTCAAATTTTTGCTCCTGGATTTGACCAAAGTAAGTTTACCCTTACTGTTACTTTATCAAGAATTATGATGCCCTACATAATCTTTGTTTCAATTGCATCACTTATTGGTGGAATGCTGCAAGTAAAGCAGCATTTTGCTTCAACAGCTATTGCACCAATTGTTTTGAATCTCTGTTTAATCATCAGTTTATTTGTGCCTTACGTAAAAACTCCAGCGCACAACCTTTCTATAGCTGTGCTGATAGGAGGAGTTTTTCAATTGTTGCTGATGCTATTTAGTGCATACAAGTTAAAGGCAGCTTTTTCTTTTAGCCTTGAATTAAGCAATGAAGTAAGGTTGTTTTTTAAGCGTGTGGTACCTGCAATTATCAACAATTGTGTAACTCAAATAAGCTTATGGATTGATACAATCATGGCGAGTTTTATACCAAATGCGGTGTCCTATATATATTATGCCGATAGACTAAATCAACTACCGCAGGGAATAATCGGTACTGCAATTGGTACAGTGCTTCTTCCTTTAATTTCAAAACAGGTGGATAATACTGAAAATATAGTCAAAATACAGAACAAGGCTCTCAACATAGGATTAATGTTAATTATGCCAACAACTGCTGCCTTTATCATTATTCCCGACATAATTTTACTTACGCTTTTTTCTTACGGCCGGTTTGATCATTATGCAGTGCAGCAAACTGTTCCCACTTTAATAGCATTTTCTCTTTCTTTACCTGCATTTATTATAAATAAAGTATTGCTACCTACATTTTTTGCTAAAGGCAATCTGAAAATACCAACCATATTTTCGCTAATGTGTCTTGGAATTAATGTAGTGCTAAACCTTTTGTTAATGAACGAGTATCAGCATACGGGGATTGCTATTGCTACTTCCGTTTCCACTTGGATAAACTCTATTCTATTAATTAGTTATTTAACAATAAATAAAATGTATAAGGTTAGCCAAGCGTTATTGTTAAATGTCATGAAAATTTTTGTAGCAACGGCAGTCATGTCAATAGCCCTTTATATTTTTAATTCTTTGTTGGCAGGATTATTTTTTGATAAAATGTTGGCTCGTATTGTTTATTTAACGACTTTAATAGCTTTGAGTGTTATTGTTTATTTTGGTATTCTCTATTTAATATTTAAGGGAAACTTTAAGCATGTGTAAATTATGAGACTTTCTTTATATGCTATATTATCAATCTCACTGCTATTAATTCTCATGCATGTTGCTGCAACTTTTAAGGATTGGAGTGGCTACAGGAAATATATCATAAAAGAGTTAGAGAAGACGTATGATGCTAAAGTGCATATTGGGGGAAAAATTAAAGTTTCGTTGATTACCCCAAAGCTCACTATTTATAATGTATACGTACAATACAACGAAAATAAAGAGCAAAAGTTGTCAGATTTAATTAGTGTAAGAAAAATTGAAATAAGGCCATCGTTCCTATCGTTGTTTTTATTTTCGTTGCAACCAAAGTCAATCACATTGTTTGGCATGAAAAGCAACAAAAAAAATTTACTTAATATTATAAATACAAACGCCAGTGGTAACACAGTCGATATAGTAATAAAAGACAGCCAAGTAAGTTTCAAGAATGATTTCGCTGATATTGTTAACATAAAGGAAGTTGCTGTAAAAAAAAATAAGCAGTTTTTTGGTAAAGTAAAGGTAGGTGATAATAATTACGATTTTTCAGGAAAGGTTAATATCACAAAAAGGAATGTACACATTAGTGTTGAATCAAATTTTGTAAATTTGCTATTTACAGGTAATAGAAATCAAGAAGAACTCCAGGGTAATTTAACATTAACAATTAATAACAGTTCCGGTTCTGTGAGTGATTTAGCAAAAATCATTAATCTTAGCTTTCTCTCTTGTGTTATTCCTAGCGAAAATATCAAGATATCATCCAATATAAGTCTTAATGAAAGTGAGTTTACGGCAACTGACTTAAAAATTGATTCCAAAAGCATGCAAGCCAGCGGTACAATACAAAATGATAGAAAAGGCAATCACACTAATTTCAATATTAGCTTCAGTAAAGTTGATTTAGATTCCATACAAAATGATTCACAAAGAACAATGAATATGAAGGATCTTCTGGAATGTTTTAGAGCAGTTGTGCCAAAGAACTTGAGCTTAAATTTTAATATGGAAGCTTCTAACATTCAATATCAAAACAAAATATTGGACAATTTCCGTGCTGTACTAAAATCCACTGATGGCAAAGTAAAAGTTAATACGCTTCTTAAATTTCCTGGAATCAATAATATATCTTACTTATCAGGAGAGATCTCAAACAATAATGTCCTATCTGAATTCAACGGTGATTTATTAGTCGAAGGAAATGATTTTGAGTCATTCATTTCATGTTTTTTCCCTTCTATAAAGATGAAAGAAAACCAGAAAAATCAATTTACACTAAGTTCTAAACTGCACCTTGCACCAAGAATATTATCTATCTCAGACATTAGACTGCTAAATAATAAGGAATCCTTGCAAGGGTCAATTAGAGTAAGCCATACAAAAAAACACAATGTGGTCAATGGTGAATTTAGCATGCATAATCTTGATGCAGATAAATATGATCATTCATTATTTAGCAGTTTACCTAAAATGCAATGGCTGAAAAATTTTCAGTATGATGCAAATATAAAGGCCCGTGTTAATAACCTTACATTGAATGATACGAAAATTAAAAATTTGGATTTTTTGCTGAAAATGGAAAAAGGTAAGCTAGTTGCAGATAAAATAAAACTATCTGGAGAAGATTTCGATATTACCGGTAATGCAAAAATATTAGCAGATCAAAAATACGCCAAACCTTTATTAGATGTTAACCTTACGGGCAGTAAATTTAATGGAAATATCTTTAAATTACCGAATTTAGTAGAGACGAAAAGAAATTCAAGAAATGAGATAGATCAAATTCAATGGTCAACAAAGCAGCTTGATTTTTTGGATGATAAAGAAGGCTTTGATGCAAATGTGCAAATCAATACTGCAGAATTTAAAACCGAGCAGAATGTTTTAAAAGATTTTAATTTGGATGCGGTAATGAGAAACAACACTATCACTATCAGGCAGGCAAGTTACGTATTAGAACACGGGCAAGTGTTTTTTCAGGGTTATTTAAGATCAGACTCAATAAATACAAGGTTTTCTATTGTAAATTTGGACACTAAAAAGATTGGTAAGGTTATAGGAATTGACAATGTAAATGGTCAGGTAAGCTTAAATGGTGAAATCAAAACTCAAGGAAAAAGTTTTCATGATTGGGCTAGTAACTTATCAGGAGATGTAAACTTACAAGCGCAAGGAATAGAAGTTACTAATGTAGATTTCAATTCATTTATCACTAATTTGTTAAGCAGTAAGAATAAATCTGAAATTTCCACACTTGCTTATGTTGATATATATAACGGTAAAACATCTTTTGAAAATATTAGCGGAAAAGCAAGTATTAAGAGTGGTATATGTTCAACTAGTTTACAATTCGGGATTGATCAAGCATCAGGGTCAATCTCTTCTAATTTAACCTTATCTAACTTCGCTTTAGCTTCTATATTCAGGTTCTTTTTCATACCACCAAATTATAGTAATCCAATCTATATCGATATGCATTTGGATGGCCCTATTTGGCGTCCTAAGATGAGTTTTGATGTAGACCAAATCTTCACCGCTCTGGTTGGCAAGAAAAATAGTTGATTTACTTAGGCGTACGGTTTAGGAGACAATGAACTCATCTGAACGGGTACAAACTTAACCTAACTCATCACCACCTGGCAGTGGTGGCAAGCCAAATGCTTCTCTCTTTTCGTTGAGCGTCATGAAGCTTGCGTTTTCTACGTATTTCCACAACTTTTGTCTCTTTTCCATGAGAATCTCTATTGCATCTTTGTCGTACGACAAGCACAGATCTTCACCAAATTTTGGTGTTAGCCAAGAATTCAGGTGACAGATAATATTTTCTAGCGTTGGTAAAACCGTCTGTTCCCAAAGGGACAAGCGTGCTTCGACTAAATTGCTATAAGTGTTATCACCTGGTATGCCAAGCAACTGCGGCGGAACGCCAAAAGCCAGGGCAATATCACGAGCTGAACTGTGTTTGGACTCAATAAAATCCATATCCCTTGGTGATAAGCTCATTTCTTTCCACTCCAAGCCTCCTTCAAGCAATATCGGCCTCCCAGCATTGACAGGACCTGAATAATGATCATTTATCTGTGCTTTTAAGCGTTGGTACTGCTCTTGACTTAAACTTCCACCACTTCCATCTTTTGCTGATTTTACAACTATTGCACCACTTGGTCTTGCTCCGTTTTGCAACATCGCTTGATTCCAAGCACCAGCCTGATTATGCTGATCTATACTATATGCAGCCGCCTCAATTGGTGATAACCCATACCAATCATTCAAAGGGTTAAAGGTCTTTAGGTGCAACACTGCTGAACGTCCGGTTAGTTTATCAACTTTAAAGTCATAACTGTTGTTATTTATGGCATAACGATAGTTATAAGGAACGTTATTTCTCCCTGGAACAATTTCAACCCTATCGGGGCGCAGAAGATAAAGCTCTGTTGGTGGTTTTCTATTGTTCTGCGACTCAACCATCAATATATAAGAATTGCCGTTAACTAACCGATAAGTTACAATCCCCTCAATAAATTCCGATTTTGATGTCATTGGATTAGGAGAATAAAGTAATTTCAGTAATGGATGGGCTTTTAGTTGCGATTTTCCCTGTTCAGTAAGCTGGCAGAGAGTAAGAGGTACCGAAGATGCAGCACTTGCAATCATATTGATTGCTCGAAAGGCAATAACATTTTTTATGTAACCTTCCTCAGCAAAACTTACATAATCACGCTTACTCCAACTTGGCTCCATCATTAGTTGCAAAGCAGAATATTTAGTAAATACTGCGCTTTTTTTTCTTTGAAAGATGTTGAAATTCATATGTGCCTCCTAAAAAATTGAATTTGTGGTAGAATTATATCAATTGGTGTTACAGGAAGGATATACTAACGTACGAACATTATGTTTGAGAGCAATCTCTACACAGTAGTTAAATGGCAGGCACAATAAGGGGTAGCAAAAAGAATGAGCTTTTTTTTTGAGCTGAGCGAAGCCACCTAAGGTAGAAAATGAATCAGGAAGGAGTAAAAATATATTTAATATTTATATGATGTACTTACTTATAAATATCTTTTCTGTGTCCTATCTCTGTGATAACCACTTCATATTTTATAATATTTACGGAATAGATAACGCGATAATCACCTACCCTTAATCTTCTTTGTCCTTTAAATCTGTAATATAATGGCTCACCAAGGTTAATGGGATCAACTGTAAGGCGCTTATTTATCGCATTTATGATCCTTAATCTTATTGTTTTTGGAAGAGCTGGAAGGTCTTTCTCAAGAACGCTTTCTATGAAGATAATATTGTATTCCAGTCTACATCCTCACTTCTAATTTTCTTCACACCTGAAACATTACGTCTAGCAGCACGCTCAATTAGTATTTTATCTTCCTCATTTTCAATTGCTTCTTGTATTAGCTTCTCTGCTAGTTCTTTAATGGACTTATTTCTTATTTTAGCCAGTCCAGCAAGACACTCTGAAATTTCGTTGTTGAAAGTTATGCTAAATTTTGAGTTTGCCATATATTTTACCTAAAATCTACTAATAATTATACAACATTTTTCTGAATTTTTCAATAAAAAAAGTTGCCTATACGTAAAGAGGACCTGTGTTGACAAATAATTAAACATTTGTCATGTACTATGTTTGTTAAGGAGAAATAGCACAGAAGTTAGTATTAAGTATATTAGGAATAAGAAAGGCTGCGCCCAGTGTCACACACTGGAATAACAGGAAAAAACGAACTGCTATACTAAAAAAAAAGAAATAGAATATGACAGAATGGCTAATATCTAATCAGCTTATTGATTATAACTGTGCTGTAAAATCCATGGAAGAGAAAATTCAACAAATTCACAATAATTCAGCAGACGAATTGGTATGGCTACTCCAGCACCCTCCACTTTATACTGCAGGAATCAGTGCAACAGCTGATGATATTGTTGAAAAACTATTTCCCATATATAAAACAGGAAGGGGTGGTAAACACACATATCATGGTCCAGGACAGCGCATTATATATTTAATGTTAAACCTTAAAAAAAGAAACAAATGCGATATAAAGCTATATATTAGAGATCTAAGTAAGTGGATCATAAATGTTTTAAAGCAATTTAATATACTTGGAGAGTTTAGAGAAGATAGAATAGGTATTTGGGTAAACCATAACGGAGTAGAAAAAAAAATTGCAGCTTTTGGTATCCGTTTAAGAAAATGGGTAACTTATCATGGCATAGCGCTTAACGTCTTTCCAGACCTCTCTCATTATAAGGGTATTATTCCTTGTGGACTGCAAGATTATGGCGTCACGTCAATGGAAGAACTAGGAGTGAAAGTTCCACTCTCTGAATTGGATGATATACTAAAAAAAGAGTTTTATAAGATATTTTAATGATTGTTTACCTTTTATATTTCATTCTCACTTTATGTGCTAACACAGGTATTCATGCAATCGACCAAGTTGATATTATTGCTCCTTCTTCGAAGGGAAAAGAATCAGATCTGACTACTATAAAAGAATATGTAGAAGCTTTGGATTTTAATCCCCATATTTCGGAGAAAATATATAGTAATGATAATCCATTTTATTCCAACTCTGATGAATTCAGAGCAAATGATTTGATTAGTGCACTAACTAATGACAGTAAAATAATTTGGTGTATCAGAGGAGGAGAAGGGGCTTCTCGGTTAATTCCCTATCTAGAAAAGTTACCCAATGATAAAAAAGAAAGGATTGCTCAAAACAAAAAAATCCTCATAGGCTATAGCGATATAACTGCCTTGCACACCTATCTACAAGCTAAATATAATTGGCAAACTCTTCACGGCACCATGTTGGAAATGATAGTAAATAACTCCATTTCTGAAAGCTCTGTTAAAAAATTGAAAGAGTTAATTCTTAACAAGCAGGATTCTATCAGATTTGATAAGCTAAAGATGATAAATAATGGCATTAGACTAAAAGATGGCAGATTAAAGTCTAAAATCATCGGTGGTAATATGACTTTAGTTGAAAACAGTATAGGAACTGTTTGGCAAATAAATGCGAAAGGTAAAATTCTATTTTTAGAGGACATAAGAGTCTACCCATACGCAATAGAGCGCAGTTTAGATCACCTAAAACAAGCTCACATCTTTGATGGAGTACATGCAGTAATCTTTGGGGATTTCGTTAACTGCTATAACGATAACCTTGTTGAAGTTGTAAAAGAAAGGTTTGCAAAAAGTGTTAACTTTCCTGTATTTACAATGAAAGGGGTAGGCCATGGACATACAAATGATCCTTTACCTTTTAACACTCACGCTATTATTAGCGTTCAAGACGAAAAAGAAGGTTTGTTTTTTATGGACGTGCAGAATTTAGCTAATCTTATAGCTAACGCGAGCTCTACGTCATGCCGCCGCAGTATCTCTTAGCCGCTAACACGTACTTAACCGTCATACCGCGATTCATTCGCGGTATCTCATCCGCTAACAAGAGATCCCGCTAACAAGTAGCGGGATGACGAATTGCTTAACCGTCATTCCGCCGCAGACCGTCATACCGCCGCGGTATCTCTTAGCCGCTAACACATAGCGGAATGACGAAGTTATCGTCATGCCACCGCGAACCGTCATACCGCCACGAACTGTCATACCACCACGAACCGTCATACCGCGATTCATTCGCGGTATCTCTAGATCCCGCTAACACGTAGCGGGATGACGGTTGTTAGGGTGTCATGCAAGTAGCTGACTACTTGGATCTGGTAGGCTTAAATCACAATGCCCGTAAAGCTGCGACCCTAGAGCTACTATCTCTCACCCACTGCAAATATTGCACGGTACTATCCACTTGATCATCGTGTCGAGTTTCAGGAAACATTAAAATCTCATACTCAAAATCGTTCAGCCATACTGCTTGGTGCGGCAGAAAAACCTTGCCAGACTCTATAATCGGAACAATTTGATAAAATCGAGTGAGTTTGTCATCATGTGGTACTATTTCGATAATTGGTAAATCACTGTTTGTCTTTAGCTCTTGCACCAATTGCTGACCACTTGTTTTTGCTTCGATTAAAATTGCGTGCGGTGTCCATCTTGCAGCTAGTGACAGAACTTGCTCTTTAAGCTTTGGATACTCAAGCTTTGCGCGATATACATCGAGTAAATAGAATTTATTGCCCACTTTTGTCCAGGTGGTGCAGACGCTAAAGTTGCTCATGCTGCTTGTTGAAACTGCAGTGTCCCAGCTCTGAGTGACATATGAGAGACTATCAGAAAAATTTCTATAGCGCTTCAGCCACTCTCGTTTAATTATACCACTTGAAAGTGGCAGAGGGTTTTGTTGATATTGTGCAGCAAAAGCGTAACTTCCAAGTTCAACCTTTATCATCTCAACTTCTTCTTTTCCTCCATCGAGGGGATATAGCAACTGACCTTCTTCTCTTGAGTATAATATTACGGGTGGTGTCATTCTAGCACTTGATGCTGTAATCCAGCTTTTGTACTCATTTGTAGTTACTCGGGTGACAGGAACAAGAAAAGGAGGCGCTGGCTTTTTGATTGAATAGATAATCTCCTTATTTTCAGATATCATCGGTAAACAAGTATGGTTCCATATGTTTTTCGGTTTGGAGAGAAGGTGTCCGGTCAAATCTTCCTGATGTAGCCTATGCATCACAAGAACAATTACTCCTTTTTTTCTGTCGTTGAGCCTGGTTACTAGAGTCTGGTCAAACCAATTTGTAGCACGCTTTCTAAACGTTTCACTCAAAGCTTGGGCGGGACTCAGTGGATCATCCACGATGATGAAATCACCACCTTCACCTGTTAACGTCCCTCCAACGGACGTTGCAATTCTGTATCCTCTCTGCACTGTTTGAAATTTGTATTTGGTATTCTGATCTTTGGATAGTTCTACCTCTGGAAACAGCTCTCTATACCAACTAGACTGCATTATGCATCTTGTATCGAGCGAGTGCTTTTCGCTAAGCAGCCGAGAGTAGCTTGCAACTATTATTCTTGCAGTTGGCTGATTTCCCAGTATCCATGCGGGCCACGCAACACTAGCGCACAGGGACTTCATTGAACGCGGAGGCATATTGAATATTATTCGCCTCATTTTGCCAACATTTGCCGCTTCAAGTCTGTCTGCTATGACTTTTATATACTGATAATCATTATACTCACACCCCGGCACCACCGTTTGAAAGCACAGTTCAATGAATTTTAGAAAGTTCATGATATAATGTTGAAACCAACGCGTGACGCTGGGATGACAAAAAAAGGAGCACTGAAGGCTATAGGTGAGACGTCGCGGTATCTCTAGATCCCGCTAACAAGCAGCGGGATGACGAATTACTTAACCATCATCTACACCGTCATACCGCGATTCATTCGCGGTATCTCTTAACATAGATCCCCTACTATACCTTAACATAGATCCCGCTAACAAGCAGCAGGATGACGAATTACTATGCCGCCGCGAACCGTCATACTGCTGCGGTATCTCAGCCGCTAATAAGTAGCGGGATGACGGTTGTTGTTTAGCTATAAATATTAAGAAATTTACCAAATAAAAAAAAGGCAAAAGAAACCCTAGGGTAGCTAGTTATTCACTATCCATTTTTTAAATCGGCGTTTTTTGATGTTTTAAATGCTTTATAAGCGCATTTCAGCTTATATTAGGTAAAAACCTAGAATTTTATAAAGACATAAGATGCACATAGTGCAAAAAATTAAACATGGGACGCCAGATACGTGAGTTTTTTTGTCATTTAATCTGTACAGAGAAGATAAATAAATAGCTTCAGTTTCATGATAAGGGGACTGGCAAGGCTTGTCAAGCAAGTTTTTTGCAATATCAGGGGATAATTTCGACCATAAATCCCTATCAATAAATTTTAACAAAAATACTTCAGTGCATTTTCAAATATAAGCATTCCATCACCATATTTTGGCATAGCCACTCCTAAACGTTTACATTTTTCTTTTTCAAGAGGCCAATTATCTTGCTGAGTAAAAAATATTCCCCTTTCTGGATGGGGCATTAAAGCCAATACTCTCCCACTTTTATCTGATAAAGCTGCCAGATCGTATGTAGATCCGTTTGGATTGTGAGGAAATTGTAGGTTAGCGTAGTTGCCATTTTCATCAATGTAACGTAATGCGGCGGAATTGCTCTCAATCAATTGGTTCAAAGTATCTTGATCCATAAAAAATTTGCCTTCCCCATGAGCAATAGGGAGATATAGTTCACTCAGGCCCCGTAGCCAAACAGAATTACTCTTTGAATTAACTCTCACTCTAATCCAACGGCATTGATAATTGCCTATATCATTATGGATTAAAGCTAGATTAGAGAACTCTGGAATTAATTTTACTAATATCTGACAACCATTACATATTCCTATAATCAGCTTGTCCTGAGATAAAAACTCTTGAAACTCATCCAACAAGTTGTTTTTAATGCGTAAAGCAAATGCATTACCAGCACCAGTGTCATCACCATAGGAAAAACCCCCTGGAATTGCAAGTATATTGCTTAATTTCAGTTCACCTGGATTATCTATGATATCGTTAATGTGAACGATTTTTACTTCAATATTACCAATACCAAGTTTTCTGCTGCATTCCATAAATGCAAATGCAGTTTCTTTTTCGCAATTTAAGCCATAACCAGATAGGACTGTGATTTTCATGAATTGCTAAAAATTAAAAAATTCGAATTTCCTTTTTACAAAATTTGCTACTAAATTTAACGCAAATAACACCAATAATAAAGCTATAATTGCGATAGCAGCAAGTTCAACAAATGCAATTTCAGGATTGCTTGACCATATGTATATTTGCACAGGTAGAACAGTTGCCGGATCGAAAAAGGACGTAGGTGTATCAGCAATAAATGCCACCATACCCATCATAAGTAAAGGAGAAGATTCACCTAAAATCCTTGCAATTGCAAGCACAGTACCATGTATTATTCTTGGTAACGCAATCGGTAAAGAGTGATCTAATATCACCTTGATGTGAGGTGCACCGAGCGCAAACGCTGCATCTTTTATCGTAATAGGAACATTCGCAAAGGCATTTTTTGTTGCAATTATAATATTAGGTAACATCATAAATGAAAGAGTCATTCCACCAACAAGTGGTGAAGAGCGTGGTAGCCCAAATATGCCAAGATAGAGAGTTAAGCCCACTACACCAAATATTATTGAAGGCACTGCAGCAAGATTATTTATGCTAATTTCTACAATATTAGTCATTAGCCTATTTTTAGGCATAAATTCGTAAAGACAGATGCCCGACATAATTCCTATTGGTAATGCTAATGCTAGGCACACTATAATTGTCATTAATGAACCGATAAACGCTCCTAAAATCCCTGCATTCTCAGGTTCACGAGAGTCAGATTTAAGGAATAAAGACTTATTAAAAAATTTTTTCACTCTCCTCTTTTCTTTTAGCCAATCAAGTAATTTAGCATAACGATCATTCAAATATTTATCTTTATTTATTGAATTAATTATACTTGACGCGGTAAACCAGATCTCATATTCACCACTATCTTTTACTTTCTTACGAAAAAATTTCTCTAGTTCTTTGTAAGAATTACGACTTAAAATTTCGTCACCGTCTTTAAAATCAGTTCCTCCAAACACCTTACGTAAAGAATCGTTGAGTAAGCCAATGGACTTATACCGCAAATCACTAGGATTACTCGCCAAAGTAAGATCAGCATTTATTTCAACTGGCAATAAAATTTTCGTTACTGTTAAGGCACTGTAAGAGTTAACTAATATACTCAACAATATACACACAGGACAGCCAAGTGAGATAACTAGTGCCGTGAAAGAACAAAAGCGTAGCGCTCTGTTCTTTTTATTTTTCCTTTTTATACGAGCATGTACACGCCTTGACTGAAGTAATTTAAGGAATTTTTTCTTTATACTCATTTATTTTTCCTGGATCCCATCGTCAAGCCCACAGCTGTACAAACGTCCAGTTTAATAACCGTTGATGTCATTCCCTATTGTATCTACTTAGATTTCTTTTTAACATAAGTAGTACGTTCTTTGATCCTTGCAGCTTTTCCAAATAGTTTGCACAGATAATACAGTTTTGCTCTACGAACCTTTCCTTTTCTTGTCACTTGCACTGAAACCAGTGCAGGAGAATAAACAAAAAACTGAGACACTATACTTTCTCCATGGCTAACTTTTCTGACTGCAAAAGAAGAATGTAACCCGCGGTTCCTTTTTGATATACATACACCTTCAAATATCTGTATACGTTCACTTGTACCGTCAACTACTTTAAAAGTGACCTTCAAATCATCGCCAGGACGAAATTCTGGTATTTCTTTAGCTAACACTTGCATTTGCTGTTCGTTAAATTTTTTAAGTAAATTTGTCATTTATCTCTCCACTCAATAATTCAGGCCTACGCTTTTTTGTTATAACATGAGACTGCTTCTGCCTCCAATCACTTATTTTTTTGTGATTGCCAGATAACAAAACCTCAGGTACTTTATATCCCTTCCACTGCTCAGGTCTAGTATATTGAGGATATTCAAGTACACCACCACCATAATTAAAACTTTCTTCAGTAATACTATCGGTATTATTTACTACACCTGGAAGAAGTCTAATGCATGCATCAAGAACCACCATTGCAGCTGGCTCACCTCCTGAAAGTATATAATCTCCAATACTTAACTCATAAGGAGTATACGCATCAATTATCCTTTGGTCAATACCTTCAAATCGACCACACAATATTGTTATATGAGGAAACTCTAATAATTCTCTGGCAATATTCTGATTAAACTTAGTTCCAGATGGAGTCATGTAAATAAACTTAGTGTTTTTATGAACAGAGAGCATACTATCTACTGCATCACCAACTACATCAGAACGCATAACCATTCCTGCTCCACCTCCATATGGAACATCATCCACAGTTGAATGTTTATCTTTCGCAAAAGAACGAATATTTATTACTTCAAGGTTCCATATTTTTTTTTCTAACGCTTTTCCGGCAAGAGAATAGTTCAAAAACCCCGGGAACATTTCTGGAAATATGGTTAATATTGTAACATTGAATGCCATTAAGGTTTATTTTAAGTTATTTGGGGCTATACTCTAAGAACAGTAAATTGATATAATATATAGTTAAATTAAACATGTCACTGAATAAAACGATATACGAAGGTAAAGCGAAAGCCATTATTGAAACTGAAGATTCATCAACTGTCATACAGCACTTTAAAGATGATGTCACAGCATTCAATAAGGAAAAATATGAAATTATTGAGGGCAAAGGAATAATTAATAATCATGTTAGTGCTTTTATCATGGAAAAGCTCGAAGAAGCAGGAATTAGCACGCATTTTATAAAAACTCTGAATGAAAGAGAACAGCTAGTCAAAAAGCTCAAGATAATACCTCTTGAGGTGGTAGTTAGAAATGTTGCAGCTGGCAGCTTTTGCAAACGTTTTAATATCAAAGAAGGTGAGAGGCTTGCATCTCCTATAATCGAGTTTTTTTACAAAAATGATGACCTAGCCGACCCAATGGTAAATGAAAATCACATACTGTATTTTGATTGGCTATCTAGCAAAGAAATGGATGAAGTAAAAACTACAACTTTAAAGATCAATGAAATCCTAACTGATTTATTCTCAAATGCAGGCATAGATCTAGTTGACCTTAAATTGGAATTTGGCAGATTGATAAATGACAGTACTAAAATCATTTTAGCCGATGAAATCAGCCCTGATAACTGCAGGTTATGGGATAAAAATACTTATAAAAAGCTAGATAAAGACGTCTTTCGTTTGAATTTAGGAGATTTAAAGGAAGCATACCTAGAAGTTGCAAAAAGACTGTCAGTAAAGTTAGGTTAACTAAATACTACTCTATCAAGTGGAGGGTTACATGCCTCATCAAGTTTTCCAATAATTTCAATTTTTTCTCCACGTTTTTGGAAATGATTTTTCACGTTTTGCATATTCTCAGAACTTACGATCAATACCATACCAATACCACAATTAAATGTTTTTAGCATTTCTTTCTTCTCTATTTTACCCTCCTTTGTTAGCCATAAAAATATATCTGGCCATTTCCAGGAATTAATGTCTATGTTTGCAAATAAGTTTTTTGGAAGAATTCGCGGAATATTGTCTACCAAACCACCACCCGTGATGTGCGCAATACCTTTTACTTGTGACATGATAGGCAGCAAAGAATCAACATATATTTTTGTTGGTTCAAGTAGTATTTCACTCCAAGATTTATTATTCCATAGAGATGTATCGTTATAATTTATACCTAAGCTTTTGAAAACATGGCGCACTAAAGAAAACCCATTTGAGTGAATTCCACTTGACTCTAAGCCAACTATATAATCACCTGCTTTCATCATACTACAGTTTGGAAGAATTTGCTTTCGATCAACTACACCAACCACAAACCCTGCAAGGTCATAGTGATTATTACCATACATTCCAGGCATTTCTGCAGTTTCCCCACCAACCAATGCTATTTTAGCTTGCTTGCACCCCTCTGCAATGCCCTTAACCACAGATAATAAAACATCTTTGGTCAAAACGCCTGTTGCAAAGTAATCAAGGAAAAACAAAGGCGTTGCTCCTTGTGCAAGTAAGTCATTTACACACATTGCAACTAAATCTATACCTATAGTATCATGTTTATTCACTTCTTGAGCTATCAACAGTTTCGTACCTACTCCATCAGTTGAGGAAACGAGTACTGGATGGTCATACTTCTTACTTAGTGCAGCAAAATCAAATAACGCAGAAAATGAACCTATTTCGCTGATTACTTCTTCTCTAGTAGTTTCTTGAGCAATAGGCTTGACTTCTTTTATTAACTTATTATATAGTTCAATATCTATTCCTGATCTGGTATAAGTATTCATAATCCTTTTATAAATTTTAAAATTGTTAATACTATATTAATGCCTTGATATAAAAAGTGCAACGAAACTTTCTCTTAATTGACTATTATATACTTACCAATATAGGGTAACTTAAATCATTTATAATTATCCAATGAACGAAAATACCAAAAACATACTGTTAATAACGGAACTGCTATCAGGACGGCTGCTTCATGACTTTGCTAACTCTATGAATGGAATAACGTTTGGCGTAGAAGAGCTTGAAGTAATAGATAAGAATGATGCTGATGCGCAGAAGGAAGCGTTGTTGTTTCTTAAAGAAAGCTCCGATGATTTAATATATAAACATAAAGTTATGAAGCAGGCATATTCTTCTTCAATGGATAATTATAGCTTTGATAAGACCAAATCTAATATCGAAAATTATTTATTAAAAAAAAAGTAAAGCTTACGTGGAAAATAGACGCATACTCTGCAAAAAATAAGGAAGATTTAATTGAAAAGATAAATAAGATAATTTCTAATATGGTGCTAACTATAGCCAGTGCAGTGGCGGAAGTTGAACTAGTATCTGTTTTACTGAGTCAAACAGAAGATAAAATGCTATTAACTATAAAAATTCTAAATGAACACAAACCAATAAGCAAATCATTAGTAGACAAATTAATCAAAAAAAATGACACTAATTTAAATACAAAAGATATTAATATCTATATGACCTCTTTATTATTAGAGTACTATAACACTGAAATGCATTATACTTGCGAAAATAATTTGCTGGAAATAGGTTTAACTATAACTTGAGTTGCATATTTGGTTATTACAACTTTTTCTTCGTGTCAAGGCATTCCCCGACAAGGGGTACCAAATCTAATTTTTGTAATCACTTAAGTCTAGTACTATTTTATTAATGTAGCGCTCATTTGCATCTTTGATGATAAACTTCATACCATTTTTATATTTAATGACTTCATCTACAGAAGGCACTTTACCAGCAATCGAAAGAATCAAACCACCAAGTGTAACATAGTCTTCTTCAGGGTCACGTAATTCTATTTTTAGATCCTCTTCTATATCTTTTATAAGAGCCCTTGCTGATACTTCAAACTTATTTTGAGACAATTCAGTAATGGTATATTCTGAATTTATTTCGTTTTCACTATCAATGTTTGGTATTAGTTCCTCTATAAGATCAGTCATTGAAATTAAACCATCAGTTCCACCATATTCATCCAATACGATAGCTAAGCATGATTTAGAAGAGTTCATCCTAACAAAAAGATTAGTTGTCTTCATCGAGGGTGGAACAAATATTACGCTTTGTATAATATGTTTCAGATTAAAATTTTTATCCCTATTAAAAATAACATCTTTTACATAAAAAAAGCCTATTACGTTATCAAAGTTATTTTTATAAATTGGTATTTTAGTGTGGCAAGTGTTTTTTATCTTCTTTATTATTTCACGTTCGCTTGACTCAATGTCTACTGCGCATATCTCTGTACGTGGAGTCATTATATCCATTATACCACAATCGCGGAATTTTAATAGACCATTAAATATATTAAGGTCTGGCAGATCTTTCATTAATGCCTCAGTCGCACACTTTTTCAACACAGAAGCTTTTTTGAAAAGGAAGAGAAAAATTCTATATGCTATTTTTTCTACTAAGGTTCTTTTTTTACTCAATTTATTCCCTGTAATGGCAAAAACGTTTTCAGATTAGATTTATCAAGAAAACTGTTATTAAATGTTTAATAAGCATGTGAATAATGTCAAATTAATTTGTGAATTATTTGTTGATATAAAATACCAACAATTGATCAACAACTTTTTCAACAACATATACATAGTTGTGTAACAATGCATGATGGTAAAGTATTTTCCATAAAAGAAAATTACTAACACTCTAAACACCTTACTTATACACATAAATCATAACAGAAAATCAATAATATACGAAAGTTACTCACATATTTATCCACAAGTTGAACAACGCCAATTTTTACTGAATTTTAAGTTAGTAACAAGTTAT